>NZ_SCRH01000013.1 GCF_004298145.1 Mycobacterium sp.
AACCTCCCGGGCGATCAGCGAACTGGCGCGCTCATCCCACAGCACCGTCAACACCGTGCTGCAGGCCGCATGGGCCCAGCTGCTGATGTGGCTGACCGGCCAGCATGACGTGGCCTTCGGCACCACGGTCTCGGGCAGGCCGGCCGAGGTGATCGGTTCGGATTCGATGGTGGGCCTGTTGATCAACACCGTGCCCGTGCGGGCGCGCATCACGCCGGCCAACACCACCGCCGACCTGCTCGACCAACTGCAAACCGCCTACAACGACACACTGGACCACCAGCACCTGGCACTCAGCGAGATCCACCGCATCACCGGCCACGATCAGCTCTTCGACACCTTGTTCGTGCTGGAGAACTACCCCGTCGACACCACCGCCCTCGCCGGCGACCACGAGCTGGCCATCACCGAATTCACCGGCCGCGAATCCAACCACTATCCGCTGACCGTGCAAGCCACCCCGGGACCGGAGCTTGGCCTTCGTCTCGAGTACGACACCGACGTGTTCGACGCTGACAGCATCCAGGCCCTGATCGACCGGTTCCAGCGGGTGCTGGCGGCGATGACCGCCGACCCCACACAGCGGTTGTCGACGGTGGATCTGCTCGACGAGGATGAGCGCGCACGTCTGGATCAGTTTGGTAACCGCGCGGTGCTGACCCGGCCGGCGCCCCCCGCCATGTCGATTCCCGCGTCGTTCGCTGAACAGTTGGCCCGCACCCCCGCAGCGGTGGCTGTCACCTTCGACGGCAACTCGATGACCTACCGCGAACTCGACGAGGCCGCCAACCGGTTGGCGAACCTGCTGGCCGACCACGGCGCCGGACCGGGACAGCGTGTGGCGCTGCTGCTTTCACGTTCCGCCGAAGCAGTCGTCGCGATCTTGGCGGTGCTCAAGACCGGCGCGGCCTACCTACCGATCGACCCGGCACTGCCGGCGGCGCGCATCGAATTCATGATCGCCGATGCCACACCGATGGCCGCGATCACCACCGCCGCGCTGGCCGGCCGACTGAACGGGACCGACCTACCGATCATCGATGTCGACGATCCCCGTCTCGACACCCAGCCCGCCACCGCACTGCGGGGACCGACGCCCGACGACATCGCCTACCTCATGTACACCTCGGGCACCACCGGCGCCCCCAAAGGCGTGGCCATCACCCACCACAACCTGACCCAGCTGCTGAAGTCGCTGGACACCTGGCTGGAGCCGGAACAGGTGTGGTCGCAATGGCATTCGCTGGCCTTCGACGTCTCGGCGTGGGAGATGTGGGGTGCGATGTTCCGCGGTGGGCGGCTGGTGGTGGTCCCCGAGTCGGTGGGCCGCTCACCGGAGGACCTGCACGCCTTGCTGGTGGCCGAAAAGGTCAGCATGCTCATTCAGACGCCGTCGGCGGCCGGAATGTTGTCGTCGGAGGGGCTGGATGGGGTGACGTTGGTGGCGGCCAGCGAGGTTTGCCCGGGAGAGCTGGTGGATCGGTGGGCTCCGGGACGGTTGATGGTCCACGCCTACGGCCCTACCGAGACCACGGTGTACACGTCCATGAGCGCGCCGCTGAAATCCGGGTCGGGGTCGCCGCCAATGGGCTCGCCGGTGGCGGGTGCGGCCTTTTTCGTTCTGGACGGGTGGTTGCGTTCGGTGCCAGCCGGGGTGGTCGGCGAGTTATATATCGCCGGCGCCGGTGTGGGAGTGGGGTATTGGTGCCGACCCGGGCTGACCGCATCGCGGTTCGTGGCGAGCCCGTTCGGGGGGCAAGGGGCCCGCATGTATCGCACCGGCGATCTGGTGCGATGGCGCGCCGACGGTCAGCTGCAGTTTGTGGGGCGCGCCGACGAACAGGTCAAGATCCGCGGCTACCGCATCGAACTCGGCGAAATCCGAACCGCCCTAACGTCTCTCGACGGCGTCGACCAAGCCGTCGTCATCGCCCGCGAGGACCGCCCCGGCGACAAACGCCTCATCGGCTACATCACCGGCACCGCCAACCCCAGCGACCTACGAATTCAGCTGAGCGAGCGGCTACCGGCCTACATGGTGCCGGCCGCGGTGATGACCATCGAGTCGCTACCGCTCACCCCCAACGGCAAACTCGACACCCGCGCACTCCCGGCGCCCGAGTACTCGGCGGCCCAGTACCGGGCCCCGGCCAGCCCCACTGAGGAGATCCTGGCCGGCATTTACACTCACGTGCTCGGGGTCGAGCGGGTCGGAACTGACGACTCGTTCTTCGACCTCGGCGGGAATTCCCTGTCGGCGATGCGCCTGATCGCCGCGATCAACTCCCGCCTGGACGCCGACCTTTCGGTCCGCACCGTGTTCGACGCGCCGTCCGTCCGGAAACTCGGCGAGCAGTTGGGCAGGCGTGCCGGCTCGGCCAGCGGTCCCAGCTTTGCGTCCGTGCACGGCCGCAACTCCACCGAGGTGCACGCCGCCGACCTCACGCTGGACAAGTTCATCGACGCGACGACGCTGGCCAAGGCACCGACTCTGCCGGGCCCCAGCGCCGAGGTGAGAACCGTTCTGCTCACCGGGGCCACCGGCTTCCTCGGCCGCTACCTGGTGCTGGAATGGCTGGAGCGGATGAAGCTGGTC
The DNA here is from genome assembly GCF_004298145.1 of Mycobacterium sp. GTDB lineage: Bacteria > Actinomycetota > Actinomycetes > Mycobacteriales > Mycobacteriaceae > Mycobacterium. The sequence continues at coordinate 2,597 of NZ_SCRH01000013.1, forward strand.
GACGGCACGCTGATCTGCCTGGTGCGAGGAGAGTGCGACGAGGACGCGCTGGCCCGTTTGAGCAAGACTTTCGATAGCGGCGACCCGGGGCTGCTGCGCCACTTCCGGGAACTGGCCGCCGATCATTTGGTGGTCGTCGCCGGTGACAAGGGGGAAGCGAACCTGGGGCTCGACCCACAGACCTGGCAGCGGCTGGCCGATACCGTCGACCTGATCGTCGACTCCGCTGCCCTGGTCAATGCCGTCTTCCCCTACAGCGAGCTATTCGGGCCCAATGTGGTGGGCACCGCCGAGCTGATCCGGATCGCGCTCACCACGAAACTCAAGTCCTACAACTTCGTGTCGACTGCCGACGTGCGAACCCAGATCGATTCGGCCGCCTTCACCGAGGACGCCGACATCCGGGTCATCAGCCCCACCCGCACAGTCGGCGACAGCTACGGCGACGGCTACGCCAACAGCAAATGGGCCGGTGAGGTACTGCTGCGTGCAGCCAATGACCTGTGCGGGCTGCCGGTGGCGGTGTTCCGTTGCGACGTGATCTTGGCCGACCCGACGTACGCAGGCCAGCTGAACCTGTCGGACACGGTCACCCGGATGGTGCTGAGCTTGGTGGCCGCCGGCATCGCGCCCGGCTCGTTCTTCCGGCTCGACGGCAGGGGCAACCGGCAACGCGCCCACTTTGACGGGCTGCCCGTCGACTTCATCGCCGAGGCCATCGCCACACTGGGTGCACGGGCGCTCGAGGGGTTTGAGACCTATCACGTGATGAACCCGCACGACGACGGCATCGGGCCCGACGAATATGTCGACTGGCTGATCGACGCCGGTTACCCGATCCAGCGCATCGGAGACTTTGGGGAGTGGTTGCAGCGGTTCGAGACCGCCCTCGGTGCCCTGCCGAATTGGCAGCGCCAGCACTCGTTGCTGCAGATGCTCTTGTTGCGCAATTCCGCGCCAGTCGATCCCCCCGAGCCGACCCGTGGGTCGTTCGCGCCGGCCGACCGATTCCGGGCGGCGGTGCAAGAAGCAAGAATCGGTCGAGACAAGGACAGCCCGGACATCCCACACATCTCGCCGCCGATCATCATCAAATACGTCACCGATTTGCAATTGCTCGGACTGCTCTAGCCCGTCGAGGAGGAACAAATGCGGCGAATTGCCCTTTCGATTTACTGGGCCTTCTTGACGGTCGTGCGCTCCTTCAGCCTGATCCGACAGAAAGACGCCGCGGGCTACTACACGGTCCTCGGCGATGACGTCATCGACTTCATGAATGACAGGTATGCCGACCAATCCAAGCCGCTGTGGCTCAACAACGGTTACTGGAAAGCCGCTCGTACCTATCCCGATGCGTGCATCGCGATGGTCGAGCTTCTGGGCACGCGGGCCGGACTGCAGCCAAGCGACGAAATACTCGACGTCGGTGTGGGTTTCGCGGAGCAGGATTTTGCTCTTCTCGATCGGTTCAAGGTGTCTCATATCACCGGCATCGACATCACGCCCGTCCACGTCGAGAAGGGTCGGGAACGCGTCGCCGAGCGCGGACTGGAGAAACAGATCGACATTCGGCTCGGCTCCGCGACCGCAATGGATTTTCCCACCGCATCGTTTGAGCGAGTCTTGGCCCTGGAATGCGCCTTTCACTTCGACACGCGTGACGACTTCATGCGCGAAGCGTTTCGCGTCCTCAAACCGGGAGGAACGATCGCGCTCGCCGACATGCTCCCGACCCCGGGCAGGAAACCGGCTCGAGCAACTACCTTCGGCCGAAGGTACGGCCACATTCCCGAGGCCAATAACTATGACCGCGATGAGTATTCACGTCGGCTGTCGGCCGCGGGGTTCGACGACGTGCTCGTGGAATCGATCCGGCAAGACGTGTTCCCCGGGATGGCCAAATACGCTCGGCAACGCCTCGAGGGCAAGAAGATGGATGAAGTGGTCGTCGAGATTTCGGATGACGATCGCGCCCAGTGCCGCGGTGTAGAGGTGTGGGAACGAGGGACTGGCTTGACGGATTATGTGATCGCGTCGGCGCGCAAGCCGATGGATATCGAGGTTCGGGCGCAAGGCTGAGCCGGGATCGCGCGGGGGCGCAGCCGGAATCATCGGTCATTGCCGCCCGGTGCCGGCGTTGTGAGCTGGGTCGAAGTCCTCGGCTTGTAGTTCGATCGGTGCACCATGCGGTGTGCGGTCCGCCGCGTGTTGCCAGGCAGCACGCCAGCGTGCCGTCTCGGCCGAGCCGATGCCTTTGCGCGCCAACAGGTCTTCGAGCGCATCAAGCCAGTGCTGGTAGTAGGTGTCGCCCACGTTGGAATCGGCATGTGCTGGTGACGCTTTGATACGACTGGCCAGCGCGTCGGCCCACTCGGACCAGGTATACAGCCCGCGCTCGTGCAATGAAACCGCCATTGCGAAAGCCCTTGCCTCCCAAGGCTCTGCGAACACCGGCCCGCCGGCGCCGATGACCCGACGAAGGCGTGCGGGCCGATTCATGCCGCTTCCAAGTACGGTTCCCATGCGTCGACCGACACGGTCAAGCCCCGCTCGGCGTCCGGCCAGAGGTCGGTGCCGCGGAACACCACCGTATACAGCCACTGCGGCTGTTCCCCGTGACCACTGGCATTCGCATCGGCGAAGACGTGCATCCCGTGCAACCGTTCGATCACCGCCGGCTTGCCCTGCCCATATTCCGGCAGGCGGGTGTGATGCGGGGTGGGCCCGGAAATCGTGCGCACGCGCTGGCCGACAGCGAACCGAGGCGCCTTGGTTGCGGACCGCTCGGTGGGCGCGCCGTGGGCCTGCAGCGTCGGCACGTCGCGCGCGCGCACGATGCGGGGCACCGGGATCGGCGGGCGGAGCGACCGGCCGGCGGCCAGTTCGTCGGCGGAGACCAACCCGCGCTCCTCGAGCTGCTTGAGCAAAGCGCCGAACCAGATTTCGTAGTAGCTGCGTTGGTCGTAGTCCGGCAGGGTTTCGCGTGCGGAACGTGTCATGTCGAGATTCCAGACTCCGGAGGCGCCCATCGACAGCTGAAGCGCGAAGACACGCGGCTCCCAGGCCGCGTGCCAGGGCTCGAACCCGGACTCGAGTTTGATGGAACCGTGTCCCAGCTGACCGCCTAGGTCAGCGTGCGTGACGTAATCGTCGCTACTCATGCGTCGAGGGCCTCGGGGCGCAGGGGTACACCGGTGCCGATCATCGAATCGCGTGTCACTAACCCGGCGAGCTCCTCTTCGCCGAGGTCTTCGCTTCCGACAGGCCGGATGGGCACCACGAGATAACGGACCTCGGCCGTCGAATCCCAGACACGGATGTCTGTGCCTGCCGGCAGGGTCACGCCGAACTCGGCAAGCACACCACGCGGGTCACGCACCGCACGCGACCGGTACTGCGCGCTCTTGTACCAGGCGGGCGGCAGCCCCAACACCGCCCACGGATAGCAGCTGCACAGCGTGCAGACCACCAGATTGTGTCGCTGGGGCGTGTTCTCCACTGCGATCATGTGCTCGCTCTGCCGGCCGGTGTAGCCCAGCCACGCGATCGCGGCGGTGGCGTCGCTCAGCAGCCAGTCGCGGTAGCTGGCATCAACCCACGCGCGAGCGACCACACGTGCACCGTTGCGGGGACCAATGCGTGTCTCATAGGTGTCGATGAGCTCGTCGAGTGCCGCCGGATCGACGTAGCCCTTCTCGACGAGCACGCTTTCCAGCGCCCGCACCCGCAGATCCATCTCCCCGATCTCGCTGCGGTGACTTGCGTCGATGCCGCGAACACGGTCATCGGGCCCACTCATGTTTCGAGGTTACGGCGATGACGCGGACCGACACAACGACCCTCACAACGGCGTGACGGAAAGCCGCAGCGCCCCAGGCGAATTGTTGCGCGACCTTCGCCGGCCCATGTAGCACTCCCCCGCAGTAGATCGGCGGCGGTCATGGTGCGCCAGGCAACGGCTTCGGAGAAGAAACCCTTTGCGCAGCGGCGTTATACGGCCAGCGTTCGTGGTCCTGCCCTGCACTCCCGCTATCGGGACGATGTGCTAGGCCGGCGTCGAGCAATTCGACTTCCGGGCCAAAGCGACGGTCGTTCCGTCGCACAGCCAAGACGGAAGTGTCATCGAGCCGACCCGTTGTCACGGATTTGGCCGCGGCGGCTTTTGCGTACTCCCACTGCTCCCGATCACGAATGTAAAGCGGTGATACGGCCTTCAACCCCGCGAGCTCGAACCCACCGTTGCGAAGAGTGAACCGGACTTCGCCACTTACGCGGTGCGCGCTCACCTCGAGGAAAGACTGCAAGGCCGCTCGGAGACCGCGGAACCATCGCCCCTCGACAGCCTCCAATATCAAAGCCTCACCGAGAGTGCGCATCCAACGGAGGGTTTCCACCTCGACGGTCGCTGATGCGAGCTGTGCGAAACCTTCGAGGATGAGCGTCGCGGCGGGAGCTTCGCGGACCTCAAGCACCTTCTCGCCGTTTTCGAGATGCTCCAGACTGCTGAAGCGTCCGATACCGTAACGGCCGATTGTGGTGTTCAGGCCGCGTATCAGGTCGACGAAGTCAGCGACAGGTTCAGTGTCCACCGATACGACATGCCCGCCCTCGAAGCGCAGCTCTACCACACGGCTGGCCGTTTCAGTTTGGACGGACCACTGGTAGAGATTCTGGTCGATTTCAAACTGCTCGGGATCGTCCAGGCTTCCACTTTCGAACTCTCTGCACCACAAGTTGGTGTCGGTGCTTGTCATCCGATTCGCAAAGCCGGAAATGCCGAACTCCTGTTGAAGTTCCACGCGCTTGAATTCGCGGCTGAGGGCATCGAGCTCGTAGGGCGATCCGTAGTAGCCCTCGAAACCCAGGTCGGAAATGGCTCCATTGAGCCTCCTGAGACTATTTTGCGACTGGTTGGCCGTATGGAGCAGACACTTCGCGCCGACCGAGCGCGCGAACTCCACACCGACTCGGGCGATCAATGGTCGTGACAGCGATGCACTAATGGGATGCTGTCCAAGATATCTGCCGCCCGCGAGAATCGACGGGTACACGAACTCTTCGACGAATTCTTTTCGGTAGTCGAATCTGGTTATTTGTAGATCAAACTTATCCGCGATGGATGAAAACTGTTCAAGATCGAATTCGTCACCGACGTCGATGGACAGTGCGATAAGATACACGTCGAGTTTCGACAACTGCGCCAACAGATATGCGCTGTCCAATCCACCCCCGCACAATGTGACGATAGTGTCATTTCGGCGACACAATTGCTCTATATCCGAGAAGGAGCGGACCTTTCTGTATTCCATATGGCCAGATCCCATGATTCAAGCGCCATCGGGCGGGTCGGAAGGCGCCACGGTCGTAAACCTCCGTTGCCCACGAAGGGCTCATCATCCGGCCGAAACGTCCCAGAAGAGTACGAAGGTCGCCCCGGCGGGGGTGGAAGGCTCGGATCCTTCCACTGGGTCAGGCTAACACTGTTCTCCGTTCGGGACACCTTGGTTTCGGCGATTGACAGGCCCCCCGAAAGTGCGTCCTCGTCTCCTTGCGTGCGGCCCGCGCTCCCCAGCGGGATGCGGGGCGCCGGTTCGGTCAATCCGAGTGCCCGTCAGGGGTTTCGTAAACCGTCCGCATCGACCCGCAAATTAGCAGGCCACGACAATCCCAGTCCGGGCAGCCGACGTAGGGAAGGTCGGTGGGTTCCACGGAGTCCGCGGTCGATCTCCCCCTCGGAGATGAGGACTCAATCGAGGTGCGCTTCTCGCAATATTTGCATCGCCGTAACACCACTTGCGGCGCCGCACCGGCCAGCCGGGTGTTCATCGCAGTGAGCCGTCCAGCAAACCAGCTGTCAATCGTCGGCCACCATGCCCGGCGGGGGCCATGGGCGCGGCGGCCCGCGCCTTGGCCCAGGTCACCGCGAGCGAGCCGGCCGCCATCGGACTTTGCTTGGGCAGGGCGTTCAGTACCGAAACGTCACAACGTCGGCCGGACGCGAGACGACAAATCCTCGGTGTTCCGGCATGTCCGGCAATTCTCTGTCGCGGCCCCAGCCGCGTATCTTTGCGACAATCGATCGAATTCCTAAGCGAGGCGAGGATGTCGCACGCATTGCACGTAGCCGCGGCCTGGGCCGAGGGAATTCGATGAATATCGACGCACGTGAGTGTTTGGAGATTACATCGGACGATCCCACCACTTGTCGTCAGTATCCGGAGGCCGAGGTCCGTGAGTTGACCGAGGTGCTCGACGAGGCCGGCTGATGCCCCTCCTGGAGTCGGACGCCGTTCGCTTTCGAATTGTGCCGTTTTGTGTGAATTTGTGACCGTTTTATGCCGGACCGCGTCTGCCGTCATCCATGATGGTCCGCATGGACAGGATGGCCCACGACATCGCGAGCATGCCCCGGGGCGGGCCGGACGCCTCGTGGCTGGACCGGCGGCTGCGTACCGACCGGCTGGAATACCTGGACCGCGACGACGTCGACGATCTCAGGCGCAAGGTGATCCAGGCGCTCGACCGCAGCGGACGGCGGCGGTTTCTCGGTAATTACGCGCTGTGCGCCCGCGCGGCGCTTGATGAGGTGACCGAAATCGCCTCGCCGAAGATCCTCGAGCTCGGGTGCGGCCTCGGCGGGTTGTCGCGCAAGCTGCTGGAGTTTCACCCCACCGCTCAGGTGACGGTCACCGACGTCGATCCCGAGTATGTGGCCGCCGTCGCCGCCAGCGACCTCGGCAGTCACCCGCGCGCCACAGTGCGCGAAATGGACGCCACCGCAATCGATGCCCCCGACGGGTATTACGACCTGGCGGTGTTCGCGCTGTCGTTGCATCACCTGGCGCCCGAACAGGCCGCTCAGGCGTTCGCCGAAGGGACCCGAGCGGCTAAGAAGTTGTTGGTCATCGACCTCCGCAGGTGGCGGGCACCGCTCCAATTGGGGTTGTTGACGCTCACACTCCCGTTCACCAGCCTGAACCCGCCGTTGCACGATGCGGTCATCAGCTCGCTACGCGCCTATAGCCCTTCGGCCCTGCGTGCGCTCGCACACTACGCCGACCCGGCGATTTCCGTCGAGTTCCGCACCCGACCGCGGGGCGCGACGGCCATGGTCGCCGGTCGTGCCCGGCAACCGGGCCGGCCCGCGTAGCGACTGTGGTGATCGGACGTTGATCACACCGCGCTGCTCGCGCGACGAAAACGACCGGGCCACCCTTCGGCAACGCGTGAAACCCCCTGGCTCAGGCTTCCAGTTCCCTTTTCAGGTTCGCCAAGACCTCGCCCTGAATCCTCTTCAGCCCCAACGGCGCAAAGGTCTTTTCGAAGAAGCCCTTCACGCCGCCGGCGCCGGTCCAGGTGGTCTTCACGGTGACGCTGGAGCCGGGCCCGGCGGGCGCCACCGTCCAGTTGATCACCATCGTCGAGTTGGCGTCCTTCTCGATGACGGTGTGCCCGGCCACGTCGACGTCGACCTGGACATCGCGGACGCGTGATCTGGTGGCTTGCAGCTTCCACGTGGCGACCGTGCCCGCCCCCTGCCCGCCCTGCAGCACCTGGTAGCCGCTGTACTGCGGGGAGAGAATTTTCGGACGCACCGTCTGATAGTCCGCGACGGCGGCAAGGGTTGCCGCAGGCTCGGCGTTGATCAAGATGGTGCTGTCTGCGCTCACCTGTCCCAAGGCGACCCCTCCTCGTGATGATTTCCCCGGTGCTGCCGCTCGCGACGGGTGCGCGGGCCGTTGTCGAAGACTAGGGTATATGCGGTGCCTGTCCTTGGATCTGCACTCTCGGCCCACAAGTCGGGCGTTGACCGGCTGCTGGCAAGTTATCGATCCATCCCGGCAGCGTCGGCAGTCCGGCTGGCCAAGCCGACGTCAAACCTGTTCCGCGCCCGCACCAAACGTGATGCGCCTGGTTTGGACACGTCCGGGCTGACCGGCGTCCTGGGTGTGGATCCCGAAACCCGCACCGCGGATGTGGCCGGCATGTGCACGTACGCGGACCTGGTGGCCGCGACCCTGCCGTACGGTCTCTCGCCGCTGGTCGTCCCGCAGCTGAAGACCATTACCCTGGGCGGCGCGGTCAGCGGCCTGGGTATCGAGTCGGCGTCGTTCCGCAACGGGCTGCCGCATGAATCGGTGCTGGAGATGGATATCCTCACCGGCGCTGGCGATTTGCTCACCACATCCCGCACCCAGTACCCGGACCTGTTCCGCGCCTTCCCGAATTCGTATGGGACACTTGGGTATTCGACCCGGCTACGGATCGAGTTGGAATCCGTCGCACCGTTTGTGGCGCTGCGCCACGTCCGCTTCCGCTCCCTGCCCGCTCTGATCGCGGCGGCCGAACGCATCATCGACACCGGCGGGCAGGGCGGAACACCGGTCGACTATCTCGACGGGGTGGTGTTCAGCGCCGATGAAAGCTACCTGTGCGTGGGCCGACGGACCACGACCCCCGGCCCGGTCAGCGACTACACGGGTAAGAACGTCTACTACCAGTCCATCCGGCACGACGCCCCCGGTGTGGAAGCCACCAAGGACGACCGGCTGACCATGCACGACTATTTCTGGCGCTGGGACACCGATTGGTTCTGGTGCTCACGCGCGTTCGGCGTGCAGAATCCGCGGCTGCGACGCTGGTGGCCCCGCCGCTACCGGCGCAGCAGCGTCTACTCGAGGTTGATCGCCCTGGACCGGCGCTTCGGGGTGTCCGACCGCATCGAAGCGCGCAACGGTCGACCCGCACGCGAACGGGTGGTGCAAGACGTCGAGGTGCCGGTCGAACGGACCTGCGATTTCCTGGAGTGGTTCCTGGACAACGTGCCCATCACGCCAATCTGGTTGTGCCCGTTGCGTCTACGCGACCACCACGGCTGGCCGCTGTACCCGATGCGGCCGGACCACACGTACGTCAACCTCGGCTTCTGGTCGTCGGTGCCCGCGGGCGCCACCGATGGAGCCACCAACCGGATGATCGAAGCCAAGGTGGGCGAACTCGACGGGCACAAGTCGTTGTATTCCGACTCCTTCTATTCCCGCGAGGACTTCGACGAGCTGTACGGCGGCGAGGCCTACAACACCGTCAAGAAAACCTACGACCCCGATTCTCGTTTACTCGACCTCTACGCAAAGGCGGTACAACGGCGATGACATCGATGAGGGAAACCAAAGAACCCCACCGCTCGCCGACGGGGAAACTCAGCATGGCCGAGATCCTGGAGGTCTTCGCCGCGACCGGGCGACATCCGCTGAAGTTCACCGCCTACGACGGCAGCACCGCGGGCAGCGAAGACGCCGAGCTGGGTCTGGATCTTCGGAGCCCCCGCGGCGCCACCTACCTGGCCACGGCGCCCGGCGAACTCGGTCTGGCCCGCGCCTACGTGTCGGGTGACCTGCAGGCCCACGGCGTGCATCCGGGCGACCCGTACCAGTTGCTCAAGACGCTGACCGATCGGATGGAATTCAAGCGGCCGCCGGCGCGGGTGCTGGCCAACGTCGTCCGGTCGATGGGCATCGAGCGGTTGTTGCCGGTCGCACCGCCGCCGCAGGAGACGCGGCCCCGGTGGCGCCGCACCGCCGACGGGCTGATGCACACCAAGACCCGTGACGCCGAGGCCATCCACCACCACTACGACGTGTCCAACACCTTCTACGAACTGGTGCTGGGGCGATCGATGACCTACACCTGCGCGGTATACCCGGATGACGACGCGACGCTGGAAGAGGCGCAGGAGAACAAGTACCGGCTGATCTTCGAGAAGCTGCGGCTACAGCCGGGCGACCGGCTGCTCGACGTCGGCTGCGGCTGGGGCGGCATGGTGCGCTACGCGGCGCGACGCGGGGTCCGGGTGACCGGCGCCACCCTGTCGGCCGAGCAGGCGAAGTGGGCACAGCAGGCGATCGAAGGTGAGGGGCTGGCCGGCCTCGCCGAAGTGCGCCACACCGACTACCGCGACGTGGGCGAGGCGGCGTTCGACGCCGTGTCCTCGATCGGGCTGACCGAGCACATCGGCGTCAAGAATTACCCCGCCTACTTCGGGTTCTTGAGGTCGAAGCTGCGCACCGGCGGCCTGCTGCTCAACCACTGCATCACCCGCCGCGACAACACCGCGACATCGTTCGCCGGCGGGTTCACCGATCGCTACGTCTTCCCGGACGGCGAGCTGACCGGCTCGGGCCGTATCACCAGCGAGATCCAGGACTGCGGCTTCGAGGTGCTGCACGCGGAGAACTTTCGCCATCACTACGCGATGACGCTGCGCGACTGGTGCCACAATCTGGTCGAGCACTGGGACAGGGCGGTCGCCGAGGTCGGCTTGCCGACCGCGAAGGTGTGGGGCCTGTACATGGCGGCGTCGCGGGTTGCCTTCGAGCAGAACAACCTTCAGCTACATCACGTGCTGGCCGCCAAGACCGACGCGCGGGGCGACGACGACCTGCCGCTGCGGCCGTGGTGGACGGCCTGAGAATTAGCCGTTGTCGATGCGGCGGGCGCCCAGCTCGTTCTGAAGCAGTTCGAGCGCAACCTCTTCCGGATCGCGGCGCGGCGCCGACGGCTCGTCGCGGACCGCTTCGGCAAGCATGTGTTCTTCCTCGGCCCGCCGGGCGGAATCCGGTTCGGGGGCAAGATCTTCCGGCTTGGGGGTCAGCGGGCCGGCCGCGGCGGGTGCCGACGCGCCGGCCTCACACCGCACCCGCCAGTTGACTCCCAGCGCGTCTTTGAGCGCTTCGGCGATGACGTCGGCGTTGCGCTGTTCGCAGAGCCGCTTGGCCAGCGGAGCCGACTCATGGCTCAGCACCAACGTGTTGTCCTCGATCGCCCGGACGGTCGCGCCGGCCAGCATCACCTCGGTGGTGCGGCTGCGCTGACGCACTTTGTCCCGCACCGTCGACCACATGCTTCGGACCGCGGCAGCGTTGAGTTCACCAGGGGCAGAGGGCGATTCGGATGCGGGCGCAGCGGTGGGTTCGGGAGCGGGAACCGGTGGGGCCGGAGCGGGCTCGGGTTCGGGCTTGGGTTGGGGTTCGGGCTTCGGATCGGGCTTGGCGGCAGGTGCCGCGGACGGCCGGGTGAACCGGACCGGCCGGTCGACGGGCTCGGCCGGTCCGGGCGCGCCGCGAGGTGCGCTCGCGGTGGTTTCGGAGCCGGGAATGGACATGTCCAGCCGGGTCTCGATCCGCTCGACGCGTTGCAGCAGCGCGGATTCGGTGTCGCTGGCCGAGGGCAGCAGCAGCCTCGCACACACGACCTCGAGCAGCAGGCGCGGCGCCGTCGCACCCCGCATCTCCCCGAGCCCCGCTTGCACCACCTCGGCGTACCGGGTCAGGGTCGCCGTCCCGATCCGGGTCGACTGGTCGCGCATCCGCTCCAGCACGTCCTCCGGGGCGTCCACCACGCCGCGGCTGGCCGCGTCCGGGACGGCCTGCAGCAGGATCAGGTCGCGAAACCGCTCGAGCAGATCGGTGGCGAAGCGCCGTGGGTCGTGGCCCGCATCGATCACCGACTCCACCGCACCGAACAGCGCCGCGGCATCCGCGGCGGCCAGGGCATCCACGGCGTCGTCGATCAATGCCAGGTCGGTGGCTCCCAGCAGGCCCAGTGCCCGCTGGTAGGTCACGTGGGCGCCTGCTGGACCAGCTTCAGAACCCGCGACCAGTTGGTCCAGCACCGACAGAGTGTCACGGGGCGAACCGCCGCCGGCGCGGATCACCAGCGGGTAGACCGCGTCGTCGACGACGACGCCCTCTTGCTCACAGATCCGCCCGATCAAGGCCCGCATGGTCTTCGGCGGCAACAGCCGGAACGGATAGTGATGCGTGCGCGACCGGATCGTCGGCAGCACCTTCTCCGGTTCGGTGGTGGCGAAGATGAAGATGAGGTGCTCGGGGGGTTCCTCCACGATTTTGAGGAGTGCATTGAACCCTGCGGTGGTCACCATGTGCGCCTCGTCGACGATGAACACCCGGTAGCGCGACTGCGCCGGCGCGTAGAAGGCGCGGTCCCGCAGCTCGCGGGTGTCGTCGACACCGCCGTGGCTGGCGGCGTCGAGCTCGACCACGTCGATGCTGCCGGGCGCGTTGGGCGCCAGCGCCACGCACGAGTCGCAGACTCCGCAGGGAGTGGCCGTCGGTCCTGCAGCGCAGTTCAGCGACCGGGCCAAGATGCGCGCCGAGGAGGTCTTTCCGCAGCCGCGTGGACCCGAGAACAGGTAGGCGTGGTTGATCCGGCCCGCTTCCAGCGCGATCGACAGCGGCTCGGTGACATGCTCCTGCCCCACCACTTCGGCGAAGGTTGCCGGACGGTACTTGCGGTAGAGAGCCACGGTCAGCAGGCTACCGGCGCCGGGTGACGAGAACCCGCCGGGCGTCGAGCGTGAACGTAGGGCGGGATTTCGATTTTTCGCCCTCCGCGCACACCCGACGCGGGCTCACACTCGATCGCGAGCCAGCAGCGACTCCGAAGCCGCCAGCAGTGCGCAGGTGGCCAGGCCGTCGACCGCGTCGCGCAGATCCGGCAGCGACGGGAAGGTGGGGGCGATTCGGATGTTCGTGTCGTTCGGATCTTTCCGGTACGGGAACGACGCACCCGCCTCGGTCACCGCGATGCCGGCGTCCTTGGCCAGCGCGACGGTCCGCTTGGCCGTGCCGGACAAGACGTCGAGGCTGATGAAGTAGCCGCCCTTGGGATCGGTCCACGAGGCGATCTTGGAATCGCTCAACCGCTGATCCAGGATCTCGGCCGCCAGCGCGAACTTCGGCGCCAGGATCTGCTGGTGGCGCAGCATGTGCAGGCGCACGCCGTCGGCGTCACGGAAGAAGCGCAGGTGCCGCAGCTGGTTGATCTTGTCCGGTCCGATCGACTTCTTCCCCGCGTATTGCAGATACCAGGCGATGTTGCCCAGCGATCCGCCCAGGAAACTCACGCCGGCGCCGGCGAACGTGATCTTGGAGGTCGACGCGAACACATACGGCCGGTTGGGGTTGCCGGCCGCGGCCGCCAGGCCGAGCACGTCGACCTGCCGGACGAAGTCGTGCGTCAGGGTGTGCACCGCGTACGCGTTGTCCCAGAACAGCCGGAAGTCGGGGGCCGCGGTCCGCATCTGGACGAGCCGCAGCACCGTCTCCCACGAGTAGGTGACCCCGGTGGGGTTGCCGAACACCGGCACGGTCCACATGCCCTTGATGGCGGGGTCCGCGGCGACCAGTTCCTCGATCAGGCCGATATCCGGACCGTCGGACAGCGTCGGGACGGGGATCATCTCGATGCCCATCGTCTCGGTAATGGCGAAGTGCCGGTCGTAGCCGGGGACAGGGCACAAGAACTTGACGCCGGGCTCGTCCTTCCAGGGCCGATGCGAATCCACGCCGCCGTACAGCATCGAGAAGGCGACGAGATCGTGCATCAGTTCCAGGCTGGAGTTGTTTCCCGCGATCAGGTTCTGCACCGGGATGCCGAGCAACTCTCCGAAGATGGCGCGCAGCTCCGGCAGGCCGTGCAGGCCGCCGTAGTTGCGGGTGTCGGTGCCCTCGCTGTCGCGGTAGTCATCGCCGGGCAGGCTCAGCAGCTGGTTGGACAGGTCGAGCTGGGCGGGGGCCGGTTTGCCGCGGGTCAGATCCAGGGTCAGCTTCTTGGCCTGCAGGCCCGCGTAATCCTGCTGGTGGCGAGTGTGTGCGGCGGCAAGCTCGGCAGGGCTGACGGACTCCAGCGACACCATGGACCCTTTCGCTATCGAAAGCGCGAGAGGTGGCGATCGCGAGCGCGGCGGAGCCGGGCGCGGCGGGTCGGCACCCGTTTAACCTAGGGGACCCCGCGCACCCGACAGAGCCCATTGACCCTTGCTGCCTTCCGGCCCTGGGGGAGTTCACAGGATAGACGCCGCGCGGGGTCCACCGAGAGTCTAATACCTGAGCCGGAGCAACTGGCGGCCGCCGCCTGACCCTCGGCTACCATGGCCACGGAGGATTCGCCTAGTGGCCTATGGCGCTCGCCTGGAACGCGGGTTGGGTTAACAGCCCTCGCGGGTTCAAATCCCGCATCCTCCGCCATCGGTCCGCCCGGCGGACACGCACAAAGCGGTTTGGAATCGAGTTGGTCGCCTTTAGGCTGGCTTGAGCCAACCCAGCATGAGGAGGCTTATGGGGCGCAAGGTCGCCATCCCGTGGCACGCGTCATTTTCGATCGCTGCCGGCGTCCTCTACTTCTTTTTCGTGTTGCCCCGCTGGCCTGAGCTGATGGGTGACACCACGCATTCGTTGGGGACGGCGCTGCGCATCGTGGCGGGTGCGCTCGTCGCGCTCGCGGCGCTGCCCGTGGTGTTCACCCTGCTGCGGACCCGCAAGCCGGAACTGGGCACACCGCAATTGGCGCTGTCGCTCCGGGTCGCCTCGATTGTGGCCCATGTGCTGGCTGGCGTGCTGATCATCGGGACGGCGATCAGCGAGATCTGGCTGAGCCTGGACGCCGCCGGACCATGGTTGTTCGGGATTTACGGGGCGGCCGCGGCGATCGCGTTGCTCGGCTTCTTCGCCTTCTATCTCTCCTTTGTCGCCGAGTTGCCACCACCGCCGCCCAAACCGATCAAGGCGAAAAAACCCAAGGACGCCAAGAGACGGGGCATTCGCCGCAAGAGGGGCGCGGAGGCCGACGCGGAAGACGCGGAAGACGCCACCGACGAAGACGAAGACGAGCCCGCCGAGACGGACGGAGCCCTGGAAGCGGACGCCGTCGAAGCGGCAGAAACCGAGGAGCCCGACACCACGGAAGCCGCCGAGGCGGCCGACGAGTCCGCCGGGACCGAGGCGGCCGACGGGTCCGCCGGGACCGAGGCAGCGCCGGTAGCCGACACCGCCGAGGCGACCGAGGAGAGCGAAGAGCCGCGGGCCAAGTTGCAAAACCGGCGCCCGACGGGCAAGGGATCGCATCGGATGCGGCGCACCCGGGCCGGCGTGGCCTTAGACGAATCCGACGAATCCGCCGACGAGGACTAGCGAGCGCAATCAGCGGCGCGCCACCGCGAGGACCACGGGAATGGCCGTGTTCTCGTCGGTGTGATAACTCGCGCAGACTCGGTGGTAGCCGTCGGCGATCTGCAACGGAACGCCGGTCATGAAGTCGCCGCGCACCAGCAGGATGGGCGACAGCGGTAAGCCCTTCTCGATCTTGGTCAGGTCGGCGGCAACGTGGGGATTGTCCACCGGCAGCAGGCTCAACTGCGCCGCCCGCAGAATGTCTTTGGCCATCTTGTGCGTGACGGTTCCGGCCTTCAGCTTCTTGATCACCTTCTGCACCGTCTGCGCGTCCGCAAGCATGGTGAGGTAGTTCGCCGCCGCCGGAAAGTCATGGGCCGCCGGCTTTTCCAGCCACTTCACGCTGAGCATCGCATGCCTCCCTGAGCGTCTTGGCGTTGCCGCAGACCAGCATATTTCGGATGCTTCACGGATAACCGCAATTGTCGATGAAACGGTTCCCGCTCACGGAGAAACGCACGGCGTGTCGTGCTCCTGGCGCCCAGGCGTTCCACGTCGGACGCGACGGCGGACTACGGTTCGTCGATGTCGGCCCCGCTGGCGAGGTCGCTGCAGTCCACGTTCTCGACATCGTCGCGGGTGCGCAGGTAGGCGCCGGCACCCGCGTCCCCCGACATCGCGTCCAGTACGCGGGGCCAGTGCCGGCGTGCGATCACGACGGGGTGGCCCGGCCGTTCATCGAACCAGGCTCGGCCCAGTCCTTCGCGGGAGGCCAACGCGCGCCGCAGGACTCGGGCGACAACCGCCGCCCCGACGTCGGGGGTGTCGATGAGGTGCAGCACGGCGTAGTCGGCGTCCATGCGCTCCGCCTGAGCCAGCCCGGTGCGCACCGAGGCGCTCAGCCCTTCATCCCAGTCCGCCGCGGTAACCGTAACCACACCGGGTGGAGCCGGGACCTCCGCGGCGCCGAGCACGAGCACGACGGCATCGCACCCGCCGTCGCGCAGTGCTCGCAAAGCGATCCGGAGCCACTCGTCCCTCAGCACCTTGGGCTTTCCATAGCGTCGCCCGGCGCCGGCGGCCAGCAGCACTCCAACGATACGGGGGCTCATGGTGTCATGTTGTCCCGAATGCGGCCGTCAGCCTCGGCCCGCAGGACGCCCGGCCACCGCGGCGGCGGCGCGGCGATGTCCGCGGTGATCGACACGGCTGTTGCCTCCAAAGCATCCGGGCACCGAGATCCAGGCCGATCTGCGCCTCGGTCAACCCCGCTGCGCGCAACCGCCGCAACGGGTCGTCGTGCGTGCGGCGCGAAGCCCTCGCGCCCGCCCGGCCGACCGTGGGCAAGCCTAAGGCCCGCCGCGCCGGCACGTCGACCTCCGGGTGTCGATCACGCCGCGGGTTCACATGTGTGCATGTAGCGGCGAGCCGGCCAATGCCAGCACCGCTTCGCCCAGCGCCTCGTTCTGGGTGGGATGGGCGTGGACAAACGGTGCGACGTCGGTGGGCAGCGCCTCCCAGCCAACCATCAGCTGGGCCTCCCCGATCAGCTCGCCGACGCGATCGCCCACCAGGTGAACACCGACCACCGGGCCGCCACCGTCGGCTCGTCCGCGGCGAATTACCTTGACTCCGCCCGCGGTTCGTAGGATCTGGCTCTTCGCGTTGCCGCCGAGGTCGTAGACGATCGCCGTGATGTCGCCATACTGATCGCGCGCCGACGATTCGGTGAGTCCCACCGAAGCGACCTGCGGGTGGGCGTACGTTACCCGTGGAATCAGCGGGTCCGCCGGCAGTACCGGGTCCCGGCCGGCGATCTGTTCGGCAACGTAAATGCCGTGCGCGAAGCCACGGTGGGCCAGTTGTGCCCCGGCCACGAGATCGCCGACCGCGTAGACGCCGCCGTGGCTGGTCGTGAGTCGGCGATCGACCGTCACAAACCCACGGTCCGTGGCGATTCCGGCCTCGGCGAAGCCGGCCGATCTGGGTTCGCGGCCGACGGCGACCAGCAACACGTCGGCCTTCATCGCCTCACCGCCGGCCAATTCCACGGCAACCCCGGCGCCGTTCTGCCGGGCCGCGGTCACGGTCGCGCCGGTCTTGACCGTGATACCCCGGCGACGCAGCGCCCGTTCGAGTGTCGCCGACGTCCAGTCGTCTTCGCCGGGCAACAGCCTGGGCATGGCTTCCAGCAATGTCACCTCGGCGCCGTACGACGCCCACATGCTGGCGAACTCGACGCCGATCACACCGCCGCCGAGCACGATCGCGGTCCGCGGGATCTCGGGCAGCTGCAGGGCGTGATCGCTGGACATGATCCGGCCACCGATCGGGATGTTCGCGATGGCTCGGGAGGCGGAACCGGTCGCCAGGACCAACGCCCCGCCGGTGTAGGGGTTTCCGTCCACGACGACGGTGCGGTTTCCGACATAGCGGCCGGCACCCTGGATGACCGCTATACCGCGGCCGGCGATCAACCCGTTCAGTCCGGTGTGCAACCGGTCCACCACCGACTGCTTGTAGGCGTGCACGGCCGCCATGTCGATGGCGGTCAGGGTTGCGCGCACGCCGAAACGTTCGGCCGCGCGCGTCACGTCGGCGACCTCGGCCGCATGCAGCAGCGCTTTGGTGGGAATGCAGCCGCGGTGCAGACACGTGCCGCCAACCTTGTCCGCCTCGATCAGGGTCACGGAGCGACCCAGTTGACCTGCCCGCAGCGCGCAGGCGTAGCCGGCCGAGCCGCCGCCGAGGATCAGCACGTCGCTGTGCCGGGCCGGCCGGGAATCACCCATCACAACCGCGCCAACGCCGCGATCGGGTTCTCGATGAAATCGGCGAACAGTCGCAGGAATCCGCCGGCGGTAGCGCCGTCACACACCCGGTGATCGAAGCTCAGCGAAACTTGCGTCATTGTGCGCACGGTCAATTCGCCGTCGACCACCCATGGCCGGTCGATGATTCGGCCGATACCCAGGATCGCCGCTTCGGGGTGGTTGATGATCGGTGTGGACCCGTCGACACCGAAGACGCCGTAGTTGTTCAGCGTGAACGTTCCCCCGGTGAGCCGGGCGGGTGGGAGCTCGTCGTCGCGGGCCAATGTCGTTGTCGCGGTCAATATGTCGGATAGGGCAAGAAGGTCGAGCGTGTCGGCGTTCTTGATCACCGGGACCACCAGCCCGCGCGGGGTTTGGGCCGCGATTCCCAGGTTGACGTGTTGGTAGCGGACGAATTCCGAACGTGCGGTGTCGACCGACGAATTGAGGTCGGGGAACTGCCGGAGTGCGGCGACGGTGAACCGGGCCAGCAGCGCCAGCAGGCTGACCTTGCGGCCCGCGACCTCCTGGACGGATCGTCGGGCGTCGAGCAGTGCGGTGGCGTCGACGTCGACCCAGGTGGTCGCATCGGGAATCTCGCGACGGCTGGTGAGGAGTTTCTCCGCAATTACCTTGCGTATTCCGGTGATTGGGGTGCGTTGTTCGTCTTGCGTGCTGGTTGCGGTCCGGGTCAGGGCGTGTTCGACGTCTGCGCGAGTGATCACGCCGTCCCCTCCGGTGGGCGGCAGGAGGGTGAGGTCAACACCGTTGTCGCGGGCGAGTTTGCGGACCACCGGCGAGATCACCTTGGTCGTGGCGGCCGCTGGAGCGATCGGCTGCTGCACGGGTGTTCGACGGCGACGACGAGGATCTGGTTCACGAGTGCCGTACCCGATCAGCACATTTCCCGAGCCCGCCCCCTCCTCGGTGCGTTCGTCGGCGCTGCCAACAGTGATCAACGGGGCGCCCACGGCCAGGGTTGAACCCACCCCGCCGTGCAGTTCAATCACCGTGCCCGCGAACGGGACCGGAACCTCGACTGCCGCCTTGGCGGTTTCGACCTCGACGACCACCTGGTCGACGGTCACGGTGTCGCCAACCTGCACTCGCCAGTCCGCGATGACGGCCTCCGCGAGGCCCTCACCGAGGTCGGGCAGCACGAATGTCCGGTCGGTCATGAGGGCACCGTCTTTGTTGCGGGTCTCGCCTGCGGTTCGCGGATCGGACTTGGCGGGAACCGAAGTGGCTCATCCCCATCCGGTAGGCTGCCCGCGCCGGGCGTGGCAGGTGAAATCTCTCGCAACCGGCCCACACCAGCTGCCGCCGACCGAGGGTTATCGAATACCCGGCTCGCCGTGGCCCCGGGGCGGTTGCGGGGTCGATGCCGGCGGCACCGCGCGGCGCCCAGGGCATGCCCGACGGTGACGAGCGCCGGTATGAGCAGCGGGAACAAGATCAGCAAAAGCATCACGGACAGGGTTCCGATAGCACTGAGCACGGATTCACTCCTCTTGTTCGGTATCCATATCACGTTGACGGGCAATGCTTCTCACTCGACGACGTGCCGTCATGAGTGGGCCGGAGCCCATCGGGTGTCGACGCGGTCGTCCCATTGCAGCCGGCCGAGTGCGTCGAGAATCCGGTCGCAGCAGGGCAGGTGCAACGCCTCGAATTTGGGTGCCGGGTAAGGGATGTCGAATCCGCAGACGCGCAGCACCGGCGCCTGCAGGTGATGGAAGCAGCGCTCCTGAACCCGGGCCGCGATCTCGGCCCCCACCCCGGCGAATCCCTGGGCCTCGTGCACCACCATGCATCGACCGGTCTTTCGCACCGATGCCGCGACGGTCTCGTCGTCGAAAGGGACGATCGACCGCAGGTCGATTACTTCGACGTCGCGCCCGTCGTCGGCGGCGGCGGCCGCCGCCTGCAACGCGGGATCGACCGCGGGCCCGTACGCGATCATCGTGGCGTCGCGTCCCGGCCGGAGGATTCGCGCTCTCCCGATCGGGGCGCCGCGCTCGAGGTCGACGTCGTCGCGGGAAAAATATTGGCGTTTGGGTTCGAGGAACACCACCGGATCCGGGTCGTCGATCGCGTGCCGCAGCAGACTGTAGGCGTCCGCGACCGACGCCGGCGCAACGACTTTGAGGCCCGGGGTGTGCGCGTAGTACGCCTCGCTGGAATCGCAATGATGCTCGACCCCGCCGATACCGCCGGCGAACGGTATCCGGATCACCATCGGCGCCGACAGCGCACCTTTGGTGCGGTTCCTGAGCTTGGCGACGTGGGACACGATCTGCTCGAACGCCGGGTAGGCGAAGGCGTCGAACTGCATCTCCACCACCGGGCGAAAACCCGCCATCGCCATGCCGATGGCGAACCCGATGATTCCCGATTCCGCCAGCGGGGTATCGAAACACCGATCCCTGCCGAACGTTTTGGCGAGGCCGTCGGTGACCCGGAAGACCCCACCCAGGTCGCCGACGTCCTCGCCGAACACCAAGACGGATTCGTCTTGCTCGAGTGCGTCGCGGAGCGCGGTGTTGAGAGCCTGCGCCATGGTGATCACGGTCATCCTTGTCAGGCCTCCCGGGCCTCGGCGGCTAATTCCGCTCGCAGCTGCGATTGTTGTTCGCGCAGTTGACTGGTCGGTTCGGCGAAGACGTAACGGAAAAGGTCGTCGGCATCAGTCGGCCGATCGGCGTTGATCCCGGCTCGCAGCGCCGCGGCGCGGTCTTCGGCTTCGGCGGCGACGGCACTGACATGGGCGTCGTCAATGAGGTCTTCGGCGCGCAGGTAGGTCTCGAGCCGGGCGACGGGGTCCCTCGCGCGCCAGTGCGCGACTTCGTCGTTGGTCCGGTACCGGGTTGGATCATCGGCGTTGGTATGACCCTCGACCCGGTAGGTATGGGCTTCGACGATGACGGGGCCCTTGCTGTCCAGCACATAGCTGCGCGCTTCGTCCATCACCGCCAGCATCGCGACCGGATCGTTGCCGTCGACCTGCTCGCTGCCGATGCCATATCCGATACCTTTGTGCGCCAACGACGGGGCAGCCGTCTGCCGCGACAACGGCACGCTGATCGCAAAACCGTTGTTCTGCACCAAGAAAATCACCGGCGCACCGAAAACCGCCGCGAAGTTCAGTGCTTCGTGAAAGTCGCCTTCGCTGGTCGCACCGTCGCCGCACAGCGCCAGCACCACCGCGTCGACGCCTTTGCGGGTCTGGGCATGCGCCAGCCCGGCCGCGTGAAGAAGCTGGGTCGCCAACGGCGTGCACTGCGGTGCGGTGCGGTGGCGAGCCGGGTCGTAGCCGCAGTGCCAATCGCCCGCCACCATGGTGAGGATCTCGACCGGATCCACACCCCGGGTGACCAATGCCATCGAATCGCGGTACGTCGGGAACATCCAATCCGTGGCCCGCAGCGACATCCCGGCAGCGACCTGACAGGCTTCCTGTCCTCGTGCGGACGGATACACCGCCAACCGGCCCTGCTTGGTCAGCGCCGTCGCCTGTTCGTCAAAACGACGCCCCAGAACCATGTTTCGGTACATGTCGACCAGTCGTTGACCGGACGGACGGGGGTACCTCGCAGCGCTGTCGGTCAGCTGACCCGTCGGGTCGAGGTACTGCACGGGAGCGTCGGCCGGAAGAAAATTCGCGTACGCCGTGCCAACCTGCTCAACCACCGCCACAACTGCCTCCCAATTTGACTACCTGCGCTCCAATGGTCGGCGTTCATGGCCATTAATGCATCAAGGCCGCGGTACTTGAGGATGTATTGGCCTAGCCAGGAGGATTCATATGCATACTGTTCATACCCCCGATCGAACGAGGCGAGGCGGCGAACACATGGACGACGACACGACAGCAGCTCTGCAACTCGACGATGTCGATCGGCGGCTGATCCGGGAATTGGTCAAAGACGGCCGGGTGTCGATGCTGGAGTTGGCCAAGCGGGCGCACATCTCTCGCACCCATGTGTACGCGCGGATCGAACGGCTCGAACAGCGGGGGATCATCGAGGGCTTCACCGCGCGAATCAACCTGGAAAGAGCGGGCTTTGCGACGTCGGCGCTGATCGCGTTGTCCATTCAACAGGACGCCTGGCGCGGCTTGTCGGCACAGTTGAAGACACTGCGGTTCGTCGAACGGTTCACTCTGGTGGGCGGCGACTTCGACGTTCTCGTCGTGGTCCGCGCCCCCGACAATGCGACGCTGCGCACGGTGGTGCTGGAACGGCTGCACGGCATGGCCGGCATCCGCGCGACCCGCACCTGGTTGGTGTTCGAGGAGTGGAATGGCCTGCCGGCCGACTGGTTTTGAACAGCGCCACGTCAAGCCGGAATCGCCGCGCCCACGGCCTTCATCCGGCGGCGGGCCAGTATCCGGGCGGCGGCGTCGGTGGTGATGTCCTCGGCCTCACTGATCGCGTAAACCTCGATGACGGTATCGCCGATTCGTCTGGTGTGCTCGGCGACAGTGTCGTCGCCCCACCCGAGCACTTCGCGGCCGACAAGGTGGAACGCGCCGCCGGCATTGGCGACGAAGTCGGGCGCGTACAGAATGCCGCGTTCGCGCAGAATGGCACCGGCCTGCTCATGAGCAAGAATGTTGTTGGCCGCCCCGACGATCGCGGACGTGCTCAGCCGCGCGGCGGTCGCGCTGTCGATGACGCCGCCCATCGCGCACGGGGCGAAGATATCGCAGCGGGTGGTCGAGACGTCTTCGGGTTCGACGACCGTGCACCCGAATTGACGGGCCCAGCTGAGACGCGCAAGGTCGGTGTCGGAGACCAACAATCGGGCGCCGGCCTCCGACGCGAAAGCGGCCAGTTGGCCGCCGACCGCGCCCAGCCCCTGGATCAGAATGGTCAGTCCGTCGAGCGCTCCGAGGCCGGCATGTACGGCGGTAGCCCGCATGGCTTCGAACACCCCGAGCGCGGTGTTGACGGCGCTGGAGCCGGCGCCGCCGCGATCCGCCGAGCGGCCGAAGACGAATTCGGTTGTCTCGTTGAGGATGTCCATGTCGGCGGAGTTGGTGTTGACGTCGGGTCCAGTCCAGTAGGTGCCGTTGAGCCGGTCGATGTTCTCGGCATGCAGTTCCAGGATCCGCTGCCAGGCCGGCGGCTCGATGTCTTTGCGTGGCGACGGAAGCACGATCACGGATTTCCCACCGCCCATGGGAAGGCCGCTCACCGCCATCTTCAACGTCATTGCCCCGGCGAGTTTCCCGGCATCGTCCAGGGCGCCGGACAGCGACGAATACTGCGCCGCCCGGGTGCCGCCGGCCGCCTGCCCCAGCCGCGTCGAGTCCACCCGGATGACAAACGATGCCCCGGTCTCGGGGTCGTGCCGGGTCACCGTCAATTCCCCGTCCCAGCGCAACACATCGTCCAAACCCATGATGAAGCCCTTCCGACCGGTAACCCTATCCGTCTACAGAACCTAGGTATTCGACGGTGGGCTTGCATCTGAGCCCGCGAAAATGGCGACAGATTGTCCGCATCCGCGGGATCGGAGCGCATCATGTTCAGTCGGCCGAGCCATGACCCGATCTCGGAGGGCATGTTGCGTGGATCCCGCAGACGGGTGAATGGGCGCGTCGGTCCCGGTCAGCCGGCCTCCGTTGCCGCCACCGCGATCCGCGATGATCTCCGCGGCGATCGAGACCGCCGTCTCCTCGGGCGTGATCGCCCCGAGTTGAAGACCGATGGGCGCCCGCAGCCGGCCGAGTTCCCGTTCGGTCAACCCGATTTCACGCAGCCGTGCCGCACGGTCAGCATGGGTCCGCCGGGAACCGATCGCGCCGACGTACGCCGGTCGCTCCCTCCAGCCCTCGTCACGCAGGGCGAGTTCGAGCAGGGGGACATCGAATTTCGGGTCATGGGTCAACACCACCAATACGGTGCGGCCATCAACGCGACCGGCGTCACGCTCCGCCCTGAGGTAACGGTGTGGCCACTGCACCACGATGTCGTCGGCATCGGGAAACCTTGTCGGCGTGGCGAATACCGCTCTCGGATCGCAGACGGTGACGTGGTAGCCCAGAAACGCGCCGATTCCCGCGGTGGCCGCGGCGAAGTCGATCGCCCCGAAGACGATCATCCGGGCCTGCGCGCGATGCGCGGACACGAAGATCTCGAGTTCGTCGTCGATACCACCGCCTGTTGGGCGGTAGCGCAGCACCGCCGGGCCACCGGCGCTCCGTGTTCCGCGCACGGCCCGCGTCACCTCCGCGTCGGCGCGAGCTGAGCCCAGCGACCCGCTGGTCGAACAGGATCGGACGATCAGCCGCCGGCCCACCAGGGCCGGATCCCCCGCCCGGATGGTGGTTGCGACAACCATCAGCTCCCGTTTCGGGCCGACCACGTCGCCGAACTCCGGATAGCTGTTGCGGTGGATCCGCTCGATGAAGACCTCGAGCGTGCCGCCACAGGTAAGGCCCGCTTCAAAGGCGTTGTCGGCCAAGCCGAAACGCTGCAGAACCGGTACTCCGTCGGTGAGCACCTGGAGCGCCAGTTCATACACCGCCGATTCGACGCATCCGCCCGACACGCTGCCGGTGACCGAACCGTCCTCGGCGACAACCATCATCGACCCGGGCGGCCGCGGCGCCGAATCCCACGTTCGAACCACGGTCGCCGCCGCGACCGCTTCGTCGCGCAGCCACCGCCGGCGAATCTCCTCCCTCACACCCACTGCGCAATCCGCGTGGAGATCTTGTCGACATGGATGGTGCCGCGGTGAATCACCGCCCGTACCCGCTCGGACAAACCGCGCACGGCGATGTCGGTGCCGTCCAACAGCACGAGGTCCGCTCGCTTGCCGGGCGCCAACTCACCGATCTGGTCACCGGCACCGAGCAGTTCGGCCGCCGACGTTGTCGCCGCGCGCAGCGCATCGCCCGGCGAGAGGCCCTGGTCATGCATCAGTTCGAGCTCGGCGAGGTTGTGCCCGTGCGGCGCGATCCCGGCATCGGTTCCCATCGCGATGCGGACACCGGCGGCATGCGCGAGCCTCAGCGATTCGTCGTGTGCCTCGACCATATCGGCCACCTTCGCCCGCGTGGTCGCGGTGATGCCGGCGCCGGTCCGCGCCAGGCGCAACAGGGCCCGCGGTGCGGATAGTGTTGGCACCAGCCAGGTTCCGTGGTCCACCATCATCGCGACCGCTTCCTCGTCGAGATAGACGCCGTGCTCGATGGAACGAACACCGCACCGCACAGCATTCTTGACACCATCGGTGCCCTGCGCGTGCGCCATGACGTGGACCCGCGCGGCTCGTGCCTCAACCATCATCACCGCAAGTTCGTCGGAGGCGAGATGCGCGCGGCGGGGGTCACTGCGCGGGCTGACGACCCCACCCGTGGTGGCGACCTTGATGACGTCGGCGCCGGCGCGGATCAGTTCCCGGACCTTGCGGCGCATCTCGTCGACGCCGTCGACGATTGTCGACGGGCAGCCGGGGTACGGCGGCCACAGGGCGTGCACGCACTCGCCCGATGGCATCCATTCGTCGGCGTGGCCGCCGGTCTGGCTGAGCATACCGATCGCGATGTGCATGTCGGGGCCGTCGATCAGCCCGGTGGCCACCGCCTGTTTGACGCCGAGGTCCGCGCCGGCGGCATCCCGGACGGTGGTCACTCCGGCGTGCAGGGTCAACCGCAGGTTGCGGACGGCCTGAAAGAACCTGAGCGAGAACGGACTTTGGATCAGCCGCAGCACGTCGACATCGTCGAGCGTGACATGGACGTGGCAGTCGATAAAACCCGGTACCACCAGGTGCCCGGTGGCATCCAGCGCGGTGTCGCCGTCCAGGCCCGGCCCCACCTCGACGATCCGTTCACCGTCGATGACCACATCGGCGGGGGCCGCCGTTCCGGAGACCGGATCGAAGACGCTCCCCCCGTGGACGAGCAGCCGTGGGCTCATGGGCCCTCCGCCGATTGCCGGTAGAGCGTGTTGATCCAGATGGTGGCCAGCGCGTCGGTCGCCGCGGCCGGGTCGGCGAACGGTCGCTGCCCGAACGACGCCAGCAGGTAGCGCTCGTTCATCCACGTCAGGGCGCGTGCCACCTCGCCGGGCTGCGCAATCTGGCTGCGGCCCCCCGCAATGTCCGCTTGGATCCGGCGCGCGGTCGCCGTGACGAGACCTTCGGCCAGAGCGGAATACAGCTCGCTGATCTCCGGGTCGTATCTCGCGGTATCCGAGATCGCCTGGATGAGCCGGCCATGTTCGACGAATATCTCGGTCAGGTCGGCCAGGCTGCGCCGAAGATCGGCGGCCGGGTCATCGTGATCGGCCATCCACTCGTCGGCGACATGACCCAACTCCAGACCGACGTCGTCCAGCATCGCCATCAGCAGATGCTGACGATCCTCGAAATGCCGGTAAAAGGCGGTCCGGGCGACCTCGGCCGCGGAGGTGATGTCGTCGAGCGAAATCTCGGCCCAGGGCTGGTTCTCCAGCAGGCGATGGGCGGCGTCGAGCAGCCGTCGCCGGGCATTGCGACGGTGTTCGCGCCGGCGCGCCTGCAGATCGCTTTGTCGCGTCGTCACGTCGCCAAGTCTGGCACGTTGAGACTCCATGTACAACCACAACATTGACACCGTGTCACAGATGGCGTTACGGTGGCCGCGCCGATGATCCAATCGGCAGGTCGAGCGACGAGGGGTCGGACCGTGCGAGTCAGTTTGTCGTTTACCGGGTTCGGCTCGATCCTTGCCGACCTGCCGGCCGTCCGGGCCGCCGACGAAAACGGCTTCGACGGTCTGTGGTACGCCGAACACATCTGCGCGCACGACGCGGTGGTGCCCGCGACCGTGTACCTGCGGGAGACCGAGCGGCTCGAAGTCGTCCTGATGGGGATCAGCGCCGCCGGACGTCACCCCGGCGTGGCCGCGATGGAGCTGGCGTCGCTGGCCGAAATCGCGCCGGGCCGGGTCCGGGCGGCGATCGGGACCGGGGTGCCGGACATGATCGCCACGCTCGGCAAGTCGATCGACAAGCCGATCGCGTCGACGATCGCGCTGCATCGTGCGCTCAAGAGCGCGCTGGCCGGCGGCGAGCTGACCGCCGAATTCCCCGGGTTCCGATTCGAGCGATACACGTTGAACCCGGTGTCCGCGCCGCCCGCGCTGGACATCATGGCCGTGCGCCCGCGGATGGTGGAAACTGCCGCCCGCTATGCGGACGGCGTCTGCCTGAGCGCCGGCTCATCGCGCAAGTACCTGGCCGAGACCGTGGAACGGGTGGAGGCGACGCTCACCGACGCCGGCCGCCCGCGTGAGGGCTTCCGAATTTCCGCTGTGGTCACCGCATTCATCACCGACGACGTGCAGACGGCCCGCATTCAGGTGGCGGAGCTGCTGTCGGCGTTTGATCCCGGCACCACCGAATACCTTGCCGCCGGGGCGATCCCGGACGGGGCGCTGGTCGAGGCATTCGCCAGGGGTGGTCCCGTCGAGGCCGCCAGGGTCCTCACCCCCGAGGTCGTCGATGCGGTGGCGATGGTGTGCCCGCCCGAAGCCGTCGGCGATTCGTTGGCGGCCTACGCCGAGACCGGCATCGACGAGATCGCGATCGTGCCGTTCGCGCCCCCCGACCAGTTGCCCGAACTCATTACGCACATCGGTGAATGCCGTCCGCTGCTCGCCGCCCGACCCTGATCGAAGAACGGAACACGCCCATGACCGAAACCCTGATCGACGGCGACGCACGGGAGATCATGCGCTTGCATCGCGAATTCGTCGACGCCAACGGTCCGCTCGACTCGAGCTATCTGCGTCGACGCGTGACCGCGATACCCGACGAACTGGTCTGGTACAACCTCAACGGCGCGGTCTACGTCGGACAGGATCACATTGCGCAGCTGTGGGACATGCTGTCGTCGGCCATGGGGGGCGAGGCGATCACCGCGGAACTCCGGGACGAGCGCGTCGAGGTGGTCGGTGATGTCGCCTGGGTGACCTACCTCAACCACTACCAGGCCGACTTCGGCGAGCTGGGCAACTACAACGCCGGCATGCGCAGCACCGAGATCTGGCGGCGCCGTCAAGGCAACTGGGAGCTGGTGCACGCGCACTTCTCCGCCCATGCGCCCACTGCGACCGGTGACCGGTAGCGACCATGGAGCGATTCTCGGTGTCCGGCCCGGTCGGTCTGCTCGCGGGGGTGCGACGAACATCGGACGGACCGGGAACTCCCGTCGTCTTCGTCCACAACATCAACGGCGCCGCCGCACAGTGGTCCCCGGTGATGGAGGCGCTCACCGACCGCACCACGGTGGCCGTCGACCTACGGGGACAAGGGTTTTCCGACCCGGGTGGAACCTACGGCGCCGCGGATTACGCCGCGGACGTCGCGGCGGTCATGGACGGTCTCGCTGTGGCGCGCGCCCATCTGGTGGGCGCCTCTTTCGGTGGCAGCGCGTGCGTCGCACTCGCGGCCGCCCAGCCGGCGCGAGTCGCGTCGGTGACGGTGATCGGTGGTGCGCTGCGGGTCGCCGATGTGGACAGCGCCGCTGTCGTCGCCGAGTTACGCCGGCTCGGCCCGACGCCGTTCTTCGAGAAGTTCGCCGCGCTGAGCTTCGCGCCCGGTACCGACGACGCGCTGCTCGCCGACTCGGTCCGCTGGGCGGTCCGCAACGACAGCACCACGGTGGAGCACATCATCGACGGCGCATTCTCAGCCGACATCTCCGCGGCCGCAAGCCAAGTAGACGCACCGGCTCTGGTACTGACCGGCGAACACGATCAAACATGCCCCCCGGTGCTCGGGGCCGAATTCGCGGCGGCACTCGGTACCGGGTGCCGCGTGCTGGCCGGGCGCGGGCACCTGGCCCACCTCGAGGATCCGATGCTCGTCGCCGGGCTGATCGACGAACACCTGCGGCACATCGACAGCGTGCCGATCCACTGAGGCTTTGCGATGCATCCGGCTCCATTCGACTACCTGGCGGCTGCTTCAGTCGACGACGCCTGCGCTGCCCTACGTGAAGATCCCTGCGGTACCCGGGTTCTCGCCGGTGGACAGAGCCTGATGCCACGGATGGTCCGCAGGCTGGAGCGGCCCCGCCGGCTGGTCGATATCACCCGGATCGCCGAACTACGCGATCTGCACGCCACTGCCGGCGGATTGCGTATCGGCGCCGCCGTCACCCAACACACCACCGAGTTCTCTTCCGCAATCGCCGGTTTCCACGTTCTCGCGCAAGCGCTTCCCCGCGTGGGCAAAGTGACCACACGCAACCGGGGCACGGTATGCGGCAGCATCGCCCACGCCAACCCGGCGGCCGAACTCGGTGTCTGTCTGCTCGCCCTCGGGGGTGAGGTCACCGCCGTCTCATCGAAGGGCTTCCGGCAGATCGCAGAACAGGATTTCTTCCGGGCGCCGCATCGAACCGACCTGCGACCCGGCGAGTTGGTGCACAGCGTCAGGTTTCATCGGCCGAAGCCCGAATCCGTGGGGTATTTCGACGAAGTCACGCTGCGCGGTGCCGGCGACACGCCACTGATCAGTGCCGCCGTCACCGGCAGCGTCGTCGATGGCCAGGCCACCGGCGTGCGCATCGTGGTCGGCGGCGCCGGCCAGGTACCGGTGCTGGCAGATCCGGCGAGCACCGGCGGGCTGTCCGGGCGATTCGACGACGACGCGATCGAGCATGCCGCCCATGCCTTTTCGGCGGGCCTCTCCTTCGCCGGCGACGCGCACGGCTCCGCGGACCATCGCCGTCGGCTCGCCGTGCGCATTGTCGCCCGGCTGTTGCGTCGGCTACGGAAGGACCTGGGGTGACCATCGAGCTACGGGTGAACGGTCGCCCGATCCGCGCGGATGTGCCCGCGCGGATGTCGCTGGCCGACTTCCTGCGCGAGCGCCTCGGCCTGACGGGCACCCACATCGGCTGTGGTCAAGGGCTGTGCGGCAGCTGCAACGTGTTACTCGATTCCCGGTCCGCGCGAGCGTGTTTGACGCTGGCGGTGCAGGCCGACGGGTCGGATGTCGTCACGATCGAGGGCCTGAGCCACTCGGCGGAGCCCTCCGCGGTCCAGGACTGCCTGATCCGGCACCGTGCGCTGCAGTGCGGCTTCTGCACCCCCGGATTCGTGGTGTTGATCGAAGAGCTGCTGGCCGAGGTCGACGCGGGCGCCCGACCCACGCCGGCGGAGCTGCGGGATCGGTTGGCCGCGTCGCTATGTCGCTGTACGGGTTACGCGCCGATCGTGGCGGCCGCGGAGGAACTCGTCGCCGCCAAGATTGTCGAGCAGAGCCGATGAGCGCGGCACGGCAGGTCGGTGCGGGCCCGCCGGGGCTGCACCTACGGCGGTTGGCGGCCGGCGGCGGGCGCTATCTGGCCGACGAATTCGCCGCCGGCGAGCTGCATTTGGTGGTGGTCCGCTCCCGCGAACCGCACGCCCGCATCACGGTGGACCCGCGGCGGGCTCGTGCCGCGCCCGGCGTTCACGCGGTGCTGGTCGGCGCGGACGTTCGCGGTGTCACCGCGCCGATGGGGATGATGTGGAATGCGCAGATCCAAGCCTACGCCCCCACCTGGTGCCTGGCGACGGACAAGGTCCGTTACGTCGGTGAGCCGATCGCCGCCGTCGTCGCCGACGACGCGTATCAGGCCGAGGACGCCGCCGAACTCGTCGACGTTCACTACGAACGGCTGCCCGCGGTGGTCGACGCGCATCCGGACAGCCAACCGCTGCTGTACGAGGACTGGCCGGACAACGTGTTCGGCCGCAACCGTTTCGAGGCGGGGGATACCGCCGCCGCGCTCGGCGACGCCGCCGTGGTCGTCAGCGGCCGCTACACGAACAGCCGCGTCGCGGGATTGTCGTTGGAGGCCCGCGGCGTACGGGCCGGCTGGGATATCACCGGCGAGTCGGTCACGGTGTGGAGCTCCACGCAATCGCCGCATCAGGTCCGCGGCTCACTGAGTGCGACGCTGCGGGTCCCGGTCAGCCGCGTCCGCGTGCTGTGCCCGGATGTCGGCGGCGCGTTCGGCAACAAGGCGTGCGCCTACATCGAGGAGACTCTGGTGGCCTTCGCGGCCCGCGCCGTGCGCCGGCCGGTCCGCTGGATCGAGAGCCGGTCCGAGGCGTTCGTCGCCACGGTGCACGGTCGCGGCACGGTCGTCGACCTCGAACTGGGATTCACCGCCGACGGAGCGATATCGGGGCTGCGGGCCAATGTCCTGCTCGACTGCGGCGCGACGCCGTACATGGTGGGCTGTGGGACCGGGATGGTCACCGCCGCCACGGTGCTCGGTCCCTACCGGATTCCCGACGCGCTGTCCGAGCTGGTGGCCGTGGTGACGAACAAGACACCGATCGGCGCCTACCGCGGATTCGGCATGCCCGAAGCGACGTTCGCCATCGAGCGCGCGATGGACGAGGGCGCGCGGCGGCTCGGCATCGATCCGATCGAGATCCGCCGGCGCAACCTGCTCCGCCCCGACGAGCTGCCGTATTGGACCGCGGCGATGATGTGTTTGGACAGCGGACGCTACAGCGAACTGCTGGATCTTGTTGCCGCGCAGATCGACTGGCCCCGGACGCGGCGAGAGGCCGCCGAAGCCCGCGAGGGCGGGCGCCTCGTCGGCGTCGGTGTCGCATGCTACCTGGAGGCCACCAATTTCGGCCCGTCGTTGACCGCGGCGATGATGGGGATCAACAGCCCCGGACATGACCGGGCCGTCGTCCGGATGGACGAGTCGGGCTTGGTCACGGTGTTGACCGGCCAGATTCCGATGGGTCAGGGACTCGAGACGGTCCTGGCGCAGGTCGCCGCCGACGAGCTCGGGGTGCCCCTGGAGTCGGTGTCGGTGATCTGCGGGGATACGTTGGCTTGCCCGTATACCGGCTACGGCAGCGGCGGCAGCCGGGGCGCCGGCGTCGCCGGTTCGGCGGTGATGATGGCGTCGCGCCGGCTGCGAGAGCGGATGCGCGGCATCGCCGCCCACCTGCTGGAGGCCGCCGATCCCGGCGCGGTGCGCGACGTGGAGGGTGGCTTCACCGACGAATCCGGCTGCACAGTAACGGTTTCCGCGGTCGCCGAATCGGCCTATCAGGCTCGGGACCTTCCACCCGAGACCGAACCCGGGCTGGAGTCCTCGTATACCTACGATCCGCAGGCGTTCGCGTTCGCCTACGGCGCGGTCGCCGCTGTGGTGGAGATCGACCGCGACACCGGGGCGGTGTCGGTGCAGCGCCTGGTGTTCGGGCACGACTGCGGGGTGCAACTCAACCCGGCCAACGTCGCCGGGCAGATCATCGGCGGCGCCGCCCAGGGACTCGGCGCGGCGCTGTATGAGCAGCTGCCGTACACCGCCGACGGGCAGCCGGTGGTCGAGTCGCTGTGGGACTACTTTCCGCCGCTGCCGGCCAACATGCCCGCAGTCGAGCTGGTCCACCTACAGACACCATCGCCGTTCTCGCTCAACGGCGCCAAGGGCTGCGGAGAGAGCGGCGCGATCCCGCTGCCCGCGGTGCTGGCCAACGCCATCCGCGATGCGCTGGACGCGGAGAGCAGCGAGGTCGTCGACACCATTCCGATCACCGCGGAACGCTTGCTGGCCGTGCTCGATCGAGAGAACAGCACCACTCAACCGAGGGAGACAGTATGAAGTACGCATCGCAGGAATGGCTGGATCGGCAGCGCGAGCTGCAGCAGGCGTTCGGCCGGCGGCCCGGCGCGTCGGCGCGGGTGCAGTATCGCCTCACTCACGCTCCCGACGGTGCTGACATCCGCTATTTCGCCGACGTGCAGGATGGCCGCATCGTCGACCAGCGGATCGGCGACGACCCCGCTGCCGACGGCACCATGTCGGCGTCGTACGCCGATTCCGTCGCGATGCTGCGCGGCGAGCTGGCGCCGAATGCCGCGTTCATGGAGGGCCGGGTCAAGCTGTCCGGCAATGTCGCGAAACTGGCGGCGCTGATGCCGATCACGCAGACCACCGAATACCGCAATCATTACGCGCAGCTCGTCGAGGAAACCGACTTCTGACCGATGACGTTCTCGTTACTGGCTCGCGACCCGGCCACCGGTGCGTTGGGTGTCGCAGCCCAGTCCCACTATCTCGGCGTCGGCGCGGTGGTGACGTGGGCCGAAGCGGGTGTCGGCGTGGTGGCGACCCAGGCGATTCCGGACCGTGCCTACGGCCCGCGGGGCTTGGCGTTGATGAGGCAGGGCAACCCCGCCGGCGAGGCATTGTCGCTACTGCTCGACGCGGACCCCCATCGGGAGCTGCGGCAAGTCGCCTACTTGGACTCGTCGGGGTGCCTGGGCATCCACAGCGGGCACCGGTGTGTCGCGACGGCCGGCGTCGCGACCAACGATCACGCCGCCGCGCTGGGCAACATGCTGGACAGCGACGCGGTGCTCGGCGCGATGCTGCGCGGCTTCGAGCAGGCCGAGGGCGATCTGGCGCATCGTCTGATCGCCGGCCTGCGTAGCGGCGACCGGGCGGGCGGCGACATCCGGGGCAGCCAGTCGGCCGCGTTGCTCGTCGTCGACGGTCGGCGCACCGACGCACCATGGGAGGGCCTGCTGCGCGACCTGCGAGTCGACGACCACGCCGACCCGATCGGCGAACTGGCTCGGCTCGTGGACCTCCACGACGCATTCGACAAGGTGTCGCGGGTGGTGTTCAACCCGTCGGGCGCCATTCTCGGTGCACGGCGATCCGACGCCGAATTCACCGCGGCCGCAGCCGAACTCGCGGCCGCCGACGGTGTGCTGGGCCCTAATCCCGAGGCCGCATTCTGGTCCGCGGTGCTGCACGCCCGCTGGGGGCGATGCGGCGAGGCTCGACGCCTGCTGGCCGACGCCGCCCGGCGCAACCCGCGCCTGCCACGCTTTGTGGCGCGGCTGGCCGATGCCGGGATTCTGACCGCGCAGGACGCCGCGCTGCTGTCATGAGCGCCGCCCGTGCTCGACGATGCGGGTGGCCTTGCCGGCCGAGCGCTCGATCGAGCCGGATTCCACGACACTCACGATGACGCTGACGCCGATGCGGTTCTTGATCTGCTGCGCCAGCGCGTCAGCGGCGAGCTGACGGTGCTCGACGGCGATGCCCGGGCGGTGCTCCACCCGAACCGTCAGCTGCTCGAGCCGGCCCGGGCGGTCGAGCACACACTGAAACTGCGGCGCCAGGGCGCGCTGGGCCAAGATCAGTTCCTCGATCTGGCTGGGGAATACGTTCACGCCGCGCAGGATCATCATGTCGTCGCTGCGCCCGGTGATCTTGCGCATCCGGCGCATGGACCGAGCGGTGCCGGGCAGCAGCGCGGTCAGGTCGCGGGTGCGATACCGGATAACCGGAAACGCCTGCTTGGTCAACGACGTGAACACGAGTTCGCCGTCACTGCCGTCGGGCAACACCTCTCGGGTGTCCGGGTCGACGATCTCCGGGTAGAAGTGGTCTTCCCAAATGTGCAGACCGTCCCTGGTTTCCACGCATTCCTGCGCGACGCCGGGACCCATCACCTCGGAGAGGCCATAGATGTCGACGGCATCGATCCCGACCCGGTGTTCGAGTTCAGCGCGCATCTCCTCGGTCCACGGTTCGGCACCGAAAACGCCGATGCGCAGCGACGTGCTGCGTGGGTCGATGCCCGCCGCGTCCATGGCGTCGACGATGGTCAACATGTAGGACGGGGTGACCATGATGGCGTCGGGCCCAAAGTCGGTGATCAGCTGGACTTGTCGTTCCGTCATGCCACCCGACATCGGAATGACGGTGCAGCCGAGTCGTTCGGCCCCGTAGTGGGCGCCGATCCCGCCGGTGAAAAGCCCATAACCGTAGGCGATGTGGACCTTGTCGGTGGAGCGGACACCACCGGCGCGCAACGAGCGGGCGACCAGGTTGGACCAGGTGTCGATGTCGGCGGCGGTGTAGCCGACGACGGTCGGACGCCCGGTGGTGCCGGAGGACGCGTGCAGCCGCGCCACCTGCGACTGGGGCACGGCGAACATGCCGAACGGGTAGTTCGCCCGCAGATCGGCTTTGGTGGTGAACGGGAACAGCGCGAGGTCACCGAGCTCTTTGAGGTCGCCGGGGTGTACCCCGTGGGCGTCGAATGCCGCCCGGTAGTGCGGAACGTTGCCGTAGGCGTGCCGCAGGGACCATTGCAGCCGGCGCAGCTGCAGCGCGCAGATCTCGTCGCGGGACGCGGTCTCGATCGGCTCGAGGTCATCCGGCGAGCGGGCGACGCGCGGGGCGGGACGGTCGACGGTTTCGGTCATGGCTGACTCCTCGGTCGCGGGTCAGGCGTCGAAGTCGACGACGACGGTGTCGCTGGACGGAAACGATTGGCAGGTCAGCACGAAACCGGCGTTCACTTCCGCGGTTTCGAGCGCGTAGTTGCGGCGCATGTCGACGGCCCCGTGGGTCACCTTGGCGCGGCAGGTGCCACACACTCCGCCCTTGCACGCGAAGGGCACGTCGTCGCGGGACCGTTGCGCGGCGTCGAGCACCGTGCTGTGCCGCGGCATGCTGCGCGTGCTGGAACGCCCGTCCAGGATGATGGTGACCTCGCTGGTGGGCCCGCCCGTGGTGGTCTCGATGTGACGGACCGGTTGCGGGGCAACATCTTCGACGAAGAACAGTTCCCGATGGACCCGGTCCTCGGCGACGCCGAGGTCGCGGAGCACCTGTTGGGCCGCGACGACCATGCCAAGCGGCCCGCACAGCCAGAAATGGTCGACGGCGCCGATCGGGACAAGCGTTTGCAGCAGCGCCTGGATGCGGGCGGCGTCCAGACGGCCGCTGAACAGGTCCACGCCGCGGGGTTCGCGGGAGAGCACGTGGATCAATTCGAACCGGGCCCGAAAGCTGTCCTTGAGGTCGGCGAGTTCCTCGGCGAACATCACCGAATTGACGTGCCGATTCCCGTAAAACAGCGTGACGTGCGAATCCGGTTGCCGCAGAACGCTCTCGGCGATCGAGAGGATCGGGGTGATGCCGGATCCCGCGGCGATCAGCACGTGCCGTTCACCGCTCTGCGGTACCGCGGCAAAGCTGCCCGACGGTGTCTGCGCCTCGACCGTGTCGCCGGGACGGATGTCGCGGACGAGCCACGGGGAGAAGTCGCCGCCCGCGACTTCCCGCACACCGATCCGTAGCGGCTCGCCGGCCGGCGCGCAGATCGAATAGCTGCGCCGTTCTTCGTTGCCGTCCAAGGTCTTTCGCACTGTCACCGACTGTCCGGGGCGGAACGCGAATTCGGGTTGCAGCTCGTCGGGTATCGCGAACGTGATGGCGACGGCGTCGGCGCAGAGGCGCTGCACCGCGGCCACCGACAGCGGGTGAAACGGTCTGGTGCGGGTGGGCATCCTAGATCTCCTTGACCCGCTCGAACGGCTCGGCGCAGGACCGGCAGCGGTGCAGCGATTTACACGGTGTGGCACCGAATTCCGAGGTCGTCTCGGTGTCGACCGAACCGCACCGCGGACAGCGGACCACCTGGCGACGCGGAGTCAGCGTGAGCAGCACCGGGCCGGCGCCCGGGCTGGACACGACCCCGGGCGGCGCGATGCCGTAGGCGGCGAGTTTGCGCCGCCCGTCGGCGCTGATCCAGTTCGAGCTCCACGCCGGGCTCAGCGTCGTGCGGACCTGCGGGTCGGCGAACCCCGCCGCGACCAGCGCCCGTCGCAGATCGGCTCGGATCGCGGCCATCGCGGGGCAACCGGAATAGGTGGGCGTGATGGTGACGACCACCCGGCCCCGCTCGTCGCGGGACACGTCGCGGAGCACCCCGAGGTCGGCAAGTGTCAGCATCGGCATCTCCGGGTCGGCGACCGCGGCGACGGCGCGCCGCGCCCGGTCCAGCGGGATCACCACTGCCCCAATGGGTGTGCCCGGGCGACCGACTGCATCTCGGCGAGCAGGACTCGCATCGCTTCGGTGTGGCCGCCGTCGCGCCCGGTCCGGCCACCCGGAGTCGCCATCGCCGGAATCGGTA
Source organism: Mycobacterium sp. (assembly GCF_004298145.1). Classification (GTDB taxonomy): domain Bacteria; phylum Actinomycetota; class Actinomycetes; order Mycobacteriales; family Mycobacteriaceae; genus Mycobacterium. The sequence continues at coordinate 39,352 of NZ_SCRH01000013.1, forward strand.
GTTCGGCGGCGTGCAGCACCTGTGTCATCACCGCGTCGAACTCGGCGCGCAGGTCGGCCGGGTCGACACCGGCGCCGACCGTCGCCAGCCGGGTCTCGATGGGGTGGCCGGTGAACAGCTCGGCGACGTACGGCCAGACCACGGTGACCGCCGCATCGACGCGGCGACGGGATTCGCCGGTGCCGCAGGCCAGCGTGATCAGCCAGCGGGCGGCGTAGTCGCGATGGTAGGTAACCTCTTTGACGCCCTTGGCCGCCACCGCCGCCAGCACGGGATCGCGGGAGCCGCCCAACCGGTGCAGCAGCGCCAGCCGGTAGGTGGCGAAGACGAGCAACCGGGTGATGGAGACCGCGAAGTCGCCGTTGGCCGGTTCGACCAGCCGCACGTTGCGGAACTGCCGTTCATCGCGGAAGAACGCGAGCCGATCCTCGGCGGAAACGGGCGACCCCGCGGGCAGGACCGGCACCACGCCGGGGTCGGCGGCCGCGGCGCGGGCCAGCAGTAGTCGCGCCTGGCCGAGCAGGTCCAGGCCGATATTGGCCAGTGCCACTTCCTCTTCGAGTTCGGGTGCGTGGGTGACCCATTGGGTCAGGCGCTGCGCGGCGATCAGCGCGTCGTCGCCGAGCATCAGGCAGTAGACGGCCAGATCCGTGCCGTCGATGCCGTCGGCCAGGCGGGTGTCCACCCCGGCCAGCGGGTCGTCAAAGCTGGTCCCGAACGCCCACTGGTCGGCGGCGTCAAGGTCGACGAGGCCGGCGTAGGCCGAATCGTGGTCACTCATGGCTGCTCCTCACCTCACATGTGTGCGACGGTGTCGGGGATGTCGTAGAAGGTGGGATGGCGGTAGACCTTGTCGCCGCTGGGCGCGAAGTACGGGTCTTTCTCGCTGGGGCTCGACGCGGTGATCGCCGCCGAGCGCACCACCCAGATGCTGACGCCCTCGTTGCGTCGGGTGTAGACGTCGCGGGCGTGGCGTAGGGCCATCTCGTCGTCGGCGGCGTGCAGCGATCCCACATGGACGTGGTTGAGGCCACGCTTGCCGCGGACGAACACCTCATACAGCGGCCAGGCGGCGTCAACCTGCTTGTTGCTCATCGTGTTTCCTCTTGTCGGCGAAGGCGGTAGCGGCCTCCCGCACCCAGCGGCCCTCGTCGTGGGCGGATCTGCGGGTGGCGATCCGTTCCTCGTTACAGGGGCCGTCGCCGTTGACGACGGCCATGAACTCCGACCAGTCGGGCGCGCTGAAATCGTAGGATCCGTGCTGCTCGTTCCACACCAAACCGGAATCGGGAAAACGGACCCCGAGGACCGCGCCCTGCGGGACCGTCATGTCCACGAACCGCTGCCGCAGCTCATCGTTGGTGTGGCGTTTGATGCCCCACGCCATCGACTTGGCGGTGTTGGGTGACTGGTCGTCGGGTGGCCCGAACATCATCAACGCCGGCCACCACCACCGATCCACGGCGTCTTGCACCATGACGCGTTGCGCATCGGTCCCGCGCATCATCGCCATCAGCAGTTCGTAGCCCTGCCGCTGGTGAAACGACTCCTCCTTGCAGATCCGGATCATCGCGCGGGCATAGGGTCCGTACGAGCTGCGACACAGCGGCACCTGATTGCAGATCGCCGCGCCGTCGACCAGCCAGCCGATCACACCCACGTCGGCGTAGCTGAGCGTCGGGTAGTTGAAGATCGACGAGTATTTCTGTTGGCCGGCAATGAGTTTCGCGGTCATGTCGGCGCGGTCGGCGCCGAGGGTTTCAGCAGCCGAATACAGGTACAGGCCATGGCCGGCTTCGTCTTGCACCTTGGCCAACAGGATCGCCTTGCGGCGCAGCGACGGAGCCCGGGTCAGCCAATTGCCCTCGGGCTGCATCCCGATGATCTCCGAATGCGCGTGCTGGGCGATCTGGCGGATCAGCGTGTTGCGGTAGCCGTCGGGCATCTGATCACGCGGCTCCACGCGCTGCCCGGCGGCGATGACGCAGTCGAAGGTGTCAGTCATCGGATCGCCCTCACTGCCCGACAAAGGCCGGGCGCCGTTTGTCCAGGAACGCCTCGACGGCGGCGCTGTGATCGGTGCTGGCGCCGAGCAGCGCCTGGGCGCGGGCTTCGCGGGTAAGCACGTCGCCCAGGGCCGCGCCCGCGTTGTCGGTGATCAATTGTTTGACCGCCTTGAACGCGGCCGTTGGTCCGGTCGCGAATTGTCGTGCCAGCGCGGTGGTTTCGGCGGCGACATCGGGGTCGGACACCACTCGATGGATCAGGCCCCAGGCCAGCGCGGTGTCGGCGTCGATGGTGTCGCCGAGCATGAACAGCCCGGTCGCCCGGCTCCTGCCGATCAGAGCAGCCAGGGTGGCGCTCAGCCCCGAGTCGCTCGCCAGCCCGATCCCGCAGAAGGCGGTGCCGAACTTGGCGCGCTGCCCGGCGATGCGGATGTCGGCGCCCAGCGCGATGGCGAGACCGGCGCCGACGCAGGCTCCGCCGATGCCGGCGACGACCGGAACCTCGATGGCGGCCAGCGCCAGCATGATCGGGTTGTAATGCCGCGCGACGGTGTCCATCGCGTGGCTGGGGTCGGCGCGCAGCGCCTCGACGTGCTCGCCGAGGTCTTGGCCGACACAGAAGTTCTTCCCGGACGCCGTCAGGGCCACCGCCCGGATGGTCGCGTCGCCGCGAACGGCCGACAGCGCTTGCAGCAGCTGCTCTTTCATGGTGCGATCCAGGGCGTTGGACGCCGTGGGACGGTCCAGGACGATACCGGCGAGGCCGTCGTCGACGGTGTAGGTGACGGTGGTCATCGGGACTGTCCTCCTTCGGTGCGAGGCCAGGAGCCGAAGCCCTGGCCGGACTTGCGACCCAGCTCGCCGCGGGCGGCTTTGTCCCGCAACAGGTGCGGCGGTCGGAACCGCTCGACCAGGGTCTCGTGCAGGTGCCGGGCGAGCGCCAGCCGCACACCCAGGCCCACCAGGTCGGTGGCCGCCGCATCGGCGACCAGCGCGGCGGTGATGGCGTTGCGCTGCTCCGGTCGGTGCGGTTCGGCGACGACGCGATCGTCGGTCGCGTGCACCCGGAGCGTGTCGATGACCGTCACAAGCGCCAACAATAACCGACCTTTCGGTCGGTTATCAAGGCGGGGTTGGCCGATCGGCGCGGTCAGCGGCTCCCGCAGTGCGATGATGTGCGGTATGGCTGCGCCGCGTTCTCGACCCGCCGGCCAGGTCGGGCGCCCGGGCTACGACCTGGACTCGCTGTTGGCCGTCGCTGTGACGGTGTTCAACCAGCGGGGCTACGACGGCACCAGCATGGAGCATCTGGCGAGCCGACTCGGGATCACCAAGTCGTCGATCTATCACCATGTGCCCGGCAAGGCCGAGCTGCTGCGGCTATCGGTCAACCGGGCACTCGATGCGTTGTTCGCGGCCACCAGGGCATCCGACACCACCACCGGACCGGCTATCGACCGGCTGGAGAATCTGGTCCGGCGCAGCATTCATGTGCTGGTGGAGCAGCTGCCATACGTGACGCTGCTGTTGCGAATCCGGGGCAACACCACCGTTGAGCGCCGCGCGCTGGCGCGGCGTCGCGAGTTCGATCAGATCGTTGAGCAACTGGTGGCCGACGCCTGCGCCGAGGGCAGCGTACGACCGGACGTCGACCCCGCCCTGACCAGCCGGCTGATTTTCGGCACGGTCAACTCACTCGTCGAGTGGTACAGGCCGACGCGCGGCCTGGGCGCCGATGAACTGGCCGACGCGATCGTCACGGTGCTGTTCGACGGCTTGCGCGTGGTTCCCTCCGGCCAACGCTGACCCGTTCCGGTTCGAGCGCGGTCCCCCCCGCGCCGCTTGACGCCGACTCGCTCGGCTGCCAGTCTGATAACCGAACGAACGGACGGTTGGGAAAGGATCGAGGTCGGATGGCGGCGTTGTTGCAGAGTTACGTGAACGGGCAGTGGCGCACCGCGCCGGATGACGGCGTCGCACTCGCCGACGCCGCCACTGGCGAGGTGGTGGCGCGGTTCTCGACGCGCGGCCTCGATTTCGCCGACGTCGTCGACCACGGCCGACGCGTCGGCGGGCCGGCCCTGCGCGAGCTCACCTTCCATCAGCGGGCCGCGCGGCTCAAGCAGCTCGGCAAGCGGTTGATGGCCGACAAGGAGCAGTTCTATCCGCTGTCGTTCGCCACCGGCGCGACCGCGCGGGACTCGGCCATCGACGTCGACGGCGGCATCGGCACGCTGCTCGGCTACGCGAGCAAGGGCACCCGCGAGCTACCCAACGACACGGTCTATCTGGACGGCTCGACCGAAAGCATCGGCCGCGCAGGCACATTCGTTGGCCAGCACATCTACACCTCGCGCCCCGGGGTCGCGGTGCAGATCAACGCGTTCAACTTCCCGGTGTGGGGCATGCTGGAGAAGCTGGCGCCGGCGTTTCTGGCCGGTGTCCCGACCATCGTCAAGCCCGCGCACCAGACGGCGTACCTGACCGAGCTGGTGGTGCGACACATCATCGACTCGGGCCTGCTGCCCGAAGGCTCGCTGCAGCTGGTGTGCGCCAGCCCGCACGGATTGCTCGACCAACTCGGCGAACAGGATCTCGTTGCGTTCACCGGGTCCGCCGGCACGGCCGCGGCACTGCGCGCCCACCCGAACGTCGTCGGCGCCGGTGTGCGGTTCAACGCCGAAGCCGACTCGCTGAACTGCTCGATCCTGGGACCCGACGCCACCCCCGACACCCCCGAATTCGCGCTCTACATCAAGCAACTCGTCGCCGAGATGACCGCCAAGGCCGGGCAGAAATGCACCGCCATCCGCCGCGCCCTGGTTCCGCGCGACCTGGTCGACGACGTGGTGGATGCCGCCCGCGCCCGCCTGGCCACGGTGGTGGTCGGCAAGCCCGATGCCGACGGAGTGACGATGGGCGCACTGGCCAGCATCGCCCAACGCGACGAAGTGCTGCGCTCGCTGAAGAGCCTGACCGACGCCGCCACCCTGGTCAGCGGCAATCCCGACAACTTCACGGTCGAGGGCGCCGACGCCGATCGCGGCGCGTTCCTGCCGCCGTTGCTGTTGCGCGCCGACGACAACACCGCCGCCGCGCTGCACGACGTGGAGGCGTTCGGCCCGGTCAGCACTGTCATCGGTTACCGCGACGTGGAGGAGGCGATCACGCTGGCCGCCCGCGGCCACGGCAGCCTGGTCGGCTCGGTCGTCACCCACGACCCCGGCATCGCCCGCCGCGTGGTCATCGGTATCGCCCCGTACCACGGCCGGATGCTGGTGCTGGACCGCGACGACGCCAAGGAGTCCACCGGGCACGGCTCCCCGCTGCCCACCCTGGTGCACGGCGGACCCGGGCGCGCCGGCGGCGGTGAGGAACTCGGCGGCATCCGCGGCGTGCTGCACCACATGCAGCGCAGCGCCGTGCAGGCCTCCCCCGACATGCTGACCGCCATCACCGGCCGGTGGACGACCGGTGCGGCCCGCGACGTCGGCGACGTGCACCCGTTCCGGAAACACCTGGGGGAACTGCGGATCGGCGACACGATCATCGGTGGCCCGCGCACGGTGACGCTCGACGACATCAACCACTTCGCCGAGTTCACCGGCGACACGTTCTATGCGCACACCGATCCCGACGCCGCGGCGCAAAATCCGCTGTTCGGCGGCATCGTCGCGCACGGCTACCTGGTGGTGTCGCTGGCGGCGGGCCTGTTCGTCGAGCCCAATCCCGGTCCGGTGCTGGCCAACTTCGGTGTCGACGCGCTGCGATTCCTCACCCCGGTCAAGGCGGGCGACGCGCTGACCGTCACGCTGACCGCCAAACAGCTCACCCCGAGAATCTCCGCCGACTACGGCGAAGTCCGGTGGGACGCCGTCGTCACCAATCAGGACGACTCACCGGTCGCGACCTACGACGTGTTGACGCTGGTCGCCAAGCAACCCGTCACCCCCGAGGAGCACTGATGCATGTCGTTTCCGTCTGCTACCGCCAGCCCACCGACCCGACCGCGTTCGACGACTACTACGCCGGTACCCACGCGTCGCTGGCATTGAAAGTGCCTGGGCTGGTGAGCTTTACCACCGGTAAATGCCGGTCGTTGGACCGTTGCGACCCACCGTATTACATGGTGGCCAAGCTGGGCTTCGAGACCGCCGAGTCGCTCAAAGCGGGCCTGAGCTCACCGGAAATGCAAGCCGCCGGGGCCGATGTCGCCAACTTCGCGACCGGCGGCGTGACGATGTACGTCCAGGAGGAGAACGTCATCCTCGGCTGATCGCCGAACTACCCGCCGCCACAAAGGAATCCAGCATGGCATTGCCGTCCGACCCGTCGTTTCTCGTCTTCGGTGCCGCCGGGCACATTGGTGGTCCGTGTGCCCGATGGCTCGCCGAGCGGCACCCGACGGCGAAAATTCGCGTCGTCTCGAGCCGGCCGGACATGGCCGCCGATCTAGCCGATGTGCACCCGGGTGCAGAGGTCATGATCGCTGACTATTTGGACGCCGACGACATGATCGCGGCCTTCGATGGGATCGATGCGGCATTCGTCGTCACTCCGGATTTCCTGGACGAGCGGACCGCCATGACCAATGTGGCCGGCGCGATCAAAGCATCAGGCGCGCTGGTCCGACTCATCCGGCTGATCGGCGACCCGCCGGGGCTCCGCGATGAGTCGGAAGTCACCACGTTGCCGGGCTTCGACGACGAGAAGATGAATGTCCAGCATCTGCGCGCCCGCAAGGTCTTAACGGGTGCGGGCGTGCCGGTCGTCTACGCCAACGTCCCGGGGTGGTTCTTCGAGGACTTCTCCGGATTTCTCCTCGACCCCATCCGCGACAAGCGGACGTTCGTCATGGCCGCCGATCGGCCGATGAACTTCATCGCCACCCGCGACATCGGCCGCTGCGTGGCCGAGCTCCTCCTGAATCCGTCGCTGACCGAGGTTGGCGAGACCGTTCATCTGGAAAACGGCATCGACGACCTGGTCATGTTCAGCACGATCCCGCGGATGATGAGCGACGCGTGGGGCGTGCCGATCGGCTACGACGGCACCGACGAAGCGTTTCTGCGCGAACTCGGCGACGGGCTGCGCACCTACTATCGCCGCGACGACGCCGCCGAGTACATCCTCACCTACTGTCACCACGAGGTCCCCTTCATCGAAGAGCTGCTGAAGAGCGGCAACAGCCTGCACGGCACCGAACGGCACTTCACACCGGCAATGCTCGGTTTTGCGGCGCTGCCGTTGACGTCGTGGCTTCGGGAGATGAAGGACGTGTTCGTTCCGGCGGGCGGCTGAGGCCACGGCCGCAGATCGCGGTCGCTATTAGGCCTACTAAGAACCCCGGCGATTCCCTATGCTGAGCGGGTGCCAAACAACTATCGAGTGGTTCAGTGGAACACCGGCAACGTCGGCAAGAGCTCGCTGAAGTCGATCGTCACCAACCCCACGCTGGAATTGGTCGGGTGCTACGCCTGGTCCGAAGACAAGGTCGGGCGCGACGCCGGTGAGCTCGTCGGCATCGCACCGGTGGGCGTCGCGGCCACCAATGACGTCGACGAGCTCCTGGCCCTCAAGCCGGACTGCGTGGTCTACAACCCGATGTGGTTCGACGTCGACGAGCTGGTCCGCATCCTGTCCGCGGGCGTCAACGTGGTGACCACGGCGTCGTTCATCACCGGCGGAAACCTCGGCGACGGCCGCGACCGCATCGTCCAGGCCTGCCAGAAGGGCGGCTCCACGATCTTCGGGTCCGGTGTCAGCCCGGGTTTCGCCGAGCTGTTGGCCATCGTGTCGGCGATGGTGTGCAACCGGATCGATAAGGTCACCGTCAACGAGGCCGCCGACACCACCTTCTACGACTCCCCCGAGACCGAGAAGCCGGTGGGCTTCGGCCAGCCGATCGACCATCCGGACCTGCCGGCGATGGCCGCGAAGGGGACGGCCATCTTCGGCGAGGCCGTGCGGCTGGTGGGCGACTCCCTCGGCGTGGAACTCGACGAGGTGCGCTGCGTGGCCGAGTTCGCCCAGACCACCGAGGACCTCGTCATGGCGTCCTGGACCATCCCCGCGGGACACGTCGCGGGCACCTACATCAGCTGGCAGGGAATCATCAACGGCGAGACCCTGATCGACCTGAACGTGCGGTGGCGCAAGGGACAGACGCTCGACCCGGACTGGAAGATCGAGCAAGACGGCTGGGTCATCCAGATCGACGGGCAACCCACGGTGACCACCAAGGTGGGCTTCCTGCCGCCGCCATACTTCGAAGCCACCACCATCGAAGAATTCATGGATCTCGGTCACATCATGACCGCGATGCCGGCCATCAACGCGATCGGAGCCGTCGTCGCCGCCGCACCCGGCATCGCCACCTACGCCGACCTGCCCCTGACGCTGCCCCGGGGCAACGCGCACGTTGGGCTATAGCGCCGCGCTGCGCCGAGCGGATTTGGCGTAGCGGGCGCCCAGCGGCGGCACCGCGAGTGGGCCCTGATCGCGGACCGCCTCGATGGCATTGCGCAGCGGACGGGCCAGGCCCGCAAAGGATCCCATGTCGAACAGCAGCGGCGTCAGCAGCCGGTTGTGCACGAAACCGAAGGAGCTGCCGGTTTCGGGGTCGGCCCAGCCGAGCGTTCCGCCCAGCCCAACGTGACCGAAGCCGCGAAGCAATCCGGGTACCGGCGATTCGTGGTAGCCGAGGTGAAAAGGCATGGGCACCACCATGTTTGCGTCGGGCCACTTGCGCCGCGCCTGCCCGGCCAGTCCCCTGGCCAGCTCGTCTGACAGGAACTTCTTGCCGTCGATGCGGCCGTCGTTGGCCAGCGCCGCGAACATCTTGGCCAGGCCCCGCCCGGTGACCACACCGTTGGCGGCGGGGACCTCGCCGTCCAGGAACGGGGTGTCCCCCTTGATCAGCGAGATGACGCCGGGAAAGTACATCGCGCCCAGCGCCCCGGAGAACGGCAGACCGGCCAGTCTCGGTGCGATGTAGTTGAGCACCGGGGCACGCAGCCGTCCCTGCGGTATCAGGATTTCGGCCGCCCTGGTCGGTGAACCCGCCGGGGGGCGGCCCAGGTGCAGTCCCTCGGTGTTGAGTGGGCGGGCGACCTCCTGGCGGATCAGCTCGCGCATGCCCTTGCCGGTCACCGCTCTGGCCAGACCGGACAGCAGCCATCCGTAGGTGAGCGCGTGGTAGGCCTGCACACCGCGCAGATGATCGACGGGCGCGGCCGCCAGTCGCTCCTCCATCAGGAGATGGTCCATCAGCTCGGTCTTGGTGACGCCCCGCAGGTGCGACAACCCGGATCGGTGCCGCAAGACATCGCGAACCGTGATCTCGGCCTTCCCATTGGCGGCGAACTCGGTCCAGTATTCGGCGACGGGCGCGTCGTAGGACAGCAGGCCGCGGTCGGCGAGCCGGTGAATCACCGTCGACGCGATGCCCTTGGTCGCCGAGAACACCATCGCGCCGGTGTCGGCGGTCCAGCGCTGCGTGCCGGCCCGGTCCGACCACCCGGTCCAGACGTCCACGACGGACACGCCGTCGACGTAGACGCTCAGGGCGCCCCCGCCGAACCGGCGACCGGGGAACAGCTGAGAGAACAGCTTGATGACGTTGGCGAAGCGCGGGTCGGCAGCACCGGACACACCGCGTGGCAAACCATCGTCGGTGACCAGAAGGGTCGGCGGTGTCACTGCGCCGCGACGCCTCGAGCGCTCATCCGAATGAAGCTATCAGTCGGGATGCCGCGGGGGATCGGGATCGATACCGGGGGCTTGATCGGGCGGCGCATCCTTCAAATAGCGCCGCAGCCGCAGCAGCTGATTGACCACCATGCCGATGCCCAGCAGCATCAGCCCCACCACTACTGCCACCACGACCGCGGTGCTCACGGAGTCCATGATGACAGGGCCGGGGTTTCGATATCTGCTGCCGGCGGGTAGCCACCACGCCATGAGCGCCGAAGATAAGTTGAAGAATAAGATCGAAGACCTCGGTGGCCGCGCCAAGGAAGCCCTGGGCAAAGCCACCGGCGATGCCGAGACCAGGGATGAGGGCCGGGCCGATCAAGCGAAGTCCGCCATGAAGGACGCCGGCGAAAAGGTGAAGGACGCGTTCAAAAAGTAATGAATCTTCGGAATGCCTCGACCGTCCGGTCGATGCGCCGCCTGCCGCTGCCCGTTCTGGCAGCGGCAGCGGTATTCGGTTCGCCGGTCGCGAGCGCGCCGCCGGCGGCGGCACAGCCGTGTCCCGACGTCGAGGTCGTGTTTGCCCGAGGATCCGGCGAACCACGCGGCGTCGGCGGCATCGGTCAGCCCTTCGTGGACGCGCTGCGTTCGCAGATCGGCCCCAAGTCGCTGACGGTGTATGCGGTCAACTACCCCGCCAGCACTGACTTCGACAATCCCGCTTTCCCGGCGACCGTCATCGACGGAATCCGCGACGCCAGTTCGCACATCGAGTCCATGGTGGCGAATTGCCCCAACACCCGTGAGGTGCTCGGCGGCTACTCGCAGGGCGCCGCGGTGGCCGGCTACACCACCTCGGCCTCCGTGCCACCGGGCGTTCCCGCGTCCGCGGTGCCCCCGCCGATGCCGCCGGACATCGCAAAACACGTCGCCGCCGTCACGCTGTTCGGCACGCCGTCGGGGCAGTTCCTGGAGAAATACCACGCGCCGCCGCTCGCCATCGGACCGCTGTATCAGCCCAAGACGATCCAACTCTGCGCGCCGGGCGACCCGGTCTGCGCCAATGGCGGCGACGGGGGACTGGCCGCCCACACCTCCTATCCGGGGAACGGCATGACAAACCAGGCCGCCGGCTTCGCCTCCAGCCGGCTGTAGGTGTCGCGGTCTTGCACAATGACGCCATGCGGGTTCTCATCACGGGCGGTACCGGTTTCGTCGGCGGGTGGACCGCCAAGGCCATTTCCGATGCGGGTCACTCCGTCAGGTTTCTGGTCCGCAACCCCGCGAAGCTGCAGACCACCGTCGCGAAGCTGGGCGTGGACGTGTCGGACTTCGCCGTCGCCGACATCACCGATCGCGTCGCGGTGCGGGACGCGTTGCAAGGGTGTGATGCCGTCGTGCATAGTGCCGCGCTGGTGGCCACCGACCCGCGGCAGACGCCGGAGATGCTCGCCACCAACATGCAGGGCGCCCAGAATGTGCTCGGCCAGTCCGTCGAGCTCGGTTTGGATCCCATCGTCCACGTGTCGAGTTTCACCGCGCTGTTCCATCCGGACCTGGAGACGCTGACGGCGGACCTGCCGGTGGTGGGCGGGGCGGACGGATATGGAACGTCCAAGGCGCAGGTCGAGATCTATGCCCGCGGTCTGCAGGATGCGGGCGCGCCGGTCAACATCACCTATCCGGGCATGGTGCTCGGGCCGCCGGTCGGCGACCAGTTCGGCGAGGCGGGCGAAGGCGTGCGAGCCGCCGTGCACATGCATGCGATCCCTGGGCGTAGCGCGGCATGGCTGATCGTCGACGTCCGCGACCTGGCCGCGTTGCACGCGGCGTTGCTCGAGCCCGGGCGCGGGCCGCGGCGCTATACCGCCGGCGGCCACCGGGTGCCCGCGGCGGACCTGGCGGACCTGCTCAGCCAGGTCGCCGGGACGCCGATGCTGGCCGTCCCGATCCCGGACACCGCGCTGCGGGTTGCGGGGGCGGTGCTGGATCGAGCCGGCCGCTTCCTGCCCTTCGACACCCCGTTCACCTGGGCGGGAATGCAGTACTACACCCAGATGCCGGCGTCCGACGATTCCCCGAGCGAACGAGAGCTGGGCATCACCTATCGGGATCCCCGGCAGACGGTGGCGGACACCTTCGAGGCGATGCGCGCGGAAAGCGGCTGAAGCTGCCGGCCCGCGAAAGTGCTCTCACCGACATCGGCTCTTGAGAAATGCGTTGCCAGTTGCACTCTCGCGATCAACGGGCGATCACACGGCTTCCTCATCGCGGCCGGTCCACTCTGGGCTAAGCTTTTGGGCGATTGCCCAAACGCTGGCTCCCATCATCCGTTGCCCGAAAGACGTGCGCCATGACCGCCTCCCGACGGCCGAAGGGGCGAGACTCCAACACTCGCGACATGCTGATCGACGCGACGATCCAGATCATGGTCGAGGACGGATACGCCGCGGCCACGTCGCGGCGGGTGGCGAACGAAGCCGGTGTCAAACCGGCGTTGGTCCACTATTACTTCCCCACCATGGACGAGCTGTATCTGGACGTCTTCCGGCGCGGGGCCGCCGCCTATCTGGAGCGCCAGAGGCAGGCGCTGGCATCCGACCGCCCGCTGCACGCCTTCTGGGACACGCTGATCGAGCCGAAGGACACCCGGCTGCTGCTGGAATTCATGGGACTTGCCAATCATCGCAAGGAGATCGGCGCCGAGATCGTGGCCTGGTCGGAGCGGTGGCGCGAATCGCAAACCACCGCGCTGAATTTCATTGTTCGCGAACATGGGTTGGACAAGAACGAATTCCCGCCCGCCGGCATCGCGGTCATCATCGCGGCGATCGGTCGCATGCTCATCTTGGAACAAGCGCTCGGGACCACGGGTGGGCATGAGGAGGCCGTCGCCCTCATCAACCGGCTCATCGACCGATTCGAGCTGCCGGATTAGCGCCCGTCAGGGCAACACGACCCGCAGCCGCTCCCACCCGCGCACCGTCGACGTCGACGCCAATTGCGCTGTTTCGTAATCGATGTCCCATTCGGGCCAACGGTTCAGAATCTCGTCCAGCGCGACGCGGCCCTCGAGGCGGGCCAGGTTGGCGCCCATGCAGTAGTGCACGCCCTTTCCGAACGTGATGTGCGAGATGTTGTCGCGGCGGATGTGGTAGGTGTCCGGATCGGTGTAGCGGCGGGGGTCGCGATTGGCGGCGCCGAACAGCAACAGCATGGCGCTGCCGGCCGGAACCGTCGTGCCGTAGCACTCGAAATCCTTTGCCATCCAACGGGCGACGTGGGGCCCGGTGGGTTCGAACCGCAGGGTCTCGTCGACGGTGCGGGTCAGCAGCGATCGGTCCTGATAAACCTCGCGGCGCTGGTCGGGATGCTCGGCCAGCACCTTGGCCAGCCAGCCGATCAGCCGGCCGGTCGTCTCGTTGCCCGCGCCGGCGACGACCTGGGTGTAGTGCAGCACTTCTTTACGGGTCAGCTTGCGGTGCACACCGTGCTCGTCGTCGAACTCGACGTTGAGCAGTGTCGTCATCAGGTCGTCGGACGGGTTCTTGGATCGCCATTCGACGTAGTCGGCGTATATGCGGCCGTCGGCGATGGAGTCGGCGTTGGCGACCTTCAGCGGCGCGCCCGGCTTGGTGCGCAGGTTGGCGTCGTTGGCGTCGCGTACCGAGATCTGTTCGGACTCCGGTATTCCCATCAGCATGCCGATCACCCGCATCGGCATCATCGAAGCCAGCTCGGCGATGATGTCGAAGCCGCCGGAGCCGACGAGCGGATCGAGGCAGCGAATGCAGTATTGCCGGATCTGGTCCTCGAGGGCGGCCATTCGGCGGGGCGTGAACACGCGTGACATCAGGCCGCGCAGCCTCGAGTGTTCGGGCGGATCCTGAAACATCATGACGCCGCCGGGCATGTCGAACTTCGACTGGACGAGCTCGAGGATGTCGCTTCGTTTGTTGGAGAATGTTTCCCAGGTTGCCAGCGCCCGCTCGACGTCGGAATGCCGCGACAGCGCCCAGAAGTCGTAACGTTCGTTGTAGTAGATGGGCGCCTCTTCGCGCAGCCGCGCGTAGGTCGGATACGGGTCGGCATTGATATCGACGTCGTAGGGGTCGTAGTAGACGTCCGTGTCGTTGGTGACGGTCATCGATGCTTTCCTTAACTAAACCCACCGACCTTTGGGCGATCGCCCAAATATGGGGCGCAGGCCATGTCTAGCAGCATCTCAGCGAATTCGTCAAGGGTGTCAACCCGGCGCGAAATGATGGCAACCGGGATGTCGCCACGCTTCAAGCGATCGGCGCCGCCAGCGCGTCGACGTGGTAGCGGCCGGCAGTCCAGGGCGGCGAGTCGACGGTAGGCGTCAGAGTGACCGTCAACTGCGCTTTGCCCGCGGTGACCGACTGTGGCATCAGATACGTGTCCTCCAGCCAACGGTGAAAGGTGTTGCTGCGCGGCTGTAGCCAAGTGCCCGTGGGTATGCCGTCAACCGCGACGTCCGCCGATTGGAAGCCGGTGGCTTGGTCCGACGTGCGCCGCAGCAGGACGCCGTGGTTGTCCGGATCGATCTGAACGCGGAATGTGATCGCGCTTTGGGTGCTGCGGACCGAACCGACGACCGACAGGGTGTCCTCGGTGCCCTCGTATTCGCTGACCAGCAGCTGATCGGTCGCGTCGGAGTCGGTGTAGCCGTGCAGGACTCGATTGAGAGGATCGGCCGGGCTGACGTCGTCACCGCCGGTCACGCTTGAGTCCGGCTGTGTGTAGAGGAATGCGGTTGAGCCGTAGTCGGGTTGGACCATGTTGCGTTTGCCATGCTCGATGCCGAATCGGAGCGCGGAGTGATAACCGATGGCGTCGGCCAGCATGATCCGGTAGACGGCGACGCAGTAGTCCGCGCACCCGCCGGTCGCCGTGCGTTGGTCGGGTTGGCCGTTGAGTGGGTCGCTGAAGTGGGTGCCGTCTTTGAAGTACCAGCCGCCCTCGTACAGGTCTTCGGTGCCGGTGCCGTACCACTGCGGGGATGCGGCGCCGTCCGTGTAGATGCGCTCGGCGCCTTCGAGAAAGTACGGGGCATCGTCGCTAAACGCCGTTTTGGTTCGGTAGCCACGTATGGTCTGGCTGACGCCGACGAACTTGCCGTGACCCTGTTCGTTGGCGAATAGCCAGTCCTGGCCCGGGACGGTCGGTCCGGCGTGTGAGCGTGCGGTGAAATATCCCGCTCTGCCACTGGCCAGCGCCGCCGCCCACTGAGGATCGGGTGTGGTCGTGACGTCACTGTCAATCCCCGATACCGGGGAGTCGGTGGTGTTGACGAGCGCGACGCGGGCCGAGTTCGCGAAAGGCATTGGCCACCAATCCCACAACACCAGCGACCCGTCGGGCTGTGGGACGGCGGCGAACATCAGCGATCGCACCGGGTTGACACCGAGTCCCGCGCCGAAGAATTCCCCGAGCGGCGAGTCGATCGTTGTCCGGCCGTCGAACTCGATCCGCAGCCGCAATCCGTTCAACGGCTGATCCGCCGGCGCCCGCAACCGTAGCCGCAGCGCCGAGATGCTGCCCGAGCCACTCGATTCGGCGATTGTTTGCCCGGAACCCGCGGGCAGGTCGATGACCCGATCGTCATGTGCTGCACCACCCGCCCGCGATTTGGGGTCGGCGGTTCCCGCGGCGCGCAGCGTGTCCAGCACATCGAGCGCGGGATCGGCCGGCGAGAATGTCCTTACCCCGTCGTCGTCCGGGAACTGTCGATAGTCGACGTGGTAATACTCCACATGGGATGTGACGCTGATCCGCATCGACCGCCGGTAAGGCATCGGCACCTTGATGTAGACGCCTCCCGGCGATTGGGTGGCGTTGGCGACCAACGGCCACCCGAATGGCGCCCCCAGTTTGCCGTCGACCAGCGATTGCAGTGGCGTGTCTACGACGGTCCGCCCATCCAGCTCGATGCGGATGTTTCCGATGGCGCGAACATCGCCGCCGTCGCGGGTCAGCCAGATCGAATCAATTTCTCCGGCACCGTGATCCTCCGCGATGACGCAGCCGGCGCCGCCCGGGGCCAAACACCCGCCGGTGCCATTTCGATTGCCGGTGGAAATGTCGAAATCGCCGCCGCTGCGATCGAAACTCGACACCTGCAGAGTCTGCGAGCCGGCGTCCAAATAGGGCAGTCGATCCAACCGACGATAGGTGTCCCAGCCGACAACCTTTTCACCGGATTGGTTTGTCGTCGGTCTGGCCGGCTCTGCGCCGGCGGCGCCGGCTCCGGCCGTCGCCAACGCCAGCAGCAACGCGAACATCGCGGAAGACGCCCGGGCGGCCATCGGCATAGCAACAAAGCCTAGGCCATTCCCTATCCCGGTCGCGCTCAACGCGTTTAAGCCCATGTTGAACGGGCCCCCGCTGTTCGGCGAAGACGGCGAGCGACGACCGCATTCCGTGCATCCGCCTTGCTGCGCAGCGAAACCCGCCCCCAAACAGGTTTTCAGTCAGGTGAAGTAATTCCCGAAATTTACTCATTCCCATATCTTCCCGAGAACTCACCGCGTAATATTACTCACCTCGGGCGTACATTTCTCCTAGGACGGAGTGGTTATGTCTGGTTTGAAATACAAGCTTGTTCTCGGCCTGATGCTCACTTTCACCGCCATCACGGCCTCCGGTTGCACGACGCCGATAACGATCGACTGCACACCCCTGACCTGCATACCGTAGGTCTGCCGGGCAGCCGACAGGATCTCGACTACTAGCACCCTTTACTTGTAGGGCTCGATATCTGAGCCCGCCGAGTGCCCCCTTAGTGGCATTGGGTGCCAGTTTTTCGCACGGCCGAAGCCGATACCTTCCCCCCGTGTATCGGATGACGCCGTGACAGCGACAGCGCGGCCACGTGACGTGAAAGCGACTGAACGCCAACGGTTTAGCAGTTCATGCTGGGATTGTTCGGGTCGATTCTCAAACAAGGCCGGCATCTAGGCGACGCGAGGGCGTGCGCATCCTGAGGGCCGTGCGCACGCTCTTCGCGGAATGCCTGCTGACCTGTGCGGGTTCGCGGTAGACTGATCGCCGCAACGAAACAGCGTTGAAAGCGGTTGGCCCCGATGCCCCGGCGGCTCGGGCAGGGGAATTCGTGCGGTGTGAATCCGGTTGGCGATTCCACGCTTACAGCCGTTGGCCGTCACTGTGACAAATTCGCCTAAGCCACTGTGGCGCACGAGAATCACTTCCGGCCGACACCTCCGGGCCCAGCGCGACCCGGATGCCGATCGCCTCGAGTTCGTCCGTCAATCTTTGAGATCCCGATCCCGGCTGGGCTGAACGCGTTTGGGTTCCCCGGGCATCTTCGGATAGTTCGGCGGATATGGCATGTCACCGAGCCCACGCTCTTCGTCCGCCTCGGCCATCGCGAGCAACGAAGCAATCGACTGCGCCACATCATCCATTGCGGCCCAAGGGTCTTCACGGCGCGCGACCAGATCGGGCACGGTCGCCATGGTGTACTCGTCGGGCTCGGCGCCCGCCAGCTCCTCCCATGTCAGCGGCATCGATACCGTCGCGATCGGCGTGGGCCGCACCGAATAGGCCGACGCCATGGTGCGGTCCCGGGCGTTCTGGTTGAAGTCGATGAAGATGCGCTCGCCCCTTTCTTCCTTCCACCACGCCGTGGTGATGGCGTCGGGTGCGCGGCGCTCAACTTCACGGGCCAGCGCGATGCCCGCGCGGCGCACCGCGACGAAATCCCAGTCCGTGGCGATCCGCAGAAAGACGTGGATCCCACGGCCCCCGGATGTTTTCGGGTATCCCACCAGACCGAGCTCGTCGAGCAGCGGCCGCAACACATCGACCGCGACGGTGCGCGCCTGCTCGAAGGCGACACCGGGCTGCGGATCCAGATCGATGCGCAACTCGTCGGGGTGGTCGGTATCCGGGCAGCGCACCTGCCACGGGTGCAAGGTGATCGTGCCCATCTGTGCCGCCCACACGATCGCCGCGGGGTGGGTGACCTGCAGCGCGTCCGCCGTCCGCCCCGACGGGAAGGCCACCTGGCATGTCTTCAGGTAGTCGGGGTGGTGTTGCGGGATCCGCTTCTGGTAGATCTCCTCACCCTCGATGCCGTCCGGGAAACGCTGCAGGTGGGTTGGCCGGTTGCGCAGTGCGTCGAGCATCGGACCGCCCGCGACGGCGCGGTAGTACTCAACCAGGTGCCGCTTGGTGCCGTTGGACCCCAGCCTGGGGAAATACGGCTTGTCGGGATTGGTCAGGCGGACCGCAATACCGTCGACGTCAAGCTCTTCTGCAGCAGCCATACCATCGATTCCAGCACAATCAGGCTATGGACCTCCCTGTCATGCCGCCGGTGTCGCCGATGCTGGCCAAATCGGTTCGCTCGATTCCCCCCGGCGCGTCCTATGAGCCCAAGTGGGACGGATTCAGGTCGATCTGTTTCCGCGATGGCGATCATGTCGAGCTGGGCAGTCGCAATGAGCGGCCGATGACGCGCTACTTCCCCGAGTTGGTGGCCGCGGTCACGGCCGAGCTGCCGGAGCGCTGCGTGATCGACGGGGAGATCGTCATATCCACTATGCGAGCCACCGGCACCAGATTGGACTTCGAGGCGCTGCAACAACGCATCCACCCGGCGGACTCGCGGGTGCGGATGCTCGCCGAGGCGACGCCGGCCTCCTTCATCGCGTTCGACCTGCTCGCCCTCGGTGACGACGACTACACCCGGCGGCCGTTCAGCGAGCGGCGCGCGGCCCTCGTCGACGCCCTGGCTCCCTCAGCGCCGGGTTCCATCCATGTCACGCCCGCCACGACCGATCTGGCCACCGCCCAGCGCTGGTTCGACGAATTCGAGGGCGCCGGCCTCGATGGCGTGATCGCCAAGCCCCTGGACATCACCTACCAGCCGGACAAGCGGGTCATGTTCAAGATCAAGCACGAACGGACCGCAGACTGTGTGGTCGCCGGCTATCGGGTGCACAAGTCCGGTGCCGACGCGATCGGGTCGCTGTTGCTGGGGCTCTACCAGGATGACGGCCGACTCGCGTCGGTCGGCGTCATCGGCGCCTTCCCGATGGCCGAGCGACGGCGGCTATTCGCCGAACTCCAGCCGCTCGTCACCGACTTCACCGACCACCCATGGAACTGGGCCGCCCATGAAGCCGGCGAGCGCACGCCCCGCAAGTACGAATTCTCGCGCTGGAACGCCGGCAAGGATCTCTCCTTCGTGCCGCTGCGACCCGAGCGCGTGGTCGAGGTGCGCTACGACCACATGGAGGGCCGACGATTTCGTCATACCGCGCAGTTCAATCGGTGGCGTCCGGACCGCGACCCGCGCTCCTGCACCTACGAACAGCTGGAACAGCCGGTGACGTTCAGCCTCGGCGAGATCGTGCCGGGCCTCGGTTCGCGCTAAAACGGCGGCGCCTGGTTGCGTTCGGCGACGCCCGCGGTGTTCAGCGAGCGTTCGGCGTCGATGCGGCGGGCGCGGTCCTGTTGTCGGGTCCGGCGACGCCTGGGCATCATGACCCCGCGATCACCGAGGGATCGGTATTGCCTTGCAACACAGACAGATTCGCCCGCGGGCAGACACAGCAACGGAAACAACAGCCGACTGCCCGGCCGGGTGGTGTAGGTCTGCCCGCTCGGTGAGGTCCACACGACGGTGCCGTCTGGCCGTTGTTCGTCGCACCACCCTGCCCAGAACGTCTTGAGGAGGTGATGTTTTCTGCACAGGCACTTGAGGTTTGACGCATGGGTCGGCCCCAGCGGGAAAGGAACGGTGTGGTCGATGTCCGCGAACTCGGCGGGTCGATCGCAGCCGGGGAAGCGACAGGTCAAGTCCCGGCACCGGATGAACCGCTCCAACTCCGCCGACGGGCGATAACCCGGTTCGGGCGCGGCATTTTCGCGATAACGGACCGGCCGGACACTCGCGCCACCCTGGATCAGCTCCGCCACCAGCGCGGGCGAAATCAGGCCGCCGCCAGTGACCACGGCGGGCGGCCTACGTTGGGCCGGCGCGTCCGCTTCAGCGTCGGGTGCCGGCGCCGCCGCCACGGTTGCAGGCGCGATCGGCCGCGGTGCCCATTCGCCGGACATGTGCGGGTCCGGTTCGGCATCCAGTGCGGACGCGTCCGCAACAACGTGAATAACGACGCTGGTTGCCCGCTCGTCCTTGCCGGCGCCGCAGGGGCAGTCAGCGTTCCCACACCCGCACGCCAGCCGGAGGGCGCCGGCGGCCAGCGCACCCAAGGCGTCGGCGCGACGCTGGGGAAGGGGTGCGCGGGTCGTCGTGGCATACCCCGTGAGCCATCTGTAGCAGGCGCCGGTCCAGTACGGCAGCGTCTGTCGCATAGAGCCGGCCCGACAGGGCGGCGGTGCCCGACTCGTCATCAGCTTGGTCGATCACGACGTCGCGGCTGCGGGGGCGGCGCGGCTGCGCCGCACCGCCCCCGGGTCGTATTGGTCCACCACCGAACCGATCGCCTGCGCGGTCTTGTTCGCCGACATCGGTTCGAAGTGCGAAGCGTCCCGAGCCAGCATGGCATCGACCAATTGCAGTGTGTCGGAGTCCTTTACAAGGTCGGTGTGCCACACGATCGTCGCGGCGAGCCGGGCGCTGATCTTGCCCTCCGCGAAGAGCGACGCCACCTGGGGTAGCCGGTTGCGCAGCGACGCTGCCAGATACATCTGTCCCGAGGCCATGGCATGGCTGATGTTTTGCGCGGCGGCGACTTCGGCGGCCATCGCATCCCAGTTGTCACACGACCAGTGGGCACAGTCGGTGGGACCCTCGGCGTGACGGTGCACCAGCTCCGCGGTGGCCGCCAGCCGGTGCGCGGCGGCCGCCGCCTCCACCCTTGCGCACTCGGCGATCGCGGCCACCACTTGCGCGTCATCGGCGCGCACCAGCGCCTCGACGGTCGGCAGCTCATGGTCGAACATGCTTGTGACTGTAGCCGCGCCCACCGACGCCGAATTCAGCGCAAAAGCCAACCTGTGGAGGAACTTCCAACTGTGGATAACTCAAACGCGGGCGGTTAACCCCGGCCGGAGCCCCACTCACAAGAAGATGGGCGGATGCCCGCCGTGGGAGCGCCGATCAGACCGCGACCATGAGCCGCGACAGTCCGCGCAGCGTGACATTGGCCTTGTACAGCGGTTCGCTGTCCAACCGCGCGTTCGGGAAACGCGCGGCCACCGCCGACAGTGCCACGCTGGCCTCCAGCCGGGCCAGCGGCGCGCCCAGGCAGTAATGTGCTCCGCGCCCGAAGCCCAAGTGCCGCATACCTTCCCGATCAGGATCGAACACATCGGGCCGGTCATATTCGGCGGGATCGCGGTGGGCGGCGGCGGTCAGCAGCATCATGATGTCGCCCGCGGGCACGTCAATGCCCCCAATTGTCATGTCGTCGGCCGCAGTTCGCGTGAGCATCTGCACCGGCGGGTCGTAACGCAGGGTCTCCTCGATGACCGCCGCGGCGCGTCCCGCGTCGGCGCCCAGGGCGGCCCACTGAAACGGTTGACGCAGCATCGCCAGGACCGCGTTGCCGACCAGGTTCACCGTCGTCTCGTGACCGGCGACCAGCAGCAGGACGCAGGTGGAGACGATTTCCTCCGCCGTCAGCTGGTCGCCCGATTCCTCCACCGCGATCAGCCCGGACATCAGATCGTCGCCCGGCCGCGAACGCCGCCGTTCGATCAGGCCGTGCAGATATTCGCGTAACCACATCCCGGCGTCCATCCGCTCCTTCAGGTTGTCCGACGGCGTTCCGGTGAACGCGACGAACGGGTCGAGCGATTGCGCCAGCAGCGCGGACACCCGGCTGAACTGCGGCTCGTCCTCGAGGGGCACACCGAGGAGGCGACAGATGACCGCCACCGGCAGCGGATAGGCGAGGTCTTCCACGACTTCGAACCGGCCCTTTTCCTCGATCCGGTCGAGCAACCCGTTGATCAGCGCGGTGATATCGGGCTGCAGGGCGTTGACCACCTTCGGCACGAACGCCTTGCTGACCAGCTTGCGCAGCCGCGTGTGATCCGGTGGGTCGAGGAACAAAAAGCCCGGCGCGGTTTGCGGCGGCGCCTCGGCACCGGCCTCGATCAGCTGCTGGGTCTGCGCCTCGATCTGGGCTCGGGCGGCCGTCGACTTGAGCCGGTCATTGCTCGACGACGGGTGCCGCAGCGCCTCGTCGCACTCGCGGTAGGTGGAAAACACGGCGAGGTTGCCCTCGGGCAGATGGAACGATCCGGCGTCGCGAAACCGCGCAAAAAGCGGGTAGGGGTCGGCGCGGACGCCCGGGTCCAACAGCCGCACCAGCAGTTCGTCAGGTTTAACGGATTTGGTGGACTGCGTCGGCGCGGTCGTCATCCTGACATTGTGCCCGCAGCTCGATCCACGCCCCGCTCAGCGGCGCAGGAATGCCACGATGTGGCCGGCCAGTTCTGCTCCGGCGTCCTCTTGCACGAAGTGCCCGGCGCCGCGGATCACCGGGTGGTCGATCCCCTGCGCGCCGCGCATCTCGCGCGCGAAGATGGCGGCCATCGGCCCGGTGATGGGGTCGCTATCGCTGAAGGCGACCAACATGGGCGTCGGGCTCACCGAGAGCTCGGCCCACGCCGCCTTGTTGGCCGCCGCGGCCGGATCGTCCGGTGACGTGGGCACCAGCCCGGGCATGGCCCGCGGGCCGGCGCAGTACTCGTCGGCGGGAAATGGCGCGTCGTAGCCCGCGCGCTCCGCGTCGCTCATCTGCCGCCGACAACCGCCCTGCACAAACGCGCCGATGTCCAGCGCCGGCGTCGACGTGATGGCCTCCCGGAAGCGCCACCAGATGCCGGCCATCGGCTGCTCCCCGTTCGGCAGCCCGGTGTTGGCGACCACCACCCGGGCAAACCGTTCGGGATGCTCTGCGGCGAGCCGCAATCCGATCAGCCCGCCCCAGTCCTGACCAACCAGGGTGACGTCGTGAAGGTCCAGGACATCGAACGCCAGTGCGCGCATCCATTCGACGTGGCGTGCATAGCTGTGGTCTTCGAGCCGGGTCGGCTTGTCCGACCGGCCGAACCCGACCAGGTCCGGGCAGACGACACGGTGACCGGCCGCGACCAGTACCGGAATCATCTTGCGGTACAGATAGGACCACGACGGCTCGCCGTGCAGCATGAGAATCGGATCGGCGCTTTGGGGACCGTCTTCGATCCAGGCCACCCGCAGCACACCGCCGTCATCGTCCGGTAGTTCGCAATACCTTGGCGGGTAAGGGAAATCGGGAACCGCGTCGAACCGGTAGTCGGGGGTTCGCAACGTCTGCACGTCAACTCCTTTCGGATAGTCCGGCCAAGCCCGGCTGTGCCATCAAGCGATCGAGAAAACCGTGCTGGCCCTTCAACAACTTGGTGCGCGCGGTCGCCACCGCGAACCAGCCCACCCGATCGACCTCGGGGAACTCCCGCAGCGTGCCCGAGCCCTTCGGCCACTCCAACTGGAAAGTGTTGCTGCGCGCGTCGGTGATGTCGAGGTCGCTCTGCACGGCGAAGGCGGTCACCACCTTGCCGCCGGATTGTTTCAGCGCCCCGAGGTCGATACGCGGGCCGGCCGGCACCGGGAGCCCGAGCTCCTCGGCGAACTCGCGCGCAGCGGCCGCCCAGGGGTCCTCCCCGTCGCCGTACTCCCCTTTGGGGATCGACCACGCCCCGTCGTCTTTGCGGGCCCAGAACGGGCCACCCGGGTGCGCGATCAAGACCTCGACGGCGCCGTCGCAGGTCCGGTACAGCAACACACCCGCGCTGAGCTTGGCCATCGAGTCCTATTCTCCCACAGCTCGTTCCAGATCGGTGAGCGCGGACTCCAGATGCGCGAGCAGGCGTTGCAGGTGCGGCACACTGCGCCGGCACCCCACCAGACCGAAGTCGAGGTTTCCGGCGTTGCCGGCCAGGGTGATGTTCAGCGCTTGGCCGTCCAGCGCGATGGACAGCGGGTAGTTGCCGTCGAGCCGGGCCCCCCCGTAGTAGATCGGCTGCGTGGGTCCCGGCACATTCGAAATGATGATGTTGAACGGGGGCGACGTCGACCTCACCCAGCCCGGGACCGCCGCCAACGCCAATGCTGACGTATTGACGGCGGACAGCGCCAGCGCCTGCAACCGCGGCAACTGCGAGAACACCATCTTGTTGCTGCGCATCGATTCGCTGATCATCAGCAGACGCCGCGCGGGATCATCGGCGTCGGTCGCCAGGTTGCACAGGATGGCTCCGACCAGGTTGCCGCCGGCGTCCGCCTCGTCCTCGGTGCGCAGGCTCACCGGGACCATCGCGATCAGCGCCGTGTCCGGCAACGCGTTCTGTTCGAGTAGGTAATAGCGCAGGGCACCCGAGCACATCGCCAAGACGACGTCGTTGACCGTGACCCCCGCGGCGTTCTTGACGCTTTTGATCCGGTCCAGCGACCAGGACTGCGCGGCGCAGCGGCGGGCACCGCCGATCTTGACGTTCAACATGGTCTTCGGCGCCCCGAAAGGCAACGTCAGTTGCTGCTCGAACAGCGCCGCACGCACCAGCCCTACCGTCGAAGGAGCAAGTGCCGCAAGAGACCCCGCCGTACGAGCCAATGAACTCAACGCAGACGACGGGCTGGGTTTGCGCTGGGGTTTGCGCAGACTCCACGGCGCGCGGATCTCGGCGTCGTCGGGGTCGGTGGACAGCGCGCGCTGCATCAGCTTCTGCGCGGACACGCCGTCGATCAACGCGTGGTGAACCTTGGTGTAGATGGCGAACCGGCCATCCTTGAGACCCTCGACGACATGCGTCTCCCACAACGGGCGGTGACGATCCAGCAGGCTGCTGTGCCACCGCGACGTCAGCTCGAGCAATTCGCGGACCCGTTTCGGTGACGGCAGCGCCGAACGCCGGACGTGGTAGTCGATATCGACGTCGTCGTCGTACGACCAGCCCAGGTTTGCGATTCCACCGACAAAGCTCGCGGGATGCTTACGAAACGTGGGCTGGAAATCCCGCTGCGCGGCCAGACTCTTGTAGAGCTCACGAACGAAGCCGCGGCCGGCGCCCGGTGGGGGCTCGAACAACTGCAAGCCTCCGACGTGCATGGGATGTTCGCGAGATTCTCCCAGCAGGAAGATCGCGTCGGTGGGCATCATCAGTTCCATCCACCCATTACACCGCGACTGACGTCGACGCGCCGATCTCGTCTGCGCGGCCTAGGCCTGCGGCGTCAGGAATCGACATGCGCTGCTCATGTGAATCTCCTTGCGCTAGTGAGGTTGCGCGGCCGCGGCTGTGGCGAATCACGATGGGATCACAGCAGCGGCCAGGTTTCCTGTTCGTGCTACAGCAGATCGGTGATCGTCTTCAGGCCGGCGTCGTACAGCACCCCGGGCAGCATCCCGCCGTCGCATTCGATGGTGGTGCCGTTGACGAAGTCGGCCTGTCCGCCGGCGAGGAAAACGCAGACCCGCCCGACCTCCGCGGGCTCGCCGGCGCGGCGCAACGGAACGGCCGCGAAATACTTCTCTCCGGTCGGGTCGTCCTTGGGCAACACAAACGACCGGAAGTTTTCGGTCATCGTCGGGCCCAACGCCACGCAGTTGACGCGGACCTTCGGCCCCCACTCCTCGGCCAGTGACCGGGTCAGATGGTTGAGACCGCTTTTGGCCGCACCGTAGGAGACCAGCGTTGGCGATCCGGCCGGATGTCCCGCGCCGCTGGAGATGTTGATGATGCAGCCGGCGCCGTCCTGGGTCTGCATCTGCCGATAGGCGCGGATGGCGAACCACAGTGGGCTGATGAGGTTCATCTGCACCGCGAACGCATGGAACAGCGCCGTGCGCGCGTACTCGTCGTCGCTGGCGGGCGCGCCCTGAATGCGTTGCACCAGTTCGGGAATGCTCTCGACGTGCGGCGCCGGAACCGTGCCGCCGGCGTTGTTCACCAGGATGTCGATTCGGCCGTGGGTGGCCACGACGTCCGCGACGAACGCGTCGATCGAACGGTAATCACCCTGATCGCAGACCTTTTGAGAAGCGCGCGCCGCCCAGTCCGCTTCGACGCCGGGCATGGCGTCCAGCGGCGAACGCGAACAACCGATGACCGTCGCACCGGCCCGCAACAGTTCATGGGCGATGCCGACACCCACGCCTCGGCTGGTGCCGGTCACGATCGCGATCTTGCCCTCGAGGACGCTCATGCAACAGACCCTCTCCCGAACCATCGATCGTTGACAGTAACTGCCAGCGAGTCATAGCCTGCCATTTCGTTCGCCGATGTGTAAAGGCCGCGCACTGCCGTCCGGGAGGTCGATGATGAGTAACCCGTCCAAGCTTCGTGTCATCCAGTGGGCCACCGGCGGCGTGGGTAAGGCGGCGATCGAGTGCGTGCTCAATCACCCGCGGCTGGAACTCGTCGGGTGCTGGGTGCACAGCGCGGCCAAGGACGGGGTCGACGTCGGACGGATCATCGGCACGAAGGACCTCGGTGTCACCGCCACCACCAGCGTCGACGAGGTGCTGGCGCTCGACGCCGACTG
Source organism: Mycobacterium sp. (assembly GCF_004298145.1). Lineage (GTDB taxonomy): Bacteria > Actinomycetota > Actinomycetes > Mycobacteriales > Mycobacteriaceae > Mycobacterium. The sequence goes on from NZ_SCRH01000013.1 coordinate 65,602, forward strand.
CGTCATGTACAGCCCGCTGATACCCAACGACGACGAGGTCATCGCGATCCTGCGGTCCGGCAAGAACGTGGTCACACCGGTCGGCTGGGTCTACCCCGATCCGGGCAACCCACGCCATCAGGCCGTCGCCGCCGCCGCGGTGGAAAGTGGTGTGACACTGCATGGTTCGGGAATCCACCCCGGGGGAATCACGGAGCGATTCCCGCTCATGGTGTCCTCGCTGTCGTCGGCGATCACGCACGTGCGCGCCGAGGAGTTCTCCGACATCCGCACCTACAACGCACCGGACGTGGTGCGGCACATCATGGGTTTCGGCGGCTCCCCCGAGGAAGCCACCCAAGGACCGATGGCCGGCCTGCTCGACGCGGGCTTCAAACAGTCGGTGCGGATGATCGCCGATCACATGGGATTTCGCATCGATCCCAACATCAGAACCATCCAGGACGTCGCCGTGGCGACCGCCGACATCGACTACGACCCCTTCCCGATCACCACCGGCACCGTGGCCGCACGCCAGTTCCGCTGGCAGGCGCTCGTCGACGGCGAGCCGGTGATCACGGCGGCAGTCAACTGGCTGATGGGCGAGGAAAACCTGGACCCCGCCTGGAATTTCGGTGGGCGCGGCGAACGCTTCGAGGTCGAGATCACCGGCGACCCCGACGTGAGCCTGACGTTCAAGGGGCTGCAGCCGGAGACCATCGCCGAGGGGCTCGTCAAGAATCCGGGCGTCGTGGTCACCGCCAACCACTGCATCAACGCCGTCCCCGACGTCTGCGCCGCCGAGCCGGGCATCAAGACCTACCTCGATCTGCCGCTGTTCGCCGGGCGCCCGGCCCCGAATCTCGCGGCGGGCACCGCGTGATCCTCGAGATGCACCGGGGCATAAGGCCGCCGATGGGACCCGTCAGATGAGCTACAGCCACCCCGATTCGATGCGCGGGCACGTCGCGATCGTCACCGGCGCCGCCCAGGGCGTCGGCAAGGGCGTGGCCGCCGCGTTGCTCGAACGCGGTGCGGAAGTGCTGTTGGTCGACATCCAAGAGGAAGCCCTGGAGGCGGCCGCCGCCGAACTCCAGACGATCGGACGGGTGGAACAGCTGGTCGCGGATCTGCGCGACCCGGACAGCGCCCGGCGGATCGCCGCGGCCGCGGTCGAGGCATTCGGGACAGTGCACGGCCTGGTCAACAACGCCATCGCCACCAACGAACCCAAGGCATTCGTCGACATCACCACCGAGGACCTGGCGCTCGGGTACGAGGTCGGTCCCCGAGCGACTTTCCTGCTCATGCAGGCCGTGCACCCGCTGATGGTCAGGCAGGGCGGCGGGTCGATCGTCAACCTGGGCTCCGGGACGGGCACGGGCGGCGAGCCCAAGTGGGGCGGGTACGCGGCCGCCAAGGAAGGCATCCGCGGGCTGTCCAAGGTCGCGGCGCTGGAATGGGGACGCGACAACATCCGCGTCAACGTCATCTGCCCGTTCGCCGAGTCCGACGGCGTCAAATACTGGAAGTCCTTCGCCCCCAAGGAGTACGAAAAGGCGGTGGGGCGGGTTCCGATGAAGCGCATCGGCGACGTCCGCACCGATGTGGGCGCGCTGGTGGCGTTCCTGCTCGGTGGTGACGCCACCTTCATCACCGGGCAGACCATCCACGTCGACGGCGGGATCGGCTGCTTCCGGTGACCGTTCCCACCAGACCGGAGTCGCTGCGCGATCGGCAGCGCGCACAGATCCGCGCCGACATTCGGCGCGCGGCGTTCCGGTTGTTCGTCGAGCGCGGGTACGACGCGGTGACCACGGAGGAAATCGCCGCCGCCGCGGGTGTTTCCCCGCGCACCTTCTTCCGGCACGTGCCGGCGAAGGAGGAGCTTCTCCTCGCGCCCGTGCGCTACGGCGGCGCCGCGATCGTCACTCTCCTCGAAGGGCGCCCGGCCGGCGAATCACCCGACATCGCGCTGATCAACGCGATCATCACCCGAACCCGCTCGTTCGAGCAGGCCGACACCGAAGAATGGCGCCAAGCCTTACTGGTCGTCCCCGACCTGCTCGACAAGGTCACGGTGCACCGGCCCGCCGACAAGGAGCGGGCAACCAAGCTCATCGCCGAACGGATGGGCGCTAACCCCGACACCGATATCCGTCCCGGCTTGCTGGTCCAACTCGCGTTCGCGGCGGCGGATTTCGCGTTCCAGCAATGGGTACGGCAATCCGGGCGGCCGCGGCCCCTGGACCGCTACGTCACCGAGGCCCTCGACGCGGTCAAAAGCTCGCACTGGAAACGGAAGTGAGCGTTCAGCGCCGCTGCGACGCCTCGGGGTTGGCGATCCGAATCGGGGTCCCGTCCAGCCAGGCCGCCACCGACTCCACGGTGTCGGAGTAGAAGGCGCCGAGCATCTCGCGAGTGACGTACCCCAGGTGGGGAGACAGGGTGACATTCCGGAGCAGCCGCAACCGGTGATCGCCCGGCAGCGGTTCGATGTCATAGACGTCCAGCCCGGCACCGGCGATACGCCCGGATTCCAGCGCGGCGAGCAGGGCCACCTCGTCGACGATCGGGCCCCTGGACGTGTTGATCAGGTAGGCGTGTGGCTTCATCAGTGCCAGCTCGGATGCGCCGACCAGGCCTCGGGTGCGCTCTGAGAGCACCAAATGGATGGACACCACGTCGGAGGCTTCGAACAGGGCGGTCTTCTCCACCCGGCGAGCGCCGACGCTCGCGGCGGCTTCCTCGGTGAGATTCTGGCTCCACGCAACGACTTCCATGCCAAACGCCGTGGCGTATTCGGCCATCCGTTTGCCGACCCGGCCCAGGCCGAGGAGGCCGAGTGTCTTGCCCGACAGCGTCATACCCGCGGTGCTCTGCCACCCGCCGTCGCGCATGTTTCGATTCTCCTCGGCCAGATTGCGCACCGTCGCGATCATCAATCCCCAGGCGAGCTCCGGCGTCGCATCGCGCACAGACCTGAAACGGGGATGCGCGAAATCGGAATGGGCGACCAGGATCCCGTGCTCGGAAGCCGCGGCAAGGTCCAGGTTGGGCAGGCTCTTCCCGACGATAGTGATCAGCTTCAGGTTCGGCAGGCGTTCGATCAGGGTTCGCGGAAATGCCATCCGCTCACGCAGGGTGCACACCACATCGAACGGGCGCAGCGCTTCGGCGGCCGCTTCCTCGGAGAGGTGACGGTCGAAAACGGTGACGTCGGAACGGTTCCGCACGGTCGCCCAGTCGGCGACCCGCAGGGCCACCCCGGCGTAGTCATCGAGTATCGCTACCTTGGGCATGTGCACTCTCCATTCAGGGCGTGATCGCGGGCGGATACGGCAGATCGGTGCTGCTGTGGGGGTCGACGGATATCGGGTGACCGAGGTACGGGAAGGCACGTTGCGGGCACGCGGGCCGGTCGCAGATCTTGCAGCCGGCACCGATCGGGACGATCGACTCGGCGTCGGCCAAATCGATGCCGACCGAGTAGATCAACTTCTCCGCGTGCGCAACGTCGCATCCCAGTCCGATGGCGAAGCTCTTGTCAGGGCCGAGGTATCGGCTCGGCTCCGTCGTGGTGGTCCGCGCGATCCAGAAGTAGGTGCGCTCGTCGGGCATCTGCGCCACTTGGGTGAGAAACTGGCCGGGCCGGGAAAACGCGCGGTGAACCACCCACAGCGGGCAGTTACCCCCGACGCGGGAGAAGTGAAATGCGGTGGCGGACTGGCGTTTAGAGATGTTCCCGGCGCTGTCGGTACGCACGAAAATAAACGGCACCCCCCGCGCGTTCGGGCGCTGCAGGGTGGACAGCCGGTGACAGATGGTTTCGAACCCGACCTCGAATCGCCTTGCCAGCTGGTCGATATCGTAGCGGACGCCCTCGGCGGCGTCGAGGAATCTGCGGTAGGGCAACAGCAGGGCGCCGGCGAAATAGTTGGCCAGCCCGATACGCGCCACGCCGCGGGAGTCGTCGCTGAGCTGATCGTCGCCGGCGATGATCCCGGTGATCAATCCGGCATGGGTGAGCAGGGCGATCTGGGTGGCGAGCTGAAAGGCGCGCTGGCCGGGATGCAGCCACCGGGCCAGGTACAAGGTTTTCGATTCGGGTGCGAACAGGCGTTTGGAGTTGGGATCCAACATCTGGCCGTCGTCGATCACCACCGTGACGCCGAGTTCGTCGGCGAGCAGCTCGGCGAGCTGGCCATCGAGTCCGCCGATTCGCAAGTGGCTCTTGTGGAATAGATCTTCGGCCGCGGTGTCCAGTTCACCGATGTAGTTCTTGCGGTCGTAGAAGAAATCCCGAACCTCTTCGAACGGCATCGGCTGCTGGGACAGCGCCGACGTGTCCGAGATTTCCAGGTTGGCGCGACTGTGCAGGGCTTCCAGGTCGGCGGTCGTGTCGTGCAGCCGCCGATGCAGGTTGACCAGAGTCTGACCGATCGCGGGCATGCGGGCGACGAGCTCCTCGACTTGCGCGGCCGTGGCGGGCCCCTCGGCGAGCACCTCCCGAAGGTCGGAAATCAATCGGGCGTCGGACTCCGGCGCAAAGTACTGGCTCGGCAGATCGAATCGTTCGGTAATGGCGAGGAGTACCGGAACGGTGATCGGGCGCTGGTCATTTTCCAGCTGATTGACGTAGCTGGTCGACAAACCCAGGACGCGCGCCAGCGCCACCTGGGTCAGCCCCTGCTCCTCGCGCAATCGCCGCAGCCGCGCCCCGGCGAACGTCTTCGCCACGGATCCCACCGTACGCCCGACACCTTTCACAACATTCGCAAAATCATGCGGATAAGGACACAAATTTACGCCTTTACAGGGGATTTACCCAGCAGCTGGTCGTGCGTACTGTGCGTCTTATGCGCGTACACGACGTTCGTACTCGGCGGAGCGCCGACGATTTCCCCCGAGAAGAGCATCTGGCGTGGAAGATCGCCGAGGTGGCCGCGGATCCGGTGGCGGTGCCCGTGGAGGTCGTGGCGATGGTGGTCAATCGGGTCATCGACAACGCCGCGGTGTCGGCGGCGTCGGTGGTTCGTCGTCCGGTGACGGTCGCGCGGGCTCAGGCGCGGGCGCACCCTTACTCACCCAGGGGGGCGAGGGTTTTCGGTGTCGTGGGCAATTATTCGCCGGAGTGGGCGGCGTGGGCCAACGGTGTGGCGGTGCGCGAGTTGGATTTTCATGACACGTTTTTGGCCGCGGAGTATTCGCATCCGGGGGACAACATTCCCCCGCTCGTTGCCGTGGCCCAGCACCTGGGGATCGGCGGGGCGGATCTGATCCGGGGCATCGCGACGGGCTATGAGATCCAGATCGATCTGGTCAAGGGAATCTGCTTGCACGAGCACAAGATTGACCATGTCGCACATCTGGGCCCGTCGGTGGCTGCCGGGTTGGGCGCGATGTTGGGCCTGGACACCGAGATCATTTATCAGGCGATCGGGCAGGCGCTGCATTTGACGACGTCGACCCGGCAGTCGCGCAAGGGCCTGATCTCGAGCTGGAAGGCCTACGCGCCGGCCTGGGCCGGCAAGGTGGCCATCGAGGCGGTCGACCGCGCCATGCGCGGCGAGGGCGCGCCGGCCCCGATCTGGGAGGGCGAGGACGGGGTGATCGCCTGGCTGCTTTCGGGTCCTGAGCACACCTATCGGGTTCCGCTGCCCGAGCCCGGGGAGCCCAAGCGGGCCATCCTGGACAGTTACACCAAGGAGTACTCCGCGGAGTATCAGAGTCAGGCGCTGATCGATTTGGCGCGCCGGATGCGTGAGCGGATCGGGGATCTGGGCCAGGTCGCCACGATCGTGCTGCACACCAGCCATCACACCCACTACGTGATCGGCACCGGCTCGGGTGATCCGCACAAGTTCGACCCGGACGCTTCGCGGGAGACGCTGGATCACTCGGTGATGTACATCTTCGCGGTCGCGTTGCAGGACGGCAGCTGGCATCACGAGCGCTCTTATGCGCCGGCGCGGGCGCATCGGCCCGACACCGTCGCGCTGTGGCGCAAGATCTCCACGGTCGAGGATCCCGAATGGACCCGGCGCTACCACTGCGCCGATCCGGCCGAGAAGGCGTTCGGTGCCCGCGCGGAGGTCACCCTCGAAAGCGGTGAGGTCATCGTCGACGAGATCGCCGTCGCCGATGCTCACCCGTTGGGGGCCCGCCCGTTTGGGCGCAATCAGTACATCGGGAAGTTCACCGAGCTGGCCGAGGGGGTGGTCAGCGACGTCGAGCAGCAGCGGTTCCTGGCGGCGGCCCAAGACCTGGCCGGCCTGCGGCCCGGCGCTCTGGGCGCGCTCAACATCACCGTCGACCCGCGGGTATTGGATCGGGCGCCCGCGATTGCCGGTGGGATCTTCTGATGGGCGGGCTGATCGGCGCTGAGGTGCCCGCGGCGGACAAGCGAGCTCACTTGCGTGCCGCGCTGGAAAGCGGCCGCTTGCAACGGTTCCCGGGGGCGTTTTCACCGCTGGTGGCCAAGCTGATCGCCGAGCTCGGGTTCGACGGGGTGTATGTGTCCGGGGCGGTCCTCGCGGCCGATTTGGGCCTGCCCGACATCGGCCTGACCACCCTGACCGAGGTCGGCGGACGCGGCGCGCAGATCGCGTCGGTCACCGATTTGCCCACCCTGATCGACGCCGACACCGGCTTCGGTGAACCGATGAGCGCCGCGCGCACCGTGACCGTGCTCGAGGACGCCGGGCTGGCCGGCTGCCATTTGGAGGACCAGGAAAACCCGAAACGCTGCGGGCATCTCGACGGCAAATCCGTGGTGCCGGCCGGAGAGATGATCAAACGGCTGCGCGCGGCCGTGTCCGCGCGCCGCGACCCGAATTTCATCATCTGCGCCCGCACCGATGCCGCCGCCGTCGAGGGGATCCCCGCGGCGATCGAGCGGGCCAAGGCCTACGCCGACGCGGGTGCTGACCTGATCTTCACCGAAGCCTTGGGCACCGCAGCCGAATTCGAGCGGTTCCGCGCCGCCGTGGACACGCCGCTGCTGGCCAACATGACCGAGTTCGGCAAGTCGGAGCTGCTGAGCGCCGGGCAGCTGTCCGACATCGGCTACAACGTGGTGATCTACCCGGTCACCACGCTGCGGCTGGCCATGCACGCCGTCGAGGCCGGCCTTCGTGACATCGCCGAGACCGGAACACAATCGGGGCTAATCGACCGGATGCAGCACCGCAGCCGGCTCTACGAGTTGCTGCGCTACGCCGAGTACACCCAATTCGATGCCGACATCGACAACATCGACAACTTCGCCACTGAAGCCAGTGAAGGAGTCGCACAATGAACACCGTCGAAGACAACCAACCCCGCATCTACAAGGGTCTGGCCGGTGTTGTCGTAGACACGACCGCCATCTCCAAAGTCGTCCCCGAGACCAACTCCTTGACCTACCGCGGCTACGCCGTCCAAGACCTCGCGGCCCAGTGCAGCTTCGAGCAGGTCGCCTACCTGCTCTGGCACGGTGAGCTCCCCGACGACCAGCAGCTGGCGCTGTTCACCGCGCGGGAACGCGCGGCGCGCCGGCTCAACCGATCCCAGCTCTCGCTGCTGGCCAAGTTGCCCGAGACCTGTCACCCGATGGACGTGGTGCGCACCTTCATCAGCTCGATGGGCGCCGAAGACCCCGACGAGGACGACAGCGGCCCGCAGGCCAACTACGCCAAGGCGCTGCGGATGTTCGCGGTGCTGCCCACCGTTGTGGCCGCCGACATGCGCCGCCGGCGCGGCCTGGACCCCATCGCCCCGCACCCCCACCTGAGCTACGCCCAGAATTTCTTGCACATGTGCTTCGGCGATGTCCCCGAGCAGGTGATCGTCGACGCCTTCGAACAGTCGATGGTGCTCTACGCCGAGCACAGCTTCAACGCCTCGACCTTCGCCGCGCGCGTGGTCACCTCCACCCAGTCCGACATCTACAGCGCGGTCACGGCCGCCATCGGCGCGCTGAAGGGCCCGCTGCACGGCGGAGCCAACGAGGCCGTCATGCACGACATGATCGAAATCGGCAGCGCCGACAAGGCCTCAGAATGGCTACGGGACAAGCTGGATCGCAGAGACAAGATCATGGGCTTCGGCCACCGCGTCTACAAGAACGGCGACTCCCGGGTGCCCACCATGAAACAGGCGCTGGCGCGCGTCGCCGCCAACCGCGACGGTCAGAAGTGGCTCGACATCTACGACACCCTGGAAAAGGGCATGGCCGCCGCCAACGGCATCAAACCCAACCTCGACTTCCCGACCGGACCCGCCTACCACCTGATGGGCTTCGACATCGGAACCTTCACCCCGATCTTCGTGATGAGCCGCATCACCGGCTGGACCGCACACATCATCGAACAAACCGCATCCAACGCGCTGATCCGCCCCCTCAGCGAATACGTCGGACCGCCCCAACGCGCCCTATCGTAAGTACCGTGTTGACGAAAGTCCTGGTCGCCAATCGAGGCGAGATCGCGATCCGTGCATTCCGCGCCGCCTACGAATTGGAAATGGCCACCGTGGCGGTCTATCCCTACGAGGACCGTAATTCGGTGCATCGGCTCAAGGCCGACGAGTCGTACCAGATCGGTGCGGAGGGCCACCCGGTCCGCGCCTACCTGTCGGTCGATGACATCGTCGCCACAGCGCTGGCGTGCGGGGCGGACGCGATCTACCCCGGCTATGGCTTCCTGTCGGAGAATCCGGACCTGGCGGCGGCGTGCGCGGCGGCGGGCATCACCTTCGTCGGCCCGAGTGCGGAGGTGCTGGAGCTCACCGGCAACAAGTCGCGGGCGATCGCGGCGGCGCGGGCCGCGGGGCTTCCGGTGCTGGCCTCCTCGGCGCCCTCCACGTCGGTGGACGAGTTGGTGACGGCCGCCGAGGCGATGACGTTTCCGCTGTTCGTCAAGGCGGTCGCCGGCGGCGGCGGACGCGGGATGCGCCGGGTCACCGACCCGGCGGCACTTCCGGAGGCGATCGAGGCGGCCAGCCGTGAGGCCGAATCCGCCTTCGGGGATGCCTCGGTGTTCCTCGAGCAGGCGGTGATCAATCCGCGCCACATCGAGGTCCAGATTCTGGCCGACAACCACGGCAACGTGATTCATCTCTACGAACGGGATTGCAGTGTGCAGCGGCGGCACCAGAAGGTGATCGAAATCGCACCGGCGCCCAACCTGGATCCGCGGCTGCGCGAACGTATTTGCGCGGATGCGGTGGCGTTCGCGCAACGTATCGGCTACACCTGTGCGGGCACGGTGGAATTCCTGCTCGACGAACGCGGCAATCACGTGTTCATCGAGATGAATCCGCGCATCCAGGTAGAGCACACGGTGACCGAGGAGATCACCGACGTCGACCTGGTCTCCGCTCAGTTGCGGATCGCGTCTGGACAAACGCTGGAAGAGATTGGCTTACGCCAGGATTCGGTCGTCCCGCACGGCGCGGCGCTGCAATGCCGCATCACCACCGAGGATCCGGCGAACGGCTTCCGTCCGGATACCGGTCGCATCACCGCCTACCGCACCCCGGGCGGCGCGGGAATCCGGCTGGACGGCGGCACGACGCTGGGCGCGGAGATCAGCGCGCATTTCGACTCGATGCTGATCAAGCTGACGTGCCGGGGTCGCGACTTCCCCACGGCCGTGCGCCGGGCCCGGCGGGCGGTCGCGGAATTCCGCATTCGTGGTGTCTCTACCAACATCCCGTTCCTGCAAGCGGTCCTCGATGACGCGGACTTCCAGGCCGGACACATCACCACCTCATTCATCGAGGAGCGCCCGCAGCTGCTCACGGCGCGCAGCTCAGCCGACCGCGGCACCAGGATTCTCAGCTACCTGGCCGACGTCACCGTCAACAAGCCGCACGGTGAGCGGCCGTCGACGGTGTACCCGCACGACAAGTTGCCCGACATCGACCTGTCGATCGCCCCGCCCGCGGGGTCCAAGCAGCGTTTGACCGAACTCGGGCCGCAGCGATTCGCGGCCTGGCTCCGCGAGTCGCCCGGCGTCGCCGTCACGGACACCACGTTCCGCGACGCGCACCAATCGCTGCTGGCGACCCGGGTCCGCACCACCGGCCTGATCAAGGTGGCGCCCTACCTCGCGCGAACCACGCCGCAGCTGTTGTCGGTGGAGTGCTGGGGCGGGGCGACTTACGATGTGGCGCTGCGGTTCTTGAAGGAGGACCCGTGGGAGCGCCTGGCGGTGCTGCGGGAGGCGATGCCCAACATCTGTCTGCAGATGCTGCTGCGCGGGCGCAACACCGTCGGCTACACGCCCTACCCGGAGACGGTGACGACGGCGTTCGTCGAGGAGGCGACGGCGACCGGCATCGACATCTTCCGGATCTTCGATGCGTTGAACAACGTTGACTCGATGCGGCCGGCGATCGACGCGGTGCGGGACACCGGCGCGGCGGTGGCCGAGGTGGCGATGTCCTACACCGGTGATCTGTCCGATCCGGCCGAAAAGCTTTACACGCTGGACTATTACCTCAAGTTGGCCGAACAGATCGTCGAAGCGGGCGCGCACGTGCTGGCGATCAAGGACATGGCCGGCTTGTTGCGCGCACCGGCCGCCGCGACACTGGTCTCGGCGCTCAAATCCCGGTTCGACCTGCCCGTGCACGTGCATACCCACGACACCCCGGGCGGACAGCTGGCGAGCTACGTGGCGGCCTGGCACGCGGGGGCCGACGCCGTCGACGGGGCCGCGGCACCGCTGGCGGGGACCACCAGCCAGCCCGCGCTGTCGTCGATCGTGGCCGCTGCGGCCAACACCCCCTACGACACCGGGTTGTCGCTGCCGGCGGTATGCGACCTGGAGCCGTACTGGGAGGCCCTGCGAAAGGTCTACGCGCCGTTCGAATCCGGGCTTCCATCCCCGACGGGGCGCGTCTACCATCACGAGATCCCCGGCGGCCAATTGTCGAACCTGCGTCAGCAGGCCATCGCGCTGGGCCTCGGCGACCGGTTCGAGAACATCGAAGACGCCTACGCCGGCGCCGACGGGATCCTCGGGCGTCTCGTCAAGGTCACACCGTCGAGCAAGGTGGTCGGCGACCTGGCGCTGGCTCTGGTCGGGGCGGGTGTCAGCGCGCAGGACTTCGCCGACAACCCGGCGCGCTATGACATCCCGGACTCGGTCATCGGCTTCCTGCGCGGCGAACTCGGTGACCCACCCGGCGGCTGGCCGGAGCCGTTGCGCACCAAGGCATTAGACGGTCGCGGGCCGGCGAAGCCCGAGCAGCCGCTGACGGCCGACCATGAAAAGGCACTGGCCGCGCCCGGCACCGGCCGCCAGGCGGCGCTGAATCGGCTGCTGTTTCCCGGGCCGGCCAAAGAACTCGAGGACCACCGCGAGACCTACGGCGACACCTCCGGACTCAGCGCCAACCAGTTCTTCTACGGCTTGCGCCAGGGGGACGAACACCGCGTGCAGCTGGAGCGCGGTGTGGAGCTGCTGATCGGCCTGGAGGCCATCTCCGATCCCGACGAACGCGGCATGCGCACCGTGATGTGCATCCTCAACGGTCAGCTCCGCCCCATCGTGGTGCGCGACCGCAGCATCGCCAGCGACGTGCCGGCGGCCGAGAAGGCCGATCGCACCAATCCCGACCACGTCGCCGCCCCGTTCGCCGGGGTCGTCACGGTCACCGTCGAGGTCGGGGCCCAGGTGGAGGCCGGCCAGACGATCGCGACGATCGAGGCGATGAAGATGGAGGCCGCCGTCACCACCGGCAAGGCCGGCAAGGTCGCGCGAATCGCGTTGTCGCACACCGCACAAGTCGAGGGCGGCGACCTCTTGGTGGTGATCGACTAGCGGCGATCGCGAGCGCGGCGAAGCCGGGCGAAGCGGGTCGCCGCCATCAGGCTAGCGGCGATCGCGAGCGCGGCGAAGCCGGGCGAAGCGGGTCGCCGCCATCAGGCTAGCGGCGATCGCGAGCGCGGCTGCTCTTGATCAGGGCGGCGCGCGCCAGCGTCTGCTCCGCCTGCTTCACGTGGGCGGCGTCGACCAGCACTCCGTTCACCCCGACGGCGCCGCGCCCGTTGGCTTCGGCTTCCCGGTAGGCGGCGACGTTGGCTTCGGCGCGGGCGATCTCGCCGGCGGTCGGGGCGTAGACCCCGTTGGCGACGGGCACCTGGTCGGGGTGGATCGCCCACTTGCCGGTGTAGCCGAGCAGCGACGCGCGCCGCGCGTCGCGCTCATACCCCGAGAGGTCCCGGTAGTCGGGGTACGGCGCGTCGATCGCGTCGATGCCGGCGATGCGCGCGGCGACGATCACCTTGTTGCGCGCGTAGGCCCAGAATTCGCCGGGATATTCGCCCAGCGGGACGAAGTTGGTATCCACCCGCGCGCCCTGGGAGAGTGAGAAATCGCCCACCCCGAAGATCAGGGCGTCGAGGCGAGGACTGGCCGCCGCGATCTCCTCGGCGTTGGCCAAGCCCTCCACCTCTTCGATCAGCACCTCGAGCCGAATTCGCCTGCCCAGGTTCAGTTTCGATTCGAGTTGCGTGAGCAGAACGTCCACCCACCACACGTCGCGGGCGCTGCGCGCCTTGGGGATGATGATGGTGTCGAGGTTGCGGCCGGCCCTGCTCACCACGTCGATGACGTCGTCGTGGCACCACCGGGTGTCCAGGCCGTTGATCCGCACCGCCCGAGCGGTGCGGCCCCAGTCCAGGTCGTTGAGCGCGCTGATCGCCTTGCCGCGCGATTCCTCCTTGTACGCCGGCGGCACGGCATCCTCGAGATCGAGGAACACCAGGTCGGCACCGCATCCGGCGGCCTTGTCGAACATGTTGTCATTGCTTGCGGGCACCGCGAGCTCGGAGCGGCGGAGAAGATTCGTCATCGATCAGTTCCCTTCTGTCACAACACGCCCCGGGCGCGTAGGTCGTCGATTTCGTCAGGGGTCATGCCGAGCAACCCCCCGTACACCTCGGTGTTGTGCTCGCCCAGGCGCGGCCCCAGATGCGCTACCGTGCCGGACGCCGACGAGAAACGCGGGACGGGGGCCTGCACCGTCATGGGTCCGAGTTGTTGGTCGTCGACGGAGATGAACACCTCGCGATGCGCCAGCTGCTCGTCGGCGACCAGGTCGCCGATGTCGTAGACCGGGGCCGCGGCCACCTCGTGCGCTTCGAAGGCGGCCATCGCCTCCGAAAGTGTCTTGGTGACAACCCAATCGGCGACCACCGCGTCGACTTCGCGGGCCCGCGCCAGCCGTCGCTGCGGGTCGGAGAAATCGGCGTCTTCCAGCAGATCGTGCCTGCCGATCGCCCGGAACACCCGCAGCGCCAGCGCCGGCGAACTGCCGGACATGGCCAGCCACTTGCCGTCCGCCGTGCGATAGGTGTTGCGGGGTGCGGAAATGTCCCACCGGTTGCCGGCCCGCTCGGGCACCAGGCCCAACTGGTCATAGCCCAACAGCGTCTGTTCCAGCAGCCGGGCCAGCGGGTCGATCAGGTTGACGTCGATCAGCTGCCCCGGCCCGCCGTGCACGTCGCGGTGATACAGCGCCATCATCACCGCGTAGGCCGCGTTCAGCGATGCGACGCCGTCGGCCAACATGAACGGCGGCAGGGTGGGCGGCGCGCCGGCCGGCCCGGTGATGTGCGCGAATCCGCTCATCGCCTCGCCCAGCGTGCCGAAGCCGGGGCGCTCACTCTTCGGCCCGCTCAGGCCGTAGCCGGTGATGTGCAGCATCACGATGCGGTCGTTGACCGCGCGCAGGCTCTCATAGTCCAGGCCCCACTTGCGCAGGGTCTGGGGGCGGGTGTTGAAGATGGCGACGTCGGCGTGCTCCACCAGACGGCGCACCAGCGCCTGGCCTTCGGCGCAGCGCAAGTCCAGCGTGATCGATCGCTTGTTGCGCGCAATCGACTTCCACATCAGGCCGACACCCTCGCGCTGATTGCCCCAGCCCCGGATCGGGTCACCGCGGCGCGGTTCTTCGACCTTGATCACGTCGGCGCCGAACTCACCGAGATAGGTCGCCACCAGCGGCGCGGCGGCCAGCGTGGCGAGGTCGAGCACGCGGAGCCCGTCAAGCATGGGCACCGGCGGCCACCCGGGTGTTGGACGGACGCTGCAGCCCGAGATGTCCGCGCAGCGTGGACGATTCGTATTCGGTGCGGAACAGCCCGCGGCGTTGCAGTTCCGGGACCACCATGCGGACGACGTCTTCGAACGCGCCGGGCAGATGCGTTGCGGCCAGCACGAATCCGTCGCACGCGCCGCTTTCGAACCAGTCCGCCATCTGATCGGCGACCTGTTCACCGGTGCCGACGAAGCGGGGTCCCTGCAGCAGGGTGGCGCGATGGTTGGCCAGGTCACGCAACGTGACTGTATCCCCGCCGATATGGGTGCGCAGGTTCTGCACCAGCCCGCGGATACCGGAGACCGAAGCGAGCAGTTCGTCGGTCACCGGGTCGTCGAGATCATGCTGCGCGAAGTCGTAATTCATCAGCTCCGACAACAGCGTCAGCGATGCCATCGGGTGCACCAGATCGTTGAGGAACATCGCTTCGCGATCCTTGGCGTGGGATTCGGATTCGCCCACCACCGCGTAGGCCATGGGGCAGATGCGAACGGCGGCGGGGTCGCGGCCGGCGTCGGCGATGCGATCCTTTTGATCGGCGTAGTGGCTGCGCGCCACCTCGATGCCCGGATCGCCGGTGAAGATCAATTCGGCCCAGCGGGAAGCGAATTCGCGGCCGCGTCCCGACGATCCGGCCTGGATGATGACCGGCCGGCCCTGCGGGGTGCGCGGCACCGTCAGCGGGCCGCGGGCGGAGAAGAACTGGCCGACGTGTCCCAGCTCGTGCACCTTGGCAGGGTCGGCGAACTGACCGGACACCCGGTCGTGCAGGACGGCCTCATCCTCCCAGGTGTCCCACAGGCCGGTCACCACGTCCATGAATTCGTCGGCGCGGTCGTACCGTTCGTCGTGGCCGAGGTGGGCGTCGACACCGAAGTTCTGCGCCTCGCTGTCGTTGACCGACGTGACGACGTTCCAGGCCGCGCGGCCGCCCGAAAGGTGGTCCAGCGAGGCGAATGTGCGCGCCACATGGAAGGGCGCGTAATACGTCGTCGAGTAGGTCGCGCCCAGGCCGATCGTCGAGGTGGCCTGCGCCAGCACGCCGAGAATCACGCCGAGGTCCAGCTTGACCGGTCGGGCGCCGTAGTGCACGGCCTCGTCCACCGATCCGCCGTAGACGCCGGGCATGGCCAGGCGATCGTCGAAGAACATCAGATCGAAACAGCCCTCTTCGAGCTGACGGCCGATCTTCGCGTAGTAGGAGGCATCCAGGTACCGGTGCTCGGTCGCGGGGTGCCGCCACGAGCCCGCGTAGACAGAGGTGCTGCCGGCCTGCATAAAGGCGACGAGGGCCATCTTGTCGGTTCGCATGCTTGAAACGTAACATCTGATATTTCAGATTTCAAATGCTAGACCTGCCGTTTGGTATTATGCCCACGTGGCCGCGATCGACATCTCCGGGACGGTCCGGGAGCGCGCCGCCCGCGAGCTTCGGGACCGCATCCTCACCGGCGTCCTGCCCGCCGGTTCACGGGTCGACCTCGACGCCATCACCGCGGAATTCGCGACCAGCCGCACCCCGGTGCGGGAGGCGCTGCTGGAGCTGTCGTTCGAGGGCCTGGTTCAAGTCGCCCCGCGCAGTGGCGTGACGGTGCTCGGGATCAGCCCGGACGACGTCCTGGACAGCTTCACCATTCTCGGTGTGTTGACCGGACAGGCCGCGGCGTGGGCCGCCGAGCGGATCGAGCCCGCAGAGCTCGAGACCCTGCGAGAACTCGCGGCCGACGTCGTGGCGCGATCCGGTGACGACAGCATCGGAGAGGCCAACTGGCATTTCCATCAAATGATCCACCGCGCCGCGCACTCACCCCGCCTGCTGAACCAGATCAAGCAGGTCGCCCGCGTGGTGCCGAGCAACTTCCTCACGCTGTTCCCCGAGCACGAAAAGCATTCGCTCGACGAACACCAACAGCTTCTCGACGCGCTCGCCGACAAGGACGCCGAGCGGGCCCGCGCGATCGCCGAACGACACGTCCTGGACGCCGGACGCTCGCTGGCCGACTGGCTCGAGCAGCGCCGCGACGGTTAGCGGTCAGGCCAGCGCCGGCAGCACCTTGTCCGTGAGCAACTGGACCGACTTCCACGCTTCGTCCACCGGCATGCCACCGACCAGGGGGTGCATGACGAGCGGCCCGTAATTCTCGGCGTCACGCACCTCCGCGATCAGCTGATCCGGAGTCAGGAAACGGTAACGGCCCGATGCCCGGACCTGATCCAGGGTCGCAACACCCGGCAGGTGCATGAGCGAACGCTGATCCGTCGACCATCCGCCGTAAGTGACCGCCTCCCACAGGATGTGGTCACCAAGCTCCGCCCACGCCCGCTCGGGATCCTCGTGCAGGTAGATCATGCCGCGATTGATCGGGCCCGGCATCAGAACGAAGGGCGTCAGATCGGCCTCGGCGCACAGCCGGCGGTAGTAATCGGCGATTTCGGGCAGGTGATCGGCCAGGCTGAGCGGCAGCCGGAACCGGGCAGCGCGGCGAGCCGTGGCGCGCGCACCGCCACCGACGTACAGCGGCGGATGCGGCCGAGTCCACGTCCCGGTGCAGACTCCCACACCCGAACCTTCACCGGACCAGACCGCCAGCATCCGCTCCAGCAGGCTGTCCATCAACGCCCCACGCCGGCCGAAATCGCCTCCCAGCGCGTCATATTCGACGGTGCGATACCCCAGACCCACCGTGGTGTGCAGGCGGCCGCGGCTCATGTTGTCGACGAGCGCGATGTCCTCGGCGAGCCGCACCGGGTTCCACAACGGCCCCAGCGCGCAATCGACACTCGCGATCAGCGTCGAGGTCCGGGCCAAGAACATCGCCGCGGCCATGATCGGATTGCAGCTCCACCCGTGCCCGGTCGCGTGATGCTCGTCGACGCTGATGGACGTGATGCCGTGGGACTCCCCCCACTGCCCCAGCTCGAGCGCCGCGGAAAGGAGGTCGCCCTGCGTGCGTGGATCACCGTGCGGGGACGCGAAGTTGAAGCGCAGCACCGTCAATATCATATCCGGCCTTTACGCGCCCGGTCCGGCCGCCGCCTGCAGGAACGCTGGAAAGTCCGGGAACAACGCGCGGTCGACGATCTCGATGCGGGTTCCCGCGGCGTCGACGTAGTAGGCAAACAGTGCCAACCCCGGTTTCGACGACGGCCCGGCGGTGTCCGCGGTCGCTTCGAAGGCGAAGCCGTTGTCTTCCAATATCTTCGCGCTCGCGGCCAGGTCGTCGGTCCAGTAGCCGAGGTGGTGAATCGCGTTGCCGGGTGCCGCCGTCCACGCGGTCCCCGGCACCTCCTTGATCAGTTCGACGTGCGGCGCCTGCAACGAATAGACGAAAGTCGAAGTCACCTCTTGGGTTCCGCTCGTGGTGCGAAACGGCAGGGTGTAGCTCACCGGGGTGATCCACCGGTAGCCGGCCAGCGCGCTCAGCCGGGCCATCGCCGCGTCCAGGTCGGCCACGATGATGCCGGTGTGGTAGAAATCCTCGGGCCGCAGTGCGAATTCCGTCATGAATTCCTCGCTATCTCGTTGCGCAGCCAGGCACTTTCCCAGAAGTTCGTGCTGTCGGCGAGAAGCTTTTCATGGGCTTGGCGCAGCAGGTCGCGCGACCCCGGATGCTCGGCGGGAACAAGCTGGGCGAGGTGGATCGCGTGCAGTGCACGGTCGGCGGCCAGGTGTGCACGCGCGCGATCCAGCAGCGCATCGGCGCCGGCCAGCTCGACCACGTCGGCGGCGACGGCGTCGAATCCGACGGGGTACAGCTCGGTGGTCGATTCGTGGTGGAACCAGCCTGAGTAGTTCTCCCAGACCGCCCGCACGTCCCAGGCGACCTTCCCGTAGCCCTGGCCCACTTCGTATTCCGCGGGCAGGGTGATCTCGCGCATCAAGGTGCGGACGTCTTGGCCGGCGTTCATTCCGGCGACGGTCTGATCGTGGATGTAGGCGATGGCGTCGCGCAGCCGGGTCAGTTCGGCGTCGATGCGCTCGGCACCCGCGACGGGCTCGAAGTGACCGGTCACCAGCAGGTCGGCCTGCAGGGCGCGTACCCGCTCCACCGAGGCGATGGCCGTCAACGCATCGCGGTAGCGATCACCGCGCATGGTGACGAGGTTGGGGATGTGGCCGATCAGCGGGCCGAACGTGTTTCCGCACAAGCAAATTCGTTCCTCCGGCAGCCAGACCACCAGCGAGTCGGTGGTCTCCCCGCCGGGCACCGAGATCAGTTCCATCCGTCGGCCGCCGAGCTCCAACGTCAGCGTGTCCTCGAAGTCGAGGTCGACGACGGGCACGCTCTGGCTCGCTAGCCGCGTGGTCCCCAGCCGCCGTTGAATGGCTTGGATGCCCCCGGCCAGCGTGTCTTTGAACGCGAACGCGCTGCGGCTGGCCCGGTACGGAATCAACCTGTCGTTGTCGTCGCGCCACATCGTCCAGTTCGCCTGCGCGACCACGGTCGTGTCGGGGTCGCGCACGCTGTCCAGGCCGCCGACATGGTCCACGTGGCCCTGCGTGAAGATGATGTAGCGCACGGGCGACGAGTCGACGGCGTCGAAGTTGGCGCGGTGCACCGGACCCTCGAAACCCATCCCGGTGTTGACGATCACCCGGCCCTCAGCGGTGGTGAGCAGGTACGAGTTGGACAGGCCCGGCGAGCACCACAAACCCGGGGCGATCTGCTCGGCCTTCTCGGCGGAGGCCGGGCGCATCGCGACGGCGCCGGGCCTGCTGCGATAGACAGGTTCGGACATCGCTGCTGACTCCTTCAATCGGGACGCACGTCGAACTTGTCGAAATAGAAGCCGAAGCGACCGCGCAGTTCATCGGCGGAGACGCCGAAGTGCCGTTCCAGGTCGTAATGGATACGGCCGTGCTTGCCACGCGGATTGCCATCCAGGTAGCGCTGGAAGCGATCTCGCACGTGCTGCGGCAACTCGACACCGCCGCACCGGTACAGCCGCTCGAGCACCCGCATTTCGTTGCCGCCCAGCTGGTGGAAGTTGACGTCGATGCTGCGCTCGGCGGCCGCCACGTCACGGTCGCGTACGCACGCGCTGAGCAGCCGGTGCACGCGGTCGCTCCAGTAGTCCAGCAGCCACTGCGGATCGATACTGTCTCGGCGCAACCGATCCGAGTAGGCCATCATGGTGATCGCCGATTGGATCACGGCGACGGGATCGCGGTGCGTGAAAGCCACTGTCGCGTCGGGGAAGGTCGCCATCAACGGGCCGAGCTGCTCGCAGTGCTGCGGACTCTTGAGGACCCATGTCCTCGGCCCCCGCAGAAACGTCAACGCCTGCAACGCCTTCTTCATGTAGGCGTAGTGGCGGGTTTGGTCGAGGCCCAGGTAGTAGTCGCGCCAGTCAGGCACCCGCGCATGCCATTCCAAGACATAGGAGGCCATATCGAGGTCGAGGAGTTCGACCTCCTCCTCGATCGCCTCGGGGAACCGGTCATGCATGGCGGCCACCACGGGCGCGCTGGCCATCAGCGCTTCGTGTTCCGATTTGGCTCGTGTGTAGCGGGGGTCGACGCCGAAGACGTCGGGGCCCTGCCCGCGGGCGGGGATGGGATCCTGACTCTCCCAATACGGCAGCGCGCGCCGGCGGGGGTCGGAGGCAAGGAGATTCACCAGATGCGTGGTGCCCGAGCGCGGCATCCCGACGACGATGAAAGGCCCCTCGATCGGGATGGACTCGATCTCGGGATACCGCGCGATCAGCTCCGTGAGCGACAACCGGTTACGAAGCAGGCGCACGATCCGCTGCCGCAGCGAACCGCGGGTGAGCTGGCGCAGTCCCTCGTCGGCCTCGATCGCCGCGACGTGCGCGCGCAGGCGATCAGCGAAACCGTCGGTGTCGACGAGGCCGGCGGCTCCGGCTTTCAGGCCGGTCTGTTCGACGGCCTCCGCGACCATCCGGTCGATGTCGAGGTCGACGCGCTTGGCCTCGGTGAACTCGAGGATCTGACGCTGGACGTCGGTCAGCCGGGGCGCGGTCAAATCGTCGAAGTCGATGTCGTCAACCGCAGAGCCCACCGGAACCCCTCTTCGACGCGTCAGCTGAGAAATATGACACCGAGGCTAGACGCGGCGGGATCTCTTCGTTCACCCACCTCGCCGGCGGATAACCCGCCGAGGTCCGGGCTCCTACAGATTGGCCAGATCGTCGGGAACGTCGACCTTGTATTGCTGCAGCGCCTCGAGAGGCACCACCTCGAGGGTGCTCTCGTGCGTGCACGCCAGGACCACCGGCGATGCGCAACTGTCCTGGTGAGCCCGCAGCCAGTTCAGCGCGGTCACGCACCAGCGGTCGCCGGGCAGCAGGCCGGGGAACCGATACTCGGGAACCGGCGTCAACAAGTCATTGCCAATGGAACGCTGGTGCTCCAGGAATTCGGTGGTCATCACCGCGCAAATCGTGTGGCGCCCAAGGTCCTGGGGCCCGGTTGAACAACAGCCGTCGCGGTAGAAACCGGTCAGCGGGTCCGTTCCGCACGGTTCCAGCGGACCGCCCAGCACATTTCGATCAGGCACCCCTTCAGTATTGCGCTCGCAGGGGTGAAGTTTGAAGAAATTCGCCCACTGCGCCCGAAGGATTTTCCGCACCGGTGCCCTCGGCGGCCAATGTGGACGGCCGGAAATCGGGCGTGCTGACTCGAATTGATGTCGACGCCGCCCGGATACCCGGGATACGCCGACCCGCAGGCGCCGTTTGGTCGTGATCCGGGCTGCCGGGCTGCCCCGGTCGGATAAGTCGGCCACCACCGCCGGCTTACTTCAGCTGTTCCTCGGCTTGTTCGGTATCGGCCGCTTCTCCATCGACTCGACTCAGATCGCGGTGGCGCAGCTGTGTCCGGGTCTGTTCGGAATTCTCTTCAGCCTGTTCTGTTTTCTCGGAATTCCGGTCCTGCTCGGCGGCATCATCTGGGCGATCGTCGACGCGATCGTGATCTTCACCGGCAGCGTCAAAGACAACCACGGCCGCAAGCTGCGTTAGACGCTTTGGCCGGGGGTCATCGATTTCTATTGTCCGACACCATGTTTGACACACGGGCGGCATTAATTTTAACCGCGTCGGCCGTCATGACGGGGCGGGGCGCGCCGGAGCCGATGGTTACGGATTGGTCACGATGACAAGTGGGAGTCGACGGTTGGCGGCGCCGATGGAGGCCCGGTAACAATTGTTATCTGAAGCTCTCGCGACGCGCTGAGCAAATCCCAGGGAAATCGCCCCGAAAACTTATCGTCACATCGTGCAACGACGAACGGCCCTGAAACTCCCTCTGCTGCTGGCGGCGAGCGCCGCAGTTGCCCGGGTACCCTGGGCCTCCGCGGAGGAAGCGGGCCGGTGGTCCCCCGATCGCGCCAACCGGTGGTATCAAGCGCAGGGCTGGCTCATCGGAGCAAACTACATTCCCGCGAGCGCCATCAACCAGTTCGAGATGTTTCAGGCCGACACCTTCGACCCCCGCCGCATCGACACCGAGCTCGGCTGGGCTCAGTTCTACGGGCACAACACC
This sequence comes from Mycobacterium sp., assembly GCF_004298145.1. GTDB lineage: Bacteria > Actinomycetota > Actinomycetes > Mycobacteriales > Mycobacteriaceae > Mycobacterium. The sequence goes on from NZ_SCRH01000013.1 coordinate 87,185, forward strand.
GCACGGGTGTTCCTCCATGACCAGCTCTGGGCAGCCGATCAGCGCGGGTTCCAAACGCGGCTGGGGCAATTCGTCGATATCGCGGCCCGCCATCGGATCAAGCCGCTGTTCGTCTTCTTCGACTCGTGTTGGGATCCGCGGCCCCGAGCGGGTCGACAGCGCGCGCCGAGACCTGGGGTGCACAACTCGGGCTGGGTGCAGAGCCCGGGCGCCGAACGCCTTGGCGACCCCCGCTACGTCCCGGTCATGCGCGACTACGTCACCGCGGTGATGACCCAATTTCGCAATGACAACCGGGTTTTGGGGTGGGATCTCTGGAATGAACCCGACAACCCGGCACGCCAATACAGCAGCGTCGAAAGAAGCGACAAGGAGCAACTGGTCACCAACCTGCTCCCCCAAGTGTTTCGGTGGGCACGGGCGGTGGATCCCAGTCAGCCACTCACGAGTGGCGTGTGGCGCGGCGACTGGGGACAACCCCAGGGCCGCAGCGCAATCAGCGACATTCAGCTCGCCAACTCCGACGTGGTCACCTTCCATTCCTACGCTGAGCCCGCCGGCTTCGAGTCCCGGATCAACGAACTCACCCCGTTGGGCCGGCCGATCCTGTGCACCGAATACATGGCTCGGCCACGGGGCAGCACCGTGCAGGGGATCCTGCCCGTCGCGAAGCGTCACAACGTCGGCGCCATCAACTGGGGCCTGGTCGCCGGCAAGACCCAGACCTACTTCCCCTGGGAGTCATGGGATCACCCGTACACCACGGTTCCAAAAGTGTGGTTCCACGACTTGATCCGGCCCGAGGGGCGGCCGTTCCAAGACATCGAGGTTCTGACGGTTCGGAAGCTGGCCGGGAGCCAGGCCTGACACGTGGCTGCGGCCTTCGCGGCCGCGGTGCGCGTCGGTCATTGAACCAACGAGTGACATGAAACCGCCGCCGACCTTCCGGTAGTAGGGTTGTACCAGCTCAGAAGGGGGCGGTGGTGTTCGCCGGTATTGATCGACCGCTGACGGTGCGATGCGGCTCGTATACCTGAGCGTCGGTGAGCTGATCGCTGCTGCCGGCGGGGATCCGTGGGCGGTCGACCAGAGTTTGCAGGCCGGCAGCCCGTTTCAGATTTCCAGGCTGGCGGAGGCCTTTCACGCCGCCGGCCGATGCACCACCGAAGCCAACAACGACTTCGAGCAAGCCCGGAAGCGCTTCGATGCGGCCTGGAACCACCACAATGGCGACCACCCGATCAACGGCGCCGACGACGTGCAACGCACCGTGAAATCGCTTGGCGCACAGTCCTTACAACTGCCCAAAATCGGCGCCGATTTGGAAAGCATCGCCGCCGCCCTGGCGGAAGCCCAAAAAGCCGGGGCTCAGCAGATCGCCACCCTGGAACGCCAGTTGCAGCTGCTCGACGAAATCATCGGTGCGGCGACCAAGGATCTTGAGGACGGCAATCTCGACACGAAGAGCCGCGACGCCCTGCGGATGTTGATCAAGGACGCCAAAGCAGACGCCGCCGACGACACCCGAGACGCTCTCCACCAGCTGAACGCGATACGCGATGGCTATTCGGCCGCGTTGGAGAAGTCACTGGGCCAATTACGCGCCGAAGGCTATGACTCCGAGAACCTGGTGCGAGCAGACGCGGACCCTCAGGTACCGCCCCCCAACACCAACCCCGAGGATGTGCACCGATGGTGGACGTCGCTGACACCGGAGCAGCGGCAGCAGTTCATCGCCGAGCACCCCGATCAGGTGGGCAATCTCAACGGCGTTCCCATCCTCGCGCGCAGCACGGCCAATATGTCGGTCATGAACCAGGACCTCAACCGGGTGACCGACGCGGCCGGCCGCAGTGGGGTAACGGCCGCCGATGTGGTGCGTGATCCGGCGAAATACGGTCTGTCCGCGGTCGATATCACCCGCTATCAAAACGCCGTCGAAACCAAAAAGGGTCTCGATCACGACGCCGGCCCCGATGCGCATCACCCGAATCCGACCTACCTGTTCGCGTATGACCCGCTGGCCTTCGGCGGCAAGGGGCGCGCGGCGATCGCCATCGGCAACCCGGACACCGCGAAAAACACCGCGGTGATCGTGCCCGGCACCAGCAGCAGCGTGAAAGGGGGCTGGCTGCACGAAGGCCACAACGACGCCCTCAACCTTTTCGCCCAGGCCAACCTCGCCGACCCGAACAATCCCACGGCGGTGATCGCGTGGATGGGTTACGACGCCCCGAACGACTTCACAGACCTCCAGCGCATCTCCACGCCGATGTTGGCGCGGACCGGCGGTGAGGCGTTGGCGCAGGACGTCAACGGTCTCTGGGCCACGCACCTCGGCGCAGGCCAGCAGGTCACCGTGTTGGGCCATTCTTATGGTTCGACCACAGTCTCGGATGCATTCGCCATGCACCACATGCATGCCACCGATGCGGTGCTCATCGGTTGTCCGGGAACGGATATGGCCCACAGCGCTGCCGACTTCCACCTTGCTGGCGGACACGTCTACGTGGGTGCGGCGTCCACGGATCCGATCAGCCTGATCGGCGAATCCAACGGATTGAGCAAGTCCTTATTCGGGGGCGACCCCGGTGGCCAATGGCTGGGAACCGACCCGGGGCTGGGGGCTGACCCCGCCGCCGACGGATTCGGATCGGTCCGGTTCCGCGCCGAAGTGCCGGGCTCCGACGGCATCAATGCCCGCCACGACCACTCGCAGTACTACGTCCCGGGGAGCGAGGCCCTGCACAGCATGGCCGACATCGCCTCCGGCCACGGCGACGCCCTGCAAGCGGACGGCCTGACAGCCGGGCACCGCCATCAGCTGGGTGTCCAGGTGAACGTTCCCGGCCTGGGGCCGGTCAACATCGGTCCGCCGACACCCGCCTTCGTCGACCCGGAGTGGGACCGCTCCCCGGCGTCTGTCACCAACGATCATTACTTCGATGCCGAACATCATCACTAGGCGACCACCGCTGTTCACACGGCAAGCTCTGCTTGCCGTGCTCGCCGTCGTCGTCATGCTGTTAGGAGGATGTGCCCTGGTGATGAACAAACCACATTCCTCGGGTCCCTCAACCAACCCGTTCGATGATTCCGCCCACCCGCTCACCGACGATCAGGCCATGGCTCAGGTGATGGGGCCGGCCAAACAGCTTGTGGCCGTGGCCAATTTGCAGGGTGTCAGCGGCGGCTTTTCGTTCGCCTCGTGCAACGACCAAGGCGATCCACCCTACAGAGGCACGGCCACGGTCAGCTTCCTCATCCACGGCGACGCCGATGCCTACTTCCAGCAAGTCCGGTCCGCGATGGTTGCTCATGGGTGGAACGACGGCGCCGCAGCGGGGCAGCGTTACTTCGGCACCACGCTGAACAAGGACGGCGTCACCGCGAACATGGGTTACGTACCGTCCGACCACCGCTACGGACAGATCATGCTCTACGGCCAGTGCCGCAACACGACCGATCACCATCACGACGGCAAGACCGACAGCACCGACATCACCAACGAGCTCACCGCGCGGTGACATCCAGCGCGGCAGCACTCCGCCGTTGGCCGGCGAGGGGTTCGGGCAGGCACGTGAGCGCTTCGACGCAGCCTGGAACCACCAGATGGGTGACCACCCGATCAACGACTCCGCTCAAGTACAGCGAGCGACGAAAGCCCTTGGGGCGCAGTACGAACAGTTACCCATGGGGCATAAAGCCATGGGCGCCCTGCATACCGACGGTTACGACCCCCGACGGCCGTCGACAACCGGACGGTAAGTCCGTTGAGGCCGGATGAGGTAAGAGATCCAGGGCCGATCGCCGGTACTGGTGGCATTCCAGGCACGCCGCAGCCTAGTTCACAGGCCGGAGCCCGCCGATCGCGTGGTGAATCATCGCGCGTCGGATCTCGTCGGTCGGCGGGTGGCGGTGACCTGGGGCGAACAACCAGCCGTCGAACATCACGATGCCGAGGATCATCGCCACGACGCAGGGCACGGCGATGTCGAAGTTGGTGTGCGTGAGTTCACGTGCCTCGGCTTCGGCCGCCGAAGCGGCCGCCACGCGGGTGATCTCGTCGTAGATCCGTGTGCCGATGTCGACGCCGTCGAACCGCTCGGCGGCAACCAGCGAGAACAACACGTCTCGATGCTGCAGCGTGAAGTCGTACATGTCGGTGACGAAGAGGTCGACGAGCGGTGCATTGGCGAGTGGCTCTTCCCGCTCGGTCCAGCGCCGGATCAACTCGTCCACGAACGCATGGAAGGGCTCGACGACCGTCTGCTCGAACAGCGCCTGTTTGCTACCGAAGTGCCGGAAGATCAATGCCTCGTTGACGTCTGCGGCGACGGCGATCTCACGCAGACTGGTCCCGCGATACCCGCGCTCGGCGAACAGTCTTCGCGCCGAGTCCTCGATCGCCGCTCGTGCCTCTCCGCGCCGCCGCCGTTCGGTCATCCTCGGAGTCAACGACTTGTTATGTAAGCAGTCACCTGCTTATCGTACAAGGCGTGTACGACGCTCACGAGGTGCTCCGGACTTTCGACGACCACACGATCGCAATCGTCGCGCTGTCGGCGATAGCGTTGATCGCCAACTACGTCTGGTACGGCGAAATGATCCGCATCGCGCGCCGGGACAAGGTCGCCGCCTGCGCCCCTGCGACGACGCTGCTCTATCTCGCACACGACGGCAGCTACCTCGTGCTCTTTAACCACTGGTTCGGCGGCGAGTACGACCATTGGTTCACCAAGCTGTTCTTCGTGGGCATCATCGTGACCTTCAGCCTCGAGGTGGTGATGTTCTCCCAGACGCTGCGGTACGGGCGGGCAGAGTACGCCCCGAGGCTCACGCAACGGCACTTCGTCGCCGCGATGCTCGCCGCCCTCGCCGCCGCCGTGGCATTGTGGGCCGCCACCAAGTCGGCCCTCGGCGACGATATCTACCTCTTCAGCTTCACCGCCGCGATCGCCTGGGCCGTGCCGTTCGGCGCGGCCCAGATGCTGCGCCGAGGCGACGGCAGCGGAACCTCGGTCCTCACATGGGCGAGCTTCACCTTGATCGGTACCCCTTGGGCCATCTGCACCATCGCGTTCTTCGGACCAAACTTCCAGACCGTGCCCTGGATCGCGCTCTGCCTCCTGTGCGTCATCGGTGGGGCTGTCAATACCTGGTTTGCGACACACCTCAGGCGCCGACCGACAGCCGCGACGGCCGACGCTCCACGACCCGTTGCCGTCACCGCCTGAAACCCTAAGGACTGCCTTCCCGCACCACCTGATGACTGCCGACTGGCTCGAGGCCCACCTCGACGATTCACCTGCGCGCAGGCCGGCGCTAGTGATCCGAAAACCCTTGGCATGAAGTGGATTTACGAAGCCGCAAAGTCACCGACGGCGGTCATTTTGTTTCCGTCCCGGGCGGTGGCGAAGCCGCCAGCGGTAAATGCGCAATTCAGAATGATCGCTCGATGTGGAGGACTTTGCATCCACAAGTCGAGGGCCTCGCGGGATGTCGCGGCGGATCCGGTGCCCCAGAAGACGATCTCACCCGAGTACCTGCTCCGATAGCCCGCATCGGTGATCCGCACCTGCGGCGAAGAGCCGTCCGAACCGATGTGCCCGCTTACCCCGTTGCGCAGCATGTCGTCGGCGTGCCGCTGCGCGGCTTCGGTCAACCGCGGGTCGTCGCTGATCGCCCCGCATCCCTGGCGAAGCTGGTTGACGCCGCTGTACACCGCGGTCCCAGAATCGTCTGCATGCGCGACAAAACCGGAGAGTGTGCCGGGAGCCGTGATGAGGACGGCACAGATCGAGAAGACTGCGACGATCTCGAGTTTCGTCGTCATGTTGCCTCGTGCCGCATACTCGTTTGTCTGTTTTAGATAACGAAATGTTACCCACTTGCAACCATCGAAGGTCCAGAATCCCAAATCCGTTCCGGACCTACCGAGAGCGCGGTTAAGCGCAAGGCCCCTGCTAGTGGCCCGCGTTGTGCGCCAGATCGATGGCGTACTGGCTCACGAAGTTGCCGGCCGGCGGATCGCCTTTGCCGCACGTGCCGTCGGATTCACCGGGACGTTTGATCCATAGGTAGGCGTCGGCGTGCGCGCCCGCGGTCGCCGCGGTGGGCGGAGTGCCCAACGCTCGGCTGCTGGGGTTGCACCAGTTGAGCTCGGAGTCGGGCGCCGGTCCGGCACCGTTGCGCGATGTGTCGATCACGTAGTGCGAACCGTTCGTCAGCCCCGAAATCGCCTCCCCGTAACCGATTTCGTCCTCGGTGGTGAAGAAGTTCGCGGTGTTGACGCTGAAACCCCGCGCGTGGCCGACACCGGCCTGGTTGAGCCTGGCGGCCATGTCCTCGGGGCTATGCCAGCGCAGGTGACCCGCGTCGACGTAAACGGCCGCGTTCGGGTCGCGGGTCAGCGTGTCGACGGCGTAGCGAATCAAATCGAAGCGCTCTTGGCGTGCATCACCTGAAAGGCAGTCGGCCATGGCCAGCGCATCGGGTTCGACGACGATCGCGACCCGCGAGGCGCCCACGCCGGCTGCGATGCCGTCGATCCACGAGCGATAGTCGTCGGCCGTCGACATGCCGCCCGCGGCGAAGCTGCCACAGTCGCGGTGCGGGATTCCATAGAGCGCCAGCACCGGGATAGCGCCGGCAGCGGCCGCGTCGCTGGTGTACTTGCCGACCGTGCCCGCCGAGGAACCCGGCACGATCCAGTACGCCTGCGGGGTGTTGGCGATAGCGGTCAGCTCGGGACTCGGCGGATCGGCATGCTGCGCGGCGCGCATGGCCGCCGAAGTGGGATTGACGTAGAAGGGCGCCCCGTCCAACGGGTTGCCGTCGGCGACCAAGCGCACCGTCGGGGCGGGAAGGGTCCGCACCGGATCGCCAGGTTGACCCATAGCGGCCACGGCCGCGACCGTGAGCAAGGGGGCGATCCACCGCGCGGCTGCACCAGCAGCTGAGAACATCACCCCAGAAAATTAATGGTTCGGAAGCATCAAGCGCCAATCGGCGGCGGTGGACGATGGCGCGATCGGCGCTCGACGCGGTTGGCTCATCAGCCCGCGCGGGGCGGCCACGGCCATCCGCCTACATCGATCCTCCCCCGCCGGGACCCCCGCCAATAAGACCCGCCGCAAAGGCTGCGCCCTTGTCAATCATTGCCACGTTGGTCGAATACGTGTCATGTGCGGCGAAATTCATCCCGTCGGAGCAGATCGGGTCCTCGGCGGCGCACACCTGGATGGTCTTGGCCTGATAGAGCGGGCCGATGGTGACCGGCGGCTCGCCGAAGAAGTTCATCGCCTTTTCGCTCGGCAATGCGAAGAGCACGACCGAGGAGATGTGGTTGGCCACTTCCGGATCCATCGGTTTGGGCACGGTCGCCGGATCGATCCCGTTCGGTACGGAAGGCGAAGTGACGAAGCCCATCACGGCCGCACCCTGGGAATAACCGCCGAGCACCATCTTGGTGTTGGGGCAGTCGTGCGCCATCGAAACCACGTGCGTGCCCGCGTCTCTGACACCGGCCTCGCCCGCGCTCGTCCAGTCATGGGTAGCGGGGTAATTGACCGGATATACGTCGAGTGATTTTGTGCCGACGCGCGGGCGCAGGGAGTCGACGAATGCCTGTCCGGTCGGGCCGAGACCGGGTGGGTCGTCGGTGCCGCGGGCGAACACCACCTGAAGGTCGGGACACGGCTCAGCGGCGGCGGAGGGGATGGCGGAGGCGAGGACGGAAGCGGCGACGCCCGATGCCGCGGCCATCACAGGAGCAAGGAAACGAGCGCTATGACGTGCGAACATGCCGCATGTGTTGCCCAGACATGTGATTTCCAAATCCGCGACTTTTCGGCCACCGACCGATGGGCTTCTACGCAGACCGCGCAGATGCGGGCAAGATGCGGCCACGGAACGACCGAGCCGGCTTCCCAGCAAACCCGGAAACCACTTACGTCCGTACAGGCTTGGCGGTGGCGGAGGGATTTGAACCCTCGGACGGTTTTAGCCGTCACACGCTTTCGAGGCGTGCTCCTTAGGCCGCTCGGACACGCCACCGCCGAGCAGCTTACCGAACCGAACGCCTCTCACCCCAATCGCTGGCGGGCGAAGAAGGCCTCCAACGGCGCGGCGCACTCCTGCGCCAGCACCCCGCCGCGCACTTCCGGGCGATGATTGAGCCGCCGGTCGCGGACCACGTCCCACAGCGATCCGACCGCCCCGGTCTTGGGCTCCCAGGCGCCGAACACCAGCCGGGCGATGCGCGACAGCACCAGCGCACCCGCGCACATGGTGCAGGGTTCGACGGTGACGGCCAGCGTGGCGCCCTCGAGCCGCCACCCGTCCCCGAGCACCCCGGCCGCCGCCCGCAGCGCCAGGATCTCGGCGTGTGCCGTCGGGTCGCCCAGGGCCTCGCGGGCGTTCACCGCGCGCGCCAGCTCGGTTCCGTCGGCGCTGACCACCACCGCGCCGATCGGCACGTCGCGGGGACCCGCCGTCGCAGCAACCGACAGTGCGGAACGGATCAGATCTTCGTCAGTCACCGACCGCGCGATCACCGACCGAGGCGGTCGATCACCGCCGACAGCTGATCGGCGAAGCCCATCTCGCGGGCGATGCGGCCCAGCTGCTCGTCGGCGTACAGATCGGTCTCGTCGACGATGACCCCCAAGACCGCCTCGGGCAGCCCGATGTCGGACAGTAACCCCAGGTCACCCTCTTCGAAGGGATCCGAATCCTCGAGATCGTCCGGATCGACGTCGGCGTCGAGCTTGTCGAGCACTTCCGCGGCGATGTCGTAGTCCAGCGCGGCGGTGGCATCCGATAGCAACAGCCGCGTCCCCGACGGTGCGGGCCGCACGATGACGAAGAATTCGTCGTCCACATCCAGCAGGCCGAAGACCGCCCCGGCGCTGCGCAATTCACGCAGCTCCGTCTCCGCGGCCGCGAGGCTCATCAACGACTTACGGGCCATGGGAGCACAGCGCCACTGCCCCTCTTCGCGCACGACCGCGACGCCGAAGCCGTCCGGCGTGTCCGCGGACAGGCCCTGGGCAGAGGCCCGTTGTGCTCCCATGGCCGCTTACGGTAGTCCCTGACCAGGCCCCTGACCAGATGGAGCCTGGTAGCGGCGACATCTGACAGCGACGTTCTCGGCCAGATGTGCCAACCTTGGAATGTGGCAAGCCCTCCTTCTAAGACGCCGGTATGTGTGCTCGGGCTGGGGCTGATCGGTGGCTCGATCATGCGGGCCGCCACCGCGGCGGGCCGTGAGGTCTTCGGCTACAACCGCTCGGTGGAGGGCGCGCAGGCGGCGGCCGCCGACGGCTTCGACGCCACCACGGATCTGATCGCGACCCTGACTCGCGCCGCCGGCTCCGATGCGTTGATCGTGTTGGCCGTCCCGATGCCGGCGATGGCGGGCATGCTCGCCCACATCAGGGACACGGCCCCGGCGTGTCCGTTGACCGACGTCACCAGCGTCAAGAAGGCGGTGCTCGAAGAGGTCCTCGCGGCCGGTCTGCAGGAACGCTTCGTCGGCGGCCACCCGATGGCGGGCACCGCGCATTCGGGTTGGACCGCCGGCCACGTCGGGTTGTTCACCGGGGCCCCGTGGGTCGTGAGCGTCGACGATCACGTCGACCCGGCGGTCTGGTCGATGGTGATGACGTTGGCGCTGGACTGCGGCGCCGTGGTGGTACCGGCCAGATCCGACGAACACGACGCCGCCGCGGCCGCCATCTCGCATCTGCCCCACCTGCTCGCCGAGGCGCTGGCGATCGTCGCCGGAGAGGTCCCGTTGGCCTTCGCGCTGGCCGCCGGGTCATTCCGCGACGGGACCCGGGTTGCGGGCACCGCCCCGGATCTGGTGCGGGCGATGTGCGAGGGCAACTCCGACCAACTGGTGCACACCGCGGACCGCGTCATCGAGCTGCTGAGTCGCGCACGCGAATCGCTGGCCCACCACAACTCGGTCGCCGACCTCATCGAGGCCGGCCACGCCGCTCGAACGCGTTACGACAGCTTCCCGCGCTCCGACGTTTTCCACGTCGTCATCGGAGCGGAGAACTGGCGTGAGGAATTGGCCGCCGCGGGCCGGGCGGGCGCGGTGATCAGATCCGCTCTGCCAAGCCTGGATAGTCGACGATGAATCCTTCCCCGTCGACGCTCACCGTGGTGTCGGCGATGGGTGAGCGCACCTTGATCTGGTCGAGCCCGCCCGAGCTGGCATAGCTCACGGTGCGCGCCGCGATGGACATCTCCGGCACATTCACATAGACCACGGGCAGCGTGACCGACATCGCTTGCTCCCGCAGGCCGAGCCGCCGGATCGGCAGCGCGTTGAAGAACGGGCTGAACTCCACGTCGACGTCGAGGGCGTTGTCATAAGCCGCGCGGTGCTCGCCCTGGTGGTCGGTGACCAGCCACATGTTCTCCTCGTCGCGCGCGAAGGAGAAGACGCGCTCGCGCTCGGCCAGGGTGACGGTCATGCCCAGCCGCTTGGTGGCACCGGTTTCATCGGTCAGCAGGTCGTAGTAGGCGCCGAACGCCGGATTGGTCTCGGTGGCGGCGGCGACAATGCGGCCATTGGCCTTGATTCTCTTGCCGGACACCTGGAGTCGTACCGATTCCATCCGGGAGACGTCCTGTGCGCGCCAGGTGAGCATCACCTGCCACACGCGGCGAGACGGATCGGAGGGGGCTGTGTTCACTCATCTACCGTAAGACGTGCCCGCCAACCGTTGCGGAAGTGCCCGGTAAGCGCGTCGCAGCCGACCGGTGCCCGGCACCGAAGCCCACACCACCAACGCCAGCAGCCCGTCGAGCGCCAGCGCCACAGCGGCCACCATCAGCGCCCCGACCAGGGCCAGGTGAAACTCGCGTTCCTTGATCCCGTCGATGAGGTATCGGCCCAGACCGCCGAGGCTGGCATAGGCGGCCACCGTCGCGGTGGCGACCACCTGCAGCGTCGCGTTGCGCAACCCGCCCAGGATCAACGGCAGCGCATTCGGCACCTCGACGCGCACCAGCACCTGCGCCTCGGTCATGCCCATCGCGCGGGCGGCGTCGACGACGGTCGGCTCGACATGGGCGATCCCGGCATAGGTGCCGGCCAACAGCGCGGGCACGCCCAGCAGCATGAGCGCCACCAGCGATGGTCCCAGGCCCAGCCCGAACAGCAGCGTGCCGAACAGCAGGACGCCCAGCGTCGGCAGGGAGCGCAGCCCGTTGACGGCGCCCACCACCAAGATGGTGCCGCGCCCGGTGTGCCCGATGATGAGCCCGACGGGCACGGCGATCAGCGCCGAGGCGCCCACCGCGATGGCGGTGTATTCGAGGTGCTCGAGGATGCGTGCCGCGAGGCCGACCGGTCCGGTCCAGTTGTCGGCGGTCAACACATAGGAGATCGCCCGGGCTACGAAGTTCACCGCGCGCCACCTACGACGGGCGCGACGACCGAGCGGCGGCCGGTGCTACGTACGGCGTGGACCCAGGGTGTGGCCAGCCGGCCGGCGAACACGATGAGCAGATCGATGACGACCGCCAATACGAACAGCGCGATGATGCCCGCCAGGATCTGATCGCTCTTGTTGGTCTGATACCCCTGGGTGAACCAGCTGCCCAACCCGCCGATACCGATGACCGAACCGACCGAGACCATCGCGATATTCGTCACCACCACCACCCGCACCCCGGCGATCAGGACCGGAACCGCAAGCGGCAGATCGACTTTCAGAATCCGTGTGATCGGCGGATAGCCGACCGCCGTGGCGGCGTCGCGTGTCTGGGCGGGGACCGCGTCCAGCGCTTCGAGCACCGCCCGCACCAGCAGCGCGGCGGTATAGGCCGTCAAGGCGACGATGACGTTGGCCTCGTCGAGGATGCGCGTTCCGATGATCATCGGCAACACCACGAACAGCGCCAGCGACGGGATGGTGAACACGACGCTGGCGATAGCCGTCGTCAACTGGCGCGCGATCCGGGTGCGCTGCACCAGCATGCCCAACGGCAGCGCGATCGCCATCCCGATCAACACCGGCACCAACGACAGCCGCAGATGCACGACCACCAGCGTCCAGGCGTCGACGAGATGGGTGAGCAGATAGTGCATTTATCGGCTCCCCCGTTGGGATTCCACCGCGGCCAGTACGTCGGCGGCCAGGACACCGCCGATCACCTTGCCGCCGTCGTCGACGGCGATACCGACCCCCGACGGCGACGACAGCGCGGCGTCCAGCGCCTGGCTCAGATTGCCTCGCGGCCGAAACAGCGATCCCGCGCCGCTCATGCAGTCCGACAACGGGGTGCCGTCGCGGTGCCGACGGGCGCCGTCGGCGTCGATCCAGCCCAACGGCGCACCGTCGCCGTCGACCACCACGGCCCAGCCATCGGAAACCGCTGCCCCGGGGAGAATTTCGGCTGTGATCCGTTGGATGTCGTGCAGTGGCAGTCCGGCCGCATCGATGAGTTGCAACCAGCGGTAGCCGCGGCCCAGGCCGATGAACCTCGAGACGAAATCGTTGGCCGGTCGCGACAGCAACCGGGCCGGCTCGTCGTACTGCTGTAACACGCCGCCCTTGAACACCGCCACCCGTTCGCCGAGCCGCAGCGCCTCGTCGATGTCGTGCGTGACGAAAACGATCGTCTTGTGTAATTCGCTTTGCAGCCGCAGTATTTCGTTCTGCAGCTCGTGACGGACCACCGGATCCACGGCGGAGAACGGCTCGTCCATCAGCAAGATCGGCGGATCGGCGGCCAGGGCACGCGCCACGCCGACCCGTTGCTGCTCACCGCCGGAGAGCTGCGCGGGGTAGCGGCGGGCGAGCTTGACGTCCAGCCCCACGCGTTCGAGCACCCCGTAGGCGGCTTTGCGGGCGGCGCGACGGGGTTGCCCCCGTAAGACGGGAACCGTTGCCACATTGTCGATCACCCGCTGGTGAGGCATCAGCCCCGCGTGCTGGATGACGTAACCGATTCCGAGGCGCAGTTTCACCGGGTCGAGAGTGGAAACGTCGACTCCGTCGATCGTGATGGCGCCCGACGTCGGCTCGATCATCCGGTTGATCATGCGCAGCGCGGTGGTCTTGCCGCTGCCGGAGGACCCGACGAACACGGTCAGCTTCCCGTTGGGAACGGCCAGACTGAGCCGGTCCACGGCGGTGGTCCCGTCGTCGAAGACCTTGGTGACCTTCTCGAAGATGATCAAGTCATCCTCCGATCCGATGGTCGAAGCCGTTGTCCCGTACCCAGTTTCGTGCCGCCTCGTCGGGATCGATACCCGAGTTTCCCGACACCGCGGCGTTGAGTTCGGCGACCCCGGAGGTGGTCAGCTTCGCCGACACCGCATCCAGCACTCCTTTGAGGCGGTCCGATTTCTTCTGTGAATTGACCAGCGGCACAATGTTTCCCGCCAGGAAGTTGTGTTCCGGGTCTTCGAGAGCCACCAGGTGATGCTGCGGAATGGCCGGCGACGTGGTGAAGACGTTGGCGGCAGTCACCGTTCCGTCGAGCAAGGCGCGCACGGTGACCGCGCCGCCGCCGTCGTCGATGGCGACGAAGTTGCCCGGCCTGATATCGAGTCCGTACTTCTGCCGCAGCCCCGGCAGCCCGGCCGGCCGGGTGGCGAATGCCGAGGGCGCCCCGAACCTCACCTCGGCCGAATGTGCGGCCAGATCGGCGATTGTCTTCAGGTTCCACGCGTTCGCCGTCTGGCTGGTCACGCTGACGGTGTCGGTGTCGGTGGCGGGCGCCGGTGTCAGGATCGAGAGGTCGCCGGGGAGGCGCCGGTAGAGCTCCAGCTCGACGGCGTCGAGCGTGGTCGCCTCCGAGCGCGGCGCAAAATAGAGCAGTAGGTTGCCGATGTATTCGGGGACCAGATCGACGGAATGGTCTTTGAGCGCAGGGATATACGTCTCCCGGCTGGCTATCCCCATCCGTCTTCCGACATCGAAGCCATTGGCCTGCAACGCTTGTGCGTAGATCTCGGCGATGATCAGCGATTCCGGGAAGTCCCCGGAGCCGACGACGATGGACGTGGGACTTCGAACCTGCGCCCCCAGCGGATCGGAATTGCTGCACGCCGCAACAACGCACATCGTCATCAGCAGTGCTGCCGCGTGCGCGATCACGCCGTGCGGGCGCGGCGAAATCCTCATACCGCCGACCCTAACGCCCGCACCGGGCACACGCTGGCCTGCGAGGATCGGTTGCCCGAATCGGTTTCATTCTGGGCCGGATCGGGCAAAGATGACACTATGAGCAGCCACACACCTGCGTCGCCCGGCCAGCCGTCCCCCAAGCCCACGCCCGGGAACAAGGCCGGTGCGTCCACCCAGGAACCCGCTATCGGGTTCACCCGCGCCGGTGCGCTGTGGTCGTCGCTGATCGCCGGCTTCGTGATCCTGATTCTGTTGCTGATCTTCATCACCCAGAACACGGTGCCGACGGACTTTCGGTTCTTGGGCTGGCACTGGAGCCTGCCCCTGGGGGTGGCGATCTTGCTGGCCGCCGTTGTCGGCGGTCTGATCACGGTCGCGGTCGGCACCGCACGGATCTTGCAGCTGCGCCGCGTGGCGAAAAAGCACCACGCGGCAACCGCGCGTTAGCCGGGCAGCTTCGCCAGTTCGGCCAGACCGCGCGAAATCAGTGGCGCCACCACCTCGGGGGCGTGCTCGGCGTTGTCGCCCGTTCCGCGAGCCTGATCCGACATCCGCCGGCGGAAGTCGATGCCCGCGGCGATGATCGCGAGTTTGAAATAGGCCAGCGCCATGTAGAACTCCCAGTGCGCCAGCGGTAAACCGGCCACCAGCGAATACCGGTCGGCCAGCTCGTCGGCCGTCGGCAGCAATGGCGACGTCCACGCGGCCTGGGCGTTGACGATCAAATCCAGCGCGGGGTCACGGTACACGCACATCAGGGCCGCGTCGGACAACGGATCCCCCAGTGTCGAGAGCTCCCAGTCCACGACGGCGCGAACCTTTGTCGGGTCGTCGGCGTCCAGGATCGTGTTGTCAATCCGGTAGTCGCCGTGCACGATCGACGTGCGGCTCTGCTGCGGAATGGCCTCGCCCAGACCGGAATGCAGCCGCTCCACGTCGGCATCGCGACGGTCCTCGGGCAACCGCACCAACGCCCATTGCGAGCCCCATCGCCGCACCTGTCGCTCCAGATATCCGCTGGGCTTGCCGAAGTCGGCCAGGCCGACGGCGTCGGGATCGACATTGTGCAGGTCTACGAGCACCCGGATCAACGAGTCGACGCAGCCGCCGATGACGGTGTGACTGAACGATTCGAGTTGGGCGCGGCGGCGCACCACCTGGCCGGCAACGAATTCGACGACCTGGAACGGGGCGCCCAGCACCGAATCGTCTTGGCACAGCCCGATCGTGCGCGCCACCGGAACCGGTGTGTCCTGCAGCGCCGCAACCACCCGGTACTCGCGGGCCATGTCGTGCGCTGACGGAGTCAACCCGTGCAGCGGCGGTCGCCGCACCAGCCAGCTCGTCGCGTCGTCGTAGACGCGGAATGTCAGATTGGAGCGGCCACCGGAAATGAAGTCCGCGCGCAACTCGCCGTCGCGCCCGATCCCGAGCGAACGCAGGTAGGAGTCCAGCGAGGCCAGGTCGAGCCCCTCGAGTTGGTCAGCTGAAGTCACCGAACTTGTCTACCATCGCCGGTCTCGACCCGGTTCACCACCTGCGATTTGCGCGGTTGGCCGTCAGGCCGTCCCACGGCCCGCATCGTCGTCGAGCAGCCTCTGGTTTCGCGGCAACAGATCCCAGACGTGTTCGGTGGTGTTGACCGAGGCCACCGTCGCCTGACCGGACCGGGAGAACAACAGCCGCGTCACCGACGCGTAGTCGACGGGAAAGGACAGCAGTCGCGCCGTCCCGAGAATCTCGTGCAGCAGCACGTTGATCACCCCGCCGTGGCTGAAGACCGCGGCCGTGTCCTCGGGATCGGCGGTCGCGACGAGGTCGTCGACCGCGGCCCGCACCCGGGCACGAAACGCGTCCTCGTCGACCGCGCTGGGCAAATGCCCTTGGGCCAGGCGCGCCCACTCCTCGGGCATTTCCGCACGGATCTGCTCGATGGGGATGTACACCGGAAGGTCGCGGTCATACTCCGCGAATCGGTCGTCGATCTCGACGGTCAGCCCGCGGTCCGCCGCGACCGGTTCGGCCGTCTGGATGGCGCGGCGCTGCGGGCTGCTCACCACCCGCGAGAGGGGAAACCTCGCGAGCGCCTTGGGCAGTCGCTCGATCTGGGCCAACCCTGCCTCCGACAGGTCCGGGTCGGAACCTTCGCCGTGTTCGCTGCGCAGCGGCAGCGCGTGCCGGACCAGAAGCACTTGCATGTCTCTTCCTGTCTTTAGGTGGGGCCGGTCCGAAGTCTCTCATCGCTGGATGCATGTCGTTCAAGGCGTGCACAATCGCTCTGGGTAGCTCTGGGTCGCCCGAAGCCGAGGAGGATTCTCAATGACGGAGCCGGACAGGGATTGGGACGCCGCCTACCGGCAAGCGGCGCCACCTCCGTGGAGCATCGGCCGGCCCCAACCGGAGCTGGCGCGTCTCGTCGATCAGGGCAGGGTCCGCAGCGAGGTGCTGGACTCCGGTTGTGGGCATGCCGCGCTTTCGTTGGCCCTCGCTGCGCGCGGCTACACCGTGGTCGGCCTCGACGCCAGCGCGACCGCCATCGCCGCGGCGGCCACCGCGGCCGCCGAGCGCGGCCTCACAACCGCGAGCTTCGCGCAGGCCGACGTCACCAGCTTTCGTGGCTATGACGGCCGCTTCTCCACCATTCTGGACAGCGGACTGTTCCACGCGCTGCCGCCGGAACGGCGCCAGGATTACGTGCGGTCCATCTTTCGGGCCGCCGCGCCCGGCGCCGCCCTGTACATCCTGGCCTTCGCCGCCGGGGCATTGGACCAGGCCCATCCGGACCGGCCGGGCCCGCCGGGCTTCACCGAAACCGAGTTGCACGACGCCGTCTCGACGCTCTGGCAAGTCGACGACGTTCGCGTCGCCAAGATCTACGGCAACGACGATGCCCCCGGGTCATCGGAGGGCCCGCTCGCACATCTGGAACACGACAACGACGGCCATTTCATGGCGCCCGGGTTCCTGCTGAGCGCCCACAAGCCGGGCTGAGCCGCCAAATGCTTGCCGCGCCTAGCGTGGAGAATGATATTCTCCGTGTGGAGATTGGGGAGTGCAGGATGGTTGAGCAGGTGACAGGCGGCGCCGAATCGGGGCTGGACGCGGGCATCCTCGCCCGTTGGCTGGACACACATGGGGCACCGGGTGGCGGTGAACGGCCGCAGCTGACGCAACTGAAGGGCGGTTCGCAGAACACCCTGTATCTGGTGGAGCGCGGCGGTCAGAGGATGGTCTTGCGGATGCCCGGCGCCCGGGCCGACGCCGCGCGCATCGATGGCCTGCTGCGCGAGATCCGCCTGGTACGGGCGCTGTCCGGCACGGATGTGCCGCACGCGGCGCTGATCGCCGCCGACGACACCGGCACCGTGCTCGGCCTACCGTTCTACGTCATGCAGGCGATCGACGGGTGGAGCCCGATGGACGGCGGGTGGCCATCGCCGTTCGACACCGACTTCGGCGCCCGGCGCGGTCTGGCGTTCCAATTGGTCGAGGGCGCCGCCAAACTCGGCCGGGTGGATTGGCGCACACAAGGGCTCGACGGCTTCGGTCGCCCCGACGGCTTCCACGAGCGGCAGGTCGATCGCTGGCTGGCGTTTCTCGATGCCTACCAGGTCCGCGAGCTGCCGGGCCTGGACGAAGCCTCGGACTGGTTGCGTCGCAACCGCCCGGCGCATTACCGGGCGGGCATCATGCACGGCGACTATCAGTTCGCCAACGTGATGTTCGCGCACGGGGAGCCGGCGCGCTTGGCGGCGATCGTGGACTGGGAGATGACGACGGTCGGCGATCCGCTGCTGGACCTGGCCTGGTGCCTGCTCGGTTATGACGGCGAAAAGCCGCGCGAGGACGGGTTTTATCTCGACATGCGCGGCATGCCCACGCGCAGCGAGCTGTTGGAGCACTACGAAACGGTCAGCGGGTTGTCGACGGAGAACATCGACTATTACCTCGTGTTGGCCAACTGGAAGCTCGGCATCGTGCTAGAGAAGACGTATGCCGCCGGCGTGCGCACCGGGAAAGTCGACCCCAAGATCAAGGACGCATTCGGGCCGATGATTCTTCAGCTCATCGCCACCGCGGCAGAGCTCGCTCGAGCGTTACCGTCCAAGACCGACTAGGGGCCGCTGAAATGGGTTATGCCGATCAGCTTTTCGATCTGACCGATCGGGTCATCCTGATCACCGGCGGCAGCCGCGGACTGGGGCGGGAGATGGCCTTCGGCGCGGCTCGCTGCGGCGCGGACGTCGTGATCGCCAGCCGCAACATGGACAACTGCGTCTCCACCGCCACCGAGATCGAGGCCGAGACCGGGCGTTCCGCCATGCCGTATCAGGTGCACGTGGGGCGCTGGGATCAACTCGGCGGCCTGGTCGACGCGACGTACGAGCGGTTCGGCAAGGTCGACACGCTGATCAACAACGCGGGCATGTCGCCGCTGTACGACAAGCTCACCGACGTGACGGAGAAGCTGTTCGATGCCGTCGTCAACCTCAACCTCAAGGGCCCGTTCCGGTTGTCGGCGTTGGTGGGCGAGCGCATGGTGGCGGCGGGCCGGGGCTCGATCATCAACGTGAGCACGGCCGGGTCGCTGCGTCCGACGCCGGACATCATTCCCTACGCCGCGTCCAAGGCCGGGCTCAATGCCATGACCGAAGCGCTGGCGAAGGGTTTCGGTCCGACGGTGCGGGTCAACACGCTGATGGCCGGGCCGTTTCTCACCGATGTGAGCAAGGCATGGAACCTGGACGCGGCCAAAGGCAATATGTTCAGCCATCTTTCGCTGCAGCGCGCGGGAGACCCACGTGAAATCGTCGGCGCGGCACTGTTTTTGGCGTCCGATGCGTCCAGCTTCACCACCGGCTCGATCCTGCGGGCCGACGGCGGAATCCCCTGAGAGGAGTGTTCGAATGTCCTGGGACTTTTCAACCGAGCCGGAGTTCGAGGAGAAGCTCGAGTGGATCCGCGAATTCGTTCGTGACGAGGTGCAACCGCTGGAGGTGATCTTCGGAGGCTGCGAGTTCCTGCCACTGAACGATGAGCGGCGCCGCATTGTCGACCCGCTCAAACAGCAGGTTCGCGACAAGGGTTTGTGGGCACCGCATCTGGGCCCGGAGCTGGGCGGGCAGGGTTTCGGCGCGGTCAAGCTGACGTTGATCAACGAGATCCTGGGCCGCAGCCCGTGGGCGCCGATCGTGTTCGGAACGCAAGCGCCCGACACCGGCAACGCCGAGATCATCGCCCGCTTCGGAACCCCGGAGCAGAAGGACCGCTACCTGGCTGGGCTGCTGTCCGGGGAGATCTTCTCGTGCTTCTCGATGACCGAACCGCAGGGCGGCGCCGACCCGCGGGTGTTCACCACCCGGGCCGTCCGCGACGGTGACGACTGGGTGATCACCGGCCGAAAGTACTTCTCCTCCAACGCCTCCGTCGCCTCCTTCTTCATCGTGGTCGCGATCACCGATCCCGACGTGTCCGTCCATACCGGCGCATCGACGTTCCTGATCCCGGCCGGGACCGAGGGGCTTGTCCTGGAAGCCAACCACCACCTGGTCGGCGCCGACCCGCACGAGCCCGGGCATTCCCTGGTGCACTACGACGATGTGCGCGTGCCCGCCGACGCCCTGCTCGGCGAGCCCGGTCAGGGCTTCCCGATACTGCAGACCCGGCTGGCCGGCGGGCGGCTGCATCACGCGATGCGGTCCATCGGGATGGCGCAGCGCGCCGTGGAGATCATGTCGCGGCGGGCGAAAAGCCGCTTCACCCAGGGTAGTCTGCTCGCCGACAAACAACTGGTGCAGGAGTTCGTCGCCGATTCGTACACCGAGTTGATCCCGTTCCGGCTGACCGTGTTGCACGCCGCCTGGCTGATCGACAACGGCGACGAGCGCGCCGCCCGCGCGGAGATCGCCGCCTGCAAGATCCTCGCGTCGCAGGTACTCAAATCGATTGCGCTGCGCGCCATCCAGGTGCACGGCGCGCTCGGGCTCACCGACCAGCTGCCGCTCGTCAACGTGTTGCTCGGCGGCATCGCGCTCGGCCTGGCCGACGGGCCGACCGAAGCGCACAAGGTCAACCTGGCCCGGATGCTGCTCAAGGGGTACGAGGCCGAGGAAGGCGACTGGCCCAGCGAGATGCTCGACGTGCGGCGCGCGGCCGCCCGCGCCAAATACGGTGACCTCGTTGACCTCTGACAGGGTGACTGCGGCGGTCGAGCGGGCCCTGGATGACCGCCAGCGGGAGGCCACCGAGGAGGTGGAACGCATTCTGGCCGCGGCGGTGCGCGTCATGGAACACACGGCACCCGAGCCGCCCCGGGTCAGCGACATCGTCGCCGAGGCGGGTTCGTCGAACAAGGCTTTCTACCGCTATTTCGCGGGCAAAGACGATCTCATCCTGGCCGTCATGGAACGCGGGGTGGCCATCGTCGTGTCCTACCTCGAACACCAGATGGCCAAGGAATCCGAGCCGCACGACAAGGTCGCCCGATGGATCGAGGGCACACTGGCGCAGGTGGCCGACCCGCACCTGATCAGCATGACCCGAGCGGCGGCCGGGCAGATGTCGGTCGGCACGAGTTGGCGCGCGGCCGACCAGGAGATGATGCGGCCGCTTCGCGAGCTGCTCGTCGAACCCGTTGCGGCACTGGGCAGTAGCGACGTCGAACGCGACGTCGAGGCGGTGTTCAGCTGCACGGCGGCGACGCTGCGCCGCTATGTGGGCTCGGCGGAGGAGCCCGGGCCCGACGACATCGCACACGTGGTGCGGTTCTGTTTACGTGGGTTGGGGGCCAGTTGATGCGCGCGGTGGTCTGTCGTTCCTATGGCACCCCCGAGGACCTGGTCATCGACGACGTGCCCGACCCCGTTCCCGGGCCCGGCCAGCTGCTGGTGCGGGTGCGCGCGGCCGCGGTCAACTTCCCCGACGTGCTGTTCATCGCCGGCAAGTACCAGGTGAAAATCCCGCCGCCGTTCATCCCCGGCAATGAGATCGCCGGTGAAGTCATCGCCGCCGGCGACGGCGCGCCGTTCGGTCCGGGACAGCGGGTAGCCGGGACCACCTTCGGGGCGTTCGCCGAACAGGCCCTCCTCGACGCGAGCCAGGCGGAGCTCGTGCCCGAGGACGCCGACTTCGCGTCGGCCGCCGCCTTCGGCGTGACGTACCGGACCGCCTATCACGCGCTGCGCACGACCGCCGCGGTCACAGAAGGAGATTGGGTCGTCGTGCTCGGCGCCGCGGGCGGCGTGGGGCTGGCCGCGGTCGATCTGGCGGTGGCGATGAAGGCGCGGGTGCTGGCCGCGGCGTCGAGTCCGGAAAAGCTCGAGCTGTGCCGGCAGCGCGGCGCCGAGGCGACCGTCGATTACGACCGGGAGGACCTGAAATCACGGATCCGTGAACTCACCGGCGACAGCGCGCGCGTGGTCCTGGACCCGGTCGGCGGATCGTATTCGGAGCCGGCGCTGCGCGGGCTCGCGCGTGGCGGCACGTTCGTCACGCTGGGCTATGCGGCCGGAACGATCCCGGCCATTCCGCTCAATCTCATACTGCTCAAAGACATCTGTGTGCGCGGCATGGAGATTCGCACCTTCATGACAGACCGGCCCGATGAGGCCGTGCGCGACTTGAAGGAGCTGTCGCAGATGTTCGCCGCCGGCACGGTCCGGCCGTACATCGGCGCGCGATTCCCGCTGCCGGAGACCGCCGCCGCGTTGCGGCATGTGGCCGACCGCAAGGTGCTGGGCAAGGTGGTGATCGACGTCGGGTGACGCCGACCGGGTCTCACGGCGTGACGATGTTGAAATTCGGGTCCGGCGCGTCGAGCACATCCAGTAAGGCCTGCAGCGCACCCCGGTCACCGGAGAGCTCCACACCGGGTGCGCTGAAATCACCCGATACCAGGGCGAGGAGCCGAATCTTGCCGGCCAGTCTGACCGTAACGGTTGCCGTCGCGGGATCGGGTGCGGCCTTGCGGTGGACGAGCACCCCGTTGCGCAGGGTGAGTCGGTAGTCGACCGCCGTGTCGGCAAAGATGATATCGATGGCGAGGTCGCGATCCCAGCTGCGCGGGCCGTTTACCCGGATGGCCAGGCCGTCGAAGATCTGCTCCGGCGTCAGTTGGGAAAGCATTGTGGGGGAAGCGACCTGACCCGCGGTGCCGAAGTTGCCGTCGCGCAATTCCGTCGCCCCGCTGAGGAAGAAATTGCGCCAGGTCGCGTTTTCGGCACCGTAGGCCAGTTGCTCGAGCGTGTCGGAATACAGTGCGCGGGCACCGGCATGCCCACTGTCGGTGAAAATCGCATGATCCAGTAGGGTTGCGGCCCAACGGAAGTCGCCAGAGTCGAATGCGGTCTTGGCGAGGTCGACGACTCGGTCGATGCCGCCCATCGCCTCGACATACCGGGGCGCGAGGGCCTCGGGGGGATGGGGCCACAGCCGGGCCGGGTTGCCGTCGAACCAACCCATGTAGCGCTGGTAGATGGCTTTGACGTTGTGGCTCACCGATCCGTAGTAGCCATGGGTGTGCCAGGCCTGCTCGAGTGCCGGTGGCATCCGGAACATTTCGGCGATCTCCACACCGGTGTAACCCTGGTTGAGCAATCGCAGCGTCTGGTCGTGCAAATACGCGTACATGTCGCGCTGCAGCGACAGGAACTCCACGATGCTCTCACGTCCCCAGGTCGGCCAGTGGTGGGAAGCGAACACCACGTCGGCGCGGTCGGCGAAGGTGTCGATAGCCTCGGTGAGGTAACCGGACCAGGCGTGCGGGTCACGCACCAGCGCACCGCGCAGGGTCAGCAGGTTGTGCAGATTGTGGGTGGCGTTCTCCGCCATGCACAGCGCGCGGAAACGCGGGAAATAGAAATGCATTTCGGCGGGCGCCTCGGTGCCGGGCGCCATCTGGAACTCGATCTCCACGCCGTCGATCGTGCGTTTTTCACCGGTGGTGCGGATGTCGACGGTGGGGACGATGACGGCGACCTCGCCGGTGGACGTCGCCTGGCCGAGTCCGCAGCCGACCTGATCCAGGGGTCCCCGCGGCAGCTGGGCGCCATACATGTACGTGGCCCGCCGCGTCATTGCCGGTCCGGCGTAAACGTTTTCCCGCACCGCATGCTCGACGAAGCCTTCCGGTGCCAGCACTTCCACCATGCCGGCGTCCACGTCGGCCTGCGAGGTGACGCCCAGTACGCCACCGAAGTGATCGACATGGCTGTGGGTGTAGATCACCGCGACGACGGGCCGGTCGCCGCCGCGCTGCCCGCGATAGAGCGCAAGCGCCGCCGCGGCCACTTCGGTGGACACCAGGGGATCGATGACGATGATGCCGGTGTCGGTTTCGACGAAAGTCACGTTGGAGATGTCGAAGCCGCGCACTTGATAGATACCCGGCACCACTTCGTAGAGGCCCTGTTTGGCGGCCAGCGTCGATTGCCGCCACAGGCCGGGGTGCACCGACGTCGGGGCCGCGCCGTCCAGGAAGGCGTAGGCATCGTTGTCCCACACCACTCGGCCGTCGGCCGCTCGAATCACGCACGGCGACAACGCGGCAATGAATCCGCGATCGGCGCTGCGGAAATCCGCGTGGTCCTGAAATGGCAGGAAAAATTCGCGATGGGCGGACTCGATGACGGGACTGGGGGGTTTGTGGTCCACCATTTGTACCTTGCCATTGATGCAATAGTCCGCGAAAGCCGTTCCCGGCGGCATTTCACCCGCTAAATAATGAACACAGCAACAATTTCTCGGGGTTCTGGATTCTCGGTCCAGTTAACCCGCATACTGCCCAGACGGCTCTCAATGCCGAGGGCCGCAACTTTCGGGCAAAGGAGAACAGGTGAAGCGTCAACTGACGGTCGCGGTGGCCGGAGCGGCAATTCTGGCCGCGGGCATTTCCGGCTGTTCGAGTGGTAACAAGTCGGCTACGAACAGTTCCGCGAGTAGCTCGGGTACCAGCGCGTCGGCAAGCACCGGCGGTGCCGCCGGCACGAAGGTCACCATCGACGGCAAGGACCAGAACGTCACCGGTTCGGTCGTCTGCACAAATGCGGGTGGCACCATCAACATCGCGATCGGTGGCGCGGCGACCGGCATCGCCGCCGTGCTCAGCGACGGCAACCCCCCACAGGTGAAATCCGTTGGGCTGGGCAACGTCAACGGTGTGACGCTCGGATACACCTCCGGTACCGGCCAGGGCAACGCCACCGCCAGCAAGGATGGCAACAGCTACAAGATCAGCGGCTCCGCCACCGGGGTCGACATGGCCAACCCGATGCAGCCGGTGAACAAGCCGTTCGAAATCAATGTGACCTGCACCAGCTAGGCCGATGCGGGCGGTTGTCATCCGTTGGGTGGCAACCGCACCGTGAACTCGGTATGGCCCGGCGAGCTGTTCACCGCGATCGTCCCGTTGTGCGCTTTCACCACGGCCGAGACGATCGCCAGACCGAGCCCGGTGCTGCCGCCCTTGCGCGAGCGCGAGGAATCGCCGCGGGCGAACCGTTCGAAGACCTCCGATTGCAGCGCCACCGGGATGCCGGGTCCGTTGTCGATGACCTGCAGCACGGTGTGCGACGGCTCGGTGCTCAACCGCGTCGTCACAACGGTGCCCGCGCCGGTGTGGACGCGGGCGTTGGCAAGCAGATTCGTCAGCACCTGGTGGAGCCGCGCCGCGTCACCGGTGACGACCACCGGTTCTTCGGGCAGGTCGAGTTCCCATTGATGATCCGGTCCCGCGACGTGAGCGTCGTTGACCGCATCGACCGCCAACCGTGACAGATCTACCGATTCGCGTTCCAGCGGCCGGCCGGAATCCAGTCGGGCCAGCAGCAGCAGGTCCTCGACGAGGCGCGTCATCCGCTCGGTCTCGGATGCCACCCGGCTCATCGCCTGCGCTACCGCCTCGCGGTCGTCACCCATCCGTTGCGTCAGTTCGGTGTAGCCGCGGATCGCGGCAAGAGGCGTGCGCAGTTCGTGACTGGCGTCGGCGACGAACTGGCGAACGCGCGTCTCGCTGGCCTGGCGCGCCGAAAGCGCCTCCGCGATGTGGTCGAGCATCCGGTTGAGCGCGGCGCCGAGTTGTCCCACCTCGGTGGAGGGGTTCGCGTCGGATTCGCGCACGCGCACAGGTAGTTCGACCTCGCCGCGCGACAGCGGCAGGTCGGCTACCTCGCCCGCGGTTTGCGCGACACGGCGCAACGGCGCCAGTGCCCGCCTGATGATCACGACCCCGGCGATCGTCGCGGCCGCCAGCGCGACCGCCGTGACGATGCCGAAAGTGACCAGCATGCGGATCAGGGTGGCGTCGATGTTGGACATGGAGAGGCCGGTGACGATGATGTCGCTGCCATTCCGGCTCGGGGCCGCCACGACACGGTACCGGCCAAGGCCGTCCAGGTTCAGCGTGACCGGCGCGCGGTTGCCGGCGATCTGTTCCAGTTGGGTCCGGGCGGTCGGGGTCAGGTCGTCCCGCGCGCCGCTGCTGGTCAGGTAGCCCGCGTCAACCGTTTTGCCCTGGCTGACGACCGCCGCCACCATGCCCGCCGGCTGTCCCGGGGCGTCCAGGAACCGAGGCCCGGGCCCCGGCCTCGGCCTCGGGTAGTAGGAGTGCTGGTGGTGGTGGTGCCATCCCGGGTGGTTCGGTTCGGGGTACATCAGCGCCGAGCGGAATGAGGTCCCGGCGAGTTGGCCGTCGAGCTGCTTCACCAGGTGATGGTTCAGCGCCAGCTCGGTCCCCGCGGTGATGCCGACGCACACGATTGCCAAGACGACGATCTGTCCGACCAGCAGCCGCAGCCGAAGGGACCAGACCCTCCGCGGGTCAGCGGGCCGGCTTGAGGACATAACCCGCGCCGCGCAGCGTGTGGATCATCGGATCGCGACCGTTGTCGATCTTCTTGCGCAGGTAGGAAATGTAGAGCTCGACGATGTTGGACCGGCCGCCGAAGTCGTAACTCCATACCCTGTCCAGGATTTGGGCCTTGCTCAGTACCCGCTTGGAGTTGCGCATCATGAACCGCAGCAGTTCAAATTCCGTCGACGTCAACGAGATCGGCTCACCGGCGCGGGTGACCTCGTGGCTGTCCTCGTCGAGGACCAAGTCCCCGACCACCAGCTGCGCGCCGCTGTCCACCGTCGTCACCCCGGTGCGCCGCAACAGCGCCCGCAAGCGCAGCACGACCTCTTCGATGCTGAATGGTTTGGTGACGTAATCGTCACCGCCGGCCGTCAGGCCCGCGATGCGATCTTCGACCGCGTCCTTGGCCGTCAACAGCAGCACCGGCAGCTGCGGGATCTCCCCGCGCAGTTTGTGCAGCACCTCGAGGCCGCTCATGTCGGGCAGCATCACATCGAGAACAACCACGTCCGGACGCTGGTTGCGGGCGGCCGCGACGGCCGATTCCCCATCCCCGGCGGTGGAGATGTTCCAGCCCTCATACCGCAGCGCCATCGACACCATTTCGGCCAGGACGGGTTCGTCGTCGACGACCAGCACGTTGATGGGGTTGCCGTCGGCACGGCACATGACAACCCGCTCTACCGAGGCTCGGGGCTGCGTCACAATCTCCAGTATCCGCCGCCGACTGAGCCGAGCCTATGACCAACCTATGCGCGCCCTGTGAACAGATCGCGCGACGGCCGGAGCGTTAATACCAGTAGCGCCTGCCGGCGACGGGGCGGCCGATCGAGCCAAGGATCCACAGGATCGCGCCGATCACCAGCAGCACGATGCCTAGCGTGGTCAGCACGGGTACGTGGAAGAAATACCCGAGAACAAGCAGGACAATTCCTAAGATAACCATTTCGACTTCCTTCGGGTGTGAGTTAGAGATTGATCGCTGGCATTGAACTTGGTTGCGGCAGATGACAATCCGTAACCTTCGGGTTGACACCGAAGTAATTCAAGGGTCCGGCGACCACGGTCACCGCAACCGTGCCCGCTGAGGCGCAGGTCGTTTGGTCGTTTTTGAAGTAATCCCGTTGCCACGCCGCGAAGGCTCCGATCAGCAACCACACCAAAGCAACCGTTCCGATGATCCCACTGCCACGCATCGTGACCTCCAATGTGGTCGAGCAGAACTTTCTCGTGGACCTGAAGTTACCCATTCGACTTATGTCTAAACATGCAATGGGTTATGCGGCAGTGCTTGTCGGCACGTCCCGGCACGTCAGAGGCGGTCGGCGGGCGCGCGACGGCCCGCTTCGCCGACCCTGGGGACAGCCAAGCGTCCTGAAGAAGCTCAGCTAATTCGAGGACTTCGTCCCAACTCGCGACATCCCCACCCGGAATGGCGTGACCGAGCAGCTAAATCGTCAGCGGCACTTTCGATCTCAGCGTTCGGACCGCGGCGCTCGCCGCTGCGCCGACACGTACAGGGTGGGCGGCATCGAATCCTCCGCACCCAGCGGAGTCCGGCGGCCGTACCGGGCCATCAACTCCGCGAACGTCGCGGTCGCGACGTCCCAGCCGCGGTCACGCAGCCAGCCGTCGACCGGCGTGCGCTCCTCCGGGTACCAGAGGTCGTCGAAGTCGGTTATCTCGGCGTTGACCAGTTCGGCGGCCGCGGCGCGCATGCGCCGCATGTCCTCGCGCTGACGCTGCACCCGGGCGGGGTCGGTGAAACCCGACTCCGGGACGTTGGACGCCAGCCAGCTGCCCTCGACGCTCAACGAATCTATCCGCTCGAACAGCAGGTCCTGGGCCTGCGCCGGCAGATAGCGAACGAGACCTTCTGCCGACCAGACCGCCGGCCGAGAAGCATCAAACCCCGCTTCCTGCAACGCTTTCGGCCAATCCTGGCGCAAATCGATCGGCACGTTGACCAGGTGCGCGGTCGGATTCGCGCCGTGCTCACGCAGGGTGTTGGATTTGAATTCCAGCACCTTGGGCTGGTCGAGCTCGTAGACGACCGTGCCGTCGGGCCACGGTAGCCGCCAGCTGCGCGCGTCCAGTCCGGCCGCCAGAATCACCACCTGGCGCACCCCGGCGTCGGCCGCACCCAGAAAAAACTGGTCGAAAAACGCCGTCCGGGTGGCCATGAAGTCGACCATCAGCTGCAGCCGCGCACGGAGATCCGGCTCGATCTCGGCGGCCTTGGCCAGCAGCGCCGGATTCGCATAGATGCTCCACATCCCCTGGCCCGCGGCATCGACGAACACCCGCGCGAACGGATCGCTGATCAGCGGGTTCTCGCTCTCGGTCTCCGCGGCACGCGCGGCGGCAACACCGAGCGCGGTGGCGCCGACGCTTTGGGTGATCTCCCAGGAATCGTTGTCGGTCCGCGGCATCGCCAGCTCCCTTTCCTAGAAAGTAAGTTATGCACACTATTCTTCCAGCCACCGCCGCCGGAGGCCGCCCGTCGCCCCTGCCCTAGTCTTTTTCCCAGACGGTCCACAGGTTGCAAGGGAGTGCTATGACCCCCACCACGGCGCGTACGCCGCAGGAAGTGTTCGCCCACCACGGCACGGCGCTGGCCGCGGGCGACCTCGACGAAATCCTCGTCGACTACGCCGAGGACTCCGTACTGATCAGCCCCGCCGGCATCGCGCGCGGCAAGGACCCCATCCGCAACGTCTTCGCGCAACTGCTCGCCGATCTGCCGGATGCCAACTGGGACTTGACGACCCAGCTCTTCGACAAGGATGTGCTGTTCCTGGAATGGGCCGCCGATTCGGCCGCCAACCGGGTCGACGACGGTGTGGACACCTTCGTGTTCCGCGACGGCATGATTGCGGCGCAAACCGTCCGATACACGCCGCACCCGAAGGGCTGAGGAGTGGACCTGAAAATGGACTCGGTGAACCTGGAAGCCGTAGCGGAATGGATGTCCGGGCGGGGGCTCGGCGAGGGCCCGCTGGAGGACGTTTCCACCGTCACCGGCGGAACGCAGAACGTCATGCTGCGGTTCAGCAGGGCGGGGCGGCCCTACGTGCTGCGGCGCGGGCCGCGACACCTGCGTCCGCGTAGCAACAACGTGATCCTGCGGGAGACGAAAGTCCTTGCCGCACTGGCCGGTTCCGACGTGCCCCATCCCCACCTGATCGCAGTCTGCGAGGACCCCGCGGTGCTGGGCGACGGGGTCTTCTACCTGATGGATCCGGTCGACGGATTCAACGCCGGCGAGGTTCTGCCGCCGTTGCATGCGGGCGATCCCGCTGTGCGCTATCGCATGGGGTTGTCGATGGCCGACGCGCTGGCCAAGCTGGGTGCCGTCGACCATGTCGCCGCCGGCCTCGCCGAATTCGGCAAGCCGGAGGGCTTTTTGGAACGCCAGGTGCCGCGCTGGCTCTCCGAGCTGGAGTCCTACAACGACTACGACGGGTATCCGGGGCCACAGATCCCCGGGGTCGAGGAGGTGTCGGGCTGGTTGGACCGGCACCGGCCGGCGCACTGGACGCCCGGCATCATGCACGGCGACTACCACGCGGCCAACGTGATGTTCTCGCGCACCGGGCCGGAGGTGGTCGCGATCGTCGACTGGGAGATGTGCACGATCGGCGATCCGCTGCTGGACCTCGGCTGGCTGATCACCACCTGGCGCCAGCCCGACGGTTCGGCCGTGTTCAGTCACGCCCTGGGCGGACAGGATGGATTGGCCAGCACCGACGAGCTGTTCCAGCGATACGCGGCCAACACGACCCGCGATTTGTCGCACATCACCTGGTACACCGTGCTGGCCTGCTTCAAGCTCGGGATCGTGATCGAGGGCACGCTGGCGCGGGCCTGCGCGGGCAAGGCGGAGAAGGAGGTCGGCGACCAGTTGCACGCCGCCACGGTGCATCTGTTCGAGCGGGCGCTGGGCCTCATCGACAACGCGGGCTGACCCACTGATAGCTCGTCTCGTGCCGCCCTGTTCCGAGGAAGGCGAGCCGACCGAGAGCGTCACCGAGCCGCCCCACCGGGGCCATGTTGCGGGCCCGTTCGGGGGACGCTAGGGCGGGAGCGACGACGCGGAACGGATCGTTGCCGGGGCCTGGCCGGCCCTGGCAGCGCGGGTGTCCCGGGTTCCGTCAAACCCGAGGGCGCAACAGCGTTCGACCGCTTACCACAAGGTGCAAGTGGTGACGCCCAATGCGCTTGTGCTGCAACCGCAACCCGACGTCATGAATGCGCTGGAGGCGATTACTACGGCGGCGAGGATTTTAGTGACACGGGACATGACTCAACTCCGATGGTTCGCACGGAACTGAACTGTTGCCCGAGGCCGTTGATATTACGCGCGGGCCGGGCTGAGCGGAACCACGTTTGGACGCGAAATGTCAAGCATCAACCGGCGTCATACAGGAGTGAGCGCGCCCGAAGGGATTCGAACCCCTAACCTTCTGATCCGTAGTCAGATGCTCTATCCGTTGAGCTACGGGCGCTTGTTCTTCAGTTGTGGTTCCGTGTTCCGTTAAAGGACCCAGCGGAGGCGAGAGGATTTGAACCTCCGGTCCCCTTTGAGGGGGACAACTCATTAGCAGTGAGCCCCATTCGGCCGCTCTGGCACGCCTCCCTTTGGACTTTCTGAGGGTACCGACCCCTTTCCGGTCTCGCGGAACCGGCCATACTGTACACAGTTGAGACATAAACTGTCGAAGTGACCGCCCGCCTGCGCTCCGAACTGGCCGGACTGCCAGTGTATGTGCCCGGCAAGAACGTGCCGGGGTCCATCAAACTGGCCAGCAACGAAACCGTTTACGGCCCGCTACCCAGCGTGCATGCGGCGATCGAGCGTGCCATCGCGATCGTCAACCGCTACCCGGACAACGCCAGCGTGGACCTCAAGGCAGCACTGGCCATGCACCTGGGTTCCGATATCGCCCCCGAGCACATCGCCGTCGGCAGCGGCTCGGTCACCTTGTGCCAGCAGCTGGTTCAGATCAGCGCCGCGGCCGGCGACGAGGTGATGATCGGCTGGCGCAGCTTCGAGTGCTACCTGCCCATCATCCAGGTCTCCGGCGCGACCACCGTCAAAGTGCCGTTGACCGACCACACGCACGACCTCGACGCGATGCTCGCGGCGATCACCGACCGCACGCGGCTGATTTTCGTCTGCAACCCCAACAACCCGACGTCCACGGTCGTCGACCCGGACGCCCTGGCCCGTTTCGTGGACGCCGTACCGTCGCACATCCTGGTCGCCATCGACGAGGCCTACGTCGAATACATCCGCGACGGCATGCTGCCCAACAGCCTGGAGCTGGCGCTGGCTCACAGCAATGTCGTTGTGCTGCGGACCTTTTCGAAGGCCTACGGGTTGGCGGGCTTGCGCGTCGGTTATGCGGTCGCCCACCCCGACCTGATCACCGCGCTGGACAAGGTCGTCATGCCGTTCGCGGTGACGAACGTCGGGCAGGCCGCCGCCATCGCGTCGCTGGAGGCCTCCGACGAGCTGATGGCCCGCACCGACGCGCTGGTCGTCGAGCGCACCCGCGTGAGCGACACTCTGCGCGACGCCGGATTCGAGCTGCCGCCTTCGCAGGCGAACTTCGTCTGGCTGCCGCTCGGGTCACGCACGACGGACTTCACCGAGCAGGCCGCCGACGCACGCCTGGTGGTGCGGCCGTTCGCGTCCGAAGGCATCCGTGTCACCATTGGTGCGCCGGAGGAAAATGATGCCCTGCTGCGTTTTGCCTGCGACTGGATCGCCCGCACCGAACCGTAAGGAGTCGCCCGTGGACCTCGCGCGGAAGAAGTTCACCGAGTTCAAAGAGCACAGTGGCGACATCGCGGATTCCGAGCTCGACGAATTCTGGGCGGAACTCGCGCCGGCGACGATCGAGGGGATGCTCGGCGAGTGGAAGGGCGGCGAGTTCCAGACCGGCCACAAGATGAACGGGCAACTGGAAAAGGCCGGGTGGTTCGGCAAGACGTTCAAATCCGTCAGCGACGTGCAGCCGCTGGTCTGCCTGGACGCCGACGGCAACAAGTTCTCGAACGTCGAGATGGGCAAGGGCGAGGCCAGCCTTTGGCTGGAGGACTTCCGCGGAGAGGTCACCGCCACCATGGTCTACGACGGCCAGCCGGTGCACGATCACTTCAAGAAGATCGACGACGACGCCGTGATGGGCATCATGAACGGCAAGGGCGTCCGGGACTTTCAGGGCGGGGTGGGCAAGTACTACTACTTCTACCTCGAGCGGGTCTAGCGTTCGCCGAGCGTGCACTGGCGGCGAAAAAGCTGCCCGGATTTCGCCCTGTGTGCACGTTCGACGAAAGCCCAGCGCGCTAGGCCGGATTGCGGCCGGTGAACGCGACCAACTGCTCGAGCGCGCCGGCGTTCGCGGGCACGTCGACCGGGTCGTCGAATCCGGCTTGACCCCGCAACTCGGGCCTGATGATCTGGCGGGCCAGCCCCAGCACGTATTCGGACAGCGGCTCGGCGGCGTCGACCTCGCGCCCGAGCGCGGTCGCGTAATCCCAGGCGTGCACCAGGAATTCGATCGACAGGACGGCGCACGCGCTCTTGGCGGGCATCTCGCCCTTGCCGAAGGGCACCGACCCGTCCAGGCCGTGGCGGTGCCAGGCGTCCAACGCCGGCCGGGCCGCGGCGATCACCTGCCGTTCCACCGAATCGCCTTCGTCACGCTCGGGAAATTCCGCGCCCACCATGCCCCCGAGGGCCGTGATCGCGTTCACCAGGTGTCCGGTCAGCTGGGACACATCGAACTCCGCGCAGGGTGTCCGCCGCGACAGGTCGTCGTCGGCGACCGTATGCAGCACCCGCTGCAACACCCCCAGGGTGTCCTCGGCGCTGCGCAGCTCGTCGGCCGGTGGGGAATGCGGGCCGGGTCGCAAGTCAGGAGACATATTCGCCACGCTACGGTCTCGATATGGCGCAAGCATACGAATCCGTCACCGTGGAGAAGAAGGACCGCGTCGCCCAGGTGACGCTGATCGGGCCGGGCAAGGGCAATGCGATGGGGCCGGCCTTCTGGTCCGAGCTGCCCGAGCTGTTCGGAGCGTTGGACGCCGACCCCGAGGTTCGGGCCATCGTGCTGACCGGTTCGGGCCGCAACTTCAGCTACGGCCTGGACGTGCCGGCGATGGGGGGTTCATTCACCCCGCTGCTGTCCGGCGACGCGCTGGCCGGCCCGCGCGCCGTGTTCCACCGCGAGGTCAAACGCATGCAGGGGGCGATCACCGCGGTCGCCGACTGCCGGACCCCCACCATCGCCGCGGTGCACGGCTGGTGCATCGGCGGCGGCGTCGACCTGATCTCGGCGGTGGACATCCGCTACGCCAGCGCCGACGCCAAGTTCTCGGTGCGCGAGGTCAAGCTCGCCATCGTCGCCGACGTCGGCAGCCTCGCCCGCCTGCCGCTGATCCTGAACGACGGACACCTGCGTGAGCTGGCGCTGACCGGTAAGGACATCGACGCGGCGCGCGCCGAGAAGATCGGATTGGTCAACGACGTGTGCGCGGACGCCGAGGCCACGCTGGCCGCCGCCCACGCCACCGCCGCGGAGATCGCCGCCAATCCCCCGCTGACCGTGCACGGCATCAAGGACGTCCTCGACCAGCAGCGCATCGCGGCCGTCTCGGAGAGCCTGCGCTATGTGGCCGCCTGGAACGCGGCCTTCCTGCCGTCCAAGGACCTCACCGAGGGCATCTCGGCGACGTTCGCCAAGCGCCCGCCGCAGTTCACCGGGGAATAGGGGCACCCGCCGCCCGGCGGCACGTACCCTCGCTGAGGTGACACCCGACGGCAAGATCCGCCTCCCGGCCGACCTGGACGCGGTGACGGCGATCGGGGCGGAAGACCACTCCGAAATCGACAGCGCCGCAATAGACCGGATCTGGCAGGCCGCGCGGCATTGGTATCGGGCCGGCTTCCATCCGGCCATCCAGTTGTGCGTCCGCCGGCACGGCCGCGTCGTGCTCAACCGCGCGATCGGCCACGGCTGGGGCAACGCCCCGAGTGACCCGCCCGGTGCCGAGCAGATCCCCGTCACGCCCGACACCCCGTTCTGCGTGTACTCGGCGGCCAAGGGGGTGGCGGCGACCGTGGTGCACATGCTCGTCGAGCGTGGCGTCTTCTCACTCGACGACCGGGTCTGCGACTACCTGCCTACCTTCACCAGTCACGGCAAACACCGGATCACCATCCGGCACGTGATGACGCACAGCGCCGGGCTGCCGTTCCCGACCGGCCCGCGGCCGGACGTCAAGCGCGCCGACGACCACGAATACGCGCAGCAGAAGCTCGGCGAATTGCGGCCGATCTACCGCCCCGGGCTGTTCCACATGTACCACGCGCTGACCTGGGGTCCGCTGGTACGCGAGATCGTCTACGCGGCCACCGGCAAAGAGATTCGCGAAATCCTGGCCACCGAGGTCCTCGACCCACTGGGCTTCCGCTGGACCAACTTCGGTGTCGCCCAGAAGGACCTGCCGCTGGTGGCGCCGAGCCACGCCACCGGGCGGCCGTTGCCGCCGGTCATCGCCCAGATCTTCCGCAAGGCGATCGGCGGAACCGTGCACGAGATGATCCCGTATACGAATTCGCCGATGTTTCTGACCACCATCATCCCGTCGTCCAACACCGTGTCGAACGCGCAGGAGATGTCGCGGTTCGCCGAGATCTGGCGCCGCGGAGGCGAACTCGAAGGTGTGCGGGTCATCAGTCCCGAGACGATGTATGGCGCGGTGGCCGAATGCCGAAGGCTGAGACCGGATTTCGCGGTCGGGCTGCAGCCGGCCCGGTGGGGCACCGGCTACATCCTCGGCACCAACCGGTGGGGGCCGTTCGGGCGTAATGCGCCGCACGCCTTCGGCAACCTCGGCCTGGCCAATATCGCGATCTGGGCCGACCCGGCGCGCGGGCTGGCGGCCGGCGTGGTGAGCAGCGGCAAACCCGGGCGGGATCCGGAAGTTCGCCGGTATACGGCCCTGATGGACACGATCGCCGCCGAAATCCCCACCGGTTAGATCGGGCGCGGTCGGGTGACCGAAAGCGGTGGCGGAGGGATTTGAACCCCCGGACGGTTTTAGCCGTCTCTCGCTTTCAAGGCGAGTGCATTAGGCCGCTCTGCCACGCCACCGCTGATCAGGGTAGCGGCACTCGGTAGCGTGGCCACCATGCGCGCCATCGTCGCCGAATCCCCCGACCAACTCGCCTGGCAGGAAGTGGCCGACGTCTCCGCCGCGCCCGGCGAGGTCGTGATCAAGGTGGCCGCCGCCGGCGTGAACCGCGCCGACGTGCTGCAGGCCGCCGGCAAGTACCCACCCCCGCCGGGCGCCAGCGAAACCATCGGCATGGAGGTGTCCGGCGTCATCACCGAAGTCGGCGACGACGTCACGGAATGGTCTGTCGGGCAAGAGGTTTGCGCGCTGCTGGCCGGGGGCGGATACGCCGAATACGTCGCCGTTCCCGCTGGCCAGGTGCTGCCGATTCCCTCCGGTGTGGACATTATCGACGCGGCCGGGCTGCCGGAGGTGGCCTGCACGGTGTGGTCGAATTTGGTGCTCATCGCGGGCCTGGGCCGGGGCCAACTCCTGCTCGCGCACGGCGGAGCCAGCGGCATCGGCAGCCACGCGATCCAAATCGCGCGGGCACTCGGGGCCCGGGTGGCCGTCACCGCCGGCTCGACGGAGAAGCTCGAATTCTGCCGCGACCTGGGCGCCGACATCACCATCAACTACCACGACGAAGACTTCGTCGCCCGGCTGCGCGACGAGACAAACGGCGCTGACGTGATCCTCGACATCATGGGGGCGGCCTATCTGGACCGCAACATCGATGCCCTGGCCACCGACGGACAGCTCGTCATCATCGGCATGCAGGGCGGCATCAAGGGCGAGCTCAACATCGGCAAACTGCTCGCCAAGCGGGCGCGGGTCATCGGCACCACGCTGCGCGGGCGTCCGGTCGACGGACCGAACAGCAAGAGTGAGATCGTGGCGGCGGTGACGGCCGCGGTGTGGCCGATGGTCGGCGACGGCCGGGTGCGCCCGGTCATCGGCGCCCGCCTGCCCATCCAGCAGGCCGGTGACGCGCATCGACGGCTGGTGGCGGGCGAGGTGATCGGGAAGATCGTGCTCACCGTCTAAGCGGATTCGCGAGCGTAACGTGGCGGCGATTTTCGGGCTGGATTTTCGCCGTGGCGTTACGCTCGCGACCAAAAGGCCAGCCGGGGCCTCAGCCGAGCGACGCCAGCGCGCGCACCAGCTGGTCGACCTCGGCCGTCGTCGAGTAATGCGCCAGCCCGACGGTGACCGCGCCACCGATGTCGTTGACGCCCAGCACATCGAGCGCGCGGGAGCTTTCGTTGGTGACGGCCAGAATCCCGTTGTCCGCCAACCGCTGCACCACTCGTTCGGCGGGCACACCGTTCAGGGCGAAACTGACCACCGGGATCCGCACCTCCGGACGACCGATCAGCATCACCAACGACAACGAGCGCAGCGACACCATCAGGTAGTCATAGACCCGGTTCAGATACGACGTGGCGGATTGCGTCGATACCGCCAGGCGTTCGCGCCGGCTTCCGCGGGCGGATTCATCGAGCGACGCCAGGTACTCGATGCTGGCGACCACCCCGGCCAGCAGACCGAACTGGTGCGCACCGATCTCCAGGCGCGCCGCGCCCGTGGCTTTGGGGTCGGCCGAGATGGAGCTGAACGAGTTCAACAGCACCGGATCGCGGAACACGATCGCCCCGATCGGCGGGCCGCCCCACGCGGCCGCGTTCACCGCCACCACGTCGGCGTCGGTTTCCTTCATGTCGAGCAGTCGGTAGGGCGCGGCGGCGGAATGGTCGACCACCACCAGGCCGCCCACGTCGTGCACCAGCTTGGTCATCGCCCGCAAATCGGTGACCGTGCCCAGCGTCGCGGATGCCGAGGCGACGGCGACCAGCCTGGTCGACTTCCCGATCAGGCCCTCCCACTGCCACGTCGGGAGCTCGCCCGTCTCGATGTCGATCTCGGCCCACTTGACCTTGGCGCCGTACCGGTGCGCGGCCCGCAGCCACGGGGCGATGTTGGCTTCGTCGTCGAGGCGGCTGACGATGACCTCGTAGCCCAGGCCGGCCCGCGACGACGAGGCTTCGGCCAGCGTGGACAGCAGGATCGCACGATCGGCGCCCAGTACGACACCCGCGGGTTCGACGTTGAACAGATCAGCCACCGCCGCCCGGGCCGCCTCCAGGATGGCGGCACTGCGCTGCGCCGACGGGTGCGCCCCCACGGTGGTGGGCCCGGACCTGCGGAAAGCCGTCGACACCGTGGTCGCGACGGAATCGGGAATCAACATCCCGGTGGGGGCGTCGAAGTGTACCCACCCGTCACCCAGCGACGGATGCAGTCCGCGCACCCGGGCGACGTCATATGCCATGTGGGCCACCTTAGAGCTTCCGCGTTTTTGCGAAATTGCGACGGTAGCGGGTGCCTTGAAAGGGTCCAAGCCGTTCCGGCCAGTCGGTGGCCTCCCGAGCCAGGGCACCCGGCCAGCCATACTAGTCGAGTGGGGCTCTGGTTCGGAACGCTCATTGCATTGTTTTTGCTGATAGCGCCCGGGGCGATCATCGCACGTATCAGTCAGCTGTCGTGGCCGGTCGCTGTTGCGGTGGGCCCGGCGCTGACCTACGGCGTGGTTGCGCTCGCCATTATTCCGTTCGGTGCCATCGGAATACCGTGGAACGGCTGGACCGCGCTGGCCGCGCTGGTCGTGGCGTGCCTGGTGATGATCGGTTTCCAGCTGCTGCTCGCCCGCTACCGCGACCGCGATGCAGAAGCCCGCAAGGTCAGCCGCTGGCCGGCCATCACGGTGGCGGCCGGTGTGCTGTTGGGCGCCCTGCTGATCATGTGGGCGGCCTATCACGGTCTGACCCACTGGCAATCCATCCCGAGCACCTGGGACGCGGTCTGGCACGCCAACGAAGTGCGGTTCATCCTGGACACCGGCCAGGCGTCGTCCACCCACATGGGCGAGCTGCGCAACGTCGAGACACATCACACGCTGTACTACCCGTCGGTGTTCCACGCCCTGGCCGCGGTGTTCTGCCAGCTGACCGGGGCGGCGCCCACCACCGGCTACACGCTGAGCTCCGTCGCCGCAGCCGTGTGGCTGTTTCCGACCGGCGCGGCGATGCTCACCTGGCGCCTGCTGCGCCCGACCTGGGGCGAATGGCGCACCGCCGGAGCAGCGGCGACCGCCGCCGCGCTATCGGCATCGTTCACTGCGGTTCCCTACGTCGAGTTCGCCGTCGCCGCGATGCCCAACCTGTCGGCCTACGGGGCCGCGGTGCCGGCGTTCGTCCTGATCACCTCCACGTTGCGGCACCGCGACCGCATCCCGGCGGCCGTGCTCGCGCTGGTGGGTGTCATGTCGGTGCACATCACCGGCGGGGTCATCGTGCTGTTGATGCTCCTGGCCTGGTGGTTCATGGAAGCGCTGTGGCATCCGGTGCGCAGCAGGCTGGCCGATGCGATGGCCCTGGCCTGCATCGCGGTGGTGTCCGGATTGATCCTGCTGCCGCAGTTCATCAGCGTCCAGGAGCAGGAAGACATCATCGCCGGACACTCGTTCCTCACCTATCTCAGCAAGAAGCGGGGGCTGTTCGACGCCGTCTTCCAGCACTCCCGCCACCTCAACGACTTCCCGGTCCAATACGGGCTGATCGCACTGGCCGCCATCGGCGGCGTCATTCTGCTGGTCAAGCAGGTCTGGTGGCCGCTGGCCCTGTGGTTGCTGCTGATCGCGGTGAACGTCGACGCCGGAAATCCGATAGGCGGCCCCGTCGGCGCGGTGGCCGGAATGTTCGGCGAGTTCTTCTACAAGGACCCGCGCCGGATCGCGGCCGCCACCACCCTGCTGCTCGAGCCGATGGCCGGCATCGCGTTGTTCGCGATCGTGGTGGGCGTCGTGGCCGGTGCCAGACGGCTCACCGGCCGGTTCAAACCATTGCCAACGCCGGTCTGGGTGTCGGCCACCGCCGTCCTGCTGGTGGCGACCACCGTGCTCAGCGCGCACCACTACCTCTATCGGCACCTGTGGTTGTTCGGCGACAAATACGACTCGGTGATGATCGACCAACGCGATCTGATGGCCATGGCCTATCTGGCCAAGCTGCCCGGGGCCCACGACACCCTGATCGGCAACGCCAACACCGACGGCACCGCGTGGATGTATGCCGTCGCCGACCTGCACCCGCTATGGACGCACTACGACTATCCACAACAGATGGGTCCGGGCCCTAACCGGTACATCTTCTGGACCTCGGCGCGCCGGGGTGATTCCGATCCGCGGGTCCTCGAAGCGATTAAGGCGCTCAATATTCGGTACATCTACACCAGCACGCCGACTGTCCGGGGGTTCGCCGTACCCGAAGGACTAGTGTCACTGGATAAGTCGAAGTCATGGGCGCTGATCTACGACAATGGCGGTGCCCGAATTTATGAATGGCGCGGAAATGGCACGACGCCACACCCATAGTCCACAAAGGATGGTGAAACGTTGAGTACCCGCAACGACGGCCCCGACGATAGCGACGTCGAAATCATCGGCGGCCTCGATCCGCGGATCATGGCGGTCGCCGAGGACGACGGCGACGAGCCCTCGCTGACCGACCTGGTCGAACAGCCCGCAAAGGTGATGCGGATCGGGACCATGATCAAGCAACTGCTCGAGGAAGTGCGCGCCGCACCGCTGGACGACGCCAGCCGGAACCGGTTGCGCGAGATCCACGCGACCAGCATCCGGGAACTGGAAGAGGGCTTGGCGCCGGAACTGCGCGAGGAACTCGATCGCCTCACCCTGCCCTTCGACGAGGGCACCGCGCCGTCCGACGCCGAATTGCGCATCGCCCAGGCACAGTTGGTCGGCTGGCTGGAAGGACTCTTCCACGGCATCCAGACCGCGCTGTTCGCCCAGCAGATGGCCGCCCGCGCGCAGCTGGAAAATATGCGCCAGGGCGCACTTCCCCCGGGCGTCGGCAAGCCGGGTGCGCCCGGGCACGGTCAGTACCTGTAAGCGAGCTCAAGAAGTTCATGGTGTCGGGTCCGCACATCGAGACGCACAACGCGTGGGTGGAATTTCCCATCTTCGACGCCAAGTCCCGTTCGTTGAAGAAGGCCTTCTTAGGCAAGGCGGGTGGCACGATCGGCCGCAACAGCTCCAACGTGGTCGTCGTCGAAGCATTGCGCGACATCACCATGTCCCTCGAGTTGGGTGACCGGGTCGGACTGGTGGGCCACAACGGGGCGGGCAAATCGACTCTGCTGCGCCTACTTTCGGGCATCTACGAGCCCACCCGGGGCTGGGCGAAGGTCACCGGACGCGTCGCACCGGTCTTCGACCTCGGCGTCGGCATGGACCCCGAGATCTCCGGCTACGAGAACATCATCATTCGCGGCCTGTTCCTGGGGCAGACCCGGAAGCAGATGCTGTCCAAGGTCGATGAGATCGCCGAGTTCACCGAGTTGGGCGACTACCTGTCGATGCCGCTGCGCACCTATTCCACCGGCATGCGGGTCCGGCTGGCGATGGGCGTGGTCACCAGCATCGACCCCGAGATCCTGCTGCTCGACGAAGGTATCGGCGCGGTGGACGCCGACTTTTTGAAGAAGGCACAGTCGCGGTTGCAAAGGCTGGTGGAGCGGTCCGGAATCCTGGTGTTCGCCAGCCATTCCAACGAATTCCTGGCGCGGCTGTGCAAGACGGCGATGTGGATCGAGCACGGAGTCATCCGCATGACCGGCGGCATCGAAGACGTGGTGCGCGCGTACGAAGGGGAGGAAGCGGCCCGGCACGTGCGGGAGGTGCTGGCCGAGACCCGGGACGCGAACCGGGACGTGCACCGGGTCGAAACACCTCTGGTCCAAAGAGCATCCGGGGATGAGTGACACCGTCGTCGCCGTCGTCGTCACCCACCGGCGTCCCGACGAGCTGGCCAAGTCTCTCGACGTGCTGAGCACGCAAACCCGGCCGCCCGATCACATCATCGTCGTCGACAACGATTTTTCGGGTGACGGTCGAATCCGCGAACTGGTTGCGGGCCAACCCATTCCGACTACCTATCTGGGATCACGCCGAAATCTCGGCGGAGCCGGCGGATTCGCACTCGGCATGCTGCACGCGTTGGCCCAAGGCGCCGATTGGGTGTGGCTGGCCGACGACGACGGGCGCCCGCAGGACTCGCATGTTCTGGCCACCCTGCTGGCCAGCGCCGAGAAGCACGGCCTGGCCGAGGTGTCAC
This sequence comes from Mycobacterium sp., assembly GCF_004298145.1. Lineage (GTDB taxonomy): Bacteria > Actinomycetota > Actinomycetes > Mycobacteriales > Mycobacteriaceae > Mycobacterium. Next base: position 128,521 of record NZ_SCRH01000013.1, read on the forward strand.
CGATGGTGTGCAACTCCGACGACGCCGCGTTGCTCGCGTTTCCGCTGCGCCGCGGCCTGGTATGGCGCAGGCGCGCAAGCGAATTACGTACCGAGGACGGGCAGGACCTGTTGCGCGGTATCGCGTCGTTGTTCAACGGTGCGCTGTTCCGTGCCGCCACGCTGGAATCGATCGGTGTTCCGGATCTGCGGCTGTTCATCCGCGGCGACGAGGTGGAGATGCACCGCCGGCTGGTGCGTTCGGGTCTGCCCTTCGGAACCTGCCTGAACGCGGTCTACCTGCACCCGTGCGGATCCGACGAATTCCGGCCGATCCTGGGCGGCCGGATGCACACCCAATATCCCGACAACGCCACCAAGCGGTTCTACACCTACCGCAACCGCGGCTACCTGCTCGCACAGCCGGGCCTGCGCAAGCTGGTGGTGCAGGAATGGGTGCGGTTCGGCTGGTTCTTCCTGGTGACCCGTCGCGACCCCCGCGGTCTGGCCGAATGGATCCGATTGCGGCGCTTGGGACGTCGTGAACAATTCGCCAAGGCTGGAGGGCCATCGTGACGTTCCTCGACGCCGCGGCACAGTCGCGGACGTTTACCCGCGCCCAAGGCGATCTCGTCGACGGCTTCCGTCGCCGCGAACTCTGGCTGCACCTGGGCTGGCAGGACATCAAGCAGCGCTACCGCCGCTCGGTGCTGGGGCCCTTCTGGATCACCATCGCGACCGGAACCACGGCCGTCGCGATGGGCGGTTTGTATTCCAAGCTGTTCCACCTCGAGCTGTCCGTGCATCTGCCGTACGTGACGCTGGGGTTGATCATCTGGAACCTGATCAACGCCGCCATTCTGGAGGGCGCCGACGTGTTCGTCGCCAACGAGGGACTGATCAAGCAGTTACCGACCCCGCTGAGCGTGCATGTCTACCGGCTGGTGTGGCGGCAGGTGATCTTGTTCGCGCACAACATCGTCATCTACGCCGTCATCGCGATGATCTATCCCAAGCCGTGGTCGTGGGCGGATCTCGCCGTGATCCCGGCGCTGGCGCTGATCGTGCTCAATTGCATATGGGTGTCACTGTGCTTCGGCATCTTGGCGACCCGCTACCGCGACATCGGCCCGCTCCTCTTCTCGGTCGTGCAGTTGCTGTTCTTCATGACGCCGATCATCTGGAACGACGACACCCTGCGCCAGCAGGGCGCGGGACGCTGGTCGAAGATCGTCGAACTCAACCCGCTGCTGCACTACCTCGATATCGTTCGCGCGCCCTTGCTCGGGGCGCACCAGGAACTGCGGCACTGGGCCGTGGTGCTGGTGCTGACCGCCGTCGGCTGGGTGCTGGCGGCCTTCGCGATGCGCCAATACCGCGCCCGGGTGCCGTACTGGGTCTAGCCCGGCGGCGCTTGTCACAGGGTCGCGCTAGTGTCGAATGTATGTTCGATATCCTGCCCGCTGAACTCGCGTTTCACGGTGTGATGTCTCAGGACATGGGTGACAGTTCTGTATCAGGACATCGGTGACGGTTTGTGTGTCAGGACTTCGGTGACGGTTTCCCGGGGTTGGGGCGTTGGCCGCGGGGTCTTCCGTT
>NZ_SCRH01000014.1 GCF_004298145.1 Mycobacterium sp.
CCGTGTCCGGTTCCGTCATACCCGCCGCCTCGGCCCAATGCCCGGACGTGCAAGTGGTCTTCGCCCGCGGCACCGGCGAAGCCCCGGGCGTGGGACCCACCGGACAAGCCTTCGTCGACGGGCTACGCCAACGCGTCGGCGACCGCTCCTTCGACGTCTACCCGGTCAACTACCCCGCCACCGACCAGTGGGACACCGGCCTCGACGGCATCAGGGACGCCGGCACCCACGTGGTCTCGATGGCCCAGGACTGCCCCAACACCAAAATGGTCCTCGGCGGCTACTCCCAGGGCGCGGCCATCATGGGCTTTGTCACCTCGGCCGCCGTCCCCGACGGCATCGACCCCGCCACCGTCCCCAAACCACTGGCCCCCGACGTCGCCAACCACGTCTCCTCGGTCGTGCTCTTCGGCATGCCCAACGTGCGGGCCATGAACTTCCTGGGCGAACCCCCGGTCGTCATCGGCCCCGCCTACCAGGACAAGACCCTCAAAGTCTGCGCCACCGAAGACCCCGTCTGCTCCGACGGCATGAACTTCGCCGCCCACGACACCTACGCCGACGACGGCTCCATCATCGCCAAAGGCGTCACCTTCGCCTCCAGCCACCTCGGCACGGGCGGGACCGGCGCGACGTCGGTCGCGTCGCCGCACGGCGGCTTCGGGGAATGAGCAGTGCTCGACGCCGAGCCGGCTAATCCCTGATGAACCCCTTGTTACGCATCAGGGCATCCGCCAAGAATCCATCGTGCGGAATTTCCGGTGCGCTCAACCACGTCGGATGGCGGCCGTAGTACACGTTGCCGATGGTCGGCTCCGCGACGAGATCGTCGATCAGCGTCTCGTCGGCCGTGATCGCGGTGACGACCAACGAATGCCGCAACGGCTCCATCCGCGCCCCGAAACCGCCATTCCGCGACCAGGCCGACACCCACACGCAGGGGAAGGGCAGCTCGAGGTTGAGCTTGTCCGGGTCGGGTTCGGCCATCAGATGCACGGCCGGGCACAGCGCGGCGTAGCCGTTGCCGAGGTCGGCGACCACCTGATCGGCGCCGAGCAGTGGGGTCGACCCGGCGGCCCTGGCCGCCAGAAACGTCGCCAGGGCGCGCGCCTTGTCGACGGGCTGCGCGGGCAGGATGGCCCGCTCGTCCTCGGTGGGCAGCGGCTCGATCGCCGCTAAGCTCTCGGCGATCGCGTGAGCCAGCGGCGTGGGGTCGCCCTCGTAGAGCACCGCCGTGGTGTTCACGCACGCCATCCCGCCGTGGTTGACGATCGAGTCGACGACGACGGCGAGATGGTCACGCCAATCCTGGTCGGCGGTGATCACGATCTTGGTGCGTCCCGGTCCGTTCACGATCACCGCGGGATCGGCGGCGTACTTGTCGACCACTTCCTGACCCCCGTACACCATGGCGAGGTCGGCCGACCGGATGATCTCGTCGGCGCCGGCATGGTCTGTGGGCAGATAAGCGGCGTCTTCGGTGCGGAACCCCGCCTGGCGCAGCGCGCACACCAGCCGATGAGCCGTCAGCGGTTCGCGCCGCGACGGGCGCAGCGCGACCCGGTAGCCCAGCGCGAGCGCCTGGGGCCACAGTCCATGTACGCCGGGGCCGTTTCCGGCCGCGTGTACGGCGAACACCTCCCCGCGCCGCACCCACAGCGCACCACCCGAGCGGGTGCGCTCCTCGCGCCAATCCAGCGCCGCCCCCACCGGCTGGGCCGGCCGCACGGCATCGAACGCGCCGCCGACCCCGTCGGCCACGCCACGCGCCGCGGCGCGGGTGATCGCGATCGGCAGCCCCGAAATCCGGCTCGCCAGAGCGACATAGGCCTCGAAATCCAGGCCGGCGATCACGCCGTTGGCAAAGATGCCGGCGGCCCGTGACAGCGCCGCCGCCCGGTGGCCAACCGGGAGCGGTGCGACCTTGCGCTGAGCGCCCAGCGTACGCGAAACATACAGTGGCGGAACCATACTCAACTCCGCAACCGCGACACCGGCGGTGGTGGTGATGACCTCGCGATTGCGGGTCCGATATTCTCCGTCCGCGCCGAGCGCATCGAGGGCTACCAAACCTGTTGCAGTGCTGATGTTTTCTCGCATAACTCAGTACACGCCTTCGATGACGGTCTCGCCCTCGAATGTGGCCACCGGCCGCACCTCGCTGATCGAGTCGCTGAGTTCGCCCGCCGGTCCAGGCATCCTGATCGCCAGGTCGCGCTCCACATTGTTCGGGATGAACATGCCCTTGCTGATGTGGTTCATCACCACCTGACCCTGCTGCCCGTACGGCACCCGTTCCCCGGTGTCGGGGTCGATCACCCAGAACACGACGTAGGGGGTGCGCGGGTCGAAGACGAATGCGTCTCCGTCGACGGTTCGGGTGACTGCCTGCGACAGCACCATGGTGCTGCCGAACGCCATGGTGATGGTCGTCGCCGGGAAGATGCCGCGCAACAGATCGAGCGTGTCGGCATCCACGTGTGCGCCGCTGAGCAGCAGGTAGCGGATCTTGTCATTGACCATGTCGACTACTCGATCGTCGCGCGCGATCGCCTCCAGCAGCGGCGGAGTGGCGTGCAGGTTCGCCACATTCTGTGTCCGCAGGACGAAGACGGCCTGCTCGACGACGTGGTCGACGTAGGCCGCCACTTCCGAAGCAGCTGCGCGGGCGGCAATCCTTTTGACCCAGCGGGGATCGATGTCGATCGCGTGGAAGACCGCGCCGAGCCGCTGCGACACCAGCCGGGAGAAGTAGCCGACACCGTGTGGTCCGCTCGGCATCAGACAGAGGAAGCCCCGGCCCCGCTGAAAGCCTCCCGTGGCGAAGTCCTCGGTTTGCCATTCGACGACCTGCGCGATCCAATCTGGTAGCTGCACAGTGCGTTTCGGGGCGCCGGTGGTGCCGCCGGACTCGAAGATCTGCGGTACCGGTGGCGGCGCTCCGTAACCGCGCGGAATGAGATCTTCCACTGGGACACTGCGTAATTCGTTGACGAGGTTGGGAAACAACCGTAGATCGGCGAAGGTGTTGATGTCGGTCAACGGGTCGAAGTTCAGCGTCGGCGCGACCCGCAGCCAGAACTCGGAACCGGTGTCGTCGCCGAAGTGCCAGGCGATCGCCGCACGCAAATAGGCCTCGGAATCCGGGGCGGGTGCCACTCTTGGGACGTCCAACAATGAGAAATCGACATCGGCCACGTCTTCGATCCTGTCCCATCGACGACGGGTACGCCAAGGACCTCCGGCATCGGCACGCGTCGTCGTGTCGCCTTATTACCTTATTTCACAAGCAGTTCCATATCCGTGCACGCGATGTTCAACGCGACGCCAGTTCGCGAAAGTAGGCCAGCGTCAACCGGCTAACCGCCGAACATCGCGGTGATCGTCTCGTTGAACCGGGGATAAATGTCGTCGTAGGTGCCATCACGTTCGGCGAACCGGAACATCTTGACGCGCTCGACCACGATCTCGTTGGCCTGTGGCTGCGTCTGCAACAGCGCCATCGTCTCGGTGATGTACTCCTCGAGTGGCATCGCCCGGGGGTCGAATCCCCGCTCACCCTGCAGCGCGGTACGCACATGCGGCGGAATGATCTCGATGACCTGCACCGAGGTGTCGCGCAGCTGGAAGCGCAGCGATTCGGTGTAGGAGTGCAGCGCCGCCTTGGAGGCGCAGTAGGTCGGGGTGAGCGCGCTGGGCATGAACGCCAGACCGGACGTGACGTTGAGGATCGTGGCGCGCGGCTTGCGCAGCAGTGCCGGCAGCAAGGCCGAGGTCAGCCGCATGGGACCCAGCAGGTTGATGGCAACGGACTGCTCGGCCAGGCCGACATTGCCGCTGGTGAGGTCCTCGACCCGCTGGATGCCGGCGTTGTTGACCAGCACATTGAGGTCCGGGTAGTGGTCGGTCACCTGGGTGGCGAATCGCCGGATGTCGGCGGCATCGCCTTGATCGAGCGACAGGGTCTGCATGCCCGGGTTGGCCTCCGCGACAGCCTGTAGCCGGTCGCTGCGCCGGGCGGCGATGATCACCTGGTTGCCCAACCGGTGGAAAGACTCGGCCAGACCGCGGCCGATTCCGCTGCCACCGCCGGTGACCAGAACGGTATTGCCCGTCATCTGCATCGCGGTTCTCCTTCGGGTCTGACTGCGGTCGGCTCGCGCGACCGGTCTACTCGACCGACGTTGCGGAATGCCCCATTGCGAAGCAGGCTAACCACGATGCCCTATATGCCCGCGCGGTGTCACTGCCGGCGCTGCGCGCAGGACGAGCCCCCGGAGATCTGACTACACGGTGGCGCGGTTGTGCAGCCTGCGCGGGTCGACGCCCGCGCGGGCCCACGCCTCGGCGGCCCAGGGGGTGTAGAGCGCCTTGACGGGTAGCCGGTTGATCAGCGGATTGAGCGCCCGCATCACCGCTGCGAGCCGCTGGAATCGCTTCTCCCTCTTGGCATCCCACTGCAGCTGGCACACCTCGCGCATCTGCGGCGGCAGCGTCCCGACGACGACCAGACGGGTGTAGGCGTTCAGCGGCGCCGACGCCACGTCCCAGATCGGCTTGGGCATCCAGCGCGGGCCCGGGATGCCCTTGCGGATATAGCCGGTGCCGTATAGCACGGTCTTGTGCGGGACGAACCGGTCGAGCATCTCGTCCCAGTAAGCCACGAAGTCGTCGTAGGTCTGCGGCTGCGCGCGGTCGCTGACGCCGTAGAGGCTGTACCAGACCTTGCCCTCGTTGAAGATCTGCTCCTTCTCGGCGTGCGACAGCCGGCGGATGAACGTGTCGGCGTTGTAGATGACCTGGTCGACGAAGGTGGCGTGCGCCCAGTAGAACAGCTCCGGGTTCAGCGCGTGATACCTCGAGCCGTCGCTGATGGTGCCCTTGATCGTCTTGTGGAAGTCGCGCACCTTTCGGCCCCATTCGTGCGGGTCGTCGGAGTAGACGGTCTTCATCAGGGGAGGCGCGGTCCGCTTGGCCCGGCCCAACGTGTCGCTGAAGACCACGGAGTGATCCAGCACGCCCTGCGCCAGCTGCTCGATGCAGTTCTCGACCCCGGCGGTGCGCTGGAATCCGAAGAGTTGGGTCCGGTTGTCTCCGTAGAACTTCCAGATCAACGATTCGGGCCCCAGTCGCGGTGAGGCGTCGTCCCCGGCCGACCAGTCTGCCCCGTCAGTCGGCATGGGTACCGCTTCGCGAACGCCGCTGTCGAAACGCGTTCCCGCGCTCACCCCGGCGAGCCGGTCATTCTGGGCGGTCATGCCCACCTCCTCATGGCACGCGCGGTGCCTCGACCCCGACGAAGCATTGTGAACCAGTGATACAAACTCGTATCCTTGTTCCAAAGCCTAGCAACCGCCCGACGGCATCGCACATCGCCGGTCAGGCCGCGCCCGCTTTCACGCCACCGAAAAGCCGGCCAAGAGTCGTGCCGGGGAGTTGATACGATGCCGCCAATCATGCAGTCCGAACCGGGCGCTGCCAGTGCCGAGGCGCTCACCGATCTCGATCGCACCATCCTGGACGCCGCGCGCGGCGTGTTCGAGACCTACGGCGTGCGTCGCGCCAATATCGACGACGTCGCCGCCCGCGCCGGGGTCAGCCGCAGCACCATCTACCGCCGCTTTCCGACCAAGGAGAAGCTGTTCGGACACGTGGTGCGGCGCGAGGCCGAACTCTTCTTCAGCACGCTGGATCAGGCCACGGCCGGGTGTAATCCGCACGAGGCGGTGATCGAGGCATTCGCGCTCGGGGTGCGCCTGGTGCAGGACTCGCCGCTGTATTCGCGGATCGCCGACAGCGAACCCGAGTTGTTCGGCATGTTTTCCCGGTCGCAGGTGTTCCCGATTCGCCAGTTCGCCGACGGGATCGCCCACACCCTGCGGCGCTGCGGCGCCGGCATGACCGACGCCGACCTGGACAACATCGCCGACATCCTGCTTCGCGTCGCCCTCGGCATCATCGTCTTTCCCACCGACCGACTCGACACCTCGGACCCGGCGGCGGTCCGCGAGTACGCCGCCCGCTACCTCGTCCCGGTCATCAACCGCTAGCCGAGCCCCAGAACGGGCATCGAATAATCGTCGTCCACGCTGCACGCCACCGTCACCGGATCGCGGCACCGCTTCGGTGGCCGCGGCGTAGGCTGCCCAAGGGGGACTCACCGGAGCCGCTTCGCGGCTTGCCTTTCGATTTCTGCGTCCAGCCCGGCATTTCCTCGAAGGAGCAGGCATGACCGACGTGCACATCTCGCTGCCTCCCGCGCTCCGGCGAGCGCTGGATCTGCTCATCGATCCGCCGGCCGACCCCGACGTGAGCCAGGGTTATCTCGACCTGCTCGGTGCCGGTTCGGCCGGCGACGACACCGTCGGGAAAAACACCGGCCCCATCCAGGCCGCATGGGCGTCGCCGATCGGGTCGATGCTCTACGACAACGCTCAGGCCTTGTCTCGCCGGTGGATCGGCGCCTGGCAACTGCCGCTCGAGTGGTTGAACATCCCGCAGGGCGGTGTCGCGCTGGACGTCGGCTCGGGCCCGGGCAACGTCACCGCGTCACTGGCGCGTGCCGCCGGTCCGGACGGGCTGGCGCTCGGCGTCGATATCTCCGAGCCGATGCTGGCTCGCGCCGTTCGTAATGAGGCCGGGCCGCAGGTCGGCTTCATCAAGGCCGATGCACAGCGACTTCCACTGCGCGACAACGTCTTCGACGTGGCAGTGTCGACCGCCGTGCTGCAATTGGTTCCGGACCCGAAAGCCGCGCTCACCGAGATCGCGCGGGTGCTGCGGCCCGGCGGCCGGCTGGCCGTCATGGTCCCGACGGCCGGGCGGCTGGCACGCTATTGGCAGATGCTGCCGAATGTCGGGGCGCATGCGTTCGCCGACGACGAGATCGGTGACATCTTGGAAGACAACGGATTTACCAGCGTGCGGGTCAAGAACTTCGGCACGTTCCAGTGGGTGCGCGCCAAGTTGGGCTGATTTTCAGGGCGACGCGCCGCCGGCCCCTATTCCGCGCTCTGCGCCAGCGTGGCGAGCCGGTCCATCGACTCCCGCAGCATGTCCGGCGTCGTCGCACGGGCGCGCTCGAGGCGCGTGGCATCCGTCAGTGCCGTCCAGTCGTAGGTGTGGGTCACCGTGGTGAGTTCGGCGTTCACCGGGCTGAGCTCCCAGCGCCAGAGGTGGCCGGCGGGCTGCTTTCCGGGCTCGGCCGGGCGCCAGGCGATTGTGCTGCCCTCCACGAATTCGGTGACGTGGTTCTCCCGCACCGCACCGTTGGTCAGCGTCGTCTTGAACACGTCGCCCACCTGCCGCACACGCTGGCCGGCACCGGACGACGCCAGGTTGTCGTTGCCGTCCCAGCTCGGCTGGCGGGCCGGGTCGGCGATCAATTCGAAAATGCGGGCGGCATTGGCCGACATCACGCGGGTGGCGCTCACGATGCCTTCGAGTTCCATATCGGACATACCGCTATCCAAACACGCCGGGCCCGGTTGCGGTGCGCCGATAGTAGGGCGGCACCAGCCGGTGCTCTGCCCGACCGGACCGTCAACAGCGTTCGATGCCCCTGGACATCAGACGCGGACCGGCCGGCGCTCGGCGCCGCTTGCTGCCGAGCACCGCATACAGCGCGTCGCAGGCGCGCGCCCGCAGCGGCGCAACCACGTCGAGGTTGGCGGAGCCCTGGCTGACCCAGGACGGAAGTTCGGCCACAGTTTGGTCCTTTGTTCGTTCGGCCATGCACCGATTGATTTCATTGCACCACAGCTGTTTTGCGGGGACGCCGCGCTGAGGTGAACGTCACGAAAATGCGCGCTGTGGGATAACACACATTCGCGGTGCGACCAAACCCACGCAACAGCCCGGTTTTACTGAAAGCCCCTAAACCGGCGCCGGTACCGGGCAATCGGTGGGCCGGCACTGCGGTGCCACTGTCGACGAATACCACTCTGCCACAAGGGAAATCGGCGACATCCGACAGCATGAAGCACATTCACTCGGCCATCTGACCGGTGTCACCGAAACCGCCGAGAGGCACCGGGCCGGCCGGTACACCATGAAATGCATTCACAAAACGATAAATCATCTACAGGCCCGTCCGCCCTATGACGCAAGGACGCCTGGCGACGGTAATGCGATAGCTAAGCCCGATAATCTCCAAAGCCCTTGCTAGAGAGTCTCGACCGCATATCAGCGACATGGCTACGTGCTGCGGGACGCGAGCTTCATTGCGAAACTGCGGTGAAGGCGTCCACCCCTGCCGCGCTTGGTTGCTCAGACAGCGTCGTGGCCGTGATCTAGAACGCATGAGGCATGCAGCGCATACCCGCTGCCAATCTTTAGGCGACATCGATTGTCGGCTCGGCCTTCCCAGTTCCCTTCACCCTTTCGAGATTTCGCTGACGAAACCCACTTCCGTCCGGAAGGGCAACAGAACCTCGAAAGCAACTCAAACGGCGACATGACCATAGCCTCAGGCCGAGATAATTGTCAGAATCACCTTAGTTACATACCCAATTGACGATACGCCCACCGCTGAGCTTGTTGATGGCGTCCTCTTCCGCCTGCGTGCGCGTCCCGCCGGTTCCACCTAGGTAAGTCGTGCCGTCATAGGCGACGGCACCGCACCCGTGAAAGCTGACGATTAGTTTGCAATCCTTAGCTCCGCACTGGTCCAACGCAACTTGGTTCGCCTTTTCCTGAGTTCCGTATCCCCGGGTTCTACCCCACGCGCCGCTCGGGGCATAAGCCATAGCGCCATAGCGGATCACCGGGGGGACGGGCCCTTCGGGTATCACAGCCGTCTCGGACATCAGGGTATTGGCGTCTACCCCTGGAATGAACGGAAGCGCCACAATCATCAACCCCGCGGTAGCCCCCACAGTGGCCACCGCAAGCCCGATCCGATGTCGCCGCTTTATCATCATCTCGAGGTTCCTTTCCAGGCTTAGAAAGGGAGTAGACCGCGTTGGTTAGGTCCGAAGGAAGGACGTACCGACGACTGCTGTCGAAGGCTCAACCGGCCGTGGATAATTCCCGTTCATTTGTCTATTTTCGTGGCGCTACGGGCGTCTGCACTGGGGTGGGAACCGTTTGCTGAGGACCGAACGATTCCTCCGGTTTCATTCCGCCAGAGCCCATCTTTCCGTGGTCCATCATCGGGCAGGAAGTCTGAGGTTGGCCGGAAGGCGGTTGTCCACCATAGGGACTGTGTGTAGCGCGGCCGAGAAAGAATCCCGAGAAAAAGATCAGGGAAACGACGAATACAACGCCAGCAACGATGCCGACCACGGTCAAGAGAAGATCTAGCCGATCAGTCCGGCCAGAGCGACTGTCGCCTCGGCCGGATTCTGCCGGGCTGATCGATTCAGTGGATTCTGGTTCGTGCGTCATGATGGGAATCATCTCACGTATACCCAGCGGGGGTAGGGTCTAACGTCCCTAATGCTTAGCCGTTCGTGGACGGCGGCGTAGCGCAGGCAGCACGGATGACGCTCAGGTAGTGCAGTCCAGGACCTGGGCCTACCGTAGGCCGGCCGTCAGTGTCGACAAGTCAACAACGTTGTGGCTCATGCCAGTTGCAGCGGTGCCGGTTGAAACTTCAGCGGTGGCCGACTCGTGGCAATTGTCAAGACGTGATCAAGCGCCTCGTGCTGAAGTGTGTCGGCGCTGCGAAGACGCGTGCCGGCAGCTAGTGAAGTCACTGGGCTGAGAGCGCCACGTATACGGTGGGCCCGCCGACGGCATTGGCGGGTCCACCGCGTCGAAGGCATCGGTGTCAACGGAGAAGCCGCTGCAGCGCTTCACCGCTCAAGATGCTGACCCGAGTACCGCAAAGAAGTGCCGCAGCCTCTCGGATCGCGTGGCCACCGTGTCGAGTTGTTAGCGCCCGATCGCGCGGCTGAACGCAGGATGCGCCGTGAGCTAGATCCGAAATAGGGTGGCCAGGAACAGGATTGCCATGCCGGAGGCCATCATGGCCTGGCCGACGTTTCCCAGCGACCTCAGCCGGGCTGGGTGGTGCCGTCGCTCGATGACGCATCTGCACGTCCAGAAGATCGCTGCGATTGCGAATGTGGCGGTACCCAACCAGTTCACTGCGCCAAACCATGCCGGCGATCCGCCGCTTGTCGCCATGGTCGCGCCAGCCATGTCCATGTCGGGCATCGTGGTGACCGGCGTGGTGCTGGACCGGACGGGAAGCAGCGGGCCGTCCATGCTGGCATACATCCAGGCGGTTGCCAGCATCATCAACCCGTGATAGGCGTACAACATTCGCCCGGCTGTCGTCCGCGCCGCGATGACGGCCATCGCGATGTACCACGTGGTTGCCAGCAGGAAAAACACGACAGCTGCCGTCGCCGGCAGCTGGGTGCTCCACGGCCAGGCCATCGCCGCCATCGCCACTGACATGGCGATGTGCAACCCATGGCTGACCACCACCGTCCACCGCTGCCGTCGGATGACTATCGGGACAACACATTCGGCAGCCGTCAGCGCGAACAGACCGGTGACTACCCAGCGAAGCATCACGTCGTGGATCATGCGAAGCCAGAATCGGGTCGGCAGAAGTCATGCGGTGCAACATCGCTGGCGGGATCGGTCCACGTCATGCGTCGCGGCCGAAGCCCCGTAGCCGCAGCGAGTTTGTGACCACGCTGACCGAGGACAGTCCCATCGCCGCGCCCGCGATGACGGGGTTCAGCAACCCGAAGGCGGCCAGCGGGATGGCGGCGGTGTTGTAGCCGAAGGCCCAGCCCAGGTTTTGGTGGATGGTGCGCAGAGTCTGGCGCGAGAGCTGAATTGAGCGCACGACACCGTCGAGCCGGCCGGACATCAGCGTGATATCGGAAGCCTCGATGGCCACGTCGGTTCCGCTGCCGACCGCGATGCCCAGATCCGCCTGGACAAGGGCGGGCGCGTCGTTGACGCCGTCGCCGACCATGGCGACCGATCTGCCCTCGTCTTGGAGCCGGCGGATCTCGTTGACCTTGTCTTCGGGTAACACCTCGGCCAGCACGCGGTCGATGCCAACCTGATCGGCGATCGCGGCAGCGGTGCGGGCGTTGTCACCGGTGATCATGGCGACCTGCAACCCTAGCTCGCGCAGGTGGCGGACCACGTCGGCGGCGTCGTCTTTGATCGTGTCAGCCACTGCGAGTACGCCGACCACGCGGTCCTCGCGCCCGACGAATACCGCAGTGCGCCCTTGCTTTTCGAGCTCGGTGGCCGCAGCCGCAAGATAGTCGGGAAGACGAAGGTCGTTTTCGTCGATGAGCTTGCGCCGCCCGACCAGTACCGCCTGGCCGTCGACTTCGGCGCGTACGCCGTGGCCGGCCAGGTTGGTGAACGCTGCCACGGCCGGAATCTGCAGGTCCCGCTCGCGGGCGCCGGCGACGATGGCGGCGCCGATGGGATGCTCGGAACCGGACTCGACGGCGGCGGCGAGCTGGAGCACCCGATCGCTCTTGTGCCGCTTGTCGGCGATGACATCGGTGAGTTGCATCTGGCCGCGGGTTAGGGTGCCGGTCTTGTCGAACACCACGGTGTCGATCTTTTTCGACGCTTCTAGGACCTCGCCGCCTTTGACCAGGATCCCCATTTCGGCGCCGCGGCCGGTACCGGCGATGATCGCCGTCGGCGTGGCCAAGCCAAGTGCACACGGGCAGGCGATGATCAGCACCGAGATCGCCGCGGTCATCCCGGCGATGGGGTTGGCCGCCAGCAGCGTCCACCCGGCGAAGGTCAGGACGGCGACGCCCAGGACGGCGGGCACGAACACCGCCGAGACCCGGTCGGCCAGCCGCTGCACCGGGGCCTTGCCGCCCTGGGCCTGCTCGACCAGGCGCACGATCCGGGCCAGAGCGGTGTCGGCGCCCACGGCGGTGGCGCGCACCGTCAGTCGCCCGTCGATGTTGACGGTGGCCCCAGCAACCCGGTCGCCCACCGTCTTTTCTACCGGGACTGATTCGCCGGTGAGCATCGACTCGTCGACGGCGGCGCGTCCATCGATGATCTCCCCGTCGACGGGGATCTTCTCGCCGGGCCGCACCAGCAGCAGGTCTCCGACTTGCACCTGCTCGACCGGTACGAGGATTTCCTGGCCGTCGACGAGCAGGCAGGCTTCCTTGGCGCCCATCTCGAGCAGCGTGCTGATCGCCTCGCGGGTCTTTCCGGTGGCCCGGGCCTCGAAATAGCGGCCCAACACCACGAGTGCGATGATCAACGCCGCGGTATCGAAGAACAGCGGTCCCCCAACGAAGAGCTGGAAGGTGGAGTAGACGAACGCGGTCAGCGTGCCCAGCGCGATCAGCGTGTCCATGCCCGCAGACCCCGCCCGGGCCTGCTGCACGGCCCCCACCAGGAACGGCCATCCGGCCACGAACTGCACCGGAACCGTCACGGCAAACGCCAACCACCCCGCCCAGGCGCCACCCAACAACATCGGCGCCGCCATCGACACCAGCCCCAACGGCAAAGCGAGCCACACCCGCCGCAACCATTTGCGCTGTTCGCTCTTGGCGTCGGCGACCGGCGTCCCATGACACGACGGCGCCGGCTGATCACCACTACCCCCGTCGGTCGCCTCGGCGATGTCGGGCGAGAGGCCGAGCAAGCGCAGGATTCCGCCGGTAATCCTGGCCACCACACGGGTTTCGCCCACACTCACCGAGTACGGGGCGCGGTTGGGTACCAACTCGGCACGGATGTGCCGGGCCTCAGCGATCGCCGACACAACGGCAGCGGTATCGCAATCCTCGGGCAAATACCAGATCACCACCGACCCCGACCGGGGATAGGCCTGCGCGGCTCGCACCCCAGCCACCCTGGCGACCGTATCCTCGATCGCGACCGCCCGCACCGAGTCCATCTCAAACCCCTTGGCACACACCCGCATCCGGCCGCCACCCTGGGAGACAACTTTCAGCGTGACGCCGGCATCAGCGGTCGTTGGGGTTTCAGTGGCAAGCATCGCCAGCCTCGTGACTCGCGCTCGCGTCCACGACCGTCGGCGCGGGAACTCGTTCCCCGAGTCGATCGGCCGCCTCGGCGAGCACGTCGGCCACGGCCAGGCGAGCCCGCTCGGCGCCCTCCTTGGTCTTGCGCACGGTGGCCCGGGTGGCCTGCAAACCCACAGCGGTAGTGCTCACCGTCACCTTGCGCCACGGAGCCTTCGCCAATGCTTCATACGCCGCGACCCCCACCACACCGGTCACCACGGTGGGCACCGCCTTCGCCAAAAGTCCCTGCCATGCCATCTTGAACGCTTCCTTTTGTTTGGTTGAACTCGCACTGATTGCGGATGGTTACAGTGATGGCCGCCAAGTCATTTCACGCCGCCCACCGACAACGGCTGGGCATCCGCGGATTCGCCGACAGCGGCACCGCTGAGCTGGGCCGCCGGACCAGTCAGCGCCGGCGTGAACTTGACCGCGTCAATCAGCTCGTCAATCGCCGCGGGCCCGCGGCCTTGCAGCACCGCCGCCGAAAAGCATGTTTCCAAGTGGTTGTGCAACATCACCCGGTTGGCCCGCTCCAGCGAGGACTGAACCGCGGAGATCTGCTTCATGACGTCCACGCAGTAGGCGTCGGATTCCATCATCCGAATGATCCCGTCGAGGTGACCTCGAACCGTTTTCAGCCGGTTGAGCGCCGCACGTTTTTTTTGCGTCAACTGCACTTCGCCCATCCGTAACTCCTTGACCTGTCGCTGTACCAACGTCCACCCTACTCCACCCCACCCGGGGTGGGGTGGCAGCTACAGCAGCGTAGCGAACATCACGGCTGTGCCCGCGGCGGCGCATACGTGATGCAGCTGCTCGAGGTGCGCGAGCTGCCCGCTACGTGGCCCTCTGTTCCTTCGGCGCCTGGCCAGGTACTGGCATGCCCAATACAGGGCCACGGCTGCAAAGCCGAGGGTGGCAAGCCAGTTCACCGCGGCGATCCAGCCGTCTGCGAATCCAGCCGCGGGCCTGTGGTGTGCCGAGGCCATGTCGTTCTCGGACATGTTCATGGCCAGCGCGGCCGATCGCGGATCTTCGGAGGGGCGACTGATGCGGCCCCTCAGGCTGACGTTCATCACCGCGAACATCCATGCCATGGCGGCCATCATCACCGCGTAATAGCCGTTGGTCAGTCGCTCACCAGTCGTCATCGACGTGCGGCCCGCGCCACGGGCAAACCACAGGCAGGCCAACAGGAAAAAGGTGATGGCGGCCGCTGTCGGCAGGTTCATTCCGGCGTCCCAGGCCATCGCGATCATTGCCGCCGACATCGCGAGGTGGAGTAGGTGACTGACCGTGTCGGGCCATCGGCGATAGTGGGCGACAACGACATACAGATAGGCTGCGATGCTGGCGGCGAAAAATATGGTGATAATCCATCGCAGCGCGAGCTCGCTCATCGGGCGACCCGACATCGCGACAATGCCGCGCGCCGCGTGGCCGCCGGCCGACCGCGCGTGTGCATAGCATCAGGGCGCCAGAACGCTGCACGCCCGCGCGGGATGGGGCGTAGTGAGTCCGTCACCATCTACCTTTCGGTTCCTCGATTTCTCGACGCCTGATACCGCGCCTAGCGTCAGCGGAGGGCTGTGCCGTTCAGGGCTCGTCGGCAGGACCGGACCACCAGCAAGCGCCTCGGAGTCCGAGATATCTGAAAGTCGGCAGATCATCCACCGGTTGTGCCGGAAAATCCGTTATCTACCAGGAGGTTTCGGCGGCTGACGTGTGCTCATCAGACGAGCCAAGGCCCCGACCGGGACGTCGAGGCCTTGGCATTTAGGGTGCTCAGTCGTTACAGGTGCATCCGGAGTGGCCGCAACTGCAGCCAGCCGCTTGGGTGCAGGCGGAGTCGCCACAGGTACATCCGGTGGATTTGCAACAGCAGGTGTGGTTCTCGTTCATGCGGGCGACGGTACCCCGGTAGGGTATCTGCGTCAAGGGGCTGCCCCCGTCGGTGCGGGATCAGCCTCGAGATTGCCGGCCGAAAGTGATGATCAGGAGCGCACGAGCCTGGCGATAGCGGCGGAGGCCTCAGTCAACTTCATCTCCGCTTCGTCGCCTCCCTGCGTGATTGCTTCGGTCACGCAATGCTCAAGGTGGTCATCGAGGAGGTTCAACGCCACCGACCGCAACGCGCTACTGGCTGCGCTGATTTGGGTGAGGATATCGATACAGTATTTGTCGTCCTCGATCATCCTCGCGATGCCGCGAACCTGGCCCTCAACGCGGCGCAAGCGCTTGGCATAGCCGTCCTTATGCTCGACATACCCGCGTTTGGTTTGCACGTGACCTCCTAAACACCCCGTCATCAAGTCGTTCTCACGCATAGGGTCGGCCGCCAAAGACATTTGTCGTCGCACTGTACCCTGCGGGGGTACCTGGCGTCGATTTTCGCTGCGCGCAGCGACACGTGGCACCTGGCACGTGGCACACCTTGGCGCAGTTCTCATCTCCTTCATGGACAGCTCGGGAGTGCGTCTCGGCAACCGTAACTAAACGGGCATCGGTTTCCAGGCCGACATGCGGATGCGCCCAATAGGTGCCGGAGTCGGGGGACGAGCATCGGTAGAACGAAACCCACGCAACAGCCGGCTTTAGTGAAAGCCCCTGAATCGGCGCAGGTATCCGGGCAATCGGTGTGCCGGCACCGCCTTCGGCCAGTCGTCGGACCGGAAATAGGAGTCGGTGCCTCCGTCGACGAATATCACGCTGCCGCAGAGGAAATCGGCGGCATCCGACAGCATGAAGCACATCCACTCGGCCATGTGTCCGGGGTCGCCGAAACCGCCGACCGGGACCGGGAACGACCGAACGGCCCTGGCCTGCCGGGGATCCGACAACTGTTCGGCCAGAAGCGGTGTCATGATCGCACCCGGCGCCAGGGCGTTCAGGCGCACGCCCGACCCCGCCCATTCAGGCAACACCGCGTGTCGCCGCACCCAACGACTGACGGCGATTTTAGAGGCGCCGTACATCATGGTCGGCGCGGCCGGTCCGAACCACCGCACCGAGCGCAACGCCTTGCCTGCGTCATGCGCAAGCAGCGCCGTCACGGCTCGGCGCGGCACCGCGGGTATCGTCGTCGTCGAATTGCTGGCAACGACAACGACTTTGGCGCGTTCGGCGGCCACCAGCGCATCCCGCCAGGCGAGCAGCAGCTCAACGACCCCGAAATAGTTGACCTGGGCGATCTGGCGAACGCGATCCGGGGCGGGGCTGGGGCCCAGTCCGGCCGCCAGTACGGCACCGTCAAGCCTGCCGTCCGAGGCGGCCAGGACGCGCTGGGCGGCCTCGTTACGTCCGTGTGGTGTCGACAAATCGGCGACGATGTCGGCGTCCTTGATGTCGACACCGATCACGGTGTGCCCGCCGTCGCGGAGGCGCTGCGCGGTCTCGCGCCCCATCCCGGACGCCGATCCGGTGATCGCATAGGTTCCCATCGAGTCCTCCATTCCCAGGGCAGTATGCCCGGCCGGCCGCTCTCCTCCGAGGGGTGCCGCCCGCTGGGTGGACACGCTGTTAAATTGCGAAGATGCATGACCAAACGCCCTGTATCGATTTCAGCCAGCTCGAGTCGATCTACGCGCCGCTGGCCGAATCGATCCGCCGGCTCGTCGACGTCAGCATCCGCACCGAGGCCGGGCCCGCGGCGGTGGCGGCCGCCACGTCCAAGATCAACAGTGCCGCAGCGGAATTGAGCCAGGCGATGAAACCCGGACCGTTCGGCGTGCACCGGAATCCGGATGGCCAGACCATCGCCTGGGGCAACGCCGTGGTCGGCGTGCGCAACCCGATCGCGCCACCGCTGGTCATCCATCATGATCCCGGCGGGCTGGTGTGGTCGGAGTTCGTCCTGGGCGCCGCCTACGAAGGCCCACCGGAGACCGTGCACGGCGGTGTGTGCGCGCTGGTGCTCGACCATGTGCTCGGCGCGACCGCGCACCAGCCCGACAGGCCCGCTTTCACCGGCACGCTCACCCTGCGATACCGCCGTCCCACGGCGCTGGGACGGCCGCTGCGCGCGCAAGCTCGCATCGAGCGCACCGAGGGCGTCAAGACGTTCGCCGTCGGTCACCTGGCCGACGAGGACGGCGTCACCGTCGAAGCCGAGGGGATTTTCATTCATCCCAGGCGGGCCCCGGCATAACGAACCTCGACGACGGGGTCAGGTCCTCGTCGCGGCCCGCTCGACGTCGAGCAGCTGCTCGCCGCGTCGTTCGTCGTCGTAGGCCTTACGCCCGCCGCGCAGACCGAACAGCCGTTTGGAGATCAGCAGGTAGATCACCGCGGCGACATTGATGGTGAACGTCACCAGCCGGGTCATCGTGATGCCCTTGGCCAGATCGTGAATCTCCAGCGGCAGGAAGACCGAGGTGGCGATCACGGCGAAGTATTCGCCCCAGCGCTTGAGCAACCACAGGCCGACGCCCTCGACGACCTCCAACAGTGCATAGCCGACCAGCATCAGGGTCAGCAACGCCAGCGTGGACGGCTTGGCGGCCAGCGCCTTTTCCAGCTCGTGCACGATGGTCATCTGGTCGACCTTGAAGCCGGCGGCCCGGAAGATCGGCAGGTCGCGCTCGAGGGTGGCCTGAATGGCGCCCCGCGCACCGCGGAACTTCCACACCGCGTAGGCCGCCAGCGCGATGACCACCGCCCGGAACAACCGTTCCACCGCGAGGGCCCGAATGATGATGGCCTGGCGTAAGGCCTTGCCGCGCATGATCATCGGCGCGTCCTCGGCGGGGCCGCGCCCGTGGGCCGGGCCGACGGTGAATTCGCCGCACCGCAGGCAGCGCCATACCTCGCCCAGGCCGGTGGTGCCGTTCAGCCGTTCGGCGAGTGCCTGCTCGTCGGGTGCGTAGGTGGCGTGTCCCGCGAGCGCGCAGGTGACCAGCTCCCACCGATTGAGACCGCGTTCTTTGGGCATGGCCGATCATCGACTGCGGGTGGCCGGCCGCGCAAGGGGGCGCGCACCCGGGCGTCAGGAGCGTGGGCTTAGGTGCCACGACGTTTCGCAGCCCGGGCGGGACTACCCCGCTTGTGGTGTCTGCGATTCGCTCAGCGCCGCCGTCTCGTCGGTCAGATGTTTTCCGATGTCGCGGATCTGCCGTGCGCTCAGCGGGCACAGCGGGTGTACGGCCACCATCAGGGAAACGCGTCCCCGGTCATCGAAAACCGGTGCGGCGATGGTCACCACGGGTTGCTTCCGCCGGCCTGGGTTGTCGTCGGAAAGGAAGCCGATGGTGGTGAACTCGACAAGCAGTTGGTCCATGATGTGGCGCACCGGCGTCGGCATCTCGCTGCTGTCCAAGGTGCCCACCACCTGGACGGCCTGGGCCAGCGCGGGCGTCGTCCAGTCGACGTCGAATCCCCGCTCCCGCGTGTGCGCGAGCACCTGTTGGAGGCGCTGCGTGCGATCGGCATTGGCGCCCGCACCGCGGCGGACCCAGGCGCGTTGTTCCTCGTCGGTGTCCCAAGCCGCCATCGCGACGCCGAACGGCGGCGTGTATGGGATGCGATCGCCCGGTATTCCCGACGGCTGGGTGGCGGGTTCGCCCTCGAAGGCGGTGACCACCAGGGAATCCCCGAACTTCTCGACCACCGAACACGCGTAGCCGACCTCGCGGGACAGGCGCAGCGCCGCCGAACGGGCCGCATGCGCGAGGGGTCGGGCGGTGTCGGTGCGGGCGGCCACCACCGCGAGCGCGGGCCCCAGGGCGAACGTCTTCGTGACCGGGTCGCGACTGGCCCACCCGCGGTCGCACAACGTCTTCAAGATCGCGTGCGCCGTCGCCTGGGTGAGATCCAGCTCGCGCACCACGTCGGAGAACCGCAGCCGCGCACTTGGAGACCGCGCCAGGAGCTCGACAACATCGAGCACCCGGGCGGTCGGCGCTGACGTCGATCCGCGAATCGCTTGACTCCTTCGCTGCACGATTTTTACAGTTATGCGAGCATTCGAGATTCTATATCGAATATTCGAGAAAGTTAATACATTGCGCGCTGTGGTGCTACGAGACGGCCGGTTGCAGGTCCGCGACACGCCCGACCCCCGGCCCGGGCCGGGCGAGTTATTACTCCGCACGCTGAGCACGGCGATCTGCGCGTCCGACGTGCACTTCATCGACCATCCGGAACTCGCCATCGACGACCCGACCGGCCGCTCCCTCTACGACACCGACCGCGACATCGTGCTCGGACACGAATTCGTGGGCGAGATCATCGGGCATGGCCCCGGCTGCACGGACCAGTACGCCGTCGGTACCCGGGTGACGGCCATGCCGGTTCGCCTGGTCGACGGCGGTGCCGGTGGAATGCGCATCATCGGTCAACATCCCGAGGCCCAGGGCAGTTTCGGTGAGCTGCTGGTGGTTTCGGAAGCGGCGGCAAAGCCCGTCCCCGGTGACGTGTCCAGTGACGCCGTCGCGCTGACCGACGCATTCGCCGTCGGCGAGTTCTACGTGCGGTCGGCGCGAATGCAACCGGGGGAAGTCGCCGTCGTCATCGGCGCGGGGGCGATCGGGCTTTCCGCCGTCGCCGCCCTGTCCGGACGCGGCGTCGAACCCATCATCGTCGCGGACTACAAATCCGACCGGCGCGAGCTGGCCCGCGACCGCTTCGGGGCGCACGTGCTCGTCGACCCCTCCGTGAAGTCCCCCTTCGACGCGTTCAACGAGGTTCGCGCGCAGCGCGGATTGCCCGGGCCCGCCGTCGTATTCGAATGCGTCGGTGCGGCCGGGCTCATCCAGCATCTGGTCGAATCCGCCGAGATGGGCACCCGAATCTATTGTGCGGGTGGCTGGTACACCGGCGACACCCTCGACATCACCACCGCCACCCGCCAAGGCGTGACCATTCAGTTCGGCGGCGGGCCGCACCCGCAGGATTGGTACGGCACGCTTGACGCGATCGCGTCGGGGCGGCTGGACCCGCTACCCAGTGTCGGCAAGATCATCGGCCTCGACGAGGTGCCCGACGCCCTCGAGCTGGCCCGCAGGTCCGACGGCCCACCCCGGATCGTCGTCCGTCCGAATGGAGATCGCCCGTGAGTGAAAGAGATGACCGGCAAGATATTTCGGATCTGCTGGTGCGCTATGCCACGGGGATCGACCGGCGCGACTGGCCGCTGTTTCGCACCGTGTTCACCGACGACTGCGTACTCGACTACGGCGAGATCGGCCGGTGGAACGGCGTCGATGCCGTCGCCGACTTCATGGAGCAGGTACACGCTTTGGCGGGACACACGCTGCATCGCCTGACGAATCAGGCCATCACTGTCGACGGCGATAGCGCCACGGCGCGGACCTACATCGACGGGCTGATCATGGCGGGCGACAACAGCTCCGGCGTCAATGCGATCGGTTTCTACGATGACGAGATGGTGCGCACCCCCGCGGGGTGGCGCATCGCCCGCCGTCGCTACACCCAGGTGCGGATCACGACGGTCGGGGCCCCGTAGATGACGTTCGCGACGAAGTACGGACCGTGGGCGCTGGTGGCCGGCGCCTCCGACGGCGTGGGCGCGGCGTTCGCCGAAGCACTGGCCGAACGCGGTGTCAATGTCGTTCTGCTCGCCCGCCGTCAGAGCGTTCTGGACCGCGTCGCAATCGAGATCGAAACCAAGACGTCGGTGCAGACCCGCACTGTCGCTGTCGATCTCGCGCGGCCGGGTGCGGCGACGGCGGTCGCCGCGGCCACCAGCGACCTGGAGATCGGGATGCTCGTCTACTGTGCGGGTGCCGACCCGAACTTCGCACCGTTCCTTGCCAATTCGATCGAGGCCGCCGAGGCGATGGTGCATCGCAACTGCACGGTCCCCATGCAGTTGTGCCATCACTTCGCACCGGCGATGGTCGAGCGGGGCAGTGGCGGCATCGTCCTCTTCGGCTCCGGGGCCGGGCTGGCCGGTGGGCCCAACATGGTCGCCTACGGCGCCTCCAAGGCTTTCGACATGGTCTTCGCCGAGGCGCTGTGGGCCGAACTGCACGGCACGGGTGTCGACGTGCTGGGCCTCATCCTGGGCAAGACCGATACGCCGGCCCTGCGCGCTCTCGAATATAGCCGCGGCCAGATCGGCTCGCCCGACGAGGCGCCGCCGGACGCGGCGGCCGTGTCGGACGTCATCGCCGAGGCGTTCGAGAACCTGGGCAACGGCCCGACGTTGATGGTGGGCGACACCATGCGCGCCGCCGCGCAACTGCTGGCGTCGCTGAGCCGCAATCAGGCCGTCGAGCTTTTCACCCAGGCCGCCGCGGCGGCCATGGGCCCGGACGATTAGCGATCAGTGGGAACCGGCCCCGTTCGCTGTGCGTCGTAGTGGATAGTGACGAGGTTTGCCAAAGTTCGAAATCAGGGCAGCCTAACTTTTGCTTCCATACGTCCCTGGTCAGCAAATATAGGCTCGGGTAGATCGCTGGTTTTGTCGACCCGCCGCGTTGCTGACGGTGTATGTCACGGGTAGCTTGGGTAACCAGTTCGCCACGGCAACCGAGCCTAAGTACCCACCACCCGATCGCCGCTCCCCGCGAAGGATGACGATGCTCGCCATAGACAGGCCCGCGGCTGCCGTCACCACGGCACACTGGCGGCGCCGCACCCTGATCCGTTCGGGGTTGATCACCGGCGCATTCATCGCCCCGGCCGTGGTCGTCCGGATCGCCGGCCTGCACACCGGCGCGGTGCCCGCCCTACTGATCTTCGGGGCCGCGGTGGTGGCGGCCAGCTTCTTGCTCGCCTGGGCCGCCGAGGCCGCCCAGATCGATGTGTCCGGCGGGCTGGCGACGGCGCTCCTCGCCTTGATCGCGGTCCTGCCCGAATACGCGGTCGACCTCTACTACGCGTACGTGTCCGGGCACAACGCCGAATACACACAGTACGCCGCGGCCAACATGACCGGGTCGAACCGGCTGCTGATGGGCCTGGGCTGGCCCGTCGTGGTGCTGGTCAGCATCCTGGTGGCGCGCAAGACCGGATCCGGGAAAACCACGGGTTTGTCCCTGGAGCCAGCAAACCGCGTCGAACTGGGATTCCTGCTGATCGCCGGTGTGATCGCGTTCGCGGTACCGGCGAGCGGCGAGATTCATTTCGGGCTCGGGTTGGCGTTGCTGGCCTGGTTCGGGTTCTACCTCTACAAGATCAGCCACGGCGAAGTCGAAGAGCCCGACCTGATCGGCACCGCCGCCGCGTTGGGCGAACTGCCCGACGGCCGCCGGCGCATCGCCGTGGTCGGCCTCTTCGTTGCCTCGGGCGCGGTGATTCTGCTGTGCGCCAAGCCGTTCGCCGACAACCTGGTAGCGGCGGGCACCGAACTGGGCATCAACCGGTTCCTGCTGGTTCAGTGGCTGGCCCCGCTGGCCTCCGAGGCCCCCGAGTTCATCATCGCGACCATTTTCGCCACCCGTGGCAAGGGTACGGCGGCCATCGCCACGCTGATCTCCTCCAAGGTCAACCAGTGGACCCTGCTAATCGGGTCGTTGCCGATCGCCCACCTGCTCGGTGGCGGCGGGTACTCGCTCTACCTCGACTCCCGCCAGGTGGAGGAGATGCTGCTCACGGCGACCCAAACGATGATGGGCGTGGCGCTGATCCTGGCGCTGCGTTTCCACCGGGGCGCGGCGTTGACGCTGCTGGGATTGTTCGTCGTCCAGTTCGCGATCGTCTCGACGCACGGCCGGCTGCTGCTCTGCGGTGTCTACACGGTGGTGGCCGTCGTCGCGCTGATCCGCTACCGGCGCCACCTGGCGCCCACCGTCCGGGCGCCGTTCGTCGGGACGGCCGTCCGCCACAGCGGTCACCCGTTACATCCGGTGCCGGACCCGTAACGCCCCACGATCGCGCACCGTATACGGTCCAGGTATGAACCGAGTGTCCGTGATCACAGGCGGGGCGGGCGGTATGGGCCTGGCCACCGCGAAAATCGTCGGCCGCGACCACACCGTGGTGCTCTGCGACGTCCGGCAGGAGCGGCTGACGGAGAGCGCCACCACCCTGCGCGAACTCGGGATCACTCCCACGCTCGCGAACTGTGACGTCACCGACCGGCGAGCTGTCGCGGACCTGCTCGGCACCGCCACGAACCTCGGGACGATCGTCTCCGTCATCCATACCGCGGGGGTGAGCCCGAGCATGGGCCCCGCCGACTACGTCATGCGGACCAATGCGGTCGGCACCGTCAACGTCGACGAGGAGTTCTATGCGCTCGCCGGCGAGGGCGCGGTGATCGTCAACGTGGCCTCGATGGCTGCGCACATGTTGCCCGCGGAAATCATTCCGGCAGAACAATTCCCGCTGGCGCTGAACGACGTCGACGCCTTCATGGACGCCATGATGGCCGCGTGCGGCATCGCCCCCGAGGAGGCGCGCCCCGGGCTCGCGTACGCCCTGAGCAAGAGCTTCGTGAAGTGGTACAGCCAGTCGCAGGCGGAGCGATTCAACGCGCGCGGATTGCGCATCGTCTCGGTTTCCCCGGGGTCGATCGACACCGAGATGGGCAGGCTCGAGGAGGAGGCGGGCGCCGGTGCGATGGTGGCCGACGCCGCGGTCCCCCGGTGGGGCAAGCCGGAGGAAATGGCGGAGCTGCTCGCCTTCTGCGCCAGCGACAAGGCCGGCTACCTCACCGGCACCGATATCCTCAACGACGGCGGGGTGATCGCGTCGATGACCGAGCGAGCCCGGGCGGCCGCCGCCAGCTCAGCCTGAAGATGCGGGCGCACACCGTGTTTCACCATCGACGGGGTGCGCGACATTCCGCGGTGGCGCGGCCGTGCGGTGTATCCACTCTCGGCGCCGTAACCGCCAGGTCCGGCGAGCGTACTCCAGCTCGGTATAGGGCCATTGGGTGACGATGCGACCGGTGGGCGAACGAAAGTAGCTGTCGCACTGCGTCCAGATGGTCCGTGCCAGGTCCGCGGAAAGCTGGTCGTTGAACCGCTTTTCGGCCTCGGGATGCACATCGAGGTATCCGCCGCGGCGGGCCAGCCGGCTCACCGCGCTGGCGACCAGCCGCGCCCCGGCCTCGAGGATGTAGACGATGGAGTTGCCGCCCTGGTTGGTGTTGGGGCCATACAGCATGAAGAAGTTCGGGAATCCGCTGACCGCCACCCCCAGGTAGGCACATGGGTCATCACCCCAGTGCTCGTGCAGCCGCCGGTCGCCGGCGCCGGTGACCTCGACGCCGGACAGGTAGCGGGACGTCTCGAAACCGGTCGCCAGTACGATCACGTCGCAGTCGATTTCGCGACCCGACGCGCTGATCACCGATGTCTCGCCGATCCGCGCGATGGGGGTGGTGACCAATTCGACGTTGTCCCGCTGCAACGCCCGGTAATAGTCGTCGCCCAACAACACTCGCTTACAGCGGAACGGGTAGTCGGGCGTCAGCGCCCGGCGCAGCGGCTCGTCGTCGACGGTGCGGTCCAGAAACGACGTCGCGATCTGCGTGCGCGCGGTGACCACGGGGTCGTCGGCGAAGGTCGCGGTGTTGTCGTGCTGGAATTTCCAGATCTGCCAGCGGGTGCGCCGCAGCGCGAGGGGGCTGCGTCTGAACCGGGTCAATTCGGTTGCGCTGTAAGGGCGATCGTCCTTGGGCACCATCCACGGCGGGGTGCGCTGGAAAACCGTGACGTGCCCGGCGGTCTTCGCCAGCTCGGGCACCACCTGTACCCCGCTGGCGCCGGTCCCGATCACCGCCACTTTGCGTCCCGCCAGATCGAGGCGGTGGTCCCACTGCGCGGTGTGCAGCACCGGACCGGCGAACCCGGCCAGGCCGTCGATGTCGGGTACCTTGACGGAACCGAACAGGCCGGCGGCGCACACGACGACGTCGGCGGTCAACGTGGCGGAAGTCCCGTTCCGGTTCAATCGGCACTCCCACGCCCGGGCGCGCGGGTTCCAGTGCAGGGACCGCACCGTGGTGTCGAGCATGAGGTGGCGCCGCAGATCGAAATCGTCGGCCACCGATTCGAGGTAGGCCAGGATCTCGGGCTGCCGCGCGTAGGTGCGGCTCCAGGATGTGTTGGGCGCGAAGGAGAACGAGTAGAGGTGGCTCTGGATGTCGCAGGCGGCCCCGGGATAGGTGTTGCGTCGCCAGGTGCCGCCGACACCGTCGGCCCCCTCGATGATCACCAGGTCGTCGATGCCGGCGCGGCGCAGCGCGACCGCGGCACCCAGACCACCGAAACCCGCCCCGATGATGGCCACCTTCGGCGACCGGCGACGCCGCGTCGCCGCCCGCATCCGCCCAACAGCGTAGAGCCATCGGGCTTTTCGGCTTGTCACGGTCCGTCCTGCGTGCGGTGGATCAGCAGTCCCGCCAGGTCTCCGTCGGCACGCCAGTGCTGCAGGATGTCGGCGTACTCGGTGGGTGCGCCGAAGAAGAAGCTGCCCTGCCGCGTCTTGGCGTCGGCCTTTCCCTCCCGGTTGTAGTAGCCGGGTGTACACGTCTTGGCGCGCTCCGCGCTCGCCGTCGACCGCGCCACCACCGTGTCGACCCAGGCGGCTTCGGCGCCGGGTGAGGCCTCGAGCTCGGTGATGCCGCCGGCGAGTGCCGCCGCGATGATCCAGGCGACGTGGGTTGCCTGCACGTCGAGCAGGTAGGGGAAGTTCACCGTCAGGCCGGCCTGGGCGATGCTCTCGATGAAGCAGTTCGGGAATCCGGTCGTGCACAGGCCTTGGAAGGTGCGCACGCCGTCGTCCCAGTGCTCGCTCAGCGTCACCCCGTCACGGCCGATCAGGTCGAATCCGGTGCGACGACAGTAGTCGGTGCCCACCTCGAAACCCGTTGCGAAGATGAGGCATTCGAGTTCGTAGGTCACGCCGTCGACAACCACGCCGGCTTCGGTGATGCGCTGCACCCCACGCCCTTGGGTGTCGACCAGTGTGACGTTGTCACGGTTGAACGTCTGCAGATACTCGTCGTGGAAGCAGGGTCTTTTGCAGAAGTACCCGTACCACGGTTTGAGCGCCTCGGCGGTAGCGGGATCCGCGACGATCGCGTCGACCCGTGCCCGGATCTCGTCCATCTTGGCGAAGTCGGCCAGCTCGATGTCGCGGCCACGTTTTTCGGGATCCGCGAGGCCGTCACCGTCGTGACGCATGACCGGAAGCTTGCGGGTGATGCTCGTCCAGGCATCGGCGACCAGATCCTCGTCGGCTTGGCCGCCGGCGGTGAGGATTTGGAAGTTCTGGATCCGCCGGTGTTGCCAGCCCGGCCGTAACGCACTGGCCCACTGCGGATCCGTGGCACTATTGGCCCGCACATCCACCGACGACGGCGTGCGCTGGAACACGTAGAGCCGCCCCGCCGCCGGGCCGAGGTGCGGTACACACTGGATCGCGGTGGCGCCGGTTCCGATGATGCCGACGCGCCGGCCGGCCAGATTCTGCAGGTTCTTCCCGGTGTAGGCGTAGTCCCAACGGCTGGTGTGGAACGCATGCCCGCCGAACGCGCCGAGTCCCTCGATGCCCGGCAACTTGGGCTTGGCTTGGTACCCGTTGGCCATGGACACGAACCTGGCCCGCATTTCGTCGCCCCGGTCGGTGCGGATGATCCAGCGCGATTCGCCTTGGTCCCAACGGATTTCCCGCACGTCGGTGCGCAGGCAGGCGTCGCGGTAGAGGTCGTAGTGTCGGGCGATGCGCTGGCAGTGGGCGAAGATCTCGGGACCCTTGGCGTACTTTTCGGTGGGGGTGTAGCCGAGTTCCTCGAGCAACGGCATGTACACGTACGACTCGACGTCACAAGCGATTCCGGGATAGCGGTTCCAGTACCAGGTGCCGCCGACGTCGGCCGCCCTGTCGATCAGCCGCACGCTGCGCACGCCGAGCTGGCGTAACCGCGCCCCGGTCAGCAGTCCACCGAACCCGGCGCCGATGATGGCCACATCGACGTCGTCGGTGAGTGGCTCGCGGGCGAGGTCCCCGTTCGCCCACGGGTCCTCGGCGAACCGGGCGAACGCGCCCGTCATCTCCACGTACTGGGCGACGCCGTCCGCGCGTAAGCGGCGCGCGCGTTCTTCGGCGTACCGGCGTCGCAGCGCGTCGACGTCGAGGGCCTGGCCAACGGTCTCAGTCACGGACTCGAGTTCCTCTCCGTGGCCACGACTATATAATCAATCGCTTGATCATATCAAGGGATGTTCGCGACATCGGCGGCGTTTGCCCGCCGCTATGCGCGCCGCTCCGCGGCGAGAAGCGTCCCCCTGATCAGCGCCTTGGCCGAGGCCAGCGCCGCATGGTAGTCCTCGGCCGGCAGCGTCGCCGCCAACTCGACCAAGCCGTAGATCAGCGCGTAGATCGCCTCGACGACGCTGTGCCGATCGCCGGCGAGCTCGCCGCCGCGGGAAGCGTCGTCGACGATGCCGTCGATGATTTCGCGGAATGCCCGGAACCCCGGGTTGCCCGCCTCGTGTGCATCCAGGGCGATGGCGCTTTCCGCCCGGATCACCCACTCGAACGCCGCGAGATCGGGGTACTCGCGCATCAGTCGGCCCGACTCGTCGAGGACCGCTTCTATTCGCGCGATGGCATCGCCGGGACGGGCGGCCGCCCGACGCAGCCGCGGGACCGCGACGTCGGTCCGCGCCGCCACCGCGGCCTTGATCAACTCGGCCTTGTTCGGGAAGTAGTTGTACAGGCTCGCACTGGTCACGCTGGCGGTGCGGGCGATCTCACGGATCGTCGCGTGGGCGTATCCCGCGGAGGCCACGCACCGCATGGTGGCGACGATGATCCGCTGGCGGGTTTCCTCGCCGCTGGCACCAACCGGGCGTCCGAGTTGCGCCCGTGTCACGGGGCCACCTTCACTGGTCGCATCCTGTCCGTCGGCCGACCGTCCGACACATCGAATATAATCGAGCGATCAATTTCCCTTGACGGTTTCGGCGCGGAGGTGCGCAGTGCGTGACCAACGGCCCGGCGGCGGGTGGCGCGCGGCATGGCCGTGACGCCGTCGCAATTGGGCCGGCCCGTCGGCGCCGACGGTGAGTGGACCCGCGCGCGCATCATCACCGCGGCGATGCGCCGGGTGGCCGAGGCGGGCTACGCGCGTGCGACGATCCGGGAGATCGCCCGGGCGGCCGATATGACCAGCGGCAGCCTGTATCACTACTTTTCGAACAAGTCCGAACTGCTCGAGGCCACCGTCGCCGAAATGGAGCGCACCGCACTCCCCCGGCTGCGTGCCGCTGCCGGGCGGGACGACGACGCCGTCGATCGCATCGTGGCGGTGCTCGACGAGTCGAGCCGGTTGATGCGCGACTATCCGTACCTGGCCGCCTTCGAGCGGGCGATCCGGGTGGCAGGCAACGAGCGCCGCGGCGGCACCCGGGTGCAGTATTCCGGACTGAAAGCGTTGCGCGACATTATCACTGAGATTGTCGGGGAAGCCCACGCGCGCGGGGTACTGCCTGCCGGCACCGATCCGGATGCCGCGGTGAATGCGATCCACGCGCTGGCCCGCGGTCTCACGGAACGGGCGGCCAACCTGGGCCCGGAGGCCTATGCGGCCACGCTGGCCTCGGCTAAGGGGCTACTGCGGGGAACACTCTTCGCGCGCCCGGCACGGCCGTAGCGGTTGCGGAGTTGGCCCCATCGGCTCGGCGTGTGATCGGTCATCAAAGAGGGGCCCCTCGGGCGCCTGAACGCGGTCATCCACCCCCGCCACGGTTCACGCCGTGAAACCGTTCACCCGCGCAATTTTTCGAGCCCGGCGACGATGAGCCGCAACCCGAAAGCGACCTCGTCGGGCATCGCTCGCGATTGGCCACGCGTTCGGCCCCGTCGCCGGGTACTCGATCAGCAGGGACACCCATGCGGAGCGGCTGGAAAAGTGGCGGTACGATCCGGATCAACCCCCTTGACAGCGAGGACAATTCGTCATGCTCCTCCCCTTGGCCGCGGAGCCCTTCACCGCTCCGACCGAGCGCGACATGCTTCCCTCGGAACGACGCGCATTCGTGCGCACCCATCGCACCTGCGTGTTCGGCTACCGCCGACGCGACGACGGCCCGGGCATGTCGGTCGTGTACTACATCCCCACCGACACCGACGAATTGCTCGTCTCCACCATGGCCGGCAGGGGCAAGGCCCGCGTGGTCGAACGTGACGGCAGAGTGAGCCTGTGCGTCCTCGACGAGCGGTGGCCGTTCGCCTATCTGCAGGTCTACGCCGACGCCACCGTCGAGCAGGACCGGGATCTGGCGGTCGACGTGATGATGGCGGTTGCGGGCCGAATGTCCGGCCGGCCACTCGGTGACGAGGCCCGCCCGCACATCCAGGCGATGTGCGAACGCGAGGACCGCGTGGTCATCCGCTGCCGCCCCTACTCCACGTACGCGACGCCGCCGCGGCATCTGCACCGCAACGACCAGGCCCGAGAACTGAGCCATTGGGTGTCCGGTGTGATGCCTTGGGACGCCGCCGATCCGACCGCGGATTGATCACCCCGCGTAGCGATCCCGCAGTTTGGTCAGCGTCGCCTCGATGCCCGAGGCGTTCGCCTTGGCG
The DNA here is from genome assembly GCF_004298145.1 of Mycobacterium sp. Taxonomy (GTDB): domain Bacteria; phylum Actinomycetota; class Actinomycetes; order Mycobacteriales; family Mycobacteriaceae; genus Mycobacterium. Next base: position 29,505 of record NZ_SCRH01000014.1, read on the forward strand.
AACCCCATCCGCTCGTAGTACCTCAGTTTGTTCTTGAGCGCACCGGCATCGCGGTAGTCGAACGTCTCGGTAACCTGCGTCAGGGTGGGTGAGAGCGCCTCGAATTCCCACCGCCAGCGGTGACCCACCGGGTGGCGCCATTCGACCACTTCGTTCGGCTGCAGCGCGGTGATCGTGCAGGTGATGCGGTAGGGCACACCGAACATCTTCATATTCGTCGAAAACTTCGAGCCCTCAAGGAGTTGCGACGGCATGGCGGCGTTGTCGCGCACCGTGCCCGACCCGTCGAGTTCGTGGTGCCGCCGCGGATCGGCGACGATGGCATAGAGCTCGGCCGCCGGCGCGGCCACCTCGACCCTGCGACTCACCTGGCGGGGTCCCCGGTCGACGACAGTGACGGTCATTGCGAATCTCCTTTCCGCTACCCGGCAGCGTAATCCCGTTCAGTTCCGCGGCTCGGGAAGGCTCGGGTCCCACACCGGCGACGGCTCGAAACGCGCCGGCCAGAAGCCGGATTTGGTCAACCGCGCGACCTCTTCGCGCAACACGACCCCGATCTTCGCCGCGAATTCGCGGGGCAGTTCCAGCGCCGAGGTGGCGGCCACGCCGAGCTGGTGGTTGATCTGGGGTTCGCGGATCGAGGTGCACCGCAGCCGTCCCGCCTCCACGTCGGCGCCGCACGCCGCCAAGGGCAGCACCGCGTACCCGAGCCCCGACTCGACCAGGCGCTTGGACACCTCCACCGAATCGGTCGAAAAGCGGGCCGTGATGGCCACTTTGAGGCGAAGTGCGGTGTTCTCCAACGTGTTTCGAATGCCGGTCTGTGCGCTGGGCATGACCAGCGGTAACTTGGCCAGCTCGGTGAAGCGGATCGGGCTGGCGGGCGAGAGATCCGACGCGGGCCCTCCGACCAGCAGGAGGTCCTCGACCACCAGGTGCCGGTAGAAGAGCCGGTCGTCGGAGACCGGGTTGATCACCGCGAGGTCGACCGCGCCTTTGAGCAGGCGCTGCACCAGATCGTCGGTTTCGGCCACGGCGACGTGGAAATGGACATTCGGGAACGCGGCGCCAAGGCTTGCCAGCAGCGGCGCGGCCAAGACGCCGGCGGCGGTGGGCACCATGCCGAACAGCAGTCCCCGCTCGATCCGCGCCAACGGCGATCCGGCATACCGGAGGGCGAGCTCCAGCTGACGCAGCGGCGCGGCCGTCGAGGAGCGCAACCGCTCGCCCTCCTCGGTGAGATGCACGCCCCGCCGGGTCCGCTCGAACAGCGTGATGCCGAGGTCCTCCTCCAACAGCCGGATCTGGCGACTCAGCGCCGGCTGGGCAATTCCCAGCACCGCGGCCGCGCGGGTGATCGAGCCCTCCTCCGCGATCCGCAGAAAGTACTTCAGCCGGTGGGTATCCATCGCCTCCACATCTACCAGCCATATAAATGCGGCATGACTGCTTTCCCGAATTGGTATTACCTGCTGGCCGTGATGCCGCCATATCGTCGACGAGGTGGGGTCGGCGATGCCGTCCCGGTCTGGCTGACGAAAGGTCGACGATGACGGTTCAGGACGATCAGGACTGGGTGCAGCTGCTCGGGTTGGATCGGTTGCCGGAGCACATCGTCGGTAAGCGCGTGACCGAACTGATGGACCTGTCCGGCAAGAAGGCCTTCGTCACCGGTGCCGGCGGCGACGGCCTGGGGCAGGCGATCGCCAACCGGCTGGCCGGCTGCGGCGCCGAGGTGGCGCTCATCGGTCGCACCTTCGAGAAGGTCGAACGCCGCGCGAAGGAAGTCGAGCAGCGCTGGGGGGTGCGGGCCATTCCCGTCAAAGCCGACATGTCCGACTGGGACCAGGTGCACGGCGCGGTGCGACAAGCCCACCGCGAACTCGGTGGGCTCGACATCATGGTGAACAACCCGGTGATGGTCGCCGCCGGCCCTTTCGAGAAGCAGACGAAAGACGAGATCGACTACACGGTGCTGGGCAGCCTGACGATGATGATGTATGGGGCGCACGCCGCCCTTGAGCACATGCTCGACCAGGGCTCCGGGAAGATCATCAACATCGGCTCGGTCGGCGGCCGCATCCAGCAGCGCGGGCTGGTGGTGTACAACGCGTGCAAGGCCGGGGTCATCGGGTTCACCCGAAACCTCGCGCACGAGGTCGCGCTTCGCGGCGTCAACGTCTTGGGCGTGGCGCCGGGCATCATGATCAAACCGGAGATGCGCCGGTACCTGCTCGACCCTCAGGACGACAAACAACGCGCCGGCCGCGGCGCCATCCAGGAGGCGATCACCCACCAGGTCCAGCTGGGGCGCGCCTCGTTGCCCGAGGAAGCCGCCAACATGGTTGCGTTCCTGGCCTCCGAGGCGGCCGATTACCTGTGCGGGCAGACCATTGACGTCGCCGGCGGGCAGTGGATGGGCTGACCACTGCCGCAGTAACTTTCACGAGGGACACCAGGGAGATAGCCGTGCCGACAACCGATGAGGTGATGGATCAGGCCGCGGCGCAGACCGGCCTCACCGACTTCGGCGACGACTCCTTCACCGAAGGCCTGAACGTCCTGTTGTCCGCGTTGCGCGACGAAGCGCAGCTGAATGAACGCGGCGGAGCCTTTCTGCGGCAACGCATCGTGGGCTATCTGTCGCAGCGATTACAGGTCGAGGACTGGTTTCGGCGGCACCCGGAGATCGGCGACGTGCCCATCCGTGAACCGCTGGTGGGTCTGGGATTGCCCCGGACCGGATCCACCGCCCTGTCGATGCTGCTGGCCCAGGATCCCGAGGTGCGGTATCTGCGCCGGTGGGAGTCGGCGCAACCCTGTCCCCCGCCGTCGACGGTGCGGGGTGTCGATCCACGCGTCCCGCCGGACAAGGGGGAGATGATCGGCACCCGCTACCACGTTCCCGGCGACACGCACGGCCCCATGGAGTGCCACGAGCTGATGGCGCTCGATTTCAAGTCGCACATTTTTCAGTCGTTCGCCGAAATCCCCTCGTACTCAACGTGGCTGGTGCAGTACGCCGACCTCACCCCAACGTTTCGCTACCAGCGCCGCGTGATGCAACTCCTGCAGTGGGGTGAACCGGAGCGGCCGTGGCGGTTGAAATGCCCGTCACACGTGTTGTGGCTCGACGCCCTGGACGCGGCGTTCCCCGACGCGCGATTCGTGATGACCCATCGCGACCCCACCGACGTCCTGTTGTCGGTGGCCGATCTGTATGCGGACATCATCGGGTCGTTCAACACCCGGATCGACCGCCGCTACATCGGTCGGCTCAACGTCGAGCATTGGTCGCTGGGCATGGAGCGGGCGCTGGATTTTCGCGCCGCCGGCGCTGACGATCGCTTCTACGACATCGACTTTCGCGCCATGCAGGCCGGCCCCATCGGCGAGGTCGCCGGGCTGTACGCCTGGCTAGGGGTCCCGGTGTCCGCCGAGTTCGAAGCGCGGATGCGCAGTTGGTGGGGGCACGCCGCCTCCGAGCGTGAGCCGAGCTCGCACGCCGACCCGGTGGAGTTCGGTATCGATCTCGACGACGTTCGCCCCCGGTTCGCCCGCTATGTGGACAGCGCGCGGCGGTGGACGCGGCATCCAAACGTAAGGAGCGAGAAGAGCAATGGCTGTTGACCTCACCGGCGGTATCGACCCGTCGCGCGAGTATGTGCTGGCGCAACGTCCCAAGGATCCCGAGATGCGTGACTCGGTGAGCTTCTGGGTCGTCGACGACCGCGGCGAGATCGGCCTGCCGCGCATCGGAATCGAGGCGGTGGGCGCCAATTGGGACTTCCACGACATTCAAGTCAACGCCGCGTTTCCCGACGGGCGGGTCTACCGGCTGCGCACCAACGGGCCGTCGCTGCCCACCCGCGGGGCCGACGGGCGGCCGACCGTGCTGGGCGCCGGCGGCCTGGCATTTCAGTGCATCGAACCCTTCGATACCTGGACGATGTCCTACGACGGACCGGCGATACAGACGTCGTCGGCCGACCTGGTCGACGGCAGGAAGGAGGGCCCCTCGGTCGACATCGGCTTCCATGTCGAAGCGAAGATGGCCGTGCCCCCGTGGGTCCAGGGCGCATTGCAGCGCGACGCCGGCACCCAGCTCGAAACCACCGCCGTCGGCGAGATCATGGGCGGCCCACGGTATGAGCAATTATTCACCGCCACAGGGGAATTCCGGGTGGCGAACGAGAGCCACACGTTCACCGGGAGCGGCCTGCGGATCCGCCGTACCGGGGTGCGTAAACTCGCCGGCTTCTGGGGACACTGCTGGCAGTCGGCCGTGTTCGGCAGCGGCTGTGCCTTCGGCTACATCGCCTACCCGCCACGTCCGGACGGCCGGCCCACCTTCAACGAGGGATTCATCTTCACCGGCGACGGCGGCCTCGTCCCGGCCCGGGCGATCCGGGCGCCATGGCTGACGCGCCTGCGACCGCTCGGCGAGGACGTTTCGCTGGTGCTTCAGACCGCCGACGGCCTCGTCGAAATCGACGGTGAGACAGTGTTTTCCACCCACGACATCCAGCACGACGATGACATGTACTCCATGCACGCCCTCAAACAGGAGATGGCCGAGTTCCCCGCCGTCCAGCAGGCCGGTGTGCGCTACCGATGGGACGGCGAAGAGACATACGGCATGCTGGAACGCTCCAACCCGCTCGACAAGATCGCGCGCGACTGAAAGGAACCCACACCACACATGAGCCAGTCACTCTCGGGAAAGGTCGCGCTGATCACCGGTGCCGCGCGCGGGCAGGGCCGGGCGCACGCCGAGCGTCTTTCGGCCGAGGGCGCCGACATCATCGCGGTCGATCTCGCCGGGCCGCTGCCGCCGAGCGTCCCCTACGACTCGCCGACGCCCGACGATCTGGCCGAAACCGCGCGACTGGTGGGCGCCCACGGCCGGAGGATCATCACCGCCGAGGCCGACATCCGCGACCTGGATGCGCTGTCGGCCGCCGTGGATGGCGCGGTGGGCGAACTGGGCCGGCTCGACGTCATCGTCGCCAACGCCGGGATCTGCAGCCCCGCACCCTGGGATCAGATCACCGCGCAGGCATTCCGAGAAACCATCGACACCAACGTGATCGGCACCTGGAACACCGTGATGGCCGGGGCGCGCCACATTATCGACGGCGGCCGCGGCGGCTCGATCATCCTGATCGGTTCGGCGGCCGGCATCAAGATGCAGTCGTTCATGATCCATTACACCGCAAGCAAACACGCCGTGGTCGGGATGGCGCGGGCGTTCGCCGCCGAACTCGGCCGGTACAACATCCGCGTCAACAGCCTCAACCCCGGGGCGGTCGCCACCCCGATGGGCACCGGCCGGATGCGGGAAGCGCTGCAAGCGGCCGCCGACGACTACCCGCACCTGCGCGGCATGCACAAGCCGCTGCTGCCCGAGGGGATTGCGCAGCCGGAGGACATCGCCGACGCCGTGGCCTGGCTGGCCTCGGATCAGTCCAGATTGGTTACCGCAACCCAGGTTTCGGTCGACATCGGTGTCGGGTACGTCTGATGCGCGGCCTGGCCGACAAGGTATTCCTGGTCGCCGGAGGGGCCACCGGAATCGGCGCGGCCACCGCCCAGCGCCTTGCCGAAGAAGGCGCTCACGTGGCGATCGGTGACAACAACATCGCCGGCGCCACCGTCACCGCCGAGCGGATCGAGGCGACCGGCGGCCGGGCCATCGCGGTCGAATTCGACCTCGCCGACGAACGGTCCGTGCGGCGCCTGGTCGAGACGACCCTGCACGAGTTCGGGGCCCTGCACGGCCTGCACAACGTCGGCGCCGACCTGTCCGAGGACAACCTGGGACGCGACACCACGATCCTCGATACCGAGCTGGACGTCTGGCAGCGCACGCTCGACGTCAACCTGATGGGGTATGTCCGCACGATCCGCGCGGTCCTGCCGCACCTGCTCGCCCGGGGCGGGGGCAGCATCGTGAACACCTCGTCCGGCGCCGCCCTCGGCAGCGACCCGTCACACGTCGCCTACGGCGCCTCGAAGGCCGCCGTGAACCACCTGACCCGGCACGTGGCCGTCAATTGGGGCAAACACAACATCCGCAGCAACGGCGTCATGCCCGGCCTGGTGATGGGCGAAACCCAGGAGCGGCAGAACGACGTCGCGCTCCAGCAGGCCTTCCTGACGTTCGGCAAGACCAGCCGGCTGGGTACGCCGGGTGACCTTGCGGCGATCACGGCGTTCCTGCTGTCCGACGAGGCCGAGTGGATCACCGGTCAGGTCTGGTACATCGGCGGTGGATCGCACCTGCGGCAATAGCCCGAATCGCGGGGGCAGGCACAATGGTGGGATCAAGACCTGCAGCGGGGTAGCGAGAAGGAGCGGCATGCCCACCAGCGAATATCGGGTGAACGGGATGACGTGCGCGCACTGCGAGGCCGCTGTCCGCAGCGAGGTGTCCCGGATCCCCGGCGTCGACGGCGTGACGGTCAGCGCCGACACCGGCCGGCTCGTCGTCACCAGTGCGGCCCCCATCGATGCCGACGCCGTCCTCGCCGCGGTCGACGAGGCCGGCTACCAGGCCGTCCCGGTCGCATGAGCACACCCCCGCGGCACATCAACGAGGGCGTCCTCCCCGACGGCAACGATTCGGCCGCCACATTCCCTATCGAGCTCGAGGTCACCGGGATGACCTGTGCCTCGTGTGCGGCCCGGATCGAAAAGAAACTCAACAAGCTGGACGGCGTCACCGCCACGGTCAACTACGCGACCGAGAAGGCCGCCGTCACCGCCCCCGCCGGATACGACCCGCGGCTCCTGATCACCGAGATCGAAAAGGCCGGCTACGCGGCCGCCCTGCCGCGACGCTCGCCGCAGCACGACCCTGAGCTGACGTCGCTGCGCAGGCGTCTGATCACCGCGACCGTGCTGGCCGGGCCGGTGATCGCCATGGCGATGGTTCCCGCGCTGCAGTTTCACCACTGGCACTGGGCATCGCTGGCCCTGACGGCTCCGGTCGTCGTCTGGTGCGGGCTTCCCTTCCACGCGGCCGCCTGGACCAACCTCAAACACGGCGCCGCCACCATGGACACCCTGGTCTCTATCGGGACACTGGCCGCGTTCCTGTGGTCCCTTTATGCGCTCTTCCTCGGGACCGCCGGGCAACCGGGCATGCAGCACGACTTCGAGCTGACCATCGGGCGCGACGACACCCCCTGCCACGTCTACTTCGAGGTGGCCGCGGGCGTGACCCTGTTCGTCCTGGCCGGCCGGTATTTCGAGAAGCGGGCCAAGGGGACCGCCGGCGCCGCGCTGCGCGCACTGCTGGCACTGGGCGCCAAGGATGTCGCGGTGCTGCGTGCCGGCGCCGAGACCCGCATCCCGATCGAGCGGCTGGCGGTCGGCGACGAGTTCGTCGTGCGTCCCGGCGAAAGGATCGCGACCGACGGGATTGTGGTCGCGGGTTCCTCGGCCGTGGACGCCTCGATGCTGACCGGCGAGTCCATCCCCGTCGAGGTCGGCGATGGCGACGCCGTCACCGGCGGCACTGTCAACGCCGGCGGCCGGCTTGTCGTGCGCGCCACCGGGATTGGCGACGACACTCAGCTCGCGCAGATGGCCAAGCTCGTCGAACGGGCCCAATCCGGCAAGGCCCAGGTGCAGCGCCTCGCGGACCGCGTCTCCGGCGTGTTCGTTCCCGTCGTCATGGTGCTCGCGGTCGCGACGCTGGCCGGCTGGCTCACGGCGGGCTTCTCGCTCACCACCGCGCTGACGGCGGCCGTCGCGGTGCTCATCATCGCCTGCCCGTGCGCGATGGGACTCGCGACGCCGACCGCCCTTCTGGTCGGCACCGGCCGAGCGGCTCAGCTCGGCGTCCTCATTCAAGGGCCCGAAGTGCTCGAATCCACCCGGAAGATCGACACGATCGTGCTCGACAAGACCGGCACCGTCACCACCGGCCGGATGACCCTGGTCGACGTGATCTGCGGGACCGGGACCGACCGCGCGACGCTGCTGCGCTACGCCGGGGCCCTGGAAGCCGCCTCCGAACATCCCATCGCGCAGGCGATCGCCCGCGGCGCCACGGCGCAACTCGGGTCGCTCCCCGCGCCCGCCGACTTCACCGGGGTTCACGGCGTGGGCGTGCACGGCACGGTCGACGGCCATGCCGTCGTCGTCGGGCGTGCGGACCTGCTGACCGAGCGCGGGGTGCGCCTCGACGCCGCGCTGTCGTCGGCCAAAGCCCGCGCCGAGCGCGAGGGCAACACCGCCGTCGCCGTCGGCTGGGACGGCCTGGCCCGGGGAATCCTGGTCGTCGCCGATACCGTCAAACCGTCCAGCGGCGAAGCCGTGCGGCAATTCCAGCGGCTGGGCCTGTCCCCGGTGCTGCTCACCGGCGACAACCACACCGTCGCCACCCGCATCGCCGACGAACTGGGCATCGCCGAGGTGATCTCCGACGCGATGCCGGTCGACAAGGTCGCCGCCGTCAAACGCCTGCAAGCCGAGGGCAAGGTGGTCGCCATGGTCGGCGATGGCGTCAACGATGCCGCCGCGCTGGCCGCCGCCGATCTGGGCCTGGCGATGGGCACCGGCACCGACGTCGCGATCGAAGCGGCCGACCTCACCGTGATCCGCGACGACCTGCGTGCGGCCGTGGACGCGATCCGGCTCTCCCGGCGCACGCTTGCCACCATCAAGGCCAACCTGGTGTGGGCCTTCGGCTACAACCTCGCCGCGATCCCTATCGCCGCGCTCGGCATGCTCAACCCGATGCTGGCCGGCGCCACCATGGCACTCTCCAGCCTTCTCGTCGTCGGCAACAGCCTGCGGCTGCGCTCGTTCGCCAGCGTCATCACCGACGCGTGAGCCGCGCCCAACGGGCCTCCCGCGACCGGTCGGCCCCCACACAGAAACGGTCGGCCGGCGGGTCGCGATCGTATGGGATAGTGGGTCCGGCCGCCGTCTCGCGAAACCCCGACCGGCCCCTCGACGATCACGACAATCACCTTCCCCTCGCGCAGCGATCGATCTAGCAAAGGTCACGACCGTTGGAGCAGTTCTTCGGACAGCTGTCCTTGCTGCACGGCTGGTTTCCGCCGGCCGTACAGGGCCTGGCGGTGCTCGTGCTGGTCGTCGCGATCCAATGGCGCACGCGAAGCTGGCTCAAGCGAGTGATGCCCGTGGCGTTGATCGCGGCCGTCGCGGTGACCGCGCTTTCGCGGTGGTACATCACCTCGCTCGGGGTGGCCGGGGACCCGGCACCGACGACGCTGTGGTTGTGGATCGGGCTGAGCGGTCTGGCCGCCGCGGTTTTCCTGGTGGGCTGGCGGGGCGTGCGGTGGTGGCGTCGCGGCGTGGCGGTGCTGGCGATACCGCTGTGCGTCCTGTGTGCGGGCATGGCGCTGAACGGCTGGGTGGGCTATTTCCCCACGGCGCTGGCCGCGTGGAATCAGCTCACATCGGTGCCATTGCCCGACCAGATCGACCGGCTGCGGGTCACCGAAATGCAGATCGCCGGGACCAGGCCGACCAAGGGTGTGGTGGTGCCGGTGGACATCGACGACAACGCCTCCCACTTCGCCCACCGCCGTGAGTTGGTCTACCTGCCGCCCGCATGGTTCAACAGCAATCCGCCGCCCCGGCTGCCGGCCGTCATGATGATCAGCTCGGCCTTCAACACCCCGGCCGACTGGCTGGGCCCCGGCGGCGCCTTCACCGCCATCGACAACTTCGCGGCCGCCCATCACGGGTTCTCCCCGGTGCTGGTGTTCGTCGATCCGACCGGTTCATTCGACAACGACACCGAATGCGTCAACGGCCCGCGCGGCAACGCCGCCGACCACCTGGCCAAGGACGTGATCCCGTTCATGGTGTCGAACTTCGGCGTCAGCGGGGATCGCACCAACTGGGGCGTCGCCGGATGGTCGATGGGCGGTACCTGCGCCGTCGACCTGGCCGTCACGCATCCGGAGCTGTTCAGCGCGTTCGTGGACATCGCGGGTGACCGCGGCCCCAACGTCGGCCCCAAGGACCAGTCGGTCGCGCGCCTGTTCGGCGGCGATCAGGCCGCTTGGGCCGCCTTCGACCCGGTCACCGTCATGACGAAGCACGGCCACTACACCGGCCTGTCGGGATGGTTTGACGTGCCGGTGTCATCCGGACCTCGCAACGTGGCCGAACAAGCCAACCCGACCCTCACCGTGTCCAGCATCGACCCGGCCGCCAACCCCGAGGGCCAGGACGCCGCCGCGAAGTCGCTGTGCGCGGTCGGCACCGCCAACGGCATCACCTGTGCGGTGGTCACCCAGGAGGGCAAGCACGACTGGCCGTTTGCCGCCCAGGCGTTTGCCACCGCCCTGCCGTGGCTGGCCTCCACGGTCGGAACCCCCGGCGTCGAACCCGTGCAGCTCCCGCAACGGACCGCCGGGGAACCGCACTGATTCCCGCTGGTCGGTTCGCGTTCACCGGCCGCAGCGGGAGCAGTCGAGAATTCACAACTGACCCTCCCGTAACGCAGCCGACTTATGGGCGCTCCGAATGGTACGGTTCGCTGCTGTGGCCTCGATGTTGTGCACGAACGGCGGTTCCCGCGGGGACCCGCGTGTTACGCAACGCACCACCACCCAGTTCCGAATAGTCGGGCCGCATTCGCCATTTCTCGGCCCGCGCTTGCAGTTGATCGACGCTGTCCCGTCTCGGCCATGAACCGCCGTCAGTTCCTTGGATCGCTCGCCGCGTCGGTGGTCGTCGGCGTCGGGTCGGCCCGGCTCATCATCGACCCGCAGCCGCGCACCTTCGCCCAGACACCGCGGGTCGACGTGCCGACGTCCGGCCCGACCGCCCCGCAGGCTTTGCTGCCGCCCCCGCCGCTCAGCGCCCGCATTCCGCTGCCCGGCGGGGGTGCACTGGTCAAAATCCCCGGCGAAGGCGACCTGCTCGCGCTGACCGTCGACGACGGCGTGAACAGCGAGGTGGTGCGCGCCTACACGCAATTCGCCAAGGACACCGGCGTGCGGCTGACCTATTTCGTCAACGGGGTTTACGACTCGTGGACCGACAACATGGAGCTGCTGCGGCCGTTGGTCGACAGCGGGCAGATCCAACTCGGTAACCACACCTGGTCACACCCGGACCTGACCACACTGACCAAAGAGCAAGTCGCCGAACAGCTCACCCGTAACGACGCATTCCTGAAGAAGACGTACGGCATCGGCGCCAAGCCCTATTGGCGGCCGCCGTACGCCAAGCGCAACGCCGCCGTGGACGCCGTCGCCGCCGACCTCGGTTACAAGGTCCCCACCCTGTGGTCGGGCTCGCTGTCGGATTCGACGCTGATCACCGAGGACTACATCGTGCAGATGGCCGATCAGTACTTCACGCCGCAGGCCATCGTCATCGGGCACCTCAATCATCTGCCGGTGACGCACGTCTATCCGCAGCTCGTCGACATCATCCGCGACCGGAACCTTCGCACGGTCACGCTCAACGACGTGTTCGTCAAGACGCCCTGACGGCCGCTACCCGACGCCGTCCGGCGCGGCCGCTCACCCCGGGCCTGCCGCCATCGCTTCTCCGAAGCGACTGCGTTGGAACGCATCACCCGCGGGGCACGCCGGCCACGCGCCGTCAGCTCGATGATCCGGGCAGGCGCGTCGACCGGGTCGGGGGCCCGGGTGACGTAGCCATGCCGCTCCAGGGCCACTATTGCCTGCCGGCTCACCCGTATCTGGCAATTCTTTACCCGGAATCATCGTTGGCGAGCACACAATCTCTAAAAAATTAGAGAAACCTCTTCCGCTGGCCGGCGGTCGATTGTTACCGTTCCGTAATGCGTCGGGCCGGGGGAATTTTAACAGCGCTGCTGATAATTGCTTCAGCACTGGCGGGGGGCGGAATTGCGCGGGCTGACGGCGGCGACGAGCCGCGGTACGCGGACTTTTACACCCCGCCGGACCCGCTGCCGCCCGGCCAGCCCGGCGACCTGATGCGGACCGAGCCGTCGCGGCTGGTGCTGGAACCGTCGGGCCAGCTGGGCGCGATCATGGCGACCGGCACCCGAATCATGTACCGCAGCACCGACACCCGTGGTAACCCGATCGCGGTCACCGGCACCTACTTCGAGCCCTACAACGACTGGCCGGGTGGCGGGCCACGGCCGTTGATCAGTTACGCACCCGGCACCCAGGGCCAGGGCAATCAGTGCGCGCCGTCGCGAATGTTCAACCAGGGCATCCACTATTCGGGTGGCTGGGACATCATGCTCAACTACGAGGAACTGTTCGTCGCCACCATGGTCGCCCGTGGTTTCGCCATCGTGATGACCGACTACGAGGGCCTGGGCACCGCGTCGATGCACACATATGTGGGGCGGGTGGCCGAGGGGCAGGCCGTCCTCGACGCCGCCCGCGCGGCTATGCGACTGCCCGGCACGTCGTTGGATCCGCATGGGCCCGTGGCATTTTGGGGCTATTCGCAGGGCGGTGGCGCGTCCGCCTCCGCGGCCGAGCTCGCCTCGCAATACGCCCCCGACCTCCATATCGTGGGTACCTATGCCGGGGCGCCCCCGGCCAACCTCAAGGAACTGTTTCCCTACGCCGACGGCAGCGTCCTGGTCGGCGCCGTCGGATACGCGCTCAACAGCGTGCTGGCCGCCTACCCGGAGTTCGCCGACACCATCCGCTCCAAGATGACACCCCGCGGGCTGGCGATGCTCGAATCCGTATCGCGCCAGTGCGTCGGCCAGACCATCTTGGACTTCATGTTTCGGCATCTGCAGCCCTACTTCACCGAGGACATCGACCAATTGGTGAATGAGGAGCCGTTCAACACCCTGTTCGACGCACAGCGGATCGGGCGCTACAAACCCAACGCGCCGGTGCTGATCAACAGCAACCGCTACGACCCGCTGGTGCCGTGGACCGCGGCCAACCAACTCGGACGCGACTGGTGCACCCAGGACGCCGACGTGGAATTCCGCTCCAACGAAGAGCCGCCCTTCCTCAACAAGCTCATCATCAACCACGCCCTGCCGATGCTGGTCGACGGTGAGCCGGCCATGCAGTGGATCGCGGCCCGCTTCAACGGAGAGCCCACCGCACCGAACTGCGGTCGGTTCTGAAGCGCGGCCGAGATTGGCGTCGATAAACTGGGGTGCATCGCTGCACGCAGAAAGCACAACGCGCCTGAGCGGCGCCGCCAGCTCGCCGACGCCGCGATCGAACTGTTGGGCAGCAACGGGGTGCACGGTGTCAGTCACCCCAAGGTCGACGACCACGCCGGCGTGCCGGCCGGCACCACGTCGTTCTACTTCAGGACCCGCAAGGCGCTGGTGCACGCCATGGCCACCCGGCTTGCCGAACTGGACGTCGCCGATTTTTCGATGATGACCGAACTCGCCGAGGATCACGCCACGCAGTTCGCCGGCACCGCCGGTTTGGCCCGCATCGTCATGTACGTGAACAGCGAACCCTGGCTGACCCGCGCCAAGGCGCGCTACGAGCTGGCACTGCTCGCCGGGCGGGACCCCGAACTGGCCGCGGCCCTCAGTGAATCCGCGGACCGGCTCTACGCCCTGGCCCGCGACGTCGTCACCCAATGGCATCCCGATGGCGCCGCACCCGATCCGGCCTTGGTCGACGACCAGGCGATCGCCACCCTGGCGTTCATCAACGGGATCATGCTGACCTTCGTGGCGGGGCAGCCGGCCGTCGACAACGCCGAGCACCTCGACCGGCTCGTCCAGGGTGTCATCGCCGGCGTCGCTGCAATTCGCGGTGCTTGACCCCGCCCGTCAGCGCGCCTCGAACATCCCGTCGATGAGGCGGTGCAGCACCTGCCGGGTTTCCCGGCGGGTGCGGTCCGGGTCGTCGGCGGTGGCGATGACCATGGCCGCCTCGTCGAGCGCACCGATCAGCACGTGCGCCAACGGCCGCACCGGTTGCTCGGCCAACTGGCCGGCCCGGATCGCCTCGGCGAGCATCTGCTCGGTCATGCCCAGGCTGTACCGCTGGGCGACATCGCGGAATTCCGCCCAGCCGAGCACGCTCGGCGCATCCAACAGGATCAGCTGCCGCACTTCGGGATCGGCGGAAACCTCGAGCCACGCGTCCACGGCGGCCCGGATCGCGGCCGTCGGCGTCGTCGCCCCGGACTCGGCCACCACCACGGCCATCCGCGCCATCACATCCTGCTCGACGACCTCGACGACCTCGCGGAAAAGCGTTGCCTTGTCGGCGAATTGGTGATACATCGCGCCGCGGGTCAGCCCGGCCGCCGAGGCGATCTCGGGCGTACCCACGTCCGCGTATCCTCGCAGGCCCCACAGTTTGCGCGCAGCGCCGATCAGCGCCTCGCGGGTCGCCGCGGAGCGCTCCTCCTGGGTGCGTCTCTTGCTTTCCATACAACCTGTTGGTAACTTACGAACAGACAGCCTGTTTGTAACTATATCTGAGTAGGAGTCCTCTATGTCGACGATCGACATTAGTGCCGGAACCATTCATTACGAAGCAACCGGACCCGAAAACGGCAGGCCGGTCGTGTTCGTGCACGGCTACATGATGGGTGGCCAATTGTGGCGTCAGGTCAGCGAGCGGCTGGCCGGCCGCGGCCTGCGCTGCATCGCCCCGACCTGGCCGCTGGGCGCGCATCCGGAGCCGCTGCGTCACGGCGCCGATCGAACCATCACCGGCGTCGCCGGCATGGTCGCCGAGGCGCTCGCGGCGCTCGACCTCGAGGACGTGGTGCTGGTCGGCAACGACACCGGCGGCGTCGTCACCCAGCTGGTGGCCGTGCACCATCGCGAGCGGCTGGGCGCGCTGGTGCTCACGAGTTGCGATGCGTTCGAACACTTTCCGCCGCCGATCCTGCGGCCACTGCTGTTGGCGGCCAAGTCGAAGACGTTGTTCCGCACCGCGATCCAGGCCGTACGCGCCCCCGTCGTGCGCAAGCGCGCGTTCGACGGCCTGGCGCACAGCAACGTCGACGACCTCACCGAGCTCTGGGTGCGCCCGGCCCTGTCGCTTCCTGAGGTCGCCGAAGACCTGCGCCAGTTCACGCTTTCGATGCGCACCGAGGTGACGACGACGGTGGCGACCCGGCTGTACGACTTCGACAAGCCGACGCTCATCGCATGGTCGGCCGATGACGTGTTCTTCGAGCAGGAAGACGGGGCGCGGCTGGCCGCGACCATTCCGAACGCCCGCCTCGAAGTGATCGCTGGGGCGCGGACCTTCTCGATGCTCGATCAGCCCGACCGACTCGCGGATCTGCTCTCGACGATCGCGGTGCGCGCCTGACCGGCTGGCCTCCGCGAGTGTAACGGCACGGCGAAAAATCGAGCGGGATCTCGCCGTGGCGTTACGCTCGCGTGCATGGAAAATGTCCTGCTCGGCCGGCGCATCCTGGTGACCGGCGGCGCCACCGGTATCGGCGCTGCCGCCGTCGGAGTCCTGACCGAGGCGGGCGCCGAGGTCGCCGCGACCTACCACCAGACGCCGCCGCCGGAAGGCCTCGCGGCCAGCTGGCTGCAGTGCGACGTGCGCGACGCCGACGCCGTCTCAGCGATGGTCACCGACGCGGTGCAACGCCTGGGCGGGCTCGACGTCCTGGTGCACGCCGCGGGGCTCTGGCAGGCCGGGATCCCCGGCTACATCGGCGCCGACGAGATCTCCTTTCTGTTGGACACCAACGTCAAGGCGACCATCCTCACCAATCAGGCCGCCTACGCCGTCATGAAGGAGCAAAACCCCAAGGGCGGCCGGATCATCAACTTCGGCTCCTCCGAAGCCGTTATGGGCAGCCCGATCTCGGCCGTCTACGCGGCGACCAAGGGCGCGGTGCAGGCGTGGACGCGGTCGGCCGCCAAGGCCTGGGCCGCCGACGATGTCACCGTCAACGCCCTTGCCCCGGCGGTGCAGACGCCGGGCGCCGACCGGCTGCGCGATTTCCTCGGGCCAGAATCGGCCGCGCTGATCGACCAGCAGATGAAGATGATGATCCCGCTGGGCGGGACGCTGGGGGAACCCGCCCGCGACGTCGGACCGATGCTGGTTTTTTTAGCCGGCCCCGGGTCGGGCTTCATCACCGGGCAGCTGCTGGCGGTGGACGGCGGCCTGATGATGGTGGGCGGTTAGGCAGCGCGCGGCCGATCAGACCCTCTGGTTACCAATAGCACTCAGCGGCATCGGCTTTAATCATTGGCTCGCCGGGCGCCCGACTGGCCACCACGGCGGCGCCTGGCCGCGATGCCCACCGCCGGTGTTCGTGAGACCCCGCGACGAAATTCGCGTGCTCGATTGCGGAGCAGAAGTAGCGACCTGTGTAACTCAAACAGCATGGGGCAATGATCACCGTTTGATACGAACGAATCCGCTATACACGCGGTCCTCGATAGGGAATCCTGGGCGAAATGGCCATGACGATTTCCACAACGCGAGGTGCTGCGCAGCCATGGACCAGCCGGCACCGGCGGCCCCCCATTACGTGTCGCGATTTTGCGGCGCCGAGGTGCCAGCTATCATAAGACGGACCGTCTCGTCTCGTAGGGCGGGCACAGTGAAGGTGAATCGGAGCGATGACTGACGACACGATCCAAGCGCTACTGCGCAAGCGCTTATCCGACCCGTCGATCGCGGTGAAATACGGTGACGTGCAATGGAGTTGGCGCCAGTACCTGGAGGGGTCGACGGCGCGCGCCGCCGCCCTGTTGGCCGCCGCCGATCCCGTACGACCGCTGCACATCGGCGCCCTGCTGGGAAACACACCCGAGATGCTGAGCCAGATGGCGGCGGCCGGGCTCGGTGGCTACGTCCTGTGCGGGCTGAACACCACCCGCCGCGGTGCGGCGCTGGCCGCCGATATTCGCCGCGCCGACTGCCAGTTCGTGGTGACCGATGCCGAACACCGGCCGCTGCTGGACGGCCTGGACCTGCCGGGCACGCAAATCCTCGACACCTCGACGCCGCAGTGGGCCGAGTTCATCGACACCGCCGGGGAGCTGACGCCCCATCGGCAGGTCACCGCGATGGACGCCTTCATGATGATCTTCACCTCGGGAACGAGCGGAAATCCCAAGGCGGTGCAGGTATCCCACTTCATGGCGACGTTCGCCGGACTCAACCTCGTCCAGCGCTTCGCCCTGACCGAACAGGACACCTGCTACGTCTCGATGCCGCTGTTTCATTCCAACGCGGTCGTCGCCGGATGGGCGCCCGCGGTGTGCTCGGGGGCCGCGATGGTGCCCGCGAAGTTCTCGGCGAGCAATTTCCTCGACGACATCCGCCGGTACGGCGCCACCTACATGAACTACGTCGGCAAACCGCTCGCCTACATCCTGGCCACCGCCGAACGCGACGACGACGCCCACAATCCCCTGCGGGTGGCGTTCGGCAACGAGGCCAACGACAAGGACATCGAGGAGTTTGGCCGCCGCTTCGGCGTGCAGGTCGAGGACGGCTTCGGCTCCACCGAGAACGCCGTCATCGTGATCCGAGAAGAAGGCACTCCCAAAGGCTCGATCGGCAAAGGCATGGACGGGATCGCGATCTACAACAGCGACACCATCACCGAATGTGCGATCGCACGGTTCGACGCCGACGGGGCGCTCGTCAACGCCGACGAATCGGTGGGCGAGTTGGTGAACACGGCGGGTTCGGGTTTCTTCACCGGCTACTACAACGACCCGGACGCCAACGCCGAGCGCATGCACCACGGCATGTACTGGTCCGGGGACCTCGCCTATCGGGACGCCGACGGCTGGATCTACCTGGCCGGGCGCACCGCCGACTGGATGCGGGTCGACGGCGAGAACCTGGCCGCCGCGCCCATCGAGCGGATTCTGTTGCGCCACAGCGCGATCAATCGGATCGCGATCTACGCCGTCGCCGACGGCCGGGTGGGCGATCAGGTGATGGCCGCCATCGTGCTCAACGACGGCCACAGCCTCGCGCCCGCCGAATTCGAAACATTCCTGGACGCACAGCCCGACCTGTCCCCCAAGGCCCGCCCGCGATACGTGCGCATCGCGACCGACCTGCCCAGCACCGCCACCCACAAGGTGCTCAAGCGCCAGTTGATCGCCCAGGGAACCGCTATCGGCGCGGGAGAAGTCTTGTGGGAGCGCGACGCTCGTGGGACGACGTACACGGCAAGTGCCGATCGCAAGAGCGGCGGAGCCGGGCGCAGCGGGTCGCCACCATTGGCTAGCCGGGGTTCCGGGGTGTCCGACGGCGGATCTGCCCCTTCGACCGTCGCACCCGCTTGACGGGGTCACGGCTGGTGCCGCCGGCGATCTCGTCGCGCAGCTGGGAGATGTTGGAGATCTCCGCATACAGGCCCCGGATCGCGTAGTCCAGGACGGCGAACGAGTACCGCTGGTCGGGGTCCTCGGTGATGCCGAGTTCGTGGGAGCGCTGCCGCGACCACAGTGCCTCGTCGAGCCGGGCCCGGGTCGCGTCGAGATGCCGGTCCAGGGTGTCCAGGACGTGCTCGGGATCCTCGCCGCGGGCCAGCCAGGTTTTGAGGATGACGGGGTGTTTGATGACCACCTGCTCCTGGCCCGGGAAATGCTGGACCCACCGGCGCAGCGCGTCGAGCCCGGCCTCGGTGGTCTCGTACAAGGTGATGGCGCGCTTGCCGGATTGGGCGCCGGTCTCGCTGACCATTCCCCGGGCCAGCAGCCGGGTCAGCTCGCGCCGCACGTGACTCACCGACGGCGACCAGTAGAAGTGGCCGACCGACAGTTCGGCGCGCATCTTGATCTCACCGGCGGTGAGTTGTTCGTCGTTGGCCGCCAGCACGCCCAGGACCAGATAGGCGGTGACCGGAAGTCCGTTGCTGGTACGGGGACTCACGAACTGTCGGCCTCTTCGGCGGTGAAGTATGGAAGCATCAGGTCGGGGCCGACGCCGTGGAATTGCACCCGGACGCGCAGGCCGACCTCGATGTCCTCCGGGGGCACACCGACGACGTTGGTCAGCATCTGATAGCCCTCGTCGAGCGTGATGATCGCCGGTGCATAGGGCGGTTCGAACTCCGCCGTCACCGGTCGATAAACGACTGTCCAGCTGTAGATCTCACCGCGGCCACCGCCCTGCCGCCAGTCGATGTCGTCCGAAAGGCATTGGCGGCAATGCTCAGTCGGGGGAAAGTTCGCCTGACCGCACGCCGCGCAACGCTGATAGCGCAGCTGCCGCGACCGGCATCCCTCCCAGAACGGCACGCTGACATGGCTGCTCGCGTGCGGGACAGGCCCGGCTTGGGGTCGCAATCGATCAGGGGTCACCGTGGTTCGTCTCCCAAAATCAGCACCGTCGTGAACAGGGCCCCCGCTCCCCCGTTGCTGCACAACGCGATATGCGCATCGGGGACTTGAAGATCACCGGCCTGGCCGCGCAGCTGCTGAACCGCCCGGATCGCCCGCTGCATCATCTGCGGATTGGAGCCCGCGTGGCTGAACGACATGGTTCCCCCGTCGGTGGTGATCGGATGGCTGCCGTCGATGGCGATGTGGCCGTCGCCGACGAACGGTCCGCCCTCGCCGTCGCCACAGAAGCCGAATGCCTCGAGCTGCCGGATGATTTCGAAGGAGAACGGATCGTACAGTTCCAGCACGTCGACGTCGTCGCGGCGCAGCCCGGCGTGGTCGAACGCGCACTCGGCCGCGCGCCGGCCCACGACGCCGTTCACGTGATCGCCGCGCCGTCCGGCGAGGTCGTACGCCGGGGGATGCTGGTAGGACGGGCCGTGGAAGTCCGCGCCGCTGCCCAGGACGTAGATGGGCTGGCTCTTGACGTCGATGGCGTTGACGTTGGCCACGATGAGCGCACACCCGCCCTCGGACGTGGTGGCGCAGTCCAGGAGATGGAACGGGTCGGCGATGGGGCGCGACGCGGTGATGTCGCCCGGTGCGAAGGGCCCGCGTTGGTGGTAGACCGCTTCGGGATTGCGTGACCCGTTGTTGCGGATGGTCGCCGCGACGATCGAAAGTTGTTCGCGCGTGGTGCCGTAGACGTGCATGTGGCGTCGCGCGATGAGCGCGAATTCGGCGGTGGTGAACATGCCCCAGGGCGCGACGAATTCGTTTTCGGGCCGGGTCCACGGCGCGGTGGCCTCGTGGTCGCGGTATTCGCCGGCCTGGGCCGCGACCAGCACCACCACGTCGGCCATGCCGTGCTCGATGGCGGTCACCGCCTCGGTGATCATGCCGACCCCGAAAGCCAGGCCCTGCCAGGCGGGGCCGAGACGCAGGTCGTAGATCAACGAGGTCGACTGCGGGCTCGCACTGATGCCGTCGACGTCATCGAGGGTCAGGCCGGCATCGTCGAGCGCGCCCAGAATCGCCTTGATCGCGAGCCCGCGCGAGGTTTCGCCGTCCAGGCGCCGGCCCTGGCGGGTGTTATGCACGCCGACGATCGCCGCGGTGCGTTTCTTCCGGCTAGTTTTCATCCGCGACAACTCCCAGGTAGGTGCCCACGACGTCGTATCCGCGTCCGTCGCGCTCGATGGTGCCGATCGTGGTGGCTCGTGCATCGGCGCGAGCCGCGCCCGGCTCGATCACGTCGATCCGCACGTCCACGGGCCGCGCCGTGCGCGGGTCGGTGATCTCGACGACCATCGCCACCGCGTGCTCGTCCTCGTCCCACTCGACGCTGGTGATGCGGTGGCGGGCGGTCAGCTCCATCACCACGGAGTCCTGGCGCACCAGGAAACGCACCGGCGCGCACAGCTCCCCGGCGCGGGGCGGCACGCACAGGCTGACCGCCATCTCACAGGCCCGCCGGCCGGTCGCTGATGGTGCCCGACCGCCGCAGGTCGGCCAGATCCTTTGCGCTGTGCCCGAGAATCTCGGTGAGCACCTCACCGGTGTGCTGGCCGTAGAGCGGCGGCACCCGCCGAATCCAGCGCCTGGGCTCGCCGAGGAACACGAAAGGCATTCCGGTGCACCGGAAAGAGCCCGCGACCGGATGGTTGACCGTCTCCCAGAAACCCCGGGCGCGCAGGTGCGGGTCGGTCAGCAGCGCCGCGGCCGGGGTGACGCGCGCGGCGGCCACCCCGACGCCGCGCAGCGCGTCGACCGCTTCGGTCACCGAGCGCCCCGCGGCCCAGTCGGAGATCAGTTTGTCGACATCGTCGGACCGCTCGTCCCAGCCGGTTTCGGGCAGCTCCGGTTGGTCGAGGAGTACTGCCAGCGAGGCGCGTGCGGGGGCATCCATCGCGGCGAGCGCGACCCATTCGTCGTCGCCTCGGCACCGGTACACGCCCTGGGGGTCGGCCCCAGGTCCACGGTTTCCATTGCGGCGCATCGCGATTCCGTTGCGTGAATACTCGACCAGCATCTCGGCCGCCACGTTGAGCGCGGCCTCGACCATGGTCGATTCCACCTGCATTCGGGCGCCCCCGCGGTCGCGGATCACCAGTGCGGCCACGGCGGCGAAGGCGGCGTGCAGGCCGGCGATCGGGTCGCACACCCCGCGCGGAATCACCGGCGGGCCGTCGGCGTGCCCGGTCATCCACGCCATGCCCGTCGCCTGCTCCATCGTCTGTGCGAAGCCGACGCGGTCGCGCCACGGACCATCGAGGCCGAACGCGGGCATCCGCACCATGATGGCGTGTGGGTTGGCCACGCGCACCGCGTCCCACTCCAGCCCGAAGTTCGCCATCACCCTGGGCGAGAAGTTCTCGACGACGAGATCGCTCGCGGCGATGAGCTCGAGCGCGATGGATCGCCCGGCATCGGTGCCCAGGTCGACGCTGACGCCGCGCTTGTTGTTGTTGCTGCACAGGAATACCGGGCCCCACTCCCACCATTGATCCCAGTCGGGCGGGCGGCCCGCGGAGAACCGCATGCCGTCGGGCCGCCGGACCCCCTCGACCTTGATCACGTCGGCGCCCAGGGCGCCGAGCAGTTGCGTGGCGACCGGGCCGGCCCAGAACGCGGTGAAGTCGGTGACCCGCACGTCGGACAGGGGAAGGGCGTCGGGGTCGGCGCTTCGGGGCGGCTCGGGCCGGGCCGGCCAGTGCAGCCGTCCGTTGTCGGCGCCGAGTGATGGCGGCTCTCCGGGCGCCCTGGTCGCTATCGCGTCGCTGCGATACGGCACCCGCGGCGCCAACACCCCGGCTGGTGATTCGACGAACACGCCGCGTTCCACGAAGTGGTCCACCTTGGGCAGCGTCTCGGGAGACGCGATGGGGGACACCGGGATCCGGAATGCGACCGCAAGGTCGACGATCTCCTGGGTGGTTCGGCTCCGGGTCCATGCGGTGACCATGTCCAGGAACTCGTCGCGGCGCTCGACCCGGCCGGCGAAGGACGCCAGCTCGGCGTCGCCGACGAGATCGGCGCGGTCGATCAGCACCAGGAAATCCTGGAACTGCTGCGCGGTGATGGTGCAGAAGCCAACCATGCCGTCGGCCGTGGGGACGATCGACGGCAGCTCCAGGCTGCGTTCGTGCAGCAGCGAATCGGCACCCAGCACGCTGGCGGACATGGCGGACAGGCCACCCATCGCGATCACCATGGCCTCGTACGTCGAGACGTCGATGACCTGGCCGCGCCCGCTCCGGGCGGCGTGCCGGGCCGTCGCCGCGGCGGCCGCCGCGGCGAACGTACCCGCCAGCCACTCGCCCAGCCGGCCGCCAGCTTGTACCGGTTCGTCATCCGGCCAGCCCCGACCGGCGATCGATCCGCACAACGCCTGCAGGATGAATTCGTTGGCCGCCACCTGGTTTTCGACGTAGGGACCGGTGGTGCCGAACGCTGTCACGGCCACCACCACCGCCGAGGCCGCGGTGTGCGCGGTGATGCCGTCGAGCGTCCACCCGTCGGTCAGGTCGGTGAGCACGATGTCGGCGCCGGACAGCAGCGACGCGATCTCGGCCTGGCCGTGGTTGACCACCGACTTCTTACCCGCGGCCAGATATCCGAACAACGCCCCGGGCGGACCCCCGGCCGACCAGCCGCGCAACGAATCGCCTTGTGTCGATTCGATTTTCACCACGTCGGCGCCGGCGTCGGCGAACATCTTGCCGCAGTAGGACACCGCCAGGCCGTTGCACAACTCCAGCACGCGCCAGTCCACGAACGGCGCCTCGGCCCCCACGTTCAGTTGCCCAGGGTGGTGGCGCGCCCGGCGATACCGACCGCCTCCGCCGTCACCGGTGCGGCGGCCCCGGCCTGCAGGGCGAACTGCGTCATCCGGGTCCACGCGTCCCGGTCGCGCTGGCTGGCCTGGCGCCCGACGTGGGTGACCACGTCGACATCGGTGGCCTGCGCGCGCAGCTCGCCGGCCCGCGCCTGCTCCTTCGGGATATACCGGAACGGGTCGAATGAGTATGCGGCCATGGCGTTTTCGTGGGTGATCTTGTCGATGACCCGATCGTCGAGATGGCCCATGGTGGCGCTGATGTCCTCCGGCGCGAACGGCCAGTTGCTATCGGAGTGCGGGAAGTCGGACTCCCAGCACAGCATGTCCTCGTTGAACCAATCCATGTTGTGTACACCGACCTTGTCGCTGATGAAGCAGGTGTAGAAATGCCGCTTGAACACATCGGTGGGGCCACTGTATCCCGGTGGGAACGTCGCCAGCGTCCACCCCGAGTGGCGGTTGTAGACGTGCTCGGCGCGCCACAGGAAGTACGGCATCCAGCCGACGTCGCCCTCGGTGAGCGAGAACTTCAGTTCTGGGAAGTCCGCCCAGAACTCGGCCCAGATCAGTTCGGTGAAGGTGAACATGCTCATCATCGACGAGGCGGTCATCTGCACGCTGGGCGGTGCGTCCGTCGACACCTGCGGCGAGCGCGAGGCGGAGCCGACGTGGGTGCACAGCACCGTCTTGTTTTCACAGGCGGCCTCGAACAGCGGATACCAGTACTTGGTGTGAATGCTGGGCATCTGCAGGGCTTCCGGGTTCTCCGAGAACGTCACCGCGTGACAACCCTTGTCGGCCAGGCGTTTGACCTCCTTGGCGGCCTCGGCCACGTCGAACAGCGGCAGGATGCCGCACGGGATGAACCGGCCCGGACACGCCCCGCACCATTCGTCGACGTGCCAGTCGTTGTAGGCCTTGATCATCACCAGGTTGACCCCGCGGTCGGGACCCTGGTTGAGGACCTGGCCGGAGAAGCCGGTGAAGTTCGGAAAGTTCAACCCCGCCAGCTGCCCGCCGGCGTTCATGTCGCGCACCCGCTCGTCGACGTTGAAGCAGCCCGGCCGCATTTCGTCGTAGCGCGAGGCGTCGATGTTGTACATCTCGCAGGGCTTGCCGGCCACGGCGTTCAGGCCCATGTTGCGGCCGCGGACGTCGCCGTAGTACCACTGCTGGATGCCGTCGGGTTCGAGGACCACCCGCGGCGCCCGGTCCTTGTACTTGGCGGGCACATGGGCGTCGAACATGTCGGCCGGCTCGGCGATGTGATCATCCACGCTGATCAGGATCAGATCGTCCTTGTTCATGCCGCGCTCCTCGGTCAATTTATAGTGACTAGTAGATAATGGTGTTCATCACACTGTCAACGGTTCGCGTCGCGGTTCAACCTGGCGGTACAGCCCGCGTCTTCTGCTGCATGCCAACGTATACGGCGGCATCGGGCGCGGGCGCCCCCGCCCCGAACGGCGTGGCCGCGTCGTACCGGTACAAGTGGACTAATAGTCCATCACACGGTGCAGCGCCTGGCCGCACCGCAAGGCATCGTGCAGTGCGGATTGGCCTCGCATGCCACCATGGGGCATGACCGGGCCCGGAAGGTAACGGAAGTTGAGCACCCCCAAAGCTGCGCGTCCGACCACCGCGGATGTGGCCCGATTGGCCAGCGTGTCGACCGCCACGGTCAGCTATGTGCTGAACAACGCGCAGGGCCGCCGGATCTCCCCCGAAACCCGCGACGCCGTCTACCGGGCGGCCAAACTCTTGGGTTACCGGCCCAATCTCGCCGCCCGCAACCTCGCGCGCGGCAAAAGCGGTGTCGTGCTTTACGTGGTGCCGCACGTGGCCGTGGGCGAGATGCCGATGCAGGCGGGTAGCCGCATGACCACGGCACTGGCGCGCGAAGGGTTGCTTCAGGTACAGATTTTCGAGACCGACGACGATCATCATGTGGTCGACGCGATCGAGAACCTGGACCCGGTCGCGATCACCAGCCTGTTCCCGCTGAGCGCCGCCGCCCGTCACGCGGTGACCAAGGCCGGCATCCCGCACATCGAGATCGGGACGCTGCCCGCGCTCAAGAACCCGCATCTTTCGGTCGGCGAGATGCGCGTCGAGCACCTCGTCGAGCGCGGACATCGGCGAATCGCGTTCGCCTACACTGGGATTGCCCGATGGCGGCCGTTGGGCGACTACTGGTTCGAGGGCGTTTCGCGAGCGGCGCAATCGCGCGACCTGCCGCCCGTCCGGGTCGACCAGGTCACACTGGACAACGCCGCCGACGTAGTCACCGGCTGGGTGGGCGACGGGGTGACCGCCGTCTGCGCCCAAAGCGACGAGATCGCCTGCCTCGTCCTCTACGGCATCCATCAGGCGCGGCTGCGGTGTCCCGGCGACCTCGCGGTGATGGGCGTCGACGCCAGCCCCATGGGCATGGTCAGCACGCCGCCGCTGACCACGGTTCAATTCGATCCCTGCGCGGTCGCCGAAGCCGCGCTCGCCGCGGTCTTCGAACGGCTGGGGCAACCCGCCCCGCCCTCCCCCGAACTCACCGACATCGCCCACCTCGTGGTGCGGTCGTCGACCTGAACGTCAGTCGGCGGGCTCGTAACGCAGCAGCGTGACGTCGTGCTCCGGATAGTCGCAGAACACCGGCCTCACCCGCATCCCCACCTCGAGGCGGGCCGGGTCAACGTTGACCATCTCGGTGGAAAACCTTGGTCCCTCGTCCCATTCGACGATGGCGAGCAGCTGTGGCACCGCATCGGCGAAATGCGGGCTGACCGGCCGGTGGGCCACCGTGTAGGAGTACAGCGTCCCCATCCCGGAGATCTCGCGCCATTCCAGATCATCGGCCAGGGTGCGCGGCGCACGCACCCGTGGATAGAACACATAGGCCTGTAGCGACGGCGAATACTGGATGGCGATGCGATGCTCGGCCAGCGCGTCCCAGAACGGTGCGCTGGTAGGCGTTTTGACGGGCATCGGCCGCTCGAAGGTGGGCATGGGCGATCAATCTCCCTCGAGGATGAGCGTGGTCTGCTCGGACAGGATGCCGCCGTTGCCGGACACGAACGCGCGGTGACAGTCGTCGACCTGCGCCGCTCCCGCGCGGCCCATGATCTGGCGGGTGGCGTCGCAGATGTGGTGCATGCCGCCCGCCAAACCCGCTTGGCCGAAACCCAATTGCCCGCCGGCGGTATTGAGCGGGAAGTCGCCGCGGAAGGTGAGGTCATGCCCGGCGACGAATTCCATCCCCTTGCCCTTCTCGCAGAACCCGGCATCTTCGAGCGAGAGCAGCACGGTGATGGTGTAGCAGTCGTAGATCGAGACCATGTCCATCTGCTCGCGGGTCAGGTCGGTCATGGCGAACGCCGTGTCGGCTGCGGCGGCGATCGGGGTGCGCAACAGGTCCTCGGCGTACGTCGGGGTCTTGAACGGCACGTGTTCGCCAAATCCCTTGACCCACACCGGCCGATTGCGCGAGCGTTGGGCAACGTCGGCGTTGGCGACCACGACGGCGGCGCCCCCCACGCACGGCATGACGATCTCCAGCATGTGCAGCGGGTCGGCGATGACCGGGCTGGCCAGGACGTCGTCGACGGTCAGTGGCTTGTCCTTCCAGATAGCACCCTCGGTGTGATTGGCGTTGGTGCGCTGGTCGACGACGATCTTGGCCATCGCCCGCTCGTCGTAGCCGTAGATCGCCGCATAGCGTTGGGCCACCTGTCCGTACGGGCCGTTCTGGCCGAGGTTTCCGTAGGGTATCTCGAATTCGGCTTGGGGAGAGCCGTACTGGTTGCTCGAGGACCCGAAATACAATGCGTCGCCCAGCGATCTGGGCTTTTTCGGCGACATCGGGGTGATGTATCGGGCGGGCAGCGCGCACAACACTGCGTCGCAGATGCCGAGTTCGACGGCGGCGGCGGCCCGCCACACCATGGCCGCGGCGCTGGCTCCGCCCAGGTCCACGTGTTCGGCGAACCTCGCTCCCACTCCGAGGTATTCGGCGATGGTGGAGGGGACGAAGATCTCCGACTCGGCCAGATGTGACGCCACAATGCCGTCGACAAGCTCGAAGGGCAGTCCCGCGTCGGCGAGTGCGGCGGCGCCGAGTTCCGCCCATTGTTCGATGGCGAACGGTGCGGGTGCCGCCTTGGTCATGCGTTCGGGCGCAAGTTCGACGTACCCGACGATCGCGGCTTGGCCACGTAATCCCATGAGCTGTCCTACTTTCGGGGTAATCCGAGGATCATCTGCGCGATGATGTTGAGCTGAATCTCCCTGGTTCCCCCGCCGATCAGCTCGGCCGGCAGATGTAGATAGGGCTCCACGACCGCGGTGTCGGGGTCGTCGACCATGGCGATCTTCCCGGTTAGCTGCAGTGTGGCCTGGAAGGTGCGCCGCAGCAACACATTCATCGCGACCTTGGCGATGCTGGACGCCGGCCCGGACGCCTGGCCGTCGAGCAGCCGAATGGTTTCCCGCACCCCGAGTGCCCTGATCGCGTTGGTGTAGGCGTCGAGTTCGCCGAGCTCACGCAACGCGTCGTCGCGGTCGGGTCCGGGTTGAGCGGCGAGCCGGCGCAGTGCGACGGCCCGGTCGAACTTCACGTATCCGCTGATGGCCGAACGCTCTTCGGCCATCGTGGCGATCGCGAGGCTCCAACCGTCGGTCGGGCCGCCCAGCAGCATCTCGTCGGGAACGAAGACGTCGTTGAGGAATACCTCGTTGAAGTGTGCCTGGCCGGTCGCCGTCTTGATCGGCTGGATCTCCACCCCGGGGGAACGCATATCGAGGATGAAATAGCCGATACCGCGGTGCTTGCCAGCTTCGGGGTCGGTGCGCGCGAGTAGCGCACCCAGGTCGGCGTATTGGGCCAGCGACGTCCAGATCTTGTGGCCGTTGATCCGCCAGCCACCATCGACCTTGGTCGCGCGGGTGGCCAGCGACGCGAGGTCGGAGCCGGCTCCCGGCTCACTGAACAACTGACACCACAGGATGTCGCCGCGTTGCGTCGCCGGGATCAGCCTTTCCTGCAAGTCTTTTGGTGCGGCGGCCAACACCGAGGGCAGGATCCATTCGGCGATGCTCAGCGAGGGCCGAACCAGAGCGGGTCGCTTGGCGAACTCCTCGTCGATGATGAGCTGTTTCAACGGATCCGCATCGACGCCCCACGGCGCCGGCCAGTGCGGCGCCATGAGACCGGCGTCGGCGATCAACGTGCGTTGCGGCCCGGTGGCGAGGTGCTCATAATCGCCGTGCGGTGCGGGTTTGTCGTTGCGCAACTGCAGGGCCGCATCGAGCGTCTCGGCCACCCAGGAACGGAATTCGGATTCCGCGTCGCCGAGATTCACCGACATGTCGCGCGTCTGGGTGCACGTGAGCTCCCCCAGCCGTCGCGCCCAGCGGTTCGCCGGACCGATCGACCCCGCCAGACTGATGGCGCGCCGCCAGTACAGGTGCACGTCGTGTTCCCAGGTGAAGCCGATGGCACCGAGCATCGTCAACGCGTCGAGCACCAGATCCGGGGCGGGTGAGATTGCGTTCACGGCCGCTCCGGCGGCGGCCATCCGGTGCTGATCGAGTGATTCGTCGACGGCGCGCACCGCGTCCCAGGCCGCCGCGGTGGCCAACTCGCTGTTGACCAACAGCATTGCCGCACTGTGTTGCAACGCCTGGAACGTGCCGATCACCTTGCCGAATTGTTCGCGGCTGCGCAGGTGGGCGGTGACGGCCTGCAGGCACCACTGGACGATGCCGGCCATCGTGCTGGCGACGAGTCCCAACAGCACACAGCGTGCCCGCTCGGGGTCGATCCCGGTGAGCACTTCGGAGTCCGTTGCGGTGTAGTCGTCGAGGTGCAGGATCCCGGCATCGGCGACGAGGTCGGTCCCGGAGACGGATTCGACCGTCACCGTGGACTTTTGGGTGTCGACCGGAGCCCAGACGACGTCGCCGTCCTGGGTCTGCGCGCCCACCAGGATGATCCGTGCCGCGCACACGCCCGGGGTGACGTCCGACGCACCGCTGATCAGCCATCGCCCGTTCCCGGCCCGCGCGCGCAGGTCACCGTCGCCCGGAAGCACGACCGCGGCGGTCACACCGGCCGCGAGATCGCGCACCAGTGATTG
The DNA here is from genome assembly GCF_004298145.1 of Mycobacterium sp. Classification (GTDB taxonomy): domain Bacteria; phylum Actinomycetota; class Actinomycetes; order Mycobacteriales; family Mycobacteriaceae; genus Mycobacterium. The sequence goes on from NZ_SCRH01000014.1 coordinate 58,756, forward strand.
CGCCCCCGGTGTCGGTTCGGCGAGTAATGCGACCGCGCCCGCGGCGACCGTCGACAGCAGCGGACCCGGCAACAACGACTTGCCCGCCGACTCCAGCACGCATGCGGCGTCGATCAGACGTCCGCCCTGGCCGCCGAGGTCCTCCGGCAGATGCACGGCATGAAACCCATTGGCGACCAGCGCATTCCACCATCCGGGAAGGTGGCCCGCCGCGAGCTCGTCGAAGCCGTCGCGCGTGGTCGCGATCGGAGCGTTCCGGGCGGCGAACTGCCCGACGGCGTCGCTGAGCTCCTGTTGCTCCGGGCTCAGTCCCAGGCTCATGTGGGCGGCCGCGATGTGACAGACGTTGGCCGCACGGACTGATACCCTCTCGACTCCTATGGCGCCGACCCGCTGCGCCCGGCTTCGCCGCGCTTGCGATCACCGCGTCGGCGAGACGGACCGTCTCGCCGTGTGGCAGACTACCGGGGGTAGTCAGGTTATGTAAAGCGGGCCAGCGCAGCAGTGAGGACCATCAGATGCCAAGCGATCTCACCGCGGTGAGCGCGCCGGCGAACTCCCCCCGGCGTCGCAGCGAGAAGTCCCGCACGGCCATCGTCACCGCCACCCGTGAACTGCTGCTCGAGCGCGGGTTCGACGGCCTGACCATCGAGGCGGTCGCCGCGCGCGCCGGTGTGGGCAAGCAAACCATCTACCGCTGGTGGCCCACCCGTCCCGCGCTGGTCGCCGACGTCATGCTCGAAGACGCCGACAAGCTTCTCTCGTCGGTCGACCACAGCGGCAGCCTCGCCGGCGACCTGGTGGGCTGGGTGGGCAAGCTGTTCACCAGCCTGACCACACCGCGAGGCTCGGCCATGCTGCGAACGCTGACCGTAGCCTGCATGGAACACGAGGACACCGCCGTCAAGCTGCGCGCCGGATTCAGTGCGCCGCTGCACGACCGCGTCCGGGCCCGGCTGCTCGCCGACGGGATCGATGCGGCCACCGCCGAGTCGGCCGCGGATGCGATCGTCGGCGGCGTGGTCTATCCGATCCTGTCCGGCGCGCAGCCCTACTCCCGACGGCGGGCCGAACGGACCACCCGCCTCATCGTGGATGCCCTCACCGGAAGCTGACCACCGTCGGTCACCGGACCGCAATCGCGGCCAGGCCCTGGCTGATTCGTTCGGGCAACGACCCACCGTCGCTCAGCCAATCGTCGAGCGCGATGCGCACGGCCGCCATCGCCAACGCACCGATCAGGCGCGGCCGCGGGTCCTGCGCGGTCAGCCGCGGCAGCCGCGGCGCGACGAACTCGGCGATCGCCAACTCATAGCGCACATAAATGTGCAGTGTCCACGCATCCAGCGTCTCGGACGACCTTGTCAGCGTGGCCAACTCGCGGATCTGGTCTTCGATCTCCGCGAAGCCACGCGCGAGTTCGCCGAAAGCGCCGGCGACCGCCTCGATCGCGCTCAGCTCCGGCGGTTGCGCCGCGAGGGCCGCGGTGATGCGGTTCAGCCAGTGGGCGTTCATGCCCTCGGCCACGGCGTCTTCCTTGGAATTGAAGTAGCGGAAGAACGTCGCCCGACCGATATCGGCGGCGTCGGCGATGCGGTCCACGGTTGCCCCCGCCAGACCCCGGCCGGCGACCAGCTGGGCGGCGGCGGTGGCAATGCGCTGACGCATCGCCGCTCGCTTCCGCTCGGCCAGCGACGTCGCAGGCACCAAAGCAGGCACCGAAGCAGACGCACCAGACATGCCCCACCCTGTTCTCGCGAATCGACACCAACGCCCTAAGACATAGTCTTAGCATGAGACGATGTCTCAGACTGGTGATCCGTCCGATCAGACCGCCCCGAAGGCGCGCGCCGCGCTGTCGTTCTTCCAGCAGATGCTCACCGATGTCACCAGGATCGTGACCGAGGACGCCGAGTCCGAGCGGGAACTGGCCGAAGGGTTGCGGATGGTGGCCCGGGTGTCCTCACTGTGTGCGCAGATGTCGGTCGAGGCCGACCCCGAACGGCCGTCGTTTTTCGACATGTGTTCGGACAACCGGATGGTCGGCGGTCCCAATCCCGACGGCAACTACTACCTGGCGATGATCCGCGGCGACCGCCGCTACCGGATCACCGGTTCCCGCGGCACCAGCGCCTACCTCGGCTTTCAGATCCTCGCCGGCACCGGACTGACCCCGCGCCGGATGGCGGGCTACGTCAGCGACGTCGACCTCGAGCTCAAGGCGGGCGAATTCTCGCTGGTTCTCTCGGCCGACGAACCGCCCGACCCGGCCGGCGCGCAGTGGGTGAAGATCCCAGCCGACGCGTCGTCGGTGGTCGTTCGGGAGTACATCGGTGACCGGGCGCGAGAGGAATTGGCCGCGCCGCACATCGAGGCGTTGGACCCGGGCCCGCTGACGACGCCGACCGACGACGACCTCGCCGATCAGTTCACCGCGATGGCGTGGTCGCTCATGAAACTCACGACCCTGCACCGCACCATCAAGCCGGAACTCCTGGAAACCCCGAACACCTTGTTGACAGCCCAGGCCGCCGATCTGGGCGCGGCCGACACCACGCCCGACAACCTCTACATGATGGGGACCTTTCGGCTCGAGCCCGGGCAGGCCCTCGTTCTCGACATCACGCCGCCCGACACGCGGTACTGGAACGTCACGCTGGAAAGCATCTGGCATGAATGCCTGGAGCCGCGCCGCCGGCACAGCTCGGTGACGAATCGCGGTGTGCGGCCCGGCGCCGACGGCCGGGTGCGGATCGCGATCTCCGCGCAAGACTTCGGGTTTGGCCACTGGCTCGACACCGGTGGCCGGCATCGCGGCTTCATCGTCCTGCGCTGGCTGGACAACCCGAGCCCGCCCGAAGTCACGGTATCGGTGCGCCAAGGACAGGAGCGGTAATGCCACTGCGGGACCGGTTCGCCCCGGAACGACTGATAGCGGCCGCCTGCGAGGAAGTCGGCAGCGACGACTTCGGCGCCGAGGGCTGGCGTCCCGGCCTGCACCGTCTGACCGACGGGCTGATCAACGATGCGCGGCTATCCGACATCGGCGTCGAGATCGCTTACCTCGGCATCATGCGTGCCCTGAAGAACCGGCTCGGCGTAATCGCTTGGCGCAAGCAATATCCCGGGGTCACCGACCAGGCGATCACGGCGCCGATCTTCATCGTCGGTCAGCCGCGCACCGGGACCACGATCCTCTACGACTTGCTCGCCCAGGATCCTGAGCTACGCGCCCCGCTCACCTGGGAGGTCGACGAGCCCTGTCCGGTCCCGCGGCCCGACACGTACCACGACGATCCGCGCATCGCCTTGATACAGGCCAGCATCGACATGTCCGAACAAATCATGCCGGGCTTCTTGGCTTTTCATCCGATGGGTGCCCTGGTCGGGCAGGAGTGCGTGCGCATCACCGCGGCCGAGTTCGTCAGCATGATCTTTTCGGTGCAGTATCGGCTGCCGGGCTACTACCGCTGGCTGTTGTATGAGGCGGACCACGCGGGCGCGTATCGCTTTCACCGAATCTTCTTGCAACACTTACAGTCCGGTGTGCCCGGCCAGTGGTTACTGAAGTCTCCCGCGCACCTGTGGCAGCTGGATGCGCTGCTGGCCGAATATCCGGACGCGCTGATCGTGCAGACGCACCGCGATCCGGTCAACGTCATCTCGTCGATCGCCGCGCTCACCCATCACCTGCGCCGGATGTGCAGCGACGAATCCAGCATCGCCGAGTGTGCGGCCCAGTCCTACGAGGAGATCGGCGTCGGCCTGGACCGCGAGATGGCGTTGCGCGACAGCGGCGCCGTGCCCGCGGGCCGCGTGATCGACGTGCGGTACGCCGACTTCATGACCGATCCGTGGACCACGATCAAGGACATCTACCAGCGGCTGGACCGTGAGCTGCGGCCCGACGCCGAGCAGAAGATGCGTGAGTTCCTCGCTTCCCATCCCTCTGACGGCGGACGCAGCCGTTACACCTGGTCGGACACCGGGCTGGACCCCGGCGAGGTCCGCGAGCGGGTGAGCACCTATCAGGACCGCTACGGGGTCCCGACCGAACCGCTGCGTTGAAATACCCGCCGGCTTCGAACACCCCTGCGACGCTTGATGTCTGGAAGCGGTAGGCTCGCCGCAAGGCGACGGGAGCGGCCGTGGACGACGATTGCCTGAAGCTCACCACCTATCTGGCCGAGCGGAGGCGGACCGGGGACAGCTTTGTCTCCGATGTGCTGCTCGGCCTGTACGCCCAGCACCGTGTTGCCTGTGGCGTGCTGTTGCGGGGTATCGGCGGGTTCGGCACCGGGCACTACCTGCGCACCGATGAGTCCTTGACCTTGTCCGAGGACCCACCCGTCGCGATCATCGCGGTCGACACCAGAACGAAGATCGAGGCGTTGCTCGACCCGGTGCTGACCATCAAACAGCGCGGCCTGGTCACCTTGGAGCGTGCGCGGCTGCTACACGAGGACATCGGGTCGCCGGAGCTGCCCGAGGATCTGCGCGACGCCGTCAAACTGACGATTTACGTCGGCCGTAAGCAACGCGTCAACGGGGCGCCGGCCTACGTCGCGCTCTGCGATTTGATGCACCGGCGCGGCCTCGCCGGCGCCACGGTGCTGCTGGGTGTGGACGGTGTCGCGCACGGAGAACGCCAGCGCGCCAACTTCTTTGGCCGCAACGCCGACGTGCCCATGATGATCGTGGTTGTCGGTTCCGGCGAGCGAATCGGTCAGGCGTTGCCGGAAATCGCCGCGCTACTGCGCAAACCCCTGTTCACCCTCGAACGGGTCCGCGTGTGCAAGCGCGACGGCGAACTGCTCGAGCGGCCGCACGCCCTGCCCGGGGTTGACGAACGCGGCCTGCCCCTGTTTCAGCAGCTGACGATCTACACCTCGGAGTCGGCGCACCACGGCGGCGTGCCGATTCACCGCGCGATCGTCCAGCGGCTGCGTCAGGCCAAGACGGCGGACGGCGCCACCGTGCTGCGCGGCGTCTGGGGCTTTCACGGCGATCACCCGCCCCACGGCGACGGATTGTTCTCGCTGAGCCGGCGGGTACCCGTCGTCACCGTGGTGATCGACACCCCTGCCAATATCGCCGAATCCTTCGATGTCATCGACGAATTGACCGGCAGCGAGGGCCTGGTGACCAGTGAAATGGTGCCCGCGTTGGTGTCGGACGACGGCGACGGCGGGCAGGGGCCGCCGCGCATGGCCCAGCACCGCTACTAGCGGCGATCGCGAGCGCGGCCGCGGCGATCGCAAGCGCGGCGAAGCCGGGCGCAGCGGGTCGCCGCATAGTCCGAGCCGGGCGAACGCGGGTCGCCGCCATCGGGATAGATCAGCCGGCGACCGAGGCGTCGTAGATCGACTGGATCGCCTTGTCCAGCGTGGCGTTGAATTGCTCGTCGGACTGGTCAACCGAGAGCCCCTCGGTGAGCGCGCGGCTGAAGCTGGCGATCAAGCCGGTGTTCTTGGCCAGCAGCTCGTTGGCCTCCGCGCGGGAGTAGCCACCCGAGAGCGCGACCACCCGCATCACCTTCGGGTGGTCGATCAGCGGACGGTAGTAGTTGGCCTCGGTGGGCAGGCTCAGCTTGAGCATCACGCGCTGCCCGTCGGGCACCGTGTCGAGTTGCCTGGTGATCTCGTCGCGCAGGATGGCCTCGGCCTGGGCCTTGTCCGCGATCGAAATGGTGACCTCGGGCTCGATGATGGGCACCAGCCCGTGCGAGAGCACCTGACGGGCGACCTCGAATTGCTGGGCGACCACGGCGGCGATGCCGTCGGCGTTGGCGCCGCCGATCACCGACCGTTCCTTGGTGCCGAACACGCCCTTGCCCACGGCCCGCTCCAGCAGGTCGTCGAGCCCCGGCATCGGCTTCATCAGCTGGACGTCGTCGGACGCGTCCGCCAGGCCCTTGTCGATCTTGAGGATCGGCACCACACCCTTGGTCTCCCAGAGGAAGGTGGTCGTCGGCTTGCCCTCGATCTCACGGTCCATGGTCTGTTCGAACAGGATCGCCGCCAGCACCCGGTCACCGGTGAACGACGGGGCGGTGATGATCCGCGAACGCATCTCGTGGATGAGGTCGAACATCTCCTTGTCGGAGGAATACGCGCTGTCCTCGATGCCGTACAGGCGCAGCGCCTTCGGCGTCGAGCCGCCGCTCTGGTCGAGCGCCGCGATGAACCCCTTGCCCGACGTCATCCGGTCCGCTTGCTGCTGGTTCGACATTGAACTTCTCCCGGTTCCTCATGGCCCTAACGGGCACAGCGCGCCCGGCCGGTGACCGCGCGCGCTCAAGCGTGAATCGTGCCGATCATATTCGGCCGCTTTGAGCCCGGGCAGGCAGCCCGTTAGTCCAAGGCCTGATCTCGGGCTCGGTCCGGCTGCGGGGAGGCGGGCTGTGCGCGCCACAGCGCCATGCGGTCGAGGAGCCGGTCACGCAGGACGAGCGTGTGGAAGAGTACCGCCGTCATGTGCGCGGTAAACGCCAGGAAAAGCAGGAACGCGAAGACGCCGTGGCACTCGCGGAGCACCGCGAAGACGTCGATGTTGCGCGGCGCGATTCCAGGGAGCGCAAGAGGTCCCAGCAGCGTGATCGGGAACCGCGCCGCCGACAGCATGGCCCACCCGGTCAGGGGTTGCACCAGCAGCAAGGCGTAAAGCAGGTATTCCGACCACGTCGCGATCCGGCGTTCGGTTTTGCCCATGGTCGCCGAGAACGGTGGCGGCCGGTGAGTGAGCCGATTCGCCAGCCGGAGCAGGGCGAAGAGCAGGATCAACAGCCCCAGGGGCCGATGGATGGCCAGCAGTAGCGGGTAGTAGCTCAGGGCGGCGATCATGGTCACGCCGATGAGCAACTGCCCGATGACCATCGGCGCCATCAGCCAGTGCAGAACACGCGACGGCAGCGTGAACCGCGTCGCGGCGGCGCCGGCAGTCATTGCAGGACCGCCGCGACATCGACCGTGCTAGCGGTTTTGGGCTCCTCGGCGCGACGAGTGAACGATCGGGCATACACGGCCGATCGCGCGGTGAGCAAGGGATCATCCGAAGCGGCGACACCGTCCGGCAGCACCATCGGGTCGAAATTGATGTCGCGCGCGTTGCCGGCGTCCTCCGTCTGGACCTCGGAGATGGTGATCGTTCCGGCGTCGATGGTGCGCCGCGCGGCGGGCCAGGGTTTGGTGGCGTCGTTGGTCGGATCGCCCGACTCCCCGATGGTGAGCACCAACCGCCAGCTCAGTGATTGGTGCGCCAACGTGCGGATGAGAGCGTCGAAGAGATAGTCCTTGGCCGGTGGCGACGCCGTGACATCGACGCCCTGCTGGGGAACCGCGGTCCAGCGCACCGGCACGGTGGCACCGGCGGCGTCGGTGAAGCGGAAGGCGTTCAGCCCGTGAAACACGCTGTCGGCGAAGCCCGCGCTCGGCGGTGTCTGTTTGATGATCCGCATGGCGGCGGCGGTCTCGGGATGGTTTTCGAGGAACGCGGCCATCCGCTGCGGGTCGGGCTTGCCGGTGCCCGGTACGGGCTTCGATGCGAGCAACCTGTCGTAAAAACCCTGGGGCGTGCTGTCCGGAAAGACCGGGATGTTGATCATCGCGGTGCGCCACTGCTGGCCGTCGTGCCCGTCGAACAGCAGGCCCAGCCCCCGGACGGCGTCGAACTTGTCGGCCTGGTCCGGCAATCCACCGGACAGGGAAAACCGGCCGATCAGGGGCACGCTCCCCCGCCGAAAGACGGCGGCGCGGCAGATCGCCGTGGCCGCCCCCGTGCTCACAAACATTCCGGTGGCACTCAGGCCTTTGGCGTGGTTTCGCCGGAAACCGCCATGACGGCCGTACACACGCTCGAAGCGATCCGCGAATTGCGGCGGGGTCAACGCGCCGGGCCGCAGCCAGCCGCCGGCGTAAGCGAAGCCACCCACGTCGACCGCGGCGACACCGGCCACCGCCCCCATGCCGAGCAGCGCGCGCCGCCGACTCAGCGTGCCGAAGAGCGACCCGATGGGCTCGGCCTCCCCGGGGTGGTCGGAATGCTCGCCGCCGCGATCACCGGGCTCCACGGCCCACCGCCCTTCCCGTTTGTGCAGGCCACACTCCGCGGGCTGAGAACGAAACCGGTGGAAGCAATTCACGCATGGGTCGACGCCCGGTGCAACCGATGCGGTCGCGTACTCGATTACGGCGCACATTGCGACTACGTCGCGACCCCGAAAATCGTTCAGTATTTTGGGCCCGGATTGCCGCGTGTCCTACCATTGACCAAACACTTGTAGCGGCATCTGCACTTGGCAACGCAGATCGACGGGGTGCATCTCCTCCGTAGGCAAGCGTGTTCCCGCGGGGTTGAATCAGCAGCCCCCGGATATGGCAGTGGCTCTACGAGAGCTAGCGGTGTCCCGCATGGGACCGAATGTGAGTGATAGACCATGGGCGAACAATCCGGCGATGTCGCCGATCCGACCTCTTTCGAAGTGGGCAAACATCAGGTAGATCAGGCGGTCGTGCTCACCGTCTCGGGTGAGGTGGACATGCTCACCGCGCCGCAGCTGGCCGACGCCATCCAGACCGCGCTGGCCACCAAGCCCGCGGCGCTGATCGTCGATCTGTCGAAGGTCGGTTTCTTGGCCTCGGCCGGGATGACCGTGCTGGTGACCGCGCAGGCTGATGTCGAACCACCGACGCAGTTCGCGGTGGTCGCCAACGGCTCGGCCACGAGCAGGCCGATCAAACTGATGGGAATTGACAGCGTGCTTGCGCTTTACAACAGCCTTGACGGCGCGCTCAGCGGTATCGCTGGCGAATAAGCGTCGATAACGCTGGGCCGCCCCGCCTATCCGGCCAGCACCTGCGCGATGCGTTCTTCGCGCGGCAGCACCGGGCCGTCGTCGAGGGGTTCGTCGATGCCGAGGTCGGTGAGCCCGGCTTTGGTCAGCAGCGAGGTTCCGTAGGCGGCGAGCACCAGTTTTTGATCGTCGCTGTGCCCGTCCTCGACGAGCATCGCACCGATGAGGCAGATGACGGCCATCTTGTAGGCGTTGAAGGCCCGGTACCAGGACCGGTTCGCGATTTGGATTCCGCTGGTCGATTCGTAGTGCGCCAGCAGGGCATCGATGGACAGCGCCGCAGGGTGGCTGTTGATCCCGACCGGTTGCATCCACAGCATCTCGAGCCAGCCGATGTCGGTGAGCGGGTCGCCGACGGTCGTCATCTCCCAATCGAAGACCGCGCTGACCTCGCCGGCGGTGAACGCGAAGTTGCCCGGTTTGGCATCGCCGTGCACCAGCGTGATCCTCGGGCATGGCTCGGGCTTACCGGCGAGCAGAGCGCGATGCAGGCGCTCCAGGGCGGGCAGGCGGTCGCGCTTGACCCGGTTCATCTCCGCCGCCCAGTGACCCAGTTCGCGGTCCAGGTGGTTGGCGCCCTCGTCGAGGACGTCCAGTCCAGTGCGGGTGAGGTCGACGCCATGGATGGCGGCCAGCTGTTCGACCAGGCTCCGGCACATGCGGACCACCGTGTCATCGGCGGCACCGGCCGGCGCCTCCATTTCGTACACCTCGCCGGCGACCCGTTCCATCACGAAGAACGGCCGACCGAGGACCTCGCCGGTCGGCTCGAGCCACAGCGCCCGCGGCGTCCGGACCGGGGTGTCCGCCAATGCGCGCAGGGTGGCGAACTGGCGTGCGAGGTCGTAGGGCTCCAGCAGCGCGGGCGGTTTGGGGCGCAGCCGCAACACCACGTCCTGCCGGTCGTCCCGGCCGGCGCGGCGGCACACGACGCTGCACGTCATCATCTCGGCCGAGTGCCCGAAGCTCACCCGATCGATGCCCTCGAGACGGACGTCGTCGGCATCGGGCGCCTGGGTGCGCACCCAGGCGCTCAGCCGACGTTCCAGATCGGCGCCCAGCGTCACTGCTGAATCCCTTGGCTGTCCGCCGGCAGGCGATCGACCGGGGTTTTGTCCTGGGTGAAGGCGGACATATCCATCGCCGTCCAGTTGGGGTAGCGGGGGTAGCGCTGCCCGCCGAGCAGCAATTCGAAGATGCCCCAACCGGTGTCGCCGTCGCACTCGAACCGCATCAACTGGTCGAGCGCCATCGATTTGCCCTCGGTTTCGGACAATTGGTCGGGATCGCCGCTGTCCCAAGCGAAATAGATGAAGTAAGCGCCGCCGCCCAGGTCTTCGTATTGGCAGTGCGCCATCGGCAGCCCGTAGTAGGCGTTGACCCCCAGGTGGGCCGACTCGGCGACCACGCGATGGGCGTCGCCGTCCTCGTCGGTGAACACCAGCACCGCGCGGGTGGGCCGCTTGCGGGCGCCGTCGAATTCGACCTGGTGCTCGATCTTGACGAACCGCTTCGATAGCGTCCCATCGGCGTAAGTGATACCGCCGTCGACGTAATTGACTGTGCCGTCCGAGGATTCGATGATCCACGCTTCGATGGCATGGTCGCCGAACCCGGCATCGAGCCACAACCAGAAGTCGATCTTGTCCGAGACCCGCATGCCGAAGGTGCGGTCACGGCCGCCGTGAAAGCCGTCGACGCTGACGCGTTCGCCGTCGATCGTCACCCAGCCGCTCCATCGCCCCGGCTCCTTCATGTGATACATGTCGGCCACCAGCTGGCCGTCCTTCCCGCGCACCTTCATGGGCAACAGCTCCCACATCGGCGCGGTGGGTTCGTAGTAGAGCTCCCACTCGATTCCCGAGTTGTTGGGCTCGACGTCCAATCGCCACTTCTTCAGCGGCTCGATGCAGGTCCAGCGCATCGGCCCGGCGCTCAGGTCGCCGCGGTCGGCACCGGTGACGGGCCGCCCGGACAGGAGGTCCCAGTGCCGGCCGTCGGCCATGCTGACCTTGACGTAGCCCAGTCCGCTGCCGGTGTTCGGGTTGTTGCCGTAGCCGCTGGCCAGCAGGATGGTGCCGTCCGGTGCTGCGGCGAAGAAGTAGCACCGATCCGACCACGTCGGATCGGGATCGTGCACCTGATCGAAGGTGGTCGGAAGCTGGTGGGTGAACGATTCGTCCGCGGCGGAGTACGCCATCAATCGGCCTTTCTGGCTGGGTTCGTCCCTGCGCTGCAAGATGTTTCGTCACCGAACCCCGATCGGTCCCCAATGGCATCCGATACCGAAGCAGCACAACACATCCCGTAACATCCCCGGCATGGAACCGAGCCGGCGGTGGGGCGACGACCGCGCGATCCTCGATGACGAGGAGGCCCGTGGACGGATCCTGGATGCGGCCGGCCGCTGCATAGTCCGGCGCGGTAACACCCAATTCCGCATGGGAGAGGTCGCCGACGAGGCCGGAGTGTCACGCTCGACGGTGTACCGCTACTTTCCCGGCCGTGACGATGTCCTGCTGGGTCTGATGCTGACGCGTGTGGACACCGCGCTCGGCGAGCTGGTGCGCTCGCTGCCCACCCCCGACGACCCCGTTCGATCGGTGCCCGAGATGGTGCTGGCGCGGGTGGAATCGGTGGACGGCAACTTGCTGAACGAAGCGCTGTTCGCGGCCGAGAGCACCGCGGTGGCCTCGGCGCTCGAGAAGGGTTCCGAACCGATCGTCGAGCTGCTGCTGCGCCATTACGGGCCGTTATTGGAGCGCTGGAAAGCGGCGGGATTGCTGTACCCCGACGTCGATTTCCGGTCGATCGTCCAGTGGTTGCACAGCGCGACCCTGTTTCTGCTGGCGCCCTCGTGGCGATACCGCCCCGCCGCCGACAAACGAGAATTCGTCGAACAACTCGTGGTGAGGGCCTTGGTGCCACAGATCAGACAATAATCGTATATTGTCTGATGTCCAGACGTTCAATTGGTTTTCTCCGACGGCGTTGGTGTGGAGAACGCGGCACCGCGGTCGGCCTGGAAGCCGGGATGGATGGGCATGAAAACTCCCGTGGAACACGCTTTCTCCTTCCTCGGTCTGGCCGCTCACCTGGGCCGCGGCGCGGGCCGGGTGGCCACCGACGCGGTCGTGGGCGGCCGGTTCGGCCTGCCGCGGACGATCGAAAGCATCGATCCCGCGGTCCTGTCCCGCGTCATGGGAACCACCGTCCGGTCGGTCCGCGTGCTGAGCAGGGACGCGGGCACGTCGTCGCGGGCCCGGCTGGTGCTGACCGGCAAAGACGTCCCGGAGTCGGTGTTCGTCAAGGCCGCGGCGGAGACCGCCGCGACCCGCCTGATGGGTGAGCTCGGCCGGCTCGGCCACACCGAGGTGCGCTTCTACCGCCAGCTCGCGCCGCAGGTCGTCGGTGCGCCCTACTGCCACGGCGCGGCGTTCGACGCGTGGACGGGCCGGTACCTGCTGGTTCTGGAGGATCTCCCGGCCGAGTCGTGCGAGTTCCCCGACACCTTGCACCCGCTGTCGACCGATCAGGCCAGCCTCGTCATCGAACTGCTGGCCGACCTGCACGCCACGTTCTGGGGCCGGCTGCCGCGCGACGGACGCGGACCGTTGGGCTGGCTGTACACACCGTCGGGCGACGTGACGTCCTTGTTGACCGGTTCCCTGATGCACACCTCGATCAAGCGCCTCGCCGAACGCACCACGATTCCCGTGGAGAACGGCGCGTTCATCGCCGACAACTACCGCGCCGTCGCCGCGCTCATCGACACTCCCCCCCACACCGTCATGCACGGCGACGCCCATCCGGGCAACATGTACTTCCACGGCGGCAAGGCCGGCCTGCTGGACTGGCAGGCGGTGCGGCGGGGTCATCCCACCCGCGAGCTCGCCTACACCCTGATCACCAGCCTGACCCCGGAGGACCGGCAGGCCAGCCAACGCGACCTCCTCGACGACTACCGGCGGGCGCTGGCGGCGGCCGGCGGCCCCGAGTTGGACCCCGACGACCTGTGGCTGCGGTTCCGCCAGAGCGCGCTGTACGCCTATGTCGCACCGCTGATCACCGCCGGAATGGGCGGAATGCAGGTCGAAGACATCGCCATGGAGGGCGTGCGGCGTGGCGTCGCCGCGCTCGACGATCTGGAAACCGTCGCCGCCCTGAAGAGTTCCCTGTAGGGCTTGCGAATTCCGCTGAAGCTATTGCCTTCGCCGCGCCACGAGTTACGCTACTTACCGTAGCGAAATGCTGCGTAATTTCCACACAACCCTCCAAGGCGGCCCGCGGCCGCGAAGAGGAGTTTTCATGTTCGACTTGAAGATCACCGGCGGAACCGTCGTCGACGGCACGGGCGCGCAGCGCTACCGCGCCGACGTCGGCATCAAGGACGGCAAGATCGTCGACGTCGTCCGCCGCTTCGCCGACGACCCCGCCATGAGCGGGGAGGCTGCCGAAACCATCGATGCCACAGGTCATGTGGTGGCCCCCGGCTTCGTCGACATCCACACCCACTACGACGGCCAGGTCACGTGGGACAGCTTGCTGGAACCGTCCAGCGGCCATGGCGTCACGACGATCGTGACCGGCAACTGCGGCGTCGGCTTCGCGCCCGTGCGGCCCGGCACCGAGCAGTGGCTGATCGAGCTGATGGAGGGTGTCGAGGACATCCCCGGCACCGCGCTGACCGAGGGCATCACCTGGGGCTGGGAAACCTACCCCGAGTACCTCGACGCGATCGACAAGCACAAGTTCGCCGTCGACGTGGGCAGCCAGGTCGCGCACGGCGCCATCCGCGCCTACGCGATGGGCGACCGGGGTGCCCGCAACGAGCCGGCCACCGCCGACGACATCGAGGCGATGGGCCGCCTGGTTCGCGAGGCGATCGAAGCCGGCGCGCTCGGTTTCTCGACGTCGCGCACGATGGGGCACCGCGCGATGGACGGCGAACCGGTTCCCGGCACGTTCGCCGCCGAGGAAGAACTGTTCGGTCTGGGCCGCGCCATGGCGGCCGGCGGTCAGGCGGTGTTCGAGCTGGCCCCGCAGGGCGCCGCCGGCGAAGACATCATCGGCCCCAGGAAAGAACTGGACTGGATGCGGCGGCTGAGCCGCGAGATCGACCGCCCGGTGTCGTTCGCCCTCATCCAGGTGGACGCCGACCCGAAGCTGTGGCGCGAGATGCTGGACCTGTCCGCGGATGCGCACGCGGCGGGCGCCCGGCTGTACCCGCAGATCGCGGCGCGTCCGTTCGGCATGATGATCGGTTTCCAGGGCCATCACGGTTTCAGCCATCGGCCCACCTACCGCCGGCTGAAGGCCGAGAGCAGCCGCGAGGAGCTCGCCCAGCGGCTGACCGACCCCGCGGTGAAGGCGGCGATCCTGTCCGAGGACGACCTGCCCGTGGACCCGACCCTGTTGTTCGACGGGATGTTCGCTTTGGTGCAGCACTCGCTGCGGCGCCTGTACGCGCTGGGCAACCCGCCCGACTACGAGCCGACACCGGAGCGCACCGTCGCCGCGATCGCCGAGGCCCGCGGCGAGGACCCACTGTCGACGCTGTATGACCTCATGCTCGAGTCCAACGCGACCTCCATGCTGATGCTGCCGCTGTTCAACTACGCCGACGGCAACCACGATGCGATCCGCGAGATGATGCTCCATCCCGCCGGGGTGCTCGGCCTGTCCGACGGCGGCGCCCACTGCGGGATGATCTGTGACGCCTCCTATCCGACCTTTCTGCTCACGCACTGGGCCCGGGACCGGCACCGCGGCGACAAGCTGTCGCTGGAATATGTGATTCGCAAGCAGTCCCGCGACACCGCCCACCTGTTCGGCCTCACCGACCGCGGCACCATCGAACCGGGCAAGAAGGCCGACATCAACGTCATCGACATCGACGCGCTGACCCTGCACCCGGCGGCGATGGCGTTCGACCTGCCGGCCGGCGGAAACCGCATCCTGCAGGGCGCGAGCGGTTATGCGGCGACCATCGTCAGCGGAACCGTCACCCGCCGCAAAGACGTCGACACCGGGGCCCGCCCCGGGCGGCTGGTCCGCGGAGCGCGCTGAGAACTCGCTCGATGGCCGAGGCAGCCGAGCCAGGGATCGTGCTCACCCAAGACATCGCGGTGCTCCCCGGGCTGCAGCGCGGCATGCACCAGCCCGGCTTCACGCATCTGGTTCTGTCCAGCGAGGAGCGCCGCGTGATCAACATGCACCGCAACCTGGAGCGCTACCTCGACCTGCCCGCCGACGAGTGACCGTGGCGTGGAATCGACCCGCACAGCAAATAACCGGCTTCCCGAGGACTCAAGCTGTCTCAACATAATTCGTGTACACGCGGCGAAAACGGCCCCCGGCGATTTAGAATCCGGCTTGTGATGACCCCGTCTTACCCCTGGGGGGACGATCGAGGGCAACTTTCGCGGCAGCTACGGCTGCGATGTCACACGCTCCGCCAAAGGCGGGCGCGGCGGCTGTGCCACCGTTTCGAACGGGTGGGTGTTCGAACGGCACCGGAGCGGCTGCGGGAAATGCTGGCGGGCGCGCCGCTGGCCGCTCAAGAAGTGTTCAATGTGAATTTCGCGTTGATCGCGATCCAGTTGAACCGCGAAGCGCGCGTCGCGAAATACAAGCGGCTCAAGCAACGCGGAACCCGTTCACTGATGCTCGCGGGCCTGATCATGGTGGTGCTGAACTTCCTCATGTGCGTGGCCTACGTCCTGCTGAACCTGACGGAGCAATCGGCGACGCTTTAGCTCATCAGCGCGGGGCGACGACGCCGTTGTCGTACGCGTAGACGATCGCCGCGGCGCGGTCGCGCAGGTCGAGCTTGCCGAAGATCCGCCCGATGTGGCTTTTGACGGTGACACCGGAGATGCAGAGTTCGCCGGCGATCTCGGTGTTGGACAGGCCCTGGCCGATCAAGGTCAGGACGTCGAGCTCACGGGTGGTCAGCTCGGCGATCGCGGTGCCGCGCGGGCCGGGGGCCGCCTTGCGGTACGTGGTGAGCACGCGGGAGGTCACCGCGGGATCCAGGTAGCTGTCTCCCCTGGCGACCGCGCGCACCGCGCGGATCAGCTCCTCGGCCGAAGAATCTTTGAGCACGAAGCCGGCCGCGCCGGCGCGCAGCGCCCCGGACAACAGTTCGTCCTCGTTGAAGGTGGTCAGCGCAAGGACCGGCGGCCGGCCGCCCAGCCGCCGGGTCGCCTCGATGCCGTCGACGCGGCGCATCCGCAGATCCATCACGACGACGTCGGGTCGGTGCTCGGCCACCGCCTCGGGCACCTCGTCACCGTCGGCACACTCCCCGACGATGACGAAACCGTCCTTGCGGCGCAGGATCCGGCGCAGGCCCGAACGCACCAGATCCTGGTCGTCGACGAGCAGCACGGTGATTTCCGGGGCGGGGTCGGTCATTGCTTGCACCACCATGGGCGCCAGGCGGTGTCACCTTCCTGCACCGGTATCTCGGCGCACACCGACCACCCGTCCCGCGTCGGGCCGACGTCAAGCGCACCGCCAAGCAGGTCGACGCGCTGGCGCATGCCGCGCAAGCCGCGCCCCTCCGGCGATCGCGCGGCCACGACTGCGACCGGGAGCAGATTGTTGACGGCGAGCCGAGCCGATGCCGGTGAAATATCGAGCACCACACTCGATCTCGATTCGGGTGCATGCTTGGCGATGTTGGCCAGCGACTCCTGGGTGATGCGGTAGAGCGCGAGACCGACCGCGGCCGTTACGTGATCGGTGGGGCCTTCGACGCACAGGGTGACGGCCAGGCCGGCCTGCTGAAAGCCCTCGACCAGCGCCGCGACGTCGTCGATGCCGGGTTCGGGAGCGGTCGCCGCCGATTTGGTCGGCCAATTGTCGAGCAGCCCCACGGTACGGCGGATGTCGGCCATCGCCTGCCGGCCGAGTTTCTCGGCCTGCTCCAGCGCCTCGACCGCGTCGTCGACGTCGCGGTCCTGCTGCAGCGCGCGGCGCGCGCCGGTCACGTGCAACAGGGTGATGCTGAGCGAATGCGCGATGACGTCGTGCACTTCGCGCGCGATGCGCCGGCGTTCGTCGGCGGCGGCGTGCTCGGCCAACATCTTCTGCGCCTCAATTTGTTCGGCCATCAGCAGCCGTTGGGTGCGCATGATGTAGCCGAGCAGCCAACCCGCCGCGATGAACCCCAGGTACAGCGCCACCGCGTCGAGGCGGTGCAGCGCGGACGCGACGAGCAGCAGCCCCGCCGCCCACACGGTCGCCAGGAAGCCACCCGCGACGGAGCTCAACGTCGCGACGGATAGCACCATGAGCACCAAGAACGCGGGGGCGAAATCGGCGTGCACGGGCGTCGACGTGGCGAAGAGCATCATGGCGGTGGCCGCCGACCAGGTCGCCCACATGACCAGCGGCTTGAGCTTCAAGTTGAAGAAGAAGAACAACAGCGTCGGCGAGATGGATACCGCGATCGCGGCCAGTGCGACGGGCAGGTCGGAGGCCGGTCGCTGCAGCATCGCGATCACGCCGGCGACCAGTTCGGTGGCGTCCACGGCGATCAACGACGTCCAGGTGATGCCGACGGGAATCAGCTCGCTGCGTCGGCGAAGCTGTTCCCGCAGGTGATCCGCTGCGGCGCGCAACATCGTCCAATCCTAGAAGAGCTCGGCGCCTCGCCACATCCTCCTGCGGGCGGCACCCGTCTCCACCCGTGGTAGGAGACAAAGACTGCACTTTGGCACGACGCGGAGCAGGCGGCCGTTTTCCTAACGTCGAGTCATGACATGGACACTGCTGCACGACCGTATGGCCTTCATGGCCGAAGTGATCGAGGCCGCCGAGACGGACCCGCAGGCGGCACTCGCGTTGATCGACAACTCATCCGAGGTGCCCGAACTGTTCGGCGACGAGGAAGGCCTGATGCTTTCGCTCGGCCAGCGCTGGATCACCATGCTGGTGGCCAAGCTGGACCAGGCAGCGCACGAGGGCGCGTCGGCCGAACAGGTGCGGGCCGATCTCGAGGCCGCCGAGCCCGGCCTGCACGCGCTGGTGAAGATCGGGACACGCCGGTCGGTGCGGGTGCGGTCGTTGTCGCGCGGCGAACATGTGGCCGTGAGCCTCTTCGGCGGGCCCGCCGGAGATCGGCAGACCGTTGCATGACCGATCGGGGATGCTTGCGCGACTGACCGGTCGGTACGCGATCCTGGTCATCGGGCTGTGGGTCCTGGCGGCGGGGGTAGCCAATCTGGCGGTCCCCCAACTGGAACGAGTCGTCGACTCCCATGCCCGATCCTTCATGCCTCCCACCGCACCCAGCGCGGTGGCCGCCGCCCGGGCCGCGCAACTGTTCAACCAGACCCCCAGCAACAACTTCGTTTACGTTGTGCTGGAACGAGATCAGCGGCTGACACCGCGTGACCGCCAGTTCTATGACGCGTTGACGACGACGCTGGGTTCGGATCGGCGTCACGTCTATGCGGTGACCGACCTATGGTCACAGCCCGCGACGGCCGCCGGCGCGCAGAGCCCGGACGGCCAGGCCGTCAGCGTGATGGTGCGGCTCGCCGGGATGCTCGGCACCGCGCAGGCCCGCGATTCGGTGAATGCCGTGCGCGCCACCGCCCAGAGGCTTTCACCGCCGGCCGGCCTGGACGTCCATGTCACAGGCCCCGGCGCCACGATCGTCGACGAATTCTCCGCGATCGATCGACAGATGCTCGGAATCACCGCCGCCACCATCGGTCTCATCCTGCTGTTGTTGCTGATGGTGTACCGCTCGCCGGTGGCCGCCGCGATTCCACTGATCTCGGTCGGGCTTGCCCTGGCCCTGGCTCGCGCCATCGTCGCCGCGCTGGGCCAGGCCAATGTGGTTGAGGTGTCGCTGTTCTCGGTCGCGCTCATGGCGGCCATGACGCTGGGCGCCGGTACGGACTACGCGATCTTCCTGGTCGGCCGCTATCACGAAGGCCGTCGCCGGGGCGTCGCACCGGGGCGGGCGTTGACGCAGGCCTACCGCTCCATCGCGCCGGTCGTGATCGGATCGGCACTGACCGTGTCGGTGGCGCTGGCATGCCTGGTGTTCGCCCACGTGGGCTCGTTCCGGAGCGCCGGATTGCCTTGCGCCATCGGCATTCTGGCGACCATGGTGGCCGCGCTGACCCTGACGCCCGCGCTGATGGGCCTCGCGGTGCGACGCGGATACCTCGAACCGCGGCCATCGACAACGGCGCGGCGCTGGCGTCGCGTCGGAACAGCCGTGGCACGCTGGCCCGGGCCCATTCTGGCCGCCGCGTTGGGGTCGACCCTGCTGATCGCGCTGCCGGTGGCCGGCATGCGGATCGGTTTCAACGAGCCCGCCGCCACCCCGTCGTCCACCGACTCCAACCGCGGCTATGCCAGCGCCGCCCGGCATTTCGCCGCGAACTCGCTGCTACCCGACGTCATCGCGATCCAGGCCGACCACGACCTGCGCAACCCCGCCGGCCTGATCGCGATCGAGCGGATCACCCGCCACATCATGGCCGTCCCGGGTGTGCGCGCGGTGCAGTCCGCCAGCCGGCCCGACGGCAAGGTGCCCGACCAGGCGACGCTGAGCTATCAGGCCGGTGTGCTCGGCCGCCAGTTCGGTGACACCATGGACTCGCTGACCCAGCGTCTGAAGCGGGTCTCCGAGCTGGACGGTGCGTTGGCGCAGACCCAGCGCGCGGTGGACGGCCTCGGCGACGGGTTACGCGGCGGCAGCGCGGGTTTGGCAGGCGTGTCCGGTGCCGCCGAAGACATGCGCGCCGGTATGGACGGATTGCAGCGCAACGTCACGACGGTGTCGGGCTACCTCGACCCGTTGCGGGACTTCGTCGGGCGAACCCCCGACTGCGCCGTCAACCCGATCTGCTCGACGGTGGACCGGGTGCTGCAACCCGTCGACAGCCTGGTGCAGACCTCGACGCGCCTCGGTGCGGGCGCGGCAAAACTGACCAGCGGCTCGAGCACGGCCGCCACCGCGATGGCCGGCCTGCCGCAAAGCGTGATCGCGATGAAAGACGCGTTGGGACAAGCACGTTCGGCTACCCATGACCTACTGGGTCTGACCGACACGCTGGGACCGCAGATGCGTCAGTTGACCGACTACCTGAATGAGATCGCCACGCAGTTCCAGGGCAGCGCCGCGGCGGATTTCTACATGCCACAGCGGGCGCTGACCGATCCTCGGTACACCGCCGCGCTGGGCCACCTGGTTTCCGAGAACGGCCGTGCCGCTTACCTGCTGGTCTACGGCGACGGGTCGGAGTGGGGCGCCGATGGCGCCAACCGGGCAGACCAGGTTCGCGCCGCCATCAAGGAGGGCACCAAGGAGGGCACCCTGACGCCGGTCGAGGTCGACCTCGCCGGCGTCGGACCGGTGACCGCCGATCTGCAGCGCTTCGTCGCCAGTGACACCACGCTGCTGGTGGGTGCCGCGCTGGTGCTCATCTTCTTGATCGTCACCACGATGCTGCGCAGCCCGGTCGCGGGGCTCGTCGTCGTCGGCACGGTCGTTTTGTCCTACGCCTCGGCCGTCGGTGCCAGCGTGCTGATTTGGCAGCACCTGCTTCACCAGGATCTGCACTGGGCCGTGGCCCCGATCGCATTCATCGCGCTGATCGCCGTCGGCGCCGACTACAACCTGCTGCTGGCGTTGCGGATCAGACAGGAAGCGGCGGCGGGCCTCAAGACCGGCATCATTCGCGCCTTCGGCGGCACCGGCGGGGTGGTCACCGTCGCCGGCATCGTCTTCGGGCTGACCATGCTGGCGCTGCTGAGTAGCAGCGTGCTCAGCATCGCACAGATCGGCACGACCATCGCGGTCGGGCTGCTGCTGGACACCCTCGTGGTGCGGGCGTTCGTCGTGCCGTCCATCGTGGCGCTGCTGGGCCGGTGGTTCTGGTGGCCGAGTCCACTCCCCCGCCGCACGCTGGCCGAGGCGGTGAAAACGCCTGAGCCGCAGCTGGTTACTGCGGGGATATGACCGACGATGGCAACCCGACCAGCACGCCCTCGACATCGCCGTCCGCGCTCACCAACAGCCCACGCCCCGGCGGCAGTGCCTGCGCGCGAACGTTTCGGTTGATCCGATTCTGCGGGTCGTTATCCATATACAGTTGGGCCACTTTCGCCGAGTTCTGGAACCTGATCCACGGATCCATTTGCAGCGTCGCCCAGTTCGCGCTGTTACGAGTGGTGAAGACGTGCAGGCCGATCTGGCGGGCACGTTCCATCAGCTTCCACAACGCGGCGCCAACCGGCGGCTTGGGCGGGTAACTCTGATCGGGGCGCAGGTCTCCGACGTCGTCGATGAGCACGAAGTGCCGCGCGCCTTCCCACGGCTTGAGCGCGCGCAGCTCCTCCTGGCTCAAGCCCTTGGGAGGCAGTCGGGGCAGCAGTACCTGCTGGGCCAGTGCGGTGATCACCTCGTCGATCTCGTCCTGGTCGTAGGCGTAGGCGCGCACGTAACCGGGTCCGTGCAGATCGCGCAGACCGTGCGGCGCGGTCTTGGGGTCGATCAGGGTCAGCTGCGCTTCCTCGGGGCTGAAGCGGTTCATGATCGCCTCGCCGATTGCCACCAGCGACAAGGTTTTTCCACAACCTTGCCGACCCAGGATCATCAAGCCCGGGCTTTCGCGCAGCTTGATGGGCACCGGTCCCAATTCGTGGCGTTCGCCGATGGCAAACGAGATCGACAGGTCGTCACCGGTCGGGTGGGCGGCCTCGTACTCCAGGATCGCCTTGAGTTCCACCCGCTGCGGCAGCCGCTGCAGGGTCGCGTGCTTGGTCACACCGGCGACGTCCGCGATGCGGCCGCCGACGTCGACGATGCTGACCATCGCGCCGGTGGCCGGGTCGGTCAGGGCCGGCATGCCGACGCGTAGCTCGTGCAAGCTGTCCGTCAACCCGAAGCCCGGACGGCTCAGCGTCCGTCGTGCCGCGTCCCGCGACTCGAGCGACGAGTGCCCCATCTGGCTCTCGCTCGGATCGGCCAACCGCAATTGGATTCGCGCCGTGGCATTTTGCAACAGGCTCTGCCGTTGCCCGTGAATCCAGCCGCCGGCACTGCACATCACGTGCACCCCGTATTCGGGACCGCGGCTGCTCAACGAGATGATGCGGTCACCGAGCATGGTG
This sequence comes from Mycobacterium sp., assembly GCF_004298145.1. Taxonomy (GTDB): domain Bacteria; phylum Actinomycetota; class Actinomycetes; order Mycobacteriales; family Mycobacteriaceae; genus Mycobacterium. The sequence continues at coordinate 80,753 of NZ_SCRH01000014.1, forward strand.
TCTTTCGAATACAGGTCGTCGTAGTCGTCCACCACCACGAAGACATCGCCGAACGGGTCATTGGGGTCGGTGCCCCCCAGCCCGTCACTGCCGGGCCCGAACCGGCGCTCCCGGAAACCGTCGAGATCGATCTTGAGCCGCCGGAACGAGTCTTCGCGCGCATCGATCAAGGCGTCCATGCTGCTCAAAATGCGTTCGATGCCCTCGGCGTCCTTCGGCGACACGATGTCGGTGACGTGCGGTAGCGAGGTGGCCTGGGCAAGAGTCGCGCCACCGATGCAAAAGAACGTGACGCGCGCGGGGCTGTACATCGTTGCCGCCGAACACATCAGCGTCATCAATGTGGTCGTCTTACCGCGCTGCTTGGCGCCGACCAGGATCACGTTGCTGCGCAGCGCGTCGACCGCGTGCACGACCTGCTTGGACTCCTCGGGAATGTCCATGACACCCACCGGGAACATCAGGCCCGCGTTGCGGCCGTAGTCGACATGCCACGGCTTGCCCCGGTATCCCGCGACCAGGACGTCGATGGACTCCGGATCCTCCAGTGGCTCCAGCCAGGGCCGGCGCGGGGAGCGGTGCGGGACGCTGTGCAACGACTCCCGCAGGACGTCGACGATCTTCTTCCGCTTGAAACCGTCTTCGTAGTACAGGAATTCGTCGGGCTCGGCGTCGACGGCGGCGGCTGCTTCCAACGCCGTGGCGTCGGCGGCGTCCAGCGGCTGGAACTGCCAGTTGTATAGCCGGGGTTTGGTCAGGGTCATGTCGACGGTCGCGGCGACTTCCTTGGTCTTGGGCACCACGAAGGGGGCGGAGAGGTAGAAGCAGCGGAACGGGTCCAGATCGCGCGGCCCCACCTTCAGCAGGCCGAAACCGTTCTCCTTGGACGGTAGGTGGTAGGCGGCGTCGGAGCCGATCACCTCGCGGCTGTCGTCGCCGGACTCGGCACGCAGCGCGATCCGGAAGGCGATGTTGGACTTGACCTTTTGCAGCGAGGATAGGTCCAGGCGCTGGCCGCCCAACATGAAGAAGACGTTGGCGCCGCGGCCTTCCTGACCGATGTGGATGATGAGGTTGATCCATTTCTCGTGGTTGGCGAACAGCTCCAGGTACTCGTCGACGATGACGAGCAGGACCGGCACCGGCGGCAGGTCGCGTCCGGCGAGCCGGATCTCCTCGTAGTCGTTGGCGTCGCGCGCACCCACCGAGGTGAAGAGCTCGTAGCGTTGTTTGATCTCACCGTCGATGACCCTGCGCATCCGCTCGGCCAGGTGCCGCTCGTCCTTGCCGAGGTTCGACAGCGCGGCCACCACGTGCGGGATACCCAGGATGTCCTGGGCCGCCGACTCGAACTTCATGTCGACGAAGATGACGTTGAACGTCTCCGGCGAATGCGTCAACGCGATGCCGTAAACCAACGACAAGAAGAACTCCGACTTGCCCGAGCCGCTGGTACCGATGACCACGGAGTGGAACCCGAAGCCGCCGAAGTCCTTGGCGCGGATGGTGACGTTCTGCAGCTCGCCGTTGGGTTTGGCCCCGACCGGGACCTCGCACCAGCGCTCGTCGCCGCGGCCGCGCCGCTCGGCCCATAACCGGTCGACGTCCAGGTCTCGCGGGTCGTTGATCCCCAGGGCCCGCAGCAATTCCGTTGCGCCACTGACCGAATCGGTGATCTCGCTGCGGCTGGTCGGCGACCAGCGGGCCATCGCCCGCGCGTACCGGTAGGCGCGGTGCACGGAGAGCTGGTCGGCGTGGGCGAAAAATTTGTTGCGCACCCGCAGCAACGGCGCCGGGCGGCCGTCTTCCCCGTCGGAGTCCGAGCCGTTCCGATGCAGGGCGACTTCGCCGTTGACCGAGCCGCTGGGTGGGCTGTGTCGCTCGCTGAGCTCGAACACCTGGTCGGCGGCGAAGCCCACACCGGCACCGACCCGTGAGGCGATGCGCAGCAGGGTGATTCCCGCCTTGCCGACCTGACCGACGACGCTCTCCCAGGCATCCGGGCTGCCGGTGTTGTCGTCGACGATCACCAGATGAGGGCCCAAATCGACCGCGGCCGTGGCGGTTTCCAGCGTCGAACCCATGGCGGTGGGGCTGGCCGCGGCCGGCGGAGTCCATGCGCCGCGCTTGCCTTTCATGTGCAGCTCGGCGCCGAGGGTCTCTTCGAGTTCCTCCGGTGTGGCGAAGACCAGGCGCCGAAACCCGCACGCGTCGAAGAGTTCGTCGTGCAGGTTGTGCGGCAGCCACACGATCCACGACCACACCTCGGGGTTGCGCGTCACCACCATCAGCTTGACGTCGCGCGGGTTGTGAAACACCGCCAGCGAGCACAACACCGAGCGCATCAGTGACCGCAGGCGGTCCAGGTCCTCGCCGACGAAGCTGAATCCGGGCGCCGACCGAAGGTTCACCACCTTGGCGATGTCGCGAATCTTGCGCTGCTCCAAGATGAAATCGCGCAGGGCCTGCCCGGTGACAGGTTCGAGTTCCTCGTCGGACGCGATGTCGGGCCAGGTCACCGAGAGCACCGAGTCCGGTGCGTGCTGCACGCCGGTGCCGAGCCGCGCCTCCAGGAAGTCCGCGTCGGAACGGCCACGTTCCCACATGCGTGGGCCCCCGATGATGGCGCCCAGGCCGCGCGGGTCGGAGTGCACGGAGTTCTGCCATTCGCGTTGCGCACACACCGCAGTCTGGATCTCGTCGCGGTTGCTGTCGAGGTCGCGCAGGTAGCGGCGGCGGCCCTTTTCCATTTCGCCCCAGGTGATCTTGCGGGCTCGGCCGAAGCGGCCGGAGAACGCCAGCATGCTGAACGCGCCGATGCCCATCAGCGGGAAGAACCCCGTGGTCAGGCTGCGGACACCGGAGACGTAGAGCATGACGATGGTGCCGATGAGCGCGACGATCAGCGCCGGCACCCCGATCATCACCCAGATGTTGCGCGGCTCGCGTTCCGGCAGCGCGATCGGTGCGCTGGGTGCTACCCGAACCGGTTTCGGCGGCTCGATCTTGCCGCGGTTGATGGGGAACGCTTTCTTGGACATTCTCTAGCCTCCCGGCTTCGCCGACGTCGTCACCACAGCCACCTTGCCCAGCGCCGGCACGGTGTCGCGCGCCAAAAGCGCCGCCTCCCTTGACAGCGCGGGCCCCGCAGCGAAAGTCCGCAGCAGCGGCCAGGGCGCCTGCACCGCCGAGCCCGGATCAAGCCCGAGCGCCCGCAGCGTCGTCTCGTCGTTGGCGATCCCGAACCGAACCCCGTTGTCGGAGACCCAGAACAACGATTCCCGGGAATCCGAGGTGACCACGCCACTGGTCGACGTCACGAAGTTCGCCGCACCCGGCAACACCAGGACCTGGTTGGCGACCACCGACGCCGGGTCGCGGTCGTCACGCACCAAATGAACGATCCGGTTGTCCAGGTAGGACGGCGTCGGCAGCCCGCGCCCGTTATAGACCACGACGCGGGCCCGTGGGTCCGTCGACGCCTTCTCCCAGCCGACGCAGGTGGTCGGATCGGCAGCGGTGTCAATGAAATTGAGGCGCTTGGTCGGGTAGTAGTCCACGGCCAGCGAGGTCACCTCGGGGATGTTGACCAACACGTCGGGCGTCACCAGGCGCGGCGCCGTCGACCCGTAGGAGTTGGCGCTGCGCAACAGATCCGCGACGAAGCTGGTGACTTTTTGCACGCCCTCGGGCAACAGGACGTAGAACTGCTTGCCGCCGCTGGCGGTTTGGGCCTGCAGCACCGCGCCGACCTGCGAGCCCGAGACCCACGTCGACGGGGTGCCCGCCAGGGGTACCTGGGGGATGCCGAGCGGTTCGGTCGCAGGCAGTGCGTCGTACAGCGCCCGCGAAATCTCCACCGGCAGCGTCACTCCCGGGTCGAGCCCCAAACTCAAGGTGACCGCTCGGTTCACCGGGTCGATCTGGGAGCGTTTGCCGCCCCAGATCACATAAGTGTTGCCCTCGAACGTGACCAGCAGGCCGGCATCTTCGCTCAGCGGTGTGGCGCGGTCGAAGGCATCGAATTGGCCGGCGATCGAGGTCACCAGCGGCCTTTCCGGGCTGCGCGGGCGGCCCGCCGTGTCGCATACCGCCCAGGCCGAGGTCGCACCCCGATGGACCGGCATCGCCGCAGGCGCTCCCGGGATGCCGACCAGCGGCCCGGTCGGATACTTCGCTATCTCAGCGGGTTTCACCCATGTCGGCTGATTCGCCGTCCCCGTCGCCAGTCGCGCGGATGTCAAATTCAGCGCAGGGTACAGCCGGCCGTCGATCTTGGCGTAGAGCGCCCCGGAATCCCGGTCGCCGATGATCGCCGAATCACCTACGATGCCAGTCGGTTTCAGCACATTCAGCAGTAGCATCCAGCCCGAGACGATGGCCACCAGGAGGACCGATAACACCAGCGCGGCGGTCTGCTTGCGGTCATCGTGTTTCATGCGCACCGAGAAGCGAGTGGTTGCCGCCCGCAAGCGCCGGTTGTAGAACAGGTGCCCGGAGTTCTGGTCGCGGTTAGACAAACTCAGCGGCATGCTCAATACCCCTTGGGTGATCGGTGGGGATCGGCCTGCTGAATCCGATCGGCGAGATTCGACGCGTCGGCGGCAACGCGGTAGCGGCCCATCGCATAGTTGATGAACGCGCACGCCTGTGCGACGAGGTTATGGATGTCACGCGAGGTTCCCGGCTGGTGATAGGCCGCGAAGGTCGGCGCGATGAATTGCCAGGCGCCCTTGCTGGGTGTGCCCCGCGCCGCGTTGGAATCCCAGTTGTTGACCGCGTTCGCGTTGTAGCCGGATTCGCGGCGGGCCACCAGATCCATGCCGCGTTCCCAGCGGGCACGCGCCGCCGGGTCGTGAATACCCTTGATATCCAGCGCTTTACGGATGGCAGACAAAACCGCTGGACGGCCGCTGGTCTGGTTTCTGTGCATCGACCGCCCTTGCGGGTAGTGCAGGCGTCGCAGTCGCCGCACGAGCAACCTTGCCCGCCGTCGGGATTTGGTGATGTGCCGATGCTGGGTCCGCAGCCTTGTCGCCGTGCGCGCCATGGCCTCACGCCGGCCCATCGGCGTATCGGCGGCCGGCATCGCGTCTGCCTCGGCGTCGTCGAGTACGGTCCGCGTCGCCGCCCGGCCATGCGCGTGATCGGCTCGCGCCGCCGCGATGACCTCCAAGAGCGCTCGGTCGGTGTGGCTCATGTGAGTTAGCCGCCTTATTGAGGCGCCCGACCGGGTCGCTGCCGCGCGTGGCAGCGCACCTGCGTGGCGCGATAGCGCGTCCGTCCGCTCCGGCGCGTCACCGACGCGCGGACTTGTCGGAGTGCCCGCGAACAGATTGTGGCCACGCGCCAAGGCCGCGACCGCCTGCATTCTCAGGGGATCGGTCATCGACTTACCCGCCCCAATCCACCTGCGCGCCGTCCCGGCGCCGCATCCTTGCCGGACACTCGAGTTAGTACTCCCACACCCTCCTGGCCGCGGATTCCGCGGTCGCTGCAGACGTACCTAATAGCATGCACGTATCGACAGTTCTGCTGTCAATAACGGGCAACCCAATATGACGTGGGGTCGGCCGGCCGCGATTACACCGCGACATTACTGGCGGCCGAACTACGCGACCACTCACCTTTCGGCGGGATGGGGCTAATCCTTCGGCTCGTCCTCGGACGGCATGATCACGATCCGGCGGTTGGGTCTATTGGTGACCACCGTCGGCTTGGCCTCGCCGGGTTTGGCGCCCGGAGCGCTCGGCGGGATTGTCAGGCGGCCCTTGACGGGCTGGCCGTTGGGCACACCCGGGGCCGTCACGCGCTTCTCGACCGGCTTGTCCTTGTTGCCGCCTTCGCCGCCGGCGCCCATCGCGCCCGGCGGCATCATCGGCATCCCGGTCATTCCGGTCTGTCCGGGCATGGCGGGCATCCCGCCGGTTGCCGGCATGATCGGGACCTTGGCGCCGGCAGGCGTGGTCGGCGGCGATGATGCCGGCACCGGCGGCGGGCCCAAGGAGCTGGCCGGCACCGTGCCACCGCCGCCGAGGCCACCACCGCCACCCGAACCGCCGCCCAGTCCGGAGCCACCTCCGACGCTCTCGACCAGATGCGCATTGTCGGCGAGGCTCGCGGCGCCGTGGGCGCCCTGAACCGCGCTCATCAGCGGCTGGAGGGCGCTCTGGCCCGCCTGCATCGCCTGCTGTGGAAGCTGGGTCATCGGGCCCATGACGCCGCCCATCGCGCCACCGAGGGCACCCGTCACGCTGGACAGCATCTGCTGGATCATCTGCATCTCTTGCTGTCCATTTGCCTCATTGGCCGGGAATTTCGCCGCGGCATCGGCGGCATGCGCGCGGCGGTCTGCGTCCGCCGCTGCCGCGTCCGCGGCGTCTTGGGGAACGCCAGCGTTACCGGCTGCTCCAACTGCTCCTTGCATACCGCCGACGGGCGATGGGTCGCCCGGCGCAGTAGGACCCGGCCTGGGGATATTGGCTGGTGGTCCGCCAACTAGCCCAAATGTAGTTGGCAAATCTGATCGGATGGGTCCGCCGGGAGTACCCACAATCTCACCTCCACCCCAGTCGGAAAGCCCGCAAACGTTCGAGGCTTATCCAGGCGCTGCCGATTACTCGTACCGTCATTTTGGCACAAAGCGCCACGAACGGTATTCACCCGACGATTGAGGACCCGCTACGAACCGCCTCGGTGGCTGATCGCGTCAAACCATGACATGTGGTAATTCGTGAGGTACTCCTGGCCGTCGATCAACGCCTCGATCGCCGCTAAAAGCATCCAATCCCCGACAGACGCCGGGTCGTGATTGGGATATGACGCCAGCACCTCGTGCTGAATTTCGGTGACGCATTCGCGCAACAGCTCGCTTTCGCTATCCAGAACACCGGTCTTTCGCACCGCGGGCGCCGCGACAGCCTGCGCGATCCGCGGCAGCCCGTCGCGGCGGCGCACCGCTTCGACCAGCGTTGGCCCGAGCTCATCGACTTGAGGCGCGGCCGAGCGTGCCGGTCGATCACCGCTGAGCGCGGGTGCATCGGAACCCGGTTCGGCGACATAGGTGTTGGCGTGGTGAGCGGCCGCGACCGTGATGGCGCCGAGCAGGTCTATGACGTTGGCGTCATGGCGCCGTGCCGTCGGCTCGAGCAGCGTTACGTGGGCGGGTAAGCGGACGTGAGGCGGAATCCACCCGCCGGCGAGATCGGTGACCAGCAGCGTGGTGGTGCCGTCGTCGCGCAGCCCGGCCGCCCACGACAGCCGCGGTTCCTGACGAGCGACCGCGTCGACGAGCCGCTGGAGTCGCTGCTGTTCGGCCGCCCTTGCGGACGCCGCGCCCGCCGTCGCGCCAGTTGCCGCGGACGCCGCCGATGCGCTGGCCATCGCCGACGAACCCGCGCCGGCTTGCCCCGCAGCAGCTGCTGAAGCGCTCCGCTCTACTGGCGAAACCAGCGGTCCGCCCGCCGACGGGGACGACGCCGACGAAGGCGCTACCGGTGCGCCCGAGACCGGACCGGCCGGGACGGAAGGCATCGACGGGGACGCCACAACGGGTGGACGCAGGTCAGAACCGTAGGCGGGCAACGACCCCGAAGGAACGGACGGACCGCCCCCGACGGTCGCTGCGGGCGACGACCACGAACCCCCGGTCATCACCGCCGGCGCTACCGGAGTGGCACCGCCCGTGGTCGACGGCGCGGATGCCGTGGCCGGGGGTGCGTCCACGGGAGGTGTTCCCGCGATGAATGCTCCGGCGCTGGGCACGGTCGGCGTAACTGCCGGCGTCGCTTGGGGAGTTTGAGGCGCCCCGCTATCGAGCGCATTTAATGTCCCCGCCGAAAACGCTTGCCCCCCAGGGCCGGTCGCCTGGCCCGTCGCGAGGCCGGATGTGAAAGATTGGGCCAGGTTGGGCTGGGGGCCCTGCCCTAGGCCGGCTGGCGATATAGGCATGCCGCCGCCCTGAACGCCCGGCATTCCTGGCGATACCGTTCCGGTGCCGCCGGGGGAGACTGAGCCAGCAGGCGACACGGCTGGTGATGCGCCTGGGAACTGCGCACCGTGGCCCTGCAGTCCACTGACCGCTCCGCCACCTTGTGCTGGCCCAGCCGCACCACCGCCGCCTGGCGGTAGTGTGCCATGTCCCTGCAGGCCGCTGACCGCTGGCGGTGGTGCAGCCGGACCACTGCTGCCTGACCCCTGGCCACCATGGCCGCCGCCACCACCGACAGCTGGCGACCCCGTCAACGCACCTCCCGGAGAATGCAAGTCGACGCCCGTGAGCTGGGACGGTGCCGAAGCGTCATCAAGGTTGAAACCGTTTGCGCGCGCCCAGGCCCGAGCATCACCGCCCACACCTTCAGCATTGAGGATCTTTTGTGTCGCCCCCATCATCTTGTCGACCGCGTCTCGACTAGCGTTCGCAGCATCGGCATTACAGCGCGTTTGAACCGCCTGTATTTCGGCCAACTTTTCCGGAGGAAGCTTCTTCGAAGCGAGGGTTTCATTGATCTCTTTGTTCCCCGTATTCGCTATGTCCGACAATCGACTTCGTAGATAGTCGGTGGCGTCAGCAGCCGAATTGAAGGCCGACGCCTTTGCCTGGTACTTCTCAGCGAGATCCAAGTGAAATTTCTCGCCCTGTTGGAATCGGTCTATAAGGTCGTCCGCCGTGTGACCCTGATTGTGCGCCGCGAATGATGTCCACTGGCTGCGTAACGTCTGCGAATAGAGCTGCTGCTCCACACATGCTTCGCCCCAATGTTGGGCACCGGCTCGCAGGGCCGTCGATGGCGCTGGCCACCACGGTCCAATTAGTGCAGCCGTCCAGGTGCCGGGTGGAAGGTCAACCGCCACCGCATACCTGTTTCATTGCGGCATCCTTTGCAATGACGTCGTCAAGTGCGGCCCGCCACTCAGCGTCGGCGGCAACACCATTGGTGGCCTTCGCCGTGGCTGTGAGGTACGCGGTAGCAAGGGTGCGTGCGGGATCGCGGTGTTGCGCGTCGAGGGCCGGGTCAGCGGATGCATTCTCAAGCATGACGGCGGCGTTGGTAGTGGCGGTTCGAGCCAGTGCCTTGTCGCTTCCGTTCGTGTCGACCTGCACGGCGCGGGCCGCCAGTTTGTATGTGTCGCACAGCTGTTGTTGTGCGGCCGCGGTTTCCGCATGGGTATGAGTGGGCACGGTAGTGGTGGTCACTGACGAATGCGAATCCGTCTTCCGCGTCGATGCGACAAACAGTGCGGTGACAGCCACAGCGGCTGTCGCCGCTACCGCAATCGCCAGCCATGGACGTGAGCGCGACGCGGGCTGCTCGACATAATGTGGTGGCCAGTTCCCCGCGGGCGACTGGGGGGCTGGGGCCGGCCCCTGGCTAAAGCCCGAAGGCGGGTCTCCCACCATGTGTCCTCCCTTTGGCCGCCATACGATTCCGCATTATCTGCCGAATGCCCGTGCCCTACAGCGTCAATAGTGAGGCACGCGAAGGGTGGCAGCAATTCACCGGGCTGTGCGGTCTGCTCGCCCTCTTTTGCCCACTCGCTAACACGTCATTGGCGATTGCGCAGACAAGGCAGGCGCAACCTACACTGCCCACATCGTTCCCGCCGCATCCGGCGCTCCCTGAATAGCCTGTCTCTGGGCCTCCACGCCCATTACCGGCGTCGGACCGATAGAAGAGCGATCGCGGCGGTAGTGTCCACCAAGCGGGGACCTACCCCCCACACACCTTCTTCATCGCAGCATCCTTGGTATTGGCATCGTTGAGCGCAGCTTGCCAAGCCGGATCTTGGCCCTCTGCCAAGCTAGCTGTAGCGGCGACGTTGCTGTACGCCTCAGCCAACGCAAGGGCCGCGGCGCGTTCACTCGGAGCGAGCCCCGGACTGGTGTTCACAGCGTTTTCCAGCATCACTGCTCCGTTCACTGTCGCAATCCCTGCGAACGCTTGATTGGTGCCATTAGTCTCTATTTGCACTGCACGCGCGGCGAGCTTGTAAGCGTCGCACAACTTCTGATGCGCCGCCGCAGTTTGCTCCGCGGTGTAGGAAGGTGTCGCTGAAGTGGTTGGGGGGCCAGCTGACTGACTGCTCGTAGATCGCGTCAGGGCGACAACGAGGGCTGCGGCGGCTAACAGAACAGCGACCGCTGCCAACGCAGTGGCGAACCATGCCCGTGGGCGTGGCGGTGGCTGACTGGGAAATACGGGTGCCCATTGTGTAGAACTAGGCGGGCCGGTGGGCGGTCTCTCTCCAGGAGCCGGAGGCAAGTCCCCCGTCATATGTCCTCCTCACAGTCCGCACGCCCCTCCGAGATCGTCTCCCGAAGACTTTGCTCCAATAGTTGAACAGCTAACTGACCAACGATCAATCACCTCGACCCGTCCGGAAGTATGTCAGCTAACCCCGCATATCTTCTTCATCGCGGCATCCTCAACACCGACATCATTCAGAGCTGCCCTGTATTCGGGCTCCCCGAAGGCATCGCTACTACTCTTCACGGTAAGCGTGCGATAGGCCGTCGCAAGTGCACGTGCCGCATCTCGATGCTTGTTGGCGACCGCCGGATCGGCGGCGGTGCTGTCGAGCATCGCGGCGGCGTTGGTGAGCGCGATACGCGCCAGCGCGGGATCGTTGCCATTCGTATCAACCGCTACGGCACGCGAGGCCAGTGCGTAGGTATCACACAACTTCTGGCGCGCCGAAGACACTTCCGTAGCACCGTAGGTGGGCGCCGTGGCGGTAGGCGCCGAACCAGAACTCGACGATCGTGTCGTAGCCACAGCCAATGCGACGACTGCCATCACCGTCGCCACCAAAGCCAGAGCGACGGCGCCCACGGCGATTGCCGGCCATATCCGTGAGCGTTGCGCTGGCGGAGCGGGATAACTCGGTGCCCAACCGGAAAGCGAGCCCGCACCTGGATTAGAAGGCCGCTCTTCCGCCACGGGCTTTCCTCAGGCGTTCAGTGCCGATGTCCCGGAACTCGGTCGCAGCGCCCGCATTTCGGCGGCGTTGTGCTGATCCATATTGGTGAACCCGTTGGCCGCGTGGTGCGCCTTCGTGCCGACACCGGTCAGCGTCTCACTGTGGTCCTGCAAGTTTTTCACGTGCTGCCCGTGCGCGGCGGTGACGGCGTTGTGAAAGGTGTCGGCCGCTTCGAAGTCCCCGAACATCCCCGACGCCACGGTTCCTGCCGCCAGGTGGTCGGCCCCTTCTTGGGCGTGCCCGCCGGCACGGTGCGACTGGTTGCCTCCGGAGTGCAAAAGCTCCGTATCGACGAACATCGGCACTCCTTCCAAACTTCCACTCACACGGTCCGTAGTGGCGTCACAACCTTTTGACCAGGCTAAAAGCCACATGGCTCGCGGTCAATTCACCCGCAATCCGCTCGGCGAATCAAACCTCACCGCACCCAGCGGTCGCCTCTAGAAACCATGGCCGTTGGTGACCGAGCGCGCGGGGCGATCCCACTCCGGGTCGACGACGATGGGCATCTGAATCTCGACATGCGGTAGCAAAACCGTTCCCACGGGGGTGTGGACCTGACGAGGAAGCGCAATCCGCGCTGGGGCTCGGTCGGGCGCCAACATGCCTTCGGCTGCCAAACGATCGCCGTGCCCGGTGACGATTTCGGTCATGTTGTGCAGCGCTTCGCTGCCCACGTCGTAATAGTGCGCGTGGTCGGTGAACCACGGTGTGAGGCTGTGCGAGCCCGCGACTTCAGCGCGAAAGCGCACCGCTCCGAAACCGGCGTGAGCCGGGTCGGTGCCCAGCCCGGCCCACGGGCCCAGCGGTCCGCCGAGGGTTTCGTTGACCCCATTCGGAAGGCCGCTCCCCGACTCTCCGATCCAGCTGATCGCATCGGTCGAAGTGGCGCCCACATACAACCTGCCGCCGTCGAGACGAAAGTCGGCGCCGCTGTGCGCCAAATCTGTCCCCGGACAACCGGTTAATACCGCATCGTTGGCGCGCATGCCGCTGTTGACGAACGCGTCGGCCACGGTCGTGGACCCGTAGGAATGCCCGAGGACGGTGACATGCGTTGGGGTGAGACCGTCATGCGTGGCGCCCAGCCCGTTGACGTCGGCGGCCAGCAGCGCACCCGCTTGCCGCGCCCGCCAGGGAGTCCCGACCTCTTCGAGTTTGGCTGGGTCTGTGAGTGCCTGCTCCCAATGCGGATGGTCGAATTCGGGTGCGTCGTAACCCATCCAGGCCAGCACCGCGGTGGGGCGGTTTGGATCGGCCTTCAACGACTGCTCGTAGAGGTTGATGGCGTCGTCGGGCCCATCGGACATCCAACCACCCCTGACGCTGCTGTTGGTCCCCGGAACCATGACGGCCGTGTTCCGGGCCTTGTCCGGGTTGCCGATCGCGATGGCCGCCCTGCCCTTGCCGTTGAACGCCAGCGGGTCGTACGCCCAGAGCATGATCGGGATCACGTGATCGGGGTCGGATCCCTTGTCGCGCGTGAGGAAGTCGTTGGTCTTGACCGCATTCTGGTATCTGGTGATGTCGGTGGCGCGCAAACCGTACATTGTGGGGTCGGTGAATACATCGGCATCCCGGTTGTTGAGGGCAGTATCACGCAGCGTCTCGGGATCCAACCCGCGCTGCCGGGCGGCCCCTTCGACTTTGCGCAGGTCGTCGTTCATCGCCGCCTGGTTCACCGAGTCACGCACTTGGGCCGGGACGCCGTTGAGGTTGCCCAACTCGCGCGGATGTTGATCGATCAGCAGGCGTTTTTGCGTGGCGCTCAACGAATCCCACCACCGCTTCACTTGCTCGGGGCCGCTGCCCTCCGGCGGGATCAACAGTTGGTCGACGCCGTTGAGCTCCGCCGGGTCGGCCCCGTCTGTTTGCAAAGCACCTAGCGCGGCTCGAAGAACCATCGAATACCGCCCGCGAATGTCACTGAGGACGAACACGATTGCCCTCGTCTCGACGACGGCATCCGCGCGCAGGCCGTCGGCGGCGCAGGGGTCACCGTCGGCGAGACTCTCGCAGATTTCGTCGTCGATGTTCTCGAGGTCGCATTCCAACGCCGTGATGTAGCGCGTCGAGGTCCGTTGGGTTTCGGCCAGCGCGGCGGCGATGTTCTCCAAATCGGCTGCGATCGCGGGTAATTGCGCGGATTGCAGACCTAGCGTCCGTGTCACCCGTTGCACTTCGTCGGAGGCGTTGATCGGATGCTCGCCGTTCCGGTGATTCCATGACGCCTCGAACCGACGTCGTGCCGCGTCGAAGGCGGCGGCGGCCTCGATGGTGCTCACCCCGGCGTCGCGGAAGGCCCGCGCTAAAGCCGAGATCCGCGCCGGGCACCCCGCCTGCACACTGGCGTCGATCACCCACGGATCACCGCCGGCCTCAGCGACGAGAAACGGGCTGCTTATGTAGCGGAGTTCCATCGCAGCGGCGGTCCAGACCAAATCGCTACGCTAGCAATCTCATAGCGAACTCGCGCCGTCGGCGAGACCGTCACCGTCGCTGTCGGTCAGCCGGACGTTCCATTTACCGTCGCCGTCGGTGTCGACGTATCCGGTCACGCCGTTGTCGTCAGCGCGCAGCACCCGGTCGGCCAGGCCGTTCCCGTCGGTATCGAGGAGCCGGTCATCGGGACGTCCGTGGCCGTCGAAGTCGACCAGCGGGCCGCCGGTGTGCTCGACACCGTCAAGGCCGAACCAGCGCAGTTGGCCGCCGCGGTCCATGGCCACCGCCCACGTCCCGGACCCGTCGTCGGTGAAGTAGGCCTCGGGGGTGCCGTCGTTGTCGAGGTCGAGGACGGCGTGATCGACGAGGCCATCGCCGTCGAGATCGGCGAGTGCGTCGTCGCGCAGCCCGTCGTGGTCGAAATCGAGCCCGATCGATTCGAAGCGGCCGTCGCCGTCAAGGTCGAGGTCGGGTTGGCCGTGCCAAATGGCGGCCGCGCCATCGTCGCCAGCGATGCAGTAGTCCACGAGTACTCGGACGCGACACCGCCGCTAGGCGTTCCCCCGTGACTGCCACCACGCCAGTAGCTCCGCGGTCGCCTCGTCGGTGTCCAACGGGCCGCGCTCCAGGCGCAGCTCCTTCAGAAACCGCCAGGCCTCGCCGACTTGGGGGCCGGCCGGGATGCCGAGCAGCTCCATGATCTGGTTGCCGTCCAGGTCCGGACGCACTCGCGCCAAATCCTCGTGGGCGGCCAGCTCGGCGATCCGCGTCTCAAGCCGGTCATAGCTGGCCTGTAGCCGGGCGGCCCGGCGCTTGTTGCGGGTGGTGCAGTCGGCCCGCACCAGCTTGTGCAGCCGCGGCAACAGCGGTCCGGCATCGGTGACGTAGCGGCGCACCGCGGAATCGGTCCACTTGCCGTCGCCGTAGCCGTGGAATCGCAGATGCAGATACACCAGTTGCGAGATGTCGTCGACCATCTGCTTGGAATACTTCAACACCCGCAACCGCTTTCGGACCATCTTGGCGCCGACGACCTCGTGATGGTGAAAGCTCACCCCGCCGTTGGCTTCGTGGCGCCGGGTGGCCGGCTTGCCGATGTCATGGAGCAGCGCGGCCCAGCGCAGCACCAAATCCGGCCCGTCGTCTTCGAGGGCGATCGCCTGGCGCAGCACGGTCAGTGAGTGCTGGTAGACGTCCTTGTGCTGGTGGTGTTCGTCGATGGCCATTTGCATGCCGCCGACCTCGGGCAGCACCACCTCGCCCATCCCGGTGTGCACCAGCAGATCGATGCCGGCCGTCGGATCGTCGCCGAGCACCAGCTTGTCCAGCTCGGCGCCCACCCGTTCGGCGCTGATCCGGGCCAATTGCGGCGACATCTGTTCGATCGCCTCGCGCACCCGCGGGGCGATCGTAAAGCCGAGCTGCGAGGCGAACCGCGCCGCGCGCAGCATCCGTAGCGGGTCATCGCCGAAGGACACCTCCGGCGCGGCCGGGGTGTCCAGCATCCGCTCGCGCAGCGCCGCCAAACCGCCTAGCGGATCGAGGAATTCGCCCGGCCCTTCCGGCGTGATCCGCACAGCCATCGCGTTGGCCGTGAAATCGCGGCGCACCAGATCGTCCTCGAGGCGCTCGCCGAAGCGCACCTCGGGATTTCGCGACACCTGGTCGTAGGTGTCGGCACGGAACGTGGTGATCTCCAAGCGATGGCCGCTCTTGCCGACACCGACCGTGCCGAATTCGATACCGGTCTCCCACAGGTTGTCAGCCCAACGCCGCAGGAGGCCTTGCACCTGTTCGGGCCGTGCATCGGTGGTGAAGTCGAGGTCGGGACTCAACCTGCCCAGCAAGGCATCCCGAACCGAACCTCCGACGAGATAGAGCTCATGGCCCGCCGCGTCGAACGCGGAGCCCAACTCGGCCAGCATGGGCGCATGCCGATTGAGGGCTACCGCGGCGGCGGTGAGCAGGTCGGCATCCTGGGCGGCGTCAGGCACGTTCGATCAGCCTAGTCGGGCCGGAGCGAAAAACCCGGGGTGGCCGGTCAGCCCCGACTCATCTTCGGTGCGGCGTGGGCAGTAGCCCGAGCAATAGGCCCGATCCGACGCGAGAATCGTCGTAGCTATCGCACCTTCGCGCACTCACCCAGCGGCGAGTATGTCCAGGAGAGCATGCCGTGCCAGCTACTATCGCTTGGGTGTCGGACGGCGAACAAGGCAAACCGCGTCGGCGCCGGGGGCGGCGCCGCGGCCGTGGCGCTGCGGCTTCGCCCGAGAAGAAGATCAACGGTCACACAACCAGCGATTCGACCGTCACCAAACCGCACCGATCCCGCGCGTCCCGTCGCGGGCCGGAGCGGCTGCGCACCGTGCACGAGACGTCGGCCGGCGGACTGGTCATCGACGGCCTCGACGGGCCCCGCGACTCACAGGTCGCCGCCCTGATCGGTCGCATCGACCGGCGCGGACGGATGCTGTGGTCGCTGCCCAAGGGCCACATCGAACTCGGTGAGACCGCCGAACAGACCGCTATTAGAGAAGTAGCCGAAGAGACCGGCATCCGGGGCAGCGTGCTAGCCGCGCTCGGGCGCATCGACTATTGGTTCGTCACCGACGGCCGTCGCGTGCACAAAACGGTCCACCACTATCTATTGCGTTTCTCCGGCGGACAGCTGTCCGACGAGGACCTCGAGGTCGCCGAAGTGGCCTGGGTGCCCATGCAAGAACTGCCATCCCGGCTGGCCTACGCCGACGAACGCCGCCTGGCCCGCGTGGCCGACGAGCTGATCGACAAGCTGCAAAGCGACGGCCCGGCCGCGCTCCCTCCGCTGCCGCCCAGCTCCCCGCGGCGCCGCCCGCAGACGCATTCGCGGACTCGGCATTCGGACAAACCGGCCAGGGGCCGGAAGAACGGCCACGGACCGGGGCCGTGACCGTACCGCTTTTCCGTTGGGCCGGCTTGTTGCGTTTCACCGCCGTGCTCGGCATCGTGGCCGGACTCGCGGTACTCGCCGGGCCGGTGGTTCCGCCCGCGGCCGCAGGCGAGCCGGGGGTGACGCCGTTCGTCCGGGTGCACATCGATCAAGTCACCCCGGATGTGGTCACCACCACCAGTCCGCCCGTCGTGACCGTCAGCGGCATGGTGATCAACATCGGCGACCGCCCGGTCCGCGACGTCATGGTCCGTCTTGAGCACGCCGGCGCCATCACCGCATCGGCGGGCTTGCGCACCTCCCTGGACGGCGACACCGACCAATACGAGCCGGCTGCCGATTTCCTCACAGTGGCTCCCGAACTGCAGCGCGGGCAGAAAGTCGGCTTCACCCTGTCAGCCCCGCTGCGGACGTTGACCAAAGAGTCGCTGGGAGTGGAAAAGCCCGGCATCTACCCAGTCCTGGTCAACGTCAACGGCACGCCCGACTACGGTGCCCCCGCCCGTCTGGATAACGCGCGCTTCCTGCTGCCCGTGGTAGGGGTCCCGCCCGACCGCGCCGACGACGTGGGCTCCGCCGTCGCGCCCGATACCTCTAAACCCGTGTGGATCACCATGCTGTGGCCGCTGGCCGACCGACCACGGCTGGCCCCCGGCGTGCCCGGGGGGACCGTCCCGGTCCGCCTGGTCGACGACGACCTGGCCACCTCGTTGGCCGGCGGCGGCCGGCTCGACATCCTGCTGTCGGCGGCCGAGGTTGCCACCAGCCACGACGTCGACCCAGACGGCGCCGTCAGCCGCGCGCTGTGTCTGGCGATCGACCCCGATCTGCTGGTCACCGTCAACGCGATGACCGCCGGCTATGTCGTATCCAATTCCCCTGACGGTCCAGCTCAACTTCCCGGGACCCCGACCCACCCGGGCACGGGACAGGCCACCGCGACCGCATGGCTCAATCGCCTGCGCGCGCTCACGCACCGGACCTGCGTGGCGCCGCTGCCCTACGCGCAAGCCGATCTGGATGCGTTGCAGCGCGTCAACGATCCCGGTCTCAGCACCACCGCCACCACCAGCGGCAACAGCATCGTGGACAGGATCCTGGACGTCTCCTCCACCCGCGGCGCGACGCTGGTGCCCGACGCCGCGTTGACCGGCCGGGCGGTCAACCTGCTCGGCGCCAACGAAGGCACGGTCGCGATCGCCGCCGCCGACCTGTCGGCCGCCGACGCGCAGGGCTCCTCGGAGACCAGCGTCGACACCGCACCCCGGCGGTTGTCGCCGAAAGTCGTGGTCGCGCCGTTCGATCCGGCCGTCGGGGCCGCACTCGCCGGGGCGGGAAACACCCCCGAGGCGCCCACCTACCTGGATCCCTCCCTGACGGTCCGGCTGGCGCACGATTCGGTGACCGCACGCCGCCAGGACGCGTTGGGCTCCATCTTCTGGCACGCGCTCCGCCACGACACCGCACCGCGCACACAGATCCTGGTCCCGCCGGCAACCTGGAATCTGCAGGCCGACGACGCGCAGGTGATGCTCACCGCGCTGAGCACCACCATCCGCTCCGGTCTGGCGGTACCGCGCCCACTGCCGGCGGTGGTCGCCGAGGCGTCGTCCCGCACCGAACCACCGGAGGAGGTCGGCGCCTCTGCCTCCACGCGCGGGCAGTTCAGCGACGACGTCACCGCCGAGATCGCCGGTCAGGTCGCCCGAGTGTGGGGTCTGACGTCCGCGCTGATGACCGACGACCGCACCGGGCTCACCGGCGTCCAGTACACCGCGCCGCTGCGTGAGGACATGCTGCGCGCGTTGAGCCAGTCCGAACCACCCGATTCCCGCAACGGGTTGGCTCAGCAGCGCCTCGCGGTGGTCGGCAAGACGATCAGCGATTTGTTCGGCGCCGTCACGATCGTCAACCCGGGCGGCTCGTACACACTGGCCACCGAGCACAGCCCGCTACCGTTGGCGCTGCGCAACGGCCTGGCAGTTCCGATCCGGGTGCGGGTGCATGTGGACGCCCCGCCGGGGATGAACGTCACCGACGTCGGTCAGATCGAGCTGCCGCCCGGTTACCTTCCGTTGCGGATTCCGATCGAAGTGAACTTCACCCAACGGGTCGCCGTCGACGTGACGTTGCGGACCGCGGACGGTCTGCGGCTGGGCGAGCCGGTGCGGTTGTCGGTGCATTCCAACGCCTACGGCAAGGTCCTGTTCGCGATCACGCTGTCCGCCGCGGCGGTGCTGGTGCTGTTGGCGGGGCGGCGGCTGTGGCACCGTTTCCGCGGCCAGCCCGATCCCGCCGACCTGGACCGCCCCGACCCACCCGATGCCCCGCACGCCGCCGAGCCCGGCGACCAGCGGATCGAACAGAAGCCCCGAGTGTGAACCCCGCCTACCGGCAGGCCCCGTCGCGCCACCACCGCCTGCCAGAGCCGCCGCGGCGTTCCGGGATGCAGGGCTCGCCGCCGACCGGGCCGCTGCCGCCCGTGCCCGCCGGAATCGATCGTCGACGCCCGGAGCTGTCGGACGCCGCGCTGGTGTCGCGGTCGTGGGCGATGGCCTTCGCGACGTTGATCAGCCGGCTCACCGGCTTCGCCCGGGTGGTGCTGCTCGCCGCGATCCTGGGCGCCGCGTTGTCCAGCGCGTTCTCGGTGGCCAATCAGCTGCCCAACCTGGTGGCGGCCCTCGTCCTGGAGGCGACGTTCACCGCGATCTTCGTGCCGGTGCTGGCGCGGGCCGAGCAGGGCGACCCCGACGGCGGTGCGGCGTTCGTGCGGCGCCTGGTCACGCTGACGACGGCGCTGCTGATCTTCGCCACCGCCGCCTCGGTGCTGGCCGCCCCGTTGCTGGTGCGGCTGATGCTGGGCCGCACCCCGCAAGTCAACGAGCCGCTGACCATCGCCTTCGCCTACCTCCTACTCCCCCAGGTCCTCGCCTACGGCCTCACCTCGGTGTTCATGGCGATCCTGAACACCCGCAACGTGTTTGGGCCCACGGCGTGGGCGCCGGTCGCCAACAACATCGTCGCGCTGGCCACGCTGGCCATCTATGCGGCCGTTCCCGGTGAACTGTCGGTCGATCCCGTCCGGATGGGCAACGCCAAGCTGCTGGTGCTCGCCATCGGCACCACGCTGGGCGTCTTCGTACAGACCGGGGTGCTGCTGGTCGCCCTGCGACGACAACGCGTCGACCTGCGCCCGCTGTGGGGAATCGACGAACGCCTCAAACGCTTCGGCACCATGGCCGCCGCCATGGTGTTCTACGTCCTGATCAGCCAGCTCGGCCTCGTGGTCGGCAACCAAATCGCCAGCACCGCAGCGGCATCCGGCCCCGCGATCTACAACTACACCTGGATGGTCCTCATGCTGCCGTTCGGCATGATCGGGGTGACGGTGCTGACAGTGGTGATGCCGCGGCTGAGCCGCAACGCGGCCGCCAACGACACCAAGGCCGTGCTCGCCGACCTGTCGCTGGCCACCCGGCTGACGTTGATCACGCTGATCCCGATCGCGGTGTTCATGACCGTCGGCGGCCCGGCGATGGGCAGCGCACTGTTCGCCTACGGCCATTTCGGAAACGTCGACGCCGGATACCTCGGCGCCGCGATCGCCCTCTCGGCGTTCACGCTCATCCCCTACGGCCTGGTGCTCTTGCAGCTGCGGGTGTTCTACGCGCGCGAACAGCCGTGGACGCCGATCGTGATCATCCTGGTCATCACGGCCGTCAAAATCCTCGGCTCGGTGCTGGCGCCCCACCTCACCGACGACCCCAAGCTGGTGGCCGGTTTCCTGGGGTTGGCCAACGGCGTCGGCTTTCTCGCCGGGGCGCTCATCGGCTATCTGCTACTGCGACGCACGCTGCTGCCCGCCGGCGGCCACCTGATCGGCGTGGGTGAAGTGCGAACGATCCTGGTGACGCTCACCGCTTCCATGCTGGCGGGATTGGTCGCCCACGTCGTCGACCGGCTGTTCGGACTTGACCAGCTCACCGAGCACGGCGGCGCCGGCTCCCTCCTTCGCCTGTTCGTGCTGGGGCTCATCATGCTGCCGATCACGGCCGCGGTCATGCTCCGCGCACAGGTTCCCGACGCCCAGGCGGCGCTGGACGCCCTGCGGTTCCGCATCACGGGCCGGGGGCCGCGGCCGCGCAGACCGAAGGCAGCGGATCGATCGTCTCACCGGCGCCCCGTCACGTACCCTGAGCAGAGGAATTCGTCCCCGCCTGGGGTCAATGCGGTCCAGGAGCCGATCCGGCGCAGGCCTCCGGAGCGGGCAAACCGAGCCCGGCTAGCGAAAGGACCGGAGGTGACCGACCGCCCGATGGAGAGCCCCGCAGCCAGTGCCGGGCCCGGCACAGGCTCAGGGACTCCGCGGCCGGTCGCCGACAACTTTCAGCCCGACATTCCCGCCGATGAGCCGCCACGGTCGGCGCCACCCCCGCCTGACCAACGCCTCCCCGATCCGGTCAACGGTGACGTCGCGAGCGAATCCCGTCGCGGGCCAACCCCCTTCGATGCACCCCGCGAGCGCACCGCGGACTCGTCGGCCGACGACGTCCACCTGGTTCCCGGCGCCCGGATCGCCGGGGGCCGGTATCGACTGCTGGTGTTCCACGGCGGTGCGCCACCGTTGCAGTTCTGGCAGGCGCTGGACACCGCGCTCGACCGGCAGGTCGCGCTGACCTTCGTCGACCCGGACGGCGCCCTGCCCGACGAGGTGCTGCAGGAGATTCTGTCCCGCACGCTGCGGCTCAGCCGCATCGACAAACCGGGTATCGCGCGAGTGCTCGACGTGGTGCGCACCGGCTCCGGCGGCCTGGTGGTCTCCGAGTGGATTCGGGGAGGTTCGCTGCAGGAGGTGGCCGACACCGCACCGTCACCGGTGGGCACCGTGCGGGCCATGCAGTCGCTGGCCGCCGCCGCCGACGCGGCCCACCGCGCCGGCGTCGCCCTGTCGATCGACCACCCCAGCCGGGTGCGGGTCAGCATTGAGGGCGATGTCGTGCTGGCCTACCCGGCGACCATGCCCGACGCCAACCCCCAAGACGACATCCGTGGCATCGGGGCCGCGCTGTATGCCCTACTCGTCAACCGCTGGCCCTTGCTGGAGAGCGGGGTGCGCAGCGGGCTCGCGCAGGCCGAACGCGACTCCGCGGGCAATCCCGTCGAACCCATGGCCGTCGATCGCGACATCCCGTTCCAGATTTCCGCCGTCGCCGTCCGGGCAGTCCAGGAGGACGGCGGAATACGCAGCGCCTCAACGCTTTTGAACCTGCTTCAGCAGGCGACCGCCGTCGCCGACCGCACCGAGGTGCTCGGCCCGATCGACGATTCGCCCTCGCCGTCGACGGCGCTCATCTCGCCCGGTCAGGAGCAGGCGACCTTCGCGCGCCGGCGGCGCAACGTGCTCATCGGCGCCGGCGCCGGCCTCGCCGTCATCGTGGTGGCCCTGCTGGTGCTGGCGTCGGTGGTGAGCAAGATCTTCGGCAACGTCGGCGGTGGCCTCAACAAGGACGAACTCGGACTGAACGGCCCCTCGTCGTCCGCGTCGGCGTCGGCGTCGACGACCACCACGTCCGCCGCCGCCGGCAGCGTCGTCAAACCCACCAGGGCAAGCGTCTACTCCCCCGACGGCGAAGCCGACAACCCGGGCACAGCCGGACAGGCGATCGACGGCGACCCCTCAACCGCCTGGGCGACCGAGGTCTACACCGATGCCGTCCCCTTCCCCAGCTTCAAACAGGGCGAGGGCCTGATCCTGCAACTGCCCAGCCCCACCGTCGTCGGCCAGGTCACCATCGACACGCCCAGCACCGGGACCAAGGTCGAGATCCGCGCGGCGTCCTCGTCGGCGCCGGCTTCCCTCAACGACACCACCGTGCTGGCTCAGGGCTTCACCCTCAAACCCGGCCACAACGTCATCCCGGTCAGAGCCGGTTCCCCGACGTCGAATCTGCTGGTGTGGATCTCCACGCTGGGGACCACCAACGGTAAGAGCCAGGCCGGCTTTTTCGAGATCACGGTCCAGGCTGCGTCCTGATCCGCGGGGCGTTCCGCAAACTCACATCAGCGCTTCCGAGTGAAGTGCCGCCCGATACCGGATTGGTTAGTGTCCGGCCGTGGGCTTCGGGGGAAACGTCAAGCGCGACCGCAGTGACGCCGAGCTGCTGGCGGCCCACGTGGCGGGCGACCGCTACGCCTTCAGCGAGCTCTTTCTTCGTCATCAGCGCCACCTGCACCGGCTTGCCCGGCTCACCACTCGCACCCCCGAGGACGCGGAAGACGCGCTTTGGCTGCACCGCATCGTCGTCAACGCCTGCCTGGACCGGCTGCGGCGCACCAAGGCCCACCCGACGGTCCCGCTGGAGGACGTCTACCCGGTTGCCGATCGCACGGCCCAAGTCGAGACGACGATGGCCGTGCAGCGCGCCCTGATGCGGCTTCCCGTCGAGCAGCGGGCGGCGGTGGTGGCCGTCGATATGCAGGGCTACTCGGTGGCCGACACCGCGCGGCTGCTCGGCGTCGCTGAAGGCACGATCAAGAGCCGGTGTGCCCGCGCCCGGGTCCGCCTCGCCGAGCTGCTCGGCTACCTCAACGCCGGGGCCCGCGTCACCCCGGAGGGCGCCGCCGGCCAGGCCTGACCAGCCACCACGCGGGGGCATCCGTGGCCATCCGTCGGTGCATGACGGACACTGGGTCCGATGGATGCGGCGGCGAACGACGGGGCGGATCACCGCAACGCGGAATCAGAACCCCCGCTGACGGTCGAACTCCTCGCCGACCTGCAGGCCGGCGTGCTCGACGACGAGGCCGCCGCCCGCGTCCGCCGCCAAGTCCGCGCCGACCCCCAAGCCGCCGGCGTGCTGGACGCCTTGAACCAGGTCCGTCGCGATGTCGCCGCCGACGGCGCCGATCCAATATCGGCGCCCGACCCGCCCGCGCACGTTTCCGCCCGCATCGCCGCGGCGCTGCGGTCCGCGGATCCGGCGTCCGGTAGCGCAGCCGGACAGGCCGTTCACTCCGCACGCCCCCACCTCCGGCCGGCCCGCACCATCGCGGCGGTCGCCGGTCTGTGCGCGGCGCTGGCCGCGATCGGCTTCGGCACGGTCGCGCTGCTGAACGCTCCCGAGCCCGCCCTGAGCACCCCGGGCGACATCGAGCACATCACGGTGTCGACGCCCCCGATGGAGATCCCCCTCTCCCAAAACGACATCCTCGGCCTGCTCGACCGCGCCCCCGACTTCGGCTCTGCCGGAGGCTCGCTCAGCGACCCGGCCCGGCGCGCCTCCTGCCTCACCGGCCTCGGCTATCCGGCGGCCACACGGGTACTTGGCGCGCGTCCGGTCGAGATCAACGCCCGCCCCGGCATCATTCTGGTGATCCCCGGCGACACCCCGCACGTCCTGGCTGTCTACGCGGTCTCGCCGCATTGCAGCGCCGCCGATACCGGGCTGTTGGCCAATACCCAGGTGCCCCGCCCCTAATGTGGTGCCATGGGCGCCGCCCGTGTTATCCCAATCACCCGGGAACAGCCGTGCCTACGCTGGCGTTTATACGGGTCCAGAGACGATCGCTCGAAAGGTTTTCATGACCGTCGACACTGTGCATGACGTGATCATTGTTGGTTCGGGTCCTGCGGGGTATACCGCGGCGTTGTATGCGGCGCGGGCGCAGTTGGCGCCGGTGGTGTTTGAGGGGACTTCGTTTGGTGGGGCGTTGATGACCACGACGGAGGTGGAGAAT
>NZ_SCRH01000015.1 GCF_004298145.1 Mycobacterium sp.
TTGGGTCGCAACTTCCAGGTGATCTACGAGCAGGCCAACTCCCACGGACAGAAGGTCCAGTCCGCGGGCAACAACATGGCCAGCACCGACAGCGCCGTCGGGTCCAGCTGGGCCTGACGCCACGTCTCGACGCCGGGGCCGCACACCGACTGGTGTGCGGCCCCGTTTTACTGCGCAGTCGCTGAAATCCGCTCAGGTACCGTCGATTTCGATAACCCAGGCACCGTGATGATTTCGGCGCCGTCAAATGAACGACTCTGCATCCCAGCACCTTTCGAAAGTGCCGGCCGACACGCCTACATTTGAGAATTCTATGAACTCCGTGACAATCGGGTGTGCAGCCGGTCAGAATAGAGGGACATGACCGCCACGGCCGGATACTCAGGCTCGCAGCGCCCCCGCCAAGCCATCCTGGGGCAGCTGCCCAGAATCAACCGTGCCGATGGGTCACCGATCAGGGTTTTGCTGGTCGACGACGAGCCGGCGCTGACCAATTTGGTGAAGATGGCGCTGCACTATGAGGGCTGGGTTGTCGACATCGCCCACAACGGGCGCGAGGCCATGGCCAAGTTCGAGAAGATCAGCCCCGACGTCCTCGTCCTCGACATCATGCTTCCCGACGTGGACGGGCTGCGGATCCTGGAACGGGTGCGCCAATCCGACGCCTACACCCCGACGCTTTTCCTTACCGCGCGCGACTCGGTGATGGACCGGGTGACCGGCCTGACCGCGGGAGCCGACGACTACATGACCAAACCCTTCAGCCTGGAGGAATTGGTCGCCCGGCTGCGCGGGTTGTTACGCCGCTCCGGCCAGTCGCCCACACGGGCCGCCGAAACCCTCGTAGTCGGCGACCTCAGGGTCGATACCGCCAGCCGTGAAGTCACCCGCGGCGACACCCCGGTGTCGCTTTCCTCCACCGAGTTCGAGTTGCTGCGCTTCCTCATGCGCAATCCGCGACGCGCGCTGAGCCGCACCGAGATCCTCGACCGGGTGTGGAACTACGACTTCGCCGGGCGCACCAGCATCGTGGATCTCTACATCTCCTACTTGAGGAAGAAGATCGACTCCGGCCGGGAGCCGATGATTCAAACGGTTCGCGGTGTGGGGTACATGCTGCGGCCGGCGGAATGACCCGCGACCGGGCCAGGGCATCCGGGGGCTTTCCCCGGTGGTTTCCCTCGTCGCTGCGCCGCCAACTGCTCTGGGGCGTACTGGCCGTGGTCAGTGTGGTGCTGGTGACGGTCGGCATCGTTTCCGTGCTCAGCCTGCGTGGCTATGTCAACGCCATGAGCGACGCCGACATCGCCGAATCCCTGGACGCGTTGAGCCACCAGTACACCAAATATCGCAACGGCGAACACACTTCGGTGCATCCGGGTACCCCGCCGATCGGACAGGCGATGCTCGAATTCACCGGACAAAGACCCGAAAACCTCATCGCCGTGCTGCGCAACCACGTTGTGATCGGGTCGGCGGTCTTCTCCGAAGTCGAAACGAAACCCGCGCCGGACGACGTCGTCCGCCTGCTCGAAGCGCAATCGTGGCCCGGCGGGCCGCCACGGACCGAAATGCTGGGCGGGCTAGGGTCTTACCGCGTCGCCAGCACGGTAGATGGATCCGACGTGCTTGTGGTCGGGACGCCGCAGAACATCGCCGACCGAATCATGGCGCGCAAACAGATCACCACCATCGCGCTGACCGCGGCGGCTTTGGCGCTGACCGCCGCCCTCACCGGATGGGTCGTCGGGTACACGCTTCGCCCGCTGCGCCGGCTTGCGGCGGTCGCGGCCAACGTCGCCGGCATGCCGCTCGCCGACGACGAGCACCGGATCAGCATCCGGGTTCAACCGCCGGACACCGACCCGCGCAATGAAGTCGGGATCGTCGGTCACACGTTGAACCGGTTGCTGGACAACGTGGATAGCGCGCTGGCGCATCGTGTCGAATCCGACCTGCGGATGCGCCAATTCATCAGTGACGCCAGCCACGAACTGCGGACACCGCTGGCGGCCATTCAGGGCTACGCCGAACTCACCCGTCAGGACAGTTCGGCGCTGCCGCCGACCACCGAGTACGCGCTGGCCCGGATCGAATCCGAAGCTCGGCGGATGGCATTGCTCGTCGACGAGTTGCTGCTGCTGTCCCGGCTGGGTGAAGGCCAAGACCTGCAGTCCGACGACGTCGACCTGGCCGAGCTGGCCAACAATGCGGTGAACGACGCAACGGTGGCCGCGCTGACCCACCACTGGGCCAAAGACCTGCCCGACGAGCCGGTCTGGGTGCGGGGGGACCACGACCGCCTGCATCAGTTGGTCAGCAACCTGCTCGGCAACGCCCGCGTGCACACCCCGCCCGGGGTCACGGTGACGACCGGAATCACCTGCCACCGTGACGGTCCCGAGCCCCCCTTCGTGGAATTGACCGTCACCGACGACGGACCGGGTATCGACGAAGAACTGCTGCCCAGGCTGTTCGAGCGGTTTGTCCGGGCGGACACGTCGAGATCCGACGGGTCGGGTCACGGACTGGGCCTGTCCATCGTCAATTCGATCGTCAAGGCCCACCAGGGCTCGGTCACCGTCGAATCCACGGAGAACATCACGGTTTTCCGGGTGCGGCTCCCCCTGATCGCGGCGGCCACAGGGCGTTAATAAACCGTAAAGGTGCACGGCACCCGCGTTAGGAAACCGTCAACCCACACGCGCTGCCGGACGGTGCCCAGATAATTTCAAGCTGACTTTTCCTCCGAGTCTGTCGCTGGACCGTGGTGACCCGCTGCGCCCGGCTTCGCCGCGCTTGCGATCACCACGCGCGGCGGCTGACTCGATTGAGATCACTGTCGTATGCACGTGATCGGCGCGGAACGGAGACGAGATGGGCGTGGCGGTGTACGTGGTGCTGACCGTGGCGGTATTCGCCGCGCTCGGCTTGGCTCAGAAGCTGGTCGAACGGCTGTGAACTACCAAAATACCGTCGGCTTGGTGCTTTCCGTCGTCATTGCGCTCTATCTCGGAGGTGCGCTGCTGTTCCCGGAGAGGTTCTGAGTGAGCAGCACGACGGCCGGGGTTATTTTCCTCGTTGTTCTCGTGGCGGCGGTGGCGGTCGTGCACGTGCCCTTCGGGGACTACATGTTTCGGGTGTACGCCTCGGAAAAGGATTCGTCGACCGAGCGAGTGATCTACCGGCTGATCGGCGTTGATGCGCGCTCGGAACAGACATGGGGGGCCTATGCCCGAAGCGTGCTGGCGTTCTCGTCGATCAGCGTTCTGTTCCTGTTCGCGTTCCAGCTCGTCCAGCGCACGTTGCCGCTGCACCTGCATGACCCGGCCACGAGGCTGACTCCCTCCCTGGCATGGAACACCGCGGTCAGCTTTGTCACCAACACGAACTGGCAGGCCTACTCCGGCGAATCGACGCAGGGCCATCTCGTGCAGATGGCCGGTCTGGCGGTGCAGAACTTCGTTTCCGCCGCCGTCGGGATGGCGGTGGCCGTCGCGCTGGTGCGCGGGTTCGCCCGCACCCGCACCGGCGAGCTGGGCAACTTCTGGGTCGACCTGGTGCGCGGAACGCTGCGCATCCTGTTGCCCGTTGCCCTCGTCAGCGCGATCCTGCTGATCGCCGGCGGGGCGATCCAGAACTTCCACCTGCACGACCAGTTGGTCACCACGGTCAACGGGACCCCGCAGACCATCACCGGCGGGCCGGTGGCCAGCCAGGAGGTCATCAAAGAGCTCGGCACCAACGGCGGCGGCTTCTACAACGCGAATTCCGCGCACCCGTTTGAGAATCCGACCGGCTGGACCAACTGGCTGGAGATCTTCCTCATCCTGGTGATCGGGTTCTCACTGCCGCGCACGTTCGGTCGCATGGTGGGTAACACCAAGCAGGGCTATGCGATTGCGGCGGTGATGGCGACGCTGTACACGATCAGCACCACCGTCATGCTGTGGTTCCAGACGCAACACCACGGCACCGTGCCGACCTCGATCGGCGCGGCGATGGAGGGAGTCGAGCAGCGCTTCGGCGTCACCGACTCGGGGGTGTTCGCCGCCGCGACGACGCTCACCTCCACCGGCGCCGTCGACTCCACCCACGACTCCCTCACCAGCCTCGGCGGCATGATCACCATGTTCAACATGCAGCTGGGTGAGGTCGCGCCCGGCGGCACCGGCTCCGGACTGTACGGCATTCTTGTGCTGGCGGTGATCACCGTGTTCGTTGCCGGGCTGATGGTCGGACGCACCCCCGAATACCTCGGCAAGAAGATCAACCCGCGCGAGATCAAGCTTGCCGCAAGCTATTTCCTGGTTACCCCGTTGATCGTGCTGACCGGCACCGCGATCGCGATGGCGCTGCCCGGCGAACGCGCCGGCATGCTCAACAGCGGGCCGCACGGCCTTTCGGAGATCCTCTACGCGTTCACCTCGGCGGCCAACAACAACGGGTCGGCCTTCGCCGGGCTGAGCGCCGACACCGACTGGTACAACACCGCTCTCGGTCTGGCCATGGCCTTCGGCCGGTTCCTGCCCGTCGTGCTGGTGCTCGCGTTGGCCGGATCGCTTGCCCGCCAGGGCAGCACACCGGACTCGGCGGGCACCCTGCCCACCCACCGGCCGCAGTTCGTGGGCATGATCGCCGGTGTCACGTTGATCGTCGTTGCCCTCACGTTCTTGCCCATGCTCGCGCTCGGGCCCCTCGCCGAAGGAATCCACCGATGACCGCGACCGCGGTCGAGCCGGCCGAGCAGCCGCAGCCTGCGGCGCCCACCGGCAGACAACGGGTGCAGGCCGGCCTGCTCGACCCGAAGATGCTGTGCAAGTCGGCGCCGGATGCGCTGCGCAAACTCGACCCGCGCACCCTGTGGCGCAACCCGGTGATGTTCATCGTCGAAATCGGCGCCGCCTGGAGCACCGCGCTGGCGATCATCGACCCGACATGGTTCGCCTGGTTGGCCGTGATCTGGTTGTGGCTGACCGTGCTGTTCGCCAATCTCGCCGAAGCCGTCGCCGAGGGCCGGGGCAAAGCCCAGGCCGAAACGCTGCGCCGGGCCAAGACTCAAACCGTGGCCCGGCGGCTCAAGGACCGGGCACCCGGGGCCGTCGCGATCGAGGAGGCAGTCGCCGCAACACAATTGCAGCGGGGCGACCTCGTCGTGGTCGAGGCGGGCCAGGTGATCCCCGGCGACGGAGACGTGGTGGAAGGCATCGCCTCCGTCGACGAATCGGCCATCACGGGCGAGTCGGCCCCGGTGATCCGCGAGTCCGGCGGTGACCGTTCCGCGGTCACCGGCGGGACCACGGTGCTCAGCGACCGGATCGTCGTGAAGATCACCCAGAAGCCCGGCGAGAGCTTCATCGATCGGATGATCGCGCTCGTCGAGGGCGCCAATCGGCAGAAGACCCCCAACGAGATCGCGCTCAACATCCTGCTGGCCGCGTTGACGATCATCTTCGTCTTCGCCGTGGCGACCCTGCAGCCGTTGGCGATCTACTCCAAGGCCAACAATCCCGGCGTCCCGAATACCCAGGCGCTGGGTGCAAGCGGTGTCACCGGCATCGTGATGGTGTCGTTGCTGGTGTGCCTGATCCCGACCACGATCGGCGCGCTGCTGTCGGCCATCGGCATCGCCGGCATGGACCGGCTGGTGCAGCGCAATGTGCTCGCCATGTCCGGGCGGGCGGTGGAAGCCGCCGGTGACGTCAACACCCTGCTCCTGGACAAGACGGGCACCATCACGCTGGGCAATCGGCAGGCAGCCGCCTTCATCCCGCTCGACGGCGTCGCCGCCGAACGACTGGCCGACGCCGCGCAGTTGTCCAGCCTCGCCGACGAAACGCCGGAAGGCCGCTCGGTTGTCGTGTTCGCCAAGCAGCACTTCGGACTGCGTGCCCGCACACCGGGTGAGCTGTCGCACGCCCAATGGGTGACCTTCTCCGCCACCACCCGGATGTCGGGTGTCGACCTCGATGGGCACCTGCTGCGCAAGGGCGCGGCGAGCTCGGTTGCGGAATGGGTACGCAGCCAAGGGGGTAACGTCGCGCCGCAGCTCGGCCAGATCGTCGACGGCGTCTCCGCCGGCGGTGGCACGCCGCTGGTCGTCGGGGAGAGTGTCGACGGCCAGGCCACCATCCTCGGCGTCATCCACCTCAAAGACGTCGTCAAGCACGGCATGCGCGAACGGTTCGACGAGATGCGGCGGATGGGTATCCGGACGGTGATGATCACCGGCGATAACCCGTTGACCGCCAAGGCGATTGCCGACGAGGCCGGAGTCGACGACTTCTTGGCCGAGGCCACACCCGAGGACAAGCTCGCGTTGATCAAGCGTGAGCAAGCGGGCGGCAAACTGGTCGCGATGACCGGTGACGGCACCAACGACGCGCCGGCGTTGGCGCAAGCCGACGTGGGCGTGGCGATGAACACCGGCACCTCGGCCGCCAAAGAGGCCGGCAACATGGTCGATCTCGACTCCGATCCCACCAAGCTCATCGAGATCGTCGAGATCGGCAAGCAGCTGCTGATCACCCGCGGGGCGTTGACCACCTTCTCGATCGCCAACGACATCGCGAAGT
Organism: Mycobacterium sp.; assembly: GCF_004298145.1. GTDB lineage: Bacteria > Actinomycetota > Actinomycetes > Mycobacteriales > Mycobacteriaceae > Mycobacterium. The sequence continues at coordinate 6,576 of NZ_SCRH01000015.1, forward strand.
ATTTCGCGATCATCCCGGCGATGTTCGTCGCACTGTTCCCCGGGTTGGATCTGATCAACGTGATGCGGCTGCACAGCCCGCAGTCGGCGATCCTGTCCGCGGTCATTTTCAACGCGATCATCATCGTCCTGCTGATCCCGCTCTCGCTGCGCGGTGTGCGGTACACACCGAGCAGCGCGTCAAAACTGTTGAGCCGCAACCTGTATGTCTACGGCCTGGGCGGGATCGTCACCCCGTTCATCGGAATCAAGGCGATTGACCTGATCGTCCAATTCATCCCAGGGATGTCCTGACATGATGTTCTCGAATTTCGTCCGTTTGCACTGGGCGGCGTTGCGTGCGCTGCTGGTGCTGACCGTGATCACCGGTCTGGCCTATCCCCTGTTCGTCTGGGTGGTCGCGCAGCTTCCCGGATTGCGGGACCACGCCGAGGGGTCGATCCTCACCGCGGGCGGTAAGCCGGTGGGCAGCAGGCTGATCGGCCAGCCGTTCACCGACAAGGACGGCAACCCGCTGCCGCGGTACTTTCAGAGCCGACCCTCGGCGGCCGGCGCCGGCTACGACCCGACCTCGTCGGGCGGCAGCAACCTCGGGCCGGAAAGCATCATCGACACGCCCGCCGACCCGTCGCAACGGGCGGCCGGCAAGTCCGCGTCGGACGCGGGCTTCAAGGCGAGCCTGCTGACCACGGTGTGCTCGCGTAGCGCCGCCGTCGGCAAATTGGAGGGAATCGACGGGTCGCGGCCGTTCTGCACCGGCGGCGGTGTGGGCGCGGTGTTGTCGGTGATCGGTCCGCGCGACCCGCGCGGAAACGTCGTCCACCCGACTCGGGTGGTCAGCGTCAACGAGCCCTGCGGATCGGCGCCGGCGCCCTTCCTCACCCTGTACGAGGGTGTGCGGGTCGAATGCGCCAAGTACGGTGACGACTACTCGATCGGCCGGACCGTACCCATCCGCGGGGCCGCACCGGCCAAGCCCGCCGTGCCGGCCGACGCGGTCACCGCCGGCGGCAGCGGCCTCGACCCGAACATCTCGCCGGCCTACGCCGACATCCAAGTGGCGCGGGTCGCCAAGGCGCGCCGGGTCAGCCCGGATCGGATCCGTGAGCTGGTGGCGCAGAACCGGAGCGGGCGCGCGCTGGGATTCTTCGGTGAACCGTGCGTCGATGTGCTGCACCTAAACCTGCAACTCGACCACCGGTATCCGGTCACGAGTTAGCTCCAAGGGGGGATGATGGTTGACGTGAGCGACGTCGGCCACCGCAACCCTCCCAAGCGGGGGGAGCTACGCATCTACCTCGGTGCGGCTCCGGGCGTGGGCAAGACGTATTCGATGCTGGGTGAGGCACATCGGCGGCTGGAACGTGGCACCGATCTGGTGGCGGGCGTGGTGGAAAGTCACGGGCGTGCGAAAACCGCTGAGCTGCTTGACGGCATCGAGGTCATTCCACCGCGCTCTATCGAATATCGTGGCGGCAGCTTCCCCGAACTCGACGTGCCGGCCGTGCTGGCGCGCCACCCGCAGGTCGTCCTCGTCGACGAACTCGCGCACACCAACACGCCGGGCAGCAAAAACCCCAAGCGGTGGCAGGATGTCGAGGAATTGCTCGACGCCGGGATCACCGTGATCTCCACGGTGAACGTGCAGCACCTGGAAAGCCTCAACGACGTCGTCGCCCAGATCACCGGTATCGAGCAGAAAGAGACGGTCCCGGACCTGATTGTGCGCCAGGCCGCACAGGTCGAGCTCATCGATATCACGCCAGAGGCGCTGCAGCGCAGGCTATCCCATGGAAACGTTTACGCTCCCGATCGCATCGATGCGGCGCTGTCCAACTACTTCCGCCGCGGAAATCTCACCGCGCTAAGGGAACTGGCGCTGCTGTGGCTTGCCGACCAGGTCGACACGGCGCTGGCCAAATACCGGGCCGAGAACAAGATCACCGACCTGTGGGAGGCCCGCGAGCGGGTCGTCGTGGCGGTCACCGGTGGGCCCGAATCCGAGACATTGGTGCGACGGGCGTCCCGGATCGCGTCGAAGTCCACCGCCGAGCTCATGGTGGTGCACGTCATCCGCGGTGACGGCCTGGCCGGCCTGTCGGAGTCCCGGATGGCCAAGATCCGGGAGCTGGCGACCAGCCTGGACGCTTCGCTGCACACCGTGGTCGGCGACGAGGTGCCCACGGCCCTACTCGAGTTCGCCCGCGAGATGAACGCCACACAGCTGGTGATCGGCACCTCGCGGCGGTCCCGCTGGGCGCGCCTGTTCGAGGAGGGAATCGGACCGAGGATCGTCGAGCTGTCCGGAAAGATCGACGTGCACCTGGTCACGCACGAGGAGGCCAAACGTGGCTTCCGCACGGCCTCACTCGCACCCCGCGAGCGGCGGGTGACGTCATGGTTGGCAGCCGTCATCGTGCCGTCGATCATCTGCGCGATCACCGTCACGACGCTGGACTCGCACCTGAACACCGGCGGCGAGAGCGCCTTGTTCTTCGTGGGGGTGCTTCTGGTCGGATTGTTCGGAGGTGTTGCGCCCGCGGCACTTTCGGCAGTGCTGTCCGGGCTGCTGCTGAACTACTTCCTGATCGCCCCGCGACACAGCTTCACCATCGCCGACCCCGACAGCGCCATCACCGAATTGGTGCTGCTGCTGATCGCGGTCGCGGTCGCGGTTTTGGTCGATTTCGCCGCCAAACGCACCTGGGAAGCCCGCCGCGCGTCGCAGGAGGCCGAGCTGCTCACCCTGTTCGCGGGCTCGGTGCTGCGCGGCGCCGACCTCGAAACGCTGCTCGAACGGGTGCGAGAAACCTATGCCCAACGCGCGGTGAGCATGCTGCGGGAGCCCGGCGAGGACGCGCGCGCCGGCGGGACGCAGGGCCACGTCGTCGCCTGCGTGGGCAGGGATCCCTCCGTCACCGTCGACTCGGCGGACACGGCGATCGAGGTCGCCGGCCCAGATTCCAGCGAGTTTCAGATGCTGCTGTCGGGCCGAAAGCTTTCCGCGCGGGACCGGCGGGTGCTCAGCGCGGTGGCCAGGCAGGCCGCCGGTTTGATCAGGCAGCGGGAGCTCGCCGAGGAAGCCAGCCGGACCGAGGCCGTCGTGCGGGCCGACCAGCTGCGGCGCTCGCTGTTGTCCGCGATCAGCCATGACCTGCGCACGCCGCTGGCGGCGGCCAAGGTCGCGGTGTCCAGCCTGCGCGCCGAAGATGTCGCCTTCTCCGCCGCCGACACCGCGGAATTGCTGGCGACCATCGAGGAGTCGATCGACCAACTCACCGCGCTGGTCGGCAATCTACTCGATTCGTCACGGCTGGCCGCCGGGGTCATCCACCCGGACATGAGCCGGGTGTACCTGGAGGAAACCGTGCAGCGCGCGCTGGTCAGCATCGGCAAGGGCGCCACCGGCTTTTTCCGGTCCGCCATCGACCGGGTCAAGGTGGATGTGGGCGACGCCATGGTGATAGCGGACGCCGGGCTGCTGGAACGCGTGCTGGCCAACCTGATCGACAACGCGCTGCGGTACGCACCCCACTGTCTGGTCCGGGTCAACGCCGGGCGGGTGGGCGATCGGGTGCTGATCAACGTCATCGACGAGGGGCCCGGAATATCGCATGGGGCCGAGGGCCAGATCTTCGAGGCGTTTCAACGGCTCGGCGATCACGACAACACCACCGGCGTCGGTCTGGGGATGTCGGTGGCGCGGGGCTTCGTCGAAGCGATGGGCGGAACAATTTCGGCCACCGACACTCCAGGAGGCGGACTGACCGTGATCGTGGATATCGCCGCGCCGCAACCGATAGGTACATCATGACCCGCGTGTTGGTGATCGACGACGAACCACAGATCCTGCGGGCGCTGCGCATCAACCTGTCCGTGCGGGGTTATGAGGTGATCACCGCGGCGAGCGGCGCCGGTGCGCTGCGCGCCGCCGCCGAGCACAAGCCCGACGTGGTGATCCTCGACCTCGGTCTGCCCGACATCTCCGGCATCGACGTGCTGGCCGGTCTGCGCGGTTGGCTCACCGCGCCGGTGATCGTGCTGTCCGCACGCACGGATTCGTCGGACAAGGTCGAAGCCCTCGACGCCGGCGCCGACGACTATGTCACCAAACCCTTTGGGATGGACGAGTTCTTGGCACGGCTGCGCGCGGCGGTCCGCCGCAACACCGCGGCCTCCGAACTAGAGCAGCCGGTGATCGAAACCGAGTCGTTCACGGTCGATCTGGCCGCGAAGAAAGTCACCAAGAACGGCAGCGAAGTACACCTCACCCCGACCGAGTGGGGGATGCTCGAAGTCCTTGTCCGCAATCGCGGCAAGCTGGTTAGCCGTGAGGAGCTCCTCAAGGAGGTGTGGGGTCCGGCCTATGCCACCGAAACACATTATCTGCGTGTGTATCTCGCGCAGCTACGCCGCAAGCTCGAAGATGACCCGTCGCATCCCAAGCACCTGCTGACCGAGTCGGGCATGGGCTATCGATTCGAGGTATGACGCCCGCCGCCACCCGCATAGTCCCATCCGCCACACGCGTCTCTCCGGACGGCGGCACGTTAATTGCCCACCTCATAGCGACTCTTTGCTGCCGCCTCCCGCAACGCCAGCACGCGCCGATGGATCCGATGTTCGGTGCCACGCGGCATGTATCCGGGACCATACCGGCCACGCCCACGCCGCCACACCCTGCCGCGTTCGACCTCCCACCGCAGCGCGTCCGACACCACCTTCGATGGTCTGCCGCGCACCCAGAAGCCGTGCCATTTCAACGCATCCAGCAATTCGGCGATCGTCGCCGGCCCATGAACGGCCAGCTGCATCGTGAGCACGTAGCGCAGCTCGATGCCTTTGAGCGGATAGGTCATCCCCGGACCGTCGCATACGGGTACGACACGCCCGAAGTTGTCGCTGAAAGGCGGGCAAAAGTGGTGTCCACTTTTCTAGAGACTGGTGAGGCGGATGTGACTAATCCCGAGCTACTCGGCGATCGACAGCACGATGCCGTCCAAGATGTCGTGCTCACTCACCGTCAACTCGTCGATACCCGCCCGGGCACGCAGCTCACGCGCCAGCTCCTCCACCACGATCGCGCCCCCGCCGATCACGTCGGCCCGCCCCTCGTGCATCGGCGGCAGCGCCGCGCGCTCGGCGCGCGTCATCTGAATCAGCCGCTCGCACACCGTCAACAGATCCGTGCCCGCGACACGCGAAAGATGAATGGCCGCAGGGTCATACGCCGTCAAATTGTGCGCCAGCGCGGACAGCGTGGTCATCGTTCCGGCCAGCCCCACCCAGGTCCGCGCCCCTTCGACGGGCACCACGCCCAGCGCGACCCCGAGCCGCTCGCGCACCAGCTGCCGGGCCGCGGCCACTTCCGCGGGCGTCGGGGGATCCGAATGCAGGCAACGCTCGGTCAGCCGGACACAGCCGATGTCGGCCGAGTAGCTGGCCGCCGCAGCCGCACCCCCGACGACGATCTCGGTGGACCCGCCCCCCAGGTCGACGACGACGAAAGGCCCCGCCGCACTGTCCAATTCACCGACCGCCCCGCGGAACGACAGCTCGGCCTCCTCGCCGCCGCTGATCACCTCGGCCACCGAACCGGGGAGCACCGCGCCCAGCACGTCGGCGGTCATCGCAAAGAAGTCGTCACGGTTGGCGACGTCGCGGGCGGCCGACGTGGCCACCATCCGCACCCGTGCGACCCCGTGCTCTTTCAGCAGCGCAGCGTAGTCCGTCAGCGCCGCCCGGGTTCGGGCTATCGCCTCCGCCGCGAACTCACCCGTCGCGTCGACCCCCTGGCCCAGCCGCACGATTCGCATCTCCCGATGCACGTCACGCAGCCGGCCCCCCTCTTTGAAGTCGGCGATCAGCAATCGAATCGAGTTGGTACCACAGTCGATTCCCGCGAACCTGCCCTTCACCATCGACCCTCTACCAAAACGCCGGCCATCGCGGGTTCGGCGGCCAGGATCGCCAGCGCCTCGTCGCCGAACGGATTCACGCCCGGCCCCTTGGCCAGCGAATGGGCGATCAGCACGTGCAGACACTTGACCCGGTCGGGCATTCCGCCGCCGGAGAACGTGGTCCCCATCGATTCGATCGCGTCGCGCTCGGCCAGATACGACTCGTGCGCGCGCCGGTAGGCGGTCGCCAAGTCCGCGTCACGCGCCAGCCGCTCGGTCATCTCTCGCATCAATCCCGTCGTCTCGAGCCTGCTCGCGGCCGCCGTCAGCACCGGATGCGTCAGGTAGTACAACGTCGGAAAGGGGGTACCGTCAGGTAATTTCGGCGCGGTCTTCACTACGCCGGGTTCACCGTTGGGACACCGGTAGGCGATTTCGAGCACCCCGCGCGGCTCACGCCCGAGCTGGCGCGCCACCGCCTCCAGGTCGGCGCGATCAACCACCGGGGCCCGTGGGATTCGGTGCGGGCGGACCCGGTTCGGCCGGCGGGGGCGGAGTTTCGGGGGCAGGCGGGTTGGCCGGTGGCAGGTGCGGGGCGTCGGCGATGGTGTGCCACAGCGACGTGTACCACGGGTCGTTGTTGACCGGTTTCGCCGACGGGGATCCCGGCTGGGTGGGCTCGGCCGCCGACGGCGGAAGCTGAACCTGAAACGGGATGTCTCCGGGCTTCACGAAGCCGAGCCGCTCGCGGGCCTGCGCCGCAATGTAGGCCGGGTCACCGAGTTTGGTCTTTCGCTGCTCCAAATCCGCGATCTGACGGCGCAGTGCGGCTTCGCTGGCGGCCAGCTGATTCATCTCGGTGCGCTGCGCGAAATACGTGCGCACCGGTCCGGCGATGGTCAGCGTCAGCACGCAGATCACCGCGGCCAGCACCGCCGCGCGCCGCGCGGTGAAACCCAGCCGTTGATCGGAGCGCTGCTCAACCGATTCGGCGGCTTGGCGGGTGATGGGTTCGACGACATGCTCTTGCTGCGTGGTGTTGCGACCGGCGTGGTTCGCCGTGGGCGACGTCCGCGAAGACGGCTTCGACGACGGCTTGGCCGAGCGGCGGCGCCGAACCGGATCAGCGGCGTTCCCCGGGCGCGACGCCGGGGAACGCCGCTTCGGATCGGGCCGCTTCGCGTCAGGCATTGCACATCTAGCCGTTGAGAATCAAGCTATTTCGCGTCCACAGCGTACCGCGGGAAGGCCAGGTCGCCGGCGTAGCGGGCGGCGTCGCCGAGCGCCTCCTCGATCCGCAGCAGCTGGTTGTATTTGGCGACGCGCTCGCTGCGGGCGGGCGCACCGGTCTTGATCTGCCCGCAGCCGACGGCCACCGCCAGGTCCGCGATCGTGGTGTCCTCGGTTTCGCCGCTGCGATGGCTCATCATCGTGCGGTAGCCGCTGTGGTGGGCGAGCGCGACGGCGTCCAGCGTCTCGGTCAGCGTGCCGATCTGATTCACCTTGACCAGCAACGCGTTTGCCACGCCCTTGTCGATACCCTCTTCCAGACGTTCGGGATTGGTGACGAAGATATCGTCGCCAACGATCTGCACCCGGTCGCCGATCGACGCGGTCAGGGTGACCCAGCCGTCCCAATCGTCTTCGGACAGCGGGTCTTCGATGGACACCAGCGGATAGGAGCCGAGCAGCCCGGCGTAGAACTCCGCCATCTGCTCCGCGGTGCGGGTGGCGCCCTCGAATTTGTAGCCCGCCCCGTCGGTGAAGAACTCGGTGGCGGCCGCATCGAGGGCCAGCGTCACGTCGGCGCCGAGCCTGAAACCGGCCGATTCGACGGCCCGGCTGATCAGATCCAGGGCCGCGGTGGTGCCCGCCACGTCGGGAGCGAAGCCGCCCTCGTCGCCCAGCCCCGTGCTCAAGCCCTCCTTCTTCAGCACCGACTTCAGCGCGTGATACACCTCGGCGCCCCAGCGCAGCGCCTCGGCGAAGCTGGGCGCACCGATCGGCGCCACCATGAACTCCTGGATGTCGACGGCGGTGTCGGCGTGCGCGCCGCCGTTGAGGATGTTCATCATCGGCACCGGCAGGATGTGTGCGTTCGGGCCGCCGAGGTAGCGGAACAGCGGCAGCTCGGCGGAATCGGCGGCCGCCTTGGCCACGGCCAGCGACACGCCCAGGATCGCGTTGCCGCCCAGCCTCGACTTGTCGGGCGTGCCGTCCAGATCCAGCAGCGCCTGGTCGACCAGCCGCTGGTCGTCGGCGTTGAGGCCGATCACCGCCGGGCCGATCTCGTCCAGCACGGCCTGCACCGCCTTCTGCACACCCTTGCCGCCGTAACGCTCGCCACCGTCGCGCAACTCGACGGCCTCGTGCTCGCCCGTCGACGCGCCCGACGGCACCGCCGCGCGGGCAAACGTCCCGTCGATCAGGGCTATCTCGACCTCGACTGTCGGGTTACCGCGGGAATCGAGGATCTCGCGGGCCCCGACCTGCTCGATAATCGGCACTGGGTTCTCCTTGTTCGCGTAAGGCCTGGGTCAGCGATACATCCTGCTACAACGGGTGACCTTTCGCGTAAGCGGTCGCCCAATCCCGGACCGCCCGCGCGTAGACCCCGGAGTTGTTGTAGGCCCGCAGCGCGGTGATCCAGCCCCGCGGCGTTGCGAGATCCTTTCCGCGCCAACACAGATAGCCCGCCGCGGCGAGCGCGGCATCGTCGATGTTGTCCGGGCTGACACGGCCGTCGTTGTGAGCATCGACCCCGTAGAGCCGCCACGTCTCCGGGATGAACTGCATCGGCCCCATGGCGCGCGTCACGCCGTCCCCGTCGGTGAGGTCTTCGTCGGTGTCGACGATGCGCAGCGTGCCGCCGCTGCCGTCCAGCCGGACACCGCGAATCGGGGGGCTGACATCTCCGTTGGGGGCCAGTGTGGCGCCGCGGTAGGTGCCGTGGTGGCTCTCCACCTGTCCGATACCCGCCAGCGTGGTCCAGGCGATGTGGCACTTCGGGTTCTCGACTTCGGCGACCCGGGCCGCGTACGCGTAGGCCTCGAGCGCGATCACCGGGATCTCCAATCCGGCCGACCGTTGCGCCGCCCAGTCGCGCAACTGTTCGGCGGGCCGGCCGCTGGCGTGAGTGTCCACCGACGGTACCGGGTCTCCCACCGGGGGCGGCACACCGTCGGGAATGAACAGGCTGAGCTGCCACGTGCAGCTGGAGGCCAGAACGATCGCGGTCGCGCCGATCACGGCGGCCGCGCGCATCCAACGCCTCGGCGACACCATGCTCTCCTGAGCTCCCCTAAACTCGCCTGCACCAACTTCCGCCACACCATCGTCCCATGCAATGGGGGACCGCTCGGTCGCGTCGGGCCTGGGCGCACCGACGTTTTGCCGGTTTCAGCTAATCGCCGATTAGCTGCTGGCCGCCTTGGCTAGCGCAGTCAGACCAACGCCGACCACGGGGGTTCGCAACCTCATCGGCGATATTACCGAGCGGCCGACGACAAATCCGGCAAACATCGCGGCGATCGCTCTCGCCGATGCCGACGGGAGACAATCCGCGGCATCGCCGCCGTTCACAGGCGCCGTCGCGCGCTCAGGCCTCGTCGGCCGCGGCGTCGACGGCGACCTCATCGGCGGCCGAGTCGGCCTCCGATTCACCCGTCGGCCAGTGCTCGCGCCATTCCCGTTCGGAGACTTCACCGAGCGGGGCCACGTCGAACTCCGCGGGGACGCCGGCCCCACGACGCGCCGTGGCGATCGCCCGCTCCGCGCCGCGGACCGCTTCGACGAACTCCAGAACCGCTGTGCGCAGCGCGCTTTCGGCATCGACATCGGCCGACACGGAGATCGAGGTGACCCCGTCGGGGATCAGGTCGGCGGGCAGACCGGCTTTGTCGGCCCGCTGGATCACCTTCTGGGCGAGCGCCAATGCGGGCTGCCCCGTGTGCACGTCGTCCATCACCGATTTCCGCGGCTTCTCGGCCGCCTTGCGCTGTTCCCACTGAGCCAACTGCTGTTCGAGCGAAATAGATTGCCCGGCAAGAACTCCCGGTACCCGGTTGCCGAGTTTCCGCATCAGGGCGGCGGCGACGTCGTCGATGGTGAAGGAGGATTGCGGCGCGTCCTCGGCGATGCGGGCGTGGAAGAGGACCTGCAGCAGCACGTCGCCGAGTTCATCGCGCAGCTGGTCGGCGTTGCCGCTGCCGACCGCGTCCAGCAGCTCGTAGGTCTCCTCCAGCAAGAACCTGCGCAGCGAGTCGTGGGTTTGCTCACTCTCCCACGGCCCGGCGGTGCGCAATTTGTCCATCATGGCCACGGCGTCGACCAGCCGTTCACCGCGCGGCGCCTCGGGCGCCGAGATCAGCCGGGCACCGGCCGCCAACCGGGCGGTCACGGCCGGGTGGTCGGGGTCGGACGACAGCAGCACCGGCGCGTCCTCACCGGAGTGCACCGGACGCGCCGCCGATAGCGACCAGGGCACCGCGACGGGCATCTCTTCGGTGTACTGCACCTCGCCGGTGAGGTGCTCGATAGCCTCGACGGGCACCAGCGACGGGTGGCGGGGGTCGAACAAGACGACGATCATCAGCGCGCTTGTCTCTCCTCACTTGCCATCGACGCAGGTAGCTCACTCGTTATACCAATGTCCGTCTGCGGTTTGCCCTGCAGTGCGGTCACCAGGTTGGCCACCATCTGCACCAACTCGACATCGCGTATGCGGGCCGCACCCGCAAAACTCTGGCCGCCACCGGCGCGCGGGATGGGAACCTGCACGGTGGACGTCGTGGCGCGGTAGTTCGCCGCCGGATACATCCGCTTGAGCCGGATCTGGGCGGAATCCAACAGCTGGATCGGTGACAGCCGCACCGTAGCGCCCGAGGGCGCCGAGACCTCGGTGATGCCGGCGGCGCGGCACAGCAGCCGCAGCCGCGCCACCGCCACCAGCCGCAGGGCCGGTTCGGGCAGCGCCCCGTAGCGGTCGACGAGTTCCTCCACGACCGCGTCGATCTCGCCGTCGGAGGCCGCGGCGGCCAGCCGCCGATACCCCTCCAGCCGCAGCCGGTCGCTGGCGATGTAGTCCGGCGGCAGGTGCGCATCGACCGGCAGGTCGATCCGGACGTCCTTGGGTTCCTCGGCGGTCGTGACGGTCTGGCCGTCGGCGGCCGCCCGGTACGCCTCCACCGCCTCGCCCACCAGGCGCACGTACAGGTCGAAGCCGACGCCGGCGACGTGCCCGGACTGCTCGATACCCAGCACGTTGCCGGCGCCGCGGATTTCGAGGTCCTTCATCGCGACCGCCATGCCCGCGCCCAGCTCGTTGTTCTGCGCGATGGTGGCCAGCCGGTCGTAGGCCGTCTCGGTCAGCGGCGTATGCGGCGGATACAGGAAATAGGCGTAGCCCCGCTCCCGGCTGCGGCCGACCCGGCCGCGCAGCTGGTGCAGCTGGGAGAGGCCGAAGGTGTCGGCGCGCTCGACGATCAGGGTGTTGGCGTTGGAGATGTCCAGCCCGGTCTCCACGATCGTGGTGCACACCAGGATGTCGTATTCGCGGTTCCAGAACCCCTGCACCGTGCGTTCCAGCCGTTCTTCGGGCATCTGCCCGTGCGCGACGACCACCCGCGCCTCGGGCACCAGATCCCGGATCCGGGCCGCCGTTCGGTCGATCGAGCTGACCCGGTTATGCACGTAAAACGCCTGCCCGTCGCGCAGCAACTCACGCCGCAAAGCGGCCGCGACCTGCTTGTCGTCCTGCGGACCGACATAGGTCAGCACCGGATAGCGCTCTTCGGGCGGGGTCAGGATGGTCGACATCTCGCGGATCCCGGCCAGGCTCATCTCCAGGGTGCGCGGGATCGGGGTGGCACTCATGGTCAGCACGTCGACGTGGGTGCGCAGCGACTTGATGTGCTCCTTGTGCTCGACGCCGAACCGCTGCTCCTCGTCGACCACGACCAGGCCCAGGTCCTTCCAGCGCACCGCGGTCTGCAACAACCGGTGCGTGCCGATCACGACGTCCACCGAGCCGTCGGCCAGGCCCTCGATCACGACCCGGGACTCCGCGGAATCGGTGAACCTGGACAGGCCCTTGACGGTCACCGGGAACCCGGTCATCCGGTCGGCGAAGGTCTGCAGGTGCTGGTCGGCCAGCAGCGTGGTGGGCACCAGCACGGCGACCTGCTTGCCGTCCTGGACCGCCTTGAAGGCCGCCCGCACCGCGATCTCGGTCTTGCCGTAGCCGACGTCGCCGCAGATCACCCGGTCCATCGGGATCGACTTTTCCATGTCCCCCTTGACCTCGGTGATCGCGGTGAGCTGATCGACCGTCTCGGTGTAGCCGAACGCGTCTTCCATCTCGGCCTGCCAGGGGGTGTCCGGCCCGAACGCGTGCCCGGGGCTGGCCTGCCGCTTGGCGTACAGCGCCACCAGCTCACCGGCGATCTCGCGCACCGCGCGACGCGCCTTGGTCTTCGTGTTGGTCCAGTCGCTGCCGCCGAGCTTGCTCAGCGCGGGCGCCTGCCCGCCGACGTACCGCGAGAGCTGGTCCAGCGAATCCATTGGGACATACAGCTTGTCGGACCCGCCGCCGCGCTTGGCGGACGCGTACTCCAGCACCAGGTACTCGCGGCGGGCGCCGCCGACGGTGCGCTCGACCATCTCGACGAATCGTCCGATGCCGTGCTGATCGTGCACCACCAGATCACCGGCGGTCAGCGCCAACGGATCAACGGTGTTGCGCCGCTTGGCCGCCAACCGCTTGCCATCGACGGCGGCGACCCGGCTGCCGGTCAGATCGGTCTCGGTGATCACCACCAGCGTGGCGCCGGGGATGATGACGCCGTCGTGCAGCGGCCCCTTGAGGACGCCGACCACCCCGAGCTTGGGCGCGGCACCCGATTCCAGCATGGCGGCGGGGGTGTCGCATTCGGCCAGCCGCTCCACCACGCGATGCGCGGTCCCGGCGCCGGGCGCGACGATGGCGGCGTAGCCGCCGGTGGTGACGTGCGCGCGCAGCATCGCGAAGATGCTGTCGATGTCGTGCTGATGGCCGCGAGCCGACGGCGCCGCCCGGATATCCAGCTCCACCGCCGACTCGTCGGACAACTGGCTCAGCGTCCACCAGGGATGCCCGCCCTTGGCGGCCGCGGCCCGCACATCGGCCAGCTCGGCGAATCCCGATCCGCCGAATTGCGTGACGTCGACCGGAGCTTGATTTTCCGAGGTGCCCATGGCCGCCGCCGACCAGGAGGCTTCGAGGAATTCGCTACCGGTCTTGATCAGATCGGCGGCGCGGGTGCGGATCTTTTCCGGGTCGCACAGCAGTATCGGCGTGCCGTGCGGCAATTGGTCGGTCAGCAGGACGTGTGCCCCATTTTCTGCGGGCTGCAGCACCGAGTGCAGCGCCTCCATGCCGTCGACCGCGATGCCCTCGGCGAGCTTGGTCAGCATGTCGGTGACACTGCCGGTGATGGCGGGCTCGTCCGGCGGCCGCCCGCCGGTCAACCGCACCGACAGCTCGGCGGCCCGCTCCCGCACCTCCTCGGTCAGCAGCAGTTCGCGGCAGGCCACCGCGATCAGGGTGTCGACCTCGATCTCCGGGATCGACCGCTGATCGGCGACGGAGAACATCCGCATTTCGCTGACCTCGTCGCCCCAGAACTCGATGCGCACCGGGTGCTCGGCGGTCGGCGGGAAAACGTCGAGAATCCCGCCGCGCACGGCGAACTCGCCGCGCCGGCCCACCATGTCGACCCGGGTGTAGGCCAGCTCGACCAGCCGGGCGATCACGCCCTCGAATTCGACTTCCGCGCCGACGCTCAACGTGACCGGTTCGACCAGGCCCAGCTGCGGCGTCATCGGCTGCAGCAGCGAGCGAGCCGCGGTCACCACCACCTGAAGGGGCGGGCCCAGCCGCGCGTCGTCGGGATGGGCCAGCCGGCGCAGCACCGTCAGCCGGGCGCCGACGGTGTCGACGCCGGGCGAGAGCCGCTCGTGCGGCAGCGTCTCCCAGGACGGGAAGACCGCCACGGCGTCGCCGAAGACGCCGCGCAGTTCAGTGGTCAAGTCGTCGGCTTCGCGCCCGGTCGCGGTGACTACCAGCAAAGGACCCAACCGCGCCAGCGCGCTGGCCACGAACAACCGTGCGCTGGCTGGACCCACCAGGTTCAATTCGGCCGGCGACGCGGCCGCGCTGTCGATCAGCTGCTGGAAGGTCGGCGCGGTGAGCGCCAATTCAACGAGCCCCGCGATCGGGGTTTCTGGGCGAGCAGCCCCCGGTGCGGTCATGATGAATTCCATTCTAGGGGGGCCGCCGGGCACGCCGGACCGCGTCAATATCGGCGTCGGCGTCGTCAAGGGATCGTCAAGGAGAGCACCGCCCGATCACCGGTGGGCGCACGTTGGATTCATGACATTGCTGGACATTCTGCCGTCTCTCGGTCACGCGGTGCCCCCGCGGTTCGATCCCGCGATCTGGCCCATCACCGCCCACCCCGACGAGGAGGGCAGGCTGTGCGTCGGCGGCATACCGCTGGCCGACATCGCCGACGAGTTCGACACCCCGGCTTACGTCATCGACGAAACCGACTTTCGGCATCGCGCCCGCCGCTATCGCAGGGCGCTGCGCGGTATCGAGGTCGTCTACGCCGGAAAGTCGCTGCTGACCACCGCCGTGGCCCGCTGGGCCCGCGAAGAGGGCCTCGGTATCGACGTCTGCTCGGCCGGTGAGCTGGCGACGGCCCTCGCCGGTGGGGTGGACCCGGCGCGCATCGTCATGCACGGGAACGCCAAATCACCCGGGGAGCTGCGCGAAGCCGTGCGCGTCGGGGTGGGCCGCATCGTGCTGGATTCCGGCATGGAGATCGCCTACCTCGCGGGGCTGGCACGGCGTCGCCAACCGGTGCTGCTCCGGGTGACCCCCGACATCGACATCCATGGACATCGCGCCATCACCACGGGCGTCAGCGATCAGAAGTTCGGCTTCACCCTCGCCGGCGGCCACGCCGCCGAGGCCGTGCAGCGCGTGCTGGCGCACCCCATCCTCGACCTCGTCGGCCTGCACTGCCATATCGGCTCGCAGGTCAGTGACCCCGCCCTGTACGGCGAGGCGATTCGCCGGGTGATCGCCGCGATGGCCGACATCCGGGCCCGGCACGGCGTCATCCTCACCGAGCTGAATATCGGTGGCGGGCATGCGATCCCGTACGTCCCCGGTGATCGGGAGCTGGATCTCGACGCGCTGGGCGAGGTCATCGAGAACGCCCTCGACGAGGCCTGCGCCGCCGAGCGGTTCCCCCGCCCGCAGATCGTGGTGGAGCCGGGCCGGGCCATCAGCGGCCGCGCCGGCGTGACCCTGTACCGGGTGTGCTCGGTCAAGACGCAATTCGCTGGTCGCACCTTCGTCGCCGTCGACGGCGGGATGAGCGACAACCCGCGGGTGTCGTTGTACGGCGCGCGATACGCCGTCGCGCTGGCCAACCGGCACCCGCTGGGCCTCAAGCAGCGCGTCACGGTGGCCGGCAGGCACTGCGAGGCCGGCGACGAGATCGCCCGCGATATCGAGCTGCCGGCGGATCTACACCCCGGCGACCTGCTGGCCGTGGCCTGCACCGGCGCCTACCACCACAGCATGGCGTCCAACTACAACATGGTCGGCCGGCCCTCGCTGGTGGCCGTCAAGGACGGCCGGGCCCGCGAACTGGTTCGCCGCGAGACCGTTGCCGACCTGCTGGCCCGCGACTGCGGGTAGCCTCCGCCGGATTGGATCGCCGAGCGTAACGTCACGGCGAAAAATCGGGCCGAGTATCGCCCTGACGTTACGCTCGCGAAGCCAGGGCCGGGCTATTCGTCCTGCAGGCGAGGGTCGGCTTCCAGCCCGATCAGCCCATTCCACATGAGGTTGACCAGGTGCGCCGCCACCACTTCTTTCTTGGGCTCCCGAGTATCGAGCCACCACTGCGCCGTCATCGACACCGAGCCCACCAGCGCCTGGGCGTACAGCGGCGCCAGCCCGGGATCCAGGCCGCGACGGGAGAAGTCACCGGCCAGGATGGAGCTGACCTGGTTGACGGCGTCGTTGAGCAGGCTGGAGTAGGTGCCCGAGCTGATCGCGGCCGGCGAGTCGCGGATCATGATCCGGAAGCCGTCGGTGCGCTCTTCGACGTAGGTGAGCAGGGCCAGAGCCACCCGCTCGACCCGCACCCGGGAGCGGTTGTTGGTCAGCGACGAGGTGATGCCGTCGAGCAACGCCGACATCTCCCGGTCGACGACCACGGCGTAGAGGCCCTCTTTGCCGCCGAAATGCTCGTAGACGACCGGCTTGGACACGTTGGCACGCAGCGCGATCTCCTCGATCGACGTGCCTTCATACCCGCGTTCGGCGAACAGCGAACGTGCGATGCCGATGAGTTGTTGCCGGCGCTCGGTGCCGGTCATTCTCGCGCGCGGCGCCCGCACCTCTTTGTCCGGTTCCTTTTGCGTTTGGGGGTCCAGCACGGCCACGTCAATCAGCGTATCGGGCGGTGGGCGCTTGCGCGGCCGACAAGCGGCCCGCATCGCCATCCGACTAAAGTCTTCTTGGCGCGTGCCGCACTTGCGGCCACTCGCCATGAGTGAGCGATCCGTCGTGGTGTAATCGGCAGCACCTCTGATTTTGGTTCAGATAGTTCAGGTTCGAGTCCTGGCGACGGAGCTTGTTCGCTGGGCCTTTGCCGCGAGAGTGCACAAAATGACACGCTTGACGGCGTGTACACGCTCCCCCGCAATCGGGAGGTGCCCCCAGCTCGCGCCAGGAGGCCGAGGAGGCTCGATGACAATCCAAGGTGATACCGCGGTCCTGGTGCTGGCGGCCGGGCCCGGCACCCGAATGCGCTCGGACACCCCGAAGGTGCTGCACACCATCGGTGGGCGCAGCATGCTGTCCCATCTCCTGCACGCGATCGCCAAGGTGGCACCGCAACACCTGGCCGTCGTCTTGGGCCACGATCACGAGCGCATCGCACCCCTGGTCGCCGACTGGGCCGACGCCCTGGGCCGCCGCATCGACGTGGCACTGCAAGAACAACCCCGGGGCACCGGCGACGCCGTCCTGTGCGGCCTGTCCGCGCTGCCCGACGATTACGCCGGGGTCGTCGTCGTCACCTCGGGCGACACCCCGCTGCTGGACGCCGACACCCTGGCCGACCTGATCGCCACCCACGGCGCGGCGGGGCCGGGTCAGGGGGCCGCGGCCACGGTGCTGACCACGACCGTGCGCGACCCCAGCGGCTACGGCCGCATCCTGCGCACCCAGGACAACGAGGTCACCGCGATCGTGGAGCACGCCGACGCCACAGGATCGCAGCGCGAGATCCGGGAGGTCAACGCCGGTGTCTACGCCTTCGACACCGCGGCGCTGCGCTCGGCGCTGAACCGGTTGAGCTCCGACAACGCCCAACAGGAGCTGTATCTGACCGACGTCATCGCCATACTGCGCAGCGACGGCCTGGCCATTCGTGCCCGCCACATCGACGACAGCGCGCTGGTGGCGGGCGTCAACAACCGGGTCCAGCTCGCGCAACTGGGCGCCGAACTCAACCGCCGGATCGTCGCCGCCCACCAGATGGCGGGCGTCACCATCGTCGACCCCGCCAGCACCTGGATCGACGTCGACGTCACGATCGGCCGCGACACGGTCATCCACCCGGGAACCCAGCTGCTGGGCCGCACCCAGCTCGGCGGGCGTTGCGTCGTCGGCCCGGGCACCACCCTGACCGACGTCAGCGTCGGCGACGGCGCCTCGGTGGTGCGAACCCACGGCACCTCGTCGTCCATCGGCGCCGGGGCCACCGTCGGCCCGTTCACCTACCTGCGACCCGGCACCGTGCTGGGTGACGACGGCAAGCTGGGCGCGTTCGTCGAGACCAAGAACTCCACGATCGGCACCGGGTCCAAAGTGCCGCATCTGACCTACGTCGGGG
This sequence comes from Mycobacterium sp., assembly GCF_004298145.1. Taxonomy (GTDB): domain Bacteria; phylum Actinomycetota; class Actinomycetes; order Mycobacteriales; family Mycobacteriaceae; genus Mycobacterium. The sequence continues at coordinate 24,435 of NZ_SCRH01000015.1, forward strand.
ACGCCGATATCGGCGAACACAGCAACATCGGCGCCTCCAGCGTGTTCGTCAACTACGACGGCGAATCCAAACGGCGCACCACCATCGGCTCCCACGTCCGCACCGGGTCGGACACCATGTTTGTGGCTCCGGTGACCGTGGGCGACGGCGCCTACACCGGCGCGGGCACGGTGGTGCGCAACGACGTCCCACCGGGAACGCTGGCGGTATCCGCAGGTCCACAACGCAATATTGAAGGCTGGGTGCACCGCAAGCGGCCCGGCAGTGCCGCCGCGCAGGCGGCGGAAGCCGCCGAGAAGACCGCCGGACAGGTCCCCGTAGCAGAAGCCGAACAGACACCGTGACGTTGGTAGCTGGCAACCCGCCCACAGTTCCGTACGATTCGCTTCGTACGATGGGCACTCCCATTTCGTTCCGAACGGCAAGGGCAGCACGGTGAGCCACGACTGGACCGATAACCGCAAAAACTTGATGCTCTTCTCCGGTCGTGCGCATCCGGAGCTGGCCGAGCAGGTGGCCAAGGAGCTCGACGTCCACGTCACCGCGCAGACCGCGCGCGAGTTCGCCAACGGCGAGATCTTCGTGCGGTTCCACGAATCCGTGCGCGGGTGTGACGCCTTCGTCCTGCAGTCGGCCCCGGCGCCGGTGAACAACTGGCTGATGGAACAGCTGATCATGATCGACGCGCTCAAGCGGGGCAGCGCCAAGCGGATCACCGCGGTCATGCCGTTCTACCCCTACGCCCGGCAGGACAAGAAGCACCGCGGCCGCGAGCCGATCTCGGCGCGCCTGGTCGCCGACCTGCTCAAGACCGCGGGCGCCGACCGGATCGTGACCGTCGACCTGCACACCGACCAGATCCAGGGCTTCTTCGACGGACCCGTCGATCACATGCGCGGGCAGAACCTGCTGACCGGGTACATCCGGGACAACTATCCCGACGGCAACATGGTGGTCGTCTCCCCCGACTCCGGCCGGGTGCGCATCGCCGAGAAATGGGCCGACGCGCTGGGCGGCGTCCCGCTGGCCTTCATCCACAAGACGCGCGACCCGCGGGTGCCCAACCAGGTGGTGTCCAACCGCGTCGTGGGTGAAGTCGAGGGCCGCACCTGCGTGCTGATCGACGACATGATCGACACCGGCGGCACGATTGCCGGCGCGGTGAATCTGTTGCGCGAGGACGGCGCGGCCGACGTGGTGATCGCGGCGACCCACGGTGTGCTCTCGGATCCGGCCGCCGAGCGGCTGGCCGGCTGCGGAGCGCGGGAAGTGATCGTGACGAACACCCTGCCGATCGGCGAGGAGAAGCGTTTCCCGCAGCTGACGGTGCTGTCCATCGCGCCGCTGCTGGCCAGCACCATCCGTGCCGTATTCGAAAACGGCTCGGTCACAGGACTATTCGACGGAGACGCGTAAATGGCCGACGAGGGAGTTATCTACCACAACCCCAAGTGCAGCACATCCCGCAAGACGCTGGACTTGTTGCGCGACAGCGGCTTTGAACCCAAAATCGTCGAATATCTGAAAACCCCGCCGTCGCGCGGCGAACTGGTGAAGATGATCCGCGACGCCGGCATCGACGTGCGCACCGCGGCGCGCAAGCGTGAGCCGCTGTATGACGAGCTCAATCTCGCCGACGCGACCGATGAGCAGTTGCTCGACGCCATGGTCGAACACCCCATCCTCATCGAACGACCCTTTGTCGTCACACCGAAGGGCACTCGGCTCGCCCGTCCGATCGACGCGGTCCGCGAGATTCTGTGAATCGGTTCGGCAGCTGCGCGGCCACCGCCGCGATAGTTGCACTGGCGGTGTCGGCTGCCGGGTGCGCCCCGAAACCCCCTGACTATCAATCGATCTTGTCGAATACACCGACGACCTCCACGACAACCCCGACGTCAAAGCCGGTCCCCCTGTCGCAGTATCTGCAAGGCATCGGAGTCACCGGACAACCGGTGGCACCGGGAGACGTGCCCGATCTGAAGGTCTCGATCCCGACGCCGCAGGGCTGGGCACCGTTCACCAGCCCCAACATCACCCCGCAAACGCTGATCATCTCCAAGGGCGGCAAATTCCCGACGGCAAGGCTGGTGGTGTTCCAGCTGAATGGAGATTTCGACCCCGCCCAAGTCATCAAACACGGCAACGACGATGCGCACCTGTTCGAGAACTTCAAGCAGCTGGACGCCTCGGGTGCGCCGTTCAACGGCTTCCCCTCGTCGATGATCCAGGGCAGCTACGACCTCGACGGCATGCGGCTGCACAGCTGGAACCGCATCGTCATACCCACCGGGCCGCCGCCGGCAAAAACGCGCTATCTGGTGCAGCTGACCATCACCAGCCTGGCCAACCAGGCCGCCGCGGAGTCGACGGATATCGAGACGATCATCCACGGATTCGTCGTCGCCGCAAAGTAAGCGGCGCCGCGAAAATCTAACCGGCTACGTATTTCTCAAGTAGCGGCGTCGGTAGTTGCAGCCTCGCGGCACAGCTGGGTGCGCGACGTCACACCGAGCTTGGCGTAGATGTGGGTGAGGTGCGTCTGCACCGTGCGGGGCGAGATGAACAGCCGCGCGCCGATCTACTTGTTGCCCAAGCCTTCCCGGACGAGGCGCACCACATCCTGCTCCATGGGGGTCAGCGACCCCCGGCCGCTCGTGGGCCGTTTGCGCTCGCCGCGACCGCGTTGCGCGTAGGCGATCGCCTCCTCGGTGGACAGGGCGGCGCCTTCGGCCCACGCGGCGTCGAAGTCCCGCTGGCCCAGAGCTTCTCGCACCAGCGCGACTGCGGCATCGTAATGGGCTTGGTACATCGGATAACGGGCATGCGCCATGCGCTGCCGGGTTTGGTCCGCTGCGCCCAACAGGCGTGCCGCATACGGGTAATTGCCGTGGTCGACCGACAGGCGGGCAAGGCATTCAAACGTGTCAGCCGCCCGCAGATATCCCTTGGTGCGGGCGGCAATCACAAGTGCTTCATGGGCATCGCGCTCGGCTTTATCCGGCTCACCCTGAGCGATCGCGACAAAGGCGCGAACTACGCGCGCGATCACTTGGTACCAGCCCGGTACCACCGCTACACAATCGTCGGCCCATTTGCGTGCAGTCACCAGATCACCGCAGGCCAGCGCCGCCTCGGCGATTGGGTTGATGCTTTTGATGAATACTTCGCGCAGCGGAATAGTGTGCCGCCATGCCACCTCTGCGGCGTCCCTGGCTCGGGGGGCGTCACCGGCAGCCAGCGCAGCATGCGCCGAGACCGCACTCGCCACGTCTGCCCACTGCCCGCCCAGCGCCTCGGCAAGTTCTCGTGCGGAGTCCGCCGCCGCTTGAGCGGCATCAGCCTGTCCGTGATAGGCAAGCACAACAGCACGGCCCACGTCGGCGAAGACCTTCATCGGTTTATCCCCGGCCGCTTCGGCTTCCTCGATCAGTTGCCCTTCGACCCGAGCGGCATGGGCAAGATTTCCCTGCATCATCAGCGCCATACTGAGCCACGCTCGGGAGTGACGCGAAAAAAACCCGAAGCCCAATGCGTCGGCGACGTCGCGTCCTTCCTCGGCCGCGGCGCGCCCGCCCGTCGGTTCACCCGCCACGCACTCCGTGGTCGCCGCATAACTGAGTATTTGGCACAGAATCCAACGATCGTCGCTAGCGCGTGCCACTTCCGTGGCCTCTCCGAGGTAGCGCTCGGATGTCTCGGGATCGTAGAAGGTGACGGTCGCGCACCCGGTCAGGACTCGGGCAAGCAGGGCCGGGTCCCCGAGTTCCCGCGCAGCAGCGAGGGCGTCCCGCGCACGCCCCACATTCGCGGGGACGACCGCCCACCCCGTCAGCGTGCTCTGGTCGGCGACCGCGCGAATCCACACCGCCGATTCGACTTCCGAGCAGCGGTCGTCGGTCAACACCGTTTCGAACGCCGCCAGTCCTTCGCGGAAACGGCCGCACGCTATCCAGAACTGTTGCAATGTGGATACCAGCCGCAGTGCTGTCTCGAGGTTGGAATGCTCGTAGCTCCACATGAAGGCGGCTCGCAGGTTGTCGATTTCGTCTTGCGCCCAAACCAACAGCCTCTCAAGGCCGCTCAGGCCCTGCGAGTCCAAGTCGATCGCCGCAGTCGTGTAGTAGTCGCGGTGGCGCGTGCGAACCTCGCCGGCCTCACCGGACTCACCCAGTTTTTCCTGCGCGTACTGGCGCACCGTCTCCAGCAAGCGATAGCGCATCCCGGTGCCGGTGTCGTCGGCGACCACCAGCGATTTGTCGACCAACAGGCTCAGTTGATCCAGAATTTGATAACTTTCGACGTTGCTGTCGGCGCCGACGGCTTGGGCGGCGTCGAGATCAAAGCCGCCAGCGAACGCCGCCAGCCGCCGAAACAAGACCTGCTCCGGTTCGGTGAGCAGCGCGTGGGACCAATCCACCGACGCACGCAACGTCTGCTGACGACGCACCGCGGTGCGGGCGCCCCCGGTGAGCAACCGGAACCGGTCGTGCAGGCTGTCCACGATTTGAGTCGGCGACAGCGCCCGGACCCGCGCCGCCGCAAGCTCGATCGCCAACGGCATCCCGTCGACTCGCCGGCAGATCTCCGCTACCACCGCGGCATTGCCATCGTCGACAACAAAATCCGGCCGCGCACGGCGCGCGCGGTCAGCGAACAATTCGATCGCGTCATCGGTCAGGGAAAGCGACGGTACCCGCCAGCTCAGCTCTCCGGGCAAGCCCAACGGCTCGCGGCTGGTGGCCAGGATCGTCAATTGCGGTGAGGCCGCCAGCAATTCGATGACCATCGCACCGCACGCGTCAAGCAGGTGCTCACAATTGTCGAGCAGCAGCAATACCTTCTTATCGCTGAAAAAGCGTACGAGCAGATCCATGGTGGAGCGGCCCGGTTGGTCTGGCAGTCCCAGCGTGCGGGCCACGGTCACCGGCGCCACTTCCGGGATGGTGATCGGTGCGAGGTCGACATACCAGGTGCCATCGGAGAAGGCGCTACTGACCGCGGAGGCCACTTCCACACTGAGCCGGGTCTTTCCGGCGCCACCGGCTCCGGTCAACGTCACCAAACGATTGGCGGTGATGACTTTCCGCAACTCATCCATTTGCGCGTGGCGGCCAACGAAACTCGTCAATTGGGCCGGAAGATTTTGCGACGCAACGGCGGTGCGGACACGAAGCGGTGGGAATTCGTTGCTTAGGTCCGGATGACACATCTGCGCGACCCGTTCCGGACGCGGAAGGTCCCGCAACGGATAGCTGCCCAGATCGGCCAACCAGACGTCCTCGGGCAGGCGGTCGACGACCAAGGATTCGGTCACACCGGACAACACCGTCTGCCCACCATGCGCCAAATCGCGGAGGCGCGCGGTGCGATTGATCGTCGGGCCGGCGTAGTTGGCGTCGTCGCGCAGCTGGATCTCACCGGTGTGTATCCCGATGCGCAGCCGGATCGGGGCGAGCGGCGCCCGCTGCAACTCCAGCGCACACGCCACCGCGTCGGACGCCCGGGCGAACGCGGCCACAAAGCTGTCGCCCTCGCCCTGTTCGAGCGGACGCACCCCCTCGTGCGAGGCGATCGCCTCGTTCACCGTCTTGTTCAGCTGGACCAGCGCTGCCGTCATCTCTTCGGGCCGCGTTTCCCACAGCCGTGTCGAACCCTCGACATCGGCCAGCAGCAACGTCACAGTTCCGGTCGGTAGCAACTCGACCACGCCCAAATCGTCCCAGGTTAGCGACGGAATTTCCGCATGTTGGCTCATGTTAGTCAGCTTCGCGGGCGCCTGCTAGGCAAAACATCGGCCAATGCGCGCAGATCGCCTTCGCGAGGTGCGTGGATCTACGACCCCCACCGCGCAGCTCTACGCGCCACGGCGGATGGTCTTAGCCATCACCGGCCCCACGACCCTGCCGCTGGGCTTCGACGTCGGTACTGTTCAGCCATGACGAACTGGACCGTCGCAGAGCTGCCGTCATTCGCCGAACGAACCGTCATCATCACCGGCGCCAATAGCGGGTTGGGTGCGGTGACCGCCCGCGAGCTGGCGCGACGGGGGGCCACGATCGTCATGGCCGTGCGCGACATCCGCAAGGGTGAGACCGCGGCGCGGACGATGGCGGGTCAGGTCGAGGTGCGTGAGCTCGACCTGGCCGACCTGTCGTCGGTGCGCCGGTTCGCCGACGGGGTGGGCGGGGCCGACGTGCTGATCAACAACGCCGGCATCATGGCGGCCCCGTTCGCCCTGACCGCCGATGGCTTCGAGAGCCAGATCGGCACCAACCACCTGGGTCACTTCGCGCTGACCAATCTGTTGTTGCCCAAGCTCACCGACCGGGTGGTGACGGTGTCGTCGATGGCGCACTGGCCGGGAACCATCAGCTTCGACGACCTGAACTGGCAGACGCGGCGGTATTCGCCGTGGCTGGCCTACAGCCAGTCCAAGCTCGCCAACCTGCTGTTCACCAGCGAGCTGCAGCGACGCCTGGCCGCGGCCGGTTCCCCGCTGCGCGCGCTCGCGGCCCATCCCGGCTACTCGCACACCAACCTGCAGGGCGCCTCGGGCCGCAAGCTGGGTGACGCGCTGATGTCGGCCGTGACGAGCGTGTTCGCCACCGACGCCGATTTCGGCGCCCGGCAAACCCTGTACGCGGCGTCCCAGGATTTGCCCGGCGACACCTTCGTTGGCCCCCGATTCGGCTACCTCGGCCGGACCCAGCCGGTCGGGCGCAGCCCGCGGGCCAAAGACGCCGCCACCGCGGCGGCGCTGTGGGCGCTGTCCGAGCAGCTCACGAAGACGCAATTTCCCCTCTGACGTCACATGGGCCGCGCTGGTCACAGCAGTCCCTGGGCGGGGCGGTGGGCGGTTTGCCCACCTTCGAGCGACAACGGCGATCGCCTCCAGCGCAAGCCGGGCCGCTGCCGCGCGGCCGCCCACTTGTCGCTCGACGGCGGGCATTTGCAACATCTCCTGGCCGAGTGACGGGTGTGACGCCATTGGCCGAGTGACAGGTGTGACGCCCATCCCCGCGCCGGGCACCGAATTTCCCCTCTGAGGTGCACGTGCGCTAACCTGACCGGGCGTCACGGCGAGGGTGACTGGCTGGCCAGCACCGTTATCGACGGAGACCGACGAACCGTCGCGATCCTGGCCGTGCCCCGAACCACAGAGCACACAGGAGCGACACGATGGCTGCGAAAACACTCAACCAATTGAAGGTCACGGTGCGAGCCGAGACCGGCAAGGGTGCGTCCCGGCGGGCACGCCGCGACGGCAAGATCCCGGCCGTCCTCTACGGCCACGGCGCCGATCCTCAGCACCTCGAACTGCCCGGCCATGATTTCGCGGCGGTGCTGCGGCACGCGGGCACCAACGCGGTGCTCACCCTCGACATCGAGGGCAAGGAGCAGCTGGCGCTGACCAAGGCGCTCGACATCCACCCCATTCGCCGCACCATTCAGCACGCCGACCTGCTGGTCGTGCGTCGCGGCGAAAAGGTCGTCGTCGAGGTCCGAGTCGTCATCGAGGGCGACGCCACGCCCGGCACCCTGGTGACCCAGGAAACCAGCACCATCGAGGTCGAGGCCGACGCCATGTCGATCCCCGAGCAGTTGACTGTGTCGGTCGAGGGCACCGAGCCCGGCACCCAGTTCACCGCCGGACAGGTCACCCTGCCCAAGGGTGTCAACCTGATCTCCGACCCGGAAATACTTGTGGTGAACGTGGTTAACGCGCCGACGGCCGAGGAGCTCGCCGAAGAGGGCGCGGGCGAGGTCACCGGGGAGGCCGCGGCGCCCGAGGCCGAAGCGGGAGCGGCCGGCGAAGAAGAGGCCGCCGAGACCGAGTCCGAGTAGGCGGATCGCAACATGGCCGAGCCGTTGCTGGTCGTCGGCCTGGGCAATCCCGGAGACAACTATGCCCGCACCCGACACAATGTCGGGTTCATGGTCGCCGACCTGCTCGCGGCGCGGATGGGTTCGAAGTTCAAGGCGCACAAGCGTTCCGGCGCCGAGATCGTCAGCGGCCGCCTCGTCGGGCACTCGGTGGTCGTGGCCAAGCCGCGCTGCTACATGAACGAATCCGGCCGCCAACTCGGCCCGTTGGCGAAGTTCTACTCGGTGACGCCGGGCGACATCATCGTCATCCATGACGATCTCGACTTGGAGTTCGGCCGCATCCGGCTCAAGGTCGGCGGCGGCGAAGGCGGGCACAACGGACTGCGTTCGCTGGCTAATGCATTGGGCAGCAAGGACTTTCAGCGGGTCCGTATCGGGATCGGCCGTCCACCGGGACGCAAGGACCCGGCGGCGTTCGTGCTGGAGAACTTCAGCGCCGTCGAGCGCGCCGAAGTCCCCACCGTCTGCGAGCAGGCCGCGGACGCCACCGAGTTGCTGATCGAACTGGGGCCCGAACCCGCGCAGAACCGCGTCCACGCCTGGTAGGCGCGGCAACCCCTAGGTGACCAGGGTGACCGAGTTGGAGCGCCGCAACTTGCCCGACGGCGTCTTCGGGATGGTCCCCGGACCGAGCACCACCACGTTGCGCGGCCGCACGTCGACCTCGGCCACCACCTCGCGGGCGACCTGGTGCTCGATGCGACGCACCTCGGTCTGGTCTTGGAAGGCGTTGGACTCCACGGCGACGGCGAACGTCTCACGAGAGTGGCCGGCGTCCAGGCGCACCGCCACGGCGCAGCCGGGTCGCACCCCCTCGACGCGGCAGGCGGCGCGCTCGATGTCGGTCGGATAGATGTTGCGGCCCGCCATGATGATGACGTCCTTGACGCGACCGCACACCACCACGTGGCCCTCGTCGGTCAGGTAGCCGAGGTCACCGGTGTCGTACCAGCCGTGCTCGTCCTGCGCCGAGATGAAACCGCCCATGGTCAGGTAGCCGGGCGTCAGCGACTCGCCGCGCAGCTCGATGACTCCGACACCGCGGGGTGGCATCACGTCGCCGTTCTCGTCGATGATGCGCGCCTCGAGGTCGGTCAGCAGCGGACCCAGCGTGGCCAGCCTGCGGGTGTTGCCCTTGGTGGCCGGTACCGCGCGGCGCAGGGCGGCCAGCAGGTCGGCGTCGACCTCGTCGACGACCAGACCGGCGTTGCACTCGGAGAACGACACGGCCAGCGTGGTTTCGGCCATGCCGTAGGCCGGCAGGATCGCCGAGGTCTTCAGGCCGAACGGCTTGCCGGCGTCGAGCAGGTCCTCGACGTCGGCGGGTTCGACGGGCTCGGCGCCGGACAGCGCGAAGCGCAGCGTCGACAGGTCGAAATCGCCGGCCTTGGCCTGCCGGCGCAGCCGCTTGGCCAGCAGCGCATAGGCGAAGTTGGGTGCCGCCGTCATGGTGCCCTTGTACTTGTCGATGAGCTTGGCCCACAGCAGGGTGTCGCGCAGGAAGTCCATCGGGGTGACCTTGACCAGCTCGGCACCGAAGAACATCGGGATGGTGAGGAAGCCGACCATGCCCATGTCATGGAAGCAGGGCAGCCAGCTCACCATGACGTCCTTGTCGACGTCGTACTGGGCGCCGATGAACATCGCCTCGGCGTTGGAGTAGATGTTGCGGTGGGTGATCTGCACCGCTTTGGGGGACCCGGTCGAACCGGACGTCAGCTGCATCAACGCCAGCGCGTCCTCGCCGACCTCGACCGGGTCGATCGGTTCCGCCGCGAGCAGGTCGGTGACGGTGACGACCTTGATGCCCTTTTCCTCGAGCACCGGGACGGCCACCAGGAACGGCTCGGAGACGACGACGGCCTTCGCCTCGATCATGCCGATGACGTTCATGGTGTCCTCGGCCCACACGGCCAGGTCCGTGCGCGGTGTCGGCTGGTGCAGCATGGTCAGGCTGGCCCCGCGCATCCACAGGCCCTGCGCCGTCGGCGCGATCTCCACCGGGAAACCGGCGAGCACACCGACCGCGTCGTCGGGCCCGATGCCCGCGGCGGCCAGGCCACCCGCGATACGCCGGGCGCGCTCGTGGACCTCGCCCCAGGTGTGACGAACGGGCTCGTGGGGTTCACCGGTGACCATGCCCGTCGTCGCGCACCGGGCATTGCGGTACATCTTCTCGGTAAACCTGCTCACAAAAGCCTCCTCGGTTGCAGCGCTCGTCCCAACGCCCGGGATCTCATATTCCGCCCGCGGGGTAATGCTTCGCCGCAGGCACGCAAACACGGTTGGGCGGCGGTTAGGTCTCGGATCGGTGATGCGTGCCCGCCCGCCGCAAAACGGCGGCGTTCGGTCGCTCGACAAGCGCGAAACGGGCCCGACAATCGTTGTCGGGCCGGATGCATTAATCGTCCGCCGGAACGCCCGGCGGACGATGGAATTAAGTGATCTTGCTCAACGCTTCCCGTCACCGCGGATTATCTTAAACTCCTCTTAGGGAAGCGCCAAACCCATGCGCGAATTGGGGTAATCCTCACACCTCGGTGGGCGCCGGGACCACGCGCGCACCGACCACCGGCCCACTGGCGACCCGGACCGTGCGACACACCCCCGCCCCGGACACCTCGGTGCCCACGTCGACCGCCGCGGCCGCCGACGCGCACAGGAAGGCACACGTCGGGCCCGAACCGGACACGATGCCCGCCAGGGCGCCGGCGTCCACGCCGGCGCGCAACGTGCGCCGCAGGCCGGGGTTCAGGCTCACCGCGGCCGCCTGCATCTCGTTGCCCAACAGCGGCGCCAGCTGCTCGGCATCGCCGGCGGCCAGGGCGGCCAGCACCGGCCCGGGTGCGGGCAGCCGCGGCGGGTCGCCTGCCTCCCGGAGCCGGTCCAGCTCGGCGAAGACCGCCGGCGTCAGCAGCTCGCTGTCGGCGAACGCCAACACCCAGTGGAAGGTGTTGCGCGACAACACCGTCGCCAACTCCTCGCCGCGCCCGGTGCCCAACGCGGTGCCGCCATGCAGCGCGAACGGCACGTCGCTGCCCAGCCGCGCGGCAAGCATGCGCAGGTCGCGGCGGGGCACGTTGAGTTCCCACAGCGAGTTCATCGCGACCAGCACCGCCGCCGCATCGGCACTGCCACCGGCCATGCCGCCGGCCACCGGTATCGATTTGTCGATCATGATCGACACATCCGGCGCCCGGCCCACATGTTCCGCCATCAGCTCGGCGGCCTGCCAGGCGAGGTTGCGTTCATCGGTGGGCAGTTTGTGGGCGCCCTCGCCGACGATCTCGAGCGAGAGCACGTCGGCATTGCGGACCGTCAGCTCGTCGAGCAGCGAGACGGCATGGAATATCGTCGTCAGCTCGTGATAGCCGTCCTCGCGGCGGTCACCGACCGCCAGGTAGAGGTTGACTTTTCCGGGCACCCGAACGGTGACCGACCCGGTGGGCACCCACTGCGCGGCGGTATTGCCGTCAGACATTCTCAGCCACCGCAGCAGACTATCGCTGCTGCGGGCCAACCACACGTAACGGCGCCCGGGCGTCTCGCCGTCAGCCGGCGGGGGCCGTGTGGGGGTTCGGCGCGGCGGTGCTGTGGGTCCGATCCGAGGACCGCTGCAACAACCGCACGAAGTCGTCGATGGAGAGCGTCTCACCGCGACGGGCGGGGTCGATGCTGGCGGCCAGCAACCGATCCGCCGACTCGTTGCCCGAGCCGGCCCAGTCCACAAACGCGTTGCGTGAGGTCTTGCGGCGCTGACCGAACGCGATGTCCACCAGCTCGAACACCTGCCGGCGGAAAGCCTCGTCGGTGGGCCACGGCGAGGTCGCGTGTCGATCGATGCGAACCAACCCGGAATACACCCGGGGAATCGGCCAGAAGACGGTCGGCGACACCATGCCGCAACGGCGAACCCGGCCGAAGAAGCGAACCTTCACGCTGGGGACGCCGTACTCCTTGCCACCGGGTTCCGCGGCCAGACGTTCGGCCACCTCGGCCTGCACCATGACCGTCACGGTCCGGATGGACGGAAATTCGGCGAGCAGGTGCAACAGCGCCGGGACCGCGATGTTGTAGGGCAGGTTCGCGACCAGGGCGGTCGGCTGCACGGCCAGCTCGTCGCGGCGAAGGGTCAGGACGTCGCGGTTGAGCACGGTCAGGCGCTGGATTTCGCTGTGCGAGTGCTCGGCGACGGTGTGCGGCAGCCGTTCGGCCAGCAACGGATCGATTTCGACGGCGGTGACGGTGGCGCCGCGGTCGAGCAATGCCAGCGTCAACGAACCGAGGCCGGGACCGACTTCCAGGACATGGTCAGACCGACCGACTCCGGAGGTCGACACCACCCGGCGCACCGTATTGGCGTCGTGGACGAAATTCTGGCCGAGCGATTTCCGTGGCCGAAATTCAAGTTCTTTGGCCAGCCGCCTGATCTCGGTGCGCCCGAGTAGCCGGATGGTCAGCGCGCACCCGCTCTTCCGCTGCACACTGGCCATGCGCCCCAACCCTGGCGCTCTCGGGTCACCTCGGCGACGGTGATCTGCTCCTCACGGGTGGCGAGGTCGGCCCGGGAGGCGAACCGCAACCCGCCGTTTCGCTCCCACGTGCCCTGATCGAACTGCACACCGCCGTAGTACCCATTACCGGTGTTGATCGCCCAGTTTCCGCCGGCCTCACAGCCCGCGATCGAATCCCAGATGGAACCGTCACTGATCGCAGGCACATCGGTGCCGGGCTTGGTGCCGATGCGGACCACCGATTCACGGGCGGGCGTGATCACCGTGTTGGCGATCGGCAGCCGGCCGGTCTCGACTCCGTTGACCGTCGCCACCGAGAAGGTGACATCCTGCGTGCCCGGGCTACCCGGATCCTCGACCACCTGGCGGCTCATGTTCATCTCCGGATCTTCGATCCGACGCGCGTTGGGCGACAACGGGATCCGCTCGGTGACCTGCCGGATACGGTTGCGGGTCACCTGGAGTTCCATTCCGTCGACGATCGGCATCGTCGCGGTTGGTACCACCTGGTCGCTCTCGAGCAGTGGCGCGCCGGCGGCGCTGAGCAAGCCGGCGACATTCGGGGCGGCCAGATGCACCGTGCGTGTCGCGCCGCCGTCGTTGATGCGGACCGTCTTGGCGCTGACGACGGGCAGCGCCATCCCGGCCAGCGGAACGCGGCTGCCGCGGTTGGCCGCGGCCGGGGCGGTGTCGGTCATCGCCAGCTGGGCCAGCGCCTCGTCCACGGTGGACGCCGTGGTCCACACCTGCTTGGTGTCGTGGCCGTCCAGCGAGATCTGCAACGGGCGGCTGCGCCGCAACACGATCTTGCCGGCGTCGTGAACCGCGACATCGGCGGCGGGATACAGGTCGTCACGGTCGTCGATGACGAAACCGTTCTCCTCGACGACGTCGATGACGCGGGATTTCATGGTGGTCACCTGCATGGCGACGCCGTCGACGGTCAACGTCACCGTCTTGCACACCGAGATCGCATATCCGCCCGCGAATGCCAGGACTATCAGCAGCCCTCCGACCACGAGACGCAACATCGGCGAAGGATTCTGATGAAGTTTTGTCAATACACTCAACGCGCGTTACCCAACCCTCAACAACCCACTCAGTCAGCAGCAAGTCACAAATTAAGGGCCCGTAGGCCCAACCGTTCGATCACAAGACGGTAACGAACTGGCCAATGTTGGGCAACTCTGACGCGGTTGCGTTGAACAAATCGCCCCGGTCAGTCGCCTCACTGAGCGGCCAATCCGTACACCCTTCGGGCATTGCTCGTCGTGACCTGAGCCAGCTCTTCCGGGCGACGATCCACCAATTCGGCGATCGCCCGAACAGTATAAGGAAGGCAATAGGGCTCATTCGCCGTCCCCCGGTAGGGATGCGGCGTCAAAAACGGTGCATCGGTTTCCACCAGCAGCTGCTCCGGCGGTATCAACGGGACGGCTTCGCGCAGGGCGCGCGCGTTGCGGAAGCTGACCGTGCCGGACAGGCTCAGCAGCCAGCCGGCGTCCACGCAGCGCCGCGCCATGGTGGTGTCCGAGGAAAAGCAGTGGAAGATCACGACGTCCGGGGCGCCCTCGGCCGCCAGCACGTCGAGTACCTCGGCATCGGCCTCCCGATTGTGGATCATCAACGGTTTCCCCGTCCGCTTCGCCAGATCGATATGCCAGGCGAAGGCCTCCCGCTGCACGGCGGGCCCGGCGCAGCCGTCCAGCCGCCCGGGCCAATACATGTCCATGCCGGTCTCGCCGACCGCCACCACCCGGGGGTGGGCCACCAGTTGCTCGATTTCGGCGCGGGCGGCATCGGTGAGCGCGTCGGCGCGGGTCGGGTGCAGCGCCGTCGCGGCATAAACCCGCCGGTCCCACTCGGCGGCGCGGGTGACCCAGCGCGCCGAGTCGAGATCGTCGGCGATGGTGACGACGGCGCGCACGCCAACCGCCGCGGCGCGGTCGACGATGGCCCGCACTCCCTCGGCGTCGGCGGCGCCGCACGCGTCGAGGTGGGTGTGCGCGTCGACGAGCGGGCTCAACGGCTCTGGGGGCGGGGGCGGCTGGCGTTTGGAACTCACGCGCACACAATAGGGTGAACTGCGATGAGGCCGTATTACGTCACCACCGCAATCACCTACCCCAATGGCGATCCGCACATCGGGCACGCGTACGAATACATCGCCACCGACGCGATCGCCCGGTTCAAGCGGCTCGACGGGTTCGATGTGCGGTTTTTGACCGGCACCGACGAGCACGGCCTCAAGATGGTCGAGACGGCGGCGGCCGAGGGCATCGGTACGGCCGAGCTGGCCCGGCGCAACTCCGATGTGTTCCAGCGCCTGCAGGAGCGGTTGAACATCTCCTTCGACCGCTTCATCCGCACCACCGACCCCGACCACCACGAGGCATCCAAGGAGATCTGGCGGCGGATGGCGGCGGCCGGCGACATCTACCTGGACACCTACTCGGGCTGGTATTCGGTGCGCGATGAACGGTTCTTCGTCGAATCGGAAACCAGACTCCTCGAGGACGGGACCCGGACGGCCGTGGAGACCGGCGCCCCGGTGACCTGGACCGAGGAACAGACCTACTTCTTCCGGCTCTCGGCGTATACCGACAAGTTGCTCGCCCACTACGAGGCGAACCCGGACTTCATCGCGCCCGAGGTGCGACGCAACGAGGTCGTCAGCTTCGTCTCGGGCGGCCTGCGTGATCTGTCCATCTCGCGCACCTCGTTCGACTGGGGCGTGCACGTGCCCGAGCATCCCGATCACGTGATGTACGTCTGGGTCGACGCGCTGACCAACTACCTGACCGGGGTCGGCTACCCGGACACCGACGCGGAGATGTTCCGCCGCTATTGGCCGGCCGACCTACACATGATCGGCAAGGACATCATCCGGTTTCACACCGTGTACTGGCCGGCATTTTTGATGTCGGCCGGAATCGAGCTGCCGCGAAGGGTTTTCGCGCACGGGTTTCTGCTCAACCGTGGCGAGAAGATGAGCAAGTCGGTGGGCAACGTCGTCGATCCGGTCACCCTGATCGAGCAGTTCGGGGTGGATCAGGTGCGCTATTTCCTGTTGCGGGAGGTTCCGTTCGGCCAGGACGGCAGCTTCAGCGAAGAGGCCATCGTCACCCGGATCAACACCGATCTGGCCAATGAGCTGGGCAATCTGGCCCAGCGGTCGCTGTCGATGATCGCCAAGAACCTGGGCGGGGTGCTGCCCGAACCCGGTGACTTCACCGCCGCCGACACCGAACTGCTGACGACGGCCGACGGATTATTGGACCGTGTCCGCGCCGGTTTCGACGCGCAGGCCATGCACGTGGCGCTGGAAGCGATCTGGCTGATGCTCGGCGACGCCAACAGGTACTTCTCGGCGCAACAGCCGTGGGTCCTGCGGAAGAGCGAGTCGGCGGCGGATCAGAAGCGCTTCGCGACAGTGCTTTACACGACGTGCGAAGCGGTTCGCATTGCGGCGCTGTTGATTCAGCCGGTGATGCCCGATTCGGCGGGCAAGCTACTGGATCTGCTCGGCCAAACGCCCGAGCAGCGCGGCTTTGACGCCATCGGCACACGGTTGGCGCCCGGCACGGCGCTGCCGGCGCCGACCGGCGTCTTCCCCCGCTACCAGGTCGACTAGCTGGTTGCGAGGCGGACGCGAACGGTGACGCGCCCGTTGGCGTCTCGGTGAGCGATGGCATGTCCGGCCCGTTCCGCGCCGTCGAGGGTCAGCGTCACCGGGGCGCCATCGCCGACAAAGTTGCGCCACCACGTCTTGGCGTCGGGCATATTCGCGGCGATCTCGATAGCCTCGCCGCGGCGGCGGTAAGCCACCGGAATCGAAAACGTCCGCCCCGAACGCCGACCCGTGTAGGTGACAAGCGTGATGCTGCGCCCGATGCGTGCGCCGAAGCGCGGCGAGGCCGCTATTGCCGCGACCGGCGCGTTCAGAAGCGGAGCCCCGCGCATCAGCAGGCGCCCGACGTTCTTGCCTATCGTCACTGTCCCCATACCCCTTCCGGTTCAGATCAGTAGTGCCAGGCACAATCCTGCGACTGCCAGGCCCTGCAAGGTGGCCCTGATCGTGATCACCTTGTCCCAATTACGTTGCAGCGCTCGGGTATTGGTTGGCAGCTCGGGTCGATCGACCCCGGCAACGAGTTGGCGATTGATCGGCGCGCTCACGCGCAGGTAAACCAATAGCCACCCCAGCAGCAGGACGACGGAGGCACCGGCCGCGCCGGCCTGCGCCCAGCGGCCCGACGCCGCGGCGAATACCGCGCTGATCGCCGCGGCCACCACGCCGAGCACCCCGGGCACCGGCATCCGGCGGTCTCCGTAGCGATGAATGTTGCCCATCACCGCGAGCAGGGCCCGGTCGTCGATCCGGGCCAACGCGGGCCGCTGCACCAGCGCGCAGAACACGTCGGTGCCATAGACCACCGCGGTGCCCAGCACCGCGATGACCGCGAACAACGTGGCGATCATGATGCGCACTCCTCGTCGACGGCAGGTGCTAGCAACGCTAACCCCCAGATGTTCGCGTGTCAATAGTGATGCTATTTTCTATATCGGCGCTAGCATTACCGGATGGCCATCGAAGACCGCCGGGCACGCGAACGGGCCGCTCGTCGTCGGCTGATCACCGCGACCGCGCGCAAGCTGGCCGAGGAAGAGGGCTGGGACGCCGTCACCACCCGTCGGCTGTCCGCCGAGATCGAATACAGCCAACCGGTGCTCTACAAACACTTCTCGGGCATGGAGGACATCGCCGCGTCGGTCGCCCTGGAGGGATTCGGCGAACTCGCAGGCGCGCTCCGCACCGCGCGCGGGGGCGCCACCGACGGCCGGGATGCCCTGGCGCGAGTTGCCCGGGCCTTCATCGAGTTTGCCCGTGACAACCCCGCACTGTTCGACGCGATGTTCACCCGCGCCACCACGCTGCCGTTCGCCGCCGCGGAAACCCCGGCCGAGCTGACGGCGGCGTTCGCCGAACTGCGCGCGGCGGTGGACATGGTCGCGGGCCCGCGGGACCCCGACACGCTGACCGAGGTGGTGTGGGCCGCCCTGCACGGCCTGGTCACCCTGGACCGCGGCGGGCGGTTACGCCCGAACCATCACGCCGCCCGCGTCGACATCCTGGTCAGCGGGTTCTGCGGCGCCGCCACACCGTCGACGTGAGGCCGGTGATACCGGCTCCTCGCACGCTCGCACAGCGGCGGAGTCAAAGGGGTGTGACCGGCCGTCGGAATCCCGGACAATTCGGTTGCGGATCAAGCGAGTTCAACGACACCGTCAAATCCGTCCGGCAAAGCCTCCAACATATCCACTGCGATGGACCATAATCGGGCTGTGGAACGACGCCAGAACCGGCAACAGAGCCAATCACCGATGACGACCTTGAAGGAGCTACCCGCACTGGTGGTGCTGGAACGGATCCCCGTGCCCGTGCTGGCCATCGGGGACGACGGCAGTATCTTGTTCGCCAACACCGCATTTGCCGACATGATGGGCTACGAGCCGGACGAGGCCCTGTCGCTGCGCTTCGAACAGATCTTCCATCAGGCCCCGGCGTCGGAATCACTGCTGGCGACCGTCCACGCCCTCGCGAACATGGTCGTCGAACTGGCGCACAAGGACGGTTCGGTGGTGCGCGCGATGATGAGCAAGTCCGCGGTGCGGCGGGTTGATGATCAGTTCGCGCTTGCCGCGTTCCAGGATCTGACCGAGCAGCTCTGGGAGGAAGCGCGCTAGCGTCCTCGGTGAGCGCGGGCCGCCGCGACGGACGTCCCGCGTCGGCGCGGCAGAGCACCGGAGACCATCAGCCGGAAGTAGCCGAAGGACGAATCGCCGCCCACCGCCAGTCGCGGCAACGCCAGCGGATCGCCGCGGCGATCGGCGAATCCCGGAGTGGTGGACAACGCCCAGCGAACCGCGCGGCGGCGTAACACGTCCTTGGCTCGGGCGTCGAAATCTTGTGCCCGTCCATTCGGGTAGGCGAAAACCGTTGGCGCCACGCCCGTCTCACGTTCGATCGCCACGCAGGAATCCGTGATCTCCCGCTCGACCTTGTCGTCCGGGCAACGGGCGAGGATCGGGTGGGTGACGGTGTGCGGATACAGCGTCACCAAAGGGTCCTCGGCCATTTCACGCACTTGGTCCCAGGTGAGCATCCGGAACGGGCCACCGTCCGGGTCGTCGCCGTATCCGAGTGCACCGAGCACGTCGCCCAGCACCGCCATTCGTTCCGCGTCGGCAAGGTCTTTCAACGCCTCAACCGCTGCCGCGTAAACCCTGCCGCGCTGGGAGTTGCCGTCGAGCGAACACGTTCCTAATCCCAGTGCGGCCAAATCGACTTCGGTCGCCACGCTGCGGGCGATCGCCAGCCACAGCCGGTCGGGCCACAAGGTTTCGGCGGTGCCGATCGGGCCCGTCGCCAGGAACACCGCCGCGGGCAGGTTCATTTCGCGCAGCACCGGCATCGCGTGTGTCGCGAGGTTGCGGGTGCCGTCGTCGAACGTGATCGCCATCGCGCGCGGCGGCAACGTACCGGCCGCCAGCCGAACCAGCGCATCCTCGAGTGCCAGGACGTTGAAATGCCTACGGATGTACTCCAATTGGCGCCGGTACAGCGCCGAGCTACCGACATGGCGGCAGGCCGGCGACAGCGGTTGGTCTTCCACGCCGTGGAACATCACGATGGCGAGCGCGTCGCGGTGCCGTCGCCGGGCCAGCGCCGGAACCCCGGCGGCGCACAGCAATCCGGCGGCCACGTTCTTGATGGCCGTGCGCGTCGCGATGCCTTTGACTCGTGCCATCAATTGTCGAACTCTATCGGCGCCGCCATGATTCGCGCCTGACGCGCCATACGATCACCCCGGCGCCGACGACGGCCACAGCGACCCAACCTGCGCCGAACCACCACAGCCAGTCGAGATCCGAATGGCCTCCGGCTCCCGCGGCCGCCGCACCGGCGGCCAACGGCGGATGATCGACGGTCACCGGGTCTTGTCCGGGCACCGACACCACCGCAACGCCTTTGAGCCGCTGCCAGTGCTTGTTGTTGTCGCCCTTGAGCCACCTGATCAGCTCGTCAAGCTGTCCGGGCGCCCCGTTGGACGTCGCGATCAGGAGTGACCGGCCGCGATGGAAGACCGTTTGGAGAGAGGCGAACCGCAACACCGGGTCCAGCGTGAGCTTGGTGGGCTTGTCGCCGGGCCCGACGGCGTTGACGGTGATCGGACCGCTGGGCCCGGCGCCCACCGGGAGCGTCACGTCGGACTCATTCCACCCGTCGGCGGAAATCAGCAATGCGGGATTCGACGAGTCGATCGCCTGCTTCACGCTGGTGACCGTGGTGTCGATCGGTATCGAGCTGATTCGCTGCAGGCCCACCATGATGTCGAGCGCGCGCACCGTGTCGATCAACGAGTGCTCCGCGACGCCCACCTGAACGCGGGGCATCAGGGTCTGCGGCACCGATTGAAAACCGTCCGGCACCGGAGGCGCGGCGGGACTGCTCGAAACGATGCTGTCGCCGCTGATGTTCAACGTGAGCAACTGATTTCCGGGTCCGGCGGTGTAAAAATCTCCGCAGTGCCCGATGTTGCCGGCGACATCGAGCACCAAATCAACGCTGGTGTAGCGCTGTAGCAGCCGATCCGGCACGTCGACCCAGCGGTCGATGTTGCCATGGCCGTCGGTCGGCCAGTGGTCGATGGTCTCCGGACCGACCGTGACGGCGATCTGGCCGCCGATATTGTTCGGCGTCGGCGTGTATGACCCCTGCAGATGCACCCGCACCGAGTGAACGGATCTGCCGAACCGGGTCTGGTCGAGTCCGATCGACACCCGCGGTTGCAGGGAGGTGGAGTTGGCAACGGACTGGCCCAGTTCACGCAGCGTGGCGGTGTCACCCGGAAATTGCGGTTTGGGCCTGGGCGATTCCACCGAGGCCCGCGACGACAGGGCCAGATCCGACAGGTTGCTGAACAACAGGGCCGTGTCCGATTCGTCGGTTCGGTTCAGCGACCCCGAGATCAACAGCCACGGCACACCGGAGGGGCCCTGCAGGGAAAGCCCGTTGTCCGGGCCCTCTTTGATGACAACCTGGCGCTCCAGCGATTGCGGCGGCGACGGCGGCGCCGCCTGCCCTTCCTGCAGCGGGACCACCACGATCTCGGGGGCCTGCTTGCCGTAATGCGCGGCGGCGGAAGTGGCCAGCTGAATCGCCGTGTCGGACTCGGCTGTTGACGGCGATTGCGGCAGATATACGGTCAGCTTCCGCAGCACCGGCGGCAAGAAATGGGACACCGTGGTGGGCGGCAGTTCGGTGCCCGCGTAGTTGACCGTCCCGTTGGCCAGCCGCAGAGGACTCTCCGGGTACAGGCAAAATCCGTCCAACGGCACCAGATATGCCCGCAACGTCACCGTCAGCCAGTTGTCGATCACCTCTGCTCCGGCCAGAGGGATGACGATCGGCGCCTGATCGGTGTTGGGCAGGTTCAGCCTGGCGATGGTGCGCTCGCCCTGCGTCACGGCGAGCAGCCCGGACCGCAGATTGATCGGCAATTCGACGGTCGCGTTCATCGCCGTCGGGGTCAGCCCGTGCAGGACCGGAAGGGACAGTTGCTGGCTGCTCGTCAGTCCCCAGAACTCCACGGTGGCGGACGAACCAACGTCGGTCATCGACAACGTCGTCGTCGCCGTCGTCGTCGCCGTCGTCGCGGTCGTCGAGTCCGCCGGGGCAGTCGGGTCGGCCGGCGCACCCCATGATGCCGGAGCACTCATCACCAAGAAACCGACGACACCGGCCAGTGCGATTGCTCGGCCGAAAGATTTCCGGAACATCACCGGAACAGTATGCATTGTTGAAAGCGCTTCAACCCCAATAACGGAAACGCCGTTGCGGTGACCGCGAAAAGCTATCGCGCACCACCTCTTCGAGATCCCGCCGGCGTCGATTACCCCGGCCCGGACCGCCATGAAGCGACGGCTCTCACCGAAAGCTAATCGGTTTCCGCCACCCCGGTTGCGTCGTCGCGGTGAACGTCAGCAGCCGCGGTATGGCGCATCACTTCGCGCCGCAGAAATTGCTGGAAGTAGGGCAGCGACGCTTCCGAGGCGATGCCGGGCAGCAGGAGCTCCCATATCTGATGCAACCGCGCGAAGGGGTCGCCGATGACGTCCCCGATTCTGCCGTGGCTGGATATCGCGATCGCTACCAACCGGGCCCCGGATATGGTGCCGATGATCGACGCGCTGAGCACATCGGCGTCGATGTCGCTCCGGAGGTCTCCTTCCTTGACCGCGCGGCGCGCCTCCTGAGCGGTCTCCAATACCAAGTTGGCGTAGAAGCGGGAAGCGGCCCCGTTGAATCCGCTTAACGCAGTGGCCAATTGCGCGGCCGCCCGGGCCATTTTGTCTGAGCCCAACACGTCGATGAGCGTGAATGAGCCGTGCACAATGTTTTCCAGCCCCGGCGATGACGACTTACAGACATTTCGATAGGCGCCCAGAAGCGTGTCGGAGCCTTCTTCGATGATGTTCGAGGCCAACGATTCTTTGGAATCAAAGTGGTGATAGAGGGCGCCTTTGGTCATTCCTGTCCGCTCGATGATCGTGCTCCAGCCGGCGGCCGCGTACCCGACCTCGCCGAACACCTCGATCGCGGCGTCGAAAATTTTTCGCCGAGTGGCTTCAGACCGAACCTGGCGCGGCATCGCCGCTGCACCTCCGGAGTCTCGTCGGATGTGCGGATCGCCTGCTTTCGCTGTTACTGCGCGTCGGCATCGTCTGAACTGGTGTTGACGGCGAGCGCCGCACGCCGCCTGAGGAATTGGCGGAAATAGTCGGTGCGGTCCGGTTGCAGAATCCCGGTGAGCAGCAAGGACCAGCACTTCTCCAAGTCGAGCAGGAACCGCTCCGGGTCGTCCAGATCGCTGGTCTTTCGCAGTCCCATGTGCAGCGAGACCATCATGCGGCCGATGTCCTGCGGGTCGCACTGCTCGCTGATGTCGCCCTCGGCCTTGGCTTGCTCCGCGACTCTGGCCAGGGCTTTGATCCATCGGCCGAACAACCTGTCCTGGATCCCGTCCGTCAGACCGACCGACTCCATCAGATTCATGCCCGATCTGACGAGGTCCGTCTTGATGTCCTGGATCGCGATCAGATACGAGAAGTCGATGAGCGTCTCGAGGCCCGAGAGCCCGCGCGACAGCACATCCCGTACGCCGACCGCGCCGGCCTCGACCTGGCTGTCGATGATGGCGACCGCCAACGCGTGCTTCGACTTGAAGTGGAAGTACATCGCGCCCTTGGTCAGTTCGGCCTCGGCGAGGATGTCGTCGAGGCCGACGTCGTGGTAGGGGCGTCGGGCGAACTGATGCGACGCGGCCCGCAGAATCTGTTGCCGGGTCGCGTCCGCGCGTCCATCAGTCGAGTGTGTCGTCATCGCAATCGTGAGCTCAGTTCCCCCGCGGCGGGGGTTGTGGCGCACGTCGTGTCGCCGAGGCGGACGGCGCGGGCCGTGCCGTCCGCCCTTCTATCGAATGACGCCTTGCTCAAGCAGGGCACACATACCTCGGTTCGTCAGGGGCTCTTCAGGGGCTCTTCAGGGATTGCGAGCGAACACGCGCCCGTGCCGCTCTAGATGGCTTACCCATTCCCGAGGTTAGCAGTCATACGGCTGTCCCGGTTGACGGTCGTGTGAATACCTGAGGTTTACGTCACACCGCGTTGTGAAACTATTAGTATGTTTTATACGCTATTGTGCGATAGTCAGTTTGTATCGGGCATCTAGACCGTCTCGACCGTCCGTACCGCGCAAAGGAGAAGCACATGCCCCCTCTCACCACGCCTTACTTGGGCCGCGTGGTGAGAGGGGGCATGACCGCGGCGCTCGCCTCCCCGCCGGCCGCGGGGACCAACGGCCTCTGCGGTCATGGACCAAAGGCCTCAAGGCGAGGGCTAATGCCTCTTAGTTTGGAATTAGGGTATTTCACATACTCAAAGTATGGATTTATCGATTGCGTTGATCTCAGGGAATGCTCCGGGCGCACCGGTCGCAACGCTGCTCTCGACGCCACTCGAGACGGGGCGGCCCTGACGTGATCGATTTCGGAGCGCTTCCCCCGGAGATCAACTCCACGCGAATGTACGCCGGTCCGGGCCCCTTCTCGCTGATGGCCGCGGGAGTGGCCTGGGATGCCTTGGCCGCCGAACTGCACGCCGCGGCAAGTTGCTACCGCTCGGTGATCGCCGGTTTGACCACAGGACGTTGGTTGGGACCCTCTTCGCTGTCCATGGCCTCCGCATACGCGCCATACATGGCGTGGATGGCCGGGGCCGCCGCGCGCGCCGCGGAGTCCGCAGGTCAAGCCAGACTCGCCGTGGAGGTTTTCGAGGCGGCCTTCGCCATGACCGTCCCGCCCCCGGCGGTCGCCGCCAACCGGGCACAGCTCGCGACGCTGGTCGCGACCAACTTCCTGGGGCAGAACTCGGCGGCGATCGCGGCCACCGAAGCCGAGTACGGCGAGATGTGGGCGCAGGACGCCGCGGCGATGTACGCGTACGCCGCGGGTTCGGCGGCCGCGTGCGAAGTGACACCGTTCAGCCCGGCGCCGAACGTGACCAACGAGAGCGGGGCGGCCCAGCAGGCGGCCGCGGTGGGGCGGGCCACCTCGGAAAGCGAGCAGGCGAATCTGGCCCACGTGGTGTCCAAGGTCCCCAACACGCTGCACCGGCTTTCCTCGCCGATGAAATCCGGGAGCACCCTCCTCGGCGATGGCAGCGGTATCGGCGCGAGTGGTGGAGGCACGGGGGTCACGTCGGGAAGCTCGGCCGCGTCAGACGCGATTTCGAGCATGATGTCCCAACTGCCCAATACCGCGGCCACGTATTTCATGGCGGGCGCGACCCCGCTGTATGGGATGTCCTCCATCCTCGGCATGGCCCAGACCGCTCAGGGCCTGGCCAAAGCCGCCAGCGACGGGGCCATGGCGGTCGCGGGCACCGCGTCGGGGGCCGCGAGCGCGGTCAGTTCGGGTGCGGGCGCGCTCGGTTCACTCGGGTCCGGCGTATTCGGCAGCCTCGGCAGTGCGGCCTCGTTGGGGCCGTTGGCGGTCCCGGCGAGCTGGACCAGCGTCATTCCGGCGGCCAACAGCGCCGTGTCGGCGTTGCCGGCCATCAACCTTGCCGGCGCGAACGTGCCGCCCAGCGTCATGGGCTCGCTCCCCCGCCTGGCGGCTACCTCGGGCAAGACGCTCGGACCCCGGTACGGCGTGATCCCCACCGTGATGACACGCCCGCTGTCCGCCGGATACGCGTAGGCCATCCCGTGCGGGGACAGGTGTTCATGAAGGCCCGGTGCAGGAGAAGGAGCGGTAAGTGAAGTACACGCCCACCAAGGTCGCCGGGGTGACAATCATCGACTTGGAACTCGACCGCGACCATCGCGGGTTTTCCTCACGTGCGTACTGCGCCCGCGACTTCGCCAATCACGGGCTGGAATTTGATGTCGCACAGACGAATATCTTCTTCAACTACACCCGTGGCACCGTGCGCGGTCTGTACCGCCGGATGCCGCCACACGCCGAGGCCAAATTGCTCCGCTGCACCCGCGGTGCCATCGTCGCCGTCGCCGCCGACGTCCGCCCCGACTCGCTGAACTACGGCGACCACGTGCTGGTGGAGCTGAACGCCGACGACCACCGGACCCTGTTCTTGCCCCCGTACGTCGCCCACGGCTTCCAGACGCAGATCGACGACACCGAGGTCACCTATCACGTCAGCGGTCAGTATGTGATGGCCGACGAGCAGGGGATCCGCTGGGACGACCCCGAATTCGGGATCTCGTGGCCGCTACCGGTCACGGTCATCTCCGAGCAAGACGCGAGCTGGCCCTCGCGCACATCCAGGTTGGCACCAGTGGAGCAGGTGGCGTCATGCGTCAGTCGGTGATCATTCCCAACACGGTGGATGTCGTGCAGCCCAGCTGGCGGCAGCTCAAGGCCTGGCCGGCCGGCATGACCGCGTCGCATCGCAACGAGACCAACACCCGGCCGGCACCCGCACGTCCGGTGCTCCCGGTCGCCGGCACCGCCCTACGGCGCTGGCAGGACCAATACTCGCAGCATCTGCGCAGCAGCGACTCGGTGATCGTCTGTGTGTCAGTACTGCTCGCCCAGTACGTCCGGTTCGGGGAGATCGCGAACACGTCGGGTTACTCGGACCCGACGATGACGCTGTTTTCCTTCCTGTTCGCTGCGCTGTGGCTGTCGGCGCTCGCGGTATTCCAGACGCGCTCAACGCGAATCATCGGCTCGGGCATCGAGGAGTACCGGCGCATCGGCACCGCGTCGTTCTGGACGTTCGGAATCATCGCCATGGCGACGTTGCTCGCCAACATAAATCTCGCCCGCGGCTATCTGGCGATCGCGCTTCCCGTCGGCACCATGGGACTGCTGGCGAGCCGTAGCGTGTGGCGAAAGCGCATCTGCCGCAAGCGCGTCCAGGGCGAATGCCAGACCCGTGTTTTGGCGATCGGAGACCGGCAGTCGGTTTCGCACCTCGCGCATGAGCTGTCCCGCAATCCGGCGGCCGGGTGCGTCGTGGTCGGTGTCTGCATTCCCGGTTACGGGCCGGCCCGCGGCAACACCCTGACGATCGGGGGCCGTCAGGTTCCGATCCTCGGCGACCAAACCCACGTGGCCACCGCGATCGACAGCTGCGGCGCGGACACCGTGGCGGTGACGCAGACGGATCACTTTGGGATGCACGGCATCAGGGAGCTGCTGTGGCAGCTGGAGACGCTGGACGTCGACCTGGTGGTGTCTCCCGGCGTGATGGACGTGACCGAGGCGCGGTTGACCCTGCGCCTGACCGGCGGGTTGCCGCTGCTGCATGTCGACAAGCCGCAATACGAAGGGGCGCACCGCTTTCAGAAGCAGGCCTTCGATTTCGTGTTCTCGCTGGCGGCGCTGGTCGGCACGGCACCGATTCTCATCGCCGCCGCCATCGCCATCAAGCTGACCAGCAAGGGGCCCGTCTTCTACCCGTCGGAACGCATCGGCGTCGACGGAAAACCGTTCACGATGCTGAAGTTCCGCACGATGACCGACGGTGCGGACACACAGCTCCAACACCTGCTGGCCCGCAATGAAGGCGCCG
Source organism: Mycobacterium sp. (assembly GCF_004298145.1). Lineage (GTDB taxonomy): Bacteria > Actinomycetota > Actinomycetes > Mycobacteriales > Mycobacteriaceae > Mycobacterium. The sequence continues at coordinate 51,002 of NZ_SCRH01000015.1, forward strand.
GCGGCATGCTCTTCAAGATGCGCCAGGACCCCCGGGTCACCCCCGTCGGCAGAGTCCTTCGCCGGTACAGCATCGATGAGCTCCCGCAATTCATCAACGTCCTCACGGGGGACATGAGCGTCGTCGGGCCGCGGCCCCCGTTGCGACGCGAAGTCGACAACTATGACGGCGAGGTCAAGCGCCGGTTGCTGGTGAAGCCGGGCGTCAGCGGGCTGTGGCAGGTGAGCGGCCGGTCGGACCTTTCCTGGGAAGAGTCGGTGCGGCTGGACCTGTCGTATGTCGACAACTGGTCGATGTCGGGTGATCTGATGATTATCGCCAAGACGGTGAAAGCGGTTTTAACGAGCCACGGAGCCTATTAGGCTCGCGAGCCATGACCGAGCCGACGGCACCCGACGCGGTGCTGCCCTCGGTGCCGCTCACGCGGATGGCGCACGCGTTCTCCATCCAGTTGATCTGCCGGGCCCTGGGGATGCTGGCCTCAGTGGTCTCGGTGGCCATGACCGCGCGCTATCTGGGCCCCGGGCGCTACGGCCAACTCTCCATCGCGGTCCTCTTCATCGCCATGTGGACCAGCCTGGCCGATCTCGGTATCGCCACCGTGATCGTGCGCCGGGTGACCTCCGGCCGCGGCGACCTGGAACGCCTGGTCCGGATCAACAGCGGCCTGGCCCTGATCTACTGCGTACCGCTGGCCGCGGTGGCCGCGCTGTCCGGGTTGCTCGTCTACCGCGACGCGGACGTGCGCGTGATGCTCGTCGTGCTGTCGGGGGCGCTGCTGATGCAAACCATGGTGACGCGGTTCGAGCCGGTGTTTCTTGCCACGGTCCGGTTCTCCGCGGTGGCCATCTCCGACCTCGTCGGCCGGCTGGGCGCGCTCGGCGTGGTCGCCTGGCTGGTGGCGACGCGCGCGGACGTCATCTGGTTCGCCGTCGCACAGCTCGTCCCGCCCGCCGTGCAACTGCTGATCCAGGGCACCGCCGCGATGCGGCATATCTCGGTGCGCCCGATCTTCGCTCCCCGTGAGGCCGCCGACCTGTTGCGGGAAAGCCTGCCGCTCATCGGATTCCTGGTCGTCGGTCTGCTGTACTGCCGCGCCGACGGGGTGATCCTGTCCTTGCTGAGCACGCATACCGAGGTCGGCGTGTACGGGTTGGCCTTCACGATCGCCTTCAACACGATTGTGGTGTCGCTGATCTTCCTCAAGTCGACGTTATCGACGGCCACCGAATTGTTCGCGCGTGACGTCGCCGCCTTCGCCGGGTTCCTGCGCCGCAGCGTGGAGCTGATGTGCTTCGTCGCGGTCCCCGTCGCGGTGGTCGGTGCGCTGCTGGCCGGACCGCTGATCGCGCTCTTCGGCGACAAGGCCTTCGTCGCCCGCGGCACCCCGACGCTCGCGCTGCTGTTCGTCGCGGCGGCCCTGCGATTCGTCAGTGGCACCCTCGGCCAGGGCTTGGTCGCCAGTCATCATCAGCGGATCCTGTTCTGGTTGACGATGGCCACCCTGGTGCTCAACGTCGCACTCAATCTCGTCCTCGCCGGGCGGTACGGCGCGGTCGGCCCGGGTGTCGCGCTGGTGTGCACGGAATTCTTCAACATGGTGGTCAGCACCTGGTGGTTGCGCCGCCACTGCGGTTACCGGACGCCGGTGCTGTTCCTGCTGCGGTTGCTGGTACCGACGGCAGCGAGCGTGGCCGTGACGCTGCTGCTTTCGGGTCACCATGTGGTGTTGACCCTGACGGCGGCCGCCGCCGTCTATCTGGCCACCAGCGCGGCCGTCGGCCCGCTGCGCTGGTCGGACGTGACCTCGCTGCGCCGGAGTCAGCTGGTGGCATGAAGCGTGAATTGGATCGCGCATATCTGAGGCGCCCGGTCGGCGACACGGCCGGCCTGCCGGCGTCGCGGGCGCTGGCGGCGCTGATCGTGAGTCAACGGGGCCACGAGTCCCTCGAGAGCTGCCTGGCCGGCGTCGCCGAGCAGCTGCCCGCGCTGCCCGTCTACGTCTACGTCTCCGGCAACGGCGGCACGGTCCGGGCTGACCTGGCCGCGAAATACCCTGCGGTGCACTGGGTTTCGGGAAACCAGAACCTGGGCTTCGGCGCGGCCTGCAACACGCTGGTGGAGCACACACCCGCCGACGTCGACCTGCTGTTGCTGGACCCCGGTGCCCGCGTGCTGGGCCCGCTGCCCCGCACCCGGGAGTTGCTTCGTCAGCCCCGGGTGGCGGCGGTCTCGCCGCTCGCGCGTGACGACAGCGCGCCCGCTCGGGCGCCGTGGGACATCGCCGCCCGCCGGCGCACCGTCGCCAGAGAGTGGAGCGCGGCCGCCGGCTACGCCGACTCGCTACGTCGCACGCCCCTCTCACCGCGCTACCCTCGTCAGCCCGCCGAATCACGAAGCATCGACGGCGATTTGAGCCCGGTCTGCCTGGCGATCAGCCGCGCGGCCTGGAACACGATCGGCGGCTTCGACGAGGAGTACGCCGGCTACGGCGAAGCGGCCGACTGGCAGGCCCGGGCCCGCGCGGCCGGGTGGCGCATTCTGCTGGCCGACGAACTCGGCGTCGAGCGCCGCGGCGATCCGGTGATCGACGACGGCGCCCGACAGCGCCGCCGTCGGGACCTGGCGCGCACCAACACCGCGCTGCTACTCGAGCATCAAAACAGCGTTCATCACGCGGACGTATACCTGGCCGGCACGACGTTGCTGGAGCGCTTGCAGCGGTCCAAACGCAATGCGCGCAACGTGGCCGGTGCCGCCCGGCGCCGAGACCTCCCGGCGATCGTGATCACCACAAACCGCTTGGTCTACGGCGGCGCTGAGCGACAAAAAGCCTTGCTGGCGACCGAATTGGACCGCCGCGGCTATCCGGTGACGATCGTCTGCGTGCAACGGTTCGGCCCGATGGTCGCCGAGATCCCCCCGACCGTACGCGTGGTGCGCCAGCCCTGGTGGGCACCCGTCGTCGACATCCCCGACGGTCCGGCGGTGCTGATCACCGCGGACACCAACACCGAGGCGGGATTCGCCACCTTGTGGCGCGGCGCCGGTCGCGGCCGCCGCTGGCTGGTGGCCCCCCACGTTCCGCCGGAAGAGGACCGGGCCATCTACTCGCGGCCACTGACCGCCGCCATGCGCCACGCCGATGGCTTCATCGTGCTGGCGCAACGGCATTGGGACATGCTGACCGCCACGCACCCACTCCGGGGGCGGCGATTCATCGCACCCAACGGTGTCACCGTGACCGGTGACACGGGCCCGCGGATCCGGACCGCCGGTGCGCCACTGCACCTAGTGATGCTCTCGCGCATTCTCGAGCACAAGAATCCGCATGTGCTGATCGAGGCGCTCGGCGGCCTCACCGACTTCCCCTGGAAACTCTCGATTTTCGGCGACGGCCCGGATCGCGAGAGGCTGCAGGCCCGCACGCCCGCCGGGCTGCTGGACCGGGTGCGGTGGCGTGGCTGGGTTGAGGGTCCCGGCACGGCCCTCGCCGACGCCGACCTGCTGTGCGTCCCGAGCCGCTCCGAGGCCTTCCCGCTGGTGATTCTCGAGGCGATGGCGCGGTCCGTACCCGTTGCGGCGTCGGCCATCTGCGCTGTCCCGGAAATGCTGGATTTCGGAAAGGCCGGATTTCTCGTCGACCCCGTGTCGGTATCCGGGTGGCGTGAAAGCCTGGCCCACATCCTGGCCGACCCCGATGCGCTGCCGTCGGTGGGACGGCGCGGCTTCGAACGCATGCACAAGTGCTACACGGTCGAGGCGATGGCGGATGCCTACCTCGACGCGATCAACGCTGTGCTGTGAATCAGGCGTGGACGCTTCGGCTTTCGCCTCATCCGCTAGGGCTTGTCGCCGCCCAGGATCCTGGCCACCGTGCGCGGCGACGTCTTGTGCTGCCCGAAACCGCTGTAGAGGAAATAGCGTGGCTCACAGTAGATCTCGTTGATGTCTGTCGGTACGTCGGCGAAATGTTCCGAAAGAGCGGCGTCGATGAAGAACGCGTCGGAACCCGAGTGGGAATTGCAGCACACCAGCCGATAGCCGAAGCGTGCGAACAGCGAGGCGAAGCTGCCCAGCGACGCCCCGAAATAGTCATCGGACTGCCAGACATGGCCGGGGTCATAAGCGATCTGAAACTCCACCGGGGGCGGGAACTTGCCGTTGTATTCGACGATGAAGAGCTTGGGGCGGATACCGTCGGCCAAGAGTTTTTCGACGAGGTAGATGTCGTTGCCGTCCAGGTCGAGGGAGACCACGTCGGCCCGAGTGGCGTCGATTCGCCGCAGGCATGACCGGCTCAGCGGCAGGATGTTTTCCGCGGTGATCCAGGCCTTCTCGTAGGTGAAGCGGGGGCCGTCGGCGTAGCTGACGGCCAGGTCCTGTCCCCCGACCCAGAAGCCCTTCCAGCCCAGCGCGGCAAGGATGAGAGTGTTGTTCTCCGTCCCGTCGCCGACACCGAATTCGGCGAACACGCCGCCGTCGAGGCCGCCAACCCGGCGCAGGATCTCCAGCGTTATGCCATCCTGGTCGGCTCCGGAAAAGCATCTCTTCCCGGCGCGATTCAGCGGATTGGGATGGTTTGCCTTCAGCGCCTGAGAATGATCGAAAAGGATCAGATCCTTGAGCTGGTCCCGCGTTTCCGTGCCGGCGAGGCGCCGAATCTTCTGCCTGAGCCTCTTTCCGGGCGGCGGTGTCGCGCTTCTGGACATTAGGCGGTCATCCGGGGTCTCTCTCGAGCAAGCATCGAACGGAGCCTAAAGCTACCACGTCAACGCCCGCGCACCCCTGCGCGACGGCCGTCGACGCGCGATCGGCGAAGTTCTTGTAGCCCCTGCGTTTTCCCTCGCGGCGCGTCGAATAGCCAAGGTGCGCAACCCATCGGGCGCCGCGCGCGCAGAACTGGGCGGATTTCCGGGCGGTTCTCTTGCTCGCCGCGCTGAATGTGCCGTAGGTTCTAACTGTCCTACTTCCGGAGTTTGCTGACGTCGCGGAAGATGCTCAGGAAGGTTTGATGCCGTGCTGTGCCGCATCTGCAGTTCGGACACCAGCCCGGCGTTCACGCGCACGGTGCTCAACAAATACGACTGCAGATACTACTTCTGCGACGGCTGCGGCGGCCTGCAGACCGAAGAACCGCATTGGCTGGACGAAGCCTATGCGAGCCCCGTGGCGGCGGCGGACACCACCATGCTGTGGCGCAACCTGTACCTGTCGCGGGCGGTGTCGGTGCTGCTGTACTTCCTGTTCGATCACCGCGGCCGGTTTCTCGATGCGGCCGGAGGCTACGGCGTTTTCACCCGGCTGATGCGCGACATCGGCTTCGACTACTACTGGAACGACAAGTACTCCCCCAACCTGACCGCGCAGGGCTTCGAGGCGGATGCCGGTCCGGGGGCGCCGTACACGGCGGTCACCGCGTTCGAAGTGCTGGAGCATCTCACCGATCCGGTCGGTTTCGTGGGCGAGCTACTGGAGAGCACCGGTACCGACACGATCATTTTCACGACGGAACTCTTCGACGGCGCGCCCCCGCCCCCGGACGAATGGATGTACTACGCCTTCGCCACCGGGCAGCACATCACCTTCTATCAGAGGCCGACGCTGGAGCTCATCGGACGACGCTTCGGCATGAACTTCCATACCTCCAAAACCCGGTGGTGGTTCCTCGGCGGCATGGGCCTACACGTCTGGACGCGGGCGAAGATCAATCCGCTGGCCTGGCGGCTGCTCGCGTCCCCGCGGGTGACGAACCTCCTGCAGGGGCTGCCACGACGCGCGCTGGGGACGCGCATGTGGACCGACGCCGACACCTTCCTGCGGTCCGACGAGCGGCCGTGAATTCGCCTCGGGTGCTGTGGCTTTCGCCGTGGACACGGCCGGCGGTGCGCGTGCAGGCCGAAGCGCTGCAGCGCGGCGGCGCCGACGTGCTGCTGGTGACCTCCGACCGGCACCCCGAGTCGGATGCCGCCCGTGCTTACGAGTTGGTGCTCGAACCGCGCTTCAAATCGGCCGCGACCTGGCCGCCCACTTTCCGCGCCTGGCGGCGCATCCGCCGGTACCGGCCCGATGTCGTGATCGCCGAGATCGTCCGCGACCCGCGCTGGATCGCGCTGGCCGGGCGGGTGCCACGCATTCAGGTGGTGCACGACGACCGCCCGCACGACCCCGGCGAACACGTCCCGTCCTACGAACGTGCGGTGTTCGACCGGTGGGGCGCGCGCTCGGCGGCCACCATCACCTACAGCGACTATGTCGCCTCCCGGGTCGCCGCGCGCCGCGACGTCGCCGGCACGCCCGTGCACGTGGTACCGCTCGCCAGCGACATCGACCCGCACCGGGTTCCGCCATTCGTGGGGCCCGACGGCCGCCGCGACTTCGTCATGTTCGGCCGGCTCAACCCCTACAAGAACGTCGACGTGGTCCTGCAGGCCTGGCAGCGGCACATCGTCGGCGGCGGCTGGCGCGGCGACAACCTGGTGCTGATCGGCGACGGGTCACTGGACCCCGGCGCCCTGCCCAAGCACACCCGCTGGCGCAACGGCAGCTACCGCTACGCCGACGTCATCCCCGCACTGGCCGCCGCGAAAGGTTCGATCTCGCACTACCGGCGCGCGTCCCAGAGCGGCGTGCAGGTGCTCTCGATGCAACTGGGTGTGATGCCGATCGTGTCCACGGCCGGCGGCCTGCCCGAGTACCAGCCGCCGGGCTGCCCCCCGGTCGGTGTCGACGACGTTGCCGGCCTGGCCGCCGCGTTCGACCTGCTGGCCGACCCGGCCGTCGCGGCGCACCGTGGCGCCGAGGCGGCGCGCCACTACGCGCGGCACTGCGACGTCGACATCGTCGCGCAGCGTTTCCTGGAGGTCATCGCGGAGGTGCTCACCGGCCGGCCTTGACTCGCTCAAGCCGTCCCGGAATCCGAAGCCCCGCAAGCAGTTCGGTCTTTGGCAAGACGATCGGCCAGCCGCACGCCCAGCGCGATCCCGAGCAGCGTCGGGTTCGCCTGGCTCGAGGTCGGAAGCACCGAGGTGCTCGCGACATACAACCCGCGCACCCCGTGCACCTGAAGGTTCGCATCCACGACGCCGCCGTCGGGGGTCGCCGACATGCGGGTGGTTCCGGCCTGGTGGTAGCCGGCGTGCCCGGCCAGAAACTCGCGCACCAAGCCCTCGACGTCGCCGGCCAGCCACTCCACGCATCCGGCGTCGTGGCGGCGCAGGTGTTCGTCGATCGAGACGATGGCCTTGCGCACGCTCTCGTAGTCGGCGTCGGAGAAGTGGATATGGGTGCGCAGCCGCCGCATCCCCAGGGCGTCGCGGTCGTCGGCCAACTCGACGCGACTCTCCCAGTGCGGGAGATGCTCGCCGTGGTAGTGCAGCAGGTAGCGGTTGTCGGCGCTCTTCACGAAGAAGCCGGGCGCCTTGCGGCCCCTGCGGAGGAAGCGGGCGTAGGTGAACGCGAATGCGAACCGTGTCGAACCGAACAGGTCCCGCACGATGTTGCGCAGATGCGCGAGGACACGCGGCGGGCCATCGGTGTGGGTGTGCTTGGCGCGGATGGCCTCGGCGAGCAGGAACCGGCCGACCGGGGAGATCAGCGTGAGGTACACCCCGGACAGGATCCCGCTGCCGTGGCTCGGATCGCTGATCGGCGGATTCACCAGCCAGACAGCGGCATTGAGCATTCCGGCTGCACGCTGCAGACCCGGATCGAGGGTGAAGCGACGTCGTACGTAGACGCCGTCGTTGTCGCGTTCGTAGGCGTAGAGGACGTCATCGGTGGTGAACCGGACGCGCGCCACGCGGCCCTCGACGTGCGACATGTACCAGCGGCCGAGGTGGCCGCCCGCGTTTCCCAGTCCCGCGGGATGGTGACGGTCCGACGCGAGCAGCAGACGGGTCGCCTCCAATCCCCCTGTCGCGATGACGTAGTCCGCCGCGACCACCGCACCCCGGCGGCCGTCGAGCGTCTTGACCACGAGGTGGTCGACGGAATCGCCGGCTTGGGTCGTGACGATTTCGGTGCACGTCAGGCCGGTCCACAGCGTCAGGCCGGGGGTGTCGCGCAGCGCCACCCGGTACTCGCGCCCGAAACGCGTTGGCAGCGCCCAGCGTTCGAGATCGGTGGTGCGGACCCGGCCGTCGGGAAGCCCTGCGACCATGTCTCGTCCCGCAATCTCGGGGATATCGCGCGCGTTGAACACCGCCCGCCCGCAGGCCGCCCAGTCACAGGCGCGTTGCAGGTAGGGTTCGACATCCTCATACGCGATCGGCCAGGGCGCCTGCGCGGTCAACGGCCGGTCCTCGAAATCGATGCGGTCGAAGTTGACGCAACGCCCGCCCCAGAGCGCGGTGGTGCCGCCCACCTGCCGGCGAATCATGAGATCGCCACTCGAGTGAAAATGGTCGTCCTGCCGCGAGTCGAGTGCCGACAAGTCCTGCGCCGCTTGGTCGCTACGCTCGAGACCGCTTTCGATCAGGGCCACCCGGACTCCGGATCCGGCGAGTTCCAGTGCCGTCGCGATGCCGATCGCGCCGGCCCCGACGACCACGACGTCGGTCTCGATCGTCATGCCGGCGGTGAACTCCCGCGGGCCCCGAATCACCCGGCACCGCCCCGTCGGAATTCCTCGACCAACGCGACGAAGCGCGCCGAGGTCTCCGCGTCCGGCGGTGACGAGATCGCGCTCGCCGCTTCGGCCACCCGCCGCGGATCGGTGGTGCTGTACAGAATCGCGCGGCAACCCGTTGCGGCGCTGGATGTTCCGAGAATCAACTTCGGGAGCGCACCCGCGGCGAGCGGATCGAGCTGGAGCGCGTCGCGCCAGCGCCGCGCCAGTGTCGCGTCGGCGCGCAGCGCCGCGGACAGAGCCGTGTACGCGCCGTTCAACACGCCGAACGCGAGGTCCGCGGGACGCGGCGGGGGATTGAGCAGATCGCCGCGAACCTGACTGACTCCCCGGGGCGCGAATTCACGGGCAAAATCCAGCTCGAGCCCTTCGTCTTGCGAGACGCCCCACGCGCGAATCTTGCCCTGTTGGTACGCGTGTTCGAAGAACTGGTGCAACTCGTCGGCCGCCACGGTGTCGTGCGGCCTGGGACCGTGAACGAACAGGATGTCGACATAGTCGACGCCGAGTGCGGCGAGGCTGTCATCGAGACTGCGGGCCGCGACGGCCGCGTCGTACACCCGGGCTGTTTCGGCTGAGGCCTGCTGGCGCTTTACGGCACGCCGCAGTGCCGGAGCTTTTCGCAGCAGCGCCCGGGCGGGTCCCTGAAACCGCCCGAGCCGCCGGGCTATTCCGCCGGCGTCGATGCCGAACTTGGTGGCCACCGTCAGCTTCTCGCGCTCGACCGTGCGTAAGAACGCCCCGAGCTCCGCCTCCGCTCTGCCCAGTCCGTACATCCGCGCGGTGTCGAAATGCGTGATCCCGTTGTCCACCGCGCTGCCGAGCACGGCCATCCGCTCTTTACGGGACGGCGACTGCATTAGAGTGCCGCAGCCGAAACCGACCGCACTCAGGATCAGCTTCGATCCTTGCAGCTCAACCCGTTTCAAGAGAGCAGCCTTGGTAGATACGGCGCAGCTGGGCACCGACGACCTCGGGGCTGCGCGTCGCCGCAATGTGCGCTTGGCCACTTAGCCCGTCCCGCTCGGCCAATCCCGGGTCGCGCAGGTACCGTCCGATCGCCGCCGCCAGGGCGGGTGCATCGTCAACGGGCACAAGCATTCTCGGGTCGGACGCGATCTCCGGTGTGCCGCCGACGGGGGTCGCCACAAACGGTCGTGCGCCGGCGAGGGCCTCGGTCAGGATCATCGGCATTCCCTCCGCGAACGACGGAAGGGTCACCACCCGGACCGACCGGATCAGATCACGGACCTTGTCCGGGTGGACCGGGCCTTCGACGGTCAGGCGCTCGGTCGGCGGCGGAGAGTAGTCGTCGACGACACCGACTATGCGGCAATGACCTTCGACGCCCTCGGCGAGAAGTAGGCGCCAGGCCGCTACCAGCGTGCTGACGCCTTTGCGGCGACCGATGGTGCCCGCGAAAAGCACCACTGGCGGCGTCGAGCCGGCCGGCGGCGCATCTCGATCGATCGGGATCGGGTTGGCCACCACCGAGGTCGGCACGCCGGGCGCCACCCACCGTGCGGCGGTCCGCGCTTCCTCCGACAGCAGGATCACATGGTCGGCGTGGTTCAGGGTGGCGGCCACGAAACGCGGGCGCGAATGGGCGAACGCGTGGAAGTCGGAGCCGTGGATGGTGACGATGACCCGGAAACCGCGGGCCTTCGCCAGCCCGATCAACTGCCCTTCGCGCAGCCACGCACCGCCGTTCGACATGTGGAAGTGTGTGACGGTCCCGCGTGGGGCGCGCGCCAGCGCCGCCGCGGCACGGGCGGTGAGCAACAGGTTCTTGGCGTGGTGCCGGCCGTTCCACGTTGACAGGACGCGAATTTCGTCGGCGCCGATGTTGTTGTCGCGGATGACGCGGATCACCGTCTGCGTCCCGCCGAAGCTGTACATGTCGGGTCCCACATGGGTGACCGCGTTCATCGCGACGCGGCCAGGGCGGTCGGGACCGGCGCACGGTCGGCCCCCATTTCGCCGACGGCGCGGTCGCGACGCGCCACGTTGGCGAAACCCATCGTCGCCCCCAGGGCCAGACCCATTGCCAAGGCGTCCATCGGCATCTCCGGCAACGGCCACACGGCGGATATCGCGAGCAGGCCGGCGCTAGCCGCCGCACTGATTTTCGCCGGCACCGTCGCGGTGCGCAGCGCGCGGACGATCGGTGTCCCCGCGAACCACACGAACGCGGCCATGCCGACGGCCCCGGCTTTGGCCAGCCACCATTGGTAGAAGAGGTGCGAGTAGGTGGGGCCCAGCGTCCAGGCGAAGGCATTCGGATCTTTCCCGGACGGCAGCTGGTAGGCGTAGCCCAGTCCGTGGCCGAACACCGGGGCCTGCGCGATCGCGTCGTTGAGGCGGGCGACTTCGCGCAGCCGGTCCAGGGTCGATTCGTCGGTGGCCAGCGCACTCGCCGAAATCCCGCCCAGCACCCGCTGATTGAACGCGGTGAACTGATCGCGCAGCCATGTCCCGGCGTGTGATTGCTGCAGCACGAACAGCGCCCCCGGCACCGTCACCGCAAAGACCGCCGCGCTGATCACGCCGATCACGGCCGTCCGGCGCAGGGCATGCCAGCCGAAGCTGGCGAGAAACGCCACGGCGGCGGCCACCGCCACGGCGATCAGCGTGTTGCGGGCAAAGGACAGCAGCGAAATGATCAGCGCGGGCGGGCCGAGCGCGAAAAGCATTGCGGGCCTGACCCGGCCGATGATCGAGGCGGCGACCAACGCGCTCAGCACGGCGGTCGCCGGCGTCTGGGTGGACAACACGATGCGCAGGGCCTGACCGGCGCCCGTCACCCCTTCCAGGCTTTCCGCCCGGCCGGCCAGCCGGATGGCATGCAACGAACTCACGATCGCCATGAACGCGGAGAACCACAGCGTCACGACCATCACGCGGATCGACCATTTGAGGTAGTCGCCGTAGACGACGAACAACGCCAGCAGGAACCCGATGACCATTTCGAGCAGCGTCGCCGATTCCCGCATCACCATCGTGGCGTCGTGGCCGAGCTGGAATCCGACGACGGTGTAGACCAGCACCGTGAACACGAACATCGCCGGCAACAGGAAATCGTTGAATCGGGGTCTCACGATCGGGATCAGGTAGCAGATCGCCAGCACCGCGGCCACGTGATAGGCGTAGACCGCCACCGGGCCGATGACCTTGCCGACGTGCAAACCCTCGGGCAGCGCCGCGAACGCCAAGAACAGGGCGACACCGACCATCCCCTCCGGCTTCACCCAGTAGACGACCAGGCAGAACAGCGCGGCGATCAGCAGCACACCCTCGGTGGTTCTGCGCACCGAGAGCACGCCGAACACAAAGCAGCCGAACAGGAACACCGCCAGGAGTGCGCCATCCACCGCCAGGCGATGGCGACCCGGCAGGTATGGGATCACGCCGGCCCGCTGACCTTTGTCCGGTAGGCCCGGGTGGCCGCCTTGATGTGCAGGGACGGACGGGCATCGGTCAGCACCGTGCCGACCACCTCCGCCCCGGCCGCGCGCAGCGCGGTCATCGCGTCCTCGAGCTCATCGACGGTGGTCCGGCGGGCCCGCACCACCAGTACCGTGGCTTGCGTGGCGCCGGCCAGCAGGGCGGTGTCGGCCGTCGCCAGCACCGGCGGGCCGTCGACCACGATCCGGTCGAAACGCGACGACAACTCCTGCAGCACCCGGTCGATCACTTCCGGCAGGAACGCGCTGCAGGGCGGGGTCTCGCGGCGGGCGGAGCGCGAGGCGAGGGTGAACACCCTCGCGATCGGTGATTGCTTGACGGCTTGCGCGGCGATGTCCGGGTTGGCCAGCGCGTTGGCGAGCCCCTCCCCCGACTCGACCCGCAACAGGCCGGCGATCACATGGCGGCGGGTATCGCCCTCGACCAGCAGGACGTCCTCGCGGATCTCGGCGAGCGCCAGCGCCAGGTTCAACGCCGTCGTCGTCGTTCCCTCACCGCCGAAGGGCGCCGTCACCAGCACCCGGCGGCCGTCGGGCCCCGTTGCCCGCAGCAGCCGGGCGCGCAGGCCGCGCACGGCGTCGTCCGACGCGCCATCGGTGCCGAACCGCGGCGTGCTGCCCCGCTTACCGGACAGCTCGGCCAACGTCGGCAATCCCGAGAGTTTCTCCAGCTTCTCCCGATCGCGCACCGTGCGGTCGCCGGCCTCGCGGGTCAGGGCCACCGCGATGCCCAGCAGTATCCCGGCGACGAACCCCATCGCCATGTTGCGCACGGGCACCGGCGTCACCGGATGCTTCGGCACCCGCGGCGGCTCCACCACCCTCGCCCTGGCCACCGGCAACGCTTTGGGCGCCGACGGCGACGGGCCCGACGCTTCCGGCGGCGGTCCCGGGGCCGGGGCCTCACCCGCCTCGGATCGCGGTCCGTTGGGTGCGGGCGCAATCGGGCCGTTCGGCGTCAGATTTGCCCCGAGCGCCGGGACCATCACGGCGAACTGGTCAGCCATCGCACCCGCCAGCGCCGCGGCACGCGCGGCATCGGTGTCTTTGACGGTGATCGTGAAAAGCATTGATTTCGCGGTGTATTTCACCTGCGTTTGAGTCACCAGTGCATCGGGGTTGATCGGGACCTGTAGCTGATTGACCGCGCGCTCCGCCACGACGCGCCCGCCGGCGATCTGGGCATACGATGACAGCCGTTCCTGCGCGGCCAGCGTGCCGTTGTACAACTCGGTCAGGTCGGTGGCACCCGGAAACGAGATGAGGATCGTGGCCGTCGACTGGTAATGCTTCGTCTGCAATGCCGTAATGGCGGCGGCGCCGATCGTGCAGGCCAGCACCGCGGCGGCGGCCAGTTTCCAATGTGCAAGAAGAATCTTGACAAAGGTGCGGAAATCCATCCACTAACCTTTCTGGCCGACACCACACGAATAGCGCCGATTTGATTTATTTCACCCTCGCGCAAAACCCAGTGCACATTATGCAGCAATCGCCCTGCGGCATCGGCGGAATCGCGCGCGCGGCGCCCACCCGGGAATTGGCGGACGTCAACGCCGCGCGCTCATTGTCGGGGGGCGGAGGTCAACACATCGCGCGCCACGTCCAGCGTCGCGATCGGATACCACCCGTTGCCGTCGCGTCCGCCGCGCGCCAACCGCATGGGCGGATAGTTCACCACGTGCGATGCGTCCGGTTTGTGCTGTTGCCACTCGACCGCGGCGCTCAGCGTGTAATGGCCCGGTGCCAGCCCCGTCACGTCGACGGCCACCGATTCGGAGAACGACGACGGGACCGGCTCGGTGCCGGATTTGTCGTCGGAGTGCCCCTGGGCCAGCGTCTTCAAGGTCACGGCCGCGGGCAGCGTGCGGACCACCGCCCCGGAGAAGTCCGTCAACCGGTAGCCGGGCACCCAATGCTCGGTCGCGGCGGCCGAACCGTAGTTGGTCCACACCACCGACAGGGTCGGCACCCCGTCGCGTATCGACTGCGGCCCCGCTTGCGCTTCGACCGAGTACCGATAGCCGGCCGCGACATTGGCTTGTGCCCACAGGAGGTACAGCGCGGGGTCCATCGGAGTCGTCGAATCCACGGCCGGGAAGTTGTAGCTCGACGTCATCGACACGTGGTACGTCACGACGTCCCGCAGGCCCTTTTCGTAGTAGGACCGCGGATCGGTTCCCTGGGGCAGCTGGCACCATTCGGTGATCACCAACGCCGAGGCCATTCGGTCTTTGAGTTGTCCGACAAGCGGATCCTTCGACCGCACATAGTATGAGCCGTCCGCCTCGGCCCAGGTGGGTAAGGGCGCGTACACACCGAGGCAATCCGAACGGATCCCCACCGGCGCAGACAGTTTCTTGGTGACATCGTCGGCGAGCAGTTCGCGAATGATTTCCGGGTTCAGCGCGGTGGTCACCAATTGTGTGTGCGGGAAGGCGTTTACGTTGGCCGCGACGAGCTGGCCAATGGCCGCTTTGGTGATGCTCTGATCGCGAAACTGGCTGTAATACCCCAGCTTCGCGACGCTGTCTTCGGGTGTCGGTCCCGGCGCGCCGAGTGTGTCGCGCAGGTATGCGATGTGGTTCTCGCTGAAATCCCCGTAGCCGGAGAACTCGAACACGCTGAGCCGCTCGTCGCGGTCGTAGTGACGGCCGAGCGCGGCCAGCAGCTGACCGAAGGCGTTGAGGTAACCGGGGTCGTTCCAGTTCGGCACCACGTGTGTCACCCCGGGTGTCCACCAATACCGTTGCGGCCCGGTCAGGCTGATGCTGGCGTCAGGGAGGGCGCGCACCCAGTCGGGCATGGCGATGTTCGTGTTGTTCGCATAGGTCGCGTCGCAGCAGGAGTTGTAGGCGACGACGCGAAGGGTCAGCCGCATGTTTTCGCCGGCGAGCTTCGTCAGTGCGTCATCGATGACGCCGAAGTCGAACCTGCGGTCATCGGGAGCGTCGGGGGGCAGCGCGGCCGGGTCGGTGGGCTGCAGCTGCCGCCACGTGACACGCAGACTGGCGTCATCCGACGACGGCCACGCCGGGTACCGTCGCTGCGCGGAATTGCCTTGCGGGAAAAGCGGCATCAAGAGGTCTTCGTACTGGCCGCGCAGCGGATTGGGTACCTCTTGAACGTTCAGCGGTATGGCCGGGCTGGCCACGACGGACAACGGTCCGGGATTACCGCGGTGACCACCGCACCCGCTCAACACCAACGCCGCACACGTGAGCAGGACCGCCGAGCTTCGCCTTATTGTTCGGACCACCGTTGCGATGCTAGATCGAGCCCAGCGACGATGACTCGGGATCGGCGAGAAACGGCATCGGCATCCAGCGCGCGGACAGCAGCGCTTCCATCGCATCGCCGGCCAGCGGACGCGACAACAGGAAGCCCTGCGCGCGGTGGCAGCCGTGTTGCATCAAAGTCAATGCGGCAGCGGGTGTCTCGACTCCCTCGGCGACCACCTCCAGGCCGAACGCCTCGGCGAGCCCGATGATGGCGCGGACGATGGCCAGGTCACCGGCGTCGGTGCCCACGTCGCGCACGAACCCGGCATCGATCTTGAGCATGTCGACCGGCAGGGACTTCAGATGGGACAGCACGGCATAACCGGTGCCGAAATCGTCGATCGCGATCTGCACGCCGACTTCCTTGAGCTCCGACAAGGTCTTTCGAGCGGTTTCGATGTCGTGCACCACGGCGCGTTCGGTGATCTCCAGGCACACCGATGCGGCATCGATACCGAACTCGCCGATCGTGTCGGCGACGCTGTCCACGAAACCGCGACTGATCAGCTGGATGGGCGACACATTGATGCGCAGCATGGCGCCGCGCCCGACACCGTTGGTGCGCCAGCGGCTGAAGTCGGCGCAGGCGCTGCGCATCACCCACCCGCCCAACTCCGCGGCCAGGTTGGTCGATTCGGCCACACCGATGAACGAGTCGGGCAGCAGCAGCCCCCAGACCGGGTGCCGCCACCGCACCAGCGCCTCCGCGCCCACGATGGCGCCCGTCCACAGGTCGACCTCGGGCAGGTAATGCAGCAGCAGACCTTCGCCTTCGATGTCGCCCCGCAGGTGCAGCTCGATGTCGTTGCGGAAGGCCCGCTTGAGCGACATGTCCTCGGTGGACACCGCGGTCTGGTTGCCGCCCGCGCGCTTGGCCGCCAACACGGCCTCGTCCGCTCGACGGAGCAGATCGGCGCAGTTGTCCGCCCCGGGCGTGCCCACCGCCAGCCCGATGCTGACGGTCCGGCTGATCACGTGGCCGCCGATGGTGAGGCGATCGCACAGCATCGTCGACAGGCGGCGCGCGAACGCCTCCGCGGCCTCCTGCGACATCGGCTGGTCGGGAATGACGACGAACTCATCGCCACCGAGTCGGGCGATCATGCTCGGCGTTCCCGCACACTCCTCGATGCGCTGCGCGAAGACCCTGATGAACCAGTCACCCGCGGCGTGGCCGAGGTAGTCGTTGATCGGCTTGAGCCGGTCGAGGTCGAGGTAGAAGACCGCGACGGGGCCCGGGCTTCCCGCCACGAGGCGATCGGACAGGTGCGCGACCAGCGCCCGGCGGTTGTACAAACCGGTCAGGTCGTCGTGCTCGGCGAGATAACGGAGCCGCTCCTCGGCGGCGATGCGCGCTTGCAGCTGCGCAAACAGGGCGGCTACCGCCTCGAGGGTGTTGATCTCCTCTTGCCTCCACCTGCGGGCACCGAACTTGACGAAGCCGAGCACACCGGTGCACGCGTCGCTGGATACCAGCGGCGCGGCGGCCACCGAGGGCGACGCGGGCGCTCCGCCCCGGCTCAACCAGCGGCGGACCCACCCGTCGGGCCGATCCGGGCGCGTCACCACCGGCTTGCGGTCGCGCTCACATTGGGTGAGCACCGACTCGACACCGTCCAATTGCAGAGCGGCCATCGAATCCGGATCCGGGCCGTCGGTACGCCGTGGCCATTCGGCGACCAGCATCGAAGCCGCGGCGTTGTTGTCGTGGTGGCGCAGGAAGCTGGCGTCCACGTCGAACCGCTCGACGAGCTGCGCGAGCACCTTTTCGCTCACCGAGGTCGCGGTGGCGGCCGTGGCCTCCATCAGCGCAGTGGCGACGGAGGTGACCACCAGGTTCAGGCTGCGTGGCACGGAGTCCTCCGATACGGAGCACATATCCCGTCTGGGTCCCCGCTGGGCGTGCCCGCGCATTTCTCGACGGTTCGCTCGGTCGTTTGCTGGTCGAATTGCGACCCGCCGGGTCAGGAGGCCGAAATCCGTTTGAGAACGGTATCACTGGACGACCCCATCCATCCGGGGTTACGAAAAGCTCATCGCACCGGACGAGAAATCGCTCCGGCCGAAATGCGTCGCTAATCGTTTGCTGAGGCCGAGTCGCTCGGGATGTCAAGTGTGGCAATCGGGTACAGGCCGGAGCCGTCGCGGCCGTCCCGGGCCAGGGCCATGGGTGCGTAGTTGACGACGTGCGAGGCGCCCGGTTTGTGCTGCTGCCATTCGACGGAAGCCCGCAGCGTGTAGTGCCCCGGCGCCAGACCCGTCACGTCGACGTGCACCGACTCGCTCGACGACTCGGGAACCGGTTCCTCACGCGACTGGCTCGTCTCGTCGTGGACCAGCTTGCGCAGATTCACCGTCGCCGGCAGGCTGCGAACCACCGCTCCGGAGAAGTCCACCAGCTTGTAGCCGGGCTCCCAGTGCTCGGTGGCCGCCGCCGAGCCGTAGTTGGTCCAGGCCACCGAGATCGTCGCCACCTTGCCCTGGATCGCCTGCGATCCCGGCTTTGCCTCGACCGAGTACCGGTAGCCGGCGGAGGTATTGGCCTTACTCCACAGCAGAAACAGCTTGGGATCCATCGCCGTCGTCGCATCCCGGTCGGGGAAGTCGGCGCTCGAGGTCATCGACACGTGATACCTGATGACGTCGTGCAGCCCCTTCTCGTAGTAGGACCGCGGGTCGGCGCCGTTCGGCAACCTGCACCACTGGCTGATCACCAGCGCCGAGGTGAGCCGCTGCTTGATCGCGTTGACGACGGCATCGTTGGAACGCACGTAGTGAGAGTCGCTGGCCTCGGCCCATTCCGGCAGCGGCGCCTGCACACCGAGGCAATCCGCGCGGATGCCCACGGGCGCGGCCAATTTCTTGGTGACGTCGTCGGCGAACAATTCGCGGACGATCTCCGGATTCTGCGGAGCCACCACCAATTGCGTGTGCGGAAACGCATTCGCGTTTGCCGCGACCAACTGCGATATGGAGGCCTTGGTGACGCTCTGGTCGCGGAACTGGCTGTAATAGCCCAGCTTTGCCATGCTGTCGTCCGGTGTGGGGCCCGGCGCGCTCAGCGAATCACGCAGATACGCGACGTGGTTCTGGCCGAAGTCGCCGTACCCGGAGAACTCGAACACGCCGAGTCGCTCGTCGCCGTCGTATCGCCGGCCGAGCGCGGCCAGCAGCTGACCGACCCCGTTGAGGTAGTCGGGGTCGTTGAAATTCGGCACCACGTGGGTGATGCCCGGTGCGGAACTCTTCGGCGGCGCGGGATAGCTGGCGGCGGACTGGCGCATCCAGTCCGGAATCGCGATGTTGGTGTTGTCCGCATAGGAGTCGTTGCAACAGGACTTGTAGACGTACACGCCGAGGGTCAGGCGCATGTTCCGGGTCCCGAGCTTGGCCAGCGCGTCGTCGATCACGCTGAAATCGAACCTGCGGTCGTCGGGCGCATCGGGGGGCAGCGTGCGCGGGTCGACCGGCTGCAACTGCCGCCACGAGACGCGCAGGCTGGCGTCGTAGGACGCAGGCCAGGACGAGTATCGTTGCTGCGCCGAATTACCCTGCGGGAAAAGCGGATTCAGCATTTCCTCGTACTGGCCGCGCAGCGGGTTCGAGATCTCCTGAGCGGTCGGCGGGATGGCCGGACTGACCATCACGGACAGTGGCCCGGGATCGCTCCTAGTGCCGCATCCGCTCAACGCCAGCGCCGCGCACACGACAGCGACGAGCGCGCTCGTCCTCAATGAACACGACATCGTCACGCGTCAGACCGCGGCCGACGACATGCCCAGCGACAAAGGCCCGTGGCCGCTCGAAAAGATGGTCGTCGTCAAGGTTGCTTCTCCCAACACACACCGATGCGCACTGAAGTGGCCCCATATTTCGCGAGTTGTCTGGTGCGTGTATCCGGCCCCGGGGGCGGGCCACGAATTAGCGTAGCGCAGCGTATCACGCGGGTTCCGGCGTTGCTCCGCCGCAGCTCAGCGGTGGTGCGCTCCGGCTTTGGCCCCCTGCGGCGCACGTACGGCCCCCTTTCGCCCCGCACGTGCGCCGTGAGGCGGGTCACAATTGCGGGCGAGCCTGTCACACTCGGCCGGCCTGCGGTGTCTCAAGGGCACAAGTCCTCACGAATAGGAGACAGCCATGACCGAGGTGGCCCCCCAGAAAACCCATGTCGTCGTAGTCGGCGGCGGATACGCCGGAACGCTTGCCGCTAACCGCCTGCGCCAGCGGCCGGACATCGATATCACGCTGGTGAACTCGCGTCCGGTGTTCGTCGAGCGAATCCGCTTGCACCAGTTGGTCGCCGACACCGGCGCCGCGACGGCCGGTTACGACACGCTGCTCGGCGACGGAATCCGCTTGGTCGTCGACACCGTCGCACGCATCGAGGCCGACGACCGTCGGGTGCTGTTGGCCTCGGGCGTCACTCTGGACTACGACTATCTGATCTACGCCGTCGGCAGCACGGGCGCGGTGCCCTCGACGCCCGGTGCCGCCGAATTCGCGCATTCGATCTCCGACCTGGAAAGCGCGCAGCGGCTGCGCTACGCGCTGGCCGACCTGCCGCTGGGCGCCCCGATCACGGTGGTCGGCGGCGGGTTGACGGGCATCGAGGCGGCTTCCGAGTTCGCCGAACAGGGCCGCCCGGTGACGCTGCTGTGCGGCGGCACGCTCGGCACCTCGCTTAGTAAGCGGGGCCGGCGTTCGGTGGCCAAGCAGTTGCGCCAGCTCGGCGTCAACATCCTCGAGTCCGTCGCCGCCAGCGAGGTCCGTCGGGACAGCGTGGTGCTCAGCGATGGCGCGGTGCTGCCCAGCGGCGCGACCGTGTGGACGGCCGGGTTCACCGTGCCGGATCTGGCCGCCCGCAGCGGCCTGCACACCGACGAGCTGGGCCGGCTGCTCACCGACGAGACGTTGACCAGCGTCAACAACGCTCGCATCGTCGCCGCCGGTGACGCCGCGGCGCCGTCCGGCCAGCCGCTGCGAATGAGCTGCCAGGCCGCCGAGCCGCTGGGCGCCCAAGCCGCCGAAACCGTGCTGGCCCGGATCGCCGGGGACACCCCCGCGGCGCTCAACCAGGCGTTCGTCGGGCAGTGCATCAGCATCGGCCGCAACCACGGCACGCTGCAGTTCGCCCGCACCGACGACACCCCGGTGAACATGGCGCTCGGTGGCCGGACCACCGCCGCCATCAAGGAACGCATCTGCAAGGGGACCCTGTGGGCCATCCGGCGCGAGGCCGCCAAGCCAGGTTCGTATTTCTGGCTCAAGGGCGGCAACCGGCCCGCGCAGTCACCCGTTGAGGAGGAGGTCACCGCGCGATGACACGCGCACCGACCGGCAGCGAGCACGCCGAACGGTTCACCCTGCTGCGGCCGCTGCTGTTCACCATCGCCTACGAGATGCTGGGCTCGGCAACCGAGGCCGACGACGTGCTGCAGGACAGCTATCTGCGGTGGTCGGCCGTCGACTTGGCGACGGTGCGCGACACCAAGTCCTACCTGGCCCAGCTGGTCACCCGCCAGGCACTCAACGCGCTGCGGGCCGACGCCCGCCGGCGCGAGGAGTACGTGGGCCCGTGGCTGCCCGAGCCGTTGCTCCTCGACGAGCAGGACCCTTCCGCCGATATCGTTCTCGCAGAGTCGATTTCGATGGCGATGCTGGTGTTGCTGGAAACACTGAGCCCCGACGAGCGGGCCGTGTTCGTGCTGCGCGAGGTGTTCGGTTTCGATTACGGCGAGATCGCGCAGGCGGTGGGCAAACCGGCCCCCACCGTGCGCCAGGTCGCACACCGGGCCCGCGAACATGTGCGGGCCCGGCGGAAGCGATTCGACCCGGCGGACCCGGAACGCAACGCCGAGATCACCGCGCAGTTCCTGGCCACGGCGGCTAGCGGCGACGTGGAGACGCTGATGACGATGCTCGCCCCGGACGCCACCTGGACGGCCGACAGCGGCGGCGTGGTGAGCGCCGCCCGCCGGCCGGTGGTCGGCGCGGAGCGGGTGGCCCGGGCGATCGCCGGGCTGCTGCGCAGGGCCGCGGAGATGGCCACGCTGCGCGTGGACATGGTGACCTGCAACAGCGCCCCGGCGGTGTTGCTCTACCTCGGCGAACAACTCGAAGGCGTGATCACGCTGGAGATCGCCGACGGCAAGATCACCAACTTCTACGTCATGCGCAACCCGCGGAAGCTGGCCGCGCTGGCCAGCGCCCGCGACATCAGCCGCGGCTGACCGTGGCGATCGCAAACGCGGCGTAGCCGGGTGCAGCGGGTCGCCACCATCGGACCCGTGGCGGACTCGGGGGCGCGAAAATCCGCCGCTCTGTCAAGCTAGGGCAGTGCGCATCGATCGGCTCGGCGATCTTGGCGCCGCACCCCAGGTGCTGCGCGCCGTGGGTGACGCCACGACCCGGCTCGGTCTTCCCCCGCCGGCCGCGCTGACCGGCGAATGGTTCGGTGCGCTGGCGGTGATCGCGCCGAGCCTGTCGGTGCGGCCGGTGGATGTCGACGACGTGTTCGCGGTGCAGCTGGGATCGCGGCCACTCGAACCGCACGCGGTGGGCGGCGGGTGGATCGGTTACCTCTCGTATCCCGACAGCGGTGCCGACGCCCAGCCGAATCGGATCCCCGAGGCCGCCGGCGGCTGGACGGACTGCGTGCTGCGCCGCGACCGCGACGGGCACTGGTGGTACGAAAGCCTCTCCGGCGCGCCGATGCCGGGTTGGCTCACCACCGCGCTGGCCGCATCGGCGGCACCCACGCGCGACTGCCGGATCGACTGGGGCATCGCCGACCGGGCGGCACACCGCGACGGGGTGCTTGCCTGCCTGGACGCCATCCGCGCCGGCGAGGTCTACCAGGCGTGCGTGTGCACCCAATTCACCGGCACGGTCACCGGTGCCCCGCTGGACTTCTTCATCGGCGGCGTCGCACGCACCTCTCCGGCACGGGCCGCCTACGTCGCGGGCCCGTGGGGCGCGGTGGCGTCCCTGTCCCCGGAGCTTTTCCTGCGACGGCGCGGCACGGCCGTCATTTCCAGCCCGATCAAGGGCACCTTGCCGCTGGATGCCTGGCCGTCGGCGCTGCGCGCCTCGGCCAAAGAGGTGGCCGAAAACATCATGATCGTCGACCTGGTCCGCAACGATCTTGGCCGCGTGGCGATCGTCGGCTCGGTGACCGTACCGGAGCTGCTGGTCGTGCGGCGCGCACCGGGCGTGTGGCACCTGGTGTCCACGGTGGCGGCCCAGGTACCCGTCGAGCTGCCGACACGGGCGCTGCTGGACGCCACCTTCCCGCCGGCCTCGGTCACCGGGACACCCAAACACCGTGCCCGCCAACTGCTCTCGCAGTGGGAACCGTACCGTCGCGGAATATATTGCGGCACAATAGGGTTGGCCTCCCCTGTCGCCGGATGCGAACTGAATGTCGCGATCCGCACGGTCGAATTCAACGCCGCGGGTGGCGCGGTGCTGGGCGTCGGCGGCGGCATCACCGCCGATTCCGACCCGGACGCCGAGTGGGCCGAATGCCTGCACAAGGCGTCGCCCATCGTCGGGTTGCCGTCCATCGCGACGGCCAGCCCGGCCGGCTGAGCTATCCGGAGCGGCGGGACTGCAGAACCGCGTCGTACAGCTGGCGCGACCGCACCCCGGGGTGGGCGGCCGCCACCTCCCCGCAGGCGTCCTTGACGCGGGTACCGCCCGCGACCAGCTCCTCGACCTCGGCCACCAGCGACGGCAGGTCGGCGCGCGGGGTGGCGCCGGCCAGCACCACGGTGACCTCCCCGAGCACACCGTCGGCCGCCCACGCCGCCAGCTCGTCGAGCGAACCGCGCACCACTTCCTCGTGCACCTTGGTCAATTCCCGGCAGATCGCGGCCCGGCGTGCGCCGCCGAGCCGTTCGACCGCGTCTTGCAAACAGGCGGGCAACCGGCGCGGTGATTCGAAGAACACGCAGGTGCGTCGCTCGTCGGCCAGCGAGTCCAGCCAGGTCCGTCGCGCCGCCTTCTTGCGGGGGGCGAACCCCTCGAAGCAGAACTTCTCCGCAGGCAGGCCGGACAGGGCCAGCGCGGTCGTCACCGCCGAGGGCCCCGGCAGGCATTCCACCGGCAGGCCGGCCTCCACACACGCCGTCACCAGCCGGAAGCCGGGGTCGCTGATCACCGGCATCCCGGCGTCGCTGACCACCAGCACGGTCGCGCCCTCCCGGATCGCCTCGATCACCGAGTCCACGCGGGTGGCCTCGACCCGGTCGAACATGCTGATCACCCGACCGGTGATTTTCACCTCGAGAGCGTTGGCCAACGTCCGCACCCGACGTGTGTCCTCGGCGGCCACCACGTCGGCTCGGGCCAGCGCGTCCAGGAGGCGAGGCGAGGCATCCGACGGCTGGCCCAGGGGGGTCGCGCCCAGCAACAGGCGGCCGGTGGTCATGGTCGACAGCCTACGATCGACACCGATGACTGCCCCGCCCCGCGAATCCCCCTTGAACATCCAGGGTGCCGAAAAGGAGCGCGTGGTCCCCGTCGTGAGCCCCGGCCCGCGGGTTCCGGTGGCCGATTTCGGGCCGACCGATCACGTCCGCGGCTGGGTGGTGACCGGCGTGATCACCCTGGTGGCCGCGGTGACCCGATTCCTGAACCTGGGCTCGCCCACCGATGGCGGCACGCCGGTCTTCGACGAAAAGCATTACGCCCCGCAGGCCTGGCAGGTGTTGCACAACCACGGGGTGGAAGACAATCCGGGATTCGGCCTGGTTGTCCACCCGCCGGTGGGCAAGCAGCTCATCGCGGTCGGCGAGGCGATCTTCGGCTACGGCGGCATCGGCTGGCGGTTCACCGGCGCATTGCTCGGCGTGGTCATGGTGGCGCTGGTGATGCGGATCGTCCGGCGGATCAGCCGGTCGACGCTGATCGGCGCGGTCGCCGGGGTGCTGGTCACCTGCGACGGCGTCAGCTTTGTCGCTTCGCGGACCGCGCTGCTCGACGGCATCCTCACGTTCTTCGTGGTCGCCGCGTTCGGCGCGCTGATCGTCGACCGCGACCAGGTTCGGCAACGAATGCACGTCGCGCTGCTGCAGGGCCGCACCGCCGATACGGTATGGGGCCCGCGACTGGGTGTGCGGTGGTGGCGCTTCGGCGCCGGGATACTGCTCGGATTGGCTTGCGGCACAAAATGGTCCGGCCTGTACTTCGTAGTTTTTTTCGGCGCGATGTCACTGGCGTTCGACGTGGCCGCGCGGCGCCAGTACCAGGTTGACCGGCCCTGGCTGGGGACCCTGCGGCGCGACCTCGTCCCCACCGGCTATGCGCTGGGCCTCATCCCGGTGATGGTGTATCTGGCCAGTTATGCGCCGTGGTTCGCCTCCGAGACCGCCATCGATCGGCACGAGGTGGGCCAGACGATCGGCCCGCATTCGGTGATCCCACTGCCCGACGCCATCCGATCGCTGTGGCATTACTCCGCCAAGGCTTTCCAATTCCACGCGAGCTTGACGAATTCGGCCGGCAATTACCATCCGTGGGAATCGAAGCCGTGGAGCTGGCCGATGTCGTTGCGGCCGGTGCTCTACGCCATCGACGAGCAGAACGTGCCCGGGTGCGGCGCGCAATCCTGCGTCAAGGCCCAGATGCTGGTGGGCACGCCGGCGATGTGGTGGCTGGCGGTGCCGGTCTTGATTTTCGCGTTGTGGCGCATGCTGGTGCGCCGCGACTGGCGTTACGCCGCTGTGCTGGTTGGCTATTGCGCCGGATGGCTACCGTGGTTCGCCGACATCGATCGGCAGATGTACTTCTTCTACGCGGCGACGATGGCGCCGTTCCTGGTGATGGCCATCGCGCTGATCTGCGGCGACGTCCTCTACACGCCCGGCGCCCCCGCCCGGGGGCCCGGGGTGAACCAGGAACGACGCACGCTGGGGCTGATCGCCGTCTGCGCCTACGTGGCCGCGGTGGTGACCAACTTCGCGTGGCTGTTTCCGGTGCTCACCGGGATGCCGATTTCGCAGCAGACGTGGAACATGGAGATCTGGCTGCCCAGCTGGCGCTGACTCTTGGCCGCGCCGCGAGACGGCAACTAGCGACGGCGTCACTCGGGAAATGCGTTGCCAGTTACAGTCTCGCGGCGTTATGAAATGGCGTCGCGGGCGACGGGGCACGACATGCAGCGGGGGCCGCCGCGGCCGGTCCCCAATTCGGAACCCGCGATGGTCAGCACTTCGATACCGGCGTCCCGCAGGCGAATGTTGGTCTGCGCGTTGCGTTCGTAGGCGACGACGACGCCGGGCGCCAGCGCCAGCGTGTTGTTGCCGTCGTCCCACTGCTCGCGTTCGGCGATGACGGGATCCAGCCCGGTATCGATGACCCGCAGTTTGTCGATCTCCATCGCCTTGGCCGCACCCTCCAGGAAGGGGACCTCATCGCTGATGGCCACCCCGTCGGGCGTGCGCTGGATGGTGAACGCCGACAGCGTGTCGACGATGTTGGCGTACATCAC
Organism: Mycobacterium sp.; assembly: GCF_004298145.1. Taxonomy (GTDB): domain Bacteria; phylum Actinomycetota; class Actinomycetes; order Mycobacteriales; family Mycobacteriaceae; genus Mycobacterium. The sequence goes on from NZ_SCRH01000015.1 coordinate 76,862, forward strand.
CACGGTGTCGGTGTCGACCATCGTGCACACCGTGTCCAGGTGCATTTGCGCGCGCCGCTGCGCGATCGGCACCGCGAGCACCGTGTGCGCGAGGCCGTCGTCGAACAGGCTGCGGGCCAACGCTTCCGCACCGGCGGGGGTGGTCCGCTCGCCCACCCCCACCGCGACCACGCCGGGCGCCAGCAGCAGCACGTCACCGCCCTCGACGGGTGCGGTGCGTGACTCGTAGGCTCGCCGCACCCCGGTGAACCGCGGGTGATGGGCATAGATGAGATCGGTCAGCGACGCCTCACGAACGCGGGCCCGCAACGCCAGCGTCGGGATCACCACCCGCGGTCCGATCCAGATCGACGAGTCGCGGGTGAACACCAGGTTGGGCAGCGGGTCGATGACGAAATCGCCCCCGTGGTGCATGCGCAGCACCAGCGACACGTCGGTCCGGGTATCCGCGGGCAACTCGTTGAACGTCATCCCGGCCATCAGCACCTGCGCCAACCGGGCCGGCTCCAGGCCCCGCAGGTAGCCCGAAAGCTCTTGCGCCAGCGGCACTCCCAGCCGTCGCGCGTCGACGGCGGCGGCGACGCCCTGCATCCGCGCGGCTCCGCTGTTCGTCAGCGCCTCGGTGAGCAGGTCCGACAGGAGCAGCACCTCGACCCCGCGGGAACGCAGCAGCTCCGCGAACTGGTCGTGCTCGTCCTGCGCGCGGGCAACCCACGGGAGGCCATCGAACAGCAGTTGGTCGACGTTGCGCGGGTTGAGCCGGAGCAGCTCGGCGCCGGGGCGGTGCACGATGACCGTGCGCAGCGCGCCGACCTCGGTATTGGTGCCCAGCTCAACCACACCCACGACTCAACCGTAGCGGCGGACAGGGCTCGACGGTCGCGTCACACGCCCACCGCGCGCCCCGCGCGATCGAACGGATGTGCGATAAACTGGCTCGCGTGGAGGTTGCGGTCCAAGGCTCCCTGTTCCAGCACACCGAGCGCAGGCAACTCGGTGACGGCGCGTTCATCGAAATCCGCGCCGGCTGGCTGACCGACGTGGACGATCTGCTCGACGCCTTGTTGTCGACGGTGCCGTGGCGCGAGGAACGCCGGCAGATGTACGAGCGGGTGGTCGACGTGCCGCGGCTGGTGAGCTTTCACGACCTCACGGTCGACGATCCGCCGCATCCGACGTTGGCCCGGCTGCGGCGGCGGCTCAACGACATCTACGCCGGCGAGCTCGGTGAACCGTTCACCACGGTGGGGTTGTGCTGTTATCGCGACGGCTCCGACAGCGTGGCCTGGCATGGCGACACGATCGGCCGCGGAAATTCGCAGGACACCATGGTGGCGATCGTCAGCCTGGGCGCCACCCGCTCGTTCGCGATGCGCCGCCGCGGCGGCGGCCCCTCGCTGCGGCTGCCGCAGGCGCACGGGGATCTGCTGGTGATGGGTGGGTCATGCCAGCGCACCTGGGAGCACGCCGTGCCCAAGACCACGGCACCGGTCGGCCCGCGGGTGAGCATCCAGTTCCGGCCCCGCGGCGTGCGCTAGCCGCGCACCGCCGTCACGGCTTTGACGAGCAGGTCGCGGGCGCGCTGGGTATCGACCGCGGCGACGGGCTGCCCGGGGACCACCAACGGGTTGGCGATGACGATCACCTGGTAGTCGCCGAATTGGGCCGAGTAGTCATACAGTTCGCCGGTGCGCGGACCGCCCGGGGTCAGCGCCTGCAGGACGCGATGCACGCCCAGCGTGCGGGTGCTGTCGATCTGGGGCGTGTCGATCACCTGGATGCCGCCGCGCATCTGCGCCCCGGAGAAGGTGACCTTGGTGCAGTCCTTTCCGGGGTCGTTGAACGGCAACGCTTTTGAGGTCTCCAGCGCGATGACCACGAACCGGTTGCCGCGACCCTCGGCGGTGACGGCGGACATGTTGCCCTGCAGGTCCGACGGCATCTCCGGCCCGCTCGCCACTTTCGCGCAGCTCGCGGGGTCGAATGTCAATCCGTCGGGCAGCTTGCGTCCGGAGAGCAGCTTGGGGTCGATTCCCCGTTCGCTGATGTCGCTGACCTTGTAGTCGGGTCCGAAGCTTGATTTCACGTCGACGACCTTGTTGATGTCGACCTTCGCCGGATGGGTGGCCGATGAACAGCCGGCCAGGACGCAGACGGCGGCGACCGCGAGCAACACCTTGGACATCGTGGCCAATCTACCCAAGCCGCTAGCTCAGCTGCGCAACGTGGACACCGTTTTGGCGAGCAGATCGGCGGCGAATTGCGGAGGCAGCACCGGAAGCGCCGAGCCGGGATCCGTGGTCAGCGTGGTGAACGCGTAGTAGTTACCCAGATACGCGGTGAATGTGTAGACGCGCGAGTCTATTTCGGTACCCGACTCGACGGAAGACTTGATGTCGGCCACCATGCCCAGGGTTTCGGCGCCCTCGATATGCGGGGCGTCGGCGAGCTGTACCCGCGCCACCGTGCGCCCGGCGGTCTCCGACCACTGGCCACACGAGGCGACCAGGTCGTGCGGAAAGTCCACCGGCCCCGGCAAAGCCACCACCACCGCGTCGACGATGCCGCCGCTGCCCGAGCCCGACACTCCCTGCGCCGATTGGTCGCGCCCGTTCCCGGGGTCGGCCAGTACCCCGCATCGGGCCGGCTTGGCCCGCGCGTCGGCCGCGAGGCCCCAGATCACCCTCGGCGTGGCCGCGCTGGGGATTCCCGTCGTCACCTCGTAACCCGGCGGCAGGTCGCGCACCACCCGCTTGATATTGGCCGGGTTGACGGCGACGGGGCTCGCCGGGGCCGATTTCGCGGGGGTGCCCGACGGCGCGGTCCGGGGTGAGTGAGCGCAGGCCGCAACCGTCAGCGCGAGGACCGAAGCCACCGACGAGCCAATCCAGAAGGGCCGCATGAGGAGTTGATAGCACAAGACGCGGCCGCACCCGTCGTCCCACGCGCGCGGCGCCGTCAGCCGACGGCCTCGATCACCTGCCGGGCGACGCGCTTGATCTGCTCGGCTTCGTCCCGGGGGAATGGCAGGTCACGCCGGTGGGGCACGTCGATGACGGTGGTGATGACTCCGACGTCTTCGCGCTGCCACACCGCGCCGTAGCGGTCCATGATCGCGCGCATCGGCACGTTGTCGGAAAGCATTCGCGCGGAGAACCTTTCGATTCCGTCGACCTCGGCGGCGATGGACAGTGCACAGATCAAAAACGTGCCGATCCCCCGGCCCTGATAGGCGTCGGCGACGGTGAAGGCGATCTCGGCGACCGTCGGGTCGCTCTCGTCGCGTACGAAGCGCGCGTCGGCCACCGGGTCGCTGCCGTCGGTGACCACCCACACGAAGTGATCGACGTAGTCGACCTCCGCCAGGTAGTGCATCAACGCCGGGGTGGGAATCCGCGGGGTCATGAAACGCCGATACAGCGTGTCACTGGAGAAGCGGATGTGTCCTTGCACGGTGCGCTCGCTGTCACCGGGGAGCACCGGGCGCAGCAGCAGTTGCGTGCCGTCCCGAACCTGGATCGGGATCGGCGTGATGAACGCGGCCAGACGCTGACGCACGGTGCGTAGCAGCGGTGACGTGATGCCGGGGATGCGCACCATGCTGGCGAAGGCCTCGGTGTCACCGATCCAGCCGGTCAGCGGTTCGGCGGTGGTCACCGTTGCGGTGCGCGGGATGTCGCGCAGCAGCGCGATCTCGCCGACGATCATGCCCGGGGTCGCATGCTCGACGATCACCACGCCGTCGTCGCCGACGTGTTTGATCTCCGCGGTACCCGAGGAGATCAGCAGAAACGAGACGGCCCGCTCGCCCTGCCGCATCAGCTCACGGCCGGCGGGGGCGCGCAGCGGCTGCAGGCGGCCGGCCAACTGCACAAGGTCTTCGGCGGGACATCCCGCGAAGATGTCCATCGTCGCCAGCTCGTCCGCCCGGGCGCCGGCCAGACCGGCCACCGCTAGAGACCGCCACCCGCGGCGTCGCGACACCGGTGTGCGCGTCGCGATGCCGCCATGACCTGCCCTGCCTGCTTGCCGTCGTCTGGTGCGCCAGGCCCGGCACTCCTGGACGCGGTCGGATGTTGCCAGGTTATGAGCAGGGTTGCGGCTCCGGCAAGGACGTGCGGTCCAATCGCGAGATCACTCGGGGTAAGTCGGGCATGATGATCGGGGCAGCGCTGCTTGAAGCACGTGCGATCGCACCGGATGGGGGCCCGAGGTTATAGCACCGAAGCCGGCCGGCGCAGGGCCTGCCAAAGTCCAGGTGGGTGATCTCTGGTTCGACGCGCTGACGCAACACCAGGTGGTCGACGTCGTCAAGGCGGCCTGGGCGGGCGGCCGCGGCGGCTCGATCATCCCGGTCAACATCGACGTGGCCCGGGCGGCCGGTCGAGACGCCGGGCTGGCCGAACTGATCGCCCGGGGATCGCTGGTGGTCGCCGACGGGATGCCACTGGTGTGGGCGGCGCGGGCCAGGGGCGAGAGGCTGCCGGAGCGCGTGGCCGGCTCGTCGCTGATCGTCCCGTTGGCGGCGGCCGCGGCCGCCGCCAAGAAGTCGGTCTATCTGCTCGGAGGCGTCGACGGGGTGCCGCAGCGGGCGGCCGAGGCGCTGGCCGCCCGCTGCGCCGATCTTCGGATCGCCGGAACCGCGTCACCGGCGTTCGGCTTCGATAGCACCGAGGAGGGGACGCGGCGGGTGATCACCGCCGTCGTCAGCACGGCACCCGATCTGGTCCTTGTCGGCTTGGGCTTCCCTCGTCAGGAACGCCTCATCGAACGGCTGCGCCGAGAATTGCCGAATGCCTGGTGCCTCGCGTGCGGCGGGGGTATCGCGATGACCGCCGGCGTGGTGCGCCGGGCCGCTCCGATGATCCAGCGGCTCGGGTTCGAATGGTTGCACCGGCTGGCGCTCGAACCGCGACGGCTTGCCCGCAGGTATCTGCGCGACGATCTGCCGTTTGCGCTCGCGTTGGTGGCCCGCTCGACGGCCCACCGATTTACCCGCAACTAGTGTGCCGCTTGGTTATTCACGATCAGCTCCACGGCGGCGGCCAGATCGTCGACCACGACGTCGGCGTCGACGGATGGCTTCCCGCCGGCGCGAAGCAGGATGGTCGCCGTTCCGGCCGCTCTGCCCGTCATCATGTCGATGTCGGTGTCCCCGATCATCACCGATTCCGTCAGATCGATACCGTGTTCGGCCGCCGCGCGTAACAACATGCCGGTGCCGGGTTTGCGGCAGTCGCAACTGTTCGCCGCGTGCGGACAATGGTAGGTGGCGTCGATCCGGGCGCCCGCGTCCGCGAGCAATTCTTGCAGACGCCACTGGACGGCGGCGAAATGCGCTGGGTCGGAGCCGGGTTCGGAGAGCCACCGCTGGTTGGTCACCAGGATGGTCCGCAGGCCGGCGGCGTTGAGGGCGGCCAGCGCCGCCGCCGCACCCGGCAACAGAACCAGCTCGGCGGGTGATCGGATGTACTCGCCCTCGGCGGCCTTGACGTTGACGGTGCCGTCCCGGTCCAGGAACACGGTGCGCACGTTGCGCAGATCGGGTGCGGCCATCGTCGGACCGAGGTCAGGAGGGCCTGGGAAACAGTGCCGCTTCGACCATTTCGCAAATCGAGTGGCCCAGGTGCAGGCATGCCTCCTGAATGCGCGCGGTGTCCTCGCTGGGAACCCGGATGCACAGGTCGGCCACGCCGGCCACCTTGCCGCCGTGCGCACCGGTGAGCGTGACGGTCGCCATCCCCGCCTGGCCGGCCACCTCGAGCGCGCGAACGACGTTGGGAGAGTTGCCCGATGTGGTCAGTCCGATCACCACGTCCCCGGGGCGCCCGGCGGCGAGGACCTGGCGGGCGAACACCTCGTCATAGGAGTAGTCGTTTCCGATGGCCGTCATCGCCGCCGTGGCGTCGGGGAGGCTGATCGCGGCCAGGCCCGGACGGTCAAAAGCGAAGCGGCCCATGAGTTCGGCCGCCAGGTGTCCGGCGTCTTGCGCCGACCCGCCGTTGCCGAAGAAGATCGCCTTTCCCCCCGCGCGCAGCGCGCCGATGATGACCCGCGCCACCTCGACGGTCTGTGCGGCGAAATCACCCTGCTGCATTTGCCGCTTGACCGCGATGGTTTCGGCCAAGCGCTGCTGGACCAGCTCCACGTTCGGCGGGACCACGTCCGAACCGGTCAAGCCTGCCATGTCGTCAATCCCTTGCTCTCGAAGGCGAATTCGGTGATGCCCGCGCCGGCGCCCTCGAGGGCTTCGATGAGGCGGTGCTTCTTGGCGAAGTCGCAGAACAGCAGGATGTATCCCCCACCACCGGCTCCGGTGAGCTTGCCGCCCAGTGCCCCGTTTTTCCGGGCCAGCTCGTAGAGATCGTCGATGCGCTCGTTGGTGATGTAGGGCGACATGCGTTTCTTCTGGGTCCACGCTTCGCCCAGCAGCGCACCGAAGTCGTTCAGCTTGCCCGTCAACAGCGCGGCCTTCATCGCGACCGCCAGGTCCTTCTGGGCCCGCAGCCCCGCGAGGGTGTCATCCGAACCCGTTGTGGCACGCCGTGTTTGGTCCTCGATCACCCGCGCGGAGTCCCGGGTGATGCCCGTGTAGCACAGCAGCAGGCTGAGCTCGAGCTCGAAGGCGGTCTCGTCGCGGATCCGCAGCGGATTGACGATCACCCGGTCGGTGAATTCGATGAAGTTGAACCCGCCGAACGTCGCGGCGTACATGTCCTGCATGCCGCCGGCGATGCCCAAATCCTCGCGTTCGATGGCACACGCCAGTTGGGCCGTCTCGTATTCGCCCATGGGCAGCCGGTAGTGCTCGGCGAGCAGGCCGGTGAGCGCGACCATCATCGTCGACGACGAGCCCAGCCCCGAGCCGGGCGGGGCGCTGGAACGCAGCACCAGGTCATAGCCGTCCGTGCCGTCACGGCCGAATCTGCGCACCGCGGCCTTGATCAGATCGAGGCTGCCGTCGTAGAGAATCTCGCTGTCGAGCGTCATCTCGTGCGTGGTCTTGAAGTCCACCGACTCGATGCTGACCCGGCGATCGGTGCGCGGGGCAAGCGATCCCTGGGCGTAGCGATCGATGGTCGCCGACAGGACGCAGCCGCCTTCGGTCGCCGGGAACGGTGGCACGTCGGTGCCGCCACCGGCGAACGAGATCCGCAGCGGCGCGCGTGCGCGAATTCGCGGACGTGTCATGGGGATTCCCCCGCGAGCGATTCGCCCAGCTGCGAGACCACGCTTACCACGTGCCAACCCCATCGTTCTGCGTCCGGAAGCGTCGCCAGCCTAACAAGCTGACCAGCACGATTGTCGCGTTTTCGCCGGACTCCGCCCGGCGCGGTCCGCAGCGATGTTCAGGCGGTCTGGTTGCTGGGCTCGAGCACGAAATCGACCACGATCGCGGCCATGTCGTCGATCGCGCTGCGCGCGATGACCTCGTAGCCGTGGGTGCTCAGCGTGGGCAGGCACAGCAGGCCGGCGCGCGCGGTCAGCCCGTTGGCCTTGGAGTGCGACGCGTCGGATTCGAACGCGCCCAGCGCGGCCGGCTGGGGCGACAGCCCCCGGTCGGTGGCGATTTTCAGCAGCCGGTCGGCGACCTTTTTGTCGTAAACGCACAACGCGTCGCTGTAGCCGATGATCGGTCCGCCGGTGACGCTGGTGCGGTATTCGCGTTCGGTGGGGCCGACTTCCAGGGCGAGCGTGAGGTCGCCGGGCAGGGTGGCGCTGGCGTAGCTGCCCCCCACCCCGCCGATCTCTTCGTTGGTGGTGAACACGAGGTAGGCGTCGTCGGCGGGCCGTTGGTCACCCTCGCGCAGCACGCGGGCGACGTTCAGCAGCGCGGTGACCGCGGCGCGGTCGTCGAGGAAGTAGGCGCCGACGTAGTCTCCGATCTCGACCACCGATCTCTTGCTGCGGTCGACGCACACGCGGGTGCCGGCGTGCACGCCCGCGGCCGCCAACTCCTCGGTGCTGCGGCCGGAGAAGACGTACACGTGATGCCAGTCCAGCGCGCGGTCGCCCTGATCGGGCTTGGTCTCCCAGATCCGCGAGCTTTCTTCGGTGGTGTGCTCGGAGCCGAGAGTCAGTACCGCGGTGAGGGTTTCGTTGTCGCCGAGCACGGCGACCGGGCCCAGTCCGAAGTTACCCGGGTACATCGTGCCCAGCTGCGTCAGATGCAGGGTGCCGTCGGGCTCCACGCGCTTGACGATCATCGACAGCTCGTCCATGTGCGCCATGACCCGCGTCGCGGTGCCGGGTATGGCCGCCGTCCGGTGACGGTGATCGGGCGCCCCGGCGTCGTCGCTCGAGGCGTTGGCGGCGATGTATCCGATCAGGTTTCCGGCGTCGTCGGTCCACATGTCGTCGACGACGGGTTGCAGTTCGCGGGCGATGACGGCGCGGACCTCGTCCTCCTGCCCGCACGGCCCATAGGTCCACAGGAGTTCTTGCAGCAACTCGTCGGTCGAATCGCGGTCGCGCTGCGCCATGAGATCCTCTCCGTCATTGGGTTCAGAGGATCAGTACCCGCGATGGCCTGCGACTATCGCAAACGCTCAAATGATGTCAGGCGAGTGCGACGCCGAGTTCTTGGGCGAACACCTTGATCATGTGCTGGACGGCGATTTCGTTGCGTCCGATGATCATGTGGTCGTGCTGGCCGTGCCGGACGCCCTCGCCGCACTGGGGCAGCATGGCGAAGTCCTCGTCGCGAACGGCCGCGTGCACCCCCTCGAAGACCGCGTCGTAGGCCGCTCTCATCTCATCGCTGGTAGCCGGGATGCGCCCCATCCAACTGTGGCGCACCGTGCACCGGGTCGGCTCACCGGCGGGCAATATGTCGATGATCTCCACCCCCACCGGGCTGTTGGCCAGGACGAGGTTCGGATACACCCAGTAGATCACCCCCATGTTCGCCACCGGTTCGAGCGAGGCCGACGGATCGGTGTCCGCGTTGGTGATCCAGGTGAACGGAAACCCGATGCGGTGATGCTTGTCGAACCCGTCGTAGACCATCGTGTTGGCCAGGGTGTTCTGCCCGATCAGGCTTTCGCCGTGGACGTACGGAAAGTGGTAGCCCTCGGCGAACGCCTCCAGGGCGCCCTTCCATGACACGTCGGAGGTGAATTCGCGCTCGGTGTGATAGCCGTAGGACGCGTAGTCCCACAGCGCGAGTTCGGCAGCGAAGTCGCCCAGGTGTTCGTCGAGGTCGATGGTCGCGTCGGCGGTCAGCACCGCCCAGATGAAGCCGTGTCGCTCCTCGGAGGGCAGTTCGACCAGGCCGTAGTCCTTGGTGTCCATCGAGTCGAAGCCGGCCTTGCCCGGGACCGTGAACAGTTCACCGGTGTTCTTGTACGTCCAGGCGTGATACGGGCAGACGAAGCGTGCGGCGTTGCCCGATCCGCGGGCCGGCATCGCGCCCCGGTGCCGGCAGTAGTTGAGCAAGACGTGGCTGGCCCCGGTTCGATCGCGGGTCACCAACAGCGAGTCGCCCAGCACCGAGCGCACGACGTAGTCGTTGGTGTTCGGCACCTGCGCCGACGGGACGATGGCCAGCGGCACCCGGCGCAGAATCTGCGACTCCTCGATCTCGGTGATCTTGGGGTCGCGGTAGTAGTGCAGGGGCACCCGCAGTTCACGCTCGGCCAGGTCGGTCGTTTTCTCCAGGGCGTGACGCAGGCCCCGCCGGGTCAACGTCTCGTCGGTGCCGCTCACCGGGCTGTCGATCGTCGTCACGCTCGTCTCCTTCACCCCCGATGTCTCGGACCATACAATCACTATTGTTTGTATTGTCAAGCTCGGGCGCGGCGTGTGCGACGATCACGCCATGCGCCGGCACGGCTGGTCGGGTGACATCCCGGCCGACGACGATGAGGCGATCGCGCGCATCCTGACCGCGACGCGACGCGCGATCGACGCGCGCGGGACCGTGAGCGTGTCCGAGGTGGCGTCGACGCTCGGCGTGACCCGGCAGACGATTTACCGGTACTTCCCCACCCACGAGACGCTCTTGGGTGCGACGGCGCTGTCGTCGGTCGATGGGTTTCTGGATCGGCTTGCGGCACATCTGGGTTCGATCACCGACCCGACCGAGGCCGTGGTGGAGGGCATCGCCTACACCTTCGAGCAACTCGCCCACGACAAGTACCTCAGCCTGGTGTTCCAGCCCGGCAAGGCCAGCGCGTTCACCGCGGGGGTCACCTCGGACATGGCCATTTCGTTCGGCCGGTCGATCCTGCGCCGGTTCGACGTCGATTGGGCCGCAGCGGGATTCGCCGCGGGCCGGCTGGACGAACTGGTCGAAATCATGCTGCGCACGCTGCAGTCATTGATCGTGGATCCGGGCCGCCCGCCGCGCACCGGGTTGGAGCTGCGAAAGTTCCTTGAAGACTGGATCGCGCCGTCGGTGCGTGCCCACGCCGCCGTCGAGCGCTAGCTACTTGCCCGTGAACCGCCGCTCACGTTCGGCGGCGGTCCGGTCCCGGTATCAGCTCACGGCGTCCGGTCCGCCAACGAGACGAGGAGGTGCGAGGGCGTCGGTCCGCCCTGGCCCCAGCTGATTTCGTCAGACCGCCTCGTCCTCGACGTCTGCCAGGAAATGGGTACTACTCGGACGCAGATGTCGCAATAGCTCCTCCCCGGAGAACTGCATGCGATCGGCCTCCTCCAGGAAATCAGACTGCGCGGCCGAGGATTCGTAGACCAGTCGGGTGTCCTGCGCTGCCCTCGGCTCGCGTACCGCCTTACGCTTCTTCAGACGCATCAGTTCGGGATGCATCTTCTTCCGCTGTGCGGGAGGGACCAGCGCACCACGGTTGAAGGCCCTCATGCCGAGCTTGTCCGCGACCTCCCGGACCTGAGACGTCTTTAGCCGGTAGCGCCAAGCGATTTGCGAAATCGTGTACCACCCCCGTGGCATCCGCCAGACCCAGCCCGCGACGGTAACCACCGTCAACACAATCGCCAGGGTCGCTTCAGGGCGGAACCGCTTTCCGGAGAACATGATTGCCGCGATCCCGACTACCAGCATGACGACGAGAGCCGACACGAAGAAAATGTGAGTGGGGCTCACGCCGCCTCCTTGCGTTCCATCGCGATATGTCCAACGATCTCAGAACCGACCGGCGGTGAAATCCCGACACGCCATAGCGTTACCGGCTCGAGACCGCCTCCGGCTCGTCAGGATGGTCGTTGCAGCGATTGCTCGGCCACGGCGTCGGCGACGCTGGATGTGTACGCGGACTTAGTTCTACGAGGACCTGGACGAGGTCGCCGGCGTCTCGATGCCGCAACGGACGGCTTCGGAAGCCTGACGCTCGACTACCGTCCTGACCTGCTCAAACTCTGTGGAGCTAAAGGGAATCGAACCCCTGACCTACTCGATGCGGACGAGTCGGCCTGGGCGTGTGTGCATGTTGACGGCGTTGGCTCCGCTAGAAATGCGCTGGTCGTCGAGTTGGCGACGTTGGCCAACGCAGACCGCAAGAGGAACTGCTGCGGACGCGTGCCGGAGAGAGAGGACGCTGGGCTGTTCAAGGCGCATGGCGAAGGGCCAAGGCGCTACCCCCCACCCCGTCCCATTTCAGTGGAGGCTCCAACCGCGACGTTGCCTAATGCGGAGTGGGTTCCCCCTCGACCTCGCGCAGGTATCGCTCAACGAGGCCGACTATCTCGGCGTGCCCTGCGGTGATGTCGAGTTGGTCCTCCATGAAAAGGACCGGCGGGATGACGGTCATCAGGAATGCCACCGCCATGGGCGGAACGCTTCGTTCGTCGACGTCATATTTCTTCAACACGGCGGCGACCATCTCAGCTTGCTCGGCGCGGAACGTCTGCGCGTAGTGGCGTAGTTCGGCGGCGAGTTGCGGACGATGGTTCGCCAGGGCAAGAACCTCCATAGTCCACTTGCTGAAAGGGGCGTCCCGAATCATCCGCCAGAGTGACCACAGAGGCTGAGGCGATTCAAGGGCTTCTGCATGAGCCGTGGACCCTTTTTCGGCTTGGCGTTGGAAAACCGCTCGAAGGAGATCGTCCATCGTGCCGAAGTGGTAGTGGACGAGCTGAGAGCCGAGGCCGGCTCTCTGCGCAACGCGGCGGCCAGTGACGGCTGCCCAGCCCTCTTCGAACATCAGTTGCTCGGCTGCATCCAGTATCACGGTGCGCGTCTTCGCATTCGGCGACGCGATCCGTTTTGGCGATGCCATTCATGCGCTCGCATTCTTCGTACGTACCGACAGGTCAGGCTATCGGGTTGACCGGCTCCACCATGATATGTTAAGCAGGTGCTTAACTTTTAAGCAGGCGCTTAAAAACATGGCAGAGTCCGGCTAGCGGCAAACTCATCCGCACGTCGGACAGCTAGAGGAGCGACGCGATGGCCCGCAACACCACTGGTGAGATTCGTTTTGACCCTTACGATGTCGACCTCGTCGCCGACCCCTACCCCGTGTACCGGCGGCTACGAGACGAGATGCCGCTCTACTACAACGAGCAACACGATTTCTTCGCGCTGAGCCGCTACACAAATGTCGAGAAGGCTCTCTTCGACAACAAGACGTTCAGTTCCGCACGCGGCGACATCTTGGAGTTCATCAAGGCGGATATGGAGATTCCGTCAGGTCTTATCGTCGCGGAGGACCCACCCCGACATGACATTCACCGAAGGCTGTTGTCGCGAATGTTCACTCCGCGCAAGATCAGCGCACTGGAGCCTCAGATTCGAGAGTTCTGCGTGCGCAGCCTCGACCCGCTCGTCGGTGCAGGCGGGTTCGACTTCGTCACGGACTTCGGCGCGGAACTGCCCATGCGGGTCATTGGCATGCTGTTGGGCTTCCCCGATGAGGACCAACTGAGGTCCCGCGACCACGCGAACGCGATTCTGACCACCGAGGCGGGTCAGCCCATGGAGTCCGCGTCGACCGGATTCGACGACGGTCAACTGTGGGCGGACTACATCGACTGGCGGGCCGATAATCCGTCCGACGACATCGTCACCGAACTGCTCAATGTGCAGTTCGAGGACGAGCATGGAGTCACTCGTCACTTGGAGCGCGCCGAGCTGCTCATGTACGTCAACATGGTCGCCCTTGCAGGCAACGAGACCACAGCACGGCTTATCGGATGGGCCGCAAAAGTGCTCGCCGAGCACCCCGACCAACGAAGGGAACTCGTCGCCGATCCGGGTCTGATCCCTCAGGCGGTCGAGGAGTTATTGCGCTTCGAAGGACCCGCTCCGTTTGTATCGCGTTACGTCACACGCGACGTCGAATACTACGGCCAGCAGGTGCCTAGCGGCAGCGTGATGACACTCCTCATCAGTTCGGCAAACCGAGATGACCGCCAATTCGGTCCCGACGCCGAGATGTTCAACATTCACCGCCAAAACCGATCACATATCGCTTTCGCTGTCGGTGCGCACTTCTGCCTTGGTGCCGCCCTGGCGCGCCTAGAAGGGCGCGTCGCACTCGAAGAAATTCTGAAAAGGTTCCCTGAGTGGGACGTCGACCTCTCGGCAGCACGGATGTCGACCACCTCAACCGTCCGAGGCTGGGAAACCATGCCCGCACTGACCGGCGAAAAATCGCGACACCAAGCCGACGCCAGGTCGTGAGCGGTCAAGTCGAATCGGCGTGGCCCGTCCACCCCGACTACCGGATCGACATCGCGCCGTGCCAGTACACCGGCCAGGTATGGCACGACGACACACTCATCGCCGAAAGCGACGACTGCCTAGTAGTGACCGAGACAGATCACATCGACCGACTGTACTTCCCGAAGTCCGATGTCCGATGGGACCTGTTGATGCCCTCAGCTCACACGACGGAATGCCCGTTCAAGGGTCGCGCTAACTACTGGGACCTCGCAGGTGCCCACGACCACGCCAAGGGCGTCGCCTGGACGTATCGCACTCCGCTCCCCGAGGTCGCAGGAATCGCGGGCTATGCGGCGTTCTACAGCCACCAGCTACGCATCGAAATTGTGGAGCGGTGGCCCGGCGGCAGAAGCGTGCCAGCCTCCTTCCCAGTCTGGGGCGATGCGAGTGAGTTATTGCGGATCATTGATGTCGAGCCCGCCGGTGAGGGCCGGTTCATCGGTCCCGCGCACGGACCCACCTGGCGCAACGTGGTCGAGGGTGGTCAACTTGTCGCAGAATCCATCGTCGCAGCATCCAAAACGCTTGCAAGTCAACGAGTTACCTCTGTATCCACCATCTTCACAAAATCAGCGGCCTTCGATGCGCCCGTCGACCTCGCCGTCGAAGTTCTTCGGCACGGCAGAACCTTCTCCACGACTCAAGTTCACGCCACTCAGCACGGGGCACTGTGTTGCGTCGCGATAGTCCTCGCCGATTCCGGTGCGCCCGATCTCATCCGTGATCAGCCACCTATGCCCGACGTACCAGGACCCGACGGGGCGGAGAGCTTCCCCGGATTCGGAGTCACCGGACGCGAGATACGAATCGTCGACGGAGCCTACGATCCCGACCCCGAGCGCATCGGACCGCCCCAGATCGACGTATGGGTCCGCTTCCGTGACGCGCCCGACGAGTCGTACTTGCACACTGCGCTTCTCGCCCAATCGACCACACACTGGACCATTGCCGCCGGCATGTCACCGCATCACGGTTTCGGTGAAGCTCAGGCACACGACACCGTGTCAACCGGAGTCATGACGAGCAGCATCGCCTTTCACGATGAAGTCGACGTCAGCGACTGGCTGCTGTACAGCAATCATGCCTTTTGGTCAGGGCGTGGACTGATCCAAGGCAACGGCAAAGTCTTCACATCCGACGGTCGCCTCGCGGCGTCGTACACGGTGCAGGCCATGGCACGCGCCTTCGACCGCACCCCGGCAGCGATGGGCCGCGACAACCGCACTGCCATGTGATTTATCTGACGCAGTGGAGGGCGCAGTGACGACCGCCGAAATCAACTTTGACCCGTTCTCGGAGGACTTCTTCAACGGGGCCTACGGGACTTACCGACGCATGCGCGATGAGCAACCGGTTTACTACAACGCCGACTTCGACTTCTACGCACTGACCCGACACGCCGATGTCGCGCCTGCGTTCAAAGACTCGGCGACGTACTCGTCGGCCCGTGGAACCGACCTCGCCACGATCCGCAACGGAATACCCGTCGACACCGGCCCACGCATGATCATCATGATGGACCCTCCCAGCCATCGCGACATGCGCAGCTTGCTCAACAAAGTCTTTACGCCAAGAGCAATCCAAGCCCAGAAACAGATGGCCACCGAGAAGATCGACAAGCACCTCCGCCGGGTCGACCCCGACGGATTCGATGCCGTCGGTGACTTCGCCGCACCGTTTCCCGTCGAAGTCATCACCAACATGCTCGGCGCACCTGAGGAAGACGCACAACAGGTGCGGCACTGGATCGACTTGTCCCTAACACGCGAGGTCGGACAACTCGAACTGACGGAGGACGGCGCTCAAGCCTCCCTTGACACCGCGATGTACTACTACGGGCTAATCGAAGAACGCCGCGCCGAACCCCGAGACGATCTGCTCACTAAGTTGCTCGAAGCCGAATTGGTCCGTGATGACGGCGAGAAAACTCGACTCGACGACATCGAAATCGCCGCATTCGCAACGATGCTCGGCGGAGCGGGAGCCGAAACCGTGACCAAGCTCGTCGGCAGCGCGATCTACCTCTTCGCCAGGCACCCACACCAATGGCAGAAGTTGCTCGATGATCGCAGCCGGATTCCCGCTGCGGTCGAAGAATTACTGCGGTACGAGGCACCTGCGCAATACAACGTGCGCGTCGCCACGAAAGACGTTCACCTGCACGGACAAACGATCCCCGAGGGTGCCCCGGTATTCCTGATTGGAGGGTCGGCCAATCGCGACCACCTGGCGTGGACTAACGCCGACATCTTCGACATCGACCGAGACCGCACCGAGGCTCAGAATCTCGGCCTCGGATACGGCATCCACAGTTGCCTCGGTGCCGCCCTGGCTCGCATGGAAAGCGCCATCGCGTTGGAGAAGCTACTCGACTTCATGCCCCGATACGACGTCGACTTCGACAGGTGCGAACGGGTTCAGATGGCGAACGTCGTTGGCTGGAAGACGTTACCCGTCAAGGTCCTCGACTAGGTCAGGGCTTCTCCGAGAACCCTGTAGACCGTGGCACGACTAACGCCAAGAGCCGTCGCAATAGTCGTAGCCGATTCCCCGCTGCGACGAAGTTGCAGACCGCCTGAACGAGGCAATCCAGGTTACTGCGGACGCCCTGCGGACGGCGGAAGTTCCCTAACGGCCTCTATACGCCCTGACCTGCTCAAACTTTGTGGAGCTAAGGGGAATCGAACCCCTGACCTACTCGATGCGAACGAGTCGCGCTACCAACTGCGCCATAGCCCCTGATCGCTAGCAGGCTACCAGCCGCGGCACCAACCGCCGAACTGCCGGCACTACTCGCCGACGGCGCGCGGCAAGTCCCGCGGCCAACCGAAGGTCCGCATCGCCGTCGCATAATCCAGGTGCTCGAAGACCGGGTCCTCGTCGTCGATTTCCAGCACCACCGCGCCCGGGCGGCGCAGCCGCGACGGCACCACGTCGTACTCGCGGTCGTAGGCGTTCTCGACGCCGAGGCGCGCCCGCGCCATCCGCTGCATCCGGCGGCGGCGGATCTTCTCCTCGATGCGCGTCTGGCGCCGCAGATAACCCAGGTACAGCAGGGTGATGCCGATCGCGGTGCCGCACACCCACCAGGCGCTCGGGGAGATCTTGAACGCCGCGGTGGCCGAGCCGACCAGGACGACCGCCATCACCACCAGGACCTTCTTGCGGAACGCGTACTTGCGGGCGCTGACCGCGGCGGCGGTCTTGGTGTCGAACCGGCGCCGCCGCGCGGCGTTGCGCGGGATCGGGGCCGGCACCTCGTCGTCGGCTTCGTCACCGTCGGCCGCGGGCTCCAACCCGGACGAGTCCTCGACGTACTCGTAGCTGTCCTCGTCATCGTGTTTCGCGACGGCCTCGGTGTCGACGTCGTCGTCCTCGACGGGCTCAGCAGGCTCCTCGTCGACGACCTCGGCCGCAGAACCGCTGGCCCCCACCGGAAGTGCGGCGGAATCCTCGATGACGTCGACGTCGAGGTAGTCGGGCTCGTCGGCTTCGGCGACCGCCATCTTCATGACCACCGGGCGCCGGCGGCTCAGCTCCTCGGTGTCGGCGTCGTCGTCCATTTCCCGGTCGCTGTCTTCGTCCTCGGCCAAGTGCTCCTCGTCGAGGTCGGTGTCGGCCGAGCCTTCCGGCGGCTGCCAGTCGGGATCGCTGCGATGGCCGGCGGCCGGGCCGCTGCGCTTGATCAGCCGGGAGTTAGCCCCGCCGTTGAGGACTCGGGTCGCCAACGCCACGTCGCTGGTGCGACGCACCGCGTCGCGTTTGCTGACGAGCATCGGCACCAAGACGAACAGCCACAGCACCACGAGCGATATCCACAACAATGATTGCGGGATGCTTGGCATGATGACCTGCTCTCTTCGGTTCTCGTCCCCCGCGAAGCCCATCGGTAGCCAACGCGGCCGGGTCATGACGACCAGGACAATTACACACCTGTAATTTGCCTCCCACAAGCACCATGAGTCACTCGTGTCGCGCTAGTCCCAGATCGACAAAGATTCGGTCTCCCTCGGGGCGCCGCCCACGGTCCCAATCACCGGGCGGGCGTCACGCCCAGCTTGCGCTACCGGCTCTGACCAGCGCCGATGCCACCGATCCGGTGACCTCTTCGGCGGTGATCGCCATCAGCAGGTGATCGCGCCACGCCTTGTCGACTTCGAGGTAGCGCTGCAATACGCCCTCCTGGCGAAACCCCACCTTTGCCAACACGGCCCGGCTGGCGGCGTTTTCCGGGCGCACGGTGGCCTCCACCCGGTGCAACATGACCGGCCCGAAGCAGTGATCGAGCCCCAGGGCCAAGGCCGCGGTCGCCACCCCGCCGCCGGTGGCCGAGCGCGGCACCCAATAGCCGATCCACGCCGACCGCAGCGACCCGTGGGTGACGTTGCCGACGGTCAACTGCCCGCAGAAGCGCCCGTCGAGTTCGATGACATAGGGCAGCATGCGACCCTGGCGGGCCTCGGCACGCAGGCCGGAGCACAACGCCGGCCAGGCGCCCACGGCGTGCCGGGCCGTCCAGTCACCCTCGGAGCTGGGCTCCCACGGCTCCAGATGCGCACGATCGGTCAGCCGGATCCGGCTCCACTGCGCCCCGTCGCGCAGCCGCACCGCCCGCAGCCGGACCACGCCCGCCGGAACCCGCAGCGGCCCAACGCTCATGGGCCAGCCCGGATGACGAGAATTGGAGCGCAACAGGTTCACGGTGGGCGTGGTCCGGTTCCGCTCAGCCGCGCTGAGCCAAGAAGGCGACGTCGACGATCTCGCCGGTGCGAATCTGCTCGGCGCCGCTGGGCATCACAACCAGACAGTTGGCTTCGGCGAGGGTGGCCAGCAGGTGCGATGACGCGCCCGGGGCGCCGCCGAGCGCCTGCACCAGATACTCCCCGCTCTCCTGGTCCCGCATCAGCTGGCCGCGCAGGTAACCCTTGCGCCCCGCCACCGACGTGATGGGCGAGAGCGTGCGGGCCTGCACGACGCGGCGCATCGGCTGGCGTTTGCCCAGCGACAACCGGATCAGCGGGCGCACCATCACCTCGAAAACCACCAGCGCGCTCACCGGGTTGGCCGGCAACAAAAACGTCGGAACGCCCTCGCGGCCCAGCTGCCCGAAACCCTGGACGGATCCGGGATGCATGGCAACCCGAACCACCTCTATCTCCCCGAGCTCGGAGAGAACCGAGCGCACCGTCTCGGCCGCGGCGCCCCCGACCGCGCCGGCGACGACGATGACCTCGGCGCGATTGATCTGGCCCTCGACGACGTCGCGCAGCTCCTTGGGGCCGCCGCCGACGATCCCAATGCGGTTGACCTCGGCACCGGCATCGCGGGCCGCCGCCGCCAGCGCATAGGAGTTGACGTCGTAGACCTGCCCGTTTCCCGGGGTGCGCGAAATGTCGACCAGTTCGCCGCCCAGCGCCATGATCGTGACCCGCGGCCGCGGATGGACCAGCACGCGTTCGCGGCCGACCGCAGCGAGCAGCCCGACCTGGGCCGCGCCGATCACCGTTCCGGCGCGCACCGCGACGTCTCCGGGCTGGACGTCGTCGCCGGCGCGGCGCACGTAGGCGCCCGACGGCGCCCCCCGGTAGATCCGGACGCGCGACGTTCCGCCGTCGGTCCACCGCAACGGCAGGACGGCGTCGGACAGCGTGGGCAGCGGCGCTCCGGTCTGCACCCGGACGGCCTGGCGTGGCTGCAAGCGGCTGGGTGTGCGCGACCCGGCCTCGACGGTTCCCATCACCGGCAGCACCAGCCCGTCGCGCCCGTCGTTCTCGGGTGAGTCGTCGACCGGCTCGGGGAGACTGTCGCTGCCCACCTCGCCGACACCGAGGACGTCGACGCTGCGCACCGCATAGCCGTCGATCGCGGCCTGATCGAAACCGGGCATCGGGCGTTCGGTCACCACCTCCTCGGCGCACATCAATCCCTGCGCCTCGGCGATCGCCACACGTATCGGCCGCGGGGCCACCGCGGCCGCCGTGATCCGGGCCTGCTGCTCCTCCACAGAACGCACAGCGCGCCTCTCTGCCCTCAATCCCGGCGGGCGCCCGGCCCGCTCACTGCGCGGGCGGGGCATCCCCGCCCGGGACCGCTAAGCGTTCCGCCGGCCGGGTACCGCCGGGCTACTGCTCGGCCAGGCCTAACCGCGCCACCAACCATTGCCGCAATTCCGGGCCGTAGTCGTCACGATCCAATGCAAAGTCAACCGCAGCCTTGAGGTAGCCGCCAGGATTTCCCAAGTCGTGTCGAGATCCGCGGTGCACGACGACATGCACGGGGTGGCCCTCCGAAATCAGCAGCGCGATCCCATCGGTGAGTTGCACTTCACCACCGGCCCCGCGCTCGATGCGGCGCAGCGCGTCGAAGATGGCGCGGTCGAGCACGTATCGACCCGCCGCGGCGAACAGCGACGGCGCGTCCTCGGCCTTGGGCTTCTCGACCATGCTCTTGACCCGGAGCACGTCGGGATTGTCGTCGTCGGGCACCGGTTCGACGTCGAAAACCCCGTAGGCGCTGATCTCTTCGGGAGTCACCTCGATGGCGCACAACACCGTGCCGCCGTAGTGGGCTCGCACCTTCGACATCGTCCCCAACACGCCGGTCGGCAGCACCAGGTCGTCGGGCAGCAGCACCGCGATCGAGTCCTCGTCGTCGGACAGCCGCGATTCCACGCACCCGATCGCGTGACCCAACCCCAGCGGTTCGCTCTGCACGACGGACTCGACCTTGATCAGCCGCGGCGCGCGCCGGACCTTGTCGAGCATCGCCGTTTTGCCGCGCTCCTCGAGCGTGCTTTCCAGCACCAGGTCTTCGACGAAATGCGCGACGACACCGTCCTTGCCCTCGGAGGTGATGATCACCAGGCGCTCGGCGCCGGCTTCGGCCGCCTCGGCCGCGACCAGCTCTATGCCCGGGGTATCGACGACCGGCAGCAGTTCCTTGGGGACCGTTTTGGTCGCCGGCAAGAAGCGGGTACCGAGACCGGCGGCGGGCACAACAGCCGTGCGTGGCACCACCACGTTTGGGCATGACATTGTTCACACGATAACCCGCATCCGCCTGGCCGACTCGATGTGGCGCGGGCAAAGTCCTGACTGTCATGGTTGACGCATGGCGACCACGGGCAAGGCCACGTTGCGCGAACAGGTGCTCGCGGCCCGGCGTCGCGTTGCCGACGACGTTCGGGCCGCCGAGGCGCAGCTGTTGCGGGACAAGCTGGAAGCCCTGGAAAACATGCTGACCAGCGACACCACGGTCTGCGCCTACGTGCCGGTGGGCACCGAGCCGGGGTCGATCGAACTGTTGGATATGTTGCTGCGGCGCTCTGGGCGGGTGCTGCTGCCGGTTGCGCGCACCACCGCCGACAACACGCCGCTGCCGCTGTCCTGGGGCGAATACCGGCCCGGCACGCTGACGACCGGCCGGTGGGGATTGCTCGAGCCGCCACAGCCGTGGCTGCCGGCATCGGCCCTGGCGGAGTGCGGCCTGGTACTGGTGCCGGCGCTGGCCGTCGACCGCGGCGGGGTGCGGCTGGGCCGGGGCCGGGGCTTCTACGATCGCTCGCTGCGCGGCCACGACCCGCAAGCACCGCTGGTCGCGATCGTCCGCGACGCGGAATTGCTCGACGAGATCCCGGCCGGCCCGCACGACGTTCCCATGACCCACGCGCTCACGCCGCGGGGCGGATTAATCGCCCTCGTTCCGCGGTGATGCGTCGGGAATGAGACAGGTCACGTGGCGGTTCTAGCACTTGAGACGCTAGAGTGCTAACCACGTTTGCAATCATCCGGAGGTTTTCGTGCCGACTTACAGCTATCAGTGCACCGAGTGCGACGATCGCTTCGACATCGTGCAGGCCTTCACCGACGACGCGCTGACCACGTGCAAACGCTGCTCCGGTCGGCTGCGCAAGCGCTTCAACTCCGTCGGAGTGGTGTTCAAGGGCAGCGGTTTCTACCGCACCGACAGCCGCGAGTCCGGCAAGAAGTCCAGCACCTCCGGCAATGGGTCCTCGTCGACCGACTCGGGATCGAGCTCGGGTTCGAGCGAAAAGTCCAATTCCAGTGAGAAGTCCAGCTCGAGCGAGAAGTCGAGCAGCAGCTCCACGGCGTCGGCCGCTGCCGCCACCAGCTGAGGGTTATCCACACCGGCGTCGCTGACCGCCAGCCTGCCCATCGCGTTGCGCCTACCGTTGCGGCGTGGGCGAATCATCGCTGAACCCAAGCGCATTGAGCCGGCTGTCGCTGTGGTTGCGGCCGGACTGGACTCGTACTGTGCTGGCGCGCCGTGTCGCCGCGAGCGGGCTCGTCGTGCTGGCCGGGATCGCGACGCTGCGTTCCAATCCCGACGGTGACTACGCGCAGGTGGTGGTCGCCGAGCATGACCTGCGGCCCGGTGCCGCGTTGACCGCCGCCGACGTTCGACTCGAAAAACGTTTGGCCTCAACGGTTCCCGACGGGGTACGCGCCGACGTGGATGCCGTCGTGGGTTCGACGCTGGCCGGCCCGGCGAGGCGCGGCGAGGTGCTCACCGACGTCCGGTTACTGGGCAGCCGGCTGGCCGAGGCCGCAATCGGGTCGAAGGCGGGACCCGGGGCCCGTATCGTGCCGCTGCGTCTGGCGGACGGCGCCTTGATCGACCTCGTTCGCGTCGGGGACGTGGTCGACGTGCTGGCCGCACCGGCGACCGGTTCGCCGGAGACCGCCCACGCCGCCCCCAAGGTAGTGGCCACCGACGCCGTCGTGGTGCTCGTGTCGGCCAGGGAAAAACTCCAGGCCGCCGAGAGCGACCGCGTCGTGTTGGTCGCGCTGCCGGCTCGCGTGGCGAACACGGTGGCGGGCTCGGCGCTAGGTCAGGCGGTGACGCTCACCCTGCACTGAGTGCGTCGCCGCGGCTTCGCCCCCCAAACGCACTGGATCAGGCGGCCGTCTGGAGGCTGGCACAGTATTTGCACTTGCGCGCGCCGTCCGGGATGTCGGACATGCACTCCGAGCACGCCTTGGTCGCCGGTTCCTCTCCGAACACGGTGACCCCACGGCGGGCCTGGATGTGCTTATAAGGCACCACGATCATGAAGTACACGGCCGTCATGAAGACGACGAAATAGATGATCGCCGAGATGAACGATCCGATGTCGACGAAGGTCGCCCTGTTGCCCGCGTCGCCGAGTTGCCAACCCAATCCGAACTTGGCACCGGGCTGCACGGCCGCGACCAGCGGGTTGACCACGCTGTCGGTGAAGGCCTTGACGAGGTTCGAGAAGGCCAGGGCCACGACCAGACCGATGGCCACGGTGATCACGTCACCGCGCATCACAAAACTCTTGAATCCCTTTAGCATGCGCACACCTCCCGTAGCGCCAATTACCAGGGCGACACGCCGCCGCCCCCGGAAAACGCTATGCCAGGTTGTGCGCTATCACACATTTCTCGGGCAATTAGTCGCCAAAGGTTGACCGCGTCGTGACGTCGGCAACCAGACCCTCGGTCGAGTCCGCCGCTCAACCGTGGTGTGGGGGCACGTTCTCCCGCAACCACTGCTCGTGCTCGTCGGCGTCCGGGTCGAGCCCGTCCGTCGACTCCTGAGTTCCCGAAACCGATTCGGGGTCGAAACTGGGAGGTCTGGTCACAACTAATCCCGGGGAACGCGAATCAAATTTCCAGGCTCGACAACTGCCCGATGATCTGGGCCGCCAACGGATTCAGCGTCGCCATTCCGTCGCGCACCGCATAGCGCGAGCCGGCCAGGTTGACCACCAACGTACTGCCGGAAACACCGGCCAGACCGCGTGACAAACCGGCATCGACGATGCCTGCCGACAGCCCCGAGCCGCGGATAGCCTCGGCGATGCCAAGGATTTCGCGATCCAGGATCTCGCGGGTGGCCTCCGGGGTGACGTCGCGGGGGGTCACGCCCGTCCCGCCGACCGAGACAACCAGGTCCACCCCGCCGATCACGGCGGTGTTCAGCGCATTGCGGATCTCGACCTCGTCGGCGGCGACCGCGACCACACCGTCGACGACGAATCCCGCCTCGGTCAACAGTTCGGTTACCAGCGGGCCGCTGTGGTCCTCGTCCCCGTGGGCGGTGCGATCGTCGACCACCACGACCAGAGCCCGGCCAACGACCAATTCCGCACCCGTTTCCATGGGTGCAACCGTATATCCGAGCTCCGACAATCCGGTCGCCGAGGGTTCGTCCACTCTCACTACTGGTCCGCCTTCCCGAGGGTGACCGGCAAACTCCGGCTGCCGCCACCGGCGGGATCGGAAAAGGTCAGCGTGATCTTGTCGCCGGGCGCCCTGGACCGTACGGCGGCGACCAATGCGTCGGCGCTGTTGATCGGGCGGTCGTCGACCTTGGTGACGACCACGTTCTTGGGCAAACCGGCGCTCGCGGCCGCACCACCCGCGACGACGTCGACAACTTTGGCGCCCGGGGTGCCTTTGTCGCTGGTCACCTGAACACCGAGCGAGGCGTGGGACGCCTTGCCGGTCGCGATCAGCTCGTCGGTGATGCGCTTGGCTTGATCGACCGGGATCGCGAAGCCCAGACCGATCGAGCCGCTCTGGGCGTCCGGCGACTCGCCGCCCAGGGTGGCGATGGCCGAGTTGACGCCCACCAGCTGGCCGTTCATGTTGACCAGCGCGCCGCCGGAGTTACCGGGGTTGATCGCGGCATCGGTTTGGATCGCGTCCAGCACGGTGTTCTGGTTGCCCGACTCACCGGTCGTGGACACCGGCCGGTTGAGCGCGCTCACGATTCCGGTGGTCACCGTGCCCGACAGACCCAAGGGCGACCCGATCGCCACCACCGGCTGACCGACATGGAGATCCGACGAAGAGCCCAGCGAGATGGGCGTGAGCCCGGACATGCCCTGCACGCGAATCACGGCGATGTCGCTGGTGGGGTCGGCACCGACGACCGTGAACGGGGCGGTGCGACCGTCAGAGAAGGTCACCGTGGTTTTCGGCGCCGGACCGCCCGGGCCGCCGGGAGGCACCGGAGCCCCGGGGGGACCCCCGGGGCCCTTGGGCGGTGCCGCCGCGGCCGCGACCACGTGGTTGTTGGTCAGGATCAGCCCGTCTGTCGACAGGATGATGCCGGAGCCCTCTTCGGACTGTCTCCCGATATCGGTCTCGAGCATCACGACGCTGGGCACGACTTTGGAGGCGACCTGCTCGACGCTGCCCGGCGGCATGTTCGCGGCCGGGACGCTGGGCGCCGCGCCCGCGATGCGCCCGCCGCCATTGCTCGTCGCGTGGTTGCCAAGCTCGATGGCCGTTGCCGCCGCACCGCCGATACCGGCCGACACCACCGCGATAGCCACCGCACCGACGGTCAAAAGTCCTGCGCGAGAACGCTTCCGCGGTTCCGGCGCGGCGGGCATTCCAGGCAGCATGCCGGGAATCGGGCCCGCCCCGGGGATCGGGCCGGGCCCGGGGAGCCGGCCGGGCCTGCTGTTGCTGAACGGTTCGTAGGGCGGGCGGAACTGGGTTGTCTGCGACCGATAGCGCCAGTCAAACTGCTGGTTGTACGGCTGCTGATGCCCCTGGGCATAGCCTGAGGACCCCGCATGGCTCGGGACGGGCGCAGTCTGATTCGGCGCGGGCGGGTATCCCGGCTGCTGCGGCGGTGGCGAATACCTCGGGTCATTCGTCATGTCGCTAAGTCGCTCTTCCTCTATCTCAGTGTTTCGGCAAGTCGACGGCTGGGTTCAACAGTAGCCGCAGACCTACCTTGCCCGCGCGGACTGAGAGTCCACTGAGATAACGTTCGCCGATTCCCGAGAGTTCGCCTCATCGCCGGTCGCCGGCACCGCCGGGTCGGCCGTGGCGTCTACCTGGCCGGTTTCGGGTTCCGACGCGGAGTAGGTCGTCGGCGGCAGCGGCCGCCCGGGTAGCAGCACATAGAAGGAGGTGCCCGGGGGCTGGCCGCCCGGGACGGTGTCCTCGACCCGCAGCAACCCGCCGTGGTTGAGCACGACTTTCTTGACGATTGCCAGCCCCAGTCCGGAGCCCGGCATGGACCGCGCCGTCGTCGAACGATAGAACCGCTCGAACACCAGCCGACGCTCTTGTGGTGGAATGCCGGGGCCATGGTCGGCGACCACCAGCTCGGCGTGCGACGGGTCGAGTTGTCGCATGGTGACACCGACGTGGCCACCCGGCGGGCTCCACTTGGCCGCGTTGTCCAACAGGTTCAGGACCGCACGCGAGAGCCCCGCGGCGTCGCCGTACGTCTGCCACGGCGTCACGTCAACGTCGAAGTGAATGTCGTTGCGGCGCCGCCTGACTCGCTCCAGGCTGCGATCGACCACATCGGCCATGTCGACCGGCTCGTGCACCACCTGGCCGGCGTCGTCGCGGGTGAGGTCCACCAAATCGCCTACCAGAGTGGACAATTCCTCGATCTGCGCGAGCACATCGGCGCGCAGGTCGACCATCTCCTGTTCGGGCAGCCGCGGCGCTCCCGGTTCCATCGACGCCATCAGCAGCTCGACATTGGTCCGCAGCGACGTCAGCGGGGTGCGCAGTTCATGCCCGGCGTCGGTGACCAGCCGCGCCTGCCGTTCCCGCGACTCGGCGAGCGCCCGCAGCATCAGGTTGAACGACTCGGTGAGCCTGGCCAATTCGTCGCTGCCGAACACCGGAATGGGTCGCAGGTCATCGGTGCGCGCCACCCGCTCGGCCGCTTCGGTCAGGCGTGCCACCGGGCGCAGGCCGGCCCGGGTGACCATGCCGCCCGCGACCGCGGCGACCGCCACCCCGACGCCGCCGACCATCAGCAGCACCCAGCGCAGTTTGTTCATCACCGCCTCTGTCGGCTTGAGGCTCTTGGAGATCAGCAACGAGGTGCCGTTCTGCAGGTGGACGGCCAGGATCCGTTGATCGCCGGCGGTGCGCCGCGACATGAACAGCTCACCGTGGATGACCGCCTTTTCCGGCGCACCGACCGGCAGGGTCTGACCCGGCTGCTGGGCCGTGTAGATCGCGTGGCCCGGGTTCACCAGGATCGCGTTGACGTCCGAATAGGCGGTGCCTTCGATCGCTTTGCCGGGGTCCGCCGCCAGTGAACCACTGGCGATCAGCAGTTGGGCCCGGCTTTGCAGTTGGTTGTCGATGTCGCTGTACAGCGCGGCCGAAATCACGGCGTAGACGGCGAAGGCCATCAGGACCACGACCATCGCGACCATCGACATCGCCAGCAGCATGACCCGCCACCGCAACGACAGGGAGGGCGTGGCGCGCAGCGGTGGGCGCATGGGTGGGCGCGCAGGCCGGTGGAACTTGATCATCGTGGGAATTGCGTCGTCACGGTGGTGTCTCCCGAAGGACATAACCCACTCCGCGCACCGTGTGGATGAGCCGGGACTCACCGTCGGCTTCGGTTTTGCGGCGCAGATAGCCCACGTAGACTTCCAGCGCATTGCCCGAGGTGGGGAAGTCGAATCCCCATACCTCCTCGAGGATGCGGCTGCGGGTGAGCACGCGGCGCGGATTGGCGATCAGCATTTCCAGCAACGCGAACTCGGTGCGCGTCAGGCTGATTCCGCGTTCGCCGCGGGTGACCTCGCGGGTCGCCGGGTCCAGGGTGAGGTCGGAGAACTTCATCGCCACCGATTCGGCGTCATCCTCCGGCTTGGTCCGGCGCAGTAGCGCCCGCATCCGGGCCAACAGTTCTTCCAGGGCGAACGGCTTCGGCAGGTAGTCGTCGGCGCCGGCGTCCAGCCCCGCGACCCGTTCGGAAACCGAATCGCGCGCGGTGAGCACCAGGATCGGCAGGTCGTCGCCGGTGCTGCGGAGCTGACGGCAGACCTCGAGACCATCCAGGCGCGGCATCATCACATCCAGGACGAGCGCGTCGGGGCGATCGCTGGCGATCCGTTCGAGGGCTTCGACCCCGTCATGGGCCAACTCGACCGAGTAGCCGTTGAAGGACAACGATCTGCGCAGCGATTCGCGCACCGCGCGATCGTCGTCGACGACCAGTATTCGCACGGCCCCTAGTTTCGTCCCACCGCCTGAGACTGACCTGAGAGGCGCGCCGCCATCGGGCTAGCGGCGGTCGAAGTCGATCAGGCCGAGACGGGCCGCCTTGAGCAGCCTGCGCGGGACTTTGTGCCGCTGACCTGCGACCGTGACACCGACGAGTTCGGTCTTCTCGGCCTTCCACTGCGCGCGCCGGCTACGGGTGTTCGCGCGCGACATTCTGCGCTTGGGTACGGCCATGGTCGGGCCTAACTCCTCAATGTGGCTTGCAGTTCGGCAATGTCGCGCGGCGTGGCCGGGAGGCCGAACGGACGACGATCGCGTATCAGGATAGTCGCTGGTCCGCTCGTCGCCAAAACGGACGCCCGCCTGCCCGCGGTCCAGCCGGCTGCGCGCCTGCCGTGCGGGCACGGCCCTGGTGCACCCGCAACGAAGTGGGATCCTTGACGTGACACCCGCGGTACCCGCTAACCTACCGGTTGGTTGGTTGGGTTTCGCCGGTGAATCCCTGAATGGAGGACGGACATGGCCTCTGCTTCCGGTGCTTCCGGTACTTCCGGTGGTGGCGTCCGGATCGCGAACTGCTCCGGGTTCTACGGCGACCGGCTCTCGGCGATGCGCGAAATGCTCACCGGCGGTGAGGTCGACTACCTCACCGGCGACTACCTGGCCGAACTCACCATGCTGATCCTGGGCCGGGACCGGATGAAGCACCCGGAGCGCGGCTACGCCAGGACCTTTCTGACACAGCTCGAGGACTGCCTGGGCGAGGCGCGCGACCGCGGGGTCCGCATCGTGGCCAACGCCGGCGGCCTCAACCCGGCCGGCCTCGCCGACGCGATCCGCGCGCTGACCGACCGCCTGGGTATCGACGCCCGGATCGCCCACGTCGAGGGCGACGACCTGTTGCCGCGTGCCGCGGAACTGGGCCTGGGCAGCCCGTTGACGGCGAACGCTTACCTGGGCGCCTGGGGCATCGTCGACTGCCTGGGCGACGGCGCCGACGTCGTCGTCACCGGCCGGGTCACCGACGCCTCGGTGATCGTCGGGGCAGCCGCCGCGCATTTCGGTTGGGGTCGCACCGACTACGACCGGCTCGCCGGCGCCGTGGTCGCCGGCCATGTCATCGAATGCGGTGTGCAGGCCACCGGTGGCAACTACTCGTTCTTTACGGAGGTCGCCGACCTCACCCACGCCGGTTTCCCCCTCGCCGAGGTCTACGCCGACGGATCCTCGGTGATCACCAAGCACCCGGGCACCGGCGGCCTGGTCAGCGTCGACACCGTCACCGCCCAGCTGCTCTACGAGATCACCGGGGCCCGCTACGCGAACCCCGACGTCACCGCCCGGATGGACACCGTCGAGCTCGCGTCCGACGGCCCCGACCGGGTGCGCATCAGCGGCGTGCGCGGCGAAGCCCCGCCGCCCACCTACAAGGTGTCGCTGAACAGCATCGGCGGATTCCGCAACTCGATGACCTTCGTGCTGACCGGCCTGGACATCGAGGCCAAGGCCGAGTTGGTGCGCAGGCAACTCGACGCCGCACTCACCGTCAAACCCGCCGAACTCGAGTGGACCCTGGCCCGCACCGACCACGCCGACGCCGACACCGAGGAAGCCGCCAGCGCCCTGCTGCACTGCGTCGTGCGCGACCCCGACCCCGCCAACGTCGGACGCCAGTTCTCCTCGGCCGCAGTGGAATTGGCGCTGGCCAGCTATCCAGGATTTCACGTCACCGCCCCGCCGGGCGACGGCCAGGTCTACGGCGTGTTCACCGCCGGCTACGTGGACGCTACGAAAGTGCCGCACGTCGCGGTGCACGCCGACGGGACCGGGACTTTCATCCCTTGCGCCACCGAGACTTTGGAGTTGACACGCGCCGATCCGCCGCCGCTGCCCGAGCCGCTTGCGGACGGGCCGGTGCGCGGGGCGCCGCTGGGCCGCGTCGCCGGGGCCCGCAGCGGCGACAAGGGCGGCTCGGCCAACGTCGGGGTCTGGGTCCGCACCGACGAGCAATGGCGCTGGCTGGCCCACACGTTGACCGTCGAGCGCCTCAAGGAGCTGCTGCCCGAAGCGGCGGACTTCGACGTCGTCCGCCACGTGTTGCCGAATCTGCGGGCGGTGAACTTCGTGATCGAGGGCATCCTCGGTCAGGGCGTCGCCTACCAAGCGCGGTTCGATCCCCAGGCCAAGGGGCTGGGCGAATGGCTGCGCAGCCGCTACGTCGACATTCCGGAAGGGTTTCTGTGACTATCTGGACCACACCCGAACGCGAGCAACTGCGAAAGACGGTGCGCTCCTTCGCGGAACGTGAGATCTTGCCCCACGTCGACGAATGGGAGCGCACCGGCGATCTGCCGCGCAGCCTGCATCGCAGCGCCGGGGCGGCCGGGCTGCTGGGCGCGGGCCTCCCCGAATCGGTCGGCGGCGGGGGCGGCGACGGCGCCGACGCGGTCATCATCTGCGAAGAAATGCATCAGGCCGGCGCCCCGGGGGGCGTCTTCGCGTCGCTGTTCACCTGCGGCATCGCCGTGCCGCACATGATCGCCTCCGGCGATGCCCGGCTGATCGACACCTTTGTCCGGCCGACGCTGGCCGGCGAGAAGATCGGTTCGCTGGCCATCACCGAGCCCGGCGGTGGTTCGGACGTCGGGCACCTGCGCACCTCGGCGGTGCGGGACGGCGACGACTACATCGTCAACGGCGCCAAGACCTACATCACCTCCGGGGTTCGCGCCGACTACGTCGTCACGGCGGCGCGCACCGGAGGCCCTGGCGCGGCGGGGGTTTCGTTGATCGTGGTCGAGAAGGGCACCCCCGGCTTCGAGGTGACGCGCAAATTGGACAAGATGGGCTGGCGGTCCTCGGACACCGCCGAGCTCTCCTACACCGACGTCCGGGTGCCGGTGGCCAACCTGGTCGGCGCCGAGAACAGCGGGTTCGCCCAGATCGCCCAGGCCTTCGTCTCCGAGCGCATCGGCCTTGCCGCACAGGCATATTCGAGCGCACAGCGATGCCTGGACCTGACGGTGCAATGGTGTCGCGACCGTGAGACGTTCGGTCGCCCGTTGATCTCGCGGCAATCGGTGCAGAACACGCTGGCCGAGATGGCCCGCCGCATCGATGTTGCCCGCGTCTACTCGCGCAGCGTGGTGGAACGTCAGCTCGCCGGCGAGACGAATCTGATTCCGCAGGTGTGTTTCGCCAAGAACACCGCCGTCGAGGCCGGGGAATGGGTTGCCAACCAAGCCGTCCAGCTGTTCGGCGGCATGGGCTATATGGCCGAATCCGAGGTCGAACGCCAATACCGGGACATGAGGATC
Source organism: Mycobacterium sp. (assembly GCF_004298145.1). GTDB lineage: Bacteria > Actinomycetota > Actinomycetes > Mycobacteriales > Mycobacteriaceae > Mycobacterium. Next base: position 107,821 of record NZ_SCRH01000015.1, read on the forward strand.
CTGGGTATTGGCGGCGGAACCACCGAGATCCTGACCGCACTGTCCGCCAAACTCCTGGGGTTCCAATCATGATCACACCGCCTCCTTGCCCCCTCGCCGCTGCGCGGCCGGGGGTACCCCCACATCGCTTCGTCGCCCTGCGTCGTCGGCGGTGGTCATGACCGTGCTGCAGTCCACGCTCGACCACGACGACGCCGTGTTCACCGAGGCGGCGTCCGCGGCGATAACGAAACTCGACGAAATCGACGCCGAGTTGGCCAACGCGCTGGCCGGCGGCGGGCCCAAATACGTGGAACGCCACCACGACCGCGGCAAGCTGACGGCCCGCGAGCGCATCGAGTTGCTCGTCGATGCGGACTCGCCGTTCTTGGAGCTGAGCCCGCTCGCGGCCTGGGGCAGCGCCTTCAAGGTCGGCGCCAGCACCGTCACCGGCATCGGCGTGGTCGAAGGCGTCGAATGCATGATCGTCGCCAACGACCCGACGGTCAAAGGCGGCACCAGCAACCCATGGACGCTGAAGAAAATCCTGCGGGCCAACCAGATCGCCTTCGAAAACCGGCTTCCGGTGATCTCGCTGGTGGAATCCGGCGGCGCGGATCTGCCCACCCAGAAGGAGATCTTCATTCCCGGCGGGCGGATGTTCCGCGACCTGACCCGCCTCTCGGCGGCCGGAATCCCCACCATCGCACTGGTATTCGGCAACTCCACCGCGGGTGGCGCCTACGTCCCGGGCATGTCCGATCACGTGGTGATGATCAAGGAACGTTCCAAGGTTTTCCTCGCCGGTCCCCCGCTGGTGAAGATGGCCACCGGCGAGGAATCCGACGACGAATCGCTAGGTGGCGCCGAAATGCACGCCCGGGTATCGGGTTTGGCCGACTACTTCGCCCTCGACGAACTCGATGCGATCCGCATCGGCCGTCGCATCGTCACCCGGTTGAATTGGGTCAAGCAGGGGCCGAAACCCAAACCGGTCACCGAGCCGCTGTTCGACACCGAGGAGCTCATCGGCATCGTTCCCGCGGACCTGCGTATCCCGTTCGACCCCCGCGAAGTCATCGCCCGCGTCGTCGACGGCTCCGAATTCGACGAATTCAAGCCGCTGTACGGGTCCTCGCTGGTGACCGGCTGGGCCCAGTTGCACGGCTATCCGATCGGGATCCTGGCCAACGCGCGCGGGGTGCTGTTCAGCGAGGAGTCGCAGAAGGCCACCCAGTTCATTCAGCTGGCCAACCGCTCCAACACGCCACTGCTGTTCCTGCACAACACCACCGGCTACATGGTGGGCAAGGACTACGAGGAGGGCGGGATGATCAAGCACGGTGCGATGATGATCAACGCGGTGTCCAATTCGACGGTCCCGCACATCTCGCTGCTGATCGGCGCTTCCTACGGCGCGGGCCACTACGGCATGTGCGGTCGCGCCTACGATCCGCGCTTCCTCTTCGCGTGGCCGACGTCGAAGTCCGCGGTGATGGGCGGCGCCCAGCTCTCGGGCGTGCTGTCGATCGTGGCCCGCGCGGCCGCGGAGGCCCGCGGCCAACAGGTCGACGAGGAGGCCGACGCGGCGATGCGGGCCGCGGTGGAAGGCCAGATCGAGGCCGAGTCGCTGCCGCTGGTGTTGTCCGGAATGCTTTACGACGACGGGGTGATCGACCCGCGCGACACCCGCACAGTGCTGGGAATGTGTTTGTCCGCCATTGCCAATGGCCCGATCAAGGGGACGTCGAACTTCGGCGTCTTCCGGATGTGAGCCCCATGGGAATCACTCGAGTTCTGGTTGCCAACCGCGGCGAAATCGCCCGCCGGGTGTTCGCCACGTGCCGACGGCTCGGCCTGGGCACCGTCGCCGTCTACACCGACCCGGACGCCGGCGCGCCGCACGTCGCCGAGGCCGACGCCCGCGTTCGGCTGCCCAAGAACAACGACTACCTCAACGCCGAGGCAATCATCGAGGCCGCCCGCGCGGCAGGCGCCGACGCGATACACCCTGGTTACGGATTCCTCTCGGAAAACGCCGATTTCGCGGCCGCCGTCCAGGACGCCGGCCTGACCTGGGTCGGGCCGCCGGTGGACGCGGTGCGCGCGATGGGCTCCAAGATCGAGTCCAAGAAGCTGATGGCCGCCGCGGGCGTGCCTGTCCTCGACGAACTCGACCCGGATACCGTCACCGAGGCGCAGCTGCCGGTGCTGGTCAAGGCCTCCGCGGGCGGCGGCGGCCGTGGGATGCGGGTGGTGCGCGAATTATCGGCCCTCGCCGGTGAAGTCGCCGCGGCGCGCCGGGAGGCGCAGTCCGCCTTCGGCGATCCGACGGTGTTCTGCGAGCGCTACCTGCCCACGGGGCATCACGTCGAGGTTCAGGTGCTCGCCGACTCCCACGGCACGGTGTGGGCGGTCGGGGAACGCGAATGCTCGATTCAGCGCCGCCACCAAAAGATCATCGAGGAGGCCCCCTCACCGCTCGTCGAGCGCACCACGGGCATGCGCGCCAAGCTGTTCGACGCGGCCCGGCTGGCCGCCGGCGCGATCGGCTACGCCGGCGCGGGGACCGTGGAGTTCCTGGCCGACGATGACGGCGAGTTCTACTTCCTGGAGATGAACACCCGACTGCAGGTCGAGCACCCCGTCACCGAAGAGACCACCGGGCTCGACCTGGTCGAGCTGCAACTCGCGGTGGCCGACGGCGCTGCCCTCGACGCCGACCCTCCTGCCGCCCAGGGCCATTCGATCGAGGCGCGGCTCTACGCCGAGGATCCCGCACGCGACTGGCAGCCGCAGGCCGGCGTGGTGCGCGCCTTCGAGGTGCCGTCGGTTCGGGCCCAGTTCGGCTCGCTGGGGCAACGGACGGGGATCCGGCTGGATTCGGGGATCGTCGACGGATTCACGGTGTCGATCCACTACGACCCGATGCTGGCCAAGGTCATCTCCTATGCCCCGACGCGCCGTCAGGCGGCGCTGGTTCTCGCCGACGCGCTGGCCCGCGCCCGGGTGCACGGCCTACGCACCAACCGCGATCTGCTGGTGAACGTGCTGCGGCACCCGGCGTTCCTCGACGGCGCCACCGACACAGCGTTTTTCGATACGCACGGCCTGGCGGAGCTATCGGCCCCGCTGGGCGACGCCGCAACCGTACGTCTGTCGGCGGTCGCGGCCGCCCTCGCCGGCGCCGCGCGCAACCGCGCCCTCGCCCCGGTGTTGGGTGCGATCCCCAGTGGCTGGCGAAACCTGCGGTCGGGTTACCAGGTCAAGACTTACGGTGACGACGAAGGCAACGAACACGGGGTCCAATACCGTTTCGACAGAACAGGGTTGACCCTCCCCGACGATCCTTCGGTGCAGCTGGTGTCGGCCACCGTGAATGACGTGGTACTGAGGACGGACGGTGTCGACCACACCTTCTCGGTACGGCACTACGACGCAGGCGATTCCGACGTCTATGTCGATTCCGCGCGCGGACCGGTGCACCTGATCGCGCTGCCGCGGTTCCCCGAGCCCGGCTCGACCGTCGAAAAGGGTTCGCTGGTCGCCCCCATGCCGGGCAACGTCATCCGGCTCGGCGCCGCGATCGGCGACACCGTCACCGCGGGGCAGCCGCTGATCTGGCTGGAGGCCATGAAGATGGAACACACGATCGCCGCACCGGTCGACGGCGTTCTCGCCGAACTCGACGTCAAAACCGGTCAGCAAGTCGAAGTGGGCGCCGTGCTGGCAAGAGTGGAAGCGCCCCAATCCGAAGGAGATCCCCAGTGACCGATAGCAGCTTCATCGAGAACGAAGAACGCCAGGCCCTGCGCAAGGCCGTGGCCGAGTGGGCGTCCAACTACGGCAGCGAATACTACCTGCGCAAGGCCCGCGCCCACCAGCACACCGACGAATTATGGTCGGAGGCAGGAAAACTCGGCTTCCTCGGCGTGAACCTGCCCGAGGAGTACGGCGGTGGCGGTGCCGGAATGTACGAGCTGTCGCTGGTGATGGAGGAGATGGCGGCCGCCGGTAGCGCGCTGCTGCTGATGGTGGTGTCGCCCGCCATCAACGGGACGATCATCAGCAAGTTCGGCACCGAGGAGCAAAAGAAGCGCTGGATCCCCGGGATCGCCGACGGCACCCTGACGATGGCGTTCGCCATCACCGAGCCGGACGCCGGATCCAACTCGCACAAGATCACCACCACCGCCCGTCGCGACGGCAGCGACTGGGTCCTCAAGGGCCAGAAGGTCTTCATCTCCGGCATCGACCAGGCGCAGGCGGTGCTGGTGGTGGCCCGCACCGAGGAGGCCAAGACCGGCAAGCTGCGCCCCGCGCTGTTCGTGGTGCCCACCGATTCGCCGGGCTTCACCTATACGCCCATCGAAATGGAATTGATCAGCCCCGAACGCCAATTCCAGGTCTTCCTCGACGATGTCCGGCTGCCCAGCGATGCGCTCGTCGGCGCCGAGGATGCCGCCATCGCACAACTTTTCGCCGGGCTCAACCCCGAACGCATCATGGGCGCAGCCAGTTCCGTCGGGATGGGACGGTTCGCGCTCGACCGGGCCGCCGAATACGTCAAGACCCGCCAGGTATGGGGCACACCGATCGGCTCGCACCAAGGCCTGTCACATCCGTTGGCGCAGTGCCACATCGAGGTCGAGCTCGCCAAGCTGATGATGCAAAAGGCCGCCACCCTCTATGACTCCGGCAACGACATGGCCGCGGCCGAGGCCGCGAACATGGCCAAGTATGCTGCGGCCGAGGCGGCCACCCGGTCGGTGGACCAGGCGGTGCAATCGATGGGCGGCAACGGGCTCACCAAGGAATACGGCGTCGGCGCCATGCTGACCTCGGCCCGGCTGGGCCGCATCGCTCCGGTCAGCCGCGAGATGGTGCTGAACTTCGTCGCGCAGACGTCACTGGGCCTGCCGCGTAGCTACTGAGCCCTGCTGATGGACACGCTCGTCGAATACGCCGGGCCCGCCGACACGGGCGGCCCGTATGCGCGGCTGACGCTGAACTCACCGCACAACCGCAACGCGCTCTCCACCACGCTGGTCAGCCAGCTGCACCAGGGGCTGCGCGATGGCGCGTCGGATCCCGCGGTGCGCGCGGTGGTGCTGGGCCACACCGGCGGTACCTTCTGCGCCGGCGCGGACCTCTCCGAAAATTCAGCGGCCGGCGGGGGAAGCCCCCGTGGCGATCGCGAGGGCGGCGCAGCCGGGCGAAGCGGGTCGCCACCATCGGTGCGTGGCGATCGCGAGGGCGGCGCAGCCGGGCGAAGCGGGTCGCCACCATCGGTATACGACATGGCCGTCGCACGGGCCCGGGAGATGGCCGCCCTGATGCGGGCCATCGTCGCCTCACCACTGCCGGTGATCGCCGCCATCAACGGGCATGTCCGGGCGGGCGGCTTCGGCTTGGTGGGCGCCTGCGATATCGCCGTCGCCGGTCCGCGCAGTACCTTCGCGCTGACCGAGGCCCGCATCGGCGTCGCGCCGGCGATCATCTCGTTGACGCTGCTGCCGAAGCTGTCGGCGCGCGCCGCGGCGCGCTACTACCTGACCGGCGAAACCTTCGATGCCCACCAAGCGGCGGAGATCGGGCTGATCACCATGGCCGCCGACGACGTCGACGCCGCGGTCGACAAGCTGGTCGCCGACGTGGGCCGTGGTTCACCGCAGGGCCTCGCGGCCTCCAAGGCACTGACCACCGCCGCGGTCCTCGAAGGGTTCGACCGCGATGCCGAACGGCTCGCCGAGGAATCGGCGCGCCTTTTCGTCTCCGACGAAGCCCGCGAAGGCATGTTGGCGTTCCTCGAGAAGCGGGCGCCGAGATGGACGAGTTAGCCACCGATTAGTTAGCCAGATGTCAAAGAGGGGGTCCGGCCAAACGGCCGGCGGTGCGGCCCGGGCCGATGCGAGGTTGCAGTTTAGCCAATCCTCTTGCAGCAAAACCTGGACGTCGTAGGCTCGTGGGTGATGAGCAACTCAACGCAACGAGATGCGGAGGACACGCGCGACGAACCGTCGCGTGCGGCCGATACCGATCGCATACAGACTGCGCAGTTGCTGGCGTATGCGGCCGAGCAGGGTCGCCTGCAGCTCAACGACTACGAAGACCGCTTGACCAGGGCCTATGCGGCGACAACGTATGAGGAGCTGGACCGGTTGAGGGCCGATCTGCCGGGGGCGCCGATCAGTCCGCGCCGCGGCGGCAAACCCAATCCGGCGCCGTCGACGCTGCTGCTGGCGCTGCTGAGCGGCTTCGAGCGGCGCGGCAGATGGAACGTGCCGAAAAAGCTGACCACCTTCACCCTGTGGGGCAGCGGGGTGGTCGATCTGCGCTACGCCGACTTCACCTCGACCGAGGTCGACATCCACGCGATGTCGATCATGGGTATGCAGAACATTTTGCTGCCACCCGAGGTCAACGTCGAGGTGCACGGCCGCGGCGTGATGGGAAACTTCGACCGCCGCGTCATCGGCCAAGGCACTCCCGGAGCGCCGACGGTCCACATTCGCGGCTTTTCGCTGTGGGGCGGCGTCGGGATCACCCGCAAAGCCCGCAGACCACGCGGGTAGCCGCCAGCGGCTATAGCAGCGTCAGCCGGGTACGTAGTCGAAGGTGTCCGGGTTGGGGCCGTTGCGTCCCGACTCCCCCTTATCCAGCGCCGAGATCGCGTCCATGTCGGAGCCGTCCAATTCGAAGTCGAACAGCTCGAAGTTGGATTTGACCCGTTCCGGTGTCACCGATTTGGGGAAAACGATGTCACCCCGCTGAATGTGCCAGCGCAACACCACCTGCGCGGCCGTCCTACCGCGGCCCTCGGCGACGCGGTTGATCACCGGATCGTCGAGCACCTTGCCCTGGGCGATGGGCGCCCACGCCTCGGTGGCGATGCCGTGCTCGCGCCCGTACGCCCGGACCTCGTCGTTGCCGAAGTACGGATGCACCTCGATCTGGTTGACCGACGGGACGGTGCCGGTTTCGTCGGCGAGCCGATCCAGATGTGCGACTTGGAAATTCGACACACCGATGCTGCGGGCGCGCCCGTCCCGTGCGAACTCCTCGAAGACCTTCCACGTCGAGACGAAGTCGCCGTCGTAGAGCGTGGGCAGCGGCCAATGGATGAGGAACAGGTCGACGTAGTCGGAATCCAGCGCCGTCAGCGTGTGGTCGAAGGCGCGGCGCGCATCGTCGGGCTTGTGAAAGCCGTTGTTGAGCTTGCTGGTGATGAAGACCTCGCCGCGGTCGAGACCCGCGTCACGGATGCCTTGTCGGACTTGCGTTTCGTTCCCGTACATCTGGGCGGTGTCGATGTGCCGGTATCCGATTTTCAGCGCTGTGTTGACCGCCGACGCGGTCTGGTCGGGCTTGATCTGGAACACGCCGAAACCCAGCTGTGGGATGTCGACACCGTCGTTGAGTTCGATCGTGGGAACCTTGCTCACGGGATTTTCTCCTCCTCAGCCCTCACCGGGCGCTACTTACGGCGGCGGGAGCGTAGATAGTCGCCGACGACCGCCGCTCCCAGCCCGTCGAGATCGGGCACCACGACACGTCCCTCGACGCGCCGGGCGACCTCGTCGATGAACCGTGCCAGACCGGGGTCGCTGCCCAGCCGGAAGATCGTGATCTGCGCACCGAGGCGCGCCATTTCGTCGAACCCGCGCACGGTGTGGGCGATGGTCCGCGGATGCGGCGGGTAATCGAAAAACACCGTCGTGCCGTCACCGTCGAAGTCCTCCAGGTGCGCGGTCGGTTCACCGTCGGTCACCACCAGCACGACGGGCTGCGCGTTGGGGTGGCGGCGCAGATGACGGCCCGCCAGCGCCAGCGCGTGATGCAGGTTGGTGCCCTGCTCGTAAACCCCCTCGAGACCCGTGAGCTCGGCGGCGGTCACCGTCCGCGCGTATCGGCCAAACGCGATGATCTGCAAGGCATCCGAACGAAAGCGGGTGCACACCAGATGGTGCAACGCCAGCGCCGTTTGCTTCATGGGCAGCCAGCGGTTCTCCATCACCATGGAGAACGAGGTATCCACCAGCAGCGCGACCGCGGCCTGCGTACGGGTCTCGGTCTCGGAGACCTCGACGTCGTCGACGGTGATGTTCAACCGCGCGTCCGGTCCGTCCAGGGTGGCGGTTCCCGCCTGGCGCAGAACGGCGTTGGTCAGCGTGCGCGAGATGTTCCACGGTTCGGTGTCACCGAACTGCCAGGGCCGGGTGGCCCCGGTGAGCTCGCCGGCCGCCCCGGCGCGTCGATGGTCACGCTCACCGCGCCGACCGGAAAGTTGTTGTGCCACATCGCGTAACGCCGTCTCGCCAAGTCTGCGCATGGCTTTCGGCGATAACCGCCATTGGCCGTCGGAACCGCGGTCCAAAAAGCCCTGATTGACCAGCGCGCGTTCCAATTCGGCGAGCGTGCGGGCGTCGACGGCCGCCTCGTCGCCGAGCTGGCGTGCCAGTGCGTCCAGGTCGACGTCATCCATGGTGGCGCCCGGATAGCTTTGCGAAAGCTGCTCGGCCAGTTGCTCGAGCTCGGCGATGTCGGACAGCGCCTGGGTGCCCTCGCCCATACCGAACGGGTTGTCACCGGAGAACTGTTCGGACCCGCTCCAGTCCTCCCCCGGCCGCGCCGCCTGCAGGTGCGCATCGAGCCGATTCAGCGACTGCATCAATGCCGGGGAGCCGAATGCCTGCTGCGCCAAGGCATCCAGCTCCGCGCGCTGCTCGGCGCTCAGACTGTTGCGGAAGCGCTGCGCGGCGGCGGCGCGCTTGGCCAGCGAGTCCAGCAGCTCATCGACATTGCGCGGGTTCTCCGGGAAGAACTCGCCATGAGCATCCATGAAGTTTTCGAAGTCTTCTTGGGTGTCCTCGCCGCGGGCGTGCTTGTCCAGCAAATCGTTGAGATCGTTGAGCATGTCGTTGACGCGCTGACGATCCTCGTCGGTGGCACCCTGAAGCGCCTGCTTCATGCCCGCGAAGCGTTGGTCCAGCATCTCGCGGCCGAGCAGATCCTTGATCTGGTCGTACTTTTGGCGGGCCTCACCGCTGCGCCAGTTGTACTCGGAGAGCTCCTGGACGGCCTTGGCCGGCGAGGCCGGCAGTGCATCCAGCTGGAGTTCGCCGAAGCGGGCGTCGTCGTCGAGCGCGCGGGCGAGCTCCTTGCGTTCGGCCAGCACGGCCTCGTCCAGCAGCTTCTTGATCTCCTGCAGAGTTCCGTCCAAGTTGTTGCGCCGCAACAACTCCCGTCGTCGCCGATTGGCCTCGGCGGCGAGCCGGTCCGCGCCGGGCATGTTCTTGGTGCCGCGGCGCAGCAGCTCGGAGAGCGCGCGGCGCGGCGATGTGCCGGCCATGACGTCCTGGCCGATCTGTTCGAGCGCCTCGCGCAGATCCACCGGCGGTGCCAGCGGGTCGGGCCCGCCGGTGTACGCCGAGTACCGCGAAGAGTGCCCACGTGACGATCGCGAGCGCGGCGAAGCCGGGCGCAGCGGGTCGTCACCAGGAGAATCAACCATAGACGGTTTGCCCCTCCTCGGACACCTTGTCGATGCGCTTCGCCAGATACAAAGCCTCGAGTGCCAATTCCAGCGCCGCGGCGCGCTCGCCCTCCGACCGCGCGCCGAGCTTGTCCGCCACCTTGTCCACCACCGGCAGGCTTCCGACCGCGGCCAGCACGTCCTTGGCCGACACCCGCTCGCCCGTCGTCACCGCGGAACCGCCCTCGACCGCCGACACCAGCGAACCGACGTCGATACCGCCCAGCACCCGCGACGCGGTGTCTGCGGTCGCCCGGCGCAGCAGGTGTTCGAGCACCGCCTGTTCGCGGCCTTCCTCGCCGGACTCGAATTCCAGCTTGCCGCGCAGGACGTCGATCACGGTGCCCAGATCGACCACCCGGGCCACCGGATCCGTCTCCCCCAGGATCGCGCCGCGATGCCGGGCGGCGGCCGCGACGGTCTCGGCGGCGGCGATGGCGAACCGCGCCGACACCCCGGAGCGTTGATCGACGGAGTTGGACTCCCGCAGGTAGCGGGCGAATCGGGCGATGATCTGCGTGAGGTGATCGGGCACCTGGGCCGACAGGTGCGCCTCCTGCACGATCACCCCGACTTCGGCGTCGAGCTCCAGCGGGTAGTGGGTCCGGATCTCCGCGCCGAAGCGGTCTTTGAGCGGGGTGATGATGCGTCCGCGGTTGGTGTAGTCCTCGGGGTTGGCGCTGGCGACCACCAAGACGTCCAGCGGCAGGCGCAGCGTGTAGCCGCGGACCTGGATGTCGCGTTCCTCCATCACGTTGAGCATCGACACCTGGATGCGCTCGGCGAGGTCGGGAAGTTCGTTGACCGCGACGATGCCGCGGTGCGCGCGCGGGATCAGCCCGTAGGCGATCGTTTCCGGGTCCCCCAGGCTGCGGCCCTCGGCGACCTTGATCGGGTCGATGTCGCCAACGAGGTCGGCAACGCTGGTATCGGGGGTCGCGAGCTTTTCGGTGTAGCGCTCGCTGCGGTGCTTCCAGTCCACGGGCAGGTCGTCGCCCAGGGTCGCGGCCTTGCGGATCGACTCCGGCGTGATCGGCGAGAAGGGATGCTCACCCAGTTCGGCCCCGGCGATCACCGGCGTCCACTCATCGAGCAATCCGACCAGCGCACGCAGCAGCCGGGTCTTGCCCTGGCCGCGTTCGCCGAGCAGGACGAAGTCGTGACCCGCGATCAAGGCCCGCTCGAGTTGGGGCAAGACGGTGTCGTCGAATCCCAGAATGCCCGGCCAGATGGCTGCGGTGTCCGGCCCGTCGGCCAATGCGGTCAGCAGATTTTCGCGGATTTCCTGCTTGACTCCCCGTTCACGGTGACCGGCGGCACGCAGTTCGCCGACGGTGCGGGGCAGGTTGCTCGGTGACGTCACCACTCCACGCTACGACGCGCGCTCAGACGCGTCATGGGAAGGGCGTTCACTGCAGGCTTATTGACACACGCGACTATTGGGGCGGTAAGCCGCTCACGCCACAGCGGCGCGCTGGGCACGACGGCCGGGCAACGCGAATCGGTTGCCCGGCCCTCGTGCTGAATCGTCGAGACCCACCGCGCCGCGGCGGCGGGCCGGGATCGACTAACTGTTCGTGACGGTGGCCTCGGCGTCCCCGGGTTTCCAGGTGATGGTGCCGTGCTCGAATGTCGACTTCTTCAAGCCGTCGGGGGTGTCCACCTCGTCGCTGGTCGGATATCCCAGCTGGCCCTGCGACCCGCCGAGCTGGTTCCATTTGTCGCGAATCTTGCCCCACACGACGTAGGCCTGGGTCTTGTAAACGATCACGCCGCCGTCGAATTGCTGGTAGACGCCGCCATCCGGGTTCTTCTGCTCGTTGCCGGTCGGCGCACCCAGGTCTGTCCGCGCCTTCTCGTCAAGGGCGTTGTACTTCGCCAGGATCGGTCCCTCGACCGTGTACGGAGTGCCGTTGGCACCGTTGATCTGCGTCGAACTCGGGGCGCCGCTCGCGCCCGGGCTTTCCGATGGCGCCGCGGTTGCGGATGTTCCCGCGGTTGCGGAGGACGTCACCGAAGAACTGGCAGGACTGGTTGTTTGGCCGGCGTTGTTTGCCTTGCTGCACCCGCCACCAATCAGCGCGAACCCCGCAAGCGCAACGGAGAAAGCCGCCGTTCGTTTTGTCATCTCGCGCATCTCATTCCTCTCGACAATGGACGGGACTCGCCGTCCGCGTATCGAAAAAAGGGAAAGTCAGGTCGATCCGCGACCTACCCGACGGAAATCGCGCAATGCACGAGGGTCCGGCAAGCCTTCCCCCGAACGGATCGTACTGAGCGCGGGTCCGGCCAATTTTTGTGACCCTCATCACGAAGCGGGCCGGCTCGATGCCGGTGGCTATCCCTAGCGCCCAAGTTCACACCGATATCAGCGCACATCCAGGAGAAACCTAGTGAGCGAAGTGACGCGCTCCGGTGAGATACAGCGTGACACCGGCGGAGGCGGCCGCGGCGGTCACCTCGTCGTCGCGCACCGACCCTCCGGGGTGCACGATCGCCTTCACCCCGGCACCGGTCAGGGTCTCGAGTCCGTCGGGAAACGGGAAGAACGCATCCGAGGCCGCCACCGCGCCGCGCACGCGATCACCGCCGCGTTCGACGGCCAGCCGCGCGGCGTCGACCCGGTTCACCTGGCCCATGCCGACGCCGATGGTGGCGCCACCGCCGGCGATCACAATCGCATTCGATTTGACGGCGCGACAAACGCGCCACGCAAAAACAAGGTCCGCCAGCGTCGCCGGATCCGCGGGCGACCCGGTCGCCAGGGTCCAATTCACCGGGTTGTCCCCGTGGGCGTCAAGCTCGTCGCGTTGCTGAACCAAAAGCCCGCCACTGACCGGCCGCAGCTCGGTACCACCGGCCAACGGCTCGGAGGCCACCAACACCCGGATGTTCTTCTTGCGTGTCAGGACGTCCAGGGCGGCCGGCTGGTAGGCGGGGGCGACGATGACTTCGGTGAAGATGGTGCTGACGTATTCGGCCATCTCAACGCTGACTTCGGTGTTGGCCGCGATGACTCCGCCGAATGCGCTCAACGGATCGCATTCGTGGGCCTTGCGATGCGCGTCCGCGACCGATGTCGATGAGATCGCGATCCCACATGGGTTGGCGTGCTTGATGATTGCCACGCATTTCTGTTCGTGGTCGAAGGCGGCCCGCCAGGCCGCGTCCGCATCGGTGAAGTTGTTGTAGGACATCTCTTTTCCGTGCAGCTGCTCGGCCTGCGCCAACCCCGGCCACGCGCTCGGGTCGCTGTAGAGCGCGGCCTGCTGGTGCGGATTCTCGCCGTAGCGCAGCATCGCCGAGCGGCGCCAGCTGCGCCCGAGCCACTTCGGGAAGGCGGTTGGCGGATGTTCGGGAGCCAGGGTCGACTCCATCCAGGTCGCCACCGCGATGTCGTATTCCGCGGTGTGCCGAAACGCCAGCGATGCCAGCTTTTTTCGCTCGGCGAGGGTAAATCCGCCGTGCCGGACCGCGGCCAGCACCCCGCCGTAGCCCTGGGGGTCGGTGACCACCGTCACGCTGGGATGGTTCTTCGCGGCGGCGCGCACCATCGACGGGCCGCCGATGTCGATCTGTTCGACGCATTCGTCGATGCTGGCGCCGGAGTCGACGGTCTCACTGAACGGGTACAAGTTGACGACGACGAGTTCGAAGGCCGCGATGCCGAGCTGCTCGAGCGCCGAGGCGTGCTCGGGTTTGCGAAGATCGGCCAACAGGCCCGCGTGCACGCGTGGGTGCAGGGTCTTGACCCGGCCGTCGAGCACTTCGGGAAAGCCGGTCAGCTCCTCGACCCGGGTAACCGGAATGCCTTTTTCGGCAATGTTCTTCGCGGTGGATCCGGTCGAGACGATCTCGACGCCCGCCTCGGTCAACCCCCGGGCCAGGTCGATGAGCCCGGTCTTGTCGTACACGCTGACCAAGGCGCGGCGGATCGGTCTTTTGGCGTTCTCCCGCCAGTCGTCGGTGCTCATCGGTTGTCGCCTTTCATCCGATCGTCGCTTTTCTCCCGACCAGGGTCAGGCCGCCGGTTGCGATCGCGGCCACCACGTCCGCCAGCAGCTTCCGTTCGGTGACTTTGATGCGTTCGTGCAGGGTCTCTTCGTTGTCGCCGTCGAGCACCGGAACGGATTGCTGCGCCAATATCGGCCCGGTGTCCGTCCCGGCGTCCACCAGGTGCACCGTACAGCCCGTGACCCTCACACCGTAGGCCAACGCGTCGGCAACCCCGTGTGCACCCGGGAACGCCGGCAGCAGCGCCGGGTGGGTGTTGATGACGCGTCCATGGAATCGTGAAAGGAACTGCGGTCCAAGGATTTTCATGAATCCCGCCGAGACCACCAGATCGGGCGAGTGGGCGGCGGTGGCTTCGGTGATCGCCGCGTCCCAGGCGGCGCGGTCGGGGTGATCGCCGAGCCGGACCGTGAAGGTGGGGATGGACGCGGCCGCGGCGATCTCGGCGGCCAGGCAGTCGCGGTCGGTGCCGACCGCGACCACCCGGGCCGGATAGTCCGCGATGGCGGCGCCGATCAGGGAGTTCAGCAGCGATCCCGTGCCCGATGCCAGTACCACGACCCGCGCCGACGCGTTGGGGGGCACATGGAGGGGTTCGACCACATCGGCGAGCCTAGTCGGGCGCCTCGTGCCGACCAGACGACAGGCTGGTCAATAGGCGAATTGCCCGCCTCTGAGCGACAACCGCCAAACGCACACCCGCCCGCACCGCCGTTGTCGCTCAGAGGCGGGCAACTCAACCTATTCCCCGGGATCTCGCTCGGCCGCGGTCGGCTCCGGTTCGCCTGCCCCGGGATCGCGCTCGGCCGCGGTCGGCTCCGGTTCATCGGGCTCCGCCAACGGCTCCGGTTCGTCGGGCTCCGCGATCGGCTTCGGTTCGTCGGGCTCCGCCAACGGCTCCGGTTCGTCGGCCTCGGGCTCCCGTTCGTCGAAGACATCGGCGAAATCGGCCGGCTCCTCGGCCGGTGCGGCGGGCGCGGGTTTGGTCTTGAGCCGTCTGGGGCGACGAGTGATCCCGCCGCTCATCACCACGGTGATCCCGCCAATCACCGCGAACCAGAAGTAGACACCGAGAAACAATGCGCCCTGATCGACGCCGACATGGCCGAAGTTGCCCAGCTGGCCGCTTCCGCCGTATGCGAGCAGCGACATCACCAAAGCCCCGGCGACCGACGCGACCAGCAGCTTGACCATCGCCGCAACCGGCGGCAGCGCACGCCGGGCGCATTGCTGTCCGACCACCACGCCGGACGAGGCACCGATGATGAGCAGCGCCACCCACACCGGCCCCAGCGGCGGCCTGGGGACCGCCGCCAACACCGGCAGGGCCGGGATGTCGCCGCCGAACACGGTGAAGGAACTGAACGTCGCGAAACCGATATGAGCGCTGGATCCGACGGCGACCGCCGCGGTGCCCACAATCACGTTGGGCGCGTAGAGCATTGACAGCAGGGTGAGGCTGAACTCACCGAAGATCGAATCGGTGATGCCGTAGAGCTCCTGCATGGTCGACCAATGCACGATCAGCGACCCGGCCGTCACGAACCCGGAGAGCCCGAGCAACGCCAGCAGGCCCGCGGATGCGGCGCGCAGCGAATCGCCCAGCCAGTAGGGCAGCGACGACGCCGCCAGCGCGCGTGGCCCCACCCGGGACCACACACCGATCCCGGCGCCGGCGGCGTGGACCACGAGCACGCTGAAAAACGCACGCAGCGCGCTGGGTGTTTGCAGCTCGGTGATCACCGACGACGCGTCGTGGATGACCGCCAGGGCGATCGCCGTCATCAGCAACGGGCCGCCCAGCGCCGAGGCGACCACCCACCGAACGATGAGCCACGACGAGTGGGGCGAGGTGGCCCGCGCCGTGCTGCGCGCGGTGGCCCACACCATGAGCAGCGCTGGCAGCAGCGGCATGACGCCCAGTTCGCGGCCGCCGATGGAGATCGGTACCTGGTGCACGCCGAGCCACATGCTGGCGATGGCGCCCAGGGCGCCGGTCATGTCGCTGTTGGCGATCAGCAGTTGGATCAGCGTGACCGCGGCGATGATGACCAACGCCACCACGGCCGGGGCGAACGCGACCCTGACAAGGTCACGTGCCTGGCGAGCGCCCGCTGCCCGGTTGTCCTCTAGCCGTGTCACTCTTGGGCACGTCCCCGACTAGGCGCGACAGCGCACGGTTACGCGGGCGCTGGCCCAGACGGTGATGACGGCGATTGCTGCTCCTCCTGGCCGAAGGATTGGCCGCCGGCCTGCTCGGAGTAGTTGCTGGTAGCCGCACCGGCATCCGATCCGCCGCCGACGTTTGGTGGCGGGCTGAAGCTGGGGAAGCCGGTGGGGGGCGTCGACGAGCCCTGGTGCTGCGCGGACGGCTGCGGCGCCGGTTGGGCACCGAAACCACCGGTCGGAACGCCGCTCTGGGTCGGCGACCCGCTCGGTGCATAACCGCTGTATTGCGATCCGTACCCCTGCGGCGAGTGCTGCTGTCCAGCCGGCTGGCCGTAGTAGGGCTGCTGGCCGTACTGGCCGTATTGCCCGTACTGGCCATACTGCGAGTAGGGGTCGTATTTGGGGCGCGGCGCCGGCGCCGTGATCACCCCGGAGTCCAGCAAAACGACGACGACCGCGGCGATCGCCTGCAGCACGGTGGCAGCCACCAGGGGCCACATCGCCCAGCCGATCGCGAAACCGGCGGGCAGGTTGATCGTCTCGGTGATGGCCAGCAACGCACCCAGTACCGCGATGACCGCGACGACTCCCACGTAGTTTTTGGCCTTCGGCAGCAGGCTCAGCCCGGCGAGCAGCGCGGCCAGCAGGGCAACGACGACCGCGGTGCCCGCATCGCCGGCGCGACCACCGATGCCCGGGCCGAGGTCGGCGCTGATGGTGAACGTGGGACCGAAGTTCAGGAGATAGGCCACGAACCCGAGCGCCACCACCGCGATGTTCAGATACAGCGGAAGCTTGCTCTTGCCGTCGTCGTCTTTGGCGAACGATGGTGTGGCGCCCACATAGGCGCCGCCAGGCTGCGCCGGTGGGTATCCGGGGCTACCGGGAGAGTAGGTCATGGCTCCTCCTGTTGCGTCCAGTGCTTTTAAGTGCCGAGCGGGCGCCACGGGTGCAATGCGACGCTGTGCTTGCAGGCGCGTCACTGCATTGCGACGCGGTCGATCACCCACGCTAGCGCACGTGCGGCAACCGGTGCCGCTTCCAGTGGCTTGGACGGCGGGGCCCGCGGCGACGATGCCGCGGACCTCCGGCGAGACGGTCCGTATCACCAGAGCTTGCTCATCAGAGGTAGAACACGTTCTAATTCTCTGCATGGATTACGGGCTTGTGCTTTTTACCAGCGACCGTGGCATCTCTCCGGCGACGGCCGCGAAGCTTGCCGACGACCACGGCTTCGAGACCTTCTACGTGCCAGAACACACTCATATCCCGATCAAGCGGGAGGCCGCGCACCCGACGACCGGTGACGCGTCGCTGCCCGATGACCGCTACATGCGCACGCTGGACCCCTGGGTGAGTCTGGGCGCGGCGTGCGCCGTCACGTCGCGGGTGCGGCTGTCCACCGCGGTGGCGCTGCCGGTCGAACACGACCCGATCACCCTGGCGAAAAGTATTGCCACCCTTGACCATCTCTCCGGCGGACGGGTCAGCCTGGGCGTCGGATTCGGTTGGAACACCGACGAGCTCGCCGACCACAACGTGCCGCCCGGCCGCCGGCGCACCATGCTGCGTGAGTACATCGAGGCGATGCGGGCACTGTGGACCGAGGAAGAAGCCTCCTACGACGGTGAGTTTGTCAAGTTCGGTCCCAGCTGGGCCTGGCCCAAGCCGGTGCAGTCGCACATCCCGGTGCTGGTGGGTGCCGCGGGCACCGAAAAGAACTTCAAGTGGATCGCGCGCAGCGCCGACGGCTGGATCACCACGCCCCGCGACTTCGACATCGACGGACCGGTCAAGCTGCTGCAGGACACCTGGGCGGCCGCCGGCCGCGACGGCGCCCCGCAGATCGTGGCGCTGGACTTCAAGCCGGTCCCCGAGAAGCTCGCCAAATGGGCCGAACTCGGGGTGACCGAGGTGCTGTTCGGGTTGCCGGATAAGTCCGACGACGAGGTCGCCGCCTACGTCGAGCGGCTCGCCGGGAAACTAGCGGCCCTCGTTTAGGCGCGCCTCCGTTTCCGTGAGAGCTCGGCGAGGACGCTAGGCCAGCGTGCAGCGATTGCCGTAGTCGAAGGAACGCACCCGGACCTGGCGTCCGAGCGGGTCGCCGTCGATCAGCAGGGCGATCGACTCGTCGTCTTCGGTGGTCGACAGGAACCGGCTGCCGTCATCCAGCCGGCCGATGACGATCCCCGTCGGCCGCCCGTCGTCGCGCCGAACCGTGTAGGTCTCGACGGTGCCGGTGCCGTCGGCGTTCTCGGTGACCGCCTCGGTCGGCCAGCCGGCGACCTGGGCCTGCAGCTGCGGGCTGCGGTCGGGCTTCCACTCCACCGGCGTGGTCGAGTAGACACCGACCGAGTACTTGCTCAGGATGCCGCCGTTCGCGCCGACCAGGCCGAATTGCCCGGGTAGCGTTCGCATTCGGCTGACGGTCTCGGCGACGGCGTGCATCGAATAGTTGTTGCCGGCACCGCCGAAGAACGGCAGTCCACCGGTCAACGTCAGGCCGCGCGGGTCGTCCGGAGCGATCCCCATACCGTCGCAGATGTTGAACACCGGGACGGGAAAGCAGCTGTACAGATCGAACGTGGCGACGTCGTCGATGCCGATGCCGGCCATGGACAGCGCGTCGCGCACGGCCAAGAGGTGCGACGGCGCATGGCCGAGATCGGGGCGCTGTAGCAGCGCCTGTTCCTCGATGTCGGCGTGGCCGTGCAGATAGATCCACTTCTCCTCGGGAACCCCCAGGCGACGCGCCGCGTCGATCGACATCAGCAGGGCCGCCGCACCCTGGTTGACCTGGTCACGGGACACCATCAGCCGGGGGTACGGCTCGCAGATCATCCGGTTGCTCTCGGTCACGGTGATCAGCTCGTCGACGTCGCGCCGCACCGGCGATGCGGCGAACGGATTGCCGGCGGCGACGTTGGTGAACGGCGCGAACAGCTCGCCCATTCGGCGCCGGTATTCGGCGGGGCCCAAGCCGGTCCCGGCGCGTCGGGCGTTCTCCAGCAGCGCGTACTGGATGGGTGCGCTGGTCAGCCCGTGGGCGACGGTGTACCGCGAGACGAGCTTCTCGATGCCCTGGCCCCGGTCTTCCAGGTCACCGTCGACCGTCTCGGTGAAGTCGGGCCGGGCTTCGGCTTTCGCGAAGTAGCGCAGCGTCGACGTCGCATCCGAACCGAACACCATCGCGACCTGCGAGCGGCCCGCCGCGATCTCCGCCGCCAGCTCGCTGATCAGGTGCTGAGGCCCCTGGCCGCCGACGATCTCGAGGATCGCGCGCGCGGGGTCAGCACCGATGCGGTTGGCCACGGATCGCGGGTAGTTGTTCGACCGCCCCAGCGGGGCGTTGATCACACCCGAGATCTCGAACTGCCTGACGCCGGCGACGGTGTCCAGGGCCGCGGCGGCGTCCTCGACGCCACAGTCGTCGACGGCGGCGCTGGCCGCCGCGGCGGCCAGCTCGACGGGCGACATCCCGCGGTAGTCCGGGTCGTCGATGCGCTCGGCGGCCTGCCCCACGCCGACGATGACGGGGGTGTTCGGGTCGAGATTCATAGACCCACTATCTACCGCAGGGCAGTCTCCCGGTCGAACCGGGGCCCCTTGGCGGGGCCCGATAGTGGCGACCCGCTCGCGATCGCCACGGTCCGCTACAGGCTCTGCAAGATCTCGCGAGCCAGCTCGGCCGTCTCCGAAGGGGTCTTGCCGACCTTGACGCCGGCGGCCTCCAAGGCTTCCTTTTTGGCGGCCGCGGTGCCCGACGAGCCGGACACGATGGCGCCCGCGTGGCCCATCGTCTTGCCTTCCGGCGCAGTGAATCCCGCGACGTAGCCGACGACCGGCTTGGACACGTTGGCCTTGATGTAGTCGGCCGCGCGCTCCTCGGCGTCACCGCCGATCTCACCGATCATCACGATCACCTTGGTGTCGGGGTCCTTCTCGAAGGCCTCGATGGCGTCGATGTGGGTGGTGCCGATCACCGGGTCACCGCCGATGCCGATCGACGTGGAAAAGCCGAAATCGCGTAGCTCGTACATCATTTGGTAGGTCAGGGTGCCGGACTTGGACACCAGCCCGACGGGGCCGGGGCCGCTGATGTTCGCGGGGGTGATGCCGGCCAGGGCCTCGCCCGGGGTGATGATGCCGGGACAGTTCGGCCCGATGATGCGCGTCTTCGGGGCCCTGCCTCCACCTTTTTGTAGGTTGTAGGCCCACGCGTATGCGCTGTCCTGCACCGGAATTCCCTCGGTGATGACCACCAGCAGCGGGATCTCGGCGTCGATGGCCTCGATGATGGCGTCCTTGGCGAATTTCGGCGGCACGAAGACGACCGACACGTCGGCCCCGGTCTCCTTCATCGCTTCGGCAACGCCGCCGAAGACCGGGAGTTCGACGTCCTTGCCTTTCGCGTCCACGTGCGACACGGTGGTGCCCGCCTTGCGGGCGTTCACCCCGCCCACCACCTGGGTGCCGGCTTTCAGCATGAGCGCGGTGTGCTTGGTGCCCTCACCGCCGGTGATGCCCTGGACGATTACCTTGGAGTCCTTGTTCAGGAAGATCGACATTGCTTGGCTCCCTTACTTATTCGCCAGCTCGGCGGCTTTGTCGGCACCGGCGTCCATGGTCTCGGCCTGGATCACCAGCGGGTGGTTGGCTTGGGCCAGAATGCGCCGGCCTTCGTCGACGTTGTTGCCGTCGAGCCGGACCACGAGCGGTTTGTTGGCCTCGGCGCCGAGCATGTTCAGCGCGGTCACGATCCCGTTGGCGACGGCGTCGCACGACGTGATGCCACCGAACACGTTCACGAACACGGCCTTGACCTGCTTGTCGTGCAGGATGACGTCGAGGCCCGCGGCCATCACCTCGGCCGACGCGCCACCGCCGATGTCCAGGAAGTTGGCCGGCTTGACCCCGCCGTGCTTTTCACCCGCGTAGGCGACGACGTCGAGCGTGGACATCACCAGGCCCGCGCCGTTGCCGATGATGCCGACGGCGCCGTCGAGCTTGACGTAGTTGAGGTCGTGCTCCTTGGCCTTGAGTTCCAGCGGGTCGGTGGCGTCGCGGTCCTCGAACTCGGCGTGGCCGGGCTGACGGAAGTCGGCGTTGGCGTCCAGGGTGACCTTGCCGTCCAGCGCCAGGATCCGGTCTTGCGGATCCCGCACCAGCGGGTTGACCTCGACCAGGGTGGCGTCCTCGGCGACGAAGACCTCCCACAGCTTGTTGATGGTGACCGCGGCCGCGTCGAGCACCTCGGCCGGCAGGTGGCCCTGTTCGGCGATGGAACGCGCGGTCGCCAGGTCGACACCCTTGACGGCGTTCACCGGAACCTTGGCCAGCCGCTCGGGCTTGGTGGCGGCCACCTCCTCGATTTCCATGCCGCCCTCGACCGAGCACATGGCCAGGTAGGTGCGGTTGGCGCGATCGAGCAGAAAGGAGATGTAGTACTCCTCGGCGATGTCACTGGCCTCGGCGACCAGAAGCTTCTTGACGACGTGTCCCTTGATGTCGAGACCGAGGATGTTCTTGGCGTGTTCGTAGGCGTCCTCGGGCGTCGCCGCGTACTTGACGCCGCCCGCCTTGCCACGTCCGCCGACCTTCACCTGCGCCTTGACCATCACCGGACGACCGATCTCGGTGGCGATCTCGCGAGCACCCTCGGCGGTGTCGGTCACGCGCCCCGGCGTAGTCGGTACGTTGTGCTTGGCGAACAATTCTTTTGCTTGATACTCGAAAAGGTCCATGGACTCTCTGTCTTCGCTCGACTCAACTGCTAGGCCTCTTGGTGGGCGGTGCCGCATCCGGCAACTCGCACGGACGAACTGTATCCACCCTCGAAACGGCTTTTACCGCCGCGTCCGCCGATGTGGCACAGCTCACGGGACATGGATAGACGGCCCGCGTGATCCAAATCACAATTCCGCCCGGATCGTGCGACGAGGTTGCCAGCCCCGCGCGTCAGCGGCTACCTTCCTAGGGTCCAGATAACGTTATGGTCACGATACGAGGACATTTCAGGTTGTCCCAGCACCGTTTTGCCCGGCCCTCTGCCCTAACAACAGGCGTCTTGAGGGTAGGTCGCGCCGCAGCCACCCGGTCGACGGATCCCCATCGAACCGAAGTCACGGAGATCCTTCCGCTCGACGGCTTTGACTTCGGCGACCTTGATTTCAGTGATTTCAGTGACGACGTCAGCGATCACACCGACCTGGACTTCAGCAACGACTCGACGTTCGACAACGAAGCCCAGGTGCTGCTGGCGCCGGAGCTCGACGATCTCCACGAGACCGACGACCTGAGGCCACAGTGGCTGGCCGCGCCCGCCACCGAGGTGCTGCCCCGGGTGACCCTCGAGCCCCGCCCCGAACGGCGCCTCGATCACCCGCGCGCCACCGACGTCGTCGACGCGACCCGCCGCGGAGGCCAGCACCGCAAGCAACCGACCAGCGCGGCCCGGGGCCGCCTGCTGATCTCGGCGATGGCCGCCGGCGCCGCCGCCGCGGCCGCCCACACGGCCACCAGCCACGCCGACACCCCCAAGACCGACGCGGTGCTGACTGCCAACGCGTCCGCGCTCACCGGCGGATCGGGCAGCAACACCGTCAACACCGTCCGTGGCCCCGAGGTGATCGCGGTGGAGCGCGCGGCGACCGCAGCGCTGCACAACCAGGAACTCGCCAGGGGCGTCGCCTTCGCCAATGACCGCGCGCAGCGCGAGGCGCGATTGCAGCAACCGCTCTACGTGATGCCCACGAAGGGGATATTCACCTCGAACTTCGGTTACCGCTGGGGCGTGCTGCACGCCGGTATCGACCTGGCCAACTCGATCGGCACGCCGATCGTGGCGGTGTCCGACGGCGTCGTCATCGAGGCCGGGCCGGCCGGCGGCTACGGGATGCTGGTCAAGCTGCGGCACGCCGACGGCACGGTCACGCTCTATGGTCACATCAACACCACCCTGGTCAGCGTCGGCGAGCGCGTGATGGCCGGTGACCAGATCGCCACCATGGGCAACCGGGGCAATTCCACCGGCCCGCACCTGCATTTCGAGGTGCTGCGGAGCGGCACCGAGCGGATCGATCCCGTGCCGTGGCTGGCTAAGCGTGGTCTTATGGTCAGCAACTACGCTGGTTGAGGTGACCGCGCCGAACGAACACCCTTCCGGTCCGCGTCCGCCCGAACCCGCTGCAGAGCCCTCATCGTCCTCCGACTCACGGACACGGATCATCCGCCGCGCGCCGACCGGGCCGATCCCCACCACACCGGACTCCCCGACTAGTCAGTTCGTTCCGGCGTCAGCGCCGTACCGGAGTGGCCCTCGCGCGGGACGGACGAGCTATGCCGGAGCGCCGGCCCTGGAGCCCACCGACCGCACGGCCGTCGCCGCCTGCGCGGTCAGCATCGTCAGCGGGTGGGCCACGTCGGTGGTCGCCACCGACCTGATCGCCGGTTGGTGGAAGTCCGATCGCCTGTTCTGCATCGCGGTCGCGTTTCTCGCCCTGGTGTTCGCCGCGACCACGGTGTCGGGTGTGATCACGCTGCTGCAGCGCCGACCGGTCAGCCGCTACCTCCTGTTGGCGGGCGCATTCGTCGCATTCCTTACCTATATCGGCGTGTTCATCGCCGGTGCCCGGGTCGCGTGGGTCGTGCACCTGCTGCCGCTGTTGCCCATCGCCACGGTGGTGCTGGTGCTGCTGCCGCAAACCAAACGCTGGCTGGAGGCCTGACCGGCGCCGAATGCGCAGTCATTGCGAGGAATTCGCGAATTTCTCGCGCTGGGTGCACGCTCGTCGCACACTCTCGTGCGGGCTAGAGCTTGCTGAGCGGGGCGTGGTTGTGCATCAGCTTCACCCGTCCCGAGCTGCCGAAGTCGATCAGCGACATCGCCGATTCGCCGACGCCGGAAACCTCCTCGACCCGGCCCAGCCCGTACTTGTCGTGCGTCACCCGATCGCCGGGCTCGAGTACCAGTAGCGGTCGTTTGCTCATCCCGGAGCGGGTCGGGGCCGCGCGCGGCGTGCCGAATCGTCCGGCGCCGCTCACCGGCGCGCTGAACGACGGGGCGGGCGCGGTGCGGCGCCAATCGATCAATTCTTGCGGAATCTCCCTGAGGAACCGCGATTCCGGGTTAAGCATGGGCTGCCCCCAGGAGGACCGGACGATGGCCCTGCTCAGGTAGAGGCGCTGGCGCGCCCTGGTGATCCCCACGTAGGCCAGCCGCCGCTCCTCGCAGAGTTCGGCCGGATCGTCCAATGACCGCATGTGGGGGAACATCCCGTCCTCCCACCCGGTGACGAACACCACCGGAAACTCCAGGCCTTTCGCGGTGTGCAGGGTCATCAGCGTGACCATGCCGGCGCCGTCCCCGGGGATCTCGTCGCTGTCGGAAACCAGCGAGACCCTTTCCAGGAACTCTGCCAGCACACCGGTATCCGGCACGTCCTCGTCTTCCGGGGTTTGCAGGGACTCGCCCAGCGCGGCGGCGTTCGCCCGGTCGGTGCTGAATTCATGTGCCACACTGACGAGTTCGTTGAGGTTATCCAACCGCGCCAGTTCCTGCGGATCGGTGGAGGATTCCAGCTCTCTGCGGTATCCGGTACGTTCCAGCACCGACTCGACCAGATCCCCGAGATCGTCATCCAGGCGGCCCCGCAGCTCGTCAAGCAGCTCGACGAAACCCGAGATCGCCTTCTCCGCTCGGGAATTCAGCATCGGCACTTTGCCTTCGGCTGCGGCCACGAGCGCATCGGCGAAGCCGGCCCCGGTGTTCTCGGCGTACACCGCCACGCAGGCCTCGGCGCGATCACCGATGCCCCGACGCGGGGTGTTGAGGATGCGCCGCATGCTGACCGTGTCCCCGGGGTTGTCCAGCACCCGCAGATAGGCGACGATGTCGCGAATCTCCTTGCGTTCGTAAAAGCGCACTCCCCCAACCACTTTGTAGGGAATCCCGGCGCGGATGAAAACCTCTTCCAACGACCGCGACGAGTTGTTGGTGCGGTAGAAGACGGCGACGTCGTTGTAGGTGATCTCGCCTTTCTCGGCAAGCGCGTCGATCTCCTCGGCGACGAATCTGGCCTCGTCGTGCTCGTTGTCGGCGACGTAGCCGACGATCATCTCGCCGGCGCCGGCGGCGGTCCACAGGCGCTTGTCACGGCGCCCGGAGTTGCGGGCGATCACGGAGTTGGCCGCCGACAGAATGTTCTGTGTCGACCGGTAATTCTGTTCCAGCAGAATGGTTGTCGCGTCGGGATAGTCGCGTTCGAAGTCCTCGATGTTGCGGATGGTGGCGCCGCGGAACGCATAGATCGACTGATCGGCATCACCGACCACGCACAACTCGGCCGGCGACACCTCGTCAGCTGAGGGGTCGGATACCTCGTCGGAACCGGGCTGATTCGGCGGTCCCCACTGCGCCTCGCCCGCGCCGGCCCCCGGACCAGCCCCGGCGAGCCTCGCTGAACCGCCGCGGCCAACCAATTCCCGCACCAGCACGTATTGCGCGTGGTTGGTGTCCTGGTACTCGTCGACGAGCACATGCCGGAACCGCCGCCGGTAGTGCTGGGCGATCTGCGGGAACGCCCGCAACACCGCCACTGTCTCCCCGATCAGGTCGTCGAAGTCCAACGCGTTCGCTGCCCGAAGCCGCCGCTGATACTCGCCGTAAACGCTCGCCACCGTGCGGGACAACTCGTCGGAATCATCGGTCAGGTTTGACAGCGCGTCGGCGGGGTCGATCAGCTCGTTCTTCAGGTTGGAGATGGCGTTGGCCAACAGCCGCGGCGAGTAGCGCTTGATATCGAGGCCCATGTCGCGCCCGATCATCTGCAGCAGCCGCCGCGAATCGTCGGCGTCGTAGATCGAAAAGTTGGAATTGAGGCCTTCGATCAGGGAGGCCTGGTTGCGCAGGATGCGCACGCAGGTCGAGTGAAAGGTGGACACCCACATGGCGCGGGCCCGGTTGCCGACCAGCCGCACCACCCGTTCGCGCATCTCGGCCGCGGCCTTGTTGGTGAAGGTGATGGCGAGCACCTGGCCCACCCCGACCCCGCGCTCCGCGATGAGATAGGCGATGCGGCGCGTCAACACCGCGGTCTTGCCCGAGCCCGCCCCGGCCACGATCAGCAGCGGGGAACCCTCGTGCACCACCGCCTGGCGCTGTTGCGGGTTGAGCCCCTCGAGCAGCCCCTGGCTGGCCGAGGAGGCTTGGGGGGAAGGAAATGCGCTTGTCACAGCGTCGGTCAGGTATCCGGTCATGACGTCCCTAACCTACCGCCAGACGGTGACACCCGGTGCAACCCTCGCCTTGGCGCCATACCCCGGAATAAATACGAGCGCATGTGGATTTATTAGACTGCGACCTGTCTCACCGACCACGACCTGTCTCACCGACCACAAGGAGATTGCGATGGCCACCTACACGTCCGAGACCATTCTCGGCGATGTCATCACCGCCGACCCTTCGCGCACCCGGATACTGGACCGCTTCGGTATCGACTATTGCTGCCATGGCCAACGCCCGATCGGTGCGGCGTGCAGCGAGGCTCAGATCGACGTCGACGAGGTTCTCACCGCATTGAACGGCGAGGAGCCCGGGCCGCGGGCCGACTGGGCGGATATGGCCGACACGGTATTGATCGAGCACATCATCGACACGCACCACCGGTTCCTGTGGGACGAATTCCCGCGGATGTCGGCGCTGGTAGACAAGGTGGCCCGGGTGCACGGGGACAACCACCCCGAACTCGGGAAGGTCCGAAATGCGTTCGGCGAACTGCGCGAAAAAGTTGAGCCTCATCTGCGCACCGAGGAGACCACGATCTTCCCCGAGCTGCGCACCCGCGGTGACGCCGCGGTCTCCGGTGAACTGCGCACCGCGCTGGAGCAGAACATGAAGCAACACGACATCGCCGGTGAATTGCTGGCAGAGCTGCGCGAGCTCACCAGCGGTTACGCTGTCCCCTCGGATGCCTGTGCGTCGTACACGGCGATGTTGGCCGGTCTGGAAGAGATCGAATCCGACCTGCACCTGCATGTGCACAAGGAAAACAACGTGCTGTTCGCGCGGGCGCTCGCCAGAGTGTGATCCCGCCCGGGGCTGGGTCGGGCGGGGGCCCCGAGCACGCACCCCGCCACGACCAGCCAACGGCGAACCTTCATGCGCTAGCGCCTGGCGCTGTTGCGGGTTGAGGCCGTCGAGCGGACGTCAGTCCAAACGTTCCGTCGCCCAGGGACACGAAGGGGCCAGGCGTCAAACCGGGCTGGCGGCTCGGGCGGCGCCGACCGCGCCAAGCGGACTCCCGAAAAATCGGCGCGTCGGAACGCACGTTCCAAACCGTCTTCGATCGGTTGACGTAATTGAACCCAAGTCTAAAAAGCGCAGCTTAAGCGCGCTTTTTTGCGTGCGGACTGTCCTTAGTGGCAGACTCAATTCGTGCTCAATGTGCAGTGTCGACGACACTTCCCGACCGAGGAGTGGCGCCGCCGATTTCCCTACGGGTGCCGGTCCGCGGTGCCCGTGGTCTAACTGCTTCCGCAGAGCCCCGTGGCCCGTTTTCGGCATCCGGGGCTCGTCTTCTGTGAGGCCCGATGCTGCATGAGTCCAAAACCCACACATCACGACGAAGACGCGGAGGCAGCTGCAATGAGCATCGAGACGGTGGAAACCCAAGAGCCCACCGGCATCGACGAATTACGTCACGAGATCGACCGGTTGGACGCCGAGATTCTCGCCGCGGTCAAGCGGCGCACCGAGGTATCTCAGGCGATCGGCAAGGCCCGGATGGCCTCCGGCGGCACGCGGCTGGTCCACAGCCGCGAGATGAAGGTCATCGAGCGCTACAGCGAACTCGGCCCCGAGGGTAAGGACCTGGCGATACTGCTGCTGCGGCTGGGCAGGGGCCGGCTTGGTCACTGACCCCGGTCTGGCGCTGGGCTCCCCGCCGCACCTGGCTCCCTCACGTCGGAGCCCATAGGGTCGAAGGATGACCTCCGTGCATACCCTCCCCGACATCACCGCCACCCCGGCCTGGGACGCCCTGCGCAGGCATCATGAACAGATCGGCCGCACCCAGCTGCGCCAGCTTTTCGAGGAGGATCCCGATCGCGGCCGCGAGCTGACCGTCTCGGTGGGCGACCTCTATATCGACTACAGCAAGCACCGCATCACTCGAGAAACGCTGCGGCTCTTGGTCGATCTGGCCCGCACCGCGAATCTCGAAGAGCGCCGCGACCAGATGTTCGCCGGCGTCCACATCAATACCTCGGAGGATCGCGCGGTGCTGCACACCGCGCTTCGACTGCCCAGGGATGCCGAACTGATCGTCGACGGCCAAAACGTCGTCGAGGACGTGCATGCCGTGCTGGACCGGATGGGTGACTTCACCGACCGGTTGCGCAGCGGTGAATGGACCGGAGCCACCGGGGAACGGATCAGCACCGTCGTCAACATCGGCATCGGCGGATCCGACCTCGGCCCGGTGATGGTCTACCAGGCCCTGCGCCACTACGCGGACGCGGGCATCTCGGCGCGCTTCGTCTCCAACGTCGATCCCGCCGATCTGATCGCCACCCTGGCCGACTTAGACCCCGCCACAACACTTTTCATTGTCGCGTCGAAGACGTTCTCGACGCTGGAAACCCTGACCAACGCCACGGCCGCGCGACGCTGGGTGACCGACGCCCTCGGCGACGCCGCGGTGGCGCAGCACTTCGTGGCCGTCTCCACCAACAAGCGCCTCGTCGACGACTTCGGCATCAACACCGACAACATGTTCGGGTTCTGGGATTGGGTCGGAGGCCGCTACTCGGTGGACTCTGCGATCGGGCTGTCGGTGATGGCCGTCATCGGCCGGGAAGCGTTCGCGGACTTCCTCTCCGGATTCCACATCGTCGACCGGCATTTCAAGACCACCCCGCTGGAGTCCAACGCGCCTGTGCTGCTTGGACTTATCGGCCTGTGGTACTCCAACTTCATGGGCGCGCAATCGCGCGCGGTGTTGCCGTATTCCAACGACCTGGCACGTTTTGCGGCCTATCTGCAACAGCTGACCATGGAATCCAACGGCAAGTCCGCACGCGCGGACGGCAGCCCGGTCACCACCGATACCGGTGAAATCTTTTGGGGCGAACCGGGAACCAACGGACAGCACGCTTTCTATCAGTTGCTGCATCAGGGAACTCGGTTGGTTCCGGCCGACTTCATCGGTTTCAGCCAACCCATCGACGACCTGCCCACCGCCGAGGGCAGCGGCAGCATGCACGACTTGTTGATGAGCAACTTCTTCGCCCAAACCCAAGTGCTGGCCTTCGGTAAGACCGCCGAAGAGATCGCCGCCGAAGGCACACCGGCGGATATCGTGCCGCACAAGGTGATGCCCGGTAACCGGCCGTCGACCTCGATTCTGGCCAACCGGCTCACGCCGTCGGCCATGGGCCAGCTGATCGCGCTCTACGAGCATCAGGTCTTCACCGAGGGTGTGATCTGGGGGATCGACTCGTTCGACCAGTGGGGTGTGGAGCTCGGCAAAACCCAGGCCAAAGCCCTGCTTCCGGTGCTCACCGCGGACGGTTCGCCGGTGCCGCAGTCGGACAGTTCGACCGATGCCCTGGTCCGCCGCTACCGCAGCGCCCGAGGGCGCACCAACTGACAGTCCTATGCCGGCAGTGAATCTGGCGACGGCACCCGCCGTGAAGCCGTCGCGGATTCACAATCGAGCGCTCAGGCGAACATCTTGGTCAGCTGAGGCGGCAGCACCCGCATCAACTGCACCAGCGGCGCCCACGGCCACCACGGAACCGCTGCGCGGCCGGGTTCACGTTCCATGGCGGCGACGAGCGCGTTGACGCCAGTTTCGTTGTCCACCATCAACATTGTGCTGTTCGACTTGGCCGTCATCTCCGACTCGATGTAGCCGGGCTCGATCACCGAGACCTTCACGGGCCCTTTGGCGTATTCGGCGCGCAACGATTCACCCAGTGAGCTCACTCCGGCCTTGCTCGCCGCGTACGCCGCCTTGACGCCCGGCACACCCTTGTTGCCGAGCACCGACGAAATCAGCACCAGGTGGCCCGACCCGTTCTTGTTGAACATCTCCAGCGCGGTCTCGATCTGCACCAGCGCCGACACCAGGTTGGTCTCGATGGTCGCCTTGTTGGCCCACAACTTGCCGGACCCGAGCTTGGCGCCCTTGCCGATCCCCGCATTGACGACGATGCGATCGATGCCGCCCAGCTCGTCACTGAGTTCGGCAAACACTTTGGGGACGGCCTCGTGGTCGTTGACGTCCAGCGCGGCGACCGCGATGGTGATGCCCGGATACTGCTGCGACAGCTCGGCTTTGAGCTCATCGAGCCGGTCGGTGCGACGCGCGCACAGTGCGAGGTCGCGGCCCTTGGCGGCGAAGGCGCGCGCCATGCCGGCACCCAGCCCGGAGCTGGCACCCGTGATGAGGATCTTCTGGCGAGTCATCGGGGCAGCATATCGACAGGTGTCGAGTCCCGGACGCGCGACTACTTAAGCAAACGCGACATCCGCCGGTCGGCCAGGATTTTGCCGCCGGTCTGGCACGTCGGACAGTATTGAAAAGACTTGTCCGCGAACGACACTTCACGCACGGTGTCCCCGCACACGGGGCAGGGCAGCCCGGTGCGGGCGTGCACGCGTAATCCGGAGCGCTTCTCGCCTTTGAGCGTGGCCGCGCCCTGGCCGACGGATCGGCTCACCGCGTCGGTGAGCACCGTGATCATGGCATCGTGCAGCGTGGCGAGCTGCTTGTCGGACAGCTTGCCGGCCGTGGCGAACGGCGAGATCTTCGCGACGTGCAGGATCTCGTCGCTGTAGGCGTTGCCGATGCCCGCGATCACCTTCTGGTCGGTGATCACGGTCTTGATCCGGCCGGTGTTGCCGGCCAGAACGCGGGCCAGACCGTCGCGGTCGAGCTCCAGCGCGTCCGGCCCGAGGGCGGCAAGCTGCGGGATCTGCCGTGGATCACCCACCAGCCACACCGCCAGCCGCTTCTGGGTGCCGGCCTCGGTCAGGTCGAAGCCGGGCGCCTCACCGGGCCTGCCCAGGTGCACCCGCAGCGCGATCGGCCCCTTGCCGGGCCGCAGCGGCGCCGCGGCCAGCTTGTCGGACCACCGCAACCAGCCCGCCCGCGACAAATGAGCGATCAGGAAAAGCTTGTCCGTCCGCAGCCCCAGGTATTTGCCCCAGCGATCGGCACCGACCACGGTCTGGCCGTGCAGCGCGCTGATCGGCGGATCGAAGGTCTTCAGCACGGACAGGGCGGCGATATCGACCCGGCCGACCGTCAGGCCCGCGGCATGGCGCCGTAGATGGTCCACCAGCGCTTCGATCTCGGGCAGTTCGGGCACGGTTTCAGTGTGCCGATCGCGGCGCTGTGGTGTCTATCGCGCTCTGACCCCGGGTTCGGTCGACGGTCAGGGCGGTCACCGCGCGCCACCGTTCAAGACCGCCGTAGGCCGTGAGGACCTCGTCGAGCAGCCCGCTCATGTCTGCGGTATTCGCAGGACCGCGATAAGGATGTCCGGGTCGCCGTGGACGCGGGCCCGGGACAGTGCTTCGTCGATGGTGATCGCACCGGCGAAGAGTCCGAGGACCACCTCTGGCTCCGCTTCAAGGATCGTGCCAGGGCGCCGCTCGGGTTGGACGGTCACGTGGGAGCCATCCTTGTCGATCCGCAGGGTCATCAATGAATCGGCAACTTCAATGCCGAGCTCAATGGGGCGCTTCGACGTCCTTTCGCGGAGCAGCGCCGGGAGCGCGATAGCCAGCCATCGCGGCTGCATCGGGTCGCCACCCGGTCCCGGTGCCATCAGCGGGACGCTCCAGCGGATGAGCGCCTCGACCGCTTCACGGAGTTGGCCGCCCCAGGGCGTCAGGGCATAAAGGACACCCTTGGTCTGACCCAGCCGCCGCTCGATCACTCCCGACGATTCCAGGCTCCGCAGGCGATCTGAGAGCAGGTTGGTGGCAATCCCGCCCAACGAAGCCATGAGTTCGCCGTAGCGCATCGGGCCGGCCAGCAGCTCACGGACGATCAGCAGGCTCCAGCGATCACCCACCACATCCAGCGCGCGTGCCAGGCCGCAGAACTGCCCGTAGGACGCCCGACGTCGTCTTTCACTCCCCGATGACAAATCTCGTACGGTTCGAGGGCAAGGACGAGGTTGCGGCGCTACCCTCACCCGTCGGAAGAAGCTCCCGATCCTGGGCGCGTCCTGAGCAAATAGGTGTCCATGATCCAGCCGTGTCGAGCACGGGCTTCGGCGCGCAGCGAAACGATGCGGGGCCCCACCTCGCCGACGGTGCCGGCGATGAGCAGTTCGTCGTCGGTGCCCAGGTAGGCGCCCCACCAGATCCGGGTGTCGGGCGGGCACACCTGAAACGAGCAGTCGGCGTCGAGCATCACGACCGCCGCTCCGGCCAACCCGTGCGCGCGCAACTGCCGGCCGGTGGTGATGAGAACGGGTTCGCCGACCTCGTTGAGCGGGATGCGATGCCGGGCGGTCAACGCCTGCACCGCGGTGATGCCCGGGATCACGTCGAACGTGAAATCGATTTGCGCGGCGACGGTGTCGAGGATGCGCAAGGTGCTGTCGTAGAGCGACGGGTCGCCCCAGGCCAAGAAGGCGCCGACGCCGTGCGGGCTCAGCTCCGCCGAGATGGCCTTCGCCCAGATCTGCGCGCGTGCGGCATGCCAATCCGTGACGGCGTCCCGGTAATCCACATCGCTTGCGCGCGTGGGGTCGGGCAGCTCGACGAACCGGTAGCCCGGCTCGCGGATGAACCTGGTGCAGATCTCGCGTCGCAGCGCCACCAGGTCGCTTTTCCGCTCGCCCTTGTCCATCGCGAAAAACACCTGCGTGTCGTTGAGGGCCTCGATCGCCTGCACGGTCACATAATCGGGATCCCCGGCGCCGATGCCGATGACGTGGATGTGCCGACCCAATGGACTCTCCTGACTCGCGTCGCTGCTCCGCCCACATTGCCGAATCGACACCGCAAAGGCCTAGTCGGGACCAGAAGTACCCAGTACCATGGGTACTGTATGAAACGCCCAATGGAGGGACGCGAGCGATGACCACTGCGGTGAAGCCAGGTGGGCCGAGTCGTGAGGAGTTCTCTGAGCGGTTGCTCAAGGGCTCGGTCAAGAAGTCCTATGAGCCCGTCGTCGACATCGATTGGGATGCCCCGCTCGATCCCGACAAGTTCTATCTGCCACCGCGGCTGGTGTCGCTGTACGGCACCCCGATGTGGGACGAGATGAGCCGCGAACAGCAGATCGAACTGTCCCGCCAGGAATTGGTCAACACGCTCTCGGCCGGGATCTGGTTCGAGAACATGCTCAACCAAGCGTTGCTGCGCACGATCCTGCACGAAGACCCGACCAGTAGGTCGACGCACTACAAGCTGACCGAACTGGGCGACGAGACCCGGCACATGGTCATGTTCGGCAAGGCCATCGAGCGCATCGGCGCAAAACCGGTGCGGCCCCGGCTGTTTCACCGCATGATCATCAACCTGCTTCCGCTGGCGTTTCAGCGCGGCTCGATGCTGTGGGTGGCCGCCCTGATCGGTGAGGAAATCTTCGACTCGCTGCAGCGGCAGATGATGGACGACCCCGAACTGCAGCCAATCATTCAGCGGCTCATGCGTATTCACGTCACCGAGGAGGCGCGCCACATCCAATTCGCGCGCGACGGCGCGCGCAAACGCGTCGCCGAAATGCCTCGGGTCAACCGCTGGTTCATGGCCAACATCAACGGGCTGGGCGGCTACTTCTTCAACTATCTGTTCAGCAACCCAATCCCTTATGCGCGAACGGGTCTCGACCCGCTACGGGCCCGAAGGACCGCGCGCACCAGCCCGCATCGCCGCGACATCCAGGTTGCCGGCTTCGCTCCACTGGCGGCGTTTTTGACCGAGGTAGGCCTGATGGGCCGCCTCGCGCGCCGCGGCTGGAAGCGCAGCAGGTTTCTGTGACGCCGCCGCGCGCCGGCGACGAGACCCGCTGCCACATCGTCATTGTCGGCGCGGCGGCCGGCGCTCAGCGCGCCCGGGCCGCGTTGTCGGGCGCCGGGTTCACCGATCTGGTCCTGCT
This sequence comes from Mycobacterium sp., assembly GCF_004298145.1. GTDB lineage: Bacteria > Actinomycetota > Actinomycetes > Mycobacteriales > Mycobacteriaceae > Mycobacterium. The sequence continues at coordinate 141,643 of NZ_SCRH01000015.1, forward strand.
CGAGACACCCGGCCAGGAAGTCGTCAACTCGCGATTCGACGACGCCTCGGACACCTGGCTGTTGACCACGGCCGGTGGCGAGATCGTTCGGGCTGATGTCGTCGTCGCCGGCCGGGGCGTCTACGTCCCGTGGCTGCCGCGGATCGCCGGGCGCGACCAGTTTCGCGGCGAGTCGTTTCACGCCGCGGAGTGGGATCCGGGTTTTGACCCGTTCGGCAAACGCATCGCGATAATCGGCACCGACGCCGCGGCCGGCCACCACCTCGGCCGGCTGATCCAAACCGCAACATCCGTCACCGTATTCGCCCGCGCACCGCGTCGAGTTGTCTTCGAGGTGCCGCTGTGGTCAACCCGCGCCAAACACTGGCTGCGCGGCCACATCCGCCCGGCCCGGCCGCGACCTTCGGTGGTGATCGCTTCGTCGGCGATCGAGGCGGTGACCGCGTCGGGCGTGCGCACCGGCGACGGCGTCCACCACTGTGTCGACGCCATCATCTACGGCACCGGATTCTCGATTCCCGATCACATCGCCGATGAGACGCTGACCGGCGTGAGCGGGCTGCCCATCCGGCAGGCCTGGCACGACGGCATGGAGCCGTTCTGCGGGGTGGCGGTTCACGGATTTCCCAACTACTTCTTCATCACCGGACCCGATCCCGGCGCGCAAGCCCGCTACATCGTCGAGTGCCTCGAACTCATGAAGCGCACCGGCAGCGGCCGCATGGAGGTGCGCGCCAGCAGCCAGCAGGTCTTCAACGAACGTGCCCAACTGCAGGCGGCCGAACCCCCACCGGTGGCGTCCGCCTTCGACCTTTCGGCCACCGCGCCCGTCCGCGATGACACCTACGACGGCGCCGCCACGCTGGAGATCGCCGGGAACCGCCATCCCGTGCGGGTCCGGCTCACCGGTCATTTGGACCCGATCGACGGGCGCTACCACTGGCAGGGAACGCTGTTTGGTTCACCGTCGGGTGACGAACTCAAGCAGGCGCGGACTGCCACGCTGACGGTGGGTCAGCGCAGCGCGCCGGCGCGCATCGTCGAACGGACACCTTGGGGCACGCACTCGGTCGCCGGAGTGGGTGCCCCGCCCTACCCGCTGAGCGACGGGTGAACTGGCACGAGCAGCGCTTCGCCGGCCGCCGCAACACCGCGAACACCGGTGCATTTCTGCAGGAAATGCGCCGTTTTTGGCCATACCAGAAAGTTTGGCCGCGCTCGCCGCGTGGTAACCCCGAGGAAAGCGCGTGCTAAGCAATGAACTCCAGGGCGCGTTCGGGGCGGGCTGCGGATCGACGTCTCGGCGGGCGCGGAGGGGGGCGCATGATGTGTTCATTGCGGGTCTGCGGCATGGGTCCGGGGGACTCCCGATCGCGGCCTGCTGTTCCTCGGCGCGTTGAGGCCGGTCCACCGCGAACTAGACTTTTACCGTTGAGGGCGGATACTCAAGCAGTCGGCACGGCAGAACACGAGGAGCGGGAAATGCATCCGGACGTCCCGATTGAGCTGGGATGAGCCCGGTGGCTGAGTCGGCCAGTTCGTTGGCCGTTGCGACGCGCACGGATGATTCGGTAGCCGTTCTGACCGTCGACGGTGTGCTTGACGCCAACAACTCCACCGCACTTCGCGACCGCCTCGTCAAGGCGACGTCGAACGAGGCCTCCGCCATTATCGTCAACGTCTCCGGGCTCAAGCTGAACGCCGAACCGGCGTGGTCGACCTTCCTGGGCGCCTACTGGCAGATCGGCGGCGCGCCCCACGTTCCGATCGTGTTCGTCTGCACCAACCGGCGGGCCCGCGAGGCGATCACCCGCAGCGGTATCGCCCACTTCATGCCCGTGTATTCCAGCGAGAAGGCGGCGATCAAGGCGCTCGGCCAGAACAGTCGTCGCGCCAACCAGCGCGCCGATGCCCACCTGCCCGCCGACCTGACCAGCCTGCGCGAGTCGCGGCGCCTGGTCCGTGAGTGGCTCACCACGTGGTCGCAGGCCAAGCTCATCCCCGTCGCGCTGGTGGTCGTCAACGTGTTCGTGGAGAACGTGCTCGAACACACCGCCAGCGTTCCGCTGATGCGGATCGAGGCGCAGGGCACGACAGCGACCATCGCGGTGTCCGACGCCAGCAACACGCCCGCCGCGCGACTTCAGTCTCCGGCGAAGGGCATCGACGTGTCCGGCCTGGCGATCGTCGACGCCTTGTCACGCGCCTGGGGTAGCACGCCCACGTCGTCCGGGAAGACGGTGTGGGCGGTCATCGGCCCCGAGAACCAGCTTTAGCGCGTTCCAACCAGTCCAGCCACACCAATCTGCCGGTTGTGCTGAAACTAGAACACGTTCTAATGTCGTGTGACGACCCCTTCAGGAAGGCAGATGACGTGCGGTTTACCTACGCAGAGGCGATGACTGACTTTAGGTTCTACATCCCGCTGGCCAAGGCGGCCGAGGCGGCCGGCTACGACGCCATGACGATCGCCGACAGCATCGCCTACCCCTTCGAGTCCGACTCGAAGTACCCCTACACGCCGGACGGCAACCGGGAGTTCCTGGACGGCAAGGAGTTCATCGAAACCTTTGTGCTCACATCGGCATTGGGTGCGGTCACCTCGAAGCTGCGCTTCAACTTCTTCGTCCTCAAGCTGCCCATCCGGCCACCGGCGTTGGTGGCCAAGCAAATCGGGTCGCTGGCAGCGATGACCGACAACCGGGTGGGTTTCGGCGTCGGTACCAGCCCGTGGCCCGAGGACTACGAATTGCTGGGAGTACCTTTCGCCAAGCGGGGCAAGCGGATGGATGAGTGCATCGAGATCATTCAGGGCCTGACCTCCGGTGACTACTTCGAATTCCACGGTGAGTTCTACGACATTCCCAAGACCAAGATGACGCCGGCTCCGACCAAGCCCGTCCCGATCCTGATCGGCGGTCACGCCGACGCGGCGCTGCGGCGCGCGGCCCGCTTGGACGGCTGGATGCACGGCGGCGGTGACCCCGAGGAACTCGATCACCTGCTTGCCAAGCTCAAGAAGTTCCGCGAGGAGGCAGGCAAGACCGGGCCGTTCGAGATCCACGTCATCTCGGTCGATGCCTACACCGCCGACGGCATCAAACGGCTCGAGGACAAAGGCGTCACCGACGTCATCGTGGGCTTCCGCATCCCCTACATCAAGGGAACTGACACCGAGCCGCTGGAGAACAAGATCCGCAATTTGGAGATGTTCGCGGAGAACGTGATCGCGAAGGTTTAGCGGGCCGCCACGATCGGGCCGTGGCGGTCGCTATCTCGTCACAGCGGATCCCATCTCGGAGCACGCTTTTCCCGGTGCGCCAAGGCGGCCTCGACCGGGTTGTTGGTGAAACCGGTGAGGATCTGCGTGCGGTTCTCGATCTCGATGGCATGACGCAGGCTGGGGGCGTCCAGCGCCGCGTTGAGTCCAATCTTGGTCTGCCACACGCCATAAGCGTTGTTCTCGGTGATCGAGCGGGCCAGCTTGAGCGCGGCGGGCATCAGGTCGTCGGACGCGACCACCTCATGCACCAGCTTGATCCGATAGGCCTCGGCCGCGTCGATGATGCGACCCGTGAGCATGAGTTCGCGTGCCACGCCGGCGCCGACGATTTTCGGCAGCAGGTAACTGGTGCCCATGTCCATCGACGAGAAGCCGGCCTTGATGAATACCGAACCGAACCGGGCCCGATCCGAGGCGACCCGGATATCGCTCACCAACGAGAACGCCAGGCCACCTCCGACGGCGACACCGTTGACCGCCGCGATCACCGGGATGTCCAGCTCGTAGATCCGGGTGTACAGGTTGGCCAGCCGGACCTGGGCATCGTAGTTTGCCTTGAACGCCGGGGTGGTCGGCTTGTTGCGCGTCCAGGGCTCGCCGGTGCCGCTCAAATCGGCCCCGGCGCAGAACCCGCGCCCGGCACCCGTCAGGATCGCCACCCTGAACTCGCCCGTGCTGAGCGCGTCCAAGGCGTCGTCGACGCCGCCGATCAACGATCCGTCGATGGCGTTGAGGCGCTCCGGCCGGTTCAGGGTGATGCAGGCGATGTTGTCCTCGAGAGTTTCCAGTTTGACTGAAGGCATACCGAGACCGTAGGCGACCGATCGGGCATACCGTGGTTTGGCCACCCATGAAGGAGAAGCCACGGCACGAACCGAAGGTGACACCTGGGACCTGGCCGCTGGTGCAAGACCTGACCGCGAAACTCTAACTGTTGACACCCCTTCTCGCGACCTGCCTTGGTAGTTGCAGTCTCGCGGCCGGCGGGCGGTCACGAGGACCGTTTGGCCAGCCACTCGGCCTGCATCACGAGCAGGGCCATGACCTCCAATTGCGGTGTCTCCGAGTCGAGTTCGCGGTATCGCTGATAGACGTTGACGACGACACGCTCGGCGTCCAGCCAGGTCGCGTACTCGCCGAGGTCGATGGTGTCGGCGGCCTCGGCCCACGACAGGCCCTCGGCGTAGGCGGCCTCGGCTTGTTCGGTGACGTGCACGAGATAGCCACGCACCGAACGGATTCCATCGGGATCGGTGACCGGGCCGTGGCCGGGTATCACCGTCGGCGCATCCAGCGCGATCATCGCGTCACACGCCGCGATCCAGTTGGCGATCGGGCCGGCCCACACGATGGGCGTGCAGCCGATGAACAACAGGTCGCCGCCGAACAGCACCCCCGCGTCCGGCACGTGCACCACCGAGTCGGCGGCGGTGTGCGCGGGACCCAGATTCAGCACATCGATGCGTCGCCCGCCCACCTCGACGGCGAGGTTGCGCTCGAACGTCTGGTCGGCGTTGCGCAACGTGATGTTGCTGAAGTCGAAGTGCCCGAAGCGTTCTCGCGTGTACGGAGTTGCGACCGGCCCAAGGTTGGCGGTTTGCGCCATGGCCAGCATCTCCGGTGCCATCCCGTGCTCGATCTCCTCGGCGGTGCCGCGTGCGGCGATGATCCGCACCGAGGGATCGAGCAGTTGGTTGCCGTGCGTGTGGTCGCCGTTGGAGTGTGTGATCACCGCGTCGATGATCGGCGCGGTCACGGTGATCGGCTGCATCGCGGTGAGCATTTCGCGAGTCAACGCGAGGTCGAACAGGGTGTCCACCAGCAGGGAGGCGCCGTCGCCGGTGATCAGCCCGGCGTTGCTCCATCCATAGCCGCCATCGGGCAGCGTCCAGGCCCACACCCGGTCGGCGACCTCGTGCAGCCCGCGGGTGTAGGGCACCCGTGCGGGCGCCCGGTTGACCCGCCGCGGGGCGGGGGCGGTATCCGGGTTGGGACGGGCGGCCAACGGGTGGGGCGCGCCGCTCGCGCGGACGGTTTGCCGAGTCTCCCCGAGGCCTTCGACCTGGAGCGTGACGACGTCGCCGTCGTGCAGCCAGCCCGGAAACGATTCCAGCGCCGCCGGATTGAGGTGCTCGACCAGCGTGCAGGTGGGCACCGTCCCGGAGCCGATGACGTCACCGGGCGCGAGGGTGACGCCGCGCGAGGCGTAGGAGATGACTTCGCCGAAGGTCCAGTCCATCTGGGCGGTCGATCCGGAACCGATGACGACGTCGTTGACCAGGGCGGTGACCCGAAGGTCCAGCCTGCCGTCCCGTCGATACGGCTCGAGCTCGTCGGGGGTCACCAGGTAGGGGCCCAGCGTGACCCCGCTGTCTTTGCCCTTGCCTTGCCCGATCCCTAGTTGACTCTCCATCTGCTGCAGATCGCGTGCGGACCAGTCGTTGAAGATGGTGTACCCGATGATCGCCCGTTCCGCCTGTTCGACGGTGAGATCCTTGCCACCGGATCCGATCACCGCGGCGATCTCCAATTCGAAGTCCTGCCAGGCGCTTCCGGGTGCCGTCGGGGCGTCGTCGTACGGACCCAAAATTGTTGCCGGGCAGGCGAAGTAAAACGCGGGTATCCGGTACCACGAGTCACCGAGCACCCGCCCGGCGCCCAGCGCGGCCTGGCAGTTGCGCATGTGGTCAAGAAAGCACAGGGAATCCCGGATCGACGGCGGGCGTGGGATCGGCGCCAGCAACCTCACCTCCGCCAGCGGGACGACCGCCGCCGGGGATCGCCGCGCATCCTCCCCGGCTCGCCGCAAGCCATCGGTACCACGTGCGACGAGATCGAGGAGCGTCGCGCCCGACGGCATTGCATGGATCGTGTCACCCGAGAGGACGCCGACGCGTTCACCAACCGAATCATCTTGGTAAGTAACCCATTTCACTCTCGTACCACCTCACTTGCATCCTTGTCCGGCCGCAGCCCCCGCCAACTCGATTGGCGTAGCCGGTCATCCGGGGTCCACTCGCTGTAGCGCACCTCCCCCACCAGAACCGGCTCGACGAACGTCACACCCCTGGCTTCGCTGCTGGGAAGCGGCGGGGCGAAAGGGGATTCGTCGGTGTGCAGCTCCGCCAGCGTCCTCTTCAAATTGGTCAGGTCGCGTTCGGTGAACCCGGTCCCCACGCGCCCGGCGAAACGCAGCCCGCCCGCGCCGGGAATGCCCATCAGCAGTGAACCGATGCCGCTGCTGCGTCCACCTGCACCGGCCTTCCAGCCGCCGATGACGACTTCCTGGGTGTTCCAGTGCTTGTCCTTGATCCACGACGCCGAACGGCGGCCCGGTTGATAGGTGGAGTCGCGCTTCTTGGCGATCACACCCTCCCAGCCGCGCTCGCCGGAGTGCTCCAGCGCCTGTTTGCCGTCGCCGGGCAGCAGCTCGGGGACAATCAGGTTGCTGCCGGCGGCCAGCATTTCCAGCAGCTTTCGCCGATCCCGGTAGCGGGCCTTCAGCACCGAGCGGCCGTCGAGGTAAAGCAGGTCGAACGCCCAGAATTCGACCCGTGAGCCCCGACCACGGTTTTGCATCTCGTGGAAGTTGGGCACACCGGAGGAGTCCAGGACGACGGCCTCGCCGTCGAGCACCACATGATGCTCGGCGAGATCTTCTGCCAGCGAACGTAGTTCACGGTACTCCTGGGTGACTTCGCGGCCGCTCCGGGACCGTATCCGCAAGGTACCGTGGTCGGCCTCGATCAAAAGCCGGTAGCCATCCCATTTGCCCTCGAACGCCCACTGGCTGGCCTTCAGGGCCGACACCGAACCATGGGTGGCAAGCATGGGAGCGATCGTGTCGAAGTCGAAGACCTTCTGGTCCTTCATCCGGTGCGCCAGCCACTGGTCGCCGTTGGTTTGAATCAGCGCATAGCGTCCGGAAATCTTGCTGCCGTGCAGGTTGACGATGACCTCGTCGTCAAGGAACTTCTCGGCGTCGTAGGTTCCGGAGTCCCAGATGATCACCTTGCCGGCACCGTATTCGCCCTTGGGAATGACGCCTTCGAACCCGCCGTATTCCAGCGGGTGATCCTCGGTATGCACCGCCAGGTGGTTTACCGACGTGGCTTCGGGCAGGTTCTTCGGCACCGCCCAGGACACCAGCACGCCGTCGCGTTCCAGCCGGAAGTCGTAGTGCAGCCGTCGGGCATGATGTTCTTGAATGACGAAGGTGTTCCCTTGCCCGGCAGCGGATTTCCCTGATTCTCCGGCGGGCACCGGCTCGGGGGTCTTCGACGCGTCGCGCATGCCGCGGTACTTGGTCAGCCGATCCCGGACCGGTGCTTGCTCGTCCAACGGCGCCAGCAGATCGCCGTCGCGCGCGACCCGAGCCAGTACTTCGTCATACCGCAGCTGGCACAGCGCCCGGTCGTCGAGTTCGTCCCAGGTGCGCGGCGCCGCGACGGTCGGCTTTTCGCGTCCGCGCAGCGAGTACGGCGCGATGGTCGTCTTCGAGCCGTTGTTCTGACTCCAGTCCAGAAAAACCTTCCCCGCCCGCAGGCTCTTGGTCATGGTCGACGTGACCAGCTTCGGCATCGTCTTTTCCAGCTGTTGCGCAACGCGTTTGGCCAACACCGTGGCGCCTTTGCTGCTCACCGGCTCCTGCAACGGCGCGTAGAGGTGCAGGCCCTTGCTGCCGCTGGTGAGCGGGAACGTGGTCAGCCCGATCCCGGCGATCAGCTCGCGGACGGCGCGCGCCACCTCGGCCATCTGGGCCATGGTCACGCGTTCGCCGGGGTCGAGGTCGAACACCAATCGAGTCGCCGGGCCGGGCTTGAGTTCTTCGGCCCGGCTGCGGGTCCACTCGGCGACGAACCGCCACTGCGGCACGTGGACCTCCAGCGCCGCCTGTTGGGCGATCCAGGCCAGACCGTCGGGGTCGTCGATGATCGGATAGGTCGTCGTTCCGGATCGGTGGGTCACGCTGGCGCGCGGCAGCCAATCGGGCGCCGAGGCGGCCAGCTGCTTCTCGAAGAACGATTCCCGTTCGACGCCGTCGGGCCAGCGTTTGCGCGTGGCCGGACGCCCGGCGATGTGCGGGATCATCACCTCGGCGATCCGCGTGTAATAGTCGAAGACGTCGCTCTTGGTGGTTCCGGTGGCGGGATACAGCACTTTTTCGGCGTTGGTCAGCTTGACCCGCGGGCCCGCCGTCGAACTCATAAGGTGAGTCTATGGGCCGCGCGCTGGTGATCGGTGAAGCGCTGATCGACAGGGTCGAAAAGCAGAGCGCTGTCGAGCGGCGCGGCGCCGTCGAGCATGTCGGGGGCAGCCCGCTCAACGTCGCGGTCGGACTGGCCCGGCTGGGACGCGAGGTCGACTTCTTGACCCACATCGCCGATGACGAACCCGGCCGGCGTATCGCGGAGTACCTGAAAACCTCTGGTGTACAACTTGTTCCGGGAAGCATCTCGGCCGAGCGTACGCCGACCGCGGTCGCGACGATTGCCGACGACGGCTCGGCCGCTTACAGTTTCGATCTGCAATGGCAGCTTTCCGGTACACCCGAGGTCGCGCCACCGTTGCTGGTGCACACGGGATCCATCGCCGCCGTGCGCGAACCGGGATGCTTGGCGGTCGCGGCGCTGCTCGAGGCTTATCGCGTCTCGGCCAGCATCACCTTCGATCCCAATGTGCGACCGTCGCTGATCGCCGAGCGCGACGCGGCGCAGGCCCGCATCGCCCATCTGGTCGAGCGCAGCGACATCGTCAAGGTCAGTGACGAGGACTTGAGGTGGATCGACCCCGACCACGAGCCGCAGCGCACCGCCCGGGGCTGGCTGGCGTCCGGACCCGCGATCGTCGTCGTGACATTGGGCAGCCGGGGCGCCGTGGCGTTCTGCGCGGCCGGGGACGCCCGGGTGGCTGCCCGGCCGGTCCGGGTGGTCGACACGGTCGGCGCCGGCGACGCGTTCATGGTCGGCATGCTCGATGCGCTGTGGTCCCTGGATTTGGTGGGCGCCGAACGCCGGTCCGCCCTGCGACGGATCCGGCTCGACACCCTGACGGCAGCACTCGAGGCGGCCACCCTGGCGTCGGCGCTCACTATTGCCCGGGCCGGCGCCGACCTCCCCGATCGGGCCGCGCTGCGGGCCGGGGCAAACCAGCCGCGGTAGCGTCTCGCCAGGCTTCCGGGTGCTCGCGGGCGTAACGCCACGGCGAAAATTCGAGCACGATCTCGCCGTACCGTTACGCTCGCGTGCTCCTGAGCAGCGGTGCGACGGCCCGGCTGCTGTTAGGCAGCGAACAGTATGGGCATACTGACTTACATGCGCTCCATCTGGAAGGGTTCCATCGCGTTCGGGCTGGTGAACGTCCCGGTCAAGGTGTACAGCGCCACCGAGGACCACGACATCAAGTTCCACCAGGTGCACGCCAAGGACAACGGCCGCATCCGATACCAGCGCGTGTGCGAGGTGGACGGCGAAGTCGTCGAATACCGTGACATTGCCCGGGCCTACGAATCCGATGACGGTCAGATGGTCATCATCACCGACGACGACATCGCCACCCTGCCCGAAGAACGCAGCCGCGAGATCGAAGTGCTGGAATTCGTGCCGGCCAGCGAGGTGGATCCGATGCTGTTCGACCGCAGCTATTTCCTGGAGCCCGACTCCAAGTCGTCGAAATCCTATGTGCTGCTGGCGAAGACACTCGCCGAGTCGGACCGCATGGCGATCGTCCATTTCACGCTGCGCAACAAGACCCGCCTGGCGGCGTTGCGGGTCAAGGACTTCGGCAAGCGCGACGTGATGGTCATCCATACGTTGTTGTGGCCCGACGAGATTCGTGACCCCGACTTTCCGATCCTGGACAAGAAGGTCGAGGTCAAGCCCGCGGAACTCAAAATGGCCGGGCAGGTGGTGGACTCGATGGCCGAAGAGTTCAACCCCGACCGCTACCACGACGACTACCAAAACCAGCTGCACGAGCTGGTCCAAGCCAAACTCGAAGGCGGAGAGGCGTTTACCACCGAGGAGCAGCCCAAGGAGCTGGACGAGACCGAAGACGTGTCCGATCTGCTGGCCAAGCTGGAGGCCAGCGTGAAGGCGCGCTCCGGGGACGGCAAGGCACCGGCGAAAAAGACCACCGCGAAAAAGACCACCGCCAAGAAGACAGCCGCCAAGAAGGCTCCGGCCAGGAAAGCGGCCGCGAAGTCCTGACCCGGCGTACCCCGGTCAGTGTTTGTGCGCCGCAAAGAAGCGGGTGGCCGCGGCGACGACGTTGATCACGGCGACGATGATGATCAGCGTCAGCGCCGCACCCCAGATCCGCAGGAAACCGGCGTGTTCGGGGTTGGTGAGTTCGGTGTAGATCAGCAGCGGCAACGACGCCATGTTGTTGTGGAAGATGTCGAGGTTGATCGACCGGCTGTAGCCGACCAGCACCAGCACCGGCGCGGTTTCGCCGATCACCCGCGCGACGGACAACAAGATGCCGGAGACGATGCCCGGCATCGCGATCGGAAAGACGATCCGCACGATGGTCTTCCATTTCGGCACACCCAGCGCGTAGCTGGCCTCGCGCAGGTCGTCGGGCACCAACCTGAGCATTTCCTCGGCGGAGCGCACGACCACCGGCAGCATCAGCAAGACCAGGGCCAGCGACACCGCAAAAGAACTCTGCTGGAAGCCCAGGGTGGCGATCCAGAGGCTGAAGATGAACAGCGCCGCGACGATGGAGGGAACCCCCGCCAGCACGTCGACCATGAAAGTGGTCAGCCGCACCAGGCGGCCAGAACCGTATTCCACCAGGAAGACCGCGGTCATCAGGCCCAGCGGCACGGCCAGGGCGGCGGCCACCCCGGCCTGCACCACCGTCCCGTACAGCGCGTGGTAGACGCCGCCGGCGAACTCTTCCGGCAGCACCCCGCGCAGCGAGTGGGTCCACCACCCCGACCGCGTCACCGCGTACCAGCCCCGTTCGACCACGATCCACAGCACCCAGATCAGCGGCACCAGCGCGACGAAGAACGAACCGAGGAAGAAGATCGTCGCGGCGTTGTTGGTGATCCGCCGCCGGAAGCTGAGCGGCCTGAACACCTCGGCCTTGACCGGCTGGTCGAGCCCGTCAACGGTCATGGGCGCCGCCCATTGTCATGCGCCTCATCCGTTGACCTTGCCACCGGCGATCGCACGGGCGACCGCGTTGACGATGAACGTCAGGACGAACAGCGCAAACCCCGCCGAGATGTAGGCCCCGGTGGGCAATGGTGCGCTGAACTCCGCGGCCGCCGAGGCGATCTTGGAGGCAAACGTGTAGCCGCCGTCGAACAGCGACCAGTTACCCGGGCGGGCGGCCGAACGCAAAATGATCAGCACCGCCACGGTCTCGCCCAGCGCACGGCCCAGCCCCAGCATCGAGGCCGCGATGACGCCGCTGCGGCCGAACGGCAGCACGGTCATCCGCACCACCTCCCACTTGGTGGCGCCCAGCGCCTGCGCCGCTTCCATCTGGATGTGGGGGGTCTGCCGGAAGACTTCTCGCGACACGGCGGAGACGATCGGCAGGATCATCACCGAGAGCACGACGCCGGCGGTGAAGATGGTGCCGCCGCCCGCTAACGAGACGTTGCCCTCTTTAAACAGGAAAAACCACCCCAGGTGGCGGTTGAGAAACGCCGCCGCCGGCTCGATCTGGGGGGCGAGCACGAAAATCCCCCACAGCCCGAAGATGATCGACGGCACCGCGGCCAGCAGGTCCACCACGGCGCCGAACGGGCGCGCCAACCGCTTCGGCGCGTATTGGGTGAGGAACACGGCGATACCGACCGCGATGGGAACGGACAGCACCAGCGCGGTGAGCGAACTGAGCACCGTGACCATGAGCAGGTCGCGGATACCGAAGGCAAGCCTGTGGGGGTCGCTGGTGCTGAACTCGGCACTGGTGAAGAAGTTTGCGTGGTTGACGCGCAACGACGGAACGGCGCGCAGCAACAGGAATACCGCGATCAACAGGATGGCGACCACGATCGTCGAACCCGCGGCGGCGGCGACCAGCTTGAATATCCGGTCGCCCCGCCGCGCCACGCGTGCATTCAGCGCCGTTGGTGCCGGCTTTTCCGCGGTCGACGGGCTGGTTGCTGTTCCTCGTGTCACGACCATCTCAGGTTATGTGATGGCGTTGATCGAAGCAGACAGTCTCGCCTTGAACGCGTCGGGGATCGGGATGTAGCCATTGTCGGCCAGGCCATTCTGACCGGCGCCGATGGTGCTTTGCAGGAACGCCTTTACCGCGGTACCGATCGCGGAGTCGGGGTACTTCGAGCACACGATTTCGTAGGTCGCCAGCACGATCGGGTAGGAACCGGACTGCTTCGGCTTGTAGAACGAGAGCGTGTCGAGCACGAGGTCGTTGCCCTGGCCGGAGATCTTGGCCCCAGCAATCGTCTTGCCCACCGACTCGGCGTTGATCGCCACCGCATCCGGGCCGGCCGAGGTGATGACCTTCGCCATGTTCAGTTTCTGCGCCTGAGCAAACGACCATTCGTTGTAGGTGATGGATCCTTGTGTGGCCTTGATGGCGGCCGACGTGCCGTCGTTGCCCTTGGCTCCCTCACCGACGCCACCCTTGAAGGTCTTTCCGGCGCCCCTGCCCCACGCACCGTCAGAGGCGGCGTTGAGGTATTTCTGGAAATTATCGGTGGTGCCGGACTCGTCGTTGCGGAATACGACGTGAATCGGCACGGCGGGCAACGTGACACCGGTGTTGAGCGCTTGGATCGCGGGGTCGTTCCACGTGGTGATCGTGCCGTTGAAGATTTTGGCGGCCGTGGGGCCGTCCAGACTGAGCGAATCCAGGCCCGTCACGTTGTAGGTGATGGCGATCGGGCCGAAAACGACCGGCAGATTCCACGCTGGTGAACCGCAACGCTGCTGCGCAGCAGCGTATTCGTTGGCCGCCAGCGGTGAGTCGGAGCCACCGAAATCGGTTTGCTTGCCGTTGAATTCGCTGATTCCCGCACCCGATCCGTTGGCCGTGTAGTTCAGCGTCTGGCCGGGGCAGGCCTGCTCGAACGCGTTGACAAAGCGGGTCATCGCGTTGGCCTGGGCCGTCGACCCGCTGGCCTTGAGGGCCTTCTTGCCGCCGCAACTCACCTTGGTCGACGACGAGCCGGTCGGTCCATTGGCGCCAGTCGCGTTGTTATCGCTTCCGCACCCCGACAACGCCAGCGCACCAGCGCTCAAGACACTAAGTACGGCGCCAAATCGGTTGAGTTTCAATTCGCATCCTTAAGGTGGGTGTCAAACATCGTCGCCGCCGGTCAGTGGCCATCGCATGCCGACCAGCCCGTCTCGCGGCCACGAAGGTAACAGTGATAATTGAACAGTGAGCAAACTGTTCGGCGATCGCCGCTGAACGCGATGACCACCCTGCGGCGACGCCGGCCGGCGTTCGGCGTGACGTCGCCCCGACTGCGCCCGACAAGCAAAAGGTTCACCCTCCCTGCCGAGGACACGCCTACCGGCTCCGCAGATCATGCGATGGCGTTGATCGAATCCGACAGTCGCGATTTGAACGACTCCGGCACCGGGATGTACCCGTTGTCGGCCAAGCCATTCTGGCCGGCCCCCATGGTGCTTTGCAGGAACGCCTTCACCGCGGCGCCGGCCTGCGGGTCGGGATATTTCGAACACACGATTTCGTAGGTCGCCAACACGATCGGGTAGGAACCGGGCCGGGTCGGCTTGTAGAACGAGAACGTGTCCACCACCAAGTCGTTGCCCTGCCCGGTGAGGGTGGCACCGGAAATCGTTCTCCCAACCGAGGCGTCGCTGATCGCCACGGCGTCGGGGCCGGCCGAGGTGACGATCCTGGCCATTGCCAGCTTCCGTGAAAGAGCGAACGCCCATTCGTTGTAGGTGATAGATCCTTCGGTCGCTTTGACCGCCGCCGACGTACCGCCGTTGCCGTCGGCACCCTCTCCGACCCCACCGTGAAATGTCTTCCCGATGCCCTTATCCCAGACACCGTCGGACGCGGAGTCCAGGTATTTTTGGAAATTGTCGGTGGTGCCGGACTGGTCGCTGCGGAACACGACATGGAGGGGCTCGGCGGGCAGCACGGTGCCCGCGTTGAGCGCCTGGATTGCCGGATCGTTCCAGGCGGTGATCACGCCCTTGAAGATCTTGGCGGTGGTGGGGCCGTCGAGGATCAGCGAGCTGACGCCCTTGACGTTGTAGGTGATGGCGATCGGGCCGAAAACCACGGGCAGATTCCACGCCGGGGATCCGCACCGCGTCTGCGCCGCGAAGTATTCGATCGGGGTCAGCGGTGAATCTGATCCCGCGAAATCTATTTGATTTCCGGTGAATTGGCCAATTCCCGCGCCGGAGCCGTTGGGTGTGTAATTCAGCGTCTGACCGGGGCAAGCGTGCTCGAAGGCGCTGGCAAATCGGGTCATCGCGTTGGCCTGGGCCGTCGACCCGCCCGCCGTCAGTGCTTTCTTGCCGCCGCAATTGACGATGCTCGACGAGCCTGCCCCGCTTCCCCAGGCCCGGCTGCCGTGAAACCCACATCCCGACAACACCAGCGCAACGACGGTCAGGACACTCAATATGGCACCAAATCGGTTGCGCCCCAAGTCGCTTCCTCACGGTAAAGACCAAAAATGATCACCGCCCCTCAGCTAACCGCAACAAAGTTAACGGCGGGCAAATCGTCTGGCGGTGCGCGCGGAGGCCGCCGACGCGACCGGGCCGCCGGCCGGAATCGGAAGGCCGCATCGCCCCGCCGGAGAAAAAAGTAGAACTTGTTCTAGAAATGTCCGATCCGAGATGGCGCGGCTTGCTACCGTGTCGGCTGACACCGAAAGAAGAGAGGCCGCCATGATCCTTGACAGGTTCCGTCTCGACGACAAAGTCGCCGTCATCACCGGTGCAGGCCGCGGGCTCGGGGCCGCCATTGCGCTGGCCTTCGCCGAGGCAGGCGCCGATGTTCTCATCGCCTCCCGAACGGAATCCCAACTAGAAGCCGTCGCCGAACAGGTCCGCGCCACCGGGCGTCGGGCCCAGGTCGTGGCCGCCGACCTGGCGCATCCGGAGTCCACCGCCGAGCTGGCCGGTCGCGCCGTCGAGGCGTTCGGGAAACTAGACATCGTCGTCAACAACGTCGGCGGGACCATGCCCAACACGTTGCTGACGACCTCGACGAAAGATCTCAAGGACGCTTTCACCTTCAATGTCGCCACCGCCCACGCGCTGACCGTCGCGGCGGTGCCCCTGATGCTGGAGCACTCCGGCGGCGGGAGCATCATCAACATCACCTCAACCATGGGCCGGCTGGCCGGGCGTGGCTTCGCGGCCTACGGCACCGCCAAGGCCGCGCTGTCCCACTACACCCGGCTCACGGCCCTGGACCTGTGCCCACGGATTCGCGTCAACGCGATCGCCCCGGGATCGATCCTCACCTCCGCACTGGATGTGGTTGCTTCCAACGACGAGCTGCGGGCACCGATGGAGAAGGTCACCCCGATGCGCCGTCTCGGCGATCCGGTCGACATTGCCGCTGCCGCAGTCTATTTGGCCTCCCCGGCTGGTAATTTCCTGACCGGCAAGACGCTCGAGGTCGACGGCGGCCTCACCTTCCCCAACCTCGACATCCCCGTACCGGATCTGTGACCCCCGACCGCTAAGGAGCACGTCATGCCCATCCCCGTCGTCCAACTGGGCACCGGCAACGTCGGTATCCACGCGCTGCGGGCGCTCATCACCAATCCGGAGTTCGAACTGAAAGGCGTCTGGGTGTCATCGGACGCCAAGGCCGGCAAAGACGCGGCGGAGCTCGCCGGGCTTGCGGAGCCGACGGGCGTGCTCGCCAGCACCGACCTGGACGCCGTGCTCGCCACCGGGCCGCAATGCGCGGTGTACAACGCGCTGGCCGACAACCGGCTGGCCGAGGCGCTCGAGGACTACCGGCGCGTCTTGGCGGCCGGGATCAACATCGTCGGAAGCGGTCCGGTCTTCTTGCAGTACCCGTGGCAGGTGATCCCCGAGGAAATGATCAAGCCACTGGAAGACGCGGCGCGCGAAGGTAATTCAAGCCTGTATGTCAACGGGATCGATCCTGGCTTCGCCAACGACCTGCTGCCCCTGGCGCTGGCCGGCACCTGCCAGAGCATCCAGCAGATCCGGTGCATGGAGATCGTCGACTACGCCACCTATGACAGCGCCGCCGTCATGTTCGACGTCATGGGATTCGGTAAGCCGCTGGACGCGATTCCCATGCTGCTGCAACCCGGTGTGCTCAGCCTGGCCTGGGGTTCGGTGATCCGGCAAATGGCGGCGGGACTTGGCATTTCGCTTGACGAGGTCACCCAGTCACACGTTCGCGTACCGGCCCCCGAGGACTTCGACATCGCCGCGGGCCATATCGCCAAGGGCACCGCCGCGGCGCTGCGCTTCGAGGTGTTCGGCATGGTCGACGGCGATCCCGCCGTCGTCCTCGAGCACGTCACCCGGCTGCGCGAGGACCTGTGCCCCGAGTGGCCGCAGCCCGCCCAGCTCGGCGGCTCCTACCGCGTCGAGGTCACCGGTGAACCGTCGTACGCCATGGACATCTGCCTGAGCAGCCGCAAGGGCGATCACAACCACGCCGGATTGGTGGCCACCGCGAAGCGGGTCGTCAACGCGATCCCCGCGGTGGTGGCCGCCCGGCCGGGAATCGTGACGACCCTCGACTTGCCGCTGGTCACCGGCAAGGGGCTCTACCTTCTCGAGTGAGCCTCGACGGCAGGAAACGCCGTGGCCGCGCAGGGTCCCGTCGGGATGTTCGACTAACCTCACTTTCTTATTCGGTGAAGTGAATCGAGGTCGGCACGTTGGCGCAGCGCACCGAGAGCTCGCTCAAGGGCAACTGGTATCTGCTCGGGCCGGCGTTCGTCGCCGCGATCGCCTACGTCGACCCCGGAAACGTCGCGGCCAATGTCAGCGCCGGTTCGCAGTACGGCTACCTGCTGCTGTGGGTGATCGTCGTGGCCAACGTCCTGGCGGGCCTGGTGCAGTACCTGTCGGCGAAGCTCGGGCTGGTCACCGGGCGCTCGTTGCCGGCCGTCCTGGGCAAGCGGATGAGCCGTCCGCTGCGGCTGGTGTATTGGGCGCAGGCCGAACTCGTGGCGGTCGCCACCGATGCGGCCGAAGTCGTCGGCGGGGCGATCGCCTTGCACATCCTGTTCGGTTTGCCGCTGTTGGCCGGCGGGGTGATCACCGGCGTGGTGGCCTTGCTGTTGCTGGGCATTCAGGACCGGCGCGGTCAGATCATCTTCGAGCGGGTCATCACCGGCCTGCTGCTCGTCATCGCGATCGGGTTTGCGGCCAGCTTCTTCGTCAAGACGGCGCCTCCCCATGACGTGCTCGGCGGGCTGATGCCGAGGTTCCGGGGCACCGAGAGCGTGCTGCTGGCCGCCGCCATCCTGGGGGCCACCGTCATGCCGCACGCGGTGCACATGCACTCGGGCCTGGTCCTGGACCGGCATGGACATCCCGACCACGGATCGCATCGCCGCCTGCTGCTCCGCATCACCCGCTGGGACGTCGCCCTCGCGATGGCGGTGGCCGGCACCGTGAACGCCGCGATGCTGCTGGTCGCCGCGATCAACCTGCAAGACCGCAACGTGAGCGCGTCCATCGAGGGCGCCTACTCCGCGATTCACAACACGCTGGGCGCGACCATCGCGGTGCTGTTCGCGATCGGTTTGCTCGCGTCCGGTCTGGCGTCGTCGTCGGTGGGCGCCTACGCCGGGGCCATGATCATGCAGGGGCTGCTGCACCGGTCGATTCCCATGGTGGCGCGCCGGTTGATCACCCTGTGCCCGGCCCTGGTGATCCTGGCGGTCGGATTCGACCCCACCCGCGCTTTGGTGCTGTCCCAGGTGGTGCTCTCGTTCGGCATTCCGTTTGCGGTGCTGCCCCTGATCAAGCTGACGAGCAACCGCGAGCTGATGGGCACCGACGCCAACCACCGCATCACGACGATTCTTGGCTGGGGCGTCGGCATATTGATTAGTCTGCTTAACGTGGTGCTCATCTGGCTGACGGTGACCGGCTGAATGCCGGCCCTGCGGCATCTGTACTTCGCATACGGCTCGAACCTATGCGTCAGGCAGATGGCGCGGCGCTGTCCCGACGCCGCCGATCCGCGGCCGGCGGTCCTCGCCGATCACGACTGGCTGATCAACCAGCGCGGCGTGGCCACCGTCGAACCGTTGGCCGGAAACCAGGTGCACGGGGTGGTATGGCAGATCTCCGACGGCGACCTGGCGACCTTGGACAGTGCCGAGGGTGTGCCGGTGCGCTACCGGCGCGATCGGTTGACCGTGCACACCGATGACGGGCCGGCACCGGCCTGGGTCTACATCGACCACCGGGTGACGCCGGGCCCACCGCGCCCGGGCTACCTGCACACGATCATCGACGGTGCCGCGCAGCACGGGTTGCCCCGACGCTGGCTCGAGTTCTTGCACCGTTGGGACCCCGCGGGCTGGCCTCGCCCGAAATCGTCATCGGCGACCGGCCCTGCACCACAGTCGCTTTCAGCGCTGCTACGCGAGCCTGGGGTGAGCGAGATCAGCCAATTGCGTTCGCGTTTCGGATTTCTCGCCATCCACGGCGGTGGGCTCGAAGAGATGACCGATGTGATCGCCGAACGTGCCGCCCAGGCCGCCGCCGCTTCGGTGTATGTGGTGCGTCATCCCGACCACTACCCGCATCACCTGCCGTCGGCCTTGTTCGATCCGGCCGAGTCGCCGCGGCTCGCCGAGTTCCTCGACCATGTCGACGTCGCGGTGTCGCTACACGGCTATGGCCGCGACGGCCGCAGCACCCAGCTGCTGGCGGGCGGCCGCAACCGGGAATTGGCCGCCCACTTGGCCCGCCACATCCGGCTGGCCGGCTACCAGATCATCACCGACCTCGACGACGTCCCACCGGAATTGCGGGGCCTGCATCCGCGGAACCCGGTGAACCGGGCGCGCGAGGGCGGAACACAGCTGGAGCTCTCGGCGCGGGTCCGGGGGATCAGCCCGCGCAGCCCGCTGCCGGGCGATGACGGTTTATCGTCGGTCACCAGCGCCCTGATCCAAGGGTTGGCCGATGCCGCTCGTTGTTGGTCGATATCGTCGGATCGTTAAAACGGAGGTTGTCGGTGGCCAAGGATTTTCGCTTCGGAATGAGCATGCGGTTCTTCAAGTCGCGCGAGGTCCTGCTCGACAAGGCCAAGCGCGCTGAAGATGCCGGCTTCGACATTCTTTGTGTGCCCGACCATTTGGGTGCCGCCGCGCCCTTCCCGACCCTGACCGCCGTCGCGATGGTCACCACGACGCTGCGGCTGAGCATGTATGTGCTCAATTCCGCGTTCTACAAGCCGGCCCTGCTCAGCCGGGACATGCAGGCCCTGGATCTGCTCAGCGACGGGCGCCTCGAGATCGGACTCGGCACCGGCTACGTCCGGGAGGAGTTCGAAGCCGCCGAGATCCCCTATCCCAGCGCCGGCGCCCGGGTCGACTACCTCGAGCACATGACGAAGTATTTGAAGGAACACCACCCGTCGACGCCACTCATCATCGCCGGCAATGGTGACCGGGTATTGACCATCGCCGCCCGCAACGCCGACATCATCGGGTTGACCGGCTCCAAGGTGCGCGACGTCGAGGACCCGTTCGCCGAACGCGTCGACTTCGTCCGCAACGCCGCCGGGGATCGGTTCGACTCCCTCGAGCTGAATCTGGCGATCACGGCGATGCCGCGGGCCGGCGAGACCGAGCCCGACCTCAAGCTGACCCGCAGCTACGCGCCGAACCTGTCCGATGCGGAGATCCTCTCCCAGCCCTCGGTGCTCAGCGGTTCCCCCCGCGAGATCGCCGACACGTTGTCCGCGTACCGGGAAAAGTACGGTGTGTCGTCCTTCACCGTGCAGGACAACAACATCGAGAACTTCTCGAAGGTCATCGCCGAACTGCGCTGACCGCATCTGCTCGATCTTAGAGAACCGGGGCCGCGACACAACCGGTTATCGCGCCACCTAGAGCACACCGCAGCTGGCTGTGACCCAGCGCAGCGGATCGAGGCAGCGAAACGGTGCGATCCCACGCGGGTTGAGCCGATTGCCTTCCGGAGGCTGGCCGAGCGCCGACACCACGAAATAACGGTGGTTGAGCCGGATCCCACTCGGCGGATTCTCCACCCCGGTCACAATCGAACCGCCGTTGAGGCGAAGCAGCAGGCTGCGCACTTCCTCATGCAGCAATTGCCCGTCGACATCGTCATATTGCCGGAGTGCGGGGCTTTCGCGGATGCAGGCCGCCCCGGTATTGCACATCACCTGGCTCCAGGCCGAGCCCTCGACTTGGCTCAGCGCACGCAGCACGTCGAATTTGGGCAGGATCACGGCGAGCCGCGGCCTACCCTCCCCCACCACGCGCAACAGGTTGCTCAGTACCGATCGCGGATCGCCGCCGCTCCAAGACTGAGGGGGCACCAGGTCTTGCAATTGCTCTCGGATCACCTCTACCCGCAGCGGGTCGAACATGAAAAACACGGCATCGGCGTTGGAAAAGAACCGAAAATGCGCGGCGTCGAGATCGCCCGCCTCCAGGTCCTCGCCCGCCACATCGCGCAGCACCACGTAGCGTCGCACCCCGTGCCACACACCGATATTGAAGACGAGCGGTTCACGCTGATAAGAGGCCTGCACATCCGCCGCGGGCGTCGGCGGGATCAGCCCACGCTGGATGAACAGCGGCCGTTCGTAGTTGTTCGCATAACTGGTCGTGGTACCCGATGTTGCCGGTTCCATGGATACACCGAGACGTTCGCAGAGTAGCTCGAGCTGCTTGATCAACACTGCGATGTACATGCTCTTGCCGGTGGCACGGGCACCGGCCATGGCGATGCACAGTGCGTGGCCCTCACGCCATCCATTCGGCAGGACGAAATGGCATACCGGGCAGATTTCGAGTACGGGTGCATTCAATTGCCGGCTGATATCGGCGGTGGACGGCCGTAGCGGGGCCGTATACCCGGGTGGGCGTTTGAGCACATGTATTGACCCACAACGAACTTCGGCGCCGACATACGCCGAGGCGGCCCCGTCACGGTTGCTCTGTCCGGCCGCTTCTGGCGGCACCATCCAGGCGTAACTGTTGTCGTCGAGAACCGAGAAGCATCTCGGGCATTTGGTCAGCATGGCGCTGTCACGTCAGGACCGGCAGCAAGGCGGCGGCGAACTCATCGACCAACGTGGGATTCGCGCTGAGGTACTGTCCGGCGTCCATGCCGTCCGGCGGCACGCCCAGCACCGGGCCGGTCGCCGGCAACTTCGTGTCGTACGAGACACAGACCGCTGGAGACTGTTGGCTATCAACAAAGTTCATTGAGTCGGTAATCACGAGGGTGTGTTCCGTATCCGACAGCAGCGACCACCGCGTGCCAGCGGACCACCGCACGGGTGTGTGGGCGACCACCTGAGCCAGCTCGGCCGTGGCAGCCTGTATCGGGATGCATCGTGCTCCGACCAGCATCGCGGTGACAGTTCGGATACTGAGCGTATTGGCCACACCAATGACCGCATCGATCGCGGCGGGAACGCTCCCGTCGTCGAAGGCCCGCTTCATCGAGGCTGACGTGTCGACCGCGATCGACAGTGAACCACCCCGCGGCGATCGGCGACTCCCGGGGATTCGCCGTGCCGCGGTACGGGCCATACTGGCCAGCGGGCTCAGCGGCACGTCCGGCACAGCACGCAGCGCCACCGCGATATGACCGCGGTGAGGGGTGAGCGAAACGAGTTCCATTGTGCCGCAGCCTGACACGTTGATTGGATCGAATCGCACCTGCACTGGGTCGGACTCAGTCGGAGAGCCGCAGCGTAGCGTCAGATGCACAATCGTGCCGTGGTCGAAGGTGGCCATGTCATTGGGTTCCACCCGGACCGTCACTTGTTCGGTGATCGACGGTGCGAGGATAGCGTGTGGGTTGACTTGCACGACGTTTTGCTGGTCGGTCGCGTCGGCATAGAGTGTGGCACCTTCGACCGGCCCACTGATCGAGATTGACACCCTCTGGTTCGGAATATCCACACTCGCTGTGCGAGATCCGAGTAAATAGATCGGCATCAGTGGCTCCAATACGTCCGTGCCGCTTGAGGGTCGGTTGCGATCACCGACTTCGCTTCTGACTCAACGTCTTCTCCCCAGCTGCGATCGAGTGCCGAGATCGCCATTGGCAACGCCGGTGGCAGCCCGGCATCGATGAGGCCGGAAGCGGACTCGTCGATGTCCACGAGAAGTTGTGCGGCAGAGATGGGATCGACGAAGGCCACTCGCGTCATCGCTGACCAAGCGGTAACAGCGATCTTCTGGCTCCGATGCGTGCGGTGCTGCCGGCCGTTCAACTCGCCCAACGTAATTGATTCGGCGTCGTCGATGGCTACGACGGCCGGTGGCACGTCGGCCAAATCCGCCCGTGGCATCGCGACCAGATGTAAACCGCTCCGCAATAAATCTTCGAGATCCGAGCTGCGGTCGAAGGTAGAGAAGCCAAGTCGGCCTGCGGTGCCGCGTGACATCATGAAGCTCACCGCGCCTATCCATTGCGCCGCGATATCAGCGGATTCGACACCCATCACGACAGCGGGTCCACCGTCGAGTGCCGCGCTGACCGCGTCAAGCAGACCACAGAGCGTACGAAGGCGCCGCATGCCGACATCGCAGACGAACTGCACAACGCTTTCGGCGGTGACCGCACCGCCGGTCTTCGGCACCTCATCGGACAACATGGCGGCGGCGACCGCTGGGCAACCGTACGGGGTCAGCCACCGAGAAGATTGCCACAATTCGATCGGCCGAGGATTCTGCGCCATATCCGAGGCTGCACGGTCGAGCAGTACGTGGGCGAAGACGTTCCCCGGCCTACCCGCACCGTCCAGTCCGGCTGGCGCGGTGTGCCAGTACGCGGCGACATTGTCGTTGATCCGGGAGTAAGCCAATCGGCGTGGTAACGCTTGCAGCTGATCAGGAGTCGGGAACCTCGGTGGCTGCTCGATCGGGTTCAGGGGTATACGAATCCGGGAGACCAACAGGCGGGCTTCCGCCGGGGTGATCCCGCCGGTGGTCTCCTTTACCTGCCAACCGGCGGTGATGCCGTCACCCTCGAGTGAGGTGTAGGTCAATTGCCCGTAGCGCGGTGTCATCTCTGTGTCGGCTCGGGCGTCAGGCGGAGGTGGTCGACGGGTGGATCCAGCAACGCCAGCAACTGGAGTCGTCGCGGCGGTAGGTTGGCGAACAACCGAATCCACCCTCGCAGTCGCCGCAGATCACCAAGCCACACCTCGCCTTCGCCCGACGTGGTGAGTGCAGACCATTGAAACTCTTTGGACCATCCCGATTGGCGTACGCCTCCGGCGGTGGGACAAGACATATTCACGGCGATGCCGTCGCTGATGCTCAGCGGTAGCCGGTCGGGATTGTTCACCAACACGAACGGTGGTGACCCACTGGCATCTTGCTCGGCGCGGATGCGCAACGCGGCGGTCATCGGTAGGCCGGCCGGATCTCGGGTGATATGAACGTCATACCAGAGCCGTAGCAGTCCGCCGTATTCGATCGATGCCGGAACACCGAGCACCCGCTGACCGCCACTAAACGCCACCGGAACCAGATGCAGCGCGCATCCGCCGTTGGGCAGATCGCCCGCGAACGGCATCCCGCCATACTTCTCGTAGTCGGCGAGCGAGATCTCATACGACCGACCCGTAATTCCGTGACTCGGGTCGTGGCCTTTCGGCGTGATGTATACCGTGACCAAGGCCGCTCCGTCGGGCCAGTCGAACGTGAGCACCTGCTTGCTGCAGTACTCCAGGAGGGCCACGTCGGTGATGGTCCCGGTGCGCACCGTTGATATCGTCTTGCCCAGCAGCGCACGGCCGTCCAAAATGGTCACGGGTGTGAAATACGCGCGATTCCAACCTGTTGGCCATGGCACATCCGCCAGCATCGATGTACGCACCCCACGCGAATCGACTTGCTCGATGACCGGGTCGGTGAGTTGCACACTGCGCCCAAGACCGACTTGGCCCAGCACGGATTCATCCAGATCCGCCACCCGTGCATCGGCGTCGGGCGGAGTGGGCGTCCGAAATACCAGCACATGGCCGAACCGCGGCGCCGTCCACTCCAGTCGGAACGCGGCGGCATCGGGGGGGCCGTACGTGGTCAGCTTCAAGTCGGTCACCGCCTCAAGCACCGCGGGAATCGCAACTTGGCGTTCAACGGGTTCCGATAACTGCACGACGCCGTCGACCTCAACTTCGCACCGCATGCGGTACAAATAACGACACCCACGCTCGGCGTCGCAATCGACGAAACCGGTCAGGTTCTCAGCTGTGGTCGCGATGCGAAACTCGGCGCCATCGCGTTCTGCCAGCTCCGCGGGGACGCGGTAGACGCGCACCGCCCTGACACCGGGGATAGCGGACCAGTTGCCGACGACCCGCCCGGAATCCTCGCGGATCTCGCAATCCCGCAGAGTGGCGATGACGACACCGGACGCATGTAAAAACGGCTGTGCTTCAAACAGTTCCGCTGCCGACTCGCCGACGTTCACCCATACCTGCAGATGACGCACCGCCTCAACGAGCGGCCGGTCGTCGATCGTCTCGGTGGCGGCCGTGGCCACGACGAGCTGGGCATCGTCGGGGGAATACCCGCGATCGGCCCCGGTGCTGACCACGCGGTACATGACACAGCTTTGGCCTTCGACCGTGTAGGGAGGCCAGGACACCTCGAGTTGGTCCTGCGGTGAGTCGGGATGGCAGATCCGTCGCATCGAGATCGGCAGGCAGTCGCGCGTTTGGGCGGCGAACACATACGGCGCAAAACGCAACTGTGATGTCAAATCTAGTGCGGCCAGGTCTGATTCAGGAAGGCACGGTGCTGGGTTTTGACCTTCTATGACACCCGATTCAATCGTGTCCTGCAGCAGCCGAGACATCTCGCCGGCGTGTTCCGCGACAGCCACCGGTAACATCATCCGGATTTGGTCTGCATCGGTGCGGCCGGATCTCAGCACCAGCCTGAGATAGGCCTCCTTGAAAGCCGACCGCGAAATCGCGCCGGTCTCGATCAGTTGCTCACGCCACCGCAGCAGAGTCGCCAAACGGGGATCGTCCTCGAGAATGCCCGGTTCGGTCATCAGAACACCAGTACTCCCGATTGCGGTGGCGCGTCGTCATCGACGACAGCGGACCGAACGGTCGGTGCGAACATCGCAAAGTCATAGGCGGGCAGTCCTTTACCCACCTGCACGACCACCTCGGCGTAACTCAATCCGCGCCGGTCAACCGCAATGTCATCGATCGCGACGACCGAATGTCCAGCCGTGACCGCGGTATCGGTGAACAACGAGGCGTCGAAGGGCGCGGGGTGGGCGGTGCGTTGTTGCGAATCATCGCCATCACGCCGCCCAAGCGAAGGTCGCTGTTCACCGGCAGGACTGAAAGAAGTGGCTGTCAACGCCGTTGCGATACCGCTGTTCGGGTCGTCGAGCATGGCTTGCACCTGAGTCCACAGTGAATTGGCCCCCTCGGCGCGCACCGCACCACAGGCCACCGCATGCGACCAATTGTCCAGTGCTGAACCTGATCCGACACCGGGCATTTGGAGCAATGCGGACGGTTCGTCACGCAGCGCCCGTTCCGCTGATTCCAGCATCCGTTCCCACGGCGCGGTCAGCCATCCCGTCGTATAGATCTGCTGCCGCAGCGCACGCGCGGTCGCCTCGACATCGGTGCCGATGGGGTCAGCCACACCGATCTGCATGGCGCGTGGCAAACCATCCTGGATGTAGAACCGGCCGGTTTTGGTCGGCTCTATCGGGCCGAACGGCGCCCGCAGAACCTCCCCCAGGACTCGGTTCCAGGCCAGCAATTGTCCGTATGCCAGTGACAATCGGCGGACATCTTCAAGTGCGGCACGGAGATTGAATTCGATCGCCTCCAGCTCGGCGAGTCGGGACTCCTGTAGGTTCAGTGTTGCAAAGATATCGCGCTGGCCGAGCGCGAACAGCGCCAAGGCCGCGATGAAGTACACCGCTACGCCAATGCCGCCGACCAGCAACGCGAACGACGATGCCACCCAACCCGTTGCGGCGATGGCCAGCAGTACGAACAGCGCGACGAACACTGTCCATCCGGCGGTTCGGGTGATGGCTGCGATGACCTGCTGGCGCCGGCGGAGCTTTCCATCCACCGGGGCCCGTTCGGCGGTATCCCGTATCCGCTGCACCAGGTCGCTGACTTCGTCACGAGCGCGACCGAGGAAGTCGGCGAGAATCGAACTCACTTGGGACGCATAACTTCGCTCGGCCGCCGCCTCCCAAGAAATCAGTTTTGCGGAGGCTTGCCGAGCTTCAATTCCGGCGGCGCCGTCGTTGAATGTCCTTTCCAGCCGGCTCTTGAGGTCCTCAATCGCAATCACGTCACCGGCGGTGACTTGCGGAACCCCGATGACCGCGGCGAGTGATGCGGGGATCTCGGTGAACGCGTCGGCAGCGCTTGGCACGACGTCGGCGCTGTTGTGCAGCACACCCACCCCCGCACCCACGGTGACCGGTTCGATGCCCGATGACCGCCGACCTCCGTCGGCCAGGGTCAACGCTCCGTTGATGTAGTCGACCCACAGTGCAGTGAGATCTGTCGGGGCGAGCTGCCGTATTCCTCGTTCCGCTTCGAGAACGGTGCTCATTTCGTCGGCGCTGCGCGCGAATTCTTGCCAGTTTGCGAGTTCGCTGCCGGCAACGACCGCGAACGCCGAATCGGAGCAGCCGAACACAGTGTGCTGCACGGTAGTCGCCAGCGCCGACGACATCGAGCCCACCAGACCCGACAGCCACACCGACGGCGCATTACGCAGCGCCGCCCACAGGAACGAGAAGAATATCTTCAACGCCGCCCGCACTGAGATCGCTTGCGGTTTGGGCTTGCCGATCTCGACACGCGCGCCGCGCAAGACGTCGCGGTGTTTGGTCCACAGTGCACGCGCGACCGTTTGGGCGGCTAACGCATCATCGGGTGCGTATCCCACCGGGACCGGGCCGCCACGCGGCAGCGGTAGCCGTCCGCCACTGTCGAATAGTTTGAGTCGTAGTTGGTCTTCGACACCCGTGGCGTCGAGTCGACGATAGAAAGAGCGGACAGTGCGCAGCGTGCTGCCGGGCAGTATCGCCAGGTCGTCGAACACGACACGGTCGATGCCACTCCATAGGCCGGCTGCGGCGGCGACGACCGGTGCGACGTACCGTGCTACCTCGAAGGGATCGGTCAGCCGGTCCAGCGCCATGGACCCCAATCCCGGTCCGGCGGAGTCCTCGGGCGCAACGAGGAGATTGTGCCAACCCTCCAGCACCAGGGTTGGATCGTAGTTCGCGTCGAGGGCGGCACCATGATTGAAGAGTAAGCGCAACAAGGTGATTGGCGTTCCGACTGCGCTGGCGCGCACGATCTGCTCGAGGGTTTGCTCAGCGGCGCGCGCAGCCGGCCGACCCTCCGATTCGTCAACGGGAACCAGAACCGCCACGCGCAGTCGGTGATGCCGCCGACCGGTCAACACGTGCTGCAGAACCACCGCGGACGAACGCCCAGAGGTGACCAGCGTCGCGGGCACCGATGCGCTGCCGATGTCGCCCGAGCTTACCCAGATGAATGGATCGATGAGCCCGGCAGCGGAGTAATCGGTGAGGACCGCGAAGATCTCGTCGACGTCGCCATGTGGTGCCAGCACGAGTGCCAGCGTTGGTGGATCCGGATGCACGATCACCTTCAGAACGTCCCCGTATTGGGAACCAAAATGCTCTCGGCGTCAAGGGCGATCCGATCGGATGGCACCGAATTCGGCTGCGCAACGGACTGGTTGCGGATCTGAGCCTCGGCTCGGACCCTGGCCTCTTGGATCATTTGGATGAGAGTTTCGGTGGCCCACAACACATCCGGAGCGAGGTCGCGGAAAATCGGTGTCTTGCCGGCCTTGGTGCGAGTCGCAATGACCGAGTAGCGTCCCAACCCTGTCATTCCGTCGCTGCCTTCGGGCAGATACTCGGCGGCGAGTTGTCGCACCGTTGTCAACCACTCGATAGCCGTGTCCGCCCGCTCCCTGGCGGTCCGTGCCGACAGGAGTTCGGGAATCCGCGAAAGCTCATGCTGCGTGCCGTCCTCGCCGCGTAAGAAGTCCACGAGGCGTTCGGCCGCCGCCGGTTGCACGATGCCGCTGGCCGGATCCTGTGAATTGGCGTCGAAAAGCTCGCGCAGCACACGGTAGGGCCGCAGCGAGCGCATCACCGGCGGCTCATGGCATTGCGCAATCGCGAGCAAGATCGACTCCAGCACCGCAGGCAACCAGTCATACGACGCGGTGAACTGTGACGGCGGGGTGAGCAGCGGGTTGGGGAAAGGTATCCAGCGCTGGTTGTCGTCGTCATAAATGCGGACCGGCTCGGTGTACGGCGATACCGGCAGACGGACCCGACCGGTCATCTGCCCGAGCAACCATCCGGCCGTCATCGCGCGGCGTTCGGCATCAGTCATCGGCAACGAGGCCTGCAGCGGCCGGGTGCGACGGAACCGCCAGAACGCGGAACGGCCCGGACCAGCGGTCGACGACCACTGCTGCGCGGCCGGGCCGAGGACCGAATCGAAAGCCAGCGGTGAATAATTCGGGTACGACCCGAAGATGTCGACGCGGGTCATGCTGTCCTCGTCGGACAACGACCGCTGGAAGTTGTCCTTGGATGCCTGGTCGATTCGCGGGTTGGACCGCAACACTTTGCCCAGTTCGTGGGCCACGGACTGGCCGAGGAAGGGCACATCGGAGAACTTGTAGCGGTACACCAGCTGTCGGCCTGGATGTACGGCCTGTAGCGCCTGGTCGTTGACGCTGGCCAATGGCCGCGCCAGTGACAGCGCCTCGCTGAACTTGGCGACGATGTCGTTGCGGCGCATGGCGAGTTCGGACTCGGCGGCGCCCACACCTTGCACATAGTCGCGCAGCGAGAGCTTGCAGAACTCGTGGAACGCCTCACCCGGGCGGCCCACATACAGGCGTGCCCGCTCCAGCAGCTCGGCGGGCCGAGTGTGCACGTCGTACCGGGCCAGCGACGGCACCAGCGACGCCCTCGTCTCGGGATCAGTGCCAAAGGCGCGGGTCACCCAGTTCGCGGTGCGTTCCAGTAGCCCCCCGGGGGCGGCGATGCCACCGGTGGTCTGCCACTCGCCGACGATCACGCGGGCGGTACTCTCGGTAACCGCAACCGCAAACGGTGGCGCCGATTGCCCGGTCACCAGTGCCTGCGGCAGATCGAGTTCGTAGCGCGCCTTGAACGCCGTCGAATTGATCAGCAGCACTTCGTTGTTAGCTTCGGCGAACCGGCCGGGAGCCAGCTCGTCGGCGTCCGCCGGCCAGGCCGCGTACTGGTCGGTGGCCAGTCGCGCCAGCCCGACGTCCGACGGCGGCTCGGACTCTGCGCGCTCCAAAATCACCTGCGCTTCGCCGATCGCGGTGCTCAGCGAGGCGAGCAGTTCACCGCCGACCACCTTCAGCACATCGGCCACCTTGGCCGATGCGCCGGCGTACACCGCCCGCCGGATGTTGCCCTGGAACCCTTCGAGTGCGGTGTGCAGAAGCTGGTCGGCGTTGGAAATCGAACCGCGTAGTGCGGCTATGGTTGACTCGACGTTCGGAGCCAGCGCGACAACGTCTTTGGGCCCCATCGACCCCAGATCGCACATCGAGGTGGCGAGTTCGTCGTCGATGTAGCGGCGCAGGTTGTCGACCACCCCGCGTGCGTAAGGAAGGCTGAAGTTCGCGATGGCGTATGCGACCAGAGCGTCGATGCGATCAACGAATTCGCAGTGCCAGCCGAAGGCCATTCGGTATGCGGCGTCGGTGATGGCTTTGCTCAACGATGCCCGGCGGTTGGCGATCGCCTGGCGGAAGATCGGTACCCACTGCTCGGCGGTCATCCCCTCGGGGTTTGGCAGGTACCCACGCAGCTGGTGGTCGATGAGCGCGCCGGTGGTGGCGGTGACACCGCGAGAAGGGAACGCCGTGTTTGTCATCCAGCCGCCGAGCAATCGCATCCGGTTCTTCTCGTCGCCGGAGGTCGCCGGTAGACCTAGACGGTCGCAGATCGCGGTCCACTGGCTGTCTATCAGCGAGTCGAGTTGCTCGGTTCCCGACGCGGGGTTGCCTGGCTGCAAATGGCCGGACAACAGCTTGTCCACGCAGCTGCGGGCCAGTCGCTGGGCGGCATATTCCGCGTAGCGGTCGCGGCCCATCGACAGACTGGAAAACCCATACGTCCCCCACGGCAACGGATCCCAGACCTGATTGCCCCAGCCCAACAGATCCCGGTCACCGGCCGGTGACGAGGTGTTGCCCAGGTCGTAGGAAACGAACTGATCGCTAGCGATGCCGCTCATCATCAGGCCGGCCAGGCCCCGGCCCAGGCCGCGATAGACCGCGTTCTGTGAGCCGTCACCGAACAGGGTCCGTTCGGCACCCACATAGCGGCCGACCGGAAAGACCCGCGCGAACGGGATCGCTTCGCCTTCGCCGTGTTGCTGACCCAGCGCGCGCAGGATGCGCACGTCGTGTTCGCGCGCCGACCCCAACTGGCTGGCCACGACCTCGCCCAACAGAGCTAAGGCGTTGGCACGCACGCCGATTCGTGCGCTTTCCGGCAGCGAGTCGAAGATATCGGGGGTGACCATGAATACGCCCATCAGCTTGGGGTCCAGTCCGGATACCAGCGTCAACAGCCGACAGATGTCCAGCGCCATCGATGCGCCCGCGCCGCCGGCCATCGACGACACCACCAGCACCAGTGGCGGCTCGTTGGGGTCGAAGTCCCCCATGCCGGGCACATCCAGCTGCGCCATCTCAGACATCGCCTCGACCCGGAACAGCTGATCCCAGGCGGTCTGCAGCTGCTGGCGGATTTCGCCGGCCTTGCTCAGCGTGATCATCCGGCCGATGGCGCGATACTGGCCGGCGCCCGCCGAGATCGGGTTGGTGACTTCGTCGGGCTGCCGCGGCGCCCAGGTCGCGATCGTGTCCAGCGCGGACTCCGATGCCATCCGCTGCGACAACGCGCTGTCGAGGATCGCGTAACTGCTGCCCTGCGGTCCGGCGCCGATGTAGGTGCCGCCCTGCGCGACGACATTGCCCAGGCCGTCCGGCCCGGTCTCGGCCCCACTCGGAACGTCGATGTGGACGAACTGCCATCCCATCGGCAGCGAATACACGCCTGCGGCAAGCAGTTCCGACCGCAGCTGGTCCATCATGTAAGCCAGCGTCGCACCGCCAGAACCACCACATCCCACTACCAAAAACCGCCTCATCAGGCTCCTCCTCCAAAGGGTTTGAACGGACTGTGGTCGAGCTGCGCATCCGCGAACGGGTCGTCACCCGCCTCCGCCGTGGTGGCCACAGCGAAAGGTGTTGCCACTCGCGGGTCGTCGCCGTCGACCGGGTGCGCCAAGCCGTCGTCCACCGCGCGGTGCCGCAACATGGTCAACGTCTCAGGCAGCCGGCGATCGATGTCCTCGTACCGCTCGCGCCGCTGTGCGACGTTGGATTGACCGGGGACCATCAACAACACTTCTGCCTTGTTGGGTGCGCCGCGCGGATCGTGCAGCACGACCCAGGTGCCGTGGACGGTTATCGGCAGCACCGCCTGCAGGCCGCTCGCATCGGTGGACGGTATCTCCGATCCGGCGCTGACATACCCGGCAGCGTTGACCTTCACATGCCCGACACCGAACGGGCTGCGGCCGGTGACCACGGATAGCTCGACACCCTCCACCAGCAGAGTGCGTGCACCGCCGGCCAGCCCCGGCACCGGGTTGATCAGGTCGGTGTCGGCCATCTCGAACGGGGCCCCGTCACGCAGGACGACGTCGGCGTCGACCTCGACGGGGATGCGCTGGGCCAACATGGGCGCACCGGGGATCCGGCTGACGTACCACTTGGCCGCGTACAGCAGGACGAGCGGAATGCCCGGCCCGAGCAGCAGCGCTGCAAGAAGCACCAGCACGAAATTGGTGGTGCTCAGCGCTTTCACCATGGACGCTGTGAACGCGACGTCGACGGTCTGTACTTGGCTCGGATCATCTTTGGAGGCAATGTGAATCGGCACGGTGCCGTTAAGTCCGCCATGCCCCTCGTGGTCGGTGTGCAATGTGACGGGCAGGCCGGCCTTCTGCCCGTCGTCGAGATTGAGGCAGTTGCCCGGACCGGTCGCCGTCGATGTCACATCGACCGTGGCGACACCGTCGGGGGCGGTCCGGATAGTGGGCCGTTCGCCGTTCGCGATCCACACGCAACCAGGGCCGGTAATCTGCAACTGAGTTGTTGCCTGCTCGGTCCCTTGCACAGTGCCGAAGTCGATGCGCTCACCCGGCGCGGGCAGCCCGAGCCTCGGCAGAATTTGGATGGGCTTGTCCACCTGTTGGGGTGAAAGTTGGGTGCCCGGCGCGTTGGGCGCCGGTGCGGTGGTGATTACCAACGACATCCGCACACTGGCCGCACCCGGCTTGACGTTGGTCAGGTCGATGTCGACCGGTTTGCCGATTTCGTTCTTGGACACCGAGTCCAGCACCTTGATCGGTGCGGCGCCGTCGACCGCCAGCACCGCTGACATCGCCGCCTCGCCGGCGAGGCCGTTCGGGTCGATCGGCTTGCCCTGCTCGTCGACCAGGCCGAACGTCACGCCCCGCATCACTTGTCCGGCGCGCCACGGAGAGTTCGGATTTTGGTTGACGGTGGGGAAGATGTCGGTGGTGATATGGATGGCTACCCGCGATACCGCGTCGGGATGCTGCCCGGTGGTGTCGACATACACGATCGCCCACTGGCCCGGCCATTTCGGGCTGTTCCCGCCGTGGATCGAGATCGTCTGCGCGGACTCCGACTGCCACTGGTAGCTGACCGCTATGCCCTCGAGGGAGGCATCGACTTGATGCCCCTTGTTGGGGAGCTGCAGCTGCTGGCCGGACGGTGAAATCAGGTACGGGACAATGCCGGGCATGCCGCCCGAGCCCAGGATGTTGACCGATTTCACCGAACGGTCCACCACGAAATTGTGCCGCGCTTCCTGGCAGACGTTCTGGTGACAGACCGGCTTGCTGTCGACGAAACGCGGAGTCGGATTGAGCGCGTCGAAAGCGAGCAACATCTGGTCGATGTTGGAGACTTGGTAGAACGCACCGGGTTTGGGGTCCAAGATACCGCCGCACTTGGTGCCGCCGGGCCCGGTTCCGGTAGCGATCGCTGACATCACGTCGAAGTCGCGGGTGGCCGCTTGGTCTCCGAGGCCGACGCCGAGCATCACGATGTGTGCGGACCGCAGTTGATCAGCCATCCCACCCGGCCGGCAGATGGAATCTGTTGCCCGTTGGATCATTTCGGTGATACCCGCTGGGCTGCCAAGGTCGACGTCCGGGGCGTACGGACGGCTGCCGGCGCGCTGGGAGAAATCGATCTTGCCGTCGGAAAACCATGCGATCGCCTGGCAGCGGTGGGGGTTGCCCTGCGCGTGGTCGGTCAACGACTGCCGGGCTCCGTCGAGGGCTAGCCAGTAATCGGTATCCGCGCCGCTGTTGCGGCCGGCCAAAGTCTGCAGCCGGCTATTGACCGAGTCCGCCGAAGCACCGGTCAATGGAGTCCAGTCCTGCCGGACGCTATAGCCTTCGGCGAAGCCCGCAATAGCCACATCGAGCTTGGAGCTCGTGCGATCCGCATAGCCGGCAAGGGTTTTCACTAAATACTTCGCGGCTTCGACCCGGGCCGCCTGCGGGTCAGTGCCCTTCAGACTGCCCGACTCGTCGACCAGGATGAGCAGATCGCCGGCCTTCTGCGAAGCCAGACAACCCCCGTAGCGGTTGACGGCGGCGTTATCGGGATCCTCCGGGGCCGCATCAGCAGTCGCACCGATCCACCCGGGGGCCGACATGGCCAGCGCCAACGCTCCCGCCGCAGCCACCCGCAGCAAGCAAGGGTATCGGAGCAGTCGTGGACGCATGGGTATCGACTCCTACCACCTGCCGGCCCACAGGGCGATCTGCCAAGCACCGATGCCGATTCCAACCGCGCAAGGGGCTACCACCACCCAATAGACAGCGCTCAGCCAGGTCGGAGCGGAGTACAGCGAACTAACCCGACGCCGGGTGTCGAGATGGGTGAACCGGGCCAATGTTCCGATGGCGACCGGACCGGCCAGCAGCCAACCGGTGAACGCCGGCACGGCCGAACCCGTGTACACCGCGACAACGCCTAGCGCGATGCCAACCGCGGCAAAGGCGAGCGCGACGACGACCAGCGCCAGCGGCGGACGAGTGACCGCAAGCGGGGCGGTCGTCTCCCCCGCGGAGGCGCCGAAAGGCTTGTCCGCCGTCTGCTGTAGCAGCGATGGCTCGTCGGCGAACGGATCGAAACCGCCCGCGGTGCTGTAGGGCCTGGGCCGGGCGTCGGTGGGGTGTGCACCCGCAGACGCGCGACCGCCGAAATCGCTGAAGTCGAAGGGATCGCTGCCAGAAGTCATCTCAGCTGCCCATCCCGCCTGCCCAGGTGCTGTCGCTTGGCATTCTCCGTGCTCCCGTATCGCGTATCGGCCGCCTCAGCCGCGGCCGGCACCGCCGCCGGCGTTTCGAAAGACCCTGTCGTGTACATGAATTCAGTACCGGTTCAGACAGACAGAGAATGAGCGATCGGGAGGCGACGCGACATAGGTGGAGTTGCACTCCGCATCGGCGGGTACTCGCGCCACGACCATGTAAACACCCGGGCGGTGCCGGCACGGTACCTGGTACAGATCCAGCGCGTCATCACGCGTCCCTTCGCCAGCCTCATCGCGCTTTTCGATCTCGACGCACTGTCCGACCGTCGCCCGGTCCAGATCGAGCTTGATATGCGGCCGTATCGGCGCTGGCGCGATCGAAGTGACCACGCTGGGAAGCGGATTCGCGACGGGTGCTGACGGCTGCATGGCTGCGGCACCGTTCGATCCGCGATCGCCGACAGCAACCAGCCAGACCAGGAGAACGCACAACACGACGCAGAGCAGATAGCCGATGACCAACCCGCAAACGGCCGCCAGCCACCCACGCTGCCCGGTGCGCTTGATCTGCGGCAGCGCCAAGTGCCCGACTGCGACACCAGCGGGCGGAACCAGGATGCCGAAAATCAGCGCCAAGACCGCATAGGTGTTCAACGGTGGCCGCGCTGGGGGTCGCTGTGGCCACACCGAAATACCAACGGGGTAATCGCCTGGTGTGGCGCTTGATTGGATGTCACTCCACGGTGCGAATAACGGTGGTCCTGAGACGCGTGAAGTCGGCATAGGGTAGCCGGTGAGGGTATCTACGTACGGAGCGGTCGAATCCCGAGATCCGGGCGCATCGCTTAATACCGACTGGAAGGGATCGCGATCAGGCAACACAACTAAATTTTAGTTGAATGGGTCTAATATTACACGCATAAATAGTATGAAATTTGTCACCGTTCGGGCCGACAGCCGGGCATCTCATGCCGGAAATATCAGTCTTCGCAGCATGTTTCGGGCGCTCTGATGGCGCCGAAAACCTATATAAAGCGACGCCGTGGCATCGGTTGTTTTCATTGAGTACCGGACAGCTTATGGACTATATTTCACAAAGCAAGCACATATAGTTTCTTGTTCATTGGCGAGATATTCTCCGGTTGGGCAATGCTCGCCATCCGATACGATTTGGCGCACCATGAAAATCCCATCGCCGACCACACAATGCGCCCGGTAAATATAAACTTTGTCAGCGCGCCTTGTCGGAACAGGTTCGTTTTTTTGGATTTCGACGCAGTCCCCCACCCGTAGGTCCGCAACGCTCACCCTGGGCCTGCCCTGCGCGGGCGGGGTGATCACGGTCGATCGCACGCTGGGGGTAGCGCTGGGCGTCATGGTGGCGGTCGTCGAAGCCGCGTCTGTCGTGCGGCCGGCGCCGAGCAATAGCCACACCAGCAACGCCACCACCGCCAGCACAATCAAGACGTACGAGAATGTCAGGCCCAGAATCGCACGCCTACGTCCCGGCTGCGGCCGATGCTTGATCTGTGACAGCGCAAGGTGACCCAGCACCGCACCCGCGGGCGCCAACACGAACGCGAAGACGACCGACAACGTCGCAAGAGTGTTGACTTCGCCGCTCGGCGGGGGCGCTGCGAAGTGTCGGTGACCTTCCGGCGGCGGGAATAATTGTGCAGCGCCATATTCCGCCGATGCCAGCGTCGTGTCGAATGGGTCGGCGTCCCCGGGAATTCCTGCATCCGCACCTTGTCCGAGGAAACTCACGAAGGCCTCCAAGGGTTTTCGCCGCGGTGACCGCGACTGGCTCTCACGATCATCGGGGGCATCGGCGTGGCTTCGTTAGTCTCGGGGCATCCATAAAACCGACGGCGCCGCGCGCTGTGTCGATCTCGGGATCCTCGGGGCGATGATGCTCGGTGAAAGTCCCGAATTTTTCGCGGAATGCCTGCACGCTGTAGCCCACCACGGTGGCGTCGGTGCGGGCGCGCACCGTGGCCAAGCGCGGCATATGCAACCACGGTCCCATCTCGCCGCAGTAGTCGCCGGGGTGGACGGACTTGAGGAGTTCTTCTCCCCCATCCGCGAGTTCGCGAACGACTTCCAGTTCGCCGTCAGAGACGACGTAGATCATCTCGCCGGCGCTGCCCTGTTCAAACAGCACGGCGCCGCGTGTGAGATGGACGCTTTCGGGCTCTCGATCAGCGGAGGCGAAAGGCGGCATGAGCTCGACCACGTGGTCAGCAAGCGGCAGGATCCGAGTGTCGTGGGTCGCGACCACGACGATGCGCTCGCCCGTCGCTAACTCGCGTAACAACCGCAGCACTTCTTCCACCCGGACAAAGTCCAGGTGCGCCGTGGGTTCGTCGGCCAGGATCAGCGGTGGGTCCAACGCGAGCGCGCGGGCCACCGTCACGCGTTGCTGCTCACCGCCGCTGAGATCGCCTGGCCGGTGCGTCATGCGCTCCTGCAACCCGACTTGGGTCAACAACTCGCGGGCGCGGGCGCGCGCCAACCGCCGCGGCCACCTCGCCGCCCACATCGGCACCATCACGTTCTCCAGCGCGGTCAGGCTCGCCACCAGATTGAATGCCTGAAAGACGAGGCCGACGGTGTGGCGGCGGTAAGCGGTCAGCCCGCGCCGGTCTATCGCCGTGACCTCGACATCGCCGAATTGGATCCGGCCGTCAGTGGGGCTGAGGATGCCGCCCAGGCACGACAACAACGTGGTCTTTCCGCACCCGCTGGGGCCCAACACGATCACCAGTGACCCGGCTGCGACCTCTAGGTCCAGACCGTCGATGGGCCGGATCGCCTGTCCGCCATTGGCGTACTCGACCACGAGATCTTTGATGCGCAGATCGCCCACGACTACGGACCCCCGAACGCCAGCACCGGGTCGACCGCTACCGCGCGCCGCAAGCCGGCCAAGCTCGCCAACAGGCCGATCGCCACCGCCGTCACCACCAATGACAGAAAGGCCGAGGTGGTCACCGCCACCAGCATCGGGAACAGGGGGCCCAACACCGCAGCGAGCAGCCCAGCCACCACCGCGGCGAACACCGCGACGAGCACTGCCTGTAGCGCGAGACCGGCCAGCACGGAGTAAGTCTCGACACCGAGAGCTTTGAACACCGCGAAGTCCCGAGTGCGCTCCAATGCCGAGAGATAGATCAGTGACCCCACGATCAGCGCGGCGACCACCCACAACAGAATCGACACGTACGACAGCGCTAACTGGGCCCCGTGCAGCGGCCGCACCATGTCGTCCGCCGCAGCGTCACGATCTACGATGCGGTACCCGTCGGGTAGGTGTGCGGGCGTGCCGCGCAAGCCGATCGCGGACACCACCGGCTGCCCGGAAAACATCAGCTGCTGTGCCCCCACGACGGTAAGGAAGGCGTTTGGTTGGCCCGCCAGTGTGGTGGACTTGTCGACAAGTCCGACGATCCGCACCATGTTCGCGCCGATCTCGACCTCATCGCCAATGGACCGCCCTAGCGTGTTCGACATCGCAGCCTCGCCGGGCTTCGACGGTGTGCGGCCCATCGCGATGGGCGGCATCTCTTGTTCGGGCACACCGTAGACGTTCACGTTTTGCGGCGAGCGGCGATCTTGCAGGATCGTGTTGCCATAGACCACGGGGATCGCCGATTCAACGCCCGGGAGCCCGGCGATGAGCCGTGTTTCCGTCTCCGGGAACCTCGAAGAACCCATGAACGGGCCCGCCGCGCCCGTTTTGATCACGTAGGCGTCGATGCCCAGCGAATTGACCACGTACTGAGCCTCGACCCGGAAGCCGTGCGTCAGCCCGGTGAGGATGAGCGTCAGCGCGAACACCATTCCGGTGCCGATGGTCGCGACGATGAAGCGCCGCCGTCGCCACTGCAGGTCCCGAAACGCGGCGGTCAGCATTCGCATGCGCTCCTGCCCTCAGGACGAGCGATGAACCCGCCGGCCTCGAGAGGTGTCGCGTCGTGACCCAAGCGGTTGAACATGGTCACGTGGAGTCACCAGCGTCGTGGTTCGCAGAAGATCCGGGCTGATCGTAGGCCGCACCGAGCAGGGCCAGTGCAACCGCTGCGACCAAGAGCCCGAAGTCACGCAGCGCGATGTCATAACAGCACGGGTAGCTCAGCAGGTTGATGATGATTCCGGCGAGCCAGGCGGCAACCACATAGCCCGCGTATCGGGGCTTGATCGCGACGGCGAAGCCCGCGACGATCTCGATCACGCCGACGATGTACATCACGGTCTGGGCGGTTAAACCCAAGTCTTTCGCGATATCGACGACCCACGGCGCCAGCGCTTCCGGCCAGTGCTGATAGAGGACCCCCGCGAACTTGTCGACACCCATCCAGATCGGCAGCACCACGAAGCCGATGCGCAACAGCCAAAACGCCGCATACGCGGGATCGGAGCGCGCCTGCCGCCAGATGCCGCCAGCGCCAGGCGGTGACGCGATCGGCGGGCGGGCAGCAGCCATGACTCCTCCTGTAGG
Source organism: Mycobacterium sp. (assembly GCF_004298145.1). Lineage (GTDB taxonomy): Bacteria > Actinomycetota > Actinomycetes > Mycobacteriales > Mycobacteriaceae > Mycobacterium. The sequence goes on from NZ_SCRH01000015.1 coordinate 181,070, forward strand.
AGTAATCTACATTGTTTTTAGAATGGCCGCCGCGGACCCGTTTGTCAAGGCCCACTGGCGTCGCCCCGACACGCGACGCGATGGCTTAGGCGGCCGGATTTCGCTGTGCCCTAAAGGAACCCGCGGTTAGCGGTTGCAGCGGACAGACCCGGTGAGCTGCCGTCCGGGGCCGGTATATCCAGCGCGGCAGCGTACTTCGCGTGGGTACGGCGGATAGTCATTCACCTGTGCCATCTTTCAAAGTGCACGAGCTTGCCCATCACCCCAGCGCGGGGAGTGGTGCGCGCACCTTGTAGTGACAATATGGATTAATATTAGATGCCTGGACCACATATGCCAAGATCCACTAGTGTTAGAACGGACACCCGAAAACCGCTGCCGACTCTAGTCGCAGTCATCTGTGGACGTCAGTCGTAAAGAGTACCGATGCCGATAACATTCGAAGGGTCGCCGCGACCTCGTTCCGGCATCACGCTGCGGTTCCTGGCAAAGGCCACCGACGTCGGCTACGGCGAGCGAATCGATGGCGGGCACGTGCTCGAATGGGTGGACAAAGCCGGCTACGCGTGCGCGTCGGAGTGGAGCGGAAGATACTGTGTGACAGCCTTTATCGGTGATATCCGGTTCGCAAAGCCGATCGCGGTGGGGGAGCTCGTCGAGATCGGCGCGCGCATCGCATACACCGGACGCACCAGCATGCACATCCTGGTCACGGTCTCCTCCGGAGACCCGCGAGCCGAGAGCGTCGGCGAGACCGCGCAGTGCATGGCGGTGTTCATCGCGGTCGATGACTCCGGCGCGCCGGTGCCGGTGCCGGCCTGGACACCGCAGACTGTGCTGGACCAGCGCCTGCAGCTGGCGGCCCGGCGCAGGGTCTCAGTGCGCGCCGACGTCGATGCCGCCATGGCCGCACAGCGCTACAGCGACGAGACGTCCGCCCCACGCGCCGTGTTGCGGTTTCTCGCCGCACCGACGGACGTCAACTGGGGTGGAAAAGTACACGGCGGCAAAGTGATGCGCTGGATCGACGAGGCAGCATTCGTGTGTGCATCGCAATGGACCGGTGAGCGGGTTGTGGCGTCGCGTATCGACGGGATCAGGTTCTACCGACCAATCGTCATCGGCAACATGATCGAGGTGCACGCGCGGTTGATCCACACGGAACCCCGCCGGCTGCACATCAGCGTGCACGTCAGGTCGACCGATGTGCGGAACGGGCAGGGAGACGTCGCCGCACACGCACTGGCGATCTTCGCCGCACTCGGCACTGACGACCGCGCAAAAGCCGTGCGCCAATGGAGCCCGGCCACTGACGAGGACCGCCGGCTTGACCGGCACGCACTCGAACTCATCGAGGTTCTCCGCCGCGCCCAGGCCCGGTAGGCGGCCCGCAAATTTTGACTGCTGCCAGCCCCTGCTCAGCGATGGCGACAAGCGGGACGCCGCTCGACCCGACCGAGCCTCACGTTAAAGGCCATCGCCCACACCGCGATTCATGTGTCGGTTTTAACACCGATAACCCTTGAAGAACGGAGCGCTTAGGTCCAGACTCTATTGTTAATAATAGTTATTGATACAAGGGGCGGCAATATGACCACCACCAACCACGAAGGCCGACTCGCGCGATCCAGAGCCCTGCTGATGAGTTCCGGTGCGTCACTCGATCGTGAACGCGACGTCGTTCGAGCGCCCGTGGAGGTCACTGAGTCTGGTCCCAGCCTCGCTGCCCGGCTGGTTTGTGGGGCCAGTCGAATTACCGTGCACCCCGCGCTGGCCCTCGGCAGCCACGCTCTGCAGTTGCCTTGGCCCTACGGCATTCTCGAACGCGCTGCGCGCGGGTTACCCACGCGGCGGGACCTGATACGTAGTGCGGTGAAGCTGCCTCATGCCGATGCGGAACTATTGCATGTCCGCGGAACGGCTTGCGACACCGGTGGGGTGGTGTTGTATTGCCACGGTGGCGCGTTCCTGTGGGGCGGTATCAGCACCTACGTACGGACCATCGCCAAGCTGTCGGAGTTCGCCGACAGCCCGGTACTGGCGGTCAATTACCGGACGCTGCCCAAACACACGATCAAGATGGCGCTTGATGACTGCTACGACGCCTACAGCTGGCTCCGCAGGCATGGCTACGAATCGGAGCAGATCGCGATCGCAGGTGATTCCGCGGGCGGATATCTTGCGTTCGCACTCGCACAGGCACTGATGGAAGATGGCGAGGAGCCCGCGGCATTGACGCTGATGTCTCCACTCCTGCAGCTCGCGGCCGGACGCCCATCTGTCAATGGCGCTATGTTGCCCCACAACGGATTCGCGGCGTTGACCGCGCTGATCACCGCACACGGCGAACCACTCTATGAGCCGCTTGACCACATCAAGCCCGGCATGCCCCCAACGTTGATCCACGTCTCCGGGGCGGAGGAACTGGTACACGACGCCCGACAAGCCGCCCAAAAGCTCGCCGCGGCGGGAGTGCCGGCGGACGTGCGGATCTGGCCAGGCCAGGTTCACGTGTTCCAGGTCGTTGCGCCACTGGTACCCGAGGCCGACCGCTCGTTGCGCCATATCGGTGATTACATTCGTGAGGCGGTGTCTCGAGACCCGCGATCAGTCCCGGCGGCGTGAGAAATGCCGCGGCGATGACATCAGGAAGTCGTGAATGCCAGACCGGTCCGGGCCACCCCACCGCCCCGTTGCCCGGCGCCCTCGGACTTCGGATGCTTGAGCAGAAGCTGCAGATAAAATCCGGCCGAAGCGTGGCGGTAATCAATGCGCCGCCAGAATCGACGTTGAGGTTGCTGTCGGCTGGTAACCGCAACCCGGATCAGGCTGATGTGGTCATCGGGTTTGCCACTCGACCCGTGGACCTGGCATGGCTCAAACCTGCATATGCGGCTGCTCACGGTGGTCGCCTGGCCTGGGTCAGCTATCCAGAACCCGGCCAGCCGGGAACCGCCCTTCGTCGGGATTGGCTTGTCCGGGCCCTTCACCAATACGGCGTCGAGATGGTCCAAGAAGTGTCGATCGATCCCGCCTGGCGAGCACTGCGCCTGCGCGCGGTCAAGCAAGGCAACCAACCTGAAACCCCCATACCCAGCAGGCACCTGGAGCGTTAATGCAATTTCTAAGGTTTAACCTGATAAACAAGCACGGGGTTTCAGATCACCAGGGCGAAGTATTGATCATACCGTCAGAAATCGAATCGGTACGATCATTCATCCACACCGACCACGTCTATTCCCATACGGAAGTAGGGGCGATTGTGACGATGAAAACCGGTGATAAGCACCATGTTTCACAGCACACAACGACAATCGCCGAGATGTTACGGCTCATAGCTGAACGAAAAGCCGACAGCTCGATACCGTAGTCGGCGTCCGAGGAACTGTGGCTGTCTGCGATTTATTCAGTCCCGGAGTCCTCGGGCGTCACACCACGCCGCGAGCGCGGAACCACGTGATGGCGTCGCGGATCGCGGGCTCGATGGGGCGTACCACATAGCCCAGTTCTCGCACCGCCTTGTCGCTGCGGAACCGGTAACGGTCGGTGAACGCGTATCCGACGGAGACCGAATTCACTGTCGTCTCCCGACCGGTGCGTTCGAGTAGATCGCCACCCCTGCCGGCGAGCCATGCGATCGCATGGGGGAGGCGGTTACGCGGCGGGTCGACCCCGGCCACGCGGGCTACCCGGACCATGAAGTCGCGATACGTCAATTCCTGGCCGCCCAGGATGTAGCGCTCGCCCCGCTTTCCGGACAGCCAGGCGGCGATCATCCCGCGCGCCACCTCGCGGACATCCGCAAAGTTGTTGTATCCGGTTGTCCAACAAGGAATTCTGTGGTTGACGAGCTCGACGATGAGACGACCGGAACTAGGCCTGGCGTCACGCGGGCCGATCAGGTAGGTAGGGTTGACGATCACTGCGTCCAACCTGTCGCAGGACTCGCCCACGAGGATTTCGGCTCGCCGTTTGGTGACCGCGTAGGCCGATGCCAGCCTGGCTTTGTCCCACGCCCACGGAGTCTGCTCGTCGGCGGGCGTGCCGTCGGGTGTGGGACCGATCGTGTTGGCGGTCGAAGTGTAGACGAGCCTTTCCGTACCGGCGGCAATCGCGGCTTCAATGACAGCACGCGTGGCGTCGACATTGATGGCCGATATCGCCGGGGTGATCGTACGTCTCGTCGAAACACATGCGGCACAATGGAACACCACATCGGCACCGGTGAACACATCGCGGAGCTGGTCAGCCGAACCCAGGTCGGCGCACACCCACTCGATCGGGACGTCGGCGAGCGAACTCGTATCGGTGCTCGGCCGGCGTATCGCGGCTACGGTGTGGCCCTGGGCGACGAGTTCGGCGGCCAGATTGGCGCCCAGCAGCCCGCTTGCTCCGGTTATCACAGTGTGTGCCATCGGGCTTCGCGTTCAGAAGCGGTAGGTGGTGCAGCCGACCTGGACACCCGAGCCGACCGCAACTATCAGCGCGATATCGCCCGGCCGTGCCAGTCCCTGCCGTCGGACCTGCCCCAGTCCGTAGGGCACAGACGAGGTGAAGGGGTCGGTGCCGGTGTCAAGTTCCGCGAACCGTGACCTCGGAATGCCGATCCGCGCGGCCAGCTCGTCGAGGGCCGTCGGGGACAGGTATGGCGGGAGCACGACCGCGATGTCGGTGGGGTCCAGTCCCTCCAGTGTCAGGAGTTCCTTGACGGCAGAGCGGATACAGTTCAGGTAGACGGCGGCGAGGTTTGGGTCGCGGTCGATCTGTAGCCAGGTCCGACCCTGGTGTTGCTGGGTATAGGTCGCCAGCACTCCGCTGTACTCGGGATGGTGTTGGAAGACGAACCGGCCGAAGCCTTCGGCGCTATCGCTTCGGCTCAGCAGTACCGCCGAGCCCATCTCGGTGATGCCGTTCAGCGGATAACCGCTTTCGGGGGAATTGTTTTCGATCTCGGAGGCCACGACCATCGCATGTCCGGTCTTTTTTGCCCCGATCATTCCGGCGGCGACATGACAGGCGTTGAGGAAGCCGACCGCACCGTTGAGGACGTCGAAGGCAAGTGTTTTAGGCCCGTCCGGGGACTGCACCTCGCCGTTGATGCCGAGTTCGCCTGCGACGAGCGCGGCTACGGCAGGTTCGCTGAGGTAGTCGTCGCGGTAGATACCGGTGTGAATGATCAGACCAAGCTCTTCTGGGTCGAGATCACTGCGATCGAGGCAGTCCGTTACCGCTTGTACCGCAAGTTGTATCGAGCTCGGGGGCATCGATTGCCCGGTCGGCGCGATGCCGACACCGGCGATACGCACGCGCGGGGTCGCCGGTAGATCCTTGCGGTAGCTACCGGCCCGGAGGCTACGACCGTGCTGATCATCGGCCCCGCGGCGCATCCTGTCGGGCAGGTCGTCGAAGGTATACAACGCGGTGCCGACGGTTTGGCCGGAGCCGGTGATGGAAAAGACCACGTTGTCGCCGGAGTTGATCCGCTGGTTGCGAATGTTGTCGCTAAGGGCCACGAAGTGCGTTGTGGTGGCGGTGTTTCCGCGCTCGGCCAGGTTGTAGATGGTGTTGCCGCGATGGGCGGCGCCTTGCCCGAACACCCGGTTGACGGCCAGCACCGCGTCGTTGATCGACGCCTCCGATGTCTGGTGCATCAACAGGTGGTCACAGGTCTCGGGCCGCCATCCGTGCCGCTGCATCACCGCAGCGACGTACGGCACCGAATGCTTGACGGCGATTGCCGTCTGGGTGACGGAGTCGGTGACCATGATCGCACCGCCGTGCGGGCGGTCGGTCGCCTTGGCGATGCACAGCTTGGCATACCGGCTGAACGTGGCCATGTCGATGTCGTGGAAGCCGACCCGACCGTTGGGGCCGCGTTCCAGGATCACCGCCGCACCGGCGTCCCCGAGGGTCAGGCAGGCGAGCCGCGGATCCATCGGGTCTTCGATTTCCTTCTGCGCGGTCTCGGTGAGGTGGGTGATGTATTCGCCGCTGACCACCAGGGCAGACCGAACCAGCTCGGTCTGCAGGAAAGCGTCCGCCACGGCGATGCCGGTGAACATCCCCGCGCACGCGTTGCTGATATCGAAGGAAACCGCGTTGACAAGGCCGCATTGATCGCGCAGCCGTGCGGAGGTGCTGGGTTCGAAGGTGAACCTGTGCCCGGGCCCGTCACAACGGGAGATGTTGCAGGAGATGACCAGGTCGATCTCCTCGGGGCGATAGCTCGACCGCGTCAGGCAGTCAGCCACAGCCTTGCGGGCAAGATCGATGGAGAACTCGTCGTCACCGGCCACCCGTCGGCTCTTGATGCCGGTGAGGCGCTCCAGCGGTATGCGGATCTCGTTGGCGCACTCGGCCAGAACGGTCTCGGTCGACACTGTCCGCGCCGGCAGGTACACGCCGAGACTTTCGATCACCGTGTTGCGCGCCTCGTTTGGGATCGCCTGCACGGGTTCCTCGCAGGCTGGTGCGGTGGGGGTCGCCTCGGCACGGTCCTCGAGGTGTTGCGGGGCGTCGTCGGTGACCGGCCCGTATTCGGCGGCCAGATCGGCGATCGTGCCGTACACGAACATCGACTCCGGCCGCAACGGCAGGCCGGCTGCGTTCGCCCGCACCGCGACCTCCAGGGCCTGGGTGGAGGCACCACCGAGTGCGAAGAAGTCGTCGGTGACGCCGACCCGGTCTAAATCGAGTACCTCGCACCAGGTCTCGGCCAGAACCTGCTCGGTGCGGGTGCGCGGCGCGACGAACGCCGGCCGTGCTGAACCCAGCGCCTGATCGGCCGCCAGCAGCGCTCGGCGGTCCACCTTTCCGCTCGACGTGAGCGGGAGCGCGTCGGTCACGTGGAAGGCGGCCGGAACCATTGCGGCGGGGAGCAACTCGAGCAGGAAGCGGCGCAACTCGGTGGTGGACGGCGCGCCACCGGCCGCCACGATGTGGGCGACCAGGAGCGTATTGCCGTGGCCATCGTTGCCGGCCACCACGGCATTCTCGGCCACCGCGGGGTGTTTTGCCAGTGCGGCTTCCACTTCGCCCGGCTCGATCCGGAAACCGTTGATCTTCACCTGGTTGTCGAGGCGTCCCAGGTATTCGATGTTCCCGTCGGGCAGATATCTGGCCAAATCGCCGGTACGGTAGAGCATTCCCCTCGAATCGCCGCCGAATGGATCGGCGACAAAGGTCGCGGCCGTCGTGTCGGGCCGGTTGAGATAGCCGTGTCCGACCCCGACCCCGCCGATGAACAGCTCGCCGGGCACCCCCACCGGGACCGGTTGGCGATGGGCGTCCAACAGGTGAATGCGGATGTTGGCGATCGGTCGCCCGATCGGGACCAAGGCGTCGGATATGTCGCGCCTGCAGTGGAAATGGGTGACGTCGATCGCCGCCTCGGTGGGACCGTAGAGGTTGTAGAGCTCGGCGTTCAGGGCGGCCAGGAAGCGGTCCCGAAGGTCATACGGCAGCGCTTCCCCGCTGCAGAACACCCTGCGCAGTCCGACGCAGCCGGCCACACCGGGCGCCGCGAGAAAGCGGCGTAGCAGTGGCGGCACGAAATGCATTGTGGTGATGCCCTGTTCGACGATGGTCCGAATCAGGTAGGAGGCGTCCTTGTGACCCTCGGGCTTTGCGATAACAACCCGAGCACCGGCGATCAGCGGCCAAAAGATCTCCCAGACGAACGGATCGAAGCTCACCGGGGTCTTGTGCAGCACCCGGTCGTCGGCGGTCAGCGGATAGGCGTCCTGCATCCATAGCAGCCGGTTGCGGATCCCGGCGTGGGTGTTGAGCGCTCCCTTCGGCGTACCGGTCGAGCCGGACGTGTAGATGACGTAGGCGAGGTTCGTCGACCCGGTAGGAGCGAATGCGGTAGCTGCCTCGTCGACCGCTGACGTCGCCGGCAGATCGAGGCACAACCGGTGGCCGGTGAAATCCGTTGGCACGGTTGCCAGATGCCGCCGGTATGTGACGCAGACCGGCGCGTCGGGCACATCGGCCAGCATCGTGGCCATGCGGTGCGTGGGCTGGGCGGGATCCAACGGCAGGAAGGCACCGCCGGCCTTGAGGACGCCTAAAAGCGCCACCACCAGATCTTCGGAGCGGTCCAGCAGGACGGGCACGATGACATCGGGACCCACGCCGAGACGCTGCAACCGGTGCGCCAGACCGTCGGCCCGGCGGTCGAGTTCCGCGTACGTCAACGCGCGGTCGTCACAGGTCACCGCGACGGCATCGGGGACGCGTGCGGCCGTTGCCGCGACCATTTCGTGTAGGCAGGCCGGGGCGGCGTAGTCGACTCGGGTTTGGTTCCAGGTGGCGAGTTGGTGGCGTTCGTCGGCGGTGAGCAGCGGGAGTTGCGAAACGTGCCGGTCGGGATCGGTGGCGATGCCGTCGAGGAGCGTGGTGAAGTTTCCGGCCATGCGCTCGATCGTCGCGGCGTCGAACAGATCGGTGTTGTACTGCAGCGCGCCGGCTAGCACGCCGTCCTGTTCGCCCATCTGCAGCGTCATGTCGAACGGCGCGCCACCCTGTTCGATGTGGATGGTTTCTAGTTGCAGCTCACCGTTTTTCACGCCGGTTCCACCGGAAAAGCGGCGGGTCTGTTCCCAAGCGAACGAGACCTGGAACAGCGGGGTGCGGCCCGCGTCGCGCACTGGCCGAAGCCGCTCGACCAGTAGCGGGAAGGGGTAGTCCTGGTGTGCGAGTGCGCCCAGCACGGCGTCCTTGGCGCGGCCGAGCAATGACATAAAGGTCGGGTCGTCGTGCACGTGGACGCGCAGGGCCACCGGATTGGCAAGGTAGCCAACCAGACCCATCAGCCCGGCCTGCTCCCGGCACGCGAAAGGTGAGCCGATGACAAGGTCGTCCTGGCGGCTGTAGCGGTGCAGCAACGCGGCGTAGGCCGCGAGCAGCGTCATGTAGGGCGTCGCGCCCGCGGTCCGGCCGACCTGCTTGAGCCCAGCCATTGTCCGGCGGTCGATGGTGAAGCGGTGGACGGCGCCGCCGTAGGTCTGGACGGCCGGTCGCGGCCGGTCGGTGGGCAGTTCGAGGACCGGCAACTCGCCGGCCAACTGGTCACGCCAGTACTCCCAAAGACGTTCGCCCTCGGCACTTTCGAGCGTCGTGAACTGCCGGTCGAGGCAGTCGACGTAACGCTCCGCGGGTGGGCGGGGCGGCGTCGCGCCGTGTTCGGCCGCGTAGAGCAGCCGAAGCTCGTCGAGCATGACGTCGATGGACCAGAAGTCGACGGCGATGTGATGCACCGCCAACACGAGTACGTGTTCATCGGGGGTACGTTCCAGCAGCGTCAGTCGCAGCACCGGTCCGGTGTACAGGTCGAAAGGGCGATCGGTTTCCCGGCGGATCCACTCACCGAGTTCGGACTCACCGGGGCCGAGGCGGTGGCGGGCGATCCGCCCCGGCCATTGCGGATGCACGAGTTGAACCGGTTTCCCGTCGCGTTCGGCGTAGGTGGTCCGCAGCATCGGGTGCCGGTCGACGAGTGCCTGGGCCGCGCGTTCCAACGCGGGCACGTCGAGTTCGCCGCTGATCCGCCCGGCATAGGTGATGGTGTACGCGGCGCTGTCCGGTGCGAGTTTATGGAGGAACCATAGGGACCGCTGTCCGTAGGACAACGGATGCACCGAGGCGGAGTGCTCCGCCTCCTCCATGAGGAGCCGAGAAAGCAGCGCACGCTTTCTCTCGGGAGACAGACCGGAGATGTCGATGGACTTATCGGTCATCACTACCCTCCTTGTGGACAGACTCGCGCTCGGGCCCCCGTTCGCTGAGGACCTTCTGGAGTAGCTCTTCCACGGCCTCGTCGGAAAGCTCGGATACTTGAGTGAGCACGTCGATTTCCCGTGAGGGAGCAACCTCGGCTTTCTGGCGGGTCGTCTTCGGGGACGTCGGCGCTCCGCCGGACTGCGCGGGTGTACCGGTTGGTGGCACCGACAGCTGATCGGCAAGCCAACCGGAGAGACTGGCCACGCTGGGCCCATCCAACAACCGGGCGACGGGCACGGCGATGCCCAGGTCGCGTTCAATCTGGAGGCGCAGCTCCAGCGTGATCAGCGAGTCGACGCCGAGACCGTTGAGCGGTGCCTCGATGTCCAGGTTCGCCGGGGCCAGACCGAGTTTGGCGGCGGTGAGTTCGCGCAGGTACGGCTCGAGTAGCCGCTGGCGCTTCTCGGGTGCCGCAGCGTGTAGCGCATCGTCGAGGCCGCTTCCCGGTCGGTGCTCGTCGAAGAGCTCAGGCTGTAGATCAGCCAGCAGCGGCGTTCTCATAGCCGAATGCAACCGCGCCAAATCGACGTCGAGGACGGCGACTTGGGTAACGGGCTGCGACATCAAAGATGTTAGCGCACTAAGGCATTCAGCCGCCGGCATGGCCGCGACGCCGTGTTGGGTGAGACGGCCGTGGTGCTGCGCCCGAGCGGAAAACCCCAGCCCGGCCCATGGTCCCCAGTCGATGCTCAGCGCCGGCCGGCCTTCGGCACGCCGATGCCACGCCAACGCGTCCAGGAAAGCGTTCGCTGCCGCGTAGTTCGCCGCCCCGGGCGAGCCCAGCAGTGACGAGGCCGACGAAAAGAGGACGAAGAAGTCCAGTGCCGCGTCTCGGGTCAGCACGTGCAGGTTCCAGGCACCTTCGACCTTGGGCGCCATGACGTTTCGCAGTTGTCGCTCGTCGAGATGTTGCAGGATGCCGTCGTCGAGGACGCCGGCCGCATGCACCACCCCACGCAGTGGCGGCATCGACGCGCGGACCGACTCGAGGACGGCGGCGACCTGGCCCGAGCTGGTGACGTCGCCGCGCGCGACCATCACCTCGGTGCCGGCCGCCCGGAGCGTGTCGAGTGTCTGCTGCGCCGAGGCCGAAGCGTCGCCACGCCCCATCAGGACCAGGTGCCGGGCACCCTGCTCGGCCATCCAGGTGGCCACCACGCGACCAATCGCGCCGAGCCCACCGGTGATGAGATAGGTGGCGTCCGCGGTGAAGGCCGGCGTCTCAACGGGTTTCACCTCGTCGTAACGGGTCAGCCGCGCGACGTAGCGACGGCTGCCCCGCAATACCACGTCAACCGCGCGGTCATCGGCCCACACCTCCTCGAACAGTGCCCGGAGCTCTTCGGGACCGCCACCAGTGGACAGGTCGACCCGGGTGCAGCGCAGCTCCGGATACTCGTGGTCGACGGTGCGGCCCATTCCCCACACCGGAGCCTGCGCGATCGACACGGGTTGGGCTTGGTTGTCTGGGGCATCTGTCACCTGCGCGCCCCGTGTCACCAGCCACAGCCGCGGCGGGTCCGGCCAGCCGGCCAGCGCCAGCGCCTGCACGAGATGCAGCACGCTTGACGGACCCAGGGCGATCGCCGACTCCAGCGAGGCGGGCGACGTGTCGGCGGGTGGTGCGGCCAGCAGATCCCACAGATGCACCACGCCGCGACACGGTGCTCGTCCGTTCCCGAACGCGTCCGCGAGCAGCCGCCGAAAGTGTTCGGGCCGCGCCGGGTCAAGACGGTAACTGTCTGGCGCGAGACGCTCGAAACCTTGGTGGTCAAGGCTCGCCTCGACGAGAACACATGTCTGAGAATACGATTCGAGGTGGTCGCGGAGTGTATCCGCGACGGCACCGCCGTCGCTCAGGATGAGCCAACTGCCCGCCTGGACAGGCCGGCTCGGCCCGTCCCGGCCCGGCGGGATGGATGCGGGCCGCCACCGCAGCTGATAGATCCGATCGCGCACATCCGGCGCCGTCGTCGCGCGCGGGGGTGCCGGCGTGGTCGTGGTGTCCAACCACGAATGGACGCGCTGCCACGGGTACGTCGGTGCGGCTACGCATCGGCCGCCCGAGGGATACAGCTGCTCCCACGCAATCGGCTGACCCTGCGTGTAGAGGGTGCCGAGCGACGCCAGCGCGGTCGCGCGCCCCCCGTCGTCACGACGCATCGACGGCAGCAGGGTGCAACTGGCCCCCAGGTCGTCGGCGTCCTCGCGGACCGCGGTCAGCAGGATGGGATGCGGGCTGATTTCAACGAATGTGCCGTGCCCACAGTCCAGCCGCCGCCGCAGTGCGGGTGAGAAGCGCACCGGCTCGCACAGGTTGCTGACCCAATAGTCGGCGTCGAAACGACAATCGGTCAGCAAATCCCCGGTCACCGTTGAGTAGATGGGGATTGTCGGTGCGGTCGGCTCTAGCCCGGTCAGCATGTCGCGGAGATCAGCGCCGAGCGCGTCCATTTGGGGGCTGTGGGAGGCCACATCGACGTCGATCCACCGGCAGAATCGGTCGCGTTGCTCCAGCACCGCGACGAGGTCGGCCAAAATGGCCTTGTCGCCCGACAACACCGTCGATCGATGGCTGTTGCTCGCGGCGATGGCGACCTGGCCCTCCCGGCCGGCGATGAGCTCCTGTGCTTCGGCAAGGGTGACCTCCGCCGCCACCATCGCTCCGTGGCCGTGTGCCCGCCGAAGCAGCCGGGCCCGAGTGCAGATCACCCGCGCGGCGTCGTCCAGGCTCAGCCCACCCGCGATATGTGCCGCCGCGACTTCACCCATACTGTGTCCCACCACTGCGGCGGGCTCCACTCCCCACGACCGCCACAGCGCGGCCAGCGCCACCTGGACAGCGAAGATCGCCGGCTGGATCACGCCGATGTCGTTGAGTTGCTCGACGGCGGGGTCCACCAGCAGGGAACTGCCCAGATATGGGCTCAGCGCGCGGTCGCAGGCGGTTAGGGCGTCGCGGAACACCGGTTCCTCCGCCCGCAACCGCTCCCCCATGCCATGCCACTGGGAGCCGTGGCCGGAGAAGACGAAGGTCACCTCGGGGTGGCCCCGACGACAACGTCCGACGGAGAGCCCGGGCCGCGACTCCCCGCGCCGGTGGGCGGCGAGAGACTCGGACATCGCGGCATGGGAGTCCGCGACAACGCATAGCCGATGCTCGTGGTGGCCGCGACGCGCGCCGGCCGTGTAGCAAAGGTCGGCAAGGGGCACTCCGGTGGCCAGCGACGACTCGTACCGGCCGATCAGCGCGGCCAGGGCCGCGGGTGAGCGGGCGGAGAGCGGCAGCAGCTCGGCCCGATCGGCGGTGGCGGCGTGATCGGCCACGGTGAGCCGGACCTGCGGGGCTTCCGTGAGAACGACGTGCGCGTTGGTGCCGCCGAATCCGAACGCGCTGACCCCGGCGATCGCTCGGCCGCCGTTCTCCGGCCACGGCGTCAGGGTCCGCGCCACCCGCAACGGCAGGCTGTCGAAGGGAATGGTGGGGTTGGGCTCGGCGAAGTTCAGACTCGGCGGGATCGCCCGGTGCCACAGCGCAAGTACGACTTTGATGAGCCCGGCAACTCCGGCCGCCGCCTCCAGGTGACCGATGTTGGTCTTGGCTGAGCCGATCAGGCACTGGCTGCCCGGAGGGCGACCGTTCGCCAGGATCGTGCCCAGGGCCTTCGCCTCGATCGCGTCGCCGAGAAGTGTTCCGGTGCCGTGCGCTTCGACGTACTGCACAGCGCCCGGCGAAAGACCGGCGCGACGGTAGGCGTCGGCCAGCACGGCTTCTTGCGCTTTCCGGCTGGGTGCCATCAGCCCGTTCGTGCGGCCATCGGAGTTGGTGGCGGTGCCGCGGATCACCGCATAGATCGGGTCGTTGTCGGCCAGTGCGCGGCCGAGCGGTTTGAGGACGACGATCCCGGCGCCTTCACCGCGCACGTAGCCGTCCGCGCCGGCGTCGAATGTCTTGCAGCGGCCGTCGGGAGCCATCACTTTGGCCTTGGTGAAGTTGATCGCCAGGGCCGGCGACAGGATGACGTTCACGCCTCCGGCCAGAGCCAGCGTGCACTCACCGTCGCGCAGGCTGCGGCACGCCAGGTGCACGGCGACCAACGAAGACGAGCACGCAGTGTCGATGGCCATGCTCGGTCCGCAGAAGTCGTAGACATACGAAAGCCGGTTAGCGGCAATGCTCAACGCGTTTCCAGTGCCGGTGTAGGCGTCGACGAGCTGCGGCTGGCCAAGTCGCAGATATCCGTAGTCGTTGGTGGAGATGCCGACGAATACGCCCGTGCGGCTGCCCGCCAGCTGCTCCGGCACCTGCCCGGCGTCTTCTAATGCCTCCCAGGACATTTCGAGGAGCAGACGCTGCTGGGGGTCCATTTGTGCCGATTCTCTCGGCGAGATGCCGAAGAACTGGAAATCAAACTGGTCGACCCCACGCAGGAAACCGCCCCGCCGGCTGACGGCAGTGCCCGGCACGGAGGGATCGGGGTCGTAGAAGGCGTCGGCGTCCCAACGGTCCGTCGGAATCTCGGTGGTCGCGTCGACGCCGTCCGATAACAGTCGCCAAAAGGCCGCCGGCCCGTCGGCGCCCGGAAACCGGCAGCCGATACCGATGATCGCGATCGGCTCATTGGCGGCACGGCTCTCCACGGCTGGCGCGGCGGCGCGGTTACTGGCCGGGATCTCCTCGGCTAGCTGAGCGGAAATCAGGTCGATCGTGGGGTACTCGTAGGCCAGCGTGGGCGAAAGCTCACGCCCGAGCCAGGATTCCAATGCGGCGGTCAGCCGGACGGCGTGGATGGAGTCGAGGCCGTAGTAGGCGAACGGACGGGAGGGATCGATCTCGGCTGCGGCGAGCTCGAGATCGGTAGAAAGGTGGGCGATCAACCAGTCCGCGATCTGCGCCGCACTGCGTTTCGGTGGTACCTGGGTGGCCGGTGCCGCGGGCTGGGCATTGCGCGGTGACGGCGCGTGCCAGGTGGCGATGGCCTCCTCGAAGTCGCCGTCCAGGAACTGCTGCCGACACGAGTTCCGCTGGATCTTGCCGCTGGATGTTGTGGGAATCCGCAACGGCTCCAACAGAACAACGGACTGGGGCCGGATCCCGTAGCGTTCGGTGATCGCCGTCCGGATTGCGTGCACGATGTCGTTGTGTTCGGCCTCACCGATCCGGCTGTGATCGACCTCCTGCACGACGACAAGCTGTTCGGCGGCACCCGATTCGGGCGTGACCGCGAAGACCGCACCTCGGCCGGGCAGCAACGCCGGATGGCAATCCTGCACGGTCAGCTCGATGTCGTTGGGATAGTAATTGCTGCCGCGGATGATGATGAGGTCCTTACGGCGTCCGGTGACGAATAGTTCGCCGGAGCGCAGGAAACCCAGATCCCCGGTGCGCAGGAACGGGCCCTCATCCGTCTCCGACAACGACGCCGAGAACACCGCTTCGGAGAGTTCCGGCTTTCCCCAGTAACCCTGTGCAACGTCCGGGCCGGCGACCCAGATCTCGCCGACTTCGTCTGTCCGACACTGGGTACGAGTCTCCGGATCGACGATGACGACCCGCTGTCCTCCCCGCGGTCGGCCGCAGCCGACGAGCGTTGCCGCGGCCGGATGTTCCGCCGCGACTTCGACGACACGGTTTTCACGTAACGCAATGCGATCGATGTGTTGCACCGTCGGGACCGCGGAATCCGACCCGCCGGATACCAGTAGCGTCGCCTCCGCCAGCCCATACACCGGATAGAACGACTCCGGACGAAAACCGGCCGGCTTGAAGGCATTCGCGAAATTCTGCAGGGTTGCCATGCGCACCGGCTCTGCGCCACACATGGCGGTCGACCAGCTAGACAGATCCAGCGCCGCACGCTGTTGCGGGGTACTGAGTTCGACGCACATGTCGTAAGCGAAGTTCGGTGCGGCGGTGATGGTGGCATGGTGCCGGGAGATGGTTTCCAGCCACCGCATCGGGTACTTGATGAAGCCGGATGGGGACATCAAGAATGTTGTGCAGCCGACGTAGAGCGTTTCGAGGAGGCCGCCGATGAGGCCCATGTCGTGGAACGGCGGCAGCCAGAAGGCGCCGATACCCTGGTCGTCACCGTTCCACGCCTGCCGAATTGTCTCCAAGTTGTGCACCAGGTTGCCGTGCGTCAGGACGACGCCCTTCGGTGTGCTGGTGGAGCCCGAGGTGTACTGCACCATGGCGACGGCGCTCGAATCGATCTCCGGCGCGATCCACTTCTCGCCATCACCGACGACCTCGTCGGCGACACACCACTGCAACGCTCGCCCATCGACCAGACCGTCCACCCGCGCCTCGATTTTCGCTTGTGACTCGGCGGTGGTGAGTGCGAAGCGAGGTCGCACGTCCGCGATGATCGACGCCACGCGCGGCACCAGGTGTTCGCGCACCGGCGGATGTACCGGAATAGCGACGGACCCCGCGTAAAGGCACCCGAAGAAGCCGGCAATGAAGTCCAAGCCCGGGGGGCATAGGACAAGTACACGTTCGCCGGTAGCGCCCTGTTGCTGCAGGCTCGAAGCGATCTGCCGCGCTTTGATATCGAGACCTTGATACGTCAGCGACTTACCGTGGACTTCTTCGCCGTCGTAGGAGAAGTTGAACGCAATTTTGTCCCGATACTCCGCGGCTCGCTGCTGCAATAGCCCCGTCAGAGTGCGCGCACCCAGCGGCGCGCGGTCTCGCATCTCGTGGCCTAAGTGCGCGTGTTCCTCTGCCCTGTTCAGCATGATGCCTTTCGGCGGCGCCCATCTCGCTCTATCTATCAATAATTTTCACTATTTTTAGATTGGGCCACCGAGGCCCATATTGTCAAGATGCATTGGTGTTACATTGTGCGCCGGGATTTCTCGTGACGAGGCGTACCCGTGCGATTTGTGGTTGGCGACACACCAGGGCCGGCCATTTACGTTGAGGTGCACCGGTGCCGGACGTAGTCTCCTTCAGCCACCGGCCACGTCAGGCGCCCTTCAGATGACCGGACCTCGGGCCGTCGAAAGTTTCCCGGATGGTCGAAACCAGTCACATGTGTAATTACTCAAAATTCCTTGGCCGGCAATAGGTCTGGGAACCAAACGGCGCATCCGGTCAACTGAAGCGGCTCATGTTCCCGCTGTACGATCGTTGACCGCGCCGGCGAGGTTGGGCGGTGGGCGCTGGAGCGGCCGAAGAAGGCGAGGATGTTCGTTCATCGGAGCGGGGCGGTCGGCGCTGAAGTCAGGGGCACCAGGCTTCCCAATGTGTAGACGTGGGTACCGAAGACCACCGGTGAACGGTATGTCACCGCCACCTCGTTACGAGGCTCATTGACGTGGATGAGGGTCACATACGCCGTGAGTCCATCGGGAGTCTTGAACCACATTCCTTCGCGAAGCGTCTCAGCCGGTATCTGTTCAGCGGACATTTTGCTCCCTCCCTCGCCACGACGGGCACGATCGCTAGAGGCACTCATAACGCCCGACCGTCGACGGCGCCGATATTGGCGCCCCGCGTCTTGGCATAGAAGGACAAACCACACGGTTTACCCGCTCAGTTCTGGCGCTGCTGGGTCGATCTGACGTGACGAGCGAGTGGGCACCCGCGTTGTCGACGGTGAAATGCAGGGGCATGCCCGGGCCTCCACAAGGCAGCTGGGTGGGCGGATTGGGACCATATTCATGGATCTCGATGGGCGGCGCGTAGGCGACGCCATTTACACCATCGACAGACGCCGGCACGCTCATACGGGATGTTTTGGATCGCGTCTGGGCGTCGCGGCAAGTGGTCATCTACATTCTGACTTCAAAGAAGATACCGATGTTTGAATAATGAAGATTACTTTTAGAGTCTGATCCGCAAGAGTGCGATTCGTCAAGATGTATTGATGTTAGAACGGACACACGAACATCGGGTACGGGCGAAGCGCGGTTGACACGCGTGCCGAGCGGGCGGCCTAGCGGCTGCATCGCGCGTCGACCCGTTACTCGTCGGCCGCGTCGCATGCACACGAAAGGCGCTGGGCACCAACGGCATGGTGACTACGGGCCTCGATTGCTAACCGCCGATTCAGCGGACGTGCGGTCAGCACATGACTTTTAACCTGGGCACCAGCTCATCCCCGACGCGACGAATGAACCCGACAGGGTCCGGATTGCCGGGGAGCGGACCGACGTGGATCAAATCGATGCCCAGCTTGATGTAGTGCTCGACAGTTTTGAGGTATCCGTCAAGGTCGTGGAAAGGGTCGGCGAATACACCGACGGTCTTCCGGATTTCGGCGGGATCTCGGCCCACCGCGTCGCAATGACGCGCCAGCACATTGATCTTGTGCTCGAGTCCGTCCGATGTCAGCACCGCGCCGTTGCGGTTCCACACGTCGGCGTACTGCGCCACCAACCGCAGTGTCTTCTTCTCGCCCCCGCCGCCGATCAGGATCGGGGGGCGTCGAATCGGTTTCGGCTCACAGATCGTCTCGGCCAACTGATAGTGCTTGCCGACATAGGGCCCGTCGTCGTCGCTCCACATCTGCCGGCAGATCTGCAGCGTTTCCTCCAGCATTTCGAATCGCCGGCCCAGCGGTGGATACGGAACGCCCAACGCGACGTGCTCGCGTTCGTACCAGGCAGCTCCGAGACCCAATATCGACCGGCCGCGCGACAGAATATCGAGGGTGGTGATCGTTTTGGCCAGCACTCCGGGATAGCGGTATGTGACGCCGGTGACCATCGTCCCCAATGCGATCTTCTCGGTCTGCCCAGCCAAAAAACCCAGTGCCGTGTAGCCCTCGAGGCAAGGATCCTGGGCGCGTCCGACCTGTTCCATCTGAAAGAAATGATCTTGCAAAGTAAACATCGACGCACCGCCGTCTTCGGCGGCCTTGGCCGCCAGCGCCAACGTCGAGCTCAGCCGCGCTGGGTCGCCGGGCAGATAATCGATAAAGTGTATGCCCAATTCCACTGGGGTACTGGTCCTTTCGGTCCCGGTTCGGCGGCCGCAGCGCTCACAGCAAGGGTGCCCTGGCGCGCCGTGAATTCATTCGATTCTGGAGGCACGCAACTTCTCGATGCGCGACGGCAGCCGGTTGTCGAGCCGCTCGAGTTGTTGGTCGCCAAGGGTCACCGATGGGGCACGGGAATCACGTCGCGCTCCCCTTCGTCGGCGTGCGCCAGAACGGTCACAGTTTTCGTCGCGGGAAGATCGAGCCACACGCCACGCAACACGTTGGCGACAGGTTTTCGAGCACCGCCCTGCGCGAAGACCACGAGTCTCACGGTGTGGTCGAACCGATGGCATTAGCGGCCGGGGCGGTCACCCCCGTTCTTTGTGTATTGTTAAGCAACATTACTTTTAGATTTTGGGTCGTTTGACCAAGTTCGTCAAGATCCGTTGGTGTTAGATTGGCTGTATGGATGTCAGTGCAGGCGATGGCCTTGATGCCGTGCCCGGGCTGAGCAGCCTGGACGATCCGATCCGACGCCGCCTCTACGACTACGTCGCCTCCTGTGACGAGCCGGTGGGGCGCGACGACAGCGCGAAAGCCGTGGGCATCAGCCGCACGCTAGCCGCTTACCATCTCGACAAGCTGGCCGAAGCGGGGATCCTGGCCGTGAGTTATGCGCGGCCCTCCGGCCGGTCTGGTCCCGGGGCCGGGCGTCCCGCCAAGCGATACACGCGCACCCAACAGGAATTGTGGGCGAGCGTGCCACCGCGCAACTACCAGTTGTTGGCCAAGCTGCTTGCCGAAGCGGTGGACGCCGATGAGTCGGGAAAGGTTGCCTCGGCGCTGGCGGCCGCGGCACGCGAGGCCGGACGGGCCAGCGTGGCGGACAAGGGTATGAACGATGCGCTGTACGTGTGCGGGTATGAACCTGCTCCGCGAGCCGATGGCGACATCGAATTGCGTAACTGTCCTTTCCATCTTCTGGCCGGCCAGTACCGCGAGTTGGTGTGCGGTCTCAACCTGGAACTGATCCGCGGCATGCTCGAGGCGGCCGGTGAGGGCCCCGGGCGGGCGGTGCTGGCGCCGCGTGAGGACCGATGCTGTGTCGTGCTGCGTACCCAACGGCGCGGCGCCGAGAAGCCATCCGCCCGCGGGCGCAAACCGGCACAGCGGCAGACGCGAAACAACGACGGGTAACCCTGAGCCAACAGTGCAAGGCGCAACGGCCTTCACCACCACGGATGCCACACCCCGAGGAGATACCGCATGACTGTCCCGCCGTCTCGAGCCCTCGCCCTGGCGATTGAACCCTTCGCCGGACAGGTGTACTTCTCCCCGGAGTGCCACCACGGCTATGCGGCACTGGGATTCGGCCCCAGCCCGGGCAAGGCGGGCGAAGTCGAGATGCCCGACGGCCCCGCCTATTTCTGCAGCCGCGGCGCGGTGATGGGTCAGGTGCCCGGCGCGGTGATCGCGGCGGCTTTCGGGGTGTTCGACCCGGCGGCGGTGATACCGGCGGTCAGTTACGGCTGGACCCTGACCGACGCGCAGACGATCTGCGCGGCCCGCACCGACGGTGCGGTGCAGCAACTTCGGCGCATCCTCGGCGCCGCCCCGGACGGGCTCGAGAGGGCGGTGGAACTGCTGTACCGGGCGACCGAGCGGCTGTCCCTGGCCGGCAAGCCGCTGTTCTCCGGTTTGGTCGCCCAGGGCCTGCCCGGTGAGCCGCTGGCCGACGCGTGGCGGTTGGCCGACCAGCTGCGGGAATATCGCGGCGACGTCCACATCAACGCCTGGACCACAGCCGGTTTCGACGCGGTGGAGATCGGGCTCATCACCGAGCTCTACTGGGGGGTGCCGCTGCGCAGCTACGTGCGCAGCAGAGCGTGGAGCGACGAGGACCTCGATGCGGCCGAGGAGCGGCTGCGATTGCGGGGTCTGATCCGCGACGGCGCCTTCACCGACAGTGGCCGGGCCGCCCGTGAGGCAATCGAGGTGGCCACAGACGACGGATGCGCCCCGATCGTCGCCGCCCTCGGTGACGACCTCGACGAACTGCTGCGCATCGCGGGCGGGTGGTCTGCGCAGATCCAGTCCGCGGGCGGCTATCTGGCCGGACCGCAAGACCTCGCGGCACTCGCCAGCACGGGCCGGGCGTGATCGTGGCCGACTTGTTCAGTCCGTTCCCCCTCAAGGATGTGACGCTGCGGAATCGGATCGGGATGTCGCCGATGACGATGTACCGGTCGGTGGACGGCAAGATGAACGACTTCCACGTGATGTATCTGGGTGCGCGGGCCGCCGGGGGGTTCGGGCTGGTCTTCGCCGAGCAGGTGGCGATCGCGCCGGAGGGGCGCACCTCGGTGCACTGCGCCGGAATCTACGACGACGACCAGATCGAGGGCCATGCCCGGGTAGCGGCGATGGTCAACGACATGGGCGCGGTGCCCGGGATTCAGTTGGGTCATACCGGGCGCAATGGCAGTGAGGTCAAGCCGTGGGTGGCCGGGGAGTTGGGGCGTCAGCTGGCGCCGGATGACCCGGAGGGCTGGCAGGTGGTGGGGCCGTCGGATGTTCCCTACGGTTTCGGCAAGCGGACCTATCCGGTGCATGCGCTGACCCGCGCGGAGATCGGCGCCGTACACCGGCAGTACGCCGACGCCGCCGCACGCGCGTTGCAGGCCGGCTACCAGTGGCTCGAGCTGCATTTCGCGCACGGCTACCTGGCCTCGCAGTTCTATTCGCCGCTGGCCAATCACCGCAGCGACGACTACGGCGGCAGCCTGGCCAACCGGGCCCGGTTTTTGCTCGAGGCGCTCGATGCGGTGCGGCAGGTGTGGCCCGAGCGGCTGCCGCTGACGGCCCGGCTGGGCTGTGATGACTTCCACCCCGACGGGGTGACGTTCGAGGAATCGCTGCAGGTGATGGCCTGGCTTAAAGACCATGGCCTGGATCTGATCGATTTGTCGATGGGCGGCAATACCGACGATGTGCGCGATCCGTTGTTCTTGCAGCCCTCGGCGTGGGTGGAGCGCGGCGCACGGGCCCGCCGCGAGGTCGGCATCCCGGTGGCGGTCAGCTGGAACCTCGGTGTGCCCGGCGACGCCGACCGGGCCATCCGCGACGACAAGATCGACGTGGTGCTGCTCGGCCGCCCGGCACTGGCCAACCCGCACTGGCCGGTATGGGCCGCCCGGGAACTCGGCGTCAAATCCGAGTTCTTACTGCTGCCGGAGGACTGGAGCTGGTGGCTGCAGGCTTCACGTGCATTCCAACCGAATATCGGCTGGCCCGAACCGTCGAACGCCCTGACATGAATAGCAATCGAAAAATATCGGACGGTGCGATGAAGGAATGGTCGTGACATGACGGCGATAACCGAACGCGACATCGAGACGAACGGGATAGTGCTGCACACCCTGGAAGCCGGCGACCGCGGGGCGCCGGTGGTGGTGCTGGCGCACGGTTTCCCCGAGCTGGCTTACTCGTGGCGCCACCAGATCCCGGCGCTGGCCGCGGCCGGATACCACGTGCTGGCACCCGACCAGCGCGGCTACGGCGGGTCCAGCCGGCCCGAGAACACCGGCGACAACTACACGATGACGACGCTGAGCGCCGACCTGGTCGGCCTGCTCGACGACGTCGGCGCCGAGCGCGGCGTCTTCGTCGGCCACGGCTTCGGCGCGCCCGTGGTGTGGGCCGCCGGAAAACTGCACGCGGACCGTTTGACCGGGATCGTCGGCATGAGCGTGCCGCCCGAACAACGTGGCGACGTGGCACCCACCGCGGCATTCCGAAACACCTTCGGTGACAACTTCTTCTACATGCTCTACTTCCAAGAGCCCGGCCCTGCCGACGCCGATCTGGGCGCCGATGCCGCCACGACGATGCGACGCATGTTCGGCCTGCAGGTCACCGACGATCAGGCCACCGTGCTGCGGATGATCGGCCAGGGCCCGGAGGGCTTCGTCGACCGACTTCCCGAACCCGACGGCCTCCCCGACTGGATCAGCGCCGCCGAATTCGACCACTACGCCGCCGAATTCGCCCGCACCGGCTTCACCGGTGCGCTGAACTGGTACCGGAACCTGGACCGGGACTGGGAACTGACCGCCGGTACCCCGCAGACCATCGGGGTGCCCGCGCTCTACGCCGCGGGCGCCGCGGACCCGGTGCTCGGTTACCTGCCGCACGAGAACCTGCGGCAGATGTTCACCGGTGATTATCGCGAGGTGATGATCGAGGGCGCCGGCCACTGGCTGCAGCAGGAGCGACCCGAGGAGATCAACCGGCTGTTGCTGGATTTCCTGGCCGGTGTGACGGCCAGATCATAGAACTCGAAACCGGCCCAAATCTTATGTATTTCCACGCCCGCCAACCGAATTCGGTACACACGAGTTCAGCAAACATTCATTCTATTCACAATTTCGCGAGGTGATCTAAGTCGATGTTGCGCACACGATTTACCGAGATGTTCGGCCTGCGGTACCCGGTCATGTCCGCGCCGATGGCAATGCACAGTGGGGCGACGATCGCCGCGGCGGTCTCGTCGGCGGGCGCCTTGGGTTCATTCGGAGGCATGAACCCGAAGGGACCGGACTGGATCGACACTCAGGTGACGGCGATCCGCGCTCAGACCGACCGTCCTTTCGCGGTCGGCTTCATCACCCCGTTCCTGGACCTCGGCGCGCCACTGTTCGATGCCGCCCTGGCCGCGTCGCCCCCGGTCGTCGTCTTCTCCTTCAGCGACCCGAAACCCTGGATCGGGCGGGCGGCCGCCGCCGGAGCCCGTACGATCTGCCAGGTCCAGACGCTCGAGGACGCGGATCTCGCGGTGGAGGCCGGCACCGACGTTCTCGTCGCGCAGGGCACCGAGGCCGGTGGACACACCGGGACGATGGCGTTGCTGCCGCTGCTGTCCGCAGTCGCCGCCCGGCACCCCGACGTCCCACTGCTCGCGGCCGGCGGCATCAGCGGCGGACGCCCGTTCGCCGGCGCCCTCACCGCCGGCGCGGACGGAGCCGTGATGGGCACCGCCTTCCTGGCCACCCCCGAGGTGATCGAGGTCCATGACGCGCACAAGAAACTCATCGTCGCGTCCGATGGCACCGACACGATCCGCACCCGCGCCTACGACATCGTCAGCGGCTTGCCGTGGCCCAGTTCCATCGGGGAACGCGTGCGCTGCAACCGGTTCACCGACGAGTGGGCGCTCCGGGAAGCCGAGTTGGAGCAGCGCCGCGAGGAGATGGCCGGGGAAAATCCGTTCCTGGTCGAGGACCCCAACCCGGAGACCGATCCGATCGCCTACGGGCAGGGCGCCGGATCGATCGACGCGATACGTCCCGCCGCGGAAGTGCTGGAACGGATCTGTGGTGAGGCCGAACAGATCTTGCGCTCCAGGGCGGCGTCACTACTCGCCTGAGCCGAATCTGCGTGTGGCCCAACGGATATGAATGGCTTTCGATGGCCACCCTCAACACCCCGGACTGCCTGTTCGACTGAGCCAAACGGCGGCTGACTCCGACGTCAACACCAGCCCCGGCATGGCGATGATCGAGAAACGACTGCTGGACCGGAACTGGAAGACCAAGGTGCTCGCCGAACCGCCGGCCGGCAGCGAACATCAGCGGATAGATTGCGGGCCCGGATAATTGCCACCCGGCATGGTCGAGGTCGGTGCGGACGAAGTGCCAGCCGACACTACTATTGCGGTTGTCCGCTGTGTACTTGCGCGTAGGCGGTCAGCACGTCGACTAACGCACGGCGTTCCCTCGAGGTATCGAGCGGTGTAGGTGAAATAAGCTGCGCGACAACAATTCCGCGCAAAGCAGCCCAGATCAAATTGCCTATCTCGCTTGCGTGTCGCGGATCCAAGCCCGCACCGAGGTGCCTGCCCAGTTCGGTGAGCTCGTGCATCGCTTTGGCGAGCCGCTCGTTAACGGCATCGCCTCGCCCCGATCTGGTAGAGATCAAGATTTCGATCGCCGCCATCGAGGTGGGGCTGGAGAATGCCGCCCATGCCGCGTCCACGACGACCTGTGTGCGCTGCTCGATCGAGAGATCCGCGATCGCCGCCGGCACTCCGTCCAGAATATCGTTGAGCTGACGGAACCCTTCATCGACAACGGCGATCAGGAGTCCGCCCAGGTCGCCGAAATGGTACTGCACCACTCCCCACGTCACCCCGGCCCGTTGGGTGATGCGACGAACACTCGGGGCGGCGAAGCCCTCTTCGAGGATGTAGCGAACGGTCTCGTCGATGACCATTTGCCTGGTCCGCTCGGCACGCAGCTGATTGCCTCCCGGCGGTCGCCGTGGTGGTGTTGCGTCGGCCATATCGAGACTTCACCACATGACGCCGCGGGTATGGTCCAACGGTCGCAGGTGGTGCGCGGCCAGGATCCCGGCAGGAGCCCTGCACACCGCTTCGATGGCGTTGATCGGTCGCGCCGCGGTGGCGATCACGCCCCCCTGGTTATGGTCGGTGCCCGAGCGACCGACATGAGTGTTGATCTCGATACCGGGATCACCCTCGACCACCACACGGTGCACACTCGGCCGGCCGTCGGGTGGAAAGGCCCAATCCGGTGCAGCCGCTGCCGTCAAACGGTTCACGTGTTCCATCGTGATCACAACCTTGCCGTCTCGGATCCCCTCGACCCCGAAGCGGACCGCTGCCACCGTGCCTACCTCGACGTCCATCATCGTGCACGAGATCGGTTCGGGAGTAACCCACTTCTGGTGACGCTCGCGCACCTCGTCGAGCTCGACGCCGAGATCGGCGGCCAGGCTGCGCACCTGTATCCCCCACATCGACGCCAGCACACCCGGCGCGAAGAGGATCGGCTGATGCTCGGGGTCGGTACCGAAACCAAAACTGACTCCGGTGAATTCGGCGTCGTCGTAGGTGCCGTAGTCGCAGATCTCCTGAACGGTCACCGCGGTGGCGCGCCCGGCCAGGCTCAGCGCCGTGTACACGGGCGTGTCCCCGGAGAATCCGGGATCGATCCCGTTGATGTACAGCGTGGAATTGCCGTTCTGACAAGCCTTTTCGAGTGGGTTCCGCAGCCAGTCGTCGGTGTATTCCGGCGCGACCAACCAGACGAAGGACGAGCCGACGACGTTGGTTCCGGCTCGCAGGAAGCGGGCGATGTCGTCCATCGCCTCGGTGGGACGTGTCTCTGCCTGGCTCGTATAGACCACGCAATCGGCGTTCAGCGCGATCAACGCGTCGATGTCGTCGGTGGCGATCACACCGGTGGAGCCGCCGAGCCCGCACAGGTCTGCCGCGTCCCGGCCGATCTTGTGAGGGCTGGCAGCATGCAGCCCGACCAACTCGAGGTCGGGGCGCTCGATGATCGTCCGCAGGGCATGCACACCGACATTGCCGGTGGAAAACTGGATGATTCGTCGGGTCATTGGCCGTCCTCTACAGCAGATCGGCTGGTGCCGGCGACAATGGCGACCTTGCCATCGAGTTCACCCACCTTCATCTCCATTCTCAGGGAAGATCGGTGGCCAACAACGTCAACGGCAGGCCTAGAACTGTCATCTCGATCTCGTCGAGCTGCCATCCATCACCGTCGCGGTGCTGGCGGAAATTCGTGATCGCGCCGTACCGGCGTGCGATCTCCTCGCCGCGGGGCGCATCGTCGACACGCAGAGCGAGGCTGAACACGCCGTCGCCGTGGCGGTCGAGGAATTCCTGCACCGGGTTGTCGGTGCCAGGTTTGGTCGGCGTGACCAGCTCCAGCCCACGAGCCCAGTCCAGCATCACGTGTAAACCGACGTCATCCAGTTCAAATGCCTGAAATTGGAACCCCAGGTCGGTGAACAGTCGCGCGGTTGTGGGCAGTCGATGCGGTGCGACGGCCAGCACCGCGTGGTGCAGATTCGGTTGTTCGCGGGTTTCGGCCACGCCAAAGAGATTACAGTTGTTATGTTTTTGCGGTAGGGGTTTTGGCGTGATGAGGAGAAATCGATGACTCAGGTGTCAAACAAGGTCTATCGCGTCGCGGTGTGGGCCACCGGCGGAGTCGGGCGCTATGCCGTCCGGACCGTCGTGGACCGACCCAACCTCGAACTCGTGGGTGCGTGGGTCCACTCGGAAGCCAAGGACGGCCAAGACGTCGGTGTTCTCGCCGGCATCGATCCGGTCGGGGTCGCGGCCACCCGCGACGCCGACGCGCTGTTGTCCGCGGGTGTCGACTGCGTGATGTACGCCGCGCCGGCCGGCCCACGGCCCGCCGAGGCGCTCGCCGACTTCTGCCGTATCCTCTCCTCCGGCACCAACGTCGTCACGACGTCGTTGCCCGGCCTGGTCTACGAAAAGGGTTCTCTCTCAAGGCGCTTCCTCGATCCGATCCGGGAAGCGACCGCAGCGGGCCGCAGCTCGATCTTCTCCTCGGGCATCGAGCCAGGTTTCGGTTGCGACCTCTTCCCGATCGCGCTGCTCACCATGTCACACACGGTCTACTCGGTGCGCGGCATCGAGATCACGAACTACTCGGAGTACCCGGTCGAGTGGGACGTGCGCGAACTGTTCGGCTTCGGCCAGCCGCTCGACTACGAGGGGGGCCTGAAGCGGCCGGGCGTGCTGAAGTGGGGCTGGGGGGCGGCGATCACGATGGTTGCCGACGCTCTGGGTGTCGAGTTCGACGAGATCCGGGAGACGTGTGAATTCCTGCCGACTCCGCGCGATCTGCACACTGCGTGCGGCCTTATCCCGGCCGGCACCGTCGGTGCCACCTATGCCAAATGCATCGGCGTCGTCGACGGCCAGGAGGTGGTCAGCCTCGAACACGTCGACCGGATGGCCGACGATCTGGCCCCGGACTGGCCGACCGGCCGAACGGGAGCCACCGACGGAATCTGGCGGGTACTCATCGACGGCGAACCGTCGTTCGACGGAGAATTCGAAGTCGGCCACCGCGCCGGCGAAAGCGCCAATAACCATGGGCTACTGGCCACCGGCATGCGTGCGGTCAACGCGATCCCGTGGGTGTGTGAGGCCGCACCGGGCATCGTGGACGCCCTGCACCTGCCGCTGACCTCACCGCTGGGCGCTCTGCACCCGCACCGCGACGGCGTCCCCGCCTTCTGAGGCCGTTTCGGAGCAGGCACCGGTCAGCAACCAACACAAGAGGGAGTGTCAACGACGAGCCCAGCACCGCTGGAGGACCCGGAGCGGACCTACAACGTGGTGGTGTGGGCGACCGGACGTGTCGGACGATTGGCGATCCGCGCCATCGCCGATCGCCCCGGTCGAAGGGCACCACGACACCAGAACAGCCGGATAGGCCGCCTCCCCGACCTCCTACAAAGGCATCGTCGGTTCGAGGCGGCCTCCTTGGTGACCGGATTCTGACGGAGCGAGGTCAATGGCCCACGTGTTGCGAGGGCCGCGCGAATTCACCCGATCTCATTGGGCCCGATACACTTGCACCCGCCGGACTCGACAACACGACGCCCACCGTCGCAGCGCCGACAACGGCGCCACAACGTCCAAGAAGCCGCTGAAATCGCGCCTCGCCGGGGTTTTCGTCGGGTATTCAAAGACGTGCCCCGCCCTCGTAGCTCAGGGGATAGAGCACGGCTCTCCTAAAGCCGGTGTCGCAGGTTCGAATCCTGCCGGGGGCACTTCCTTTTGTATGACGTCGGTTGATGCTTGACGTTTGTCTTCGGGTGATGCTTGACGGCGTTTCGGCTGATGCTTGACAGTTACTTCGCCTGATCCTGGACACTCCCTGGATAAGGGAGTTGAGCGTGGCGAATCGGCGGCATTGTGGGAGAGGGTGCTCCTATGAGCGGAGAAATCAGGACTAGCATCGATACCGTGCGTGTGACGGAAGAACCGTAGCGACCGTCGCTTCGTCGGGGCATAACACTTGCCGAGCCTGCGATGCGGAAGCTAGTCGCGACACTGACGGCCGTTGGGGCGTTGATGCTCAGCGGGGCGACCGCACACGCCGACAACCCCCCGCCCGCCCCTCCACCGGGCCCGCCGGTCCTTGGACCGAAGTGCCTGAGTTTCGATTCCCAGCCGCCCGCGCATTGGAACTACCTGCCCTGCGGATGGACAACGGATGGCAAGCGGTGGATTCCGCTGCCGCCGTCGTGACCGATACCCCCCGTGACGTCGCCCCTCGAAAACCCTTCAGCCGCTGACTAACTGGCTTTGAGGTGTCCGCCGCCCCGGCAGCTAACGCCGCAGACGCCCGCATCCCCCCGGGCGTCTGCGAGCGAAAGCGCCTGGTCAATGGGGAGCCCACTGCAGTCCAGCCCGTTGACCACCAGGCCCAGACTGATCGCGCCGTCCGCGCGGGTGCTCTCGATGCACACCTCGATGTCCCGGAGCCCCGGCCTGCCCACCGTCCAGAAATCCGGGCGATGCCCATCGAAGACGGTGTGGGTATCCGCACCGCCGACGTCCTCCCGGTGGGAGAGTTCGCCCGCCGAGGAGGTGGGCACATCGTCGGCTAACGCCGCCGCGGCGAGAGGAGTGAGTGGGTCGGCGAGGCCG
This sequence comes from Mycobacterium sp., assembly GCF_004298145.1. Taxonomy (GTDB): domain Bacteria; phylum Actinomycetota; class Actinomycetes; order Mycobacteriales; family Mycobacteriaceae; genus Mycobacterium. The sequence goes on from NZ_SCRH01000015.1 coordinate 210,311, forward strand.
CAACAATTGTCGTGATACTCCAAGGCGATCATCGTCGCCCTCCTCTCACTGGGCCATCGTATCTTCGACGGCGACGTTTTTATGGGAGCACCGTGTGCATCAGCATCACGTCGTACGCCGACCACAGCGACAGGTTGAAGTACAGGTCCCGTCCCGACGACCAGGGATGGATCATCGGCGCATAGATGCCACCGGGCATTTGGAACGAGGACACCAGCGGTTGCGGGGGACTCCATGGTCCCTGCGGCGTCGGCGCGGTCCGTGCGATGACGTCGTTGCTGCCGCCGTCGGTGTAGAGCACCAGATATTGCTTGAGATAACTGTTGTACTGGGCCGACATCTCGCCCACCGGTCCCGGGAAAATCGGCGTCGCCGCGCCCGGATTGTTCGCGACCCAATGCCCGCCGTTGTCGCCGTTCCAATATTGGTACTTGGTCAGGTCGGGCAATTGATTCGGTGGAACGCGCGACAGGAATGCCGCACCGCCACGGCCCGACGGCGTCCCGAATTGGTAGACGTAACCGTCGTTACCCTTCAAGAACGCGCCCATCTGGAAATTCTCATTTCCAGGTGTAAAGCCTGCTCCCGGAATGGCATCCGGAGACGCCGTACGAATACTGGTCGGGAAGATCCCCCAGTTCTGGCCGTTGTCGTTGGACCGGGCGATCGCCGAATAGTTCGTCGACCATTCGCCGTCACGGCCCCACTGACGGATGGACATGTAGCTCATGTACTGGGTTCTGCCCATGGACATCGCCGCGGTCGGGATGATTCCCGTCTCGTGCGCCGCCTTGTGGATGGTGTTGACGACCTGTTTGGAAAGTCCGGGCGCCCACACCGGTGAGCCGGAATACTTGTCGTTCGGCACGCCGTCGGCGATGTGAATTCCCTTGGACAGGTCACGATCGTTGCTGCGGAACAACGTGTTGTAGCGCCACTGCTGGCCGTGCACCTTGCAGTAGCCGAAGGTGTCACCGAAGGCCATCAGCACCTGACGGTTGGCGGGATCGCCGTTGTCCCAAGCAATCCCGAGGTCGGTGCCGGAGATGCCGAAACGTTGCAGAGTCTTGTTGGGTCCGTCCGGTCCGGTCACCCAGTCGACGAGGGATGTCGGGGCGCCCGCGATCGACGGAGGCGGCGGCCCCGGCTCGGGTTGCGGCTGCGGCATCGGGGCGGCGTTCGGCCGCAGCGGGTTGGCATTCGGCGGTTGCGGAACCGCGGGCGCGGGCGGGTTGGGTCCCGGCGGCAACACCTCGGCTTGCTGTTGCAACGGCGCGGACGGGCCGGGTCCGGGCGTCGGCCCCTCGGCCCGCGGATGCACCGGTGCGGAGTAGCGCTGCCCCGGTGTCGCCGGCTTGAGCAACGACGAGATCAGCGGGCCCAGCCTCGGCAGCGGCGCCTGGTCATTCGTGTGAGTGGGCCGGCGCCCGGTCGGGGGCTGAACGACCGGCTGCGGCGCGGGCATGGCCGGCTGCGCGGCGGGAGGGTCGACGTTCGCTTCGGGAGCGCCACACGGTGTGGCGTTCGCAGTAGGCGCGGGCCCCACCACAAGGACGAATCCGATAGCGGCCGCCGACGCCATCGATAGCGACACACTTCGAAGAATCGCCGACATGTAACACCTTTCGAGGGGCAGGACACCGCATGGCCGTCCATAGTTGGCTCATGTGACGATAGTGACCTACGGGGCGTATGTGACCAGTGATGAGCCGATAGGTATGCATCCGTGACCGGGTCGCAACGCATCGGTTCCCGGGCGAATCTCCCTCTCGAGTAATTAGCTGACAGTCGATATGGCGAGATGGAGAAGCTTGGCTGCTTTGCCATCGCTGCGCCTGCTCGGGCTGGGTGGCAATCCACACGATGTCACGATGTCACGATGGACCGCGGACCGACGCCGCCCGAGTGCTGGGTCCCGCGGGTGTCGGCTTGCCGCCACGAACCGGCGCCTCTCATATGCGATCGAGGGAGGCGCTGAGGTTGTCGCGAGCCGCCGGGATACGTTTCGGCTATTTTGCTGGGCGGCCGCCAAACGAACGGCCAGCGGTGCGTATATCGGCCTGCGCCGCAGGTTTTTGGAAAGCCGAGTTGCTGCTTGGCCCCCTCGTTGTCCCACCGACTCCGCGCCGGTACAAGCGCACCTCATCGCCGCAGCTCAGGCTTCCCGCCGGCGGTATCCCCGAACGCTTTGCGCGCACCCGGAAAACGTGAATCGCCGTTAAGTCGGACCGGTGCCGTCGGGGCGCCGTCGTCAAAGAGATTGAGGCCGCATGTTTGTCGATACCCATTGGGGGCAATGATGCAACAGTAGGCGCGCGCGTCGGCCGGCCTTCGCGCTCGCCCAGGTCCCGTCGGTTCAGCCCGAGAGCCGACGGGGCCGCCCTATCGGTCCTGCCATGGACTTCCCCCAACCGGCCCCGGCCGCCAACGAGGCTCAACAACCCGGCCGTGCAGGGGTACCGTCGGCGTATGGATCGGTCGACCGATGCCTGGATTCTCGGCGGTTACCAAAGCGATTTTGCTCGCAACCTCACCAAGGAAGGCCACGACTTCGCCGCGTTGACCGCCGAGGTCGTCGGCGCCGCGCTGGCCTCGGCCAAGATGGACGCCACCGACATCGGGGTGGTGCACGTCGGCAACGCCTATCGCCCGATCATCCCGATGTGCGCCCGGTCGGTCGCATCGATGGCTAGGGGCACCGCACGGTCGGGCTGGGTCTGCGGCAGAAACTGGACCGGGCGGCCGAAGATCCGTACGTGCTGCCGCACGTCCGGGCCGCGGTGCTCGACGCGGCCAAGCAGGTCAGCGGCGCCGCCGGTGACTATCAGGTCGACGGCGCGCAAAACTTCGGCACCCTCAATTTCGGCGGCAGCACCGCCACCACCGTCAGTTTCGTTGTCGGCAAAGGTATCTGACGATGGATGTTGAGATCGTCGGCAAGTTCCTGTCCACCCTGCCCGAGGACGACGACCACCCCTACCGGACGGGACCGTGGCGTCCGCAGACCACCGAGTGGGACGCCGACGATCTGGCCGCCGTCGAGGGTGAAATCCCCCGCGATCTGGACGGGATCTACCTGCGTAACACCGAGAACCCGCTGCACCCGGCATTGAAGACCTATCATCCGTTCGACGGCGACGGCATGGTGCACGTGGTCGGCTTCCGTGATGGAAAAGCCTTCTACCGCAACCGTTTTATCCGAACCGACGGGTTCCTGGCCGAGAAAGAGGCCGGTGGGCCGCTGTGGCCGGGTCTGGCCGAGCCCGTGCAGTTGGCCCGGCGCCGGCGGGGGTGGGGCGCGCGAACCCGGCTGAAGGACGCGTCGAGCACGGACGTCATCGTGCATCGCGGTATCGCGCTGACCAGTTTCTACCAGTGCGGCGACCTATACCGAATCGATCCGTACTCGGCCGACACGCTCGGCAAGGAGGCCTGGAACGGGTGCTTCCCCGCCGGGTGGGGCGTGTCCGCACATCCCAAGGTGGACAACAAAACCGGTGAACTGCTGTTCTTCAACTACAGCAAGCAAGCCCCGTACATGCATTACGGTGTCGTCGACGAGCGCAACGAGCTGACCCACTACGTCGACGTCCCGCTGCCCGGACCGCGTCTCCCCCACGACATGGCGTTCACCGAAAACTACGCCATCCTCAACGATTTTCCGTTGTTCTGGGATCCCCAGCTGCTCGAGCACGACGTGCACCTGCCGCGCTTCTACCCCGACATCCCGTCGCGGTTTGCGGTGATCCCGCGCCGCGGCGCGACCGAGGACATTCGCTGGTTCGAGGCCGACCCCACGTTCGTGCTGCATTTCACCAACGCTTACGAGGAGGGCGACGAGATCGTGCTCGACGGTTTCGTCGAAGGCGATCCGTCCCCGCTGGATACCGGTGGAACCCAGTGGGACAAGCTGTTTCGCTTCCTGGACCTGGATCGCCTGCAGGCCCGCCTGCATCGGTGGCGCTTCAACCTGGTCACCGGCACGGTGAGCGAAGAGCAGCTCTCGGAATCCATCACCGAGTTCGGGACCATCAACCCCGACTACGCGGCCACCGACTACCGCTACACCTATGCCACCACCGGGAAACCGGGCTGGTTCTTGTTCGACGGCCTGGTCAAACACGACGTGCTCACCGGAACCGAAGACGGGTTCTCGTTCGGGGACGGCGTCTACGGCAGCGAGACCGCGATGGCGCCGCGCGTCGGCGGCACCGCCGAGGACGACGGCTACCTGGTCACCCTGACCACCGACATGAACACCGACGCCTCGTATTGCCTGGTGTTCGACGCCGCCCGCGTCGAAGACGGGCCGGTGTGCAAACTCCAACTCCCGGAACGCATTTCCAGCGGCACACACTCGACATGGGCGCCCGGTTCCGAGTTACGGCGCTGGGGTGCCGCCGAGTCGGCCGCGGACACCATCGGACTGTGATGAGCGCCGACCAGCACAAGCATCACCGCACGACGCACTGGCCGCCGCGGTTGGCACCGATCGGCGCCATCCGTTTCGCGCGCCGCTCCTCACACTTCGCGGAAACCGTGCGGTTCTACCGCGATCTGGTGGCGCTGCCGCTCTACGAAACGTTCGAGGACAGCTACGGCAGCAACGGCGCGATCTTCGGACTACCCAGCTGGAACCTCACCATGGAGATCGTGGAGGCCGTCGACGCCGTCGCGGTGGACCACCACGAACAGCTCTGCCTGTACTTTCCCGACCCGCAGGCGCAGCAGGCGGCTCTTGCCCGCCTGCTCGCCGCGGGCGTCGAACCCGTGGACCAGCATCCCTACTGGGCGGCGACGGGTGCGGTCACCTTCCGCGACCCGGACGGGCGCGAAATCGTGTTCGCGCCCTTCGTATTCGGCGTCAACGAACCCGACAACAGCGCCGCCACGGGCAAGCACGAGTTCCCGTCGGCCTGACGGTTCAGCGCCCCGACCGGCCGGAAGCCAATGCAGCGATCACGGCCACGATCGAGCACACGGCGGCGCACACCGCTCCGCCCGCACCGACGTAGAAGCCGTATTCGGCCGACACCGGCGGGTTGACATTGAGCTTGTAATACCACACCGTGAGCGCCACGATGAGCAACGAAATCAACAGCGCCGCAACCGAAGCGATCTTTACCGACAAGCCACGACCCAGCATGGCGCCCACCACCAACAGCGTCGAGGCCAGCAGCACGATGAGTTGGCCGGCACCGAAGCCCCGGGGCAGTTCCAAGTTGCCGTGGGCGCCGCCGATGGCGTTCGCCCAGCCCCCGCCGTTGACAGCCGTCCGCAGCCACGGCAGCCACGCGCTGGCCGAAACCACCACCGCGAAAAACGCGACCAGCCAACCAGGGCGCAGTCGGCGAGTCATGGTAGCGAGGTTAACCGACTGCTGCGCCGGCTCGCGTGAGCGAGCGTCGCGCTCGCGTGGCGCCGCTCGGCGTGTCCCCCGCCGTCCGGGGTGTCAGGTCTGCAACGAGGACAGGTTGAAGAGGGCACCCGTCGGATCGCTCGCGGCGGCCAGCCGTCCATACGGCGTGTCCTCGGCGTCGCGCACCACGGCGCCACCGTTGTCGACGATCGCTCGCAGGGTCCTGTCGACGTCCTCGGCGCCGAAGAAGGTCACCCAGTTCGACGGGACGCCCTGCGGCAAGATCGCGGCGCCGTCCATCACGCCGAGCAATTGCTCGTCGCCGAACCACGCTGTGGTGTAGCGGAATTCGTCGGTGTCGGACACGGGCTCGGTCCGCCAGCCGAGGACGGCCCGGTAGAAGTCGAGGGCCGCGCGGTAGTCGCGGGTGGTCAGTTGGTGCCAGACCGGGGCGCCGGCCGCTCCGATGAGCTCGAAACCGCGGTGCTCGAGCGGCTGCCACAACCCGAACATCGCGCCCGCAGGGTCGGTCACCAGCCCCATGTGGCCCTTGGCGGGCACCTCCATCGCCATGCACACCGAACCACCCGCCCCGGTCGCCGCGGACAGTGTGGTGGCGATGTCGGCGGTGTGGAAGTAGGTGGCCCAGTGGTCCGGCGACTCGGCTTCGGGCCGGTTGGCCATGATGCCGGCGACGGGATGACCGTCCTTGGCGGCATTGACGTACCCGCCGTAGTCGGGTCCGGCGGATTCGAACGTCCAGCCGAAGACCGCGCCGTAGAACTCCTGGGCGCGGGCGGTGTCGGACGTGGTCAGATCGATCCAGCATGGGGCGCCCAGCGGGGCGCTGTCACGGATAGGCACGGTGACCTCCTGATCGTTTCCTGGCCCCGGGAAAAAGGGGGTTCACACTATCGACTGGCGCCGGGCCGAAAACTCATCGGCGCAGGCGATCAGCGATGAGCCCCACCGTCTCCGTTCGTGCTCGGGTCAGCTCTGGCGAACACCGTGACGAAGTTCCCCAGCGATCGGTTGATGTCGCCGCGCAGTGCGGCGGCGACGATCATGCCGATGGGGCCGAACAGCGCCGGGCCGCCGAGGTGCACGTCGAAGCTGACGATGGAGCCGTCGGCTTTGGGCGCGATCTTGGCCATCAGCTTGACCTTGATGCCGCCGACACCATCGCCGTCGAGCGTCATACCCTCGGGCGGCTTGTAGCGCACCACCGTCCATTTGATCCGGTTGTGCATGCCCTTGACCTCGACGATCGACTCGACGACCGAGCCCTTTTCGATGTCGTCGGGCAATGTGCTGCGCCACACCCGGTGGATGGTCAGCCAATCCTGGTAGCGGGACAGGTCGGAGGCGTGCTGCCAGGCCACCTCGGGCGGCAGCGGGACATCGATGGATCCCGAAAGCTTGGCCATGGCTCAGTTCTGCTGGTCGCCCGTGTCCGTCGCGCCGGTGGCCTTCTTCGCCTGCTCCTGCACCTGGTGGATGGTGTCGGAGTACTTGCCCTGCGTCTTCTCGTCGACGAACTCGCCGGCCTTGTCGATGGCCATCTCGACCTTGTCGGCGTTCTGCGACAACAGATCCTTGGCCTTGTCCAGGAATCCCATGCGCCCTCCCTTTCCCCGGCATCGTACTTGGCCGGTGAAAGCCTGCCGACGCTGAGTTGGGTGCGCTCAGCACCACAACCGCGGCTGCACGCCCAGCACTCTGGCCCGGATCCACCACATGGCCTCGATCGCGGCGACGCCCAACAGACCGATTCCCAGCGCGGTCGAAGTCACCGCGACGTTGGACGGATCCAGCAGGAACTGCTTGCGGGCCAGCGGGAGGCTGAAGATCACCACATAGGCCAGGCCCGAGGCGATTACGAGCGCCACCCGCCACCACTGGTAGGGACGTGCGACCACCGCGAGCACCCACAGCGCCGTCATGAGCAAGGTGATCAGGGCCGCGGTCGACGCCTGATCCTGTTGCTCGAAGGTGGCGTGACGACCGGGGTAGGCGACCAGATACGACGCGAAGGTCGCGGTGCCGACGATCAGCCCGGACGGCAGGGCCGAGCTGAGCACTCGGCGCACGAACCCCGGCTCGGCGCGTTCGTTGTTGGGCGCCAGCGACAGGATGAACGACGGTATCCCGATGGTGAACCATGCCGCGATGGTGACGTGGATCGGCTGGAACGGATACAGCAACGGATCAACCTTCAGCACCTTGGACAACAGACATTCGATGCCCACCAGAAACGCCAGCAGCACCGAATACACCGTCTTGGTCAGGAACAGGTTGGCGACCCGCTCGATGTTGCCGATCACCCGCCGTCCCTCGCCGACGACGTATGGGAGCGTGGCAAACCTGTTGTCCAGCAAGACGATCTGCGCAACGGCGCGAGAAGCCGGGCTGCCGGCACCCATCGCGACGCCGATATCGGCGTCCTTGAGGGCCAGCACGTCGTTGACGCCATCACCGGTCATCGCGACGGTGTGCCCGCGCGATTGCAGGGCGTGCACAACGGCGCGTTTCTGATCCGGCCGCACCCGGCCGAACGTGGTATGGGTGTCCAACGCGTCAGCCAATTGCACCGGGTCTGAGGGTAGTTGGCGCGCATCCATCGTCTCGCCGTGCAGCCCGAGCTTGTCGGCGACGGCACCGACCGAGACGGCATTGTCCCCGGATAACACCTTGACCAAAACACCTTGGTCGGCAAAGTAATCCAGCGTCTCCCTCGCGTCCGGACGGACCTTCTGTTCGAGGACCACCAGCGCGACGGGGGTGACATGCCCCGGCGCGTTCGGGTGGTCGACGGCCACGTCCCCGGCGCCTACCAGCAGCACCCGCAACCCTTGCGCCCCGATCCGCTCGGCCTGTCGGGCCGCCGCCGACGCCGGGTCGAGCAACACGTCGGGCGCCCCCATCACCCAGTTGCCGTGGCCTTCGAAGGACACGCCGCTCCACTTGGTGGACGACTTGAAAGGTGCTGTCGCCGTGGCAGTCCAGCCGGGGGGCTCGTGATAGGTCCCGGCGATCGCTTGCATGCTCCCGTTGGGCCGCGGATCGGCGGCGGCCAACGAGGCCAGCACGTCGGCGATCCGATCCCGATCCCGATCCCCGGCAGCGTCGAGCTCGTCGACCCGCGCGACCCGCATGCCGCTTTCGGTCAGGGTGCCCGTCTTGTCCGCGCAGACCACGTCGACCCGCGCGAGTCCCTCGATGGCGGGAAGCTCCTGCACCAGGCAGCGGCGCTGACCGAGCCGGACCACCCCGACGGCGAACGCGACCGATGTCAGCAGGACGAGCCCTTCGGGCACCATCGGCACCAGCGCACCCACCGTGCGCAGCACGGACTCCCGCCAGCCCGCGTGCGTCGTGAACAGCTGGGTGTAGATCGTCAGCAGGCCGGCCGGCACCAACAGGTAGGTGATGAACTGCAGGATGCGGTTAATGCCGTTGCGCAGTTCGGATTTCACCAGGGTGAACTTGCTGGCCTCCTCGGCGAGCTTGGCCGCGTAAGCGTCCGGCCCGACCTTGGTGGCCCGGTAGGCGCCGGTACCCGCGACGACAAAACTGCCCGACATCACCGCGTCGCCGCCGGCCTTGGCGATCGGGTCGGCCTCACCGGTCAGCAGCGACTCGTCGACTTCCAGGTTCGCCTCTTCGACGATCTCTCCGTCGACGACGATCTGATCGCCGGGTCCAAGCTCGATGATGTCGTCAAGCACCACCTCCTCGGGTGGCACCGCCCGCGTCCCGGATTGCCTGCGCACCAAGGGTTTCGCCTGTCCGACGATCGCAAGGTTGTCCAGTGTCTGCTTGGCCCGGATCTCCTGGACCATGCCGACGACGCTGTTGGCGATGATCAGCAGGCCGAACATCCCGTTGATCAGCGAGCCTGTCGCCAGCACGATCAGCAGCAACACCCCCAGGATCGCGTTGATCCGGGTGAACACGTTGGCCCGGACGATATCGGTGATGCTGCGCGTCGCACGTTTCCGCACGGCGTTGCTCTGGCCGTCGGCAACCCGCTGCGCCACCTCGGTGTCGGTCAGGCCTTTGATCGCCGATGGGCTCATCGGGTGAAGGTCCCCAGCTTCTCCGAGTCGTAGTACTCCAGGTTCAGGGTGTTGCCGGCGAACACAGCTTTGGAAATCGTTCCGGGCGGGGCGTTTTCGTCGGTCAATGGGAACGTGAAGGTGTCGTCGTCCCAATGGGTGAGGGTGACCGTCCGGTTTTTCGGGCCCATCGCCAATTGCAGGGTGCCGTCGTGTTCGGTCACGACCGCCGGACCCCAGTAGTCGCTCGCGTAGACGCCGGCGTAGTCGCCGAGCGGTCTGGCCGGGGCGGCGTTGGCGGGGGGTTGCTTGCCGACCAGCGAGCCCACCGGATCATTCAGCCAACCGATCGCCTTCTTGTACAAGGGGCCCCAATCCTCGCGGATCTGACCGTACTGGACGAGGTCGGAGAATTCGGCGGTCAGTGTTTCCGGGATGCCGTAGGGCGCACCGTTGGTCAGCGCGATGATACCCAAGTCCTCCGAGGGCATCGCCACGAAGTTTGTCGCTGCCCCCAAATCGAAAGCGCCGGAATGGCTGTACTCGGTGCGGCCCGAGGAGTCGACCGAAGCGTTGAATCCGTATCCGTAGAATCCGGTGCGCGCCTTAGGGTTCTTCGCGGGTGTCGACACCATCTGCGGGCTGATGGCGGGCAGCAAGGCTTCCGGCGAGGCGATCCGCCGGCCATCGTAAGTTCCGTTGCCCAGCACCATCATCAGCCAGCGCGCCATATCGTTCACCGAGGAACTCACGCCGCCCGCGGGTGACTGGGGGTCCGGGTCACGCTGGAAACGGGCCTCCCACTTGTCGGCGATCTTGATGTGGTTGACCGCGTGGTTGGGCCGGGCGGTGAAGTCGGCGAAGCGCGAGCTGGTCGACGTCATTCCCAGGGGGCGGTACAGGACCTCGTCGGACAGGTCCTCCCATGATCTGCCCGCCGCGGCCGCCACCGCCTCGGCACCGGCGGTGACCCCATAGTTGGTGTAGGCATAGCTGATCCGGAAGGGATCCAGCGGCAGGTACTTGAGCCGCTCGAGGGTCTGACGACGGTCGTAACCCAGGTCTTCGAGCTTGTCGCCGGCGTGGTCGGGCAGCCCGGAGCGGTGCGAATACACGTCGGCGACGGTCACGTGGCTGGTGACATAGGGATCGCTCACGGTGAACCACGGCAGCTTGGAGGCCACGGGCGTGTCCCAGGCGACCACGTTGTCGCTAACCTCGTGCGCGATCACCGTCGCACCGACCGATTTGGACACCGAGGCCAACTGGAAGACGGTGTCGGCGTCCACCCTGTTGTCTTGACCCTGCCCCTCGCTCACATCCTTGACGCCGAAGCCTTTGGCGTACAACACTTTCCCACCGTGCACAATGGCCACCGCCATTCCCGGGACACCGGTGCTTTTCATCAGGTCGCCCACCAAGCCGTCGACCTTGGCGACGGCTTCGTCGATGCGTCCGGCGGGAATCGCCACACCGGACACCTGGTTGGGCGGAACGTCAGACAGTGCGGACGGCGGCGCGGCTGTCGGCTGCGCCGAGCCGCATCCCGTCAGCCCGAGCAGCGCCGCTGTGACAGCGGCCGCGGCCGCGCGTTTGGTCATGGCGCGACCTTAGCCCGCTGACGATGAGCGCCGCGTGCGGCGCGATGAGGAAGCGGGCAATCGAGCAAAGCCCGCTGACGATGAGCGCCGCATGAATCAGAGCTCCCACCACGGGTTCGATTCCACCGGCGCCGCGAGATCGATGCGCTGACCGGGCGCGGGCACCGCCACGTTCACCCGCTCGGGCTCCGCCGCGGCGAGCAGCCGCTCGACCGGTTCGGCCCACGGGTGCGGCGCCAACCGGAAAGTGCCCCAGTGGACCGGCACCAGCAGTCCACCGTCGGTGACGTCCAGGTGCGCCCGCACCGCCTCCTCGGGGTTCATGTGCACATCGGGCCACGCCGTGTTGTAGGCCCCGATGGGCAGCAGGGTCAGGTCGAACGGCCCGTGGTCGGCGCCGATCCGCGCGAAGCTCTTGGTGTAGCCCGTGTCGCCGCCGAAGTACGCGCGATGGGTCGGCCCACGAAAGACCCAGGATGCCCAGAGCGTGTTGTTGCGCCCGAAAAAGCGACCCGAGAAGTGCCGCGCCGGCACGCAAACGACGGTGAGCTCGTCGACCTTTGCGCTCTGGTGCCAATCGAGCTCGACGATGCGGTGCCCGGGTATCCCCCACTTGCGCAGGTGGGCGCCGACACCGAGCGGGACGACGAACGGCGACCGCTGAGTGCGGGCCAACGCCATGATCGTGTCGATGTCGAGGTGGTCGTAGTGGTCGTGGCTGATCACCACCGCGTCGACGGCGGGCAGCCCTTCGAGTTGAATCGGCGGTGGATGGAGCCGCTGCGGCCCGACGATGTCCGACGGTGAACACCGGTCGCTCCACACCGGATCGGTGAGCACCCGGTAGCCGTCGATTTCCAGCAGCGCCGTGGAGTGGCCGAACCAGCAGACGGCCAGCCGGCTGGGATCCGCACCGAAGATTCCCGGCGCCGTCAGCGGAATCGGCCCCCGCGGCCGGCTCCCACCCCGGTTTCCCATCAGCTCCCACGCGATGAGCCGCAGTTGCTCGCGGTCCATCTTGGCGTCCGAGGCGGGCTCGAGGTTGACGAAGACACCGTCGCGATAATGCGGGGACCCGGCCGTCACCGCGGCGATCGAAGCGGGGTGCGCGCCGAGGGCGTCGGGCGCACCGTGCAGCGCGCGCACCAGCCAACCCCCGCCCGCCAGCGACGCCGTGCCGGCGACCAGCCGTAGCGTCCCCCGCATGGTTCGTCAGACCCCTTGGAACTTCGGTGGCCGCTTCTCTATCCGGGCGACCTGGGCTTCGACGACGTCTTGACTACCCCAGGCCTTGTCGAAGAGCTCCCTATGCACCGGCCCGGCCTCTTCGATGGCCCCGTCGTCGTTGAGCACCCGCTTGGCGTGCTGGATCGCCAGCGGGGCCAGGCCGGCGATCTCGGCGGCCCAGGCCTGGGCGTCGGCGAGCGTCCCGATGCGGTTGGCCATCCCGGTCTGCAACGCCACGTCCGCCGTCAACTTTTCCGCGGCCAGCAGCATCGCGCGGGCCCGGCCGTGACCGACCAGTGACGACAGCCGCCGGATACTCCAATTATCAAGGGCCAGGCCATATTTCGACGTCGGAAACTGGAAGAAGGCGTCCGGCGCGACGACCCGGAGATCGCATTGCATGGCCAGCTGCAAACCCGCGCCGATGGCCGGGCCGTTGATGGCGCCGATCACCGGGATGAGGGTCGCGTCCAAGACCTTGTGCAGCTCGATGAGCCGGTCGGGGTAGTCGGCGGCGAACGCGTCACCGCTCAGGTCCGCGCCGGCGCAGAACACCGTGCCCTGACCGGTCAGCACGATCGCGCGGATGGAGCCGTCGCCCGCCTTCGACGCGGCCTCGCGCAGCTCCTCGACGAGCTGCGAGTTCAAGGCGTTGCGGCGCTCGGGGCGCTGCAACTCGATGGTCAAAACGGCTTCGGCCTGGCTAACCCCGATCATGGCAGCCACCCTATATAGCCTCGTCACGTGAGTCGTATCACGGCTGGTCAATTACGCGACGCGGTGCTGGACGAGAATTCCTTCATCCGCTGGGACAGTGCGCCGCTCGCCGTTCCGCTCAGCGCGTCCTATGCGCGGGAGCTGGCCGACGCCCGGGCCGCGACGGGTCTGGACGAATCGGTGCTGACCGGCGAGGGGCGCCTCTTTGGGCGCCGGGTCGCGGTGGTGGTCAGCGATTTCGGCTTCCTGGGCGGCTCGATCGGGGTGGCCGCGGCCGAACGGATCACCGCCGCGGTAGAGCGGGCGACCGCCGAGGGCCTGCCGCTGCTGGCCTCGCCGAGCTCCGGCGGCACCCGCATGCAAGAGGGCACGGTCGCGTTCCTGCAGATGGTGAAGATCGCCGCGGCCGTCCGGCTGCACACCCGGGCGCATTTGCCCTACCTGGTGTATCTGCGCAATCCGACCACCGGCGGGGTGTTCGCGTCGTGGGGTTCACTGGGCCATGTCACGCTCGCCGAACCGGGCGCATTGATCGGCTTCCTCGGACCACGGGTGTACCAGCTGCTCTATGGCGAACCGTTCCCCAAGGGCGTCCAGACCGCGGAGAACCTGCAGCGGCACGGCGTCATCGACGGCGTCATCCCGCTCGACGAGCTGCGTCGCACGCTGGATCGTGCGATGACCGTCATCGCCGACGCCCCCGCGCCGCTCCCCGCGGCGCCACCACCCGAGGCGACACCCGACGTCGCGGCATGGGACTCGGTGGTGGCATCGCGGCGGCCCGACCGGCCGGGCGTCGGACTTCTGTTGCGGCACGGCGCCACCGACCGGGTGCTGCTGTCGGGGACCGGCCGAGGAGAGGCGGCGACCACGCTGTTGGCGCTGGCCCGATTCTCCGGCCAGCCCGCCGTGGTGCTCGGCCAACAGCGGATAGCGGGCGGCCGGGCAAGTACCGTGGGCCCCGCTTCGTTGCGCGAGGCGCGGCGCGGCATGGCGCTGGCCGCCGAGTTGCGTCTGCCGCTGGTGCTGGTGATCGACACCGCGGGGCCCGCGCTGTCGGCCGAAGCCGAACAGGGTGGGCTTGCCGGCCAGATCGCCCACTGCCTGGCCGAGCTGGTGACGCTGGATACCCCGACGGTGTCGGTGCTGCTGGGCCAGGGCAGTGGCGGGCCGGCGCTGGCGATGGTGCCCGCCGACCGCGTGTTGGCCGCGTTGCACGGCTGGCTGGCGCCGCTACCGCCGGAAGGCGCCAGCGCGATCGTGTTCCGCGACACCGATCACGCCGCTGAACTCGCTGCGGCACAAGGTATTCGGTCGGCTGATCTTTTGGAGTCCGGAATTGTTGACGTCGTCGTCGCGGAACATCCCGATGCCGCCGACGAGCCGGTCGAGTTCTCGCAGCGATTGTCGCGCGCCATCGCCGACGAGGTGCATGCGCTGCGCGCGATCCCGGCCGCCGAGCGGCTGGCCGCCCGGTTGCGGCGCTACCGCAACATCGGTGTGCCCTGACTCCTGGCGAGCAGACACAAAAGCGCCTTTTTTCCTCGGCGTGCCGGGTGCTTTTGCGTCTCAGCGTCAGGGTGGCGACCAGCTCGCGCCTCCCACCCCCGCACGCAACAATCAGGCAAGATGGGCGGCATGGACACAGGAACTAGCTCACCGCGGGTCTTGGTCGTCGACGACGACTCTGATGTGCTCGCGTCGCTGGAACGTGGCCTGCGGCTGTCCGGATTCGAGGTGTCCACCGCGGTCGATGGCGCCGAGGCATTGCGCAGCGCCACCGAGACGCGACCGGACGCTATCGTGCTCGACATCAATATGCCGGTGCTGGACGGCGTCAGCGTCGTCACCGCGCTGCGCGCCATGGACAACGACGTCCCGGTCTGTGTGCTGTCCGCCCGCAGCTCGGTCGACGACCGGGTGGCGGGCCTGGAGGCCGGGGCCGACGATTACCTGGTCAAGCCGTTCGTGCTGGCCGAGCTGGTCGCGCGGGTCAAGGCGCTGCTGCGTCGCCGCGGCGCCACCGCCAGCTCTTCCTCGGAAACCATCACGGTGGGTCCGCTGGAAGTCGACATCCCGGGTCGGCGCGCCCGCGTCAACGGCGTCGACGTTGACCTGACCAAGCGGGAATTCGACCTGCTGGCGGTGCTGGCCGAACACAAGACCGCGGTGTTGTCCCGCGCGCAGCTGCTCGAGCTGGTGTGGGGTTACGACTTCGCCGCCGACACCAACGTCGTCGACGTTTTCATCGGATACCTGCGCCGCAAGCTGGAGGCCAACGGCGGGCCCAGGCTACTGCACACCGTGCGTGGAGTGGGATTCGTGCTGCGCATGCAGTAACCCGGTCGAGCGGCCATGAACTTCCTGTCCCGGATCCTGACCCGTACGCCGTCGCTACGGGCCCGGGTCGCGGTCGCGACCGCGATCGGCACCGCCATCGTGGTGGTCATCGCGGGAGCGGTCGTATGGTTCGGCATCACCAGCGCCTGGAAGGAGCGGCTGGATCGCCGGCTGGACGAGGCGGCGGGTTTCGCCATTCCCTTCCTGCCGCGCGGGCTCGGCGAGATTCCGCGTGCCCCCCACGACCAGGACACCGTGATCACGGTGCGACGCGACGGCCAGGTCAAGTCCAACTCGGACATCACGCTGCCCCCGCTTCAGGAGGGCTATGCCGACACCTCCATCAACGGGGTGCGCTATCGCGTGCGAACCCTGGAACTCCGCACACCGCAGCCGGCGACGGTGGAAGTGGGTGCCACCTACGACGACACGATCGCCCAGACCAACAACTTGCATCGCCGGGTGATCCTGATCTGCGCGCTGTCGATTGGCGCGGCGGCGGTATTCGCTTGGCTCCTGGCGGCTTTCGCGGTCCGGCCGTTCAAGCGGTTGGCCCAGCAGGCCCGCTCGATCGACGCCGACGAGCGGCCACAGGTGGCGGTGCGCGGCGCCACCGAGGCCGTCGAGGTCGCCGAGGCCATGCGGGGCATGCTGCAGCGCATCTGGACCGAACAGGACCGGACCAAGGAGGCCCTCGCGTCCGCGCGCGACTTCGCTGCCGTGTCCTCGCACGAGTTGCGCACCCCCCTGACCGCGATGCGCACCAACCTCGAAGTGCTGTCCACCCTGGACATGCCGGATGACCAACGCAAAGAGGTGCTGAGCGACGTCATCCGCACCCAGTCGCGGATCGAGGCCACGCTGAGCGCCCTCGAGCGGCTGGCCCAGGGCGAGCTCTCGACGTCCGACGATCACGTCCCGGTCGACATCACCGAGCTGCTCGACCGCGCCGCCCACGACGCCACCCGCATTTACCCCGGGCTCGATGTCTCGCTGGTGCCCTCCCCCACCTGCATCATCGTCGGGTTGCCGGCCGGGTTGCGCCTTGCCGTCGACAACGCGATCGCCAATGCCGTCAAGCATGGCGGCGCCACCCGGGTCGAGCTGTCGGCGGTCAGCTCCCGCGCCGGCGTGGAGATCGCCGTCGACGACAACGGCGGCGGAGTGCCCGAGGACGAGCGCACAGCGGTGTTCGCTCGGTTCTCCCGCGGATCGACGGCCTCCCATTCCGGGTCGGGCCTGGGATTGGCCTTGGTGGCCCAGCAGGCCGAGCTGCACGGCGGGACGGCCGCGCTGGAAAGCAGTCCGCTGGGTGGTGCCCGGCTGGTGCTGCGCCTCCCCGGGCCCAGCTAGCCGCGCCGGCACCGCCGGATTTTGGCGGTCGACGGCAATCAGCCCCTTCTCGAGTCGGGCAGACTGGAGCGATGGCCAACGGCAGCAAACCGACCGACAACGACACCCTGGCACACATCCGCGAGCTGGTCGCCGAGGAAAAGGCGCTGCGGGCCCAGTTGCAGCGCGGCGACATCGACACGTCGGAGGAACATGATCGCCTTCGGCGGATGGAGATCGAACTCGACCAGTGCTGGGATCTGCTGCGGCAACGCCGGGCGCTCCGCGACAGCGGCGGTGATCCGCGGGAAGCGGAGGTGCGCCCGCCCGACGACGTCGAAGGCTACCTGAGCTGAGCGTCCACGCGGCAGACGTCGACGTCGTCGTCGTAGGGGGCGGTCACAACGGCCTCGTCGCGGCGGCCTATCTGGCCCGGGCGGGCCTGCGGGTGCGCCTGCTGGAACGGCTGGAACAGCTCGGCGGCGCGGCCGTCTCGGCGCAAGCCTTCGACGGTGTGGGGGTCCGGATATCGCGCTACTCGTACCTGGTCAGCTTGCTGCCGCCCCGCATCGTCGACGACCTGGGCGCGCGGGTGCGGCTGGCCCGGCGGCCCTTTTCCTCGTACACGCCCGACCCCGCCACCGGTGGCCGCAGCGGGCTGCTGATCGGGGCGCACGGTGCGACCTTCGCCGCCGTCGGCGCCGCCGACGACGCGCACGGCTTCGCCGCCTTCTACCAACGGTGCCGGCTGGTGACCGGACGGCTGTGGCCGACGCTGCTCGAACCGCTGCGCGGCCGCGAGGAGGCCCGCCGCTACGTCGTGGCGCGTGGCGATCACCGCGCCGCGGCCGCATGGCGGGCCATGATCGAGGAACCGATCGGCGGGGCCATCGCCGCGGCGGTGGGCAACGACCTGGTGCGCGGGGTGATCGCCACCGACGCGCTCATCGGCACCTTCGCCCGCCTCGACGACCCGTCGTTGACGCAGAACGTCTGCTTCTTGTATCACGTGCTCGGCGGTGGTACCGGCGACTGGGACGTCCCGATCGGCGGGATGGGGGCACTGACCGCCGCCCTGGCCACCGCGGCAGTCGGCCACGGCGCCGAAATACTCGCCGGCGCAGAGGTTTACGCGATCGATCCCAGCGGCGAGGTGCGCTACCGCATCGGCGAGCTAGAGCACCGGGTCCGGGCCCGCTTCGTGCTTGCCGGTGTCACACCGACGGTGCTGGCCGGGCTGCTCGGCGAACGACCGACACCGACGGCCACCGGCGCGCAGGTCAAGGTGAACATGGTGCTGGGGCGGCTGCCCCGGTTACGCGACCGGGGTGTCACACCCGCACAGGCATTCGCCGGGACGTTTCACGCCAACCAGACCTGGACCCAACTGGATGCGGCCTACGCGCAGGCGTCGGCGGGACAGGCGCCGAATCCGTTGCCGTGCGAGGCCTATTGCCATTCCCTGACCGATCCCAGCATCCTGTCGGACGACCTGCGTGACTCGGGCGCGCAGACGATGACGGTGTTCGGCCTGCACACCCCGCACTCGCTGTTGCGCAACGCCGACCCCGACGCCCTGCGCGACCAGCTCACCGACAAGGTGCTGGTGTCACTGAATTCTGTTCTGGCCGAACCAATTCAAGACCTGCTGCTGCACGACGCACACGGCCGGCCGTGCATCGAGACGACGACCACGTCGGATCTGGAGCGCACCTTGCGCATGAGCGGCGGCAACATTTTCCACGGAGGCCTGCGCTGGCCGTTCGCCGACGATGACGACCCGCTGGACACCCCGGCGCGGCGCTGGGGCGTGGCCACCGCCCATGAACGAATCATGTTGTGCGGCTCGGGCGCTCGCCGCGGCGGAGCGGTATCGGGCATCGGCGGGCACAACGCCGCGATGGCAGTGCTCGCTTCCGTCGCGAGCGGAGGTCAAAGCACCTGAAAAGTGCCCGTATGGGGTGTTTTTGTATCCGCTCGGCCGGGGAAACTAACGCGCGTCGATCGTCGCGTAGTCGCGTTCGGTGTAACCGGTGTAGATCTGGCGCGGACGGCCGATCTTGCTGTCACCCTCGTCATGCATCTCACGCCAGTGCGCGATCCAACCGGGCATCCGGCCCAACGCAAACAGCACCGTGAACATCCGCGTCGGGAACCCGAGCGCGCGGTAAATGAGGCCGGTGTAGAAGTCGACGTTGGGGTACAGCTTGCGCTCGACGAAGTAGTCGTCAGTCAGCGCCGCCTCTTCGAGCTCCTTGGCGATGCTGAGCAGGTCGTCGTCGCCACCGAGCTTGGCCAGGATCTTGTCGGCCTGTTCCTTGACGATGCGGGCCCGCGGGTCGTAGTTCTTGTAGACGCGGTGGCCGAAGCCCATCAGTTTGACGCCGGCCTCGCGGTTCTTCACTTTCTGGACGAATTCACCGACGTTGTCGTCGCTTTGGCGGATCTGCTCGAGCATCTCGAGGACCGCCTGGTTGGCGCCGCCATGCAGCGGTCCCCACAGCGCGTTGATTCCACCGGAAACGGAGGTGAACAGATTGGCTTGTGACGACCCGACCAGCCGCACCGTCGACGTCGAGCAATTCTGTTCGTGGTCGGCGTGCAGGATGAGCAGCATGTCGAGCGCCCGGATGATCTCGGGGTCCGCCTGGTAGGGCTCGGCGGGCAGCCCGAACGTCATGCGCAGGAAGTTCTCCACCAGGGTCAGCGAGTTGTCCGGGTAGAGGAACGGCTGACCGACCGACTTCTTGTATGCGTAGGCGGCGATGGTCGGCAGCTTGGCCAACAGCCGGATCGTGGACAGCTCAACCTGCCGGTTGTCCGTGGGATCAAGGGAGTCCGGGTAGTACGCCGAGAGCGCGTTGACCGCGCTGGACAGCACCGGCATCGGGTGGGCGTTGCGGGGAAAACCGTCGAAGAACCGCTTCAGGTCCTCGTGCAGCATCGTGTGCAACTGAATCCGCTGGGTGAACTCGGCCAGCTGCTCCTTGCTGGGCAGCTCACCGTAGATCAAGAGGTAGCTCACCTCGATGAAGGTCGACTTCTCGGCCAGTTGCTCGATGGGGTAACCGCGGTACCGCAGGATTCCGGCGTCGCCGTCGATGTAGGTGATGGAGCTCTTGCACGACGCGGTGTTGACGAAGCCGTTGTCGAACATGGTGTAACCGGTCTTGGACAACAGCGAGCCCAGCGCGAAGCCGTCAGCGCCTTCGGTGGCGCGCACGATCTCCAGGTCGGTCTCACCGCCCGGGTACTTCAGAGTGGCGGTGTCGTCGGTGTCGGCCACGAGAACCCCTTTGCGCTCCGGCTGATATCGCTGCCCTGACTTGGATGCTTACTGCTGAAGGTAGTCGTTATGGCGACGGGGCGCCTGCGCGGGGTCGAGTCTGCTGGTCATGCCACCAATCGGTGGCGTGAGCCTTGCTCTCGGTGTGGGCGCGAACCGCTCCGGGCACCCCTGCGCGGCACGCTACGGCTGAAGGCGCTCGACGCGATCGCCGCTGACCCGGATGCGGTTATGCAACCGGTCTTCCCGTCCCTGCCAGAACTCGACCACCTCCGGCGCGATGAGATAGCCGCCCCAGCCGGGCGGCACCGGAACCCGCTCGCGGTCGGCGAAGCGCGCGGTCACCCCCGCCAGCCGGTCGAGCAGCGCCGCCCGCGACGCGATCGGTTGCGACTGGTGCGATGCCCAGGCGCCCAGCTGTGACCCGCGCGGCCGTTTGGACCAGTAGTCCTCGGTGGCCTGCGCAGTGACCTTGCTCACCGGGCCGCGGATGTGGACCTGGCGACCGAGCTGGTACCAGGGAAACGTCGCCGAGGCGTACGGCGTCGCGGCCAGGTCGTCACCCTTGGCCGAGTCATAGTTGGTGAAAAAGGTGATTCCGGTCTCGTCGACGCTTTTGCACAACACCGATCGGCTCGCCGGCCTGCCGGCGGCGGTGACAGTGGCCAGCACCATCGCGTTGGGCTCGGCGACACCCGACCGCTCGGCGTCGCCGATCCATCTGTGCAACAACGAAACCCAACCGTCGCCGAGCCAGTCCGCGTCGAGGTTCGGACTCCCGTCCTTTTCCGCCGATCCGTATTCCGCACGCATTCGTTGCAGGTGCTCTTTTCCCGGCTCGGGGTCTCGTCCTGCCATCGCGTCAACGCTACCGGCGCCTCCTACCGGCCGGTAGCGCCGGCCCGACCACGGGGTGCGAGAATTTTCGGCATGACTGTGGTCCCCGAAGACTTTGTCCCCGGCCTCGAAGGCGTGGTCGCCTTCACCACCGAAATTGCCGAACCGGATAAAGACGGCGGTGCGCTGCGCTATCGCGGTGTCGACATCGAAGACCTGGTGGGTCAGCAGGTCACGTTCGGCGACGTGTGGGCGCTGCTGGTCGACGGGAAGTTCGGCCACGGGTTACCGCCCGCCGAGCCGTTCCCGCTGCCCATCCACACCGGCGACGTGCGCGTCGACGTGCAGGCGGGTCTGGCGATGCTGGCCCCGATCTGGGGCTACAAGCCGCTGCTGGACACCGATGACGCCACCGCCCGCAATCAGCTGGCGCGGGCATCGGTGATGGCCCTGTCCTACGTCGCGCAGTCCGCGCGCGGTATCTATCAGCCCGCGGTGCCGCAGCGGGTGATCGACGAATGCGAAACGGTCACTGCACGTTTCATGACGCGCTGGCAGGGTGAGCCGGACCCGCGGCACGTCGAAGCGATTGACGCCTACTGGGTTTCGGCCGCCGAGCACGGCATGAACGCCTCGACGTTCACCGCGCGTGTCATCGCCTCCACCGGCGCCGACGTAGCGGCGGCGCTCTCCGGGGCGATCGGCGCGATGAGCGGCCCACTGCACGGCGGAGCGCCGGCGCGGGTGCTGCCGATGATCGAAGAGGTCGAGCGCACCGGCGACGCGCGTGGCCTGGTCAAGAGGATCCTGGACAGCGGCGACAAACTGATGGGATTCGGCCACCGCGTGTACCGCGCGGAGGATCCGCGGGCGCGGGTGCTGCGCGCCACCGCCGAGCGGCTGGGCGCGCCGCGCCACGAGGTCGCCGTCGCGCTGGAGCAGGCCGCCCTGGCCGAGCTGCGCGAGCGCCGCCCGGACCGGGCCATCGAGACCAACGTCGAGTTCTGGGCCGCGGTCATCCTGGACTTCGCCCGGGTACCGCCCAACATGATGCCGGCGATGTTCACCTGTGGACGCACCGCGGGCTGGTGCGCCCACATTATCGAGCAGAAGCGGCTGGGCAAGCTGGTCCGGCCGTCGGCCATCTACGTGGGTCCCGCCCCGCGCAGTCCCGAATCCGTCGAGGGTTGGGACCGCAGCCTCACCAACGCCTGAGGCCCCCGTTTGTCGGTACCCGGCGATTTAATGGTCGCTGTCGCGATGAGTTTGCGTCGCCGACGCAGTCATAAGTCGTGAGCCTGCCCGCCGTGGGCGGGCGACGGAACCGACAGCAAGGAGAACCAGCATGGCGATCAACATCGAACCCGCACTGTCCCCGCACCTCGTGGTCGGCGATGCCGCCGCGGCAATCGACTTCTACGTCAAGGCTTTTGGGGCCCAGGAAATAGGGCGCGTACCGCGTCCCGACGGCAAACTGGTGCACGCCGCGGTGCGCATCAACGGTTTCACGGTGATGCTCAACGACGACTTCCCGGAGATGTGTGGCGGCAAGTCGATGACGCCGACATCGTTGGGTGGCACCCCGGTGACGATCCACCTCACCGTCCCCGACGTCGACGCCGGCTTCCAGCGGGCGCTGGATGCCGGCGCCACCGTGGTGACCCCGTTGGAGGACCAGTTCTGGGGCGACCGCTACGGCATGGTCGCCGACCCGTTCGGCCACCACTGGTCACTGGGACAGCCGGTCCGCGAGGTCAGCATGGAAGAGATCGCGGCGGCGATGTCCGGGCAGGGAGCCGGTTAGCGGCGATCGCGAGCGCGGCCGTGGTGATCGCCAGCGCGGCGTAGCCGGGCGCAGCGGGTCGCCACTACACCTCGCAGCCGGGCGAAGCGGGTCGCCACCATCGGGACCTAGCCAAGCAGCCTGTCCAGCAGCCGGCGTCGCGGTGGCGGCGCCGGCTCGGCGGTGGCCGCCACCGCGAGCATGGCGGCGACGTCGGTGAACTTGTTGCGGGGCCGGCCATCACCGCTGCCGCGCGCGATCTCGGCGGCGTCGATGGCACGCCATCCCGCCGCGTCGATGGCGTCGGGCTGGCGGGTGTGCACCAGGGCGCTCAGCACCTCGGGCTTGGCCACCGGATCGGTCAGATTGCCGGCGTTGAAATCGGCGACCAGGGCCTGCACGGTCTGCAACGAGCAGGACTTGTTGGTCCCGATGAACCCGCTCGGCCCCCGCTTGATCCAGCCCGCGACGTATGCGCCGGGCACCGGCGCGCCGGAATCGGGGTCGACGACGCGCCCCCCGTCGTTGGGCACCACGGCCGACGACTCGTCATAGGGAAGACCACGAATTGGCTTGCCGCGGTAGCCGATTGATGTCAACACCAGACCCGTATTCAGACGGTACGCCGCTGGCGTTGATTGCAAGGTGCCGGTGACCGAGAACTCCATGCCGGTCGCGCGCTGCTCTCCCAGAACACGATTCGGGGTGAGCCGATACGCCAGCCTGATCCGCGGGCGCGAGGCGGGCGCCGAAGCGTCGCCGAGCGTGCTCAAGACTTCCAGCTTGTTTTTCGTCAGGGCATCCGACACCGTCGCGAGGTCGGCCGCGACCAGCTCGTGGTCGGCCGCACTGAGCACGACCTCGGAGCTGCCGGTGAGCCCGATCAACTCGGGCAGCGTGAACGCCGACTGGGCGGGGCCGCGCCGGGCGGCGACCACCACCTCGCGCACCACCGAGCCGCGGAACGCCGCCAGCGCGTGGTCGGCGATGTCGGTGCGGGCCAGGTCGTCGGGGTCCGAGGTGAGTACCCGGGCGACATCGAGGGCGACGTTCCCGTTGCCGATGATCACCACCCGCTCGTGGCTGAGATCGACTGGCAGATCGGTGAAGTCGGGATGCCCGTTGATCCACGCCACCAATTCGGTCGCGGTCCCGGTACCGGCCAGACCCATGCCCTCGATATCCAGGCGACGGTCATCGGGCGCACCGACGGCGTACAGCACGGCGTGATGGTGAGCCAACAGGTCGTCGTGGTTGAGGTGATTGCCGATCTCGACATTGAGGTAGAACCGGAAGCCTTCATGGCCGGCGACCCGGTCGAAGAGCCGGGTGACCTTTTTGGTGTTCTGGTGATCGGGCGCCACCCCAGCCCGGACCAGCCCGTATGGGGTGGGCAACTTCTCAAAGACGTTGACGCACACGCCATGCTGGGTGAGTAATTCATCCGCGGCATACATCGCCGCCGGCCCCGATCCGACGATGGCCACGGTGAGTGGCCGCCGGCGGGGATGCACTTCGGCGGCCGGGATGACCGGGGCCAGCTTCGAAGTCGGCGGCAGCTTCTCGCCCTCGGGCCGTTTCGGGTAGAACGACGCGTTGATCTCGACGAAGGGCAGCTGGTTGGTATCCAACCGCGTGTCGGGTGCGATGGCATCGACGGGGCACGCGCTCACGCAGGCACCGCAGTCCACACAGGCCACCGGGTCGATGTAGAGCATCTCCGAGGTGGCGAAGCCGGGCTCGTCCGGCGTGGGGTGAATGCAATTCACCGGACACGCGAAAACGCAAGACCCGTCGTTGCAACACGACTGGGTAATAACGTGCGGCATGAAACCTACAAACCGGACCCGTTACGCAGCCGGCGCCGCGGCCAGGTGCTGGCGTTGCGGTTCGCTACGGTAGCGCGACGGCTTGCCGTTGATCTTGCACAGCCGCCACATCAGTCGCGCGGAACGCGTCTCCATCAGGCCGGTGTCGTGAGCCAGCATCCGCACGTCACCGAACATGTCGCTCAACCACTTACGCGATTCCGGCGAACGGAAGAACAGTTCCTTCTTGACCTCGCGCGGGATGTCGAACTCGCGCCAGAACGCCTTGGGCGGCACCACAATTGCCCGGCACAACATCTTCATGGTCAGCGGAAAATACAGTGCGGTCCAAAACCGCTGCCTCTTGGTCAATTCCGGCAACCGCCTGCGGAGGAACTCATGAGCGAAGGAGATGTGGCGCGCTTCCTCGGCGACGTGAATCGCCATCACCCGTTCCATGACCGGGTGCAGCGACTTGCCTTCGCGCAGAATATTTTTCTGCGTGTGGTCGATCGGTTCCTCGCCGGCCAGCACGCCGATGAAGAACGCCACCGGCAGCGGCCCGGCCACCAGCGGGACCAACGGCGAAAGCCATTTCAGCATCCGCGGCATACCCGGCACGTCGGCGCCGATCCGGTTGACCATCTCCTGGAACATCATCGTGTGGTTGCACTCTTCGACCGACTCGTGCAGGCAGTACCGGTATTCGGGCGACCCGTTGGGCACCCAGAACGTGTAGTTCATCAGGCCGCGGATCAGGATCGATTCGAAGTGCAGGCCGACCTTGGCCACGTTGGCCTGCCGCCACATACCGATCTTGATCTGGTGCTCTGCCGGCTGCGCCAGATACCAGGGATGGCGGCCCAGCGGGTCTGTCGTCGGCAGAATCCACCGGGGGTCGTTGTCGGTGACAGCGAATTCCGGTGATTCCCAATCGATGTCGGTGTATGGGTTGAAATTACGCCGCACCGACCCCTCGGACAGTGTGGCAAGCATGTTGACGTATTCAGCGTCGTCGCGCACTTCCATGTTGCGGCGCCAACGCCGGACCAATCGCGTCCTAGCCATAACTTAGGCCTCCTCAACGAGGTTTACATTTGGACGTGCTATGTCCAGACAGTACCGGAGGTACCGGATATTTCCTAGGCCCCTCCGAAGCACTGTGACCTGACCAGTGGTCATCGCATTCGTATGCCCTGGGTCACAGGGGGAGAAACGCGGGAGCGGCCCGAGCAGGCCTTTTGTCCGGGCGGCGGGCCCCCGCAGTCGGCCCGCCGCATCGCCCCGCCAGGTCGGCTTACTACCCTGATGAGCATGGCTGACCAGCTCGAGATCCCCGCTGACATCAAACCCCGCGACGGCCGCTTCGGGTGCGGCCCGTCCAAGGTCCGGCCCGAACAACTGCAGGCGTTGACCACGACCGCGGCGCCGCTGTTCGGAACCTCGCACCGGCAGGCGCCGGTCAAGAATCTGGTGGGCCGGCTCCGGTCGGGGCTCGCCCAGCTGTTCTCGGCGCCGGACGGCTACGAGGTCATCCTGGGCAACGGGGGCGCGACGGCGTTCTGGGATGCCGCGGCTTTCGGTTTGATCGACAAGCGCTCGCTGCACCTCTCCTTCGGCGAATTCAGCTCGAAGTTCGCCTCCGCGGTCGCCAAGAACCCCTTCGTGGGCGATCCCGTCGTCATCAAATCGGACACCGGCAGCGCACCCGAGCCGCAGAGCGACCCCTCGGTGGACGTGATCGCCTGGGCGCACAACGAGACGTCGACCGGGGTCGCGGTGCCCGTGCGGCGCCCCGCCGATTCCGGTGACGCATTGGTCGTCATCGACGCGACGTCCGGCGCGGGCGGCCTGCCGGTCGACATCACCGAGACCGATGCCTACTACTTCTCACCGCAGAAGAATTTCGCCAGCGACGGCGGCCTGTGGCTGGCCGTCATGAGCCCCGCCGCGCTGGCCCGCGTCGAGTCCGTCGCCGCATCCGGCCGCTGGGTCCCCGACTTCCTGTCGCTGCCCATCGCGGTGGAGAACAGCCTCAAGGACCAGACCTACAACACCCCGGCGGTCGGCACCCTGGCACTGATGGCCGAGCAGGTCGACTGGATGCTGGACAACGGCGGGCTGGGCTGGGCCGTCAAGCGCACGGCGGACTCCTCGGGACGGCTGTACTCGTGGGCCGAAGAGCGGCCCTACACCACGCCGTTCGTCGCCGACCCGAAGCTGCGCTCGCAGGTGGTCGGCACCATCGACTTCGCCGACGACGTCGATGCCGCGGCCGTCGCGAAGATCTTGCGGGCAAACGGCATCGTCGACACCGAGCCGTACCGCAAACTCGGTCGCAATCAACTGCGGGTCGGGATGTTCCCGGCGGTGGATCCCGACGACGTCAGCGCCCTCACCCAATGCGTCGACTGGATCGTCGAGCGGCTCTAGAGTCCGCCTCGCACGGGCCGCGGAGGAACCGGACGACTGGCGCGTAACCGCCCAGCGTGTCAGCACAGATGATGGGCGGTCGCTGGACTAAAGTGCGCCGTGACGGGTCCGTCGCTGAACTGCACGGAGCCTGCGAGGAGAAAGCCATGCGGGAACTCAAAGTGGTTGGGCTCGATGCCGACAGCAAATACGTCATCTGCGAGGGCGACGATCCCGCGGAGCAGTTCAAGCTGGCGGCCGACGACCGCCTGCGAGCCGTTATGCGCGTCGCGGCCCAGCACCCTGAACAACCGCAGCTCGAGATTGAAGTCACCAACATGCTCAGCCCCAAGGAAATTCAGGCCAAGATCCGCGCCGGTGCATCCGTCGAGCAGGTCGCCGCGGCGTCGGGCTCGGACGTGTCACGGATCCGCCGCTTTGCTCACCCGGTGCTGTTGGAACGGTTCCGCGCCGCGGAGCTGGCAACCGCCGCGCACCCCATGCTGGCCGACGGTCCCGCCGTGCTGACCCTGCTGGAGACCGTCAGCGCCGCCTTGGTGACCCGGGGCCTCGACCACGACAAGCTCAGCTGGGACGCCTGGCGCAACGAAGACAACCGCTGGACCGTGCAGCTCGCGTGGAAGGTCGGCCGCTCCGACAACCTCGCGCATTTCTGCTTCAGTCCCGGGGCTCACGGCGGAACGGTCACCGCCATCGACGACACGGCCAACGCGTTGATCGATCCGAGCTTCGAGCGTCCGCTGCGACCGGTGGCGCGCGTGGCCCACATCGACTTCGAAGAGCCCGCGAAGCCGCCCGTCGCCGAAGCGCCGGTTCCGGAGCCGGACGAAAAACCCGTGCACACCCGTCGGGGCAAGCCGGTCATCCCGGCGTGGGAAGACGTATTGCTCGGGGTGCGCTCGGGCGGCCAGCGCTAGCACCGACCGTAGCGACCCGCTTCGCCCGGCCACACCGCGCTCGCGATCACCACTAAGCGCGACCCGCGGCCGCCAGCGCCAGTAGCGCGACCCACGCACCCGTCACGCCGACTCCGGCGCCCAGCACGAACCAGCGCAGAACCGGGGTGCGCCGCCACCCCCACAGGGTCGGTGCCAGTCCCCCGGCGGCCACGATGTTGAGCCCGACGGCCAGCAGCGGGTGCACGCGCACCAACCCCAGACTGAGCACCACGATCGCCGCAGCGGTGACCGCCGCAACAAAGGCTGTCACCGTCAAACCCGTTGCCCAGGGCACGGACTCGCCTTTCAACAGCCGAAGCCTAGCCTGATTGTTCATCTCCGCCTTTCGCCGCCGCGTGGCCCACCACGTCTCCCAGCCGAGCGCGCTCGTAGAACGCCAACGCGGCCGCGGTCGCGACGTTGAGCGAGTCGGTGCCCCGCGACATCGGGATGCGCGCCCGCACATCGCTCAACCGCAAGGCGGCCGGCGTCAGCCCCGGCCCCTCGGCACCCACCAACACCGCGACGCGTTCGCCACGCGCCGCCGTCATCGCCTCCGGCAGCGCGCACGCCGTGTCATGCGGGGTCATCGCCAGAAGCCGAAATCCGTTTTCCTTCAACGTCACGAGCTCGGCGGGCCAACAGGTTGCGCGCGCATACGGCACCAGCAGCGCGTGGCCCATCGACACCCGGACGGCGCGGCGGTACAACGGGTCAGCACACCCGCTGCCGAATACCACCGCGTCGACACCGAGCCCCGCCGCGTTGCGGAAAATCGAGCCGAGGTTCTCGTGATCGTTGACCCCTTCGAGCACCGCGACGGTGCGCGCGCCGGCGATCACGTCGGCCACACTGGGTTCTGGCGCCCGCCGGGCGGCCGCCAGCACCCCGCGATTGAGGTGAAAGCCGACGACGCGGGCCATGACGTCGGCGGACGTCCGGTAGAACGGCACGGCGCTGCCGGCCAGGTCGTCTTTGAGTTCGGTGAGCCGACGGTCGGTGCCCAGCAGGGCATGCGGGCGGAACCGCGACGCGAGCATGCGCTGCACCACCAGCACACCTTCGGCAATCACCAGCCCCTTGCCGGACGGCAGGTCGGGACGGCGATCGACACTGTTCAGGTCGCGGAAATCGTCGAGCCTCGGGTCGTCAGGGTCGTCAATGTCCGCAACATTGCCGGCATCGGCGCCGGTGCTCACGGGCTTTCGTCGACCAACGCCAACATCAGATCGGCCGCGCTGCGCAGGATGTCACGTTGTTCGCTGTCCAGCGTCGACAGCCGCTTGGCCAGCCACTCCTGACGGGCGCGACGGTTGGCCTTGACCAACTCCGCTCCGGACTCGGACACGGAGACGAGTACTTGTCGGCCGTCGACGGGGTGCGGCGCGCGGTCCACCAGACCCAGCTCGGCCAGCGAAGCGATCACCCGGGTCATCGACGGTGGCCGAACCCGTTCGCGAATCGCCAGGGCACCGGGCGTCATCGGGCCCTCGTTGGCCAGCATCGCCAGCGCCGACAGCTGGGACAGCGACACCGGCGACGACGGGTTGCGGAATCGCAGTTGGCGGGCCAGCCGCATAACAGCCAGTGACAGGTCGCTGGCCAGCCGCGCATCGCTGTCAGGCATGGCGCGAGGTTACACGGAAGCGTGAGCATCCGGGGCACCAACCGGGTGTTGATTCTTTCCACCGAATCATGCGGAATTTCATCGAGGTGCTTAGCTGTGCGCTGACCCCGCACCGCTCGGGATTCTCGATCATCCATTTCGGCAAGCGGGCGGGCGACCGGGGGCGCCGGCGGCGGGCTATGTTAATCGCGATGCCCGCCGAACCTGGCCAGAACCGCACGGCGCCGCCGCTGCCGGCGATACTGGTGCACGCGTGGCCGTTCATCGGGCTCGGAGCGCTGGGTTGGGTCGTCGCGGCGGCCGCCGCGTTCCTGGTGCCCGCCCTGCACAGCTGGCGCCCGCTGACGCTGGCCGGGCTGGGCGTGGGGCTGCTCGGCACGAGCATTTTCTTGCTGCAACGTGCGGCGGCCCGGCGCGGCGCGCGCGGCGCCCAGACCGGACTCGAAAATTATCTGTAACAGAAATAATTCGCCGACCTGTTGGAGGAGTCATGGCAGCCCCGCTATTGCAAACGCACGTCGACATCAACGCACCGGTTGCCAAGGTATGGGAAATGATTTCCGATCTTCGGCGAATGCCGGAGTGGAGTCCGCAGTGCCGTTGGATGAAGCCGTTCGGGCCGGTGCGTCAGGGCACCCGTACGCTCAACCTCAACCGCCGCAACCGCATGTTCTGGCCGACCACCTGCACGGTGGTCGAGGTCGTCCCGGACCAAAAGCTCGCGTTCCGCGTCGACGCCAATAAGACCGTCTGGAGCTACGAGCTCGAGTCCACCGGGGAGGGCACCCGGCTGATCGAGAGCCGCCACGCCGAGAACGGCGTCACCGCGTTGTCGAACCTGTCGGTCAAAGCGCTCTTCGGCGGGACCGACAACTTCGAGAGCGAATTGCTCGACGGCATGAACGCCTCGTTGGCGCGCATCAAGACCGCCGCGGAACGGGGCTAGTCCGACGTCTCGGTCGCGGGCTGGGGCTGGGAGGGCTGCTCGGACTCCGGCGCCTCGGTCTCAGGCTCCGGCTGGGCCTCTGACGTCTCTGATGACTCCGACGGCTCCGACGGCTCCGACGGCTCGGGTGGCCCGGTCGGCTCGACGGGCGCCTGGGTGACGTCCAGCAGGCCGTCGTCGTAGGGGCCGTACGCGGGCGACCCGGCGCCCGCCGGGGCTGGGGTGTCCGAGTGCGCACCGCAGCCGTACAGCTTGTCGACGATGTGCCCGTCGGCCGACAACTCATTGCCGCACACGCCGAACATGGCGCCCAGAGATCCCGACAGCGGCAGGAAGAAGCCGCAGTCCCGACACACGCGCTTGGTGGATCGCGCCATCGGCGAGTCGGGGCCGTAATCGCCGGTGTGCCACCGTTCGGCCGCCTCCGCGCGGCCCTCGCCGCTCATCACCCAGCGCCGGCCCAGCCCGATCTCGGCGGCGGTCTCGTCGACCTGCGAGTCACCGCTGGCGGTGTAGCCCGGAACCAGCCGAGGATCGTCGGCGGCGGGGGCCAACAAGTCCCCGGGGCTGAGGTCCCCGGGCCGCACCCGCTGGTCCCACGGCACCCATTGCGGTGCCAGCAACGCCGTCGGTCCCGGAACCAACACCACTTCGCTGACGGTCGCGTGATCGGCGCCGGGATAGGCGGCCACGACCACGGCCCACTGCCACCCCTGGTAACCGGGTAGATGCGCCAGGAACCGGTGGGTGGCGGTGCTCGGGTCTTCGTAGCTGACGCCCAGATAGTCACCGAGCGTCTCCGGGCCGCTGAACTCCGCGACGGCGGCCCTGGCCTGGTCCGCGGCACCCGTGAGCACCGCCGCCAACCCTTCGGGCCATTCGCCTACGGTCGCCACGGAGGATTCCTCGATGGGTCTGGTCACGCTGTCTTCTGTCTGCATTGCGGTTCCAATACTAGGTTGAGGAGCCACGCCCCGTTACCTGCAGACGCATGTCGCCGGCATAGGGGAGAATCGGGGAGTGTCTGGACGGCGGCAAGACGATCCGGGCCGGGTGGCCTCCAAGCCGGGCCGCCGGGCCCCCAATGGCGTTGCCGCACAACATCCGGGCGCGGCCAACTACCCTGCCGGCGACAGCGCCCAGCGCCGGACCCGCCGCCCCCCGCCGATGCCGAGCGCCAACCGCTATCTGCCCCCGCTGGGGCACCAGACGGAACCGGACGGCAGCGGCGCCGCGCCGTCTCGTGGTCCGACTCCCGGCGAGCGGATCACCGTCACCCGCGCGGCGGCGCTGCGCAGCCGCGAAATGGGTTCCCGGATGTACTGGATGGTTCAGCGCGCCGCGACCGCCGACGGTGCCGACAAGTCCGGCCTGACGGCGCTGACGTGGCCCTCGGTGGCCAACTTCGCGGTGGATGCCGCGATGGCCGTCGCGCTGGCCAACACGTTGTTCTTCGCCGCGGCGACCGGGGAAAGCAAGGGCCGGGTCGCGCTGTATCTGTTGATCACCATTGCGCCGTTCGCGGTGATCGCCCCCCTCATCGGTCCGGCCCTGGACCGGCTGCAGCACGGCCGCCGCGTCGCGCTCGCGGCGTCGTTTGCCCTTCGCACGGTATTGGCGTTGGTGCTGATCTTGAACTACGACGGCGCCAGCGGGAGCTACCCGTCGATGGTGTTGTATCCGTGCGCGCTGGCCATGATGGTGTTCTCGAAGTCGTTCAGCGTGCTGCGCAGCGCCGTGACACCCAGGGTGATGCCGCCGAGCATCGACCTGGTGCGGGTCAACTCGCGGCTGACCATGTTCGGTCTGCTGGGCGGCACCATCGCCGGCGGCGCCATCGCGGGCGGCGTCGAGTTCGTCTGCACCCACCTGTTCAAGCTGCCCGGGGCATTGTTGGTCGTGGTCGTGGTCACGATCGCCGGCGCGTCGCTGTCCATGCGGATTCCGCGCTGGGTCGAGGTGACCGCAGGTGAGGTTCCCGCCACCTTGAGCTACCGCCAGGACAGCGAACCCCTGCGCCGAAGCTGGTCCGAAGCAGTCAAGAAGGTCCCCAGAAAGACCACTGCCACGCTTCGGCAGCCCTTGGGCCGCAACATCATTACCTCGCTGTGGGGTAACTGCACCATCAAGGTCATGGTGGGGTTTCTGTTCTTGTATCCGGCATTCGTCGCCAAGGCACATGACGCCAGCGGCTGGGCCCAGATCGCCATACTCGGGGTGATCGGCGCCGCGGCCGGAATCGGCAACTTCGTCGGCAACTTCACCAGCGCGCGCCTGAAACTGGGCAGGCCTGCCGTGCTGGTGGTGCGCTGCACGGTGGCGGTGAGCGCGGCCGCACTCGCCGCCTCGGTCGCCGGCAACCTGATGCTGGCCGCGGTCGCCACCCTGGTGACTTCGGGGGCCAGCGCGATCGCGAAGGCCTCCCTGGACGCCTCGTTGCAGAACGATCTGCCCGAGGAATCCCGCGCATCGGGGTTCGGGCGCTCGGAGTCGACGCTGCAGTTGGCCTGGGTGTTCGGCGGGGCCCTGGGTGTTCTGGTGTACACCGACCTGTGGGTCGGTTTCACCGCGGTCACTGCCCTGCTCATCCCGGGCCTGGCGCAGACCCTCGTCAGCTTCCGCGGCAACTCGCTGATTCCCGGCCTGGGAGGTAATAGGCCCATCATGGTCGAGCAGGAGGGCAGGCGGCGCGGTGTCGGCAGGCCGGCGGTGGTAGCCGAGTGAAATCCGGAATCAACCGCGGCATGGCCGTGCTGCTGGCCTGCTTGATGGCTGTGCTCTGTGTGGGCGTCGGGGTCGGCACGTGGCTGCTGGTGGGCCGCTCCGGCCCGCACCGCCCCGAGATCAGCGCGTACTCACACGGCCACCTGACCCGGGTGGGGCCCTACCTCTACTGCAGCGTGCTCAACCTCGAAGACTGTGAGACGCCGCAGAGCCAGGGTGAGCTACCGGTCAGCGAGCGCTATCCGATCCAGCTCTCGGTGCCCGATGCCATCTACCGGGCGCCCTGGCGGTTGGTGCAGGTGTATGAGGATCCGACGAACACCTCCAGCACCATCTTTCGGCCGGGCACCCGGCTCGCCGTGACCATCCCCCCGGTCGACCCGCATCGCGGGCGCCTGGCCGGGATCGTCGTGCAGTTGCTGACGTTGGCGGTGGACCCCGCAGGCGAGCTACGCGACGTCCCGCACGCGGAATGGTCAGTGCGGCTTACCTTCTGATCTTTTTCCGTCGAACGTCGACTTGTTGTGGCAAAACGTCGCTTGAGTTCAGCGCCACGATTTCGCCCCACAAGTCGACGTTCGGCGCCACGGGTCAGGTGTCGACGTTCGGCGCCACGGGTCACGCCCCGTGGCCGGCGGGAACCCGCTCCCCTTCGAGCGGCGGGCCCGGCGGCGTCCCCTCCCCGAAGGGCTTGCCGCCCAGGCTCTCTCGTCCGTGCGGCGATAGCCAGCCGGACAGGTCGGGGCCCTTTGGCACGATGCGGGTGGGGTTGATGTCGGCGTGCACGATGTAGTAGTGCTGCTTGATCTGGACGAAGTCGACGGTGTCCCCGAAACCCGGTGTCTGGAACAGGTCGCGGGCGTAGGCCCACAGCACCGGCATCTCGCTCAGTTTGCCGCGATTGCACTTGAAATGCCCGTGATAAACCGGGTCGAAGCGGGCCAGGGTGGTGAACAACCGCACGTCGGCCTCGGTAATGGTGTCGCCCACCAGGTAACGCTGATTGGTCAGCCGATCGTTCACCCAGTCCAACGCGGTGAACAGCCGGTCGTAGGCCGCTTCGTAGGCCTGCTGCGAGCCGGC
Organism: Mycobacterium sp.; assembly: GCF_004298145.1. Lineage (GTDB taxonomy): Bacteria > Actinomycetota > Actinomycetes > Mycobacteriales > Mycobacteriaceae > Mycobacterium. The sequence goes on from NZ_SCRH01000015.1 coordinate 244,410, forward strand.
GAAGCCGCACCGGTACACACCGTTGTTGATCTCGGTATAGACCCTCTTGTTCACCTCATCGATTTCCGCGCGCAGGCGCTCGGGGTATAGCGCGGGCGCACCGTCGCGGTGGTATGCCGACCACTCCGTCGAGAGATCGAGGGTCATCTGCGCGAAATCATTGGTGACCACCGCCCCGGTGCCGACGTCGACGATCGCCGGGACTGTGATGCCCTTGGGGTAGTCGGGGAATCGCTTGAAGTAGGCGTCCTGCAGCCGCGGGATCTTCAGGACCGGGTCGACACCACCGGGATCGAGATCGAACGTCCAACTGCGCTCGTCATGGGTGGGACCACAAAAGCCAATGGAGAGAACGCTTTCGAGGCCCAGCAGCCGCCGGACGATGATGGCGCGGTTCGCCCACGGGCACGCGCGGGCGACGACGAGCCGATACCGGCCGGGCTCGACCGGGTAGCCATCGCGCCCATCGGCAGTGATGCGGGTGGTGATGTAGTTGGTGTCACGGGTGAACTCGCCCGCCCCGGCGACGTAGGTGGCCATGACGCCGATTCTGCCCCAATCCTCGGCGTCTAGCCGGACAGGAACCGGCGGGCCAGGTTGGTCTCGGTCGACGCGCCCTCTTCCCAATGGGCGATCCACGGCCCGGTGCCCTCGGACTGATCGATGATCCCGTCCTCCAGCCAGCGATAGCGGCCCTGCAGCAGGTTGCGGGTGAGCTGCACATCGCTGCCGTCGGTGTTGTCCCACAGGGCGTGGAACAGCGTCTCCACCCGCAGGGCCGCTTGGGCGCAGAACGTTTCCGCCAGCTCGTAGGACTGCTGACCAACCACCGGATCGGCGGCACGTTGCGACTCTGCCTGCACGCACGCCGCGGACATCGCGAACAACTCGGCACCGATATCGACGACGCGCCCGAGGAACCCCTGCCGCTGCTCGAGCTTGGCCTGCCACCGTGCCATCCCGTAGAAGGTGTTTCGGGCGAGCTTGCGGCTGGACCGCTCAATGAACCGTAGGTGTGACGCCAGCGGACCGAACTCGTGGTATGCCCGGGGCCGCTGTCCTTCACCGAAAACCAGCTGCGGCAACCACTTTGCGTAGAATCCGCTCGCTCCGACTGCCGCGGCGGCCTTCTGCCGCAACCCGGTGTCGGGCTTGGCGAGGTCGCCGGCCGCGGCGAGGTGGGCGTCGACCGCCTCGCGAGCGATGAGCAGCCTCATGATCTCGCTGGAACCCTCGAAGATGCGATTGATCCGCAGGTCCCGCAACACCTGCTCGACGGGCACCGCGCGCTCCCCACGCGCGGCCAGCGACTCCGCGGTCTCATAGCCTCGCCCACCCCGAATCTGCATGACCTCGTCGATGATCACGCAGGCCATCTCGCTGGACCATAACTTGGCCAACGCCGCCTCGATCCGGATGTCGTTGCGCCCTTCGTCAGCCATCTGCGCGGAGAGTTCGAGCACGGCATCGAGCGCGTAGTTGGTCGCGGCGATGAACGAGAGCTTGCCGGCCACCGCTTCGTGCTCGGCCAGCGGTTTACCCCACTGCACACGCTCACCGGACCATTCGCGCGCTATCTTCAATGCCCACTTCGACGAGCCCGTCGCACTCGCGGGGATCGACAACCGTCCGGCATTGAGCGTGGTCAACGCGATCTTCAAGCCGTCACCTTCGGAGCCGATCAGGTTTTCGCGCGGGACCCGAACACGGTGCAGCCTGGTCACGCCGTTTTCGATGCCGCGCAGGCCCATGAATTTGTTGCGTCGCTCCACGGTGATTCCGGGTGAGTCGGCCTCGACGACGAACGCGCTGATGCCGCCGCGGCGCCCTTCGCCCTTGGGTACCCGGGCCATAATCACCAGCAGTTCGGCCACCACGCCGTTGGTGGTCCACAACTTCACGCCGTCGAGTTCGTAGGCCTGCCCGTCGTCGATGGGGGTCGCCGTCGACGCCAGTCGGGCGGGGTCGGAGCCCACGTCGGGTTCTGTGAGTAAAAACGCCGATATGGCCCCGGCAGCGCACCGCGGCAAGAACTTCTTTTTCTGCTCAGGGGTCCCGGCGAGTTTGAGCGGCTCGGGTACCCCGATGGATTGGTGGGCCGACAGCAGCGCGCCAAGACTGGGGTGAACGCTCGTCACCATCATCAGAGCCCGGTTGTAGGCGACTTGCGACATGCCCAGGCCGCCGTATTCGGGGGGAATCTTCATCCCGAAGCAGCCCAAGTCGGCCAAGCCCTTCACGTACTCGTCGGGAATTTGGGCATCGCGTTCGATGACGCTGCCGTCGACGGTCTCCAGAAATCCGCGCACGCCCTCGAGAAACGCGCGGGTGCGGGCCTCGTCGGCTTCAGTGGGTGTGGGGAACGGGTGGATCAGCTCCAGCGGAAAACGGCCGAGAAATAACTCCTTCGCGAAGGACGGTTTATCCCAACCGGTTTCGCGAGACTCCTCGGCGAGCGCTCTCGCCTGTTCTTCGGTGACCTGGGCTTGCTCTGCCATCGCAGCCTCCTTTGCTAGACGACCGTCATGGGTGTGAGTACCCGATCTGCGGCTCGTCACCGAGCCGTCGCCTGCAAATTGGCTGTGTTCCGCGCGTTAGGCGTCGAACTCCCGCGCCACGGCCTTGACGACCTCGGATACCCGGCGCGCGGTCTTGCGGTCCGGGTAGCGACCCTTGCGCAGCTCGGGCTGCACGGTGCTTTCCAGCAGCGTGATCATGTCCTCAACCATGCCATGCAGCTCGTCGGGGCTGTGCTTGTGTTCGGCAGGCGCCTCGCGCCGCGACTTGGTCAGGCTGGGCGGCGGCTCAATCAGCTTGAGGCTCAACGCTTGCGGCCCGCGCCGTCCGGAGGCGATACCGAATTCGACCCGCTGGCCCGCCTTGAGCCCCTCGACCCCGGCAGGCAGCGCCGACGAGCGGACGTAGACGTCTTCGCCGTCCTCTTGCGACAGGAAGCCGAAGCCCTTGTCAACGTCGTACCACTTAACCTTGCCGGTCGGCACTGGTCTCACCTGCTTGTCTAACGGGTCGATAGAAATAGGCAACACAATAAGCGTCCCGCCTGCGCAGGACGCCGTATTAAGAGTCTGATCCTACTCGGATACGTACCTGGCGAGCACCCCCGCTATTTATGACTCGGTACGCTTAGTAGTACCCGCGGAGGAGATATGCGCCTGATCCTGAACATCATCTGGCTTCTGTTCGGCGGCCTCTGGATGGCCGCCGGATACCTTGTTGCGGCCCTCATCAGCTTTCTGCTGATCATCACCATCCCGTTCGGCTTCGCGTCGCTGCGCATCGCCTCCTACGCGCTGTGGCCGTTCGGCCGCACGATCGTCGACAAGCCGACCGCAGGGTCCGGCGCCCTGATCGGAAACATCATCTGGGTGGTGCTGTTCGGAGTGTGGCTGGCGGTCGGTCATCTGGTCAGCGCGGTGACGATGGCGCTGACGATCGTCGGCATCCCGCTGGCGCTGGCCAATCTCAAACTGATTCCGGTGTCGCTGATGCCGCTCGGCAAGGAGATCGTTCCCGTCGACTCGCCGCTTCACCACGCGCCGCCGGTGGCCGCATGACCCTGACTGCCTTGAATTTCCCGACCGTGCGGAGCCGCCCTGAGCGCCCCGGCGGCAGCCGCGTCGTTCCCGGAAAAGCACCGTCCGCCGGCCCGTTGGTGGATACCTACGGGCGGATCGCCACGGATCTGCGGATCTCCCTGACCGATCGCTGCAACCTGCGGTGCACCTACTGCATGCCGGCCGAGGGCCTGGACTGGCTGCCGGGCGAGCAGCTGCTGACTGCCGACGAGTTGGCCAGGCTGATGCACATCGCGGTCACCCGGTTGGGGGTCACCAGCGTGCGGTTCACCGGCGGTGAGCCATTGCTGGCACGCCACCTCGAAGAGGTGGTCGCCGCGGCGGCCGCCCTGACGCCCCGCCCCGAGATTTCCCTGACGACCAACGGCGTCGGGCTGGCGCGGCGCGCCGCCGGGCTCGCCCAGGCGGGGCTGGACCGGGTCAACATCTCGCTGGACAGCGTGGACCGGCAGCACTTCGCGGCCATCACCCGCCGCGACCGGCTCCACGACGTGCTGGCCGGCCTGGCCGCCGCCCACGAGGCCGGCTTGGCGCCGGTGAAGGTGAACGCCGTGCTCGACCCCGCGACCGGACGGGACGACGTGGTCCAGCTGTTGCGATTCTGCCTCGAGCACAGCTACCAGTTGCGCGTCATCGAGCAGATGCCGCTCGACGCCGGGCACCAATGGCGCCGCGATGAGACGCTGACCGCCGACGACGTGCTGGCGGCACTGCGCCCGCACTTCCAGTTGCGGCCCGACCCGGCGCCGCGCGGTTCCGCGCCGGCCGAGCTCTGGCTGGTCGATGAGAGCGCCGACACGCCGGGCGGCAAGGTTGGTGTCATCGCATCGGTCTCGCACGCCTTTTGCTCGACGTGTGACCGCACCCGGTTGACGGCCGACGGCCAGATCCGCAGCTGCCTGTTCGCGAAGGAGGAGACGGACCTTCGGGGGCTGCTGCGCAACGGCGCGCCCGACGAGGCGATCGAGGCGGCGTGGCGTACCGCGATGTGGGGCAAGCCCGCCGGTCACGGCATCAACGACCCCAACTTCGTCCAGCCCGACCGCCCGATGAGCGCGATCGGTGGCTAGCAACACGGGTCAGACGCCCGTCCAAGCAACCGGAATCCAGGTCACCGTGCGCTACTTCGCGGCCGCCCACGCGGCCGCGGGCGTCGAGGCGGAGACGCTGGTGGTGCGCCCCGGCACCACGGTGGCCGAGCTGGTCGAGCGGCTCGCCGTTCGGGGGTCCAGCCTTGCCGGCGTGCTGAGCCGATGCTCCTACCTGCGCGACGGCGTCGTCGTCCGCGACGAGACCGCGGCGTTGCAATCCGGTGACACCATCGACGTTCTGCCGCCGTTTTCCGGCGGCTGAAACTGTGAAATATCTCACGTAACGGAACGATAACGGCGCGGTCACGCTGTGATCTCGGGAGTTATGACCTGCGTAAACACCGTGTCTTGCTGCGGTTTTCGCAGATGGCCGAGAGTGAAACGCCAGGTTTCGCAAGACGTGACGAGACCAACAGAAACCGTTACCGTCTCCGAAGGCTCGCCAGCCATCCCGATTGGCGGACCTTCCCTCCCTATCGCGCCGAGCTCCATCCAATAGGCGGGGGTCACCAACTCATGGATGGAGACGGGGGACCCACCGGTCCACCGTGATCGGACTGGGGCCGCTCGCGGCTCCTTGGGGTGAAGCCGGCGTCGTCGCTTCGAAGACCACGTCGGCCGGGTGGCCTCTCCAACCCGAACCCGACAGCTGACCTCGCAGGCGCGTGACGAGAGAGGAATACATCGGCGCGTATGAGCGGACGTCATCGTAAGCCCACCGCATCCACCGTCAGCGTCGCCAAGATCGCCTTTACCGGCGCAGTGCTTGGTGGCGGCAGCCTCGCCCTGGCCGGCCAGGCGGCCGCGGCCACCGACGGCGAATGGGATCAAGTAGCCCGTTGCGAGTCCGGCGGCAACTGGGGCATCAACACCGGCAACGGGTACCACGGCGGTGTGCAATTCAGCGCCAGCACCTGGGCCTCACACGGCGGCGGCGAATACGCCCCGTCGGCCGAACTTGCCACCAAGGAACAGCAGATCGCCGTCGCCGAGCGGGTGTTGGCCACCCAGGGTCGCGGTGCTTGGCCCGTCTGCGGTCGCCCGCTGTCGGCTCCCAGCCCGCGCGAGATGCCCGTTCCGGCCGGCCTGGACGCACCGCTGGATGCGCCCGGCATCAACGGCGCACCAGCGCCGCTGGCCCCGCCCGCGCAGGACGCTCCGCCGCCCCCGCACGCCCCGGTGCAGCTGGCCTCCTTTGACCGTCCGGCACCGCCGGACGCTCCCCCGGCAGACCTGCCGGCGCCCCCGGCCGATCTGCCGCCCGCACCCCCCGCGGACGCCGCACCCCCGGCCGATCTGCCGCCCGCACCCCCGGCGGACGCACCCGTCGCGGATTCGGACTTCCGCGGATTCGTCCCGGTCGGCATGCCCGAGCTTGCTTCCGATGCCGGCTACACCCAGCAACTGTGGGAAGCGATTCGGGCACAGGACGTGCAGGGAAACGATGCCCTGGACGCCCTGGCGCAGCCGTCGTTCAACGCCTGAATCTCTAACGCCAACAGATTCCCCGCACGCCCCGAAAACCCTCCTGTTCGGGGCGTGTCGGGCACTGCGCACCAACTTCGGGGCCGAGGTAGCGACGGCGTCAGGCCGAGCCCACCCACTCCTCGGTGCCGTCGGCGAAGAACTGGTGCTTCCACACCGGCAGCCGCGCCTTGATGGTGTCCACCAGGTGCGCGCAGGTGGTGAATGCCGCGTGCCGATGGTCGGCGGCGACGGCCGCCACCAACGCCGCCTCGCCGATGTGCAGCACACCGACGCGGTGGCTGGCGGCGACGGCGCGTACGCCGTCGGATTGCGCCGCCACATCGGCCACCACATCGGCCATGACCTGGGTGGCTGACGGGTGCGCGGAGTATTCCAGCCGCACCACCCGGCGCCCGACGTCGTGGTCGCGGATCATGCCGACGAACCCGACGATGGCCCCGGCCGACTGATGGCCCACCAGTTCTTCATGCTCGGCCAGCAGAATCGGGTGCTCGGTCACGGCTGCGCGCACGACGAGCGTCATCGCTGGTGGTCTTTACCCGCGAGTTGATCGAGCGCGTGGTCGAGGACATCGGCGAGCACCCCGAGCCCGTCGCGCACCCCACCGGGTGAACCCGGCAGGTTGACGATCAGCGTCCGCCCGGCCACACCGCACACACTGCGCGACAACACCGACGTCGGCACCTTCGGCAGGCCCGACCGGCGGATCGCCTCTGCCAGGCCGGGAATCAGGTAATCGACCACGGCCACGGTCTGGTCCGGTGTGCTGTCAGTGGGTGAGATGCCGGTGCCACCGGAGGTGAGGATGACGTCGACGTCGTCATCGATCGCCTTGCGCAGCGCATCACCGACGGGCGGGCCGTCGGCAACCACCTCCGGCTGCACGGGCGAAAAGCCCCGCTGGGTCAGCCATTCGGCGATGATGGGCCCGCATCGGTCCTCGTACTGTCCGGCCGACGCCCGGGTCGAGGCGATGATGACGCGGGCCGATCGGGTGCTCATGACCGCGTCCACATTCCGGTTTTGCCACCTTCCTTGTGCAGGACTCGAATGTCATCGATCCGCGCGGCCGGGTCGACCGCTTTGATCATGTCGAAGAGCGTCAGGGCCGCGACCCCGACGGCGGTCAGCGCTTCCATCTCCACCCCCGTGCGGTCGGTGCTTCGCACCGTCGCGGTGATCTCGATGTCCGACCCCGCTACGGCGAAGTCGATGTCGACCCCGGTGAGCGCGAGCTGATGGCAGAGCGGGATGAGGTCACTGGTGCGCTTTGCCGCCTGAATACCCGCCACCCGCGCGGTGGCCAGCGCGTCGCCCTTGGGCAGGCCGCCGGTCGAGATCAGGGCCACCACGCGCGCCGACGTCCGCAGGACACCCGCGGCGACGGCGGTCCGCTTGGTGGCCACCTTCTCGCTGACATCGACCATGTGCGCCGCCCCCTGGTGGTCCACGTGCGACAGTGCGCCCGGGCCGGATTGTCCCGACGCCCCGGTCGCCGGGGCTTTCGAGGTCTCAGAGGCCCTGGCCATGTGGAGACCTACCGGTTGACGACGGTGACCGGGTGCAGGTAGGGCAGCTCGGTGGAGGGCAGCGGGAACGCCAGCTCGCCGAAGGGCGACAGCGCGCCCGTCCGGTCGGTCACGAGTTCACTGACCGCATGGTCGTCGGGGTCCGTCGTCGGCCAGCCGTTGTCCACATACTTGGTTTTGCCTGCTTTGCCCTCAGTGTCAGCCACGAGATCCATTCTGACAGGTGACCCGGGAGCGCGTGGCGCAAGACCGAAGGTTCACGTCGCTGCGCTGCCGCCGCTTCGCAATCTGCTCGGTACCCACGACCTGCTTTACGCTGGTCAGCGATGACCGTCAACACCCCGGATATCCCGCTGGGGTCGTGGCTGGCCGAGTTATCCGATGAGCGCCTGATCCGACTGCTGGAATCACGGCCGGACCTCGCCCAACCCCCGCCCGGCAACATCGCCGCACTGGCAGCGCGAGCCCAGGCCCGCCAGTCGATCAAGGCTGCCACCGACGACCTCGACTTCCTGCGGCTGGCGGTGCTCGACGCACTACTGGTGCTGCAGGCCGACGCGGAACCGGTGCCGACCGCGAAGCTGCTGTCGCTGATCGGTGACCGCGCCCCCGAAGCCGACGTCCTCGACGCGGTCGACGATCTCCGGCAGCGCGTCTTGGTGTGGGGCGAGACCGCGCTACGGGTTGCCCCCGATGCCGGGACGGGAATGCCGTGGTACCCGGGGCAGGTCATTCTCGAGGACACCTCCCGCAGCGCCGAGCAGATCGCCGGCCTGATCGACGACCTCGATCAGGCTCAGCTCGAGGTCTTGGAGAAACTCCTCGAAGGGTCGCCGATGGGCCGCACCCGTGACGCCGCGCCCGGCGCGCCGGCCGACCGCCCGGTGCCCCAGTTGCTGGCCATGGGACTGCTGCGACGGATCGACGCCGAAACCGTGATCCTGCCCCGCCACGTGGGGCAGGTGCTGCGCGGCGAGCAGCCCGGCCCCATGCAGCTGACCGCGCCGGACCCGGTGGTGTCGACCACCACCCCCGACGATGCCGACGCGACGGCCGCCGGAGCCGCCATCGATCTGCTGCTGGAGCTCGACGTCCTTCTCGAAACACTTTCTGCCGCACCGGTTTCCGAGCTGCGTAGCGGCGGTCTGGGAATCCGGGATCTCAAGCGGCTGAGCAAGGTGTCCGGTATCGAGGAGCCGCGGCTGGGCTTGATCCTCGAAGTCGCGGCCGCGGCCGGATTGATCGCCAGCGGGATGCCCGACCCCGAACCCACCGCGGGCGAGGGACCGTACTGGGCGCCGACGGTCGTCACCGACCGGTTCGCCACGATGTCCACCGCCGAGCGCTGGCAGCTGTTGGCCGGCAGCTGGCTCGACCTTCCCAGCCGGCCGGCGCTGATCGGCACTCGCAGCCCCGACGCCAAACCCTATGGCGCGCTGACCGATGCGCTGTACTCCACGGCCGCACCGCTGGATCGCCGGCTATTGCTCGGCATGCTCTCCGAGCTCCCGTCGGGTGCCGGTGTCGACGCGGTGGAGGCCTCGGCGGCGCTGATCTGGCGGCGTCCGCGCTGGGCCAAGCGGTTGCAGCCCGGGCCCATCGGGGATCTGCTCACCGAAAGCCACGCCATGGGCCTGGTGGGGCGTGGGGCGATCAGCACGCCCGGTCGTGCGCTGCTGGACGAGGACGCCGATCCCCAGGCCGCGGTCGACGCGATGGCCCGGGCGCTACCCAAGCCGGTCGACCACTTCTTGGTGCAGGCGGACCTGACCGTTGTCGTGCCCGGACCGCTGCAGCGCGACCTGGCGGAGCAACTCGCCACGGTGGCCACCGTCGAATCGGCCGGTACGGCGATGGTGTATCGCGTCAGCGAGCAGTCGATCCGGCATGCGCTCGATGTCGGCAAGACCCGCGACTGGATGCACACCCTGTTTGCCAACCATTCCAAAACACCGGTGCCGCAAGGACTTACCTATCTCATCGACGACGTCGCGCGCAGGCACGGGCAGCTGCGGATCGGCATGGCCGCCTCGTTCGTGCGCTGCGAGGATCCGGCGTTGCTGGCCCAGGCCGTGGCTGCGCCCGCGACCGAAGATGTGCAGTTGCGTGCCCTGGCTCCCACGGTCGCGGTGTCACCGGCGCCGATCGCTGAGGTGCTCGCCGCGCTGCGGGCCGCGGGTTTTGCCCCGGCGGCCGAAGACTCCTCGGGCGCCATCGTCGACGTCCGGCCTCGCGGCGCCCGGGTGGCCACACCGCAGCAGCGCCGCCCGTACCGTCCGGTGCGGCGTCCCAACAGCGAAAGCCTCAATGCGGTCGTGGCGGTGCTGCGCAAGGTCACCGCCGCGCCGTTCGGCAATATCCGCGTCGATCCGGCGGCCACCATGACGCTGTTGCAGCGCGCGGCCAGGGAACAAGACACCCTGGTGATCGGTTATCTAGACGCGGCCGGGGTGGCCACCCAGCGGGTTGTGTCGCCGATCACCGTCCGGGGCGGTCAGCTGGTCGCGTTCGACTCGGCGTCGGGGCGGCTGCGCGACTTCGCGATCCACCGGATCACGTCGGTGGTGTCGGCCGCCGGCCGATAATGGGTGAGATGCGGGCGAAGCGAAGCGATGAGGAGGAGCCGCGCATAAATGCGCGCCGGCGACGATGCAGAGCGAAGCGATGAGGAGGAGCGGCGCATAAATGCGCGCCGGCGACGATGCAGAGCGAAGCGATGAGGAGGAGCGGCGCATAAATGTCTGACGGACCCTTGATCGTGCAGTCCGACAAGACGGTGCTGCTCGAAGTGGATCATGAGCAGGCCGGTGCGGCGCGGGCCGCCATCGCGCCGTTCGCCGAGCTGGAACGCGCACCCGAACACGTGCACACCTACCGCATCACACCGCTGGCGCTGTGGAATGCCCGCGCCGCCGGTCATGATGCCGAACAGGTCGTCGACGCGCTGGTCTCCTTCTCCCGTTATGCGGTGCCCCAGCCGCTGCTGGTCGACATCGTCGACACCATGGCCCGCTATGGCCGTCTGCAGCTGGTGAAAAACCCGGCACACGGCCTCAGCTTGGTGAGCCTGGATCGCGCGGTGCTCGAGGAGGTGTTGCGCAACAAGAAGATCGCGCCGATGCTCGGCGCCCGGATCGACGACGACACCGTCGTCGTCCACCCCAGCGAGCGCGGCCGGGTCAAACAAATGCTGCTCAAGATCGGTTGGCCCGCCGAGGATCTCGCGGGCTACGTCGATGGCGAGGCGCATCCGATCAGCCTGGCCCAAGACGGCTGGCACCTGCGCGACTATCAGCAGATGGCCACCGACTCGTTCTGGTCCGGCGGGTCCGGTGTGGTGGTGCTTCCGTGCGGCGCCGGTAAGACGCTGGTGGGGGCCGCGGCGATGGCGAAAGCCGGTGCGACGACGTTGATTTTGGTCACCAACATCGTCGCGGCGCGGCAGTGGAAACGCGAGCTGATCGCCCGCACATCGCTCACCGAGGACGAGATCGGCGAATACTCCGGTGAGCGCAAGGAAATCCGGCCCGTCACCATCTCGACGTACCAGATGATCACCCGCCGCACCAAGGGCGAGTATCGGCACCTTGAGCTGTTCGACAGTCGCGACTGGGGGCTGATCATCTACGACGAGGTCCACTTGTTGCCGGCGCCGGTGTTTCGGATGACCGCCGATCTGCAGTCCAAGCGGCGCCTGGGGTTGACCGCCACGCTGGTCCGCGAGGACGGCCGCGAGGGCGACGTGTTCTCCCTGATCGGCCCGAAACGCTATGACGCACCGTGGAAGGACATCGAGGCGCAGGGGTGGATCGCGCCGGCGGAGTGCGTCGAGGTGCGGGTCACGATGACCGACAACGAGCGGATGACGTATGCCACCGCCGAACCCGAGGAGCGTTACAAGCTGTGCTCGACGGTGCACACCAAAATCGCTGTGGTCAAGTCGATTTTGGCAAAGCATCCGGGTGAGCAGACCCTGGTGATCGGCGCGTACCTCGATCAGCTCGACGAGCTGGGCGCCGAGCTGAGCGCCCCGGTGATCCAGGGCTCCACGCGGACGAAGGAACGCGAAGAGCTGTTCGACGCCTTCCGCCGCGGCGAGGTGAACACGCTGGTGGTGTCCAAGGTCGCCAACTTCTCCATCGACTTGCCGGAAGCCGCGGTGGCCGTGCAGGTTTCGGGTACCTTCGGTTCGCGCCAGGAGGAGGCGCAGCGGCTGGGCCGGCTGTTGCGGCCCAAGGCCGACGGCGGGGGCGCCACCTTCTATTCCGTGGTGGCGCGCGACAGCCTGGACGCCGAATACGCCGCGCACCGGCAGCGCTTCCTGGCCGAGCAAGGCTACGGCTACATCATCCGCGACGCGGACGACCTTCTGGGCCCGGCTATTTGACTGCGGGCAGTCCTACAGCGACAGGATGGTCGCCGACGCGGTGCCGGGCGCACCGTACACCTGAGCCAGGCCGACACGCGGGTTGCCGGGCACCTGACGCTCCCCGGCCTCGCCGCGCAACTGCCGCACCAGTTCGTGCACCTGCCGCAGTCCCGACGCGCCGATCGGCTCGCCGTTGGCGATCAGCCCGCCGTCGGTGTTGACGGGTATCGAGCCGTGGATCTCGGTGGCGCCATCGGCCAGCAGCTTCTCCTGCTCGCCGTCCGCGCACAGACCGGTCTCGGCCATGTGGATCACCTCGGCCCCGGCGTCGGTGTCCTGCAGCTGCGCGATGTCGACGTCTTCGGGTCCGATGCCGGCCGCCTCGTAGGCGGCCTTGGCCGCGTACACCGTCGGCGAGGGATCCTCGTCGAGCGGCGCCGAGGTGGCATGCACCTCGTAGGCACCGAACGTGCGCGTGCGGATCTCACTGGAGCGCACATACACCGGCTTGTCGGTGAATTTCTCGGCCATGTCGGCGCGACACATGATGACCGCGGCGGCGCCCTCGTCGGGCGCGCAGAACATGTACTGGGTCAGCGGATAGTTGAGAACGGTCGAGTTGAGGATCTCGTCCTCGGGAATAGCTTTGCGCCGGAACGCATTCGGATTCAGTGCACCGTTGCGGAAGTTCTTGGCCGCCACCTTGGCCAAGGTGGCCTGGGAGATGTTGTGGTCGTGGATGTACTTGTTGGCCTTCATGCCGAAGAACTTGGTGGTGACGAACTGCCCGTTGTTGGCGTACCACTGCGGCAGCGCCAGCTTGGCGGGGTCGTCGGTGAACGCGCCGCGGGGGTGCTTGTCGAGGCCGATGGCGATGCCGATGTCGTATTTGCCCAGCCGGATGGTGTCGGCGGTCTGCTGGATGGCGCTGGCCGCGGTGGCGCACGCGTTGAATACGTTGGTGAACGTGATGCCGGTCAGCCCGACCAGTCGGGTCACCGCGTCGGGGTTGGAGACCTCATAGCTGCCACCGAAGCCGAACTGGATGTCTTTCCAGTCCACGCCGGCGTCTTTGAGCGCGAGCTGGACCGCCTCCGCGCCCATCTGCATCGCGGTCTTCTCGAACCTGCCGAACGGGTGGAGGCCCACGCCGATGATGGCGACATCGTTGGTCATCTCAAATCCTCCTGGATAGATGGTGGCGACCCGCTTCGCCCGGCTCCGCCGCCCTCGCGATCACCACGGATAGATGGTGGCGACCCGCTCGATAGCCGGTGGTGATCACCACTAGACCGGCTGGAACGCGAAGGTCATGATTTCGGCGCCCTCGTCGTCGGTGGTGAGGGGCACCATGATGAGTTCGACCTCCTGGCCGAACTGCAGCTTGGCCGGGTCGTTCTCGGTCAACCGTCCTTCGACGCGGATGACGTCACCGAGCTGGACCAAACCGACACCGAACGGCACGAAGTCCTTGCCGGCCGGGCCGGCATAGGGGGCGCCGGGCGGAAAGCCCTGCGTCGTCCACGCCACCAGCGTCCCGCGGCGCGGCAACAACACATCGGACATCGCGCCGGCGCTACAGCGCGGGCACCACTGCTGCACCGGGAAGGTGGTGGCCGCACAGCTGGCGCACCGGCTGCCGATCAGCTGCGGGCTCTCATCCGGCCAGGTAGAGATCTCGGGGGCTAGTGCCTTCTGCATCGAGGGATCCTCCAGGATCGTCCACAATCCGCCAACGGAACTCACTGAACCGTATAACAGCCTTCCGAAAAGTGGAAACCGCATTCTCGTCAACCGCACACCGGCTGAACGCCCGCGAGCCGCGCGGGGAAGATATGTTGGCGCCATGACGGTCACCGTGATACTCGAGCTCAAGTTCAAGCCCGACGAGGTCGCCGCGGGGCGCGAGCTGATGGGCCGGGCGCTGCAAGACACCCGGGGGTTCGATGGCAATGTCCGCACCGACGTGCTCGTCGACGAGGACGACGAAGCGCACTGGCTGATCTACGAGATCTGGGATTCGGTCGAGCATGACGAGGCCTACCGCGCGTTTCGCGCCGGTGCGGGCAAGCTGACGCACCTTCCCGCGCTGCTGGCCGCGCCCCCGGCCAAGACGAGGTACGTCACGGCCGACGTCTGACGAGCCGTCAGCTCAGCGCGGGAATGATCTCTCGTTCGAACAACTCGATGCCGGAACGGTCGTAGGCGGCCTCGGGGAAATAGCAGATGGCGTATTCGCACCCGAGGTCGCGGATCTTCGCCAGGCGCTCGATGACCTGTTCCGGTGTGCCCGTTGCCGAGTCCGGCCCGCTGGTACCGGCGATCATCGCATCCGCGGCAGCCTCGCCCACATAACCGACCATGCGGTCGCGGATCCGTTGCAGCCGGTCGTTGACATCGGCCTCCGACGTGCCGACGACGGCGTTGACGTTGACCGAACGCACGATGGCATCGAAGTCGGTGCCCAGGTTGCGGCAGTGCTCGGCGAGTACCTCCGACTTGTGGGCGAACGCCTCCGGCTCGGGCGTGAAGTTGGTGTACTGCGCGTATTGGGCGGCGATACGCAGGGTCAGCTTCTCGCCACCACCCGCGATCCACAGCGGAATCCCGTTGTCCTGCAACGGCTTAGGAGCGACGATCGCGCCGTCGACCTGATAGTGCTTGCCGTCAAAGCTGACCTTGCCGTCGCGCCAGGCGTCGCGCATGATCTGGACCCCTTCGTCCAGCCGGCCCAACCGCACACCCGCCGAGGGGAATCCGTAACCGTAAGCGCGCCATTCGTGTTCATACCAGCCACCACCAATCCCCATCTGAATCCGGCCACCGGAGATGATGTCGGCCGTCGCGGCGACCTTGGCGAGGTAGACCGGGTTTCGGTAGCTCATCGCCGTGCACATTTGGCCGAGCTTGATCCGCGACGTGGTGGCCGCGTACGCGGCCATGAGCGACCACGCTTCGTGGGTGGCTTCGCCGGTGGGCACCGGGACGGTGTGGAAATGGTCGTAGACCCACAGCGAGTCCCAGCTGCCCCGGTCCGCGTGGTCAGCCAGATCTCGCATCACCGCCCAGTGTTTTTCGGGCTCGATGCCGACGAGATCCATTCGCCAGCCCTGCGGAATGAAGAGTCCAAAGCGCATACCAAGGGACTTTAGCCCGGCTACGGAACGGGATAAGGCGGGGTAACTCAGCCATTCAGCGCGTCGAGTGCTGCCGCGACCGACTTCTCGCGCAACTCCTCCTGCGGCGCGTCGGCGAACTGCACGCAGCAGTCCTGCAAGCCGCCGAATGCGACGACCGCGCGGGTGGACTGCGCGAGCGTCGGCTTGTCACCGAACACCAGCCTGGCCAGCCGCTCGCGCCACGCGAGCACGGTGTCGATGAGGTCGAGGTCGATCAGTGTCGACAACTCGGTCAAGAGCAGCACCAGATCCCGTCGGTGCCGGTAGTGGAAATCGAAATAGCCCTCTAACAACTCGCGGGCATCGGTGTCGCCGCGGCCCTCGTGGTCGGCGACGAACCGCTCGCCCTCGTCGATCAGCGGCACCAGGATGCTGCGCACCAGTTCTTCGCGTGATGGAAAGTGGTAGTACAGCGCGGGTTTGGTGATGCCCAGCTGGTTGGCGATATCCTGCAGGCTGGTGCGCTGCACGCCCCGCTGCAAAAACAGCTCGCGAGCGACCTCCTGAATGCGCTCTCGCGTGTCTGACCGCGGCCTGCTCACCCCACGAGTTTATCTGACTTACCGATCGGTAAGTGGGATGCTATGCTTACCGAACGTTAAGTAAGTTGGGCGGTGAATCATGCGGATACTCATCTCCGGCGCCAGCATCGCCGGCCCGGTGCTGGCCTACTGGCTGTCCCGCCACGGCTTCGACGTCACCGTCGTCGAGCGCGCACCGACGCTGCGCAAAACCGGCGGTCACGCCGTCGACCTGTTCCGTCCCGCAATGGAGATCTCGGCGAAGATGGGTGTCCTGCCACGCATCGAGGCCCTGGCCACCGGAACGAACCGGCTGGCGTTGTACCGGGAAGGCAGGGCCCGGGCCACCGAGATCGACCTCGCCAAGATCTACGCCGCCAGCTCCGACCGGCACGTGGAAATCATGCGCGACGACCTCAGCGAGATTTACTACGACGCCGCCCGCAACGACGTCGAGTACCTGTTCGGCGACTCGATCACCGCGATCGAGCACGACGGGACCGTGATATTCGAGCACTCCCCGGCACGCACCTTCGACGTCGTCGTTGGTGCCGACGGCCTGCATTCCAACGTTCGGCACCTGACGTTCGGCGAACAGGCCGGGCTGACGCGCTTCCTCGGGGGATATCTGTCGGTGTTCTCGGCGCCCAAAGCGCTGGTCGAGCCCGGGGAGATGGTCGGCCACGTCGGCGTCGGCCGCTTCGCCGGCATCTACACGGCGGACCACTTGGACGACGCGCGGGTGGTGTTTCTGTTTCGCACCAAGGGGGAATTGGACTACGGCCACCACGATGCGTTGCGGCAGAAGGAGTTACTGCGCGACGCCTTCGCCGGGATGCACGAGCAGGTGGACAGCTGGCTGGCCGAAATCGAGCGGACACCCACCTTCTACTTCGACTCCATCACCCAGCTGCGCACGGACAGGTGGTCGCGCCGCCGGGTCACCCTGGTCGGCGACGCCGGATACTGCCCCGGCCCGGCGGTGGGCGGCAGCACCAGCCTCGCTGTCCTCGGCGCCTACGTGCTGGCCGGAGAGCTCGCCCGGGCCGACGGCGACCACCTGCGCGCCTTCGCCGCGTACGAACTGCAGATGCGCGACCCGGTGCATCGCAGCCGGTCCTTCGCTCGCGGTGCCGCCAAGGGCATCATCCCCGGTTCGGAAGCTGGAGTCTGGGCGTTAACCCGTGGAGCCCAACTGATCTCGGCGATGCCGGGGTCGCTATCCCGGTCGTTGGCCAAGCTGAACACCAAGGGCGTCCGGATGCACGATTCGATGCCGGTCCCCGAATACACCGGAAGCGACGTCTGACAGCATGTCCAGTAAGACGCGGACCCGCGTTGCCGCGGCAGGCGCATGCCAAGAAGGGAAGGCATCAGATGGAACTGACCGGTGTTGGGATCTGGAGCAGTCAGCTGCGCTACGGCGACCCGGCCGAATCCGGCGACGCAGCAGCCGAACTCGATGAACTCGGCTTCCCCGCCCTATGGATACCGGACGTCGGCGGACCGGTGTTCGACGCGGTGGGCCATCTGCTCGCCGCGACCAAGCGGACTGTGATCGCCACCGGCATCCTGAATCTGTGGATGCATTCGCCGGGCGACGTCGCCGAATCCTATGCGACGCTGACCGCCGAGCACGGGGACCGCTTCCTGCTGGGAATCGGCGTCAGCCACGCACCGCTGATCGACGCCGGCCAGCCCGGGCGCTACCGCAAACCTCTGGCGGCGACGGCGGCGTTCCTCGACGCGTTGGATGCCGCGCCGCGGCCGGTTCCCACCGAGCGCCGAGTTCTCGCCGCGCTTGGCCCGAAGATGTTGAAACTGTCCGCGAGCCGCGCCGGTGGCGCCCACCCGTACCTCGTCACTCCGGACCACACCGCTTCTGCCCGTTCGGCTTTGGGCCAGGGCCCCTTGCTGCTGCCGGAGCAGACGGTGATCCTGACCGACAGCGCCGACGAGGCGCGTCAGATCGGAACCGATTGGCTACGAGCGTATTTGGCCTTGCCCAACTATGCGAACAACCTGCTGCGCAGCGGCTTCTCCGAAGACGATCTCACGCAGGTGAGCGATCGGCTCTTCAACGCGATCATCGCCTGGGGTGACGAAGACGCCATCATGCGACGGGTCACCGAGCATCGTTCCGCCGGCGCTGATCATGTCTGCATCCAGGTGCTGCTCGCGGATCCAACAGCCTTCCCGCGTGCCGAATGGCGCCGAATCGCCGCCGCCGCCAGATAGAAGGTGACCGGCCGCGGGGCCTAGGGTGAGTCATGGCCTCCAAACAGATGCTGTTTCGGATCTTTTACCGCCTCGGTTTCACCCCATGGGACGGCCATCCCCTCGCCCAAAGCGTGCGGGACCTGGTCGAGGGAACCCGCGACACCGCCGCCCTCCCCGCGGGGTCGGCCCTAGAGGTGGGGTGCGGTACCGGCGACGGCTCGATCTACCTCGCCCAACACGGCTGGAAGGTCACGGCGGTCGACTTCGTGGCCAAGCCCCTCGAGCGGGCGCGCGCCAAGGCCGCCACGGCCGGCGCTTCCGTCGACTTCCTCCAGGCCGACGTCACGCAGTTGAGCCAGGCGGGGATCGGCGCGAACTTCGAGTTGATCATCGACAACGGTTGCCTGCACAACATGAGCGACGGCGACCGCGATGCCTACGTCAGGGAGATCAGCGCCGTGGCGGCCCCCGATGCGCGGCTGCTTATCGTCGCGTTCGTGCCCGGCGGCCGGGTCGGGGTGCGCGGCGTCGATCGCGCCGAGATGGAACGGCGGTTCACGCAGAATTGGACGTTGCTGTCGGCCGGCGCGGAACGCGAGCTTGACCGTGCCGAGAAGACGCCGGCGCGGTACTACCTGTTCCAAAGGCGGCGTTAGCCTTTCGAGACGACAGAACGAAAAAGCCCCGAAACCTCGTTGTTCCGGGGGCTTTTCCGCCTGCGTGGTGCAGGGTCAGCTCAGTGATGGGGGCGGCAGGAAGCGGTCGCCGTAGCGGGCGGCCAGTTCCTTGGCCCGGGCCACGAAGGCATCCTTACCCGTGCCGCCGGCACCGGAGTAGCCGACGATGAACTGCGCGCTACCACCGGTGTAGGGCGGGAAGCCGATGCCCATGATCGAGCCGATGTTGGCGTCGGCGGTCGACGTCAGCACGCCCTCGTCCAGGCACTTCTGCGTCTCGAGCGCCTCGGCGAACAGCATGCGATCGATCATGTCCTGCAACGGAATCTCGGCACTGCCCGACTTGAACGTCTCCCGCAGGCCCGGCCACAGGCCGGTGCGTTTGCCGTCGACGTACTCGTAGAAACCGGCGCCCTTCAAACGGCTGGGCCGCCCGATCTCGATCATCTTCTCGACGACCGCCTCGGCCGGATGCGGCTCGTAGGTGCCGCCCGCGTCCTCGACGCCCCTTCGGGTAGCGGCGGCGATCTTGTGCATCAGTTCCAGGTTGAGCTCGTCGGACAGCTGCAGCGGTGGCGCCGGGTAGCCGGCCTGCGAACCGGCGTGCTCGATGCTGGCGGGCTCCACGCCCTCGCCGAGCATCGCCAGCGCCTCGTTCACGAACGTGCCGATGACGCGGCTGGTGAAGAACCCACGGCTGTCGTTGACGACGATCGGGGTCTTGCCGATGGCCAGCGTGTAGTCGAACACCCGGGCCAGGGCCTCGTCGGAAGTCTTCTCGCCCTTGAT
>NZ_SCRH01000016.1 GCF_004298145.1 Mycobacterium sp.
GATCGCCACTGGCCAGATGGCGGCGACCCGCTGCGCCCGGCTACACCGCGCTGGCGATCGCCACTGGCCAGATGGCGGCGACCCGCTGCGCCCGGCTACACCGCGCTGGCGATCGCCACTAACAGGCGTCTTGGAGGTCGTTGGGGATCGGGTCGCCCGGCCCACCGCCTTCGGCGCGGGCCAGCAGGTCGGCGGTTTGCGCGTCGAACGGCGCCGAGTACGACATGTCCGCCCCGCAGCCACCGCGCTCGAGACCGCCGATCAGCCCGGTGAGCGTCGTACCGCTGACCCATGGCGCACCGCTGGTGCCGTCCACCAGACCTTCGCATGCCAGCGCGGGGAACCCGCTGTCGCTGACCGACGTGCTGCCCTGGCACCCGATGGGCGACCCACCCACGCCGACCGGATACCCCAGCACCGTGACGCGGCTGCCCGGCGGGGGCGTCACACCCAGCGTCAGCGCCAAACCGACACGTGACTCGACGTCGGCGCCGGCGTCGTTGCTGACCCGCGCGATCGCGTAGTCGGC
Organism: Mycobacterium sp.; assembly: GCF_004298145.1. Classification (GTDB taxonomy): domain Bacteria; phylum Actinomycetota; class Actinomycetes; order Mycobacteriales; family Mycobacteriaceae; genus Mycobacterium. Next base: position 530 of record NZ_SCRH01000016.1, read on the forward strand.
GTGCGGATCCTTGCTGGCGGTCCAGCGCGGATCGAGATAGACCGCGTCCGCCTTCCACAAATCGGTGGGAGCGGGCGCGGCGTCGCCGGCGAAGCCGGGAACGAAGGTGATCAGCGACGCTCCGGCCAAGCAATGCGCCGCGGTCATGATCAGGTCCCCGCCCGTCGAATGCACCACCGAACCGGTGCAAACGTGAAGCGGCCCACCATCAAGGAAGATCGCCCCGATGCGCCGATCCGGCTCCATCGGACCCGCGACCGCCCGCTGTTCGGGCTGGCTGAGCCGCTGCACCGGCCCACCGACCCGCGGAGCCGACACCGGGGCACCCGACACATGCTCGACGGGCCGGTGACACGACGTCAGCGACGTCGCCACCCCCACCACCGAGCAGAGCATCAGGATCCGAATGCGCATCGCCTTCATCATGCCCGACGGTGAGGTGGCGATCCGACTTCCACACAACGCGGTGCGCCGAGGGTTTGCTGGCACACCGGCGGGGCCCCGGATATGTTCTCTGCGGATGCCGTCCGAGAATTATCGTGTTTTCGGTTGTCACGCGGACCCGGATTCGCTGTTCGATATTGGTGCCGCCTGATTCGGGGGACACTTGGTAGGGCACCCTGGAGAGACCCTCGAGAGGAGGCGATCGGCGATGGCTCACCATCAAGACCCAGGTGATCAGTACCAACCGGGGCAGCCCGGCATGTACGAGCTGGAGCTGCCGCCGCCGCAGCTGTCGACGTCCGATGGCCGCGGCCCCGTGTTGGTGCACGCCCTGGAGGGCTTTTCCGACGCCGGTCATGCCATCCGGCTGGCGGCCTCGCACCTCAAGGCGGCGCTGGATACCGAGCTGGTCGCGTCCTTCGCGATCGACGAATTGCTGGACTACCGCTCACGACGGCCGCTGATGACCTTCAAGACCGATCACTTCACCCACTATGACGATCCGGAGCTGAGCCTGTACGCGTTGCGCGACACCGTCGGCACCCCGTTTCTGTTGCTGGCGGGGATGGAACCGGATCTCAAGTGGGAGCGCTTCATTACCGCGGTACGCCTGCTGGCCGAACGCCTCGGCGTGCGCCAGACCATCGGCCTGGGCACCGTCCCGATGGCGGTTCCGCACACGCGGCCGACCACCATGACCGCACACTCCAACAACCCGGAGTTGATCGCCAATTTCCAGCCGTGGATCGCGGAGATCCAGGTCCCCGGCAGCGCCTCCAACCTGCTGGAATACCGGATGGGCCAGCATGGCCATGAAGTGGTCGGCTACACCGTGCACGTTCCGCACTACCTCACACAGACCGATTACCCGGCCGCCGCCCAGGCGTTACTCGAGCAGGTCGCCGAGACCGCGTCGCTGGAGCTACCGCTGACGGCGTTGACCGAAGCGGCAGAGGTGATTCGGGGCAAGATCGACGAGCAGGTCGAAGCGAGCGCGGAAGTCGCCCAGGTGGTGGCCGCGCTGGAGCGTCAGTACGATGCCTTCATCGACGCTCAGGAGAACAGATCGTTACTATCGCGTGACGAAGATCTGCCGAGTGGCGACGAGCTGGGCGCAGAGTTCGAGCGATTTCTGGCCCAGCAGGCGGAGAAGAAGTTCGACGACGACGATCAGGCCTGACCCCGGCCGAAACCCCCAGCCACACCGCCCTTAGCCCGGCCCGACAGCAAGGTTGGCGATATGACCGAGCGGAAGCGCAAGAACAGGCTCCGCCCGGTGCGTGAAGTGACCGCACCCAAACTCGAGTTCCGCACCATCCATGGTTACCGGCGCGCGTACCGCATCGCCGGCTCCGGGCCGGCGATCCTGCTGATCCACGGTATCGGCGACAACTCCACCACGTGGAATGCCGTGCAAGCCAAGCTCGCCCAGCGCTTCACGGTCATCGCCCCGGACCTGCTGGGCCACGGCCAATCCGACAAACCGCGCGCCGACTACTCGATCGCGGCATACGCCAACGGGATGCGGGACCTGCTCAGCGTGCTCGATATCGAGCGGGTGACCATCGTCGGTCATTCGCTGGGCGGCGGTGTGGCCATGCAATTCGCCTACCAGTTCCCGCATTTGGTGGAGCGGTTGATACTGGTCGGCGCCGGCGGCGTGACGAAGGATGTCAACTTCGTCTTGCGGTGGGCTTCGCTGCCGATGGGCAGCGAAGCCATCGCGTTGCTGCGCCTACCGCTGGTACTGCCGGCGGTTCAGATCGTGGGCCGCGTCCTGGGCGCGGCGTTGGGCAGCACCGGCCTGGGCCGGGACCTGCCCAACGTGCTGCGGATCCTTGATGACCTGCCGGAACCGACGGCGTCAGCGGCATTCAGCCGAACGCTGCGAGCGGTGGTGGATTGGCGCGGGCAGATCGTCACCATGCTCGACCGATGTTATTTGACCGAAGCCATTCCGGTGCAGATCGTCTGGGGCACCAAGGATGTGGTGGTTCCGGTCCGGCACGCGCGGCTGGCCCATGCCGCGATGCCTGGTTCACGCCTCGAAATCTTCGAGGGCTCCGGCCACTTTCCCTTTCACGACGACCCGGCCCGCTTCATCGACGTCGTGGAGCGCTTTATCGACTCCACCGACCCCGCCGAATACGATCAGGCCGCCCTGCGCGCACTGCTGCGCACCGGCGGCGGCGAGCAGGCCGTCACCGGCCCGGCCCACACCCGCGTCGCCGTTCTCAACGCCATGGGGTCCGACGAACGCAGCGCCACCTGATTCCACCTTGATCGAAGCGGCCGGATTCGGGGCCGTACAGTCGGGCCATGGGTATCGACGTCACGGTGTTGCGGGTGTTCAGCGATTCGGACGGCAATTTCGGCAATCCGCTCGGGGTGGTGGATGCCGGCCAGGTCCAAGTCGCGGACCGGCAGCGGCTGGCAACCCAATTGGGTTACAGCGAAACGGTTTTCGTTGACCTTCCGGCCGCGGGCTCCTCGACCGCGCACGCCACCATTTACACGCCCCGAACGCAGCTCCCGTTCGCCGGGCACCCGACCGTCGGCGCCTCGTGGTGGCTGCGGGAGAACGGTTCGCCGATCAACACGTTGCAGATACCCGCGGGGATCGTGCAGGTCGGGCTACGACGAACACCGCACCCGCATCAGCGCACCCGCGGAATGGGCGCCTGAGTTCGCCCTGCACGAATTCGGTTCCGCCGACGAGGTTCTCGCTGCCGACCCGACGGACTTTCCCGACGACACGGCGCACTACCTGTGGGCCTGGACCGACCGGGCCGCCGGGTCGGTGCGTGTCCGCATGTTCGCCGCCAACCTCGGTGTGCCCGAGGACGAGGCGACCGGTTCGGCCGCGATGCGGATCACCGACTACCTGAGCCAAAACCTGCGGATCACCCAGGGCAACGGCTCCGTCATCGAAACCACCTGGAGCGCCGAGGGCTGGGTCGGGGTGGCCGGACGGGTGGTCAACGACGGTGTGCGACATCTGGACTGACAACCGGCCGCGCCGTCGGCGAACGCTCAGCGCTGCCGGTGCAACACCGCGGCGAGGTGGTCCTGCAGCGGCTGCCCGACCGCACTCATCTGTACCGAGTAGGAAAGCTCATCGCCGTCGATGCGGAAGGAACGCCCCAGTCCCGTCACCTCTTTGGCGGTGGGAGTCAGGCCGACCGCCGTGGTGGACATCTGCATCTCGATGAGGTCACCGGTGACCGAATAGGTGCCGACTTCGATTTCGGTGATGCCGCTCGGATGGGCCAGCACCAGTTCGAGGTGGCCCGGTCGCGGCACGCGAAGGTATCCCGTCTCGGCGTGTAACGGCTTGTCGTCGGCTACCGCCTTGGTCTTCTGGGCATAGGCCAGAAACGGTTTGCCGACATGGGCGAACGTGACCTCTTCGAAATAGTCGAAGGGCTCGATCGTCGGGTATTTGCCCGCACCCTGGCCGACCCAGGTGCCGAGGAGCGGGGCCAACGCCGCGAGGTCGGGATGCAAGTCAACGGGCATACCCCAGAGCCTAGCGGGGTGACGTGACCCGGCCCGGAGACGTCCGTCAGCCGGGAGTCGCCACTCCGCGGTGCTCACGAAGCGCCTGGATCTCGCGCTCGAAGTCGTCCGCGGACTCGAAGGAGCGATACACGGAGGCGAATCGCAGGTAAGCCACCTCGTCGAGGTCACGCAACGGCCCCAGGATGGCCAGGCCCACCTCGTGACTGGGAACCTCCGGTGAGGCCGCGGCGCGCACGGTGTCTTCGACCTGCTGGGCCAGCAGGTTCAGCGCGTCGTCATCCACCTGACGGCCCTGGCAGGCCCGGCGGACTCCGCTGATGAGCTTTTCCCTGCTGAAAGGCTCGGTGACGCCGCTGCGCTTGACCACGGCCAGGACGGCGGTTTCCACGGTGGTGAAACGCCGTCCACACTCGGGGCACGATCGTCGGCGCCGGATGGCCTGGCCTTCATCGGTTTCCCGCGAGTCGATCACCCGGGAATCCGGATGACGGCAGAAGGGACAGTGCATGACCGCTCCTTCACCGTGCCGGCAATCAGGTATCGCAGGACTTCGAGCGTACCTGTGCACTGATCTGCACGGCTAACAGAGCCGCGGTGTGCAGGTGCTCACCGCGTGTGCCGGAGGCCTGGTGGGCCGGAGCCGTTGCCGCACAACGGCCGTCAGCCGATCGGAGCGATCAGCGTTTGGCCCGCGATCAGTGTCGGCGAGTTCAGGTCGTTGAGCTCACGGATGCGGTCGGCCACCTGGGCGGCCGGTGCGTCGGGCGCCACGCGATGAGCGACATCGGAAAGCGACTCCCCCGCGTCAACCCGGACGACGGCGAGCCGGTCCGGAACGTGGGCGGCCGCACTCGTCGAGTCACCGTTGAGTACCTGCCCGACGTTCGCGACGAGCCCCAGCCACAAGGTGATCGCCCCGGCCACCAACGCCAGCCCGACCGTCGTCGCCCAGGTGACCGAGCGCCTGCGGTGCGGAGCGACAGACATCGCCACGCCGGTGCCGTAGTAGCGCGTCGCCGCGCCCGCCGGCCGCGAGGGCGCGGGCCTGCGGGAGCGGGCCAGCCCGTCCCCGCCGTAACGGACGCCCTGCACCGGTCCGTTGATCGGGCGCCGAAGGCTGCTGGTACGCGGCGCAAGCGTATGGATGACTGTCATCTGTTCCTCCGGTCAACTAGCTCTCGCTCGTGTGTTCGACTCTAATCGCTTGTGTGTTCGAAACCCGAACATTTGAGCGAAGCGTGTCACACGAGCAAAACGCTAGAGCACACCACCGACAACTCCGTCGGCCTCTACCACTGTCACGGGGCACAAATACCCGGTCGCGGCAAGAGTTACACATTTGTGATTTGGCCGATGGCGACGCTTTTCCGGCGCAGGCACTCCGGGCGACACGCTAGTCGAACACATGTTTGATTCTTGTCGGCGGTGCGGCTACATTCAGTGGCATGGGTGACAGCAACGACATTTCCCCGAACGAGACCGGCCCGAGCCGAGTGGAGCGCCGGTTGCACTCCGTGGATTCCGCGCTGACCGAACGGCAACGCACCATTTTGAATGTCATTCGCGCCTCGGTGACCAACCGCGGCTACCCCCCGAGCATCAGGGAGATCGGCGACGCCGTCGGTCTGACGTCGACGTCCTCGGTTGCCCACCAGCTGCGCACCCTGGAACGCAAGGGCTATTTACGCCGCGACCCCAACCGCCCACGGGCAGTCGACGTCCGCGGCGCCGACGACGACATCGCGGCGCCTGCCACCGAGGTGGCCGGTTCGGATGCCTTGCCGGAACCCACGTTCGTCCCGGTTCTCGGGCGGATCGCGGCCGGTGGACCCATCCTCGCCGAAGAGGCCGTCGAAGATGTTTTCCCGCTGCCGCGTGAGCTGGTCGGCGAGGGCACGCTCTTCCTGCTCAAAGTGGTGGGTGATTCGATGATCGAGGCCGCGATCTGTGACGGCGACTGGGTGGTGGTGCGCCAGCAGAACGTCGCCGACAACGGTGACATCGTCGCGGCGATGCTGGACGGTGAAGCCACCGTCAAGACGTTCAAGCGCGCCGGCGGTCAGGTGTGGCTGATGCCGCACAACCCGGCGTTCGACCCCATCCCCGGCAACGAAGCGACCGTGCTGGGCAAAGTTGTCACGATCATCCGCAAGGTGTAGCTCTTTACGGCGCGAGCCGGGCTAGTCAGCCCTGGTGAAGCCGTTCGCCAAAGCGACCTCTTCGCTCGACAACCAAATCTCGGGGAGCGTGTCCTGATACAGATCGCTGCCCGGCGTGTAATACAGGCCGTAACGAGCGCTCGCCTTGATCGGGTACCCGTCGGGCGCCTGGTACGGGTCGTCAAGCGGCAGATGGATTGTCGGCCGCCCGTCCGGGCCGGCCAGCCCGTTTCCCGAGCCGTCCTCCGCATCCGCGGCGGCGTGCCGACCGACGGATCGCTGTGCCGCCCCGGCCGCCGCGACGAAACCGGCGGCCTCTGACAGGTCGGTCTCCGCGGCGACGTCTTCCGCGGGTTCGGCTTCCGGCGCCGCGACGTCGGGATACTCGTCCTCGGGTGCGGCGGCTTCCAGGGCGCCGGTCACCGCGTCACTGTCGGGCGGCGTGTGCGGAACGGCGACGTCGGGATACTCGTCCTCCGCGTAGCCGGCCTCCGCGTAATCGGCGTCGACGTAGGCGGCGTCATCCGCGGTCTCGGACTCGGCGACCTCGGGAACGGCGTCGGTGTAGTCGGTGTAATCGGCATCGGGATAGTCGGCCTCCGACAGCATCTCCGCCGAGACGACGGGGATGGAGTCGGTGTCGATCGCGTCGGGGTCTTCCTCCTCGAACCCGTACTCACTCTCCGTCGGAACCTGACGCTGCCAGCTGACCCGCGCGGTGGCCCCGGCGTCCGGCGCCTGCTCAGGTTCGGGCGGCTCGCCGAGTGCGAGATACTCGGTCGCGAGGTCGGGATCTTCCTGTCCCCAGTGCGCGTCGGCCGCGTCGTAGCCGTGGTCGGGCGCGTAGCCGGCGGCATCGTCCGGCCCGCGGCGACGCCGGCGCCATGCGAACAGCACCCACACCAACACCGCCAGCAGCACCAGGACCGGAATGGCGGCCAACCACCACCACGAATGCCAGCCGAACTTCTTGGCAGCATGTGACGGCTGGGCCGAAATGCTCGGCTGGTTCTGGCCCGACACCTGCAGACCGGACAGCAACGGTGCCAGGTTGGACGGATCCGTGCTGAACGTGTTCTTCGCCCGGTTCCAGGAAACCTTGCCGCCGGTGAACTGCTGCGAAATTACGTCGCCGTCCACGGCCTGGTCGCCGACCGGCGCGCCCAGCTTGCCGGCCGGACCGCGAAGCTTGTCCCACGCGGCCTTCATCGCCCCGCGCACGACGAACGCGCCGTGGTCGGCGGTCCGGAAGATCACCGGCTTATCGGCGGCCGAGAAGGTGCAGATCCGGCTGGAAGGCCCGATTCCGCCGTCGCTTTCGTTGGTGATGGGGAATCCGAGATCGCTGCCGACGGGTCCGCCCAGCGACTCGTATTTGGCCAGAATGTCGCTCTCGAGGGCGTTCGCGCCCGTAGCCGGAGTGAAGAACACCTTGCCGCCGGCGAAGTTCTGGACGATTCCGTCACCGCCGATGGGATTTTGCCCGCCCTGCTTGGCACCCAACGGCCCATTGGGTCCCCCGGCCGCGCGCCAGGCCATGTTGATGGCCGCGGTGGGATCGATCGCGACCTGCAGGCCCTTCAATTGGTCGGCCAACGCCGGCGGTTCGGTGGTGAACTGCTTCGTCTGCCGGTTCCACGAGACCTGGCCGCCGCTGAATTTCTGCGAGGACACCTCGCCGTTGTAGGTCTCGTCACCGACCGGCACGCCGAGCACCCCGCCCGAGCTGCCCAGCTTGTCCCAGGCGGAGTTGATCGCACCGCGCACCACGTACGGGCCGTGCTCGGGCGTCCAGAAAATGACCGGCTTGTCGGTAGCCGCGAACGTGAGCACGCGGCTGTCGGGACCCGCCAGGCCCGGCACTTCGTTGATGGCCGGGAAACCCAGATCGCTGCCGGCCGGCCCGCCCAGCATCTCGTATTTCTCCAGGATGGGTCCGTAGGCGAATTTGGCACCGGTGGCCGGGGTGAAGAACATTTTGCCGCCGTCGAAGTCCAGGGCGAAACCATCCGCGGCGGGGTAGACATCACCCTTGCGGGCGCCGAGCGGTGACGTGTCGCCGCCGGCCTTTTCCCACGCGGCCATCATCGCCGCTTCGGCGTCGCCTATCGGACTCGCCGTCGCGACGGGTGCCAGCAATACGGCGGCTAGTGCTGTGGTCGTCAGGCTGACCAGCGCGCTTCCGATCAGCTTGCGGATGTGACCTCGTTGCACCTTCACCAAGCCTTTCAGCCGACGGATATGGCTCTATCTGCGGCTATGCCCTTACCTGCATAACCGGCGAGCGGGCCGAAGTTTCGCGGGGAATGGACCCGCTTACGATCCGCCTTATCGCCGGGCTCGCATAACTTTGCTCCAGCCAACAAGAAATGCGAAGTCAAATTACGAATTCTACAAAAACGGATACCACACCGATGTCGAAATGATGCCGGGCCACGGCCGAATCGCGACCATCCATGCCACCATCCGCACAGGGTTACGAATATCGCACAGAAAACCGACCGGAACCGATCATCGAGCAAGGCTTCCGGACTGCCGAGTCGCGCCGAAGAATTGCGCCCGTCGAGGTTGCTGGCGCGCCAGGAGCCGTCATCGGCGGCGCGATCGAGGGCCTGACGATGCGTCATGACGCGCTCGGCGCACCGGTGACACATGCGCCGACGCCACGTCGGCCGTTGACTCTTTCAACGATCTAGGCCGCGGTGCGTCGCGTTTGGGCGAAAAGTCAATGCCGCTACCCGGCATGGCGTTCGGGACTGGACGGGCATCCAGCAATCGAAAAGCTATACCCCGAGGCTGCGGCCGATGATTTCCTTCATGATCTCGGTCGTGCCGCCGTAGATCGTTTGCACCCGAGCATCCAGATAGGCACGGGCGACGGGGTATTCACGCATATAGCCGTAGCCGCCGTGCAGTTGCAGACAGCGGTCAATGAGGTGCACCTGCTTTTCGGTGCAGTACCACTTGGCCATTGCGGCCTGTTCGGCCGTCAGCTTGTGGTCCAGGTGCAAGCGGACGAATTCGTCGACCATCACGCGCACCACGGTCGCCTCTGTCGCCAGCTCGGCGAGCACGAAGCGGCTGTTCTGGAAGCTGCCGATCGGCTTGCCAAATGCCTTGCGCTCCTTGGTGTATTGCAGCGTCTGCTCCAGCACCTGCTCCATCGCCGCGGCCGCCATGATGGCGATCGAAATCCGTTCCTGCGGCAGATTCTGCATGAGGTAGATGAACCCCATGCCCTCCTGACCCAGCAGGTTTTCGGCCGGCACCTTGACATCGGTGAAGGACAACTCGGCCGTGTCCTGCGCGTCCAGTCCGATCTTGTCCAGGTGTCGTCCGCGCTCGAAGCCTTCCATGCCGCGCTCGACGGCGAGCAGGGAAAAGCCCTGCGCCCCCTTTTCCGGATCGGTCTGCGCTACCACGATCACCAGATCCGAGTTGATTCCGTTGGTGATGAACGTCTTTGATCCGTTGAGCACGTAATGGTCACCCTGCTTGACCGCGCGGGTCTTGATGCCCTGCAGGTCGCTGCCGGTGCCCGGCTCGGTCATCGCGATCGCCGTGATCAGCTCTCCGGTGCAGAATTTCGGCAACCAGCGCTGCTTCTGCTCCTCGGTGGCCAGGGCCAAAAGGTACGGCGCCACGATGTCGTTGTGCAGGCCGAAACCGATACCGCTGTAGCGGCCGGCGGTGGTCTCCTCGGTGATGATCGTGTTGTACCGGAAATCCGGGTTGCCCCCGCCGCCGTACTCTTCGGGCACCGCCATGCCGAGGAAGCCCTGCTTGCCGGCCTCGAGCCACACGCCGCGGTCGACGATCTTCGCCTTCTCCCACTCGTCGTGGTGGGGCGCGACATGGCGCTCGAGGAACCCTCGGTAGGACTCGCGGAACAGTTCGTGCTCTGACTCGAAAAGAGTGCGCTGGTATTTGATGGCGCTGCTCATGGACGACCTCCGGCGACTGGGATTTCTGCAGCCCAACATATATCAACCGGACGGTTGGTCGGCAGCTGGGCGGGGGTGCCGATGGGCTCGAGTAGCCCTGGGCTGCGGGAATCGATTACGCGCGGCTACGCCCGCCCGCTCAGTGGGCGGTGAATTCGCGCAGGCGGCCGGCCAGCGCCACGGGAACCCGGGCCTTGATCCGGGTGCCCTCGGCGTTGTGCTCCTCCTGCTGGACGCGCCCATCGGCGTGCAGACGGGCCACCAGGTCCCCGCGGTGGTACGGGATCACCACGTCCACGGCGGTGTCGGCGGGAACGGCCAGTTCGGAAATCCGCCGGCGCAGGGCGTCGATGCCGTCGCCGGTACGCGCGGACACGAACACCGCGTCCGGTAGCGCATGACGGAGCTTGGCCAGCGTCAAATCGCTTGCGGCGTCGACTTTGTTCACCACCAGCAGCTCGGGTGGCGGCGCGCTGTCGTGGTCGGAGATGACGTCGGAGACCACCTGCCGGACCGCATTGATCTGCGCGAGAGGGTTGGCGTCGGAGCCGTCGACGACGTGCACCAGCAAGTCGGCGTCGACGACCTCCTCCAACGTGGAGCGGAAGGCCTCGACGAGTTGGGTGGGCAGATGCCGGACGAAGCCGACGGTATCGGTGAGCACGAAAGACCGACCGTCTTCGAACTCCGCGCGCCGGGTGGTGGGCTCCAGGGTGGCGAACAACGCGTCCTGCACCAGCACCCCCGCTCCGGTGAGCGCGTTGAGCAGGCTCGACTTGCCGGCGTTGGTGTAGCCGACGATGGCGATCGAAGGCACGTCGCTGTGCAACCGGCGGCTGCGCTGGGTGTCGCGGACCTGCTTCATATCCCTGATCTCGCGGCGCAGCTTGGCCATCCGCTCGCGGATGCGGCGCCGGTCGGTCTCGATCTTGGTTTCACCGGGGCCGCGCAGGCCCACCCCTCCCCCGCTGCCGCCCGCACGACCACCGGCCTGCCGCGACATCGACTCACCCCAACCGCGCAGCCGCGGCAGCATGTATTCCATCTGGGCCAGCGACACCTGCGCTTTGCCCTCCCGGCTGGTGGCGTGTTGGGCGAAGATGTCCAGGATCAGCGCGGTGCGGTCGATGACCTTGACCTTCACGGCCTTTTCCAGCGCGGTCAGCTGCGCCGGGGACAGTTCACCGTCGCAGATGACGGTGTCGGCGCCGGTCGCCAGCACCACCTCGCGGAGTTCGGCGGCCTTACCCGAACCGATGTAGGTGGAGGGGTCGGGCTTGTCGCGGCGCTGGATGAGCCCTTCGAGCACCTGGGAGCCGGCGGTTTCGGCCAGGGCCGCCAGTTCGGCCATGCTGGCCTGGCTGTCCGCGGCGGTGCCGTCGGTCCACACGCCCACCAGGACGACCCGTTCGAGCCGAAGCTGGCGGTACTCGACCTCGGTGACGTCGGCGAGTTCGGTCGACAGACCGGCGACGCGGCGCAGCGCCGACCGATCCTCGAGGGCGAGTTCGCCCGTACTTGGCTCCGTGACCGTCGGAGCGTGATCGCGAAATTCGGGATGTGTCATAGGCAATAAGAGATGATGCACGCAAAGTTGGTGTCGTGCATCTGAATTAACACCACTGTTCGCGCCACCATTCCTCGCTGATTTCTCCCTGGGCCACCAGTACCGACGGCCCCCGCAGGTGGCTGGTGGCATCGGTGATGGTGACGACGACCTCGCCGCCCGGCACCCGAACGGTCAGCGTGCCGGTGTCCGCGCCGGTGCCGGCCAGCGCGGCGACCGCGGCCGCCACCGTTCCGGTGCCACACGAGCGTGTTTCGCCCACTCCCCGCTCGTGCACTCGCATGTGCACCGCCCCGTCCGCCGGTGCGGTGAGGATCTCGACGTTCACCCCGTCCGGGAATTGTGCGGCGTCGAACGTCACCGGCGCGGCGACGTCCAGCGCCGCCAACGCGTCAATGGTCAGCTCGGGGTCGACACAGGCCAAGTGGGGATTGCCCACATCGATCGCCAAGCCGGAAAACCGCCGGCCCCCGACCGTCACGTCGAAGGCGTCTGACCCGCTGCCCAGCCTGTTGGCCTTGCCCATGTCGACGCTGATGTCGGCGGTGGTCGCGTCGACGCGATGCACGGTGACCGGCCGGGGACCGGCCAGCGACCCGACCACGAAATCGTCGCTGCCCTCCAGCCCGCTGACGCGCAGGTAGTGCGCGAAGACCCGCACGCCGTTGCCACACATCTGGGCGATGGAACCGTCCGCGTTGCGGTAGTCCATGTACCAGTCGTCGGCGGCGACGCCGTCGGGCAGCCGGTCGAGCACGCCGGCCGAGGCGGCGGCGCCGGCGGTGGTGACCCGCAGCACCCCGTCGGCGCCCAGCCCGCGTCGCCGGTCGCAAAGCGCGGCCACCCGCGACTCGGTCAGGCTCAGCGCGGCCTGCTCGTCGGGCAGCACCACAAAGTCGTTCTGGGTGCCGTGGCCCTTTGCGAATTTCACCTGTTCAGGATACGTGGCGCCACGCCCGCACCGCGCCGTCGACGAGGCCGGTGCGATCGGCGGCGTCGAGCCAGCGCACCCGGTGGTCACGGCGAAACCACGACCGCTGCCGCCGCACATAGCGCCGGGTGCCCACGAAGGTCTGCTCCCGCGCCTCGCGCAGCCGATCCGGTCCACCGCCCGCGTCGAGCGCCGCGATCACCTGCGCGTAGCCCAGGGCGCGCGCGGCGGTGACCCCGTCGCGCAGACCCCACTCGAGCAGCGCGGTGACCTCGCCGACCAGGCCCTGGTCGAACATCGCGTCGGTGCGACTGGCCAGCCGCTCATCGAGAATCGTTGTGTCACAATCTAACCCGATGATGACGGTATCCCACCTCGGTGCGCCGATCTGTGGTGCCGAGGCGGCGAACGGCTGGCCGGTCAGCTCCACCACTTCCAGGGCCCGCACCGTGCGCCGGGCGTCGGTGGGCAGGATCGATGCGGCCGCGGCGGGATCGCGACGGGCCAGCTCGGCGTGCAGCTCGCCCACCCCGATCTCGGCCAGCCGCCGCTCCCAGCGTGCCCGTACCGCGGGATCGGTGGCGGGAAACGACCAGTCGTCGAGCAGCGACTGGATGTAGAGCATGGAGCCGCCCACGATGATCGGCACGGCGCCCGCGGCCGCGATCGCTTCGACGTCCGCCGCGGCGGCGCGCTGATAGCGGGCGACGGTTGCGGTCTCGATGACGTCGAGGACGTCGAGCTGATGATGGGGGATGCCGCGGCGCGCTTCGACGGGCAGCTTGGCGGTCCCGATGTCCATGCCCCGATAGAGCTGCATCGCATCGGCGTTCACGATCTGCGCGCTCAGCCGCTCTGCGACGTCAAGGGCCAACTGCGATTTGCCGGTACCCGTGGGGCCGATGATCGCCAGTGGTCGCACCGCCGCCGTCACAGCTGCCAGGCGCCGGCGAAGTAGCCCACCCCGTAGGGCGCCCCCCGGTAGAGCTCCTTGGCCGATCGCGGTCCCGGCGCGGCCAGCCCGGCGAGCACCTGAAATGCGACCCGCCCCAGGATCTGGTGCGGCAGGCGGATCAGCTCCGTGACGTCGCCGCCGGCCAGCGCGTCGTCGAGGGTCTCTTGCGCGGCGGCGTTGGCCGGGTCGTACCCGCCGGGGGCGGCCGGGGTCAGGGTGTTGGCACCGTCGGCCACGACCAGCACCCCGGTCGGCTCCGGCAGCCGGTCGATCTCGACGCGCAGTTGTTTGCCCCGGCTCAGCGCGGTATCGACGTCGTGGTCGCTGCGGTAGACCCGCACCTGCGCGCTGGCCTGCGGCTGCGCCTGCCCGCGCACCCAGCCGCCCAGCAAGGCGCACACCGGAAGTCCGACCGGTTCGGACACGTCGCCCGTCCGCGGGGACAGCCGGACACGCACGTCCACACCGAAACCCGCGAAGGTTCCCACGGCATCGGGACCAAATTCAGCGTCGGCGGGGCCCGTCCCGATGACCACCCAGCGTTCGGGCAGCAAGGCGGCCGCCGCAAGCGTCGCCGCGGCCAGGTCGGCCACCTCGGCGGCGGCCGCCCCGGCGAGTTCCGGAACCAGCACCGGCGCCGACGGGACGATGGCAATGGCGCTCAACACGCCACCAAACTAACGCGACCGGCCCGGCAAGCCATCAACCAGTGGCGGTTGCAAGGGCGGCAAAGCCGGACGTGGCGGGCCGCCACCATCAACCCAGTGGCGGTCGCAAGGGCGGCAAAGCCGGACGTGGCGTCAGTAGCGGGAGCCGTCGGCGACAACCAGGCGGTCACCGAAGGGGCCGAAGTCGTCCGCGGCGGATGTATCCCGGGACCGTATTTTTCGCGGGGCGCTGCCCCCACCGGGGTCGGTCCGATCGACGGCGGCGGCCTCGCCGCGAGCCAACGCGATCGTCGCGATGATTACCACCGACACGGCGGCGATCAGCACGAACGCCTCGGGGCCGCTGGCATTCACCGTCTCGCCCAGCACCAGCACCCCGAGCAGCCCCGCGACCACCGGCTTCGCCACCGTCATCGTCGGCAGGGACGCGGTCAGCGTGCCGGCGCGGAAGGCCGATTGCTGGAAGATCATCCCGGCCAGGGCCACCAACAGCCACGGCACGAACTCCGGCGACGTCAGCACGCGCATCAAACCGTACTCGGACATCTCGACGACACCCTTGGTCAGCACCGCGAACAACGCCAACGAGGAACCCGCCACGACCGCAAGGAGCACCGCCGCGAAGGGGCCGCCGTTCCAAACTCGCGCCGCCACCACACAACCCACCAGCAGCGGGACCATGATCAAGGCCACGATGATCCAGATCTGCAGCGGAGCCCGCTGATGGCCGGCCGCGGGGTCGCCGACGATGATGACCACCGCCAGCGCGGCGGCCAGGATCATCGCCCACATCCACTCCCGTGCTTTCACCCGATGATGGGCAACCCGCGCGTAGATGGGCAGCGCGAACAACAGCGCGGTCACCTGCAAGGCCGTGACCAGGACGACCGAGCCCCACACCAGGGCCGCGGCCTGCAGGCTGTAATTCGTGACCGCGGCCAGGCCGCCGAGCCACCATCGCGTATCGCGCAGCGACATGCGGAACAGTTCGAGGTGTCCGACCTGTTTGTCGGTGATTTCGTGTGCGGAACGCTGACGGATCACATCGCCGATCGCTGATGCCAGCGCCGCGCACAGGGCAATCAACGCAGCGACATCAACTTTCGACATATCCCGACCCCCCAGCTCACCACCGTCCGACCCAGCTTTCCCCGGGGCGCAAGCAAATACACGCACAGTCTGCATTCAGTTCAACTACAAACCTATGACGATCCACACGTCAGGGCTATGACGCTGCACACGTCGCCGGCTGCGCCGCAGGCGATCATTCGATTATTACTTCAGCAATCTATGTGACAGCTTGGATAACTCTAAGAGAATGTCACAGGCGGCTGTTGCGCGATGGGCCAGCCCCATTCGCTTCGGAGCTCTGAGCACAGCTTGCCGAGGGAATCAGCACCGCGCGGGCCCGCCGTCGACGTCCGGACGGGAATACCAAGGTGGCGGCGCATGGCGGGCCAAGCTGCTTGAATACTGTTAGGCACCTGCTGGGGAAACCTGGATGGGTCATCCGCAGATGCAGGAGACGGTGCCGCTACGCGCGGCAGGCGCGCGGGACATGAACCGCGCGGAAGGTTGCGAAAGGGTAGTGACGAGCGCATGACGGCTGACGAGCCTCGCGACGATTCAGCTCGGCCCGTGCCGCGTCCGGGACCGCGTCCCGGTCCCCGGCCCGCGAGCCCGGGGTCGCGGCCCGCCGCACACCCGGTGGTGGTGCCGCCCCCGCCGAGCAATCCGTACCAATTCGGGCGGGTGGATGACGACGGCACGGTCTGGCTGATCAGCGCCGCCGGCGAGCGCGTCATCGGCTCCTGGCAGGCCGGTGACCGCGAAGCCGCGTTCGCCCACTTCGGCCGGCGGTTCGATGACCTGGCCACCGAGGTCACGCTGATGGAGGAGCGGCTGGCCTCGGGGACCGGTGACGCGCGCAAGATCAAGGCTCACGCGGCCGAGCTGGCCGCGACGCTGCCGACGGCCGCCGTGCTGGGCGATATCGATGCGCTCGCAACCCGGTTGACCGGCATCGCCGAACACGCCGAGGCGACCGTCGCCGCGGACCGCTCGCGGCGCGAGGAGCACCGCGCCACCCAGACCGCCCGCAAGGAGGCGCTGGCCGCCGAGGCCGAGGAGTTGGGCGCCAACTCGACGCAGTGGAAGGCCGCGGGCGACCGGCTGCGCGTGATGCTCGACGAGTGGAAGACCATCAGCGGTCTGGACCGCAAAGTGGACGACGCGTTGTGGAAGCGCTATTCCGCGGCCCGGGAGACCTTCAACCGACGGCGGGGTGCGCATTTCGCCGAGCTGGACCGGGAGCGCTCGGGCATCCGCGAGGCCAAGGAGCGGCTCTGCGAGCGGGCCGAAAAGCTGTCCGATTCGACCGACTGGACGGCCACCAGCGCGGAGTTCCGCAACCTACTCACCGAGTGGAAAGCGGCCGGGCGAGCGACCCGCGAGGTCGACGACGCCCTGTGGCGGCGCTTCAAGGCGGCCCAAGACGTGTTCTTCACCGCCCGCAACGCGGTGACGGCGGAAAAGGACGCGGAGTTCCGCGCCAATGCGACCGCCAAAGAGGCGCTGCTGGCCGAGGCGGAAAAGCTGGACACCAGCAACCACGACACGGCCCGGGCGACGCTGCGCTCGATCACCGAGAAATGGGATGCGATCGGCAAAGTCCCGCGGGAGCGGTCCGCCGAGCTGGAGCGGCGACTGCGCGCGGTCGAGAAGAAGGTGCGCGACGCCGGCGAGGCGGGTTGGTCGGATCCCCAGGCGCAGGCTCGGGCCGAGCAATTCCAGGCCCGCGCCGAGCAATACGAACAGCAGGCTCAGAAGGCCGCCGCGGCGGGCCGGGCCAAGGAAGCCGAAGAGGCCAAAGCCAACGCCGAACAGTGGCGGCAGTGGGCACAGGCGGCCGTCGACGCCCTGTCCCGCAAGTCCTAACGGCCGTCGTCAGATCCGGTACGGCTTTCGGGGCCGTCGGGTGCCGCTGCGGCGGCGGGCGAGGCCGGGTTGCCCAGACCATCCAGCAGCGTGATCGACTGCCGCTGCGCGGCGACGCGCCGGCGCTCCTCCTCGGCGGCGAGTTGCACGATGGTCCGCGACCACACCACACGCGCCCAGTGGTAGGTGAGCAGGAGGACGGTGATCCAGGTGAGGATCAGGCCCCACCCCGGACCCGGGTGCCCCGTGGCGACCGTCTGACGCGACCAGATCGCCAACATTCCGGCGGCGCCCGCGATCGCCGAGCCCACCAGCGCAACCCACGCCAGCGCCCAGCGCCGGGTCACCAGCGCCAGCATCGAAAAGCCCACACCGAACACCAGCGCCAGCCAGGCGAACACCCGCGACGGCAGCGCGACCGCGGCCGCGCCGGCACCGTGGCTTTCGAACAACACGTCCCATCCGCGCACGTCGCCGGTGTGCGGCAGGATGAACGATCCCAGCAGCACGAACACCAGGATCGACACGAAGAAAGCCCTTGGGCCCGGATCGATTCCGCGGGCCACCCGGCGTTCGGCGGCCTCGATCTCGATCCGCAGGGCGCCGAGCTGTATGTCTTCCTTTTTCATCGTGCACATCCCAGGGGTTCGGGCGGCCCGATGGGCGGGCCGACGGCGGGCATACCAAGTCCGATGCCGCGCGGGCGCCGCCCCGCGGCGTGCGCGTCACCCGCCCGGGTGCGGCGATGGGTCAGGATGCCCGCGTCGGCGATGAGGTGGTGGGGCGCGGCCCCGGTGACCACCGTGGTGATGATGTCGCCCGGGCGAGGCCGGGTGTCGGCGGGGTCGTTGGCGGGTTCCCGGACAGCTTCTCCGACAGCTTCTCCGACAGCAAAGTGCACCAGCCGGCCGTCGCGGGCCCGCCCGCTCATCCGCGCGGTGGCCGTGTCCTTGCGTCCTTCACCCGTGGCGACGAGCAGTTCGACGGGCTGCCCGATCAGGGCCTGGTTGCCCCGCAACGAGATCTCCTCCTGCAGTTCGACCAGCCGCTCATAGCGTTCCTGCACAACGGCTTTCGGTACCTGCCCGTCGAGTTCGGCGGCGGGGGTGCCGGGTCGCTTGGAGTACTGGAATGTGAACGCGGCCGAGAACCGGGCCTGGCGCACGACGTCCAGCGTGGCCGCGAAGTCCTCCTCGGTCTCACCGGGAAATCCGACGATCAGATCGGTGGTGATGGCGGCGTGCGGCATGGCGGCCCGGACGCGGTCGATGATGCCGAGGTAGCGCTGCGCGCGATACGAACGCCGCATCGCGCGCAGCACCCGGTCGGAACCGGATTGCAGCGGCATATGCAGGGCGGGACACACATTCGGTGTCTGCGCCATGGCCTCGATGACATCGTCGGTGAATTCCGCCGGATGCGGCGAGGTGAACCGCACCCGTTCCAGCCGGTCGATATCGCCGCAAGCCCGTAGCAACCGCGCGAAGGCGCCGCGATCGCGGGGCAACGCCGAGTCTGCGAAGGACACCCCGTAGGCGTTGACGTTCTGGCCCAGCAGCGTGACCTCGAGCACGCCGTCGTCTACCAGCGAGGCGACCTCGGCGAGGATGTCGTCGGGGCTGCGGTCAACCTGTTTGCCCCGCAGCGACGGCACGATGCAGAACGTGCAGCTGTTGTTGCATCCAACCGAGATGGAAACCCACGCGGCATAGGCGGATTCGCGGGCGCTGGGCAGCGACGACGGAAACTCCTGCAGCGCCTCGGCGATTTCCACCTGGGCGACTTTGTTGTGCCGGGCCCGCTCGAGCAGCGTGGGCAGCGACCCGATGTTGTGCGTGCCGAAGATGACGTCGACCCACGGCGCCTTGCGCAGCAACCCGTCCCGGTCCTTTTGGGCCAGGCAGCCACCGACGGCGATCTGCATCTCGGGATTTTCGCGCTTGCGCGGGGCCAGGTGGCTGAGGTTGCCGTACAGCTTGTTGTCGGCGTTCTCGCGAACCGCGCAGGTGTTGAAGACCACCACATCGGCGTCGGCGCCGTCGGCCGCGCGCTCGTAGCCCGCCGCCTCGAGCAGGCCCGCCAGCCGTTCGGAGTCGTGGACGTTCATCTGGCAGCCGTAGGTGCGGACCTGGTAGGTGCGCGCCGCCGCGGCGTCCGCCGCCACGGCCTCTCGCACCATCGAAGTCACGGGGCCATGGTACGGCGAGTGGTGCCCACGGGATCAACCCGCAGCTAGACTCGGCGGCGCTCCCGTTCAGCGGCCAGTTCCGCCAGGACGACCTCACACGCCAGGTTCTGGCTGTAGCCGCGGCGCGCCAGCATCCCCACCAGCCGGCGAGTCACCCGCGTATCGTCGTCGCTCAGCGTCTCGCGACGCAGCTTGGCCCGGATCAATTGCTCCGCCCGATCCCGCTCGGCGCCGGCATCGATGCCGGCCAGCACGGTGGTGATCACGTCGTTGTCGACGCCCTTGATGTGCAACTCGGCGGCCAAGGCACGCTTGCTTTTCCCGGCGTGCGCCCGGCGGGACCGCACCCACTGGTGGGCGAAGTCGGTGTCATCGATCAGGCCTACGGAGGCCAAGCGGTCGAGCACCCGCTCGCTGACCTCGTCGGGATAGCCACGCTTGGCCAGCCGGCCGCGCAGCTCGGCCCGCGTGCGCGCTCTCGCGGTGAGCAGGCGCAGGCACAGCGCCCGCGCCTGCTCTTCGCGGGAGGGCTCAGAAATCGACGGGGGCGGGCAGGACGCCGTCATCGGACAAGTCATCGGTCACAACCGCGCCAATGCCAAGCTTTTCCTTGATCTTCTTCTCGATCTCGTTGGCCACTTCGCCGTTTTCTACCAGGAAGGTGCGGGCGTTCTCCTTGCCCTGGCCGAGCTGCTCGCCCTCATAGGTGAACCAGGAACCGGACTTGCGGATGAAGCCCTGATCCACACCCATATCGATCAGCGAGCCTTCCCGGCTGATCCCCCGGCCGTAGAGGATGTCGAACTCGGCCTGCTTGAACGGCGGTGCCACCTTGTTCTTGACGATCTTGACCCGGGTGCGGTTGCCGACCGCGTTGGTGCCGTCCTTGAGCGTCTCGATCCGGCGTACGTCCATGCGCACCGAGGCGTAGAACTTCAACGCCTTTCCACCCGTGGTGGTTTCAGGGCTGCCGAACATCACCCCGATCTTCTCGCGCAGCTGGTTGATGAAGATCGCGGTTGTTCCCGAATTACTCAGCGCGCCAGTCATTTTCCGCAGTGCCTGGCTCATCAGCCGGGCCTGTAGACCGACATGGCTGTCCCCCATCTCGCCTTCGAGCTCCGCGCGCGGCACCAGTGCGGCCACCGAGTCGATGACCAGGATGTCCAGGGTGCCGGAGCGGATCAGCATGTCGGCGATCTCAAGGGCCTGCTCCCCCGTGTCCGGCTGGCTGACCAACAGGGAGTCGGTGTCCACGCCGAGTTTTTTGGCGTACTCCGGGTCCAGCGCGTGCTCGGCGTCGATGAAGGCCGCGACGCCGCCGGCGGCCTGGGCGTTGGCCACCGCGTGCAGCGCGACGGTGGTCTTACCCGAGGATTCCGGGCCGTAGATCTCCACGACCCGGCCGCGGGGCAGCCCGCCGATGCCCAAGGCCACGTCCAGTGCGATGGATCCGGTCGGGATGATCGAGATCGGCTGACGCGTCTCGTCGCCGAGACGCATCACCGAGCCTTTGCCGTAGCTCTTTTCGATCTGGGCCATCGCCAGTTCGAGAGCCTTTTCGCGATCGGGGGCTTGCGCCATGGTGCCTCTCCTATAGTCGGTGTTCGTCTGACCGGTATCGGTCGGTTGTCGGTGACACTAGAGAAGGCCACCGACAAGTTGACTGGCCGAACGCTCATCACACTAGCCGAACAGGTGTTCGATTCAAGTCCGACACGCCGATCACCGTCACCGCGTGTGGCAACATCGGGCACCGAAAGGCGTCGACGGGCTTCCGGGCGGATTTCCCCGGGAGGTGGTCGCGAACCAATGGACATCTCCACCGAGCTGGCCGAAACTGCTTCCTACGGAGGTTTTTTCGCGCTGACCGTGGGGGGTGACGCGGCGGGATGGCATCCGGTCAGGCAGTCCTACGACGACGGCTGCGCCGACCTGATCGACGCCACCGTCCGGCGCTACCGCGCGACCGACCGGCGGATCGGCGCCTCACTGGTTCACCTGGCCCACGCCTCCCGGCTGTGGTCACCGGTGCTCGCGTGCGCGCTCGGCCACGGCGTCCTCCCCGACCTCGACGACCTGCAACGCGCCGACGACGGCGCACAGCTACGCCTGCCCAGGCCGCTCGGGAAACCCGCCGATGCACCGGACGCGCTGTATCGCGTCGTGGTGGGCGAGCACCTGCGGCCGCTCGCCGCCGGCCTGCGGGTCAAGCTGGCGCCCGCGCTGCTCGCGGGCAACATCGCCTCCGCGCTGGTGGGGGCCGCGCGGGCGCTGCTGTCGGCGCGGCCCGACCTGCGCTGCGCGATCGTCGAGACGACCCAGTCCCTGTTGGCCACCGGGGTGCTGGCCGGATCCGGTGTCATCACCGGCCCGCAGCTGGGCTTGCGGCGTCACAGCTGCTGCCTTTTCTACCGGCTGCCCACAGGTTCCCTGTGCGGCGACTGCGTCCTGCACCCCACGCGTCGATAGGACCGGTCGTGTCGACGCCCACCTGGGTCGGTCACATGTCCAGCGTCGCCCAGCGCGTTTTGGAGCGCCTCGATGCCGAGCTGTCCGACACGGACGACGCGGGCAGGCCGCGGATGGTGGGCAAGGTGGCCCTGGCGGCGGTCGTGGGCAACGAGGACGGCGCGCACAAAATCGTTGCGGACCTGTTTCAGGCGCTCAATGGCATCGGTTTCTCGATCGCAGCGCAGGGCTGCACCTACTGGAACGGCGAGGTCATGCAGGGCACCGACTACACCGACCTCGACGACGTCCCGGAAGCCGTGGCGTCCGCCACCCGCAATGCGGCCCGCAACGCCGTGCACCTGGCCACCGCGCTGCGGCAAAAACCCTTATCCGGCATACGAATAACGCGCGCGGATCACCACTGCTCTTGGGGCACGTCGAAGTCGGCGCACAGCGCCCGCCAGATGTCGCGGGGCTCGATCCCCTCCTCGATGGCTTGGGCGGCCGTCCGTCCGCCCAAGCCGGTCAGCACGTGATCCACCAACACCGACGAGCCGTAGGTGGTACCAAAACGCAGCACTACCCGCTCGTGAAACTCCGTTAGCCGCACGCCAGTGAACATACCCAGCGGCCATGGATCGGACACTCCGGCGCGAACGCCGGTCACCGCCAGCTGGCCGGTAGATCGATGATGTGGTTGGGGCAGTCCTCCTGGACCGCGATGGACATGATGTCGCGGGCGCGTTGCGCCGACATCGTGGCGCGCAACTGCATGAAGGTGTACTCGACCGGAGCGAGTCCCTGTTCAGCGGCGGCCGGATCGTCCATCAGCTGGCATACCTGCTGCTGCTCGGGGCTGTCGGCGCCCGCGACACCCGTCCCGACCACCGAACCTGCCAGCAGCAAGGCGCCCGCGGCCAACGTCGTGATGATCCTCATTGCGTGCCTCCCGCCGAAGCATAAGACGGCCCGCACGGTGCGCGGCGGATCATTCGGCCACCGCCAGCGCCTCGTGGCACACCCGGACCGGATCGGCGACGTCGGCGATGCCGGCGGCGGCCCGTTGCGCTGCCGCCCGGTAACCGGGCGATACCAGCACGTCGTTGACCGCGGCCACCAACGCGTCGGCGGTCAGCGGCCGAATCAGCCGCGCGCTGCCCTGGCGGACGATCCGGTTGGCGATCTCCCACTGGTCGCCGCCGCCGGGCACGGCCACCAGCGGCACCCCCGCCAGCAGCGTCTTGGCCACCATTCCGTGCCCGCCGCCGCAGATCACCAGGTCGGCGTGCTTCAGCAATTCGGCCTGGCTGCCCAGCCCGACCACCGCCCACGGCGGCACCGTCAGATCCGCTCCGCCGAGCCGCGAGACCACCACCCGCGCCCCCGCCGGCAGCGTGTCCCCCGGCGTCAGGCAGGCCAGCGCGACCTCGGCCAGCCCTTCGGTGCCGGTCAACGCGGTCGACGGCGCGACCACCACCACCGGCCCGGACCCCGCGGGGATTTCCAGCACCCGATCGGTCGGCTCGAAGTGCAGCGGGCCCACCACCACCGCCTCCGGCGGCCAGTCGGGCCGGGGCACCTCGCACGCGGGCAGCGTGGCGATCAGGCGTTGCAGCGGCCCGGGGTCGTCGGCCGGCAATCCGATCTCGGCCCGCACCGCCGCGCGCTGCCGGAGGCCGGCCCGCCAGGAACGCGCGGTGAGCGCGCGCATCGCGGTGTCCCGCAGCCGGCCCCGGATACCGGTGCCCGGCGCCAGCCCACTGCCGATCGGCGGCAGGCCTTTCGACGGCAGGTACAGCGGATGCGGGTTGAGTTCGATCCACGGGATCCCCAACAGCTCGGCGGCCATGCCGCCGCCCGCGGTGATGACGTCGGACACCACCAGGTCAGGTGCCAGTTCGCGTAGCGCGGGCACGTTGAGCACGGCCATCCGCGCGGCGCGCCGGTGGATCCTGGCCCCGGCGTCGACGTCGTCGTCGGTGGCCACCAGCCCGTCCAGCGCGACGGCGTCGATGCCGGCGCCGCGGGCGGTGTCGATCCATTCGGCGCCGGTGAACAGCGTGGGCTCGTCGCCCGCCTCGGCAAAGAGCCGGCACAGCGCGATCGCCGGGAACGAATGCCCGGGATCCGGCCCGGCAACCACGGCGACGCGCATCGCGCTTACCCTGCCACAGCGCCCGGCGGCGACGCTCGCCTACGCTGGCAATATGACCGAGCTGACTGGGACAACCGTGGCGAACACCCGCACGGTCGAAGGATTCCTGAACGCACTGCAGGACGCGGATTACGACGCCGCCGACGCCGCGCTGGCCGACAACCTCGTCTACGAGAACGTCGGCCTGCCCACCATTCATGGCCGCGCCAGGGCCATGAAGCTGTTTCGCCAGATGGAAGGCCGCGCCGCCTTCGAGGTGAAGATCCACCGCATCGCGGCCGATGGCAGCGCGGTGCTCACCGAGCGCTCCGATGCGCTGATCTTCGGCCCCCTGCGGCTGCAGTTCTGGGTGTGCGGCGTGTTCGAGGTCCAGGACGGGCGAATCACGTTGTGGCGGGACTACTTCGACTTCTTCGACATGCTCAAGTCCACCGCGCGCGGTCTGGCGGCGCTGGTGATGCCGTCGCTGAAAGCAACGTTCTGAGCGGCGAAATGACCATGAGGCACGACGCCGGCCGCACGCGGCCGAAGTTCTTTCAGTTCGTCCGCTACTGCTGCGGTGGTCGGCTGCCGGACTCGATGCGCGACTGGGTGCGCAACGATCTGGCCGGCAAGGGTGCGAGCGCCCGGATGATGCGCCGCGTGGCGGTCCCGGCGGTGGCGGTGCTGGCCCCGTTCTGGTTGATCCCGACGACGCTCGAGGTCCACCTGGGCATGACGCTGCCGATTCTCATTCCGTTCGTGTACTTCTCGCACGCGCTGAACAAGGTGTGGCGCCGCCACATGCTGGCCGTGCACAATCTGGACCCCGAGCTGGTCGACGAGCTGGCCCGCAAGCGCGACGCCCACATCCATCGGTCGTACATCGAGCGCTACGGTCCACGTCCGGAGGACTAGCCGGCGCCGCGCAGTCCGCCGAGTTCGTCGAACGCCTGCGCCCAACCGACCAGGCGGTCCGTGGCCCCGGCCAGCTCGTCGCGGTAGCGCTGCGACCCGGTTAGCCCGTCACCGTTCGCCGAGGACACCAATTGCGCTGCGGCGGTGACCATTTCGTTGTATTGGCGAACACCGGCGCTCAGTTGGGCGGTGAACGCGTTGATGGTGGGCACCAGATACGACCGCGACTCCTCGCTCGCCTGCGCCGCCCGCTCCATCGACACGACCTGCGCCGCGGTGGACGCCATCGCCGCGGAGGTTTTGGTGGCGGCCGCGGTCAGGTCGCGAATCTCGGCCGTCGGCAACATCGCGCCCCGCTCCAACACGGCCACCAGCGAGAAAAATCCGCGCTCGGAGGCGCCCAGCGCGTACATGGCGGGGCGCGCCGCCGAACCCGGCGGCGGCAGCCGGCGCGCGTCCGTGGTCCGCGGCACCGGCAGCGGCTCGGACCGCAGCCAGCGGTAGCGCAGCAGCAGCAACGTGGCCGGGATGGCCATGGCCACGGCGACGGCGCCGGTGATTTCCAGCAGCAATGCGAACCACCCCCAGGCCGCGAGCAACATCGTCGCCACCGTCCAGAACACACACCCGGCGGTGAATATCAGCCCCCACCGCAGCGCGCGGCGACGACGGCGCAGCTGCCGTGCCCGCGGATCCGCGGCCGCGCTGATCTTGCGGGCCAGCAGGTCGGAAAGGTCGGCGGCGGTGGCCAATCCGCGGTGCAGCAACGCGCGCCACGGACCGGACCGCGCCGCGTTCACCGCCATGACACCGGGCTACTGACCAAGTGGCTTCTCGCTGACCGCGCCACCGGCGCTCTCCGCGGGCGCCGGGGTGGCGGGAGTGGACTCCGCCGCGGGCGTCCCCCCGGTCGGCAACGCTTCGCCCCGCATCGACGCCCGGATCTGCTCCAACCGGGAGTGACCGGCCATCTGCACCCCGGCCTGCTCGACCTCGAGCATGCGGCCCTGCACCGAACCCTGCGCGAGTTCGGCCGAACCGATCGCGTTGGCGTACCGGCGTTCGATCTTGTCGCGCACCTCGTCGAGGCTGGGCACGTTGCCGGGCGCGGCGATCTCGCTCATCGATCGCAGCGAGGCGCTCACCTGTTCCTGCATCTTCGCCTGCTCGAGCTGGCTGAGCAGCTTGGTGCGCTCGGCGATCTTCTGCTGCAGCACCATCGCGTTCTGCTCAACCGCCTTCTTGGCCTGGGCGGCCGCGTTCAGCGCCTGATCGTGCAGCGTCTTGAGGTCCTCGACGCTCTGCTCGGCGGTCACCAGCTGGGCCGCGAACGCCTCGGCGGCGTTGTTGTACTCGGTGGCCTTGGCGGCGTCGCCGCCTGCGGTGGCCTGGTCGGCCAGCGTCAGGGCCTGACGCACGTTGACCTGCAGCTTTTCGATATCGGCGAGTTGCCGGTTGAGCCGCATCTCCAGTTGCCGCTGGTTGCCGATCACCTGCGCCGCCTGCTGGGTCAGCGCCTGGTGCGTGCGTTGCGCCTCCTCGATGGCCTGCTGGATCTGCACCTTGGGGTCGGCATGCTCGTCGATTTTCGCGTTGAACAGCGCCGTGAGGTACTTCCACGCCTTGACGAACGGATTGGCCATGAGTTAGCTCCACCTTCGCTTCTTGAGGGGCCGGATGAGCCCGGACGGGCCCTGCGCCTGTCGCTCAATTTAGTGGGTTGGCGCCGATCGCCCCACCCCTTGCGCGGGATCCGCCTCGCCGGCGCTCAGGCCAGCGCCAGCGACGCCACCGGCGGAATGACGACCTTGGTGCTGACGTCGATGCTGGTGCCGGCCGGGGCTTCCCTGGGCGCGCCGATGGCCGCCCGCTCCTGGCCGGCCATCCGCTCGCCGGCATGGGTGAGAACCGACGACAACGGGACGTCCAACGCGTCACAGATCGCATTGAGCAGTTCGCTGGACGGCTCCTTGCGGCCGCGCTCGACCTCGGACAGATAACCGAGGCTCACTCGCGCCGAATCGGACACCTCACGCAGCGTCCGGCCCTGTGTCGTGCGGGCCTCGCGCAGCACGTCGCCGATGACCTCGCGCACCAATGACGGCATCCCGCCCTCCTTCGTCCAATCCGCCCTGCGCGGCACGTCCCCAGCTTGCCTCCGGCAGGTGCTCATTAGGTGAACGCCGCCCGCGGTGGTCTGGTTCCCGTTCGGGGACCGAAATCAGCCGGTCGTCCGGCGCACCTCCCGAACGGTCGACACCACGTAGTCGATCCCGGTGATCACCGTCAGCACGATCGCCGCGCCCATCACCACGGCCGCGGCCACCCGGAACGGCCCCGCCAGCGGCAGGACGAACAATCCGATGGCCAACACCTGCACCACGGTCTTGAGCTTGCCGCCCCAACTGGCCGGGATGACTCCGCGGCGGATCACGGCCAACCGCAGCACGGTGATTCCGAATTCGCGGACCAGGATCACCACGGTTACCCACCACGGCAGCTCACCGAGCATCGACAACCCGATCAGCGCCGATCCCACCAGCGTCTTGTCCGCGATCGGGTCGACGAACGCGCCGAATTCCGTTGCCATGCCGTAGTTACGGGCCAGGAGGCCGTCCAGCCGATCGGTGATGCAGGCCACCGCGAAGATGAGGAAAGCCACCACCCGGAAACCGGCTTGCCGGCCGTCGCCGGCGAACAGGGCGAGCAGAAAGACCGGCACCAGCACCAGCCGCAACAGCGTCAGCGTATTGGCGAGGTTGGCGATATTCGCGCGCCCTATCACCGGACCCGTCTGCGGCTGCCCCGACACGGCAACAGAATAACGGTTGACCAGCGCAGCCGTCCCCGATGCCGATACTGTTAGCCGTGAGCAGAAGTCCGCAGGGCTACCGGCCGCTGGTTCGGCGAGCGCGAACGTCCGATGTTCCCGCCATCAAGCAACTGGTCGACACGTACGCGGGAAAGATCCTGCTCGAAAAGAATCTCGTGACGCTCTACGAGGCCGTTCAGGAGTTCTGGGTGGCCGAGCACGAGGGCCGGGTGGTCGGTTGCGGGGCGCTGCACGTGCTGTGGGCCGACCTCGGCGAGGTGCGTACGGTCGCGGTCAACCCGGCGATGACCGGCCACGGCATCGGCCACGCGATCGTCGACCGGCTGCTGGAGGTCGCCCGCGAGTTGGCGCTCAAGCGGCTGTTCGTGCTGACCTTCGAGACGGAGTTCTTCGCCCGGCACGGGTTCACCGAGATCGAGGGCACCCCGGTCACCGCCGAGGTGTTCGAGGAGATGTGCCGCTCCTACGACATCGGCGTGGCCGAGTTTCTGGACCTCAGCTACGTCAAGCCGAACATTCTCGGCAACTCGCGGATGCTGCTGGTGCTCTAAGCCGATCGAGCCGCCGAACGTGTACCGGCCGCGAAAGTTGGCCCGGGTTTTCGCAGTGAGCGCACGTCCCGCGCTATTCGGAGCCGGGATCCCCGCCGTCGGCGTCGCTGCCACCCCGGATCAACGCCAGCGTTCCCGCCAGTTCGTCGGGCTTGACCAGCACCTCACGCGCCTTGGACCCCTCGGACGGCCCGACGATGCCGCGGGTCTCCATCAGGTCCATCAGCCGGCCGGCCTTGGCGAAGCCGACGCGCAGCTTGCGCTGCAGCATCGAGGTCGAGCCGAACTGGCTGGACACCACCAGCTCGACGGCCTGCAGGAACACGTCCATGTCGTCGCCGATGTCCGGGTCGGCGTCGGTGCGTTCGCCGGCGGGCTTGGCGGTGGTGACGCCGTCGGTGTACTCGGGTTCGGCCTGGTCCTTACAGGCGGTGACGACGGCCTGGATCTCCTCGTCGGTGATGAACGCGCCCTGCAAGCGGACTGGCTTTCCCGCGCCCATCGGCAGGAACAGGCCGTCGCCCATGCCGATCAGCTTCTCCGCGCCGGCCTGATCCAGGATCACCCGGCTGTCGGTGAGCGACGACGTCGCGAACGCCAGCCGGGACGGCACGTTGGTCTTGATGAGTCCGGTGACCACGTCCACCGACGGGCGCTGGGTGGCCAGCACCAGGTGGATGCCTGCGGCGCGCGCCTTTTGGGTGATCCGCACGATCGCGTCCTCGACGTCGCGCGGCGCGGTCATCATCAGGTCGGCCAGCTCGTCGACGATCGCCACCACGTACGGGTAGGGCCGGTACTCGCGCTGGCTGCCCAGCGGCGCGGTGATGGCCCCGGAGCGCACCTTGTCGTTGAAGTCGTCGATGTGCCGGACCCGCGACGCCTGCATGTCCTGGTAGCGCTGCTCCATCTCCTCGACCAGCCAGGCCAGCGCGGCCGCCGCCTTCTTGGGCTGCGTGATGATCGGGGTGATCAGGTGCGGAATGCCTTCGTACGGCGTGAGTTCCACCATCTTCGGGTCGATCAGGATCATCCTGACCTCTTCCGGGGTGGCCCGGGCCAGCAGCGATACCAGCATCGAGTTGACGAAGCTGGACTTACCGGATCCGGTGGAGCCCGCGACCAGCAGGTGCGGCATCTTGGCCAGGTTGGCTGAGATGAAGTCGCCCTCGATGTCCTTGCCGAGCCCGATGATCAACGGGTGGTGGTCGCGTCGGGTCGACGGCGCGGTGAGCACGTCGGCCAGCCGCACCATTTCGCGGTCGGTGTTGGGCACCTCGATGCCCACGGCCGACTTGCCGGGGATGGGCGCCAGCATGCGCACGCTTTCGGTGGCCACCGCGTAGGCGATGTTCTTCTGCAGCGCGGTGATCTTCTCGACCTTCACACCCGGTCCGAGCTCGACCTCGTAGCGGGTGACGGTGGGTCCGCGGGTGCAGCCGGTGACGGCCGCGTCCACCTTGAACTGGGTCAGCACCTCGGTGATGGCGTCGGCCATGACGTTGTTGGCGGCGCTGCGCTTCTTGGGCGGGTCCCCCGCCACCAGCAGGCTCAGCGACGGCAGCGTGTACGGCCCCTCGACGACCCGGTCCAGCTCGATGGTGGCCTGCTTGTCCGCCGACCGTCCGCGCTTGCGGCCGCGCGGCGCGCCGGGTTCCAAGGCGGGTTCGGGCATGGTGGGAATGTCGTCCTGCAGCGCGGCCTGGGCATCGTCGTCCGGCGACCACGCCGGCGGCGCCTCGTCCTGGACGGAGGACGTGTCGTCGTAGTGGTTGTCGGGCTCCGCCTCGGCGGCGTCGTCGAACTCGTCGGCATAGTCGTAGGGCTCGTCGTCGTAGTCCTCGTCGACGAACCGGGTGTGGAACAGGTTGCGCATCACCACGGGCACCTCCCGGATGGTGGTGCCCGTCAACAGCAACAGGCCGAACATGAAGCCGATGAACAGCAGCGGCGCGGCGATCCAGGGCGTCAGCCCGTCCGAGAGCGGCCCGCCGATGGCGAAGCCGACGAATCCCGCCGCACGACGGCGTGCTTCCGGGTCTCCCGGCGAACCGGACCACAGATGGCGCAGGCCGAGCACCGACAGGGTGATCAGGCTGGCACCCAGGATCAGCCTGGGGCGCACGTCGGGGTTGGGCTCGGTCCGCATCAGGGCCACCCCCACCGCGGCGGTGACGACCGGCAGCGCCAGCACGCCGGCGCCGATGAAGGTCCGCAACAGGGTGTCGACCCACGCGCCGACCGGCCCAGCGGCGTGGAACCACGAGCTGGCCGCGACCACCACGGAAAAGCCCAGCAAAAGCAGCGCGATTCCGTCGCGGCGGTGTCCGGGGTCGATGTCGCGGGCCCGCCCGATCGACCGGGCCGCGCCGCCGGTCCCCCGGGCGGCCATCAGCCAGGTGGCGCGCATGGCGCGGCCGCAGGTCAGCCCGATTCCGACCAGTGGCGAGTGGTGGCGCCGCCGGGTGGGCTTGCTGACCTTCCGGCGAGGCGCCGCTGGTCGCGCACCTCGGGGCCGGCTGGCCCGCGAAGGGGCCTTTGACCTGCTCGTTCGACTTCCGGAGCGGGCGGCGGTCTTACTGGGCATGACGGCAAGAGTAGTCGCAACGGCATCATCTACACCACCCGCCACACTGGTAACGGTCCGGCTTCTCACGCCTGTGACGGATCGGCCGCCAGGCCGCGTGAGTAGGGTGACATCCGGTGAGTGAAGTAGTGCTCGTCACCATCCCGAAGTGCCCAGGAGGCCATCAATGCCCGTCGTCGTCGTCGCCACCATGACCGTCAAACCGGAATCGGTCGACACCGTTCGCGACATCCTCAGCCGCGCGGTCGAAGAAGTGCACGACGAGCCCGGCTGTCAGCTGTACTCGCTGCACCAATCGGGCGAGACCTTCGTCTTCATCGAGCAATGGGCCGATGAGGAGGCGCTCAAGGCGCACAGCACCTCGCCGGCGATCGGCAAGATGTTCAGCGCGGCCGGCGAACACCTCGACGGTGCCCCCGACATCAAGACGTTGCAGACGATCTCGGCGGGCGATCCGGCCAAAGGGCAGTTGCGTCCCTGATGGCCCCCACGCCGGACGGCCCACTGAAAGGGAAGGTCGCCTTCATCACCGGCGCCGCGCGCGGCCAGGGACGCGCGCACGCGGTGCGGCTGGCCGCCGACGGCGCCGACATCATCGCCGTCGACCTGTGCGACCAGATCGCCAGCGTCCCCTATTCGCTGGCCACACCGGAGGACCTGGCGGCCACCGTGAAGCTCGTCGAGGACACCGGCGCGCGCATCGTCGCCGCTCGTGGCGACGTCCGCGACCGCGAATCGCTGTCCGCGGCACTGCAAGCGGGTCTCGACGAGTTCGGCCGTCTCGACATCGTGGTGGCCAACGCCGGGATCGCTCCCATGCAATCCGGTGACGACGGCTGGCGCGACGTCATCGACGTCAACCTCACCGGCGTCTACCACACCATCAAGGCCGCGATACCCACGATGGTCAAGCAGGGCACGGGCGGGTCGATCGTGCTGATCAGCTCCAGCGCCGGGCTGGCCGGCGTGGGCAGCCCGGACGCCGGTTCGGTGGGTTACGCCGCCGCCAAGCACGGGGTGGTCGGGTTGATGCGGGTCTACGCGAATCTGCTTGCCGGGCAGATGATCCGGGTCAACTCCATTCATCCGTCCGGCGTCGAGACGCCGATGATCAACAACGAGTTCACCCGCGAGTGGCTGGCCAAGATGGCCGCCGCGACCGACACGCCGGGGGCGATGGGCAACGCCATGCCGGTGGAGGTGCTGGACGCCGAAGACATCGCCAACGCGGTGGCGTGGCTGGTGTCCGATCAGGCCCGCTACATCACCGGCGTCACCCTGCCCGTCGACGCGGGCTTTTTGAACAAGTAGCGGTCATGGCGCGAAATCCGGTGGCTCAGACGGCGTTCGGCCCGATGGTGTTGGCCGCGGTCGAGCAGAACGAGCCGCCCGGGCGCCGCCTGGTGGACGACGATTTCGCCGAGCTGTTTTTACCCGCCCCATTGCGGTGGCTGGTCGGCGCGACGCGCTTCGCCCCGTTTCGTCATCTGATGATCCGAGCCTCGGAGTTCACCGGGCCCGGGCTGTGGGCGAATCTGGCCTGCCGCAAGCGATTTATCGCCGACAAGCTCACGGAGTCGCTCGACGACATCGACGCCGTCGTCATCCTCGGGGCGGGGCTGGACACCCGCGCCTATCTGCTGACGCGGCGGGTCCGCATCCCCGTGTTCGAGGTCGACCTGCCGGTGAACATCGCCCGCAAGTTCAAGGCGGTCCGCCGGGTGCTGGGCGAACCGCCGCTGTCGGTTCGGTTGGTGGCGTTGAACCTCGAGCGGGACGACCTGCTCACCGCGCTCGCCGAGCACGGGTATCGCACCGATTACCGGGTCTTCTTCATCTGCGAGGGCGTCACCCAATACCTGACCGAGGCCACCGTGCGCCGGACGCTGGAGGGGCTGCGCGCGGCGGCGCCCGGCAGCCGCTTGGTGTTCACCTACGTCCGCAGCGATTTCATCGACGGCACGAATCGGTACGGCACCCGCACGCTGTACCGCAACGTCCGCCAGCGGCGGCAACTGTGGCACTTCGGCTTGCAGCCCGACGAAGTTGCCGCATTTCTCGACGAGTACGGCTGGCGGCTGGTTGAGCAGGCCGGGCCCGATGAACTCGCCCAGCGCTACGTCGAGCCCACCGGTCGCAAACTCAAGGCGTCGCAACTGGAGTGGTCGGCCTTCGCGGAGAAGATCTAGCCGGGTCTCAGACCTGATGGTGGCGACCCGCTGCGCCCGGCTGCAACCGATGGTGACGACCCGCTGCGCCCGGCTGCGCCGCGCTTGCGATCGCCACTAGACCTCGATGACGGTCGGTACGATCATCGGCTGCCTGCGGTAGGTTTCGCCCACCCACTTGCCGATGGTGCGCCGCACTGCCTGGGCGATGCGGCTCGGATCGGTGATGTTCTCGGCCATCAGCGCTTCCAGCTCCGCCTCGACCCTGCGCACGGCGGGCTCGAGCGCCTTGGGATCTTCGGAGAATCCGCGCGAATGCAGGTGCGGTGGGACCACCGGACGTCCGCTGCCGCGCTGAACCACCACGGTCACCGCGACGAAACCCGATGACAGGATGAGCCGTTCGCCCAGGGTGATGTCGCCGACGTCGCCGTCGATCAGGCCGTCGACGAACATCTTGCCGACCGGCACCGCCCCGGCTATCGAGGCTTTGCCCGCGACCAGGTCGACACTGACCCCGTTCTCGGCCAGCAGGATTGACTCCTCCGGCACTCCGGTGCGGGCCGCCAGCTTGGAGTTGGCGCGCAGCATCCGCCACGTGCCGTGCACGGGCATGACGTGGCGAGGTCGAATCCCGTTGTACAGGAACAACAGCTCACCGGCATAGGCGTGGCCCGAAACATGAACGCGCGCTTGGGCATTGGTGACAACACGGGCCCCGATCTTGGCAAGCTCGTCGATGACGCCGTAGACCGCCTCCTCGTTGCCCGGGATCAGCGACGACGCCAGCACCACGAGGTCACCCGCGGTGAGCGTGATGCTGCGATGCTCGCCGCGCGACATCCGCGACAACGCCGACATCGGCTCGCCCTGGGTTCCGGTGGTGATCAGCACCACCTTCTCGGGCGGCATCATCTCGGCGGCGCCGATGTCGATCACGTCGGAATCCGCCACCCGCAGGAAGCCGAGCTCTCGGGCGATCCCCATGTTGCGCACCATGGAGCGCCCGACGAACGACACCCTCCGCCCCAATGCCACTGCGGCATCGCTGATTTGCTGAACCCGGTCCACGTTGGAGGCGAAGCACGCCACGATGACGCGGCCGTCGGCGCCGCGGATCAGGCGGTGCAGCGTCGGACCCACTTCGCTTTCCGACGGCCCCACACCGGGCAGCTCGGAGTTGGTCGAATCACACAGGAACAGGTCCACTCCCGCGTCACCGAGCCGGGACATGCCGGGCAGGTCGGTCGGCCGGCCGTCCAGGGGAAGCTGGTCGAGCTTGATGTCGCCGGTGTGCAAAACCGTTCCCGCACCGGTGTGCACGGCGATCGCCAGGGCGTCGGGGATGGAGTGGTTGACGGCGAAGTATTCGCATTCGAACACGCCGTGGCGGCTCTTCTGGCCCTCGGCCACCTCGACGAACACCGGCTTGAGCCGGTGCTCGCGACACTTCGCGGCGACCAGCGCCAGCGTGAATCTCGAACCGACGACCGGAATGTCGAGGCGCAGCTTGAGCAGGAACGGAATTCCGCCGATGTGGTCCTCGTGCGCGTGGGTGAGCACCAGCGCCTCGATGTCGTCGAGCCGGTCCTCGATATGGCGCAGATCCGGCAGGATGAGATCGACCCCGGGCTCGTCGTGGGTCGGGAACATCACCCCGCAGTCGACGATCAACAGCCGGCCCAAGTGCTCGAAAACCGTCATATTGCGGCCGATTTCGCTGATGCCGCCGAGGGCCGTGACCCGCAACCCCCCATTGGCCAACGGGCCTGGCGGGGCGAGGTCTACATCCACTTCTCGGACGCTCCTTGGGTCACCTGAGCACCGACGCCGCACGCATATCGGCGGCCAGCGCGTCGATTTGCTCTACCGTAGCGGGCATTTGCGGCAGGCGGGGATCGCCGGCGTCGATGCCCTGCAGGCGCAAACCCGCCTTGGACATCGTCACCCCGCCCAGGCGGGCCATCGCCTCGCACAGCGGGGCGACGGTGGCGTTGATCTTGCGGGCGGTGGCGATATCCCCGGAATTGAAGGCGGACAACATTTCCCGGAGTTGATTGGAAGCCACGTGAGCAATCACGCTGACGAAGCCGGTGGCCCCCATGGCCAGCCACGGCAGGTTCAGCGCGTCGTCGCCGGAGTAGTAGGCCAGGCCGGTCTCGGCGATGATCTGGCCACCGCCGTGCAGGTCGCCCTTGGCGTCCTTGATCCCGACGATGTTCGGGTGGGCGGCCAAGGCACGGATGGTTTCGGGCTGGATCGGTACCACCGAACGTGGCGGGATGTCGTAGAGCAGCACCGGCAATTCGGTCGCGTCGGCGACGGTGGTGAAATGTGCGACCAGCCCGCTCTGGGGTGGCTTCGAGTAGTACGGCGTGACCAC
Source organism: Mycobacterium sp. (assembly GCF_004298145.1). Lineage (GTDB taxonomy): Bacteria > Actinomycetota > Actinomycetes > Mycobacteriales > Mycobacteriaceae > Mycobacterium. The sequence goes on from NZ_SCRH01000016.1 coordinate 35,873, forward strand.
CAGCAATCCATGGGCGCCTTCGGCCGCGCAGGCCTTGGCCAGCCGGACGCTGTGCGCGGTGTCGTAGGTGCCCGCACCGGCGATGACGCGGGCCCGGTCGCCCACCGCCTCCAGCACGACGCGGAGCAACTCTCGTTTCTCGTCGTCCGTGGTGGTCGGCGACTCGCCGGTGGTGCCGGAGACCACCAGCCCGTCACAGCCCGCGTCGATCAGGTGGTGGGCCAATTGCGCGGCGGTGGCGGTGTCGAGGGAGCCGTCGGGGCGAAACGGTGTCACCATCGCGGTCAGCACGGTTCCCAACCGCGCTGGGGCGTCGAATCCGACCGTGGTCACGGTGTTCAGGTTACCTGGCACCGGCAAGCTATTTCGCACCCGCGTGGACGCGCGTTGCCTGACGACCGCCTGTTTAGGCTTCGGTGGGCTACGCGGGATTGCCACCTGCAGCCCTCGCCGGCCGACGCCGGCTCAGGCTTCGGTGGGCTACGCGGGATTGCCACCTGCAGCCCTCGCCGGCCGACGCCGGCTCAG
>NZ_SCRH01000017.1 GCF_004298145.1 Mycobacterium sp.
CGCGCACAACGGCACCGCGACCACAATTATCACCGTTAGTCGAGAGCGCAGAGTTTCCGATCAGCTGCCCGACAGAGGATCTCTACGGTGCCCGTTTGACCGTTGACGCGAACTTCGTCGCCGGTTCGGATGAGTTTGGTGCCATTCTGCGTATTGACAACGCACGGCAGGCGAAGTTCACGCGCAACAACGGCCGCGTGACTGAGGGCCCCACCGATGTCGACGACGAGCGCGGCCGATATGAACATCACCGATGCCCAGCCTGGATCGGTAAACGTCGCGACGAGGATTTCGCCCGGTTCGACTTCCTCAAAATCGGGGTCGGTAAGGACACGGGCCGTACCGACTTTCACACCCGGGCTAACGCCGATTCCCGAAACGATCGAGCTGTCCACCGACAGGTCGGCGTGATCGACCTCAGGTGGAGAACCTGTCCAATGCGAAGGGAGGGCAGAATACCCTTGGTACAAGTCCCTTTGAGTGCGTCGCTCATCTATCAGTTCCCGAACATTCGATGGGATGCGACCGAGAAATTCGTCGGTTGTGAGGAAGAAAATATCATCGGGGCATGCGATGTCGCCCCGCTCGGCGAGACAAACACCGGCGCGGCGAGCGGCGGCTCGGGCGACGTCGAATGCCATCAGGAAGCTTTCTTTGGCTGCGCCTCGCAGTGGAATCCGTCGGGCGGCCAACCACAGGATCGCCAACGCGGCAGGTCGTTTCGCTGGCGTCAACGTGCCGAGAAGCTCGCGGGTCAACGCGGCTCTGCGCCGGCGGTGTGCCCTGTCGGCCAACCCGGGGTCGGCGTCATCATCGAGTCGGGCATACCGCTCGAGGAGCGCGATGAGCGGGCCGGGGTCCTCACGCCATGTCTCACTTTTGAGTTCACCTTCGGCCGGTCCGTGATAGCCGTAACGCCGTTGCACTTCGTTGATGTCACATTTGCCTCGCGAGGCATTCCAGATACCGTTGATGAGACCGGCGACCTCCGGGGAACCTGAACCGCTGAAAACCCCGGTGTCGCCGACTCCCGTGCGTTGTGTCAACGTTTCTACCGCTTCATACAGGGGTTGGACAACGGCCAGCGTGGTCATCGCCTGGAGGGCTACCGCCCGGTCAAAACGCCGCCACGCCAACCGGAATGACGCCAGCGCAGCGGCTAAAGGAAGCTCGGGTATCCGCGCACACTCCCGCAGGTACCAGTCTGTGGTCCTCTTGTTGACCCGCCGAATGCGGCCGCTCATCGTGGCCACGAGATAAGGCACCCGCAGCGCTACCATCGGATAGCGTGACCGGGTGGGGTGGTACACCATCCCTTCGGGCGTGCGGCCCAGCATCGCCGCTACCGCTCCCTCGCCGGTTGCGCCGGGAAGGCGGTCGCCGATGACGGCAAAAATGCCCACCTGCACGGCAACTCGGCCGTAGAACCTTCGCATCAATGGTGATCGAAGCGGGGACGGCAGATCGCCATCACGTTCGGCAGCGGTGATCACGCCGATCCGAAACATCGTCTCGCGCGTGGAACGCTCGATCGTTTGAGTCCACATCGAGGCGCTAAGAGGGGTCTGCACACCCGGAATGACTTCGGCAAAGTTTGAACTCGTCCATGTCAGGTCACCCGCCGGGTCGTTGTAAGAGTCCACTGCTATGTCATACAACATTCCGAGACAACGTGTATATTTATTCGTGACCCCGCGCGACTCAACGCTAGTTGGAGCCGAGGACGCGCGTGTTGATTCCTCTTCGACAGAGCGGTGGAGCTGCGCCATCGGCGGAAGGATGCGCCATGACAGTGGAGAATCGGCAGACGCCTTGGTGGGAGAGCAAAGACTCGATTTTCTTCGAGCCCACTGCGGCGGACGACTTTCTGCACCCCGACGCCAACGCGCGGGTCGAAGGCGACTCGGTCTCGGAGACTCAATACTTCGGATTCAACATCCCAGACAAGCGGATCTACGGCCTCCTATACCTATGGCACCACCCCAAGCTCGGTGTGGTCCTAGGCGGCGCCTGGGTGACGCAGGGGTTTGTGCGCCACAACTTGCAGTCTCAGGTCTTCGATTTCGTCACCTACGAGAACGATCGTTGCCTGGCACAGGACTTGCATGACGTCCGTCTCTCTAACGGATACCGCACAAACGTCATCGAACCACTCAAACGGCACAGAGTTCGCTACGCCGATGACCGTCGCGGCAATCACATCGATCTCGAGTTCGAGGCGTTGATGCCGCCCGCACTTACCAAGGGCGGGTTGCACTTTGAACAGGGGATGCGTGCAGTGGGGACGGTGACCTTGGCGGGGGAGGCGCACTCGGTCGACTGCTTCAATGTCCGCGACCGGTCCTGGGGCGCCGTGCGCCCCGAGCATATTCAGCCGTTTGCCCCGTTCACGTGGATGAACTGCGTCTTCGGCGATGACCTGATCTTCGCCTGCACGGCGCTGGACACACCCGACACCAACCCCGAATGGGAAGACACCTTGCCGCGCCCGGTGGAGGACAGCCTTATCAACGGCTGGGTCTGGCGGGACGGCGAACTTGTCGCGATCACGTCGGTCACACGAAAGCTGACCCGTCGCGATTTTGATTCCTTACTCCCGATGTCCGCCGAGCTGGCATTCGTGGACGCACACGGACGCGAGTACAACCTCAGCGCACAGACTCTCGCAGGTGGAAATTGGCGAACCTGGCAGAACTTCGACGCGGCGTACTGCCTGGCGCGCTGGGAACTCGACGGTCGGGTGTCCTACGGCGATTTCCAAGAAGTGCAAGGTGCGGACTACATCCGCCACTTCATGAGACGCCCGCCGCAGCTGGGAAGCGTCTCCCAGACGTGAGGCCGGTGTGACGGGTGGCCGTCATAGCCAAGTTCCAACCCCGCCATCCGTCTGGGCCCCAACGGACTTAGTCACCGTTGAACGATCGTTCTCTGAGCAGCAGCTCGACCTCCGCGGCGAGGTCGTCCAGCGTTTTACCTGGCGTGTCCGGGTGAGTCTCCTGATGCCGGACGGCTCCGAGGAGCAGCACGGTGTCGACCAGGATCCATGCGGCGAACACGAACACGATCAGCCACCAGGCGAGCAGGCCGTTCCAGGCAAATGGGCCGGTCTTGAAGAAGTAGATCAACGAGGCGGGGAAGAACATCATCACGATCCAGAAGTTGAAATAGCCGGCCCAGCGGGGGAACGCCGGTACCGGCCGAGCATCCTTCAGGATCGCTGCGCCCATCACGAAGCCCTGGACAACCGCAGTCGACAGGATGCCCAGGAACGGCAGCCAGGCCAGGTCATTGAGGCGCTGAATGATCTCCGCGTCCCCTTCGGGGCGGAATGCAGCGACCTGCCAGAAGGCGCACGGGAAGATCAGTTCGAGTACCAGGCACGCTCCGCACATCAGCATGGTGTAGGTCAGCGGCGAGGTGCGGCCCTCGATCCGTTTCATCTGAACTGCCCACGCCGCACACCACGGGAGCATCAACGCTCCCGCCAACATGTTGATGAGCATTCCGATACGGATACCGGAGGTGTTGCTCGCGAAGAACTCCTTGATCTCCTGCGGACCCAACTGCGGTGACGGCGGCGGAACGAAACGAGCGATGCCCCAAAAACCGAGAAAAAACAAGGCGACCCAGGCGAAACCGAGGTAGGCGCTGATTTTCTGCGTACGAATGCCCATGAGCCCTTTTCCTTGCCTAGAGGTCAGGTTCTCGCGCTCCTCATCGGCGCGGTCGGGTAAAGGTTACGGAATTTTCAGCAGTCGTGTCTCATATTTGCAAAGGGCGTGGTGCGTCAGCCAAAATACCCTGTTAACGATCGCTCACGACACGCACGAGGGAGCCACTCAATGAATGAAGCGTTGCCTTCGATTGACGAGCTGAGATGGCCGGACCCTCTGCATGAGCACAGCGCTGCGCGGACCTACTGGACCACGGTCAACGTCGGCGAGGCGATGCCGGGGGTGCCGACGCCCCTGTCCTGGTCGATATTCGCCATCGGCAACGAGGTGTCGGTGCCGCGCACCTATTTTCGGATGGGTGTGTTTGCGCGCCGGGAGATGGTGCGCGCGGAGCGCATCGACGACCGGTTCGCGGCGGTGTTCTACGGTCGTGCGGCGATGAACGTGACCCGACTGCGCGGGGTCGCCGACCTGACCCCGGGCACCTCTGGTGACGCGATGGAGGCACAGCTGCTCGGTTCGGTGCGCAGCGGCGTCGCCAGCCATAACTCCTTGCGCCGGTTGCCCTTCGTCGCTGTGAAATTTCCCTTCGAAGCAGCCCGTCTGCCGTCCCAGTTACGCAACCTCTACACCGATCAACATCGCTGGTGGTCCGACGAGACCAGTGGTGTCCGCCCGCGCGACAGCGTGGCACTGCTCGCCGACGCGGTCGAACGCTTCGACAGCGCGATGTGTGTCCACGTCATCGGTGTCGCCGTCACTCAGGCGCTCTTCGACCAGTTGAGCCGGCTTGCCGAAGTCGCGGGTGAACCGGGGCTGATTAATGAGTTAGCCGGTGGTTACGGCAATTTCGAGGAAGCCGATATGGTGACCGCGTTGTGGCAGGTGTCGCGGGGCCTGCTCTCGGTGGACGAATTCGTGTCGCGCTACGGGTTCCACGGCCCGGAGGAAGGAGAGATCTCCGCGACCTCGTGGCGCGAGGATCCGAATCAGGCGAGCGTCATCGCCAGGAAGTACGCGGACCGCGGTGTCGAGGATGGGGCCGCGGCCCAGGATGCCAGGCGCGCGCGCCGGGTGACGGCCGAACGGAAGCTGCTGGCCAAATTACCTGCGGCTCAACGCATCAAAGCCAGAATGTTACTGCGGCTCGCCCAGCGATACCTGCCCCTTCGCGAAGTCGGCAAAGCCGCCTATCTGATGGCGCTGGATGTCGCACGGTTCGCGGCGCGCCGCCACGGCGAGGAACTGGCGCGCTCAGGCGAATTCGCCGCCGCCGATGACATCTTTTCGTTCACCGCGGACGAGGTGTTGCGCGGTCTGGCGGGTGACGCCGACATCGCCGACGTGGCGGCATGGCGCAGAGCCAAGCGTAGGGAGTACCAATCCCTGATCATCCCGGACCGCTGGGAGGGTAACCCCGAGGCGCAGATCGCCACCGCCGGTGCGCATGCGCAGCCCGGTGATGTCATCACCGGGGTGTCCATCACCAACGGTGTGGTGGAAGGGTTCGCCCGAGTAGCCGCCACACTGGACGTCGCCGAGGATCTCGAAGAGGATGAGATCTTGGTCTGCGAGGTCACCGATCCGGCATGGTGTGCGCTGTTCCCGCTGGTCGCGGGCATGGTCGTCGATATCGGTGGGCCGTTGAGCCATGCTGCGATCGTCGCCCGCGAGATGGGTATCCCGTGCATCGTGAACACCAAAGATGCCGTCTCGCGCCTGTCGACAGGCATGCGGTTGCGCCTCGACGCGTCCAGCGGAACGGTCAGCGTTCTCGAAGCGGTGCCGCCGAGGAGTCTGAGGGTCAACACCTCCGGCTGAATCCGTCAATCGCGGACGCGGAGCACGACCTTGCCCTTGGCGGTGCGGTTCTCCAGGGAGGCGACCGCGGCCGCGGCTTCGTCCAGCGGGTAGGTCGCCGGCGCGGGCGGGGCCAACTCCCCCGAGGTGAGCAGTCGCTCGAGCCCGGCCCACTGCTCGGCCAGCGCGCCCGGATGCGTCCCCGCCCACGCGCCCCAGCCCACACCGACGACGTCAATGTTGTTGAGCAGCAATCGGTTTACCTTGACGGTGGGGATTTCACCACCGGTGAACCCGACGACCAGCAGTCGTCCGCCGGGAGTAAGCGAGCGCAGGGAATCGGTGAACCGGTCGCCGCCGACCGGGTCGAGGACGATGTCGACGCCGCGGCCGTGGGTCAACTCGTGCACCGCGTCCTTGAAGCCGTCGGCCAGCACCACGTCCGTCGCGCCGGCGGCCGTGGCGATATCGGCCTTGTCCGGCGTGCTGACCACGGCGATGGTGCGCGAGGCCCCCAGCGCAGGCGCCAGCCGCAGCGCCGAGGTCCCGATGCCGCCGGCCGCGCCGTGGACCAGCACCGACTCGCCGCGCTGCAGTCGGCCCCGCACGGTCAGCGAGAAGTACACCGTCAGGTCATTGAACAGCAGGCCGGCGCCCGCCTCGAAGCTCACGTTGTCGGGCAGCTTGAACACCCGGTCCGGGGCCAGCACCGCGACCTCGGCCATGCCGCCGGACAACATCGTGAGCCCGACCACCCGGTCGCCGGGACGGACGTGCGCGCCCTCGGGGGCCGATCTGACCACGCCGGCGATCTCGGCGCCGAGCACGAACGGCAACTCCGGTCGGTATTGGTAGAGGCCCCGGGTGAGCAGGGCATCCGGGAACGCCACCCCGGCGGCGTGCACGTCGACGACGACCCCGTCACCCGCCGGCTCGTCGATGTCGGCCAACTCGATCGCGTCTGGACCATCGAGCCGCGTCACCCGTACCGCGCGCATGCCACCTCCGTCGTCATTGCACTCGAGATAAGCGCTCGACCAGCCTACTGCCGCCTCAAAAACCGCCCGCGACCCGCACCACCGCCCCGGGGAGAATTTGCCGGCGCGCACCTGATCGATCACCCCGGCGCAATCCACCCGCCCACCCGGCGCGCCTTGCCGAGCGGCCGCGGCCCGGCGTCGGGATCGGCGGGCAGCCGGCCGATAACCTCCGCGGCGCCAAGGGTTTTCAGCCGCTCGGCGGCCTCGTGACCACAATGGCGCCCGCCGCCGGCATCAGCAGTAGATCAGTCCGGTTCGCCGTACTCGTCGAACCAGTACGCCAGTTTGCCGCGGCGACTCACCGCACGGAGTCTGCGTTCGGTGGGGGCACGCGTCTTGGGTGTGGTGACGATGAGCAGTTCATCGCCGGCCTGGATACGGGTGTGGGGCGCGGGGACGAACGTGCGGCCCTTCCGGATGATCAGGGTGATGACACTGGGGTCCGGTAGCCGCAATTCGAGCACCGAGACGTTGTGCAGCCGGGACGGTGGCGACACCGTCATCGTCAACAGTTCGGCCTCCAGCACGTCCAGGGGAGCCGCCTCCACCTGGATCTCACGGGTGGCCTCACCGGAGATCAGCCCGAGCTTGTGGGCGAGCAGGCCCAACCCGGGACCCTGGATCAGGGTGAAGACCACGACCAGAATGAACACGATGTTGAGCAGCCGATAGCTGTCCGCGACACCTTCGACGATGGGAAATGTCGCCAGCACGATCGGGACCGCGCCACGCAAGCCGGCCCACGAGAGAAACACCTGCTCGCGCCACGGCACCCGGAACGGGGCGAGGGAGATCAGCACCGAGAGCGGCCGACCGAGCAACAGCAGCACCGCGCCGACGACGATGGCCGGTATCAGCTCGCCGCGCAACTGGCTCGGGCTCACCAACAGACCGAGGAGGACGAACAGCCCGATCTGGGCGAGCCAGCCGAGCCCTTCGGCGAAAGACCGGGTGGCCGAGCGATGGGGCAAACCCGAGTTCGCCAGCATCACGGCGGACAGATACGCGGCGATGAACCCGCTGGCGTGAGCGCTGGCCGCCGCCGCGAACGCCACCATGCCCAGCGCAAACGTCGCCAACGGATAGAGCCCGGAGGCCGGTAGCGCCGCCCTGCGCAGTGCGAACGCGCCGAGGAGCCCGCTGAACAATCCGACCGCAACCCCGACGACCAGCTCGTACACCACGCCGGTCGCGGCGGTTCCCGGCGCAAGGGTCAGCGGCGTCGTGCTGAACATGAGCACGAGAATCGCGGCGGGCGCGTCATTGAATCCGGACTCGGCCTCGAGGAGCCCGGCGACGCGCCTGGGCAACGGCAGGACGCGCAGCACCGAGAACACCGCGGCAGCGTCGGTGGGCGAAACGATGGCGCCGAGTAGCAGTGAGAGCTGCCAGTTCATGCCGAGCAGCAGGTGCGCGCCCGCGGCGGTGACCATCATGCTGACGCCCACCCCGACGGTGGCCAGAACACCCGCAGGCGCCAACAGTTTGCGGATATCGGCAAACCGGGTCGTCAGGCCGCCCTCGACCAGGATGACGGCCAGTGCCGTCGTGCCGAGGTCGCTGGACAGTAGAACGTTGTTGAATTCCAGCCCCAGCCCGTCGTTGCCGAGGGCGACGCCGACCCCCAGGAACAGCAGCAGGCTGGGCAACCCGACTTTGGCGGCCACCCGGGTCGCGACGATGCTGGCCAGCAGCACGAGCCCCCCGACCAGCAGCGTCACGTACAGCTGCTGCAAGGTCATATTCATCGCCGTTCGGTCGCGGCTCGGTCAGCAAAGTCGGGTTGTGTGCGAGAGAATCACTAGTAACACTAATGACAAGCTGGGTACACGCTGAACGGCGGTCAGGAGAGTGGACGTGCGCATCGGGATTGCCGGCGCGGGGGCGGTCGGTCGGTCGGTCGCGCGCGAGCTCCTCGAGGCCGGTCACCGGGTCTTGCTGATCGAGCGCAACGTCGACCACTACGCACCGCACACTGCGCCCGAGGCGGAGTGGTTGCTCGCCGACGCGTGTGAGCTGGTTTCGCTCCAAGAGTCCGGACTGCAGCTGTGCGATGTCGTCATCACGGCCACCGGCGATGACAAAGTGAACCTCGCGGCGGCGTTGCTGGCCAAGACCGAGTTCGGGGTCGCCCGAGTGGTGGCCCGCGTCAACGACTTGAGAAACGAGTGGCTGTTCAGCGAGGCATGGGGCGTCGATGTGGCGGTCTCCACGCCTCGCGCCATGGTGGCCGGAGTCGAGGGGGCCATCGATGTCGGCCACCTCGTGCAGTTGATGGGCCTTGCGCGTGGTCAGGTCAACCTGTCGAAACTGACACTGCCGGCGGACAACCCGCTTGTCGGCCAGCGGGTTTGTGACCTGGCCCTGCCGGAGAACACCGCATTGATCACCGTGCTGCGCGGCGCCAGCGTCATCTTGCCGCAGCCCGACGACGTGCTCGAGGCCGGCGACGAAATGTTGTTCGTCGCAAGCAGCACCGCCGAGAATCAGGTCCGCGCCATCATCATGCACGGCGCCCCGAACCGGTCAGCACAGTCAGTGAAATCCCGGCTGCCGACGTGAGAGCGGACCTCTTCTCCGCACGTACCAGGCAATCGGCGGTATCCGGTGAGACATCCGCCGGCAGAGTTCTGCCCCAACGCATGCCACCCGCCTGGAACACGTTCTAGTCTGTGAAACCATGGGATTTCTGAAGCCCGAGCTACCGCAGCTCGACATGGCCGAATGGAACAAGGGCAGCCGCAGCGACAAGATCCGCCCGATGGCCAAGCACTGGGCCGAGGTCGGCTTCGGCACGCCGCTCGCACTGCACCTGTTCTACGTCGTCAAAATCCTGCTCTACATCCTTGGCGCGTGGCTGTTCGCCTCGACCACCCGCGGTCTCGGCGGGTTCACGCAGGTCGCGTCGTGGTGGTCGGAGCCGATCGTGTTCGAGAAGGTCGTGCTCTACACGATGCTTTTCGAGGTGATCGGTTTGGGCTGTGGCTTCGGGCCGCTGAACAACCGGTTCTTCCCGCCGATGGGCTCTGTTCTGTACTGGATGCGCTTCGGCACCATCCGGCTGCCACCGTGGCCGGACCGCGTACCGCTGACCAAGGGCACCAAACGTACCCCGATCGACGTCGCCCTGTACGCGCTGTTTCTTCTGGTGACGCTGGCGGCGCTGTTCGCGGACGGCACCGGGCCGATCCCCGAATTGGGAACGACGGTCGGGCTGTTGCCCGCATGGAAGGTCGTGCTGATCCTGCTGCTTCTGGCGGTGGTCGGGCTGCGCGACAAGGTGATCTTCCTGGCCGCGCGTGGTGAGGTCTACGCGATCATGGCGGTGACGTTCCTGTTCGCCGCGCCCGACATGATCGTCGGGTCCAAGGTGGTGTTCCTGGTGATCTGGATGGGCGCGGCGACATCCAAGCTCAACAAACACTTCCCGTTCGTCATCTCCACGATGATGTCCAACAACCCGCTGGTGCGGCCCCGCTGGCTGAAACGGCGCTTCTTCGAGAAGTTCCCCGATGATCTGCGGCCCGGGCGGCTGTCGCGGTGGCTGGCGCACCTGAGCACCGCCATCGAGATGCTCGTGCCGTTACCGCTGTTCTTTTGTCACGGCGGCTGGCCCGTCACGGTGGCCGCCGTCGTCATGGTGTGTTTCCACCTGGGGATCCTTGTCTCGATCCCGATGGGCGTGCCGCTGGAGTGGAACGTCTTCATGATCTTCGGGCTGTTGTCGTTGTTCGTCGCGCACACCCACATCGGCCTTGCGGACCTGAAGCACCCGGTGGTGGTGGCGATCCTGTTTGTCGTCATCGCGGGAATCGTCTTGCTGGGCAACATGTTTCCCCGCAAGATCTCGTTTTTACCCGGGATGCGTTACTACGCCGGCAACTGGGACACCACGCTGTGGTGCATCAAACCGTCGGCCGACGACAAGATCGGCAGGGGCGTCGTGGCGATCGCCAGCATGCCGCAGGCCCAGCTGGAACGGTTCTACGGCAGCCCGGAGGCGGCGCAGATTCCGCTCTACATGGGATATGCGTTCCGCGGCTTCAACACTCACGGCCGGGCGCTGTTTACGCTGGCGCACCGCGCCATGGCGGGACAGAACGAGGACGACTATGTCCTCACCGACGGCGAGCGGGTCTGCAGCACCGCGATCGGCTGGAACTTCGGCGACGGCCACATGCACAACGAGCAACTGATCGCCGCGTTGCAGGAGCGCTGCCACTTCGAGCCGGGCGAGGTCCGCGTCGTGCTGCTTGACGCGCAGCCGATTCACAAGCAGACACAGGAGTATCGGTTGGTCGACGCGGCGACCGGTGAATTCGAGCGCGGCATCGTCCGCGTCGCCGACATGGTCACCCGCCAGCCCTGGGCCGACGACGTTCCGGTCGAGGTGGTGACGGAGTCGCAATAGGTCCGCGAGCGTAACCGCACTGCGAAATAATCGCGCGGAAATCGCAGTGGGGTTACGCTCGCGAAACCTTAGGCCCCGGCGCGAACCTCCTGCGCGGCGGCGACCATGTTCTTCAGCGACGCGCTCACCTCGTCGGAATTGCGGGTCTTCAACCCACAGTCGGGGTTCACCCAAAGGCGTTCCGCGGGAACGGCCCGCAGCGCCGCGCGCAGCGACTCGGCCATCTCCTCGGTGCTCGGCACCCGAGGCGAGTGGATGTCGTAGACGCCCGGGCCGACGCTGTTGGAGAAGCCGATCGAGTTCAGGTCGTCGAGCACCTCCATGTGCGAGCGCGCCGCCTCGATCGACGTCACGTCGGCGTCCAGATCGGCGATCGCACCGATCACGTCACCGAATTCCGAGTAGCACAGGTGGGTGTGGATCTGCGTGGAGTCCGCGACACCGGAGGTGGCCAACCGGAAAGACCCTACGGCCCAACGCAAATAGTCGTCCTGGTCCGCGCGACGCAGCGGCAACAGCTCACGCAGCGCCGGCTCGTCGACCTGGATGACCGCGATGCCGGCGGCCTGCAGGTCCACGGTCTCATCACGAATGGCGAGCGCCACCTGGTTGGCGGTGTCGGCCAGCGGCTGGTCGTCACGCACGAACGACCACGCCAGAATCGTGACCGGACCCGTCAGCATGCCCTTGACCGGCTTGTCGGTCAGCGACTGCGCGTACTTGGCCCACTCCACCGTCATCGGGTGCTGGCGGATCACGTCACCGTAGAGGATCGGCGGACGCACGCAGCGGCTGCCGTAGGACTGCACCCAGCCGTTCTTGGTGGCGAAGAAGCCGTCCAGCTGCTCGGCGAAGTACTGCACCATGTCGTTGCGCTCCGGCTCGCCGTGCACCAGCACGTCGATCCCGAGGCGCTCCTGCAGCTTGATGACGTCGGCGATCTCCTGCTTCATCCGCTTCTGGTACTCGGCCTCGTCGATCTCGCCGGCGACCAGCGCGGCGCGGGCCTTGCGGATCGCGACGGTCTGCGGAAACGACCCGATCGTGGTGGTCGGCAGCGGCGGCAGCTGCAGCCGCGCGTCCTGGCTGGCCCGGCGCGCAGCCGCGTCACCCCGGTGCGCACCGGACGCCACGATCGAGTCGATGCGGGCCCGGATGCGGTTGTCGTGCAGGCGCGGGTCGCTCTTGCGGGAGGCCACCGCGGCATTGGAGGCCGCGATGTCGTCGGCGACGGCGTCGCGCCCCTCGCGCAGGGCGCGGGCGAGCACCACCACCTCGGCGACCTTCTCCTGTCCGAAGGCCAGCCAACTGCGCAGCGCCTCGTCCAGTTCGGACTCCGGCTCCAATGAGTACGGCACGTGCAGCGTCGAGCATGACGTCGAGACGGCAACGCCGGCAGCCGAACCCAGCAGGGTGGCCAGCTTGCCCAGCGCCGCCTGTAGGTCGGTGCGCCAGATGTTGCGTCCGTCCACGACACCGGCCACCAGAATCTTGCCGGCCAGTTCGGGCACCGCGGCAACGGCGGTGCCGGCTCCGTAGACCAGGTCGACGCCGATCGCCTCGACGGGCGTGCGGGCCAATCCGGCCAGCGCCGCACCGGGATCACCGAAATAGGTGGCGACGTAGATGGACGGCCGGTTGCTCACCGCGCCCAGCTTGTTGTAGACGGCCTCGGCCAGCGCGGGCGCGTCGGGGGAGATGTCGGTCACCAGCGCCGGCTCGTCGAGCTGCACCCACTGCGCGCCGTTGTCGGCGAGCAGCGACAACAGCTCGGAGTAGATGGGGACCAGTTCTTCGAGTCGCTCGACGGGTGCGCCCGCGCCGTCGACGCCCTTGCTGAGCAGCAGGAAGGTCACCGGCCCGATGACGACCGGCCGCGCGGGAATACCCTGTCCCAGCGCCTCTTTCAGCTCCGAGAGCACCTTGTCCGGGTTCAGCGCGAACTTCGTGGTGGGTGCGATCTCGGGAACGATGTAGTGGTAGTTGGTGTCAAACCACTTGGTCATTTCCAGCGGCGCGACGTCGGAGTTGCCGCGCGCGGCGGCGAAGTAGCGGTCCAGGTCGTCGAGCACCTGCGCGGCACGGGCCGGCAGCGCGCCGAGCATCACCGCGGTGTCCAGCATCTGGTCGTAGTAGGAGAAGGTGTTCACCGGCACCGAGTCCAGCCCGGCGGCCGCCAGGCTCGCCCAGGTGTCGCGGCGCAGTGTCGCGGCGACGGACTCCAGTTCCGATCTGCTGGTGCGGCCGGCCCAGTAGCCCTCGGTGGCGCGCTTGAGTTCGCGTTTCGGGCCGATGCGCGGCGAGCCGGTAACCGTGGCGGTGAATGGTTGAGAGGTCACGTTTTCGTCCTTTAATCAACGGTCTGGTCACCGCCGGCGGACGCGAAGCCGAACCATCTCGGCGGGTGTACCACCGGCACACAAACCTCAACGGTTGCGGTCGAACGCCCATTCCACGAGGCGATGAGCCCGCCGAACGCGGCGCGTCCGGCACAGCCGGCAGGTCTTCGGACTCGCAGGCACGCACCGGGTGGTGCTCCTAATGGCCGTCGCTTCCCAGTCTTTGAAACCTTGTAAGACCAGTGCTCGTGACGGCGGTCGTTCCTGCACACCGCTGCGGGACAGTCCCGGACTCTCACCGGGGTTCCCTCTCGCGAAGCATGGCTAACATGTCTCGCTCGATGCCGGCGCCACGTCGTGCGGCGACGGCAGACCAGCTGCGTAGCGCAGCCTACCCCGCTGGTGGCCGGGGTCAGCGAGCCAGTGCCTGGGCGATGGGGGTGTCACCGTTGTTGAACTCGATGGTGCGGCCGATGGTGGCGTCGTCCGCCAGTGCGGCCGCCACGACGAGCGCGACGTCGGCGCGCGACACTGAGCCATTTTCGGCGCCTTGCGCCGGCCTGACCGCGATCCGCCCGGTCGCCGGCTCGAGGGTGAGCCGGCCCGGCCCCAGCACCGTCCAGTCCAGACCGCTGGCGCGCAGGTGGGCGTCCGCGGCCGCCTTGGCCTCCGCATAGGCGAAGAATGGATCATCTTGCGGCACACCATGATCGGGGCCGGCGCCGAAGTACGACACCATCACGAACCGCTTGACGCCCGCCTGCGCGGCGGCATCGATCACCCGGATCGCCGCGTCGCGGTCGACGGCACAGGTCCGCGCCGGGTTGCCGCCGCCGGCCCCGGCGGAGAAGACGACCGCGTCATGCCCGGCCAGCACGCCGGCCAGCGCGTCGGTGTCGAGCCGCTCGATGTCGGCCGCCAGCGGTTTGGCGCCGGTGGCGGCGACGTCGTCGGAGTGATCCGGATTGCGGAAGACCGAGCTCACCTCGTCGCCGCGTTCGGTCAGGATGCGGGCCAGCTGCAGGGCGACCTTGCCGTGGCCGCCGATCACGACGATGCGTGCCATGCCTCCGAAGGTACTTCACCGCGAGACTGCAACTACCGACGCAAACGCCGAGTAGTGCCGTTGGCAGTTGCAGTCTCGCGGCACATGGCTTAGAGCTTCACCTTGCCCATGATGATGTCGATGATGGGCTTGCCCGGCGCGTAGGCGCCGGTCATCGAGGCCATGGTGTGGCCCGAGTCCACGAGCAGGGTGATCCCGCTGACGCCGCAGGCAGCCTCGCTGTTGAGGAAGGCCATCACGTCGCCCATCTGCTCGGGTGTGTGCACCTTGGAGCCGGTCTCGTCGCGGTAGTCCTGGGCGAAGGACAGCCACAGATCGGCGTTGGCCTGGGCCAGCGGGGTGTCGGTCGGGCCGGGGCAGATCGCGTTGATGCGAATGCCCTTCTTCGCCAGCGGGTAGCCCTGGGTCGCCACGTAGGTATTGATCACCTTCTTGCTGGTGCCGTAGTGGTTGATCCCTTCGGCCTCGTGCGCCTGGCACCATGCCTCGGCCGCCGCGAAGTCCGGCGTGGCCAGTAATTCCAGCATCAGGTCCAGGTCGTTCTCCCAGCCCATGCCGGCGACCGAGGAGATGAAGCAGATGGCCGATCCGTTGGGCAGTTGGTCCTTCTCCAGCAGGCGGTCGATCAAGTGGCGGTGGCCGATGAAGTTGATCTTCATCAGGTCGATCGTTCCGTCGGCGACGCCGGCGGCCGAGAATACCGCGTGGATGGGGCCGCGGACCTGCTCGAGGGCGGAATCGATGGACGCGGGGTCGCGCAGGTCCACCTGGACGGACTGGGCGACCTTGTAGTCCACCGGCGCGTAGTCCATCACGATGACTTCGGCGCCGAGTTCGGCCGCTGACTTGGCCGCGGCGGCGCCCATGCCAGTCGCGCCGCCGACAACAAGAGCGCGCTTGCCGTCGTAGCGCAACCGATCGACAATGGTCATGGAAATCCCCTTCTCGGATAATGCCAACGCGGTTCTAACTGCTCAACTGTATGGGTAACAGTTATTTGGTTCAATACCGGGGCGGTTAATTGAGGTCTACTTGCCGCGGACCGCGACGCCGCGCAGCACCGTGTCCCGCGCGTGCACCAAACCCGCGCGCTTACCGACGTCCGCGAGGATGTTCTCGGGTATCCACTGCAGGCCGACCACGCAGCGCGACAACATCGCGGTGGAGGGCGCGTCGACGCCGATTTCCCCCGCCCGGATCCCCTCGGAAAGAAGCGTTTTCATTTGCCGCAGCCGGGTGGCGTACAGCCAGCCCGGGTTGGGGGTGTCCGGGGGCGATTGGCGCATCCAGGCGAGCTGGATCCTGAACTCGTCGGAAAACCGGTCGAGCGCATTGACGTTGACCCAGCTCAGCGCGTCCAGCTTTTCGATAGCGGTGGCATCCGAGCGCAGGACGTTGACCCAGCCCGCCTCCACCTTCCTGCCGAAGGATTCCATGATCGCTGCGAGCAGCTCGTCCTTGGATCCGATCACCCGATAGACCGTTCCGGTGCCAAGGCCGGCCGCAGACGCGATGTCCCTGATGGTGGTGACTTCATAACCTCTGCGGCCGAATTCCGTTCGTGCCACCGCGCGCACCAGTGCCGCCTTGTCGCTGGGGTCGGCGTCGCTGTCGTCGGACCAGGTGGCGATGACGTCGTCGGCGGCGGCGAAGGCCCTCGACCGGTCCAGCGCCGAGTCGGTCGGCGGCCGAGTTGCCAACCCGTGCAGAATGATTCGGCAGAGCAGCCCGGCAACCTGGTCGGTGGCGGATTTGTGGCGCATGACATCCAGGCCGACCTGCAGCATGGTTTGGCAGATGCGGTCGGCCAACGTGGGCAGATCGATGTCGGGCTTGATATAGCCGCTCCACCGGCCGGCGCGCAGCGTCTGCAGCATCGCCTCCTGAATCGCCACCGGCCGCTGCTGCGTCAGCTTGATCAGCTCCGGATCCGTGCTGGGCCCCTCGTAGAACGACATCTGCAAGGCGGCGCGATGTTCGACGGCGCAATTGGCGATCGCCGATCCCAGCTCGATGATCTGTTCGGCGACGGGACGGGGGTCTGGTTTGTCCAACCTGGCCTGGGCGGACCGACCGATACGCTCCAGATCGTCTTGATAGCGCCGGATCAGCTCGACGAGGATCGCCTCTTTGGACTCGAAATGGTGATACAAGCTGCCGGGAAGAATGCCTGCGGCATCGGCGATTTCTTGTAGCGACGTCCGCAATCCCGAGGACGCGATGAGCGACGCCGCGGTCGCCAGGATCTCGGCCCGGCGCGTCGGGGAATCGGTGGTGCCGCTGGCCCGCAATGACTCGGCTTTCGCCATGATCAGCGGTGTGCGAATCCGGACGACTGCGGCTTGGCGAACATACGCATTCGTCCTTTCGTGCCGAACCAAATCTTTGTTAGAGGCTATCAGACCGGGCCCGATGAACGCGCTGCACAAAGCGGTGAAACCCCATTCTAGAGCGCCGGGCCATCCCAGCGGTCACACGCGACCACCTCATCGATCGGCCGCCGTGGGGCGGGCCGGAAGGTGCGGCCCGCGCGGAGGCGGGCCACCGGCAGCAGGCAACCCTGAACGTAGGTTTGCGGGATTCCGAGCAGTTTTCGGATTTCTTCTTCGTGATGCAGGTGCAGGGTCGTGATGCAGGTCCCGTATCCCCGGGTGTGCAAGGCCAGCTGAAAATTCCACACCGGCGGGAAGATCGAACCGTACAGCGTGGCCAGGTGGAATGATTCGTCGCCGTCGATGCGCGGCAAGTAGGGCTCATAGCAAGGGATTACCAGTAACGGCACCTTCGCCATATTCTCGACCAACCACTCCGTCGATGACATCACCCGGCTCTCGGGTGTTCCCGCCGGGATGAGGTCGGCAAGCAGCTGCCCACCGACCCGCCGCAGATAGGCCTCGCGATACAGCTCGGCGATCTTGGCGCGCAGTGCCGGATCGGCGACCACCAGCCAGCGCCACGACTGGGCGTTCGACCCGTTCGCGGCCTGCAGGCCGATCCGCAGGCACTCGCGGATGTCAGCGACGTTGACGGGCGCGTCCAGGTCCAGCGACTTGCGTGCCGACGGGGTCGCGGTGAGCAAATACTCGATGTCCATCATTGACGGCCTCTCTTCGCAAGGCGCACACCGAGTTCGGTGAGGTAATGGTCGGGCCCGCCGAGAAACGCGCTCCAGCCCAGCAAGCGCTTGAGATAAAGGTGAGCGTCGTGCTCCCAGGTGTAGCCGATCCCGCCGAAGACCTGGATGGCGGTGTCGGCCACGGCGGCCAGACGCCCGGCGAACGCCTTCGCCCGCAGCGCGGCAAGATGCCGCTCGCCGCCAGATTGGCCGTCGGTGGCCGGGAATGCGTCGCCGGCCCACAGGGCGTGCAGCACCCCGCTGCGGGCCAGCTCGACGGCCTCATACATGTCCACGCACAGATGCTGCACCGCCTGGAACGAGCCGATCGGCTGACCGAATTGCCTTCGGGTTTTTGCGTATTCGACCGCGAGGTCCATGACGGCGCGCGCGGCGCCGAGCGCATCGGCGGCGGCCGCGATCAGCACGTCGTCGATCACCGCGGCCAGGTCTGCCTTGGAGACCGCGGCCAGTCGTTGTGCGGGCGCCGTGTCGAACGTGATCCGGAACTGCTTGCGGGTGGGGTCGATGCCGGGCTCGGGTGCGACCGAAACCCCGGGCGAGCCGGTCCGCACCGCGAAAAGCCCGGTGCCGTGCGCATCCTCGGCGACCGCGAGTAGGACGTCGGCGGCCGCGGCGTCGGGCACCGCGGCGACCTCGCCGCGCAGCACCATGCCGTCACCCTGCCGGCTCGCGACGACGGAAGCGCTGTCCAGATCCAGGAAGCAGACGGCGACGATCGTGGTGCCGTCGGCGATCCCGCGCAACAGTTCAGCTGCGGTGTCGTTGGCGCCCAACCGGTTCAGCGCCCGCGGGGCGGCCACCGCGGTCGACAACCACGGTCCCGGATGCAGCGCGGCGCCCAGCTCCTCGGCGACGATTCCGGCCTCGACCATCGTCATGCCGGAGCCGCCGCAGTCCTCGGGCACCAGCAGACCGGTCGTGCCCAGGCCGACGAGCCCGTGCCACACGGCTTGGTCGGTTCCGGTCGGGTCGTCGAGCAGTGGGCGAACGTGATCGGAGATCGATGCCTTTTCGGAGAGAAAACGCCGGGTGGTGTCGCGCAGCGCCGCCTGCTCGTCGGTGAGTTCGAGGTTCATTTCCGCGGCAGCCCCAGTACCCGTTGCGCGGTGATGTTCTTGTTGATCTGACTGGTGCCGCCCGCGATGGTCAGCGCGCGCGACGTCAGTCGGTAGTTCGCCCACGGCGCGCCTTGGCCGCGGGCGCCGAGCACGTCAAAGGCCAGGGCGGCGAGATCCTGCCCGATCTCACCCCACACCGTTTTCGCGAGGCTGGCCGACCCCAACGCTACGATTTCCGGCCCGCCATGCATCGTGGCCGAGATCGACCGCTGACACAGGACTTCGAGATACTTGATGCGGACCGCGATTTCGCCGAGACGCCGCAGCGTCACCGGGTCGTCCAGGGCGCCGGTGTCGGCCGTGGCGAGATCGTCCACCAGTTCTTCGAGCCGCACCTGCATCTCCGCGTACAACCTGGCGGCTCCGGCGCGCTCGTGGCTGAGCGTGGTGGTGGCCACCTGCCAGCCCGCATCGAGCGGCCCGAGTAACGCGTCTACCGGCACCCGCACGTCGCGAAAGAACACCTCGGCGAAATCGGCGTCGCCGTTGAGCGTGACCAGTGGACGCGCCTCGATACCGGGGAGTGTCATGTCGACGATCAGGCAGGAGATCCCCTTGTGCTTGGGGGCGTCGGGATCGGTGCGCACGTAGAGCTGGCACCAGTCGGCCCGATGCCCCAGCGACGTCCAGATCTTTTGGCCGTTGACCACGAAGTCGTCACCGTCACGCACGGCGCGGGTACGCAGCGCCGCGAGATCGGAGCCCGCTTCGGGTTCCGACATTCCCTGGCACCAGATGTCGTCGGCCCGCATCATGCGGGGGAGCAGGGTGAGCTTCTGGGACTCGGTGCCGTATTGCATCAGGGCCGGTGCGATGTTGTTCAACCCAATAACATTGAGCGGCACCGGGACTCGGGCACGGGTGGTCTCCTCGGTGTAAACGAGTTGCTCGAGCACGGTCGCGCCGCGGCCGCCGTATTCGCGCGGCCACGCCACGCAGGCCCACCCCGCGTCGGCCATCGTCGCATCCCACCCGCGCAGCATCTCGAACGCGGTGTCGTCGCGCCCGGTGGACCGGCGGGCGGCCACCAGCTCGCCGGTCAGGTTCCCGGACAACCAGTCGCGCAGTTCGATGCGGAACCGTTCCACTTCCGCCGGATATGAAAAGTCCACGTTGCCTTATCTTTTTGCGTCTCGCGTCCCCTTGCCGCCAAGCCGGACTCTACGTTCGAGTAGATACTTGGTCAATGACGCCCGCGGCCACGCGGGACGCCCCGAGCGGCCGATCGTAAGAGGCGTCCGTCGCATCGTGGCGGGGCGTGCGTGTCCCCGGGACCGTGGCGATGGCTTCCTCGGTGAGCAGCGATTGCGATTCGTTGATGAACTCCACCAGGCAGACGCGATCGACGATCGCCCAACGTCCGTCGCGCCGCTCCAACCGGTCGACATAGCGACCACCGGAGATCGTCATGTGGTTCGCCGGTTCGCGGTCGGTCCCGACGAACAGGTAATAGGTTTCGGCGTGGGCTTCGTCGCCGTCGATGTCCGCGGTGTAGTTCAGCAGATAGTGCTGGTATCGCGTCTGGCTACCGTGATAGGCGAGCGCCCAGTCGATGAAATCGTCTACCTCGCCGACGAATCCGACGTGGTCGTCGATGGCGCCGGCATGGTAGGCGGATCGCAGCAGCGCGCGATCCTGCCGGTCGATTCCACGCGCGTAGCGCTGCATGCAGTCGTGGATATCCGCGCGATCGGCCAGCCGCCGGACCTGGCCGGCCAATTCGTCGTCCACCATCAGCTCCCGTTGCGTTGGGGTTGCGGAAATTCGATCTCGGTGCCACCCGGCATCGGGCTGACACCGCGCCGCTCGCACACGTCCAGCACCTCGTCGACGATCGATGCCGGCACGAAAAACCTCTCCGCCGACATCTCCTCGAGATGTGCCTCGATGTCCTCCGCGGTGGGCCGATCCCGGGCGTCGGCGAGCCATCCCTCGGTGAGGCCGACGAACACCCGCGCATAGCGCCCGGCCGAGGCCGAATAGTTGCGGTGCGTGAACGTGCAGGCGCCGCTGGCGAGAAAGGTCACCAGCGGCACGACGAGTTCGGGCCTGATGGCCTGCATGAACCCGGATTCGGCGAGGAATTTCTCGTCGCCGACGGTCTCGGTGACCATGCGCGAGAAGCCGGTCGGCATAACGGAATTGGCGAGTATCCCGTGCGCTTCACCTTCGATCGCGATCACGTTGGTCAACCCGACCAGGCCGGCCTTGGCCGCGGCGTAGTGGGCCTCCATCGGCTGACCGAAGATCCCGGCGGACGACGAGATGAACACGAATCGGCCGCCCCCGTTGTCCTTCATCACGCGGTAGGCGGGCTGCGACAGATGAAAGCCGCCGTCGAGATGCACGCGCAGCATTCGCGTCCAGTCGTCGTGCGAGATGTCCTCGAAGGGCGCGCTGCCGAAAATGCCGGCATTGCTGATCACCGCGTCCAGGCGCCCGAAGGCGTGCACGGCGGCGTCGACGATCGCCCGGCCGCCGGCGGGACTGTCCACCGAGTCGTATGACGCGATCGCGGTGCCACCGGCCCTCCTGATCTCCTCGACCACCCGATCGGCCACGCCCGCGTCGGCAGCTTCGTCTGGAAGGCCGCGCATTCCGCCGCCGAGGTCGTTGACCACCACCGCGGCGCCGCGGCGGGCGAGGTCCAGCGCGTACAGCCGACCGAGTCCGCGACCGGCACCGGTGACCACCGCCACCTGGCCGGTGAACTCAATCATGAAGTACTCCCGACTAACTCGTGTCCTACCCGTCGTTGACGGCGGCCCCTATACAACGGACGCGCCGATGCGATTGACTGCGCTCACGCCGGACTTTACGGTGGAACAGATATTTGGTCAACGACGGGTTCGGAGGTCGGGCGTGGCAGACGACGCTCGTGGCGACCGGGTGCAGGGGCTCGGCATGCTCGCCTCGGCGCTGGCGGGTCGGCCGGTGGCGGTCGCCGAACTGCAACCGGGCGAACCCGCGTGGACGGACGGCCAGACGATTTACGTCGATGCCGGCGCGCGAGGCCGCGCCCGGTTCGAGTCGGTTGCGGTGCTGGCCTCGATGATCGCGGCCGGCAGCCTGGATCCCGACGTGGTGCGTCCCCTGGTGCGCCACCCGCGGCTGGCCAGACGCTATCTGGCCATCGAGGGGCACCGCGCGTTGGTGAGCAACGCCGACCTGCTGCCGGGCATCCTGGCGTCGGTCGGTGATCGCGACATCGCCGGTCGCAGTGACTCACCCGCGGCGTCGTTGCGCATCGCCTCCGGCCGGGAAGCGATCGACGATCCGGCACCGGAGTTCGGGGTGATCCGCGCGGCGAAGGTGCTGGCCGCGGCCGCCCGGGTGTGCGCACCACGGAATCAGGCCGAACCCCAGCATATTCCGCGAAACCCGGGCAACCAGAAGCCCACACAGGAACTGGAGGAGCTCGACGACGGCGAGGTCGACGACTCCGACGACCCGGACTTGTTCACCAGCCCGGTGGGGGGCGGCGGGTTCATCGGAAAGTGGTTGAAAAAGCTGCTTTCCTCGGCACGGAAGACCGGGAGCGGCGGCGGCCCGCCCGGCGCGGACAGCCCGACCCACCGCACCAACTCCGCCAAGCGCGGTGCCTACGCCGTCGCCTCGCTGGCGTCGACCTCCGGTGGCGACGACGGGGACGACAGGGACCACGGCGGGCAGGCCGCCGCGGACGGCGTGCGGTATCCGGAATGGGATGTGGCACGCAAGAGCTACCGGCCCGCATGGTGCACCGTGCGCGAGGTCGAGCCGACGATCCGGCGGTCGGCCACCCAGGCGATCGACGACGCCATCGGTGTGCGCCGGCCACTGTCGCGACTCGGCATGGGTCTGCACCGTCGTCACCGACAGGCGCAGGGCGACGACATCGACATCGACGCGGCCGTCGAAGCCCGAGTCGAAGTGCGGGCCGGGTCGGTGCCCGACGAGGCGGTGTACCTCGACAGCCTGCGGCGCCGGCGCGACCTGTCGGTGCTGCTCCTTCTCGATGTGTCGGGGTCGGCGGGCGAGCCCGGGACGCTCGGGCGGACGGTGCACGAACAACAGCGCGCGGCGGTCTCCAATCTCACCGTGGCGCTGCACGACCTGGGCGACCGGGTCGCGCTCTACGCCTACTACTCGCAGGGCCGGCGCGCGGTGAGCATGGTGCCCGTGAAGCGCTTCGACGATCACCTGAACGCCCAGGTCATCCGGCGCCTCAACAGCCTGGAACCCGGCGCGTATTCACGCCTCGGTGCGGCCATCCGCCATGGCTCGGCGACCTTGGAGGCGCGGGGCGGTACATCGCGGCGGCTGTTGGTGGTGCTCTCCGACGGGCTTGCCTACGACCACGGGTACGAACGGGCTTACGGCGCCGCGGACGCGCGCCGCGCGCTGACCGAGGCACGCCGCCGGGGGACGGGCTGTGTGTGCCTGACGATCGGCGCGGGAACCGACGTGCAATCGCTGCGCAGAGTGTTCGGCAGCACCGCGCACGCGACGATCGCGCGCCCCGATCAGCTGGCCGGTGTGATCGGACCGCTGTTTCGGTCCGCGCTGCGTTCCGCGGAGGTTCGCCGCAGTGTGTCCCGGAAGGCAAGTCCCAGAACACAGTTGGCGCACACGACTGTCGACCCCACTCGTCGGGGTACTTGAAACAAACATCTGTTCCGGCTAGGCTCCAATCGCCGGGCGATCTGAAGGGAAGCTATGGCCAACGAGTCCGGGCTCGCATACGTCAAGGGCCTTCCGTCCGATACGGACGGAAGGGGCGCGGTACGGCCCTACTACCAAGCGGTCGGCAACGAAGAGGCCGTTTTCAAGGCGGCGTACCGCCAGGGCCTGTCGCTGGTCCTGAAGGGCCCGACGGGTTGCGGCAAGACCCGATTCGTCGAGGCGATGGCCCATGACCTGGGCCGGCCGCTGATCACCGTCGCCTGTCATGACGATCTCACCACCGCGGACCTGGTCGGGCGGTATCTGCTGCGCGGCGACGAGACGGTGTGGGTGGACGGCCCGCTGACCCGGGCGGTGCGCGAGGGAGCGATCTGCTACCTCGACGAAGTGGTCGAAGCCCGGCAGGACACCACCGTGGTGCTGCATCCGCTGGGCGACCACCGGCGACAGCTGCCCATCGAGCGACTTGGCGTCACGCTGGACGCCGCCCCCGGATTCGGGCTGGTCGTGTCGTATAACCCCGGATATCAAAGTGTGCTCAAGGACCTCAAGGATTCGACACGCCAGCGCATGGTCGCGATCGAATTCGGTTTCCCCGCAGCCGATATCGAAGAGGGGATCGTCGCGCACGAAGCGGGTGTCGACGGTGCCACCGCGGCCGAGCTGGTCCGTTTCGGTCAGGCCATTCGCCGGCTGGAGACGGGCGGGCTGCGCGAGGTCGCGTCGACGCGCGTGCTGATCGCGGCGGGCAGGCTGGTCGCCGAGGGCCTGAGCATGCGAGAGGCGGCCCGGGCCGCGATCGCGGGGCCGCTCACCGACGACGTGGCGGTGGGCAAGGCCCTCGGCGAGATGATCGAGATTTATCTGTGCGGGCCTGACGGACCCGATGATTGACGCTGCATACCGCCCCCGCTAGGGTCTGAACAAATATTAGGTTTTATGATCGGTGCGCGCGGGTGTGTCACCGGGGAGGTCAGATGTCCTACGAGAGCAGCGCAGAGCCGATCAAGGTCGGCTATCTGATGGACTTCAAGCTGCCACCGGGGTTTCCCGAGGATCTGTTCGCCTCCTTCACCCAGACTTTCGACCTCATCTTCGAGGAGGCGGTCACCCAGGGCCTGATGGACCGCCAGGTGCAGATGATCTACCGCGAGGTGGAGGGCCTGCCCAAGGGTTCGGTCAAGGCGGTGATCGATGCGTATGGCGAACTGGTCGACGAGGGCTGCCTGGTGGTCTTCGGTCCGAACATCACCGATAACTGCGTGCCGTTGCGGGAAGCGATCGAGGAACGGTTCAAGGTGCCCGCGATCAGCGTGACCGGCACCGACGACTGGCTCGGCGAGTGGACCTTCTCCTTCCCGCAGGGGTCCATGACCGATGAACCCATCTTCCTGGCCGACCTCATCGCCAAACGCGGACTCACCGGGATCGGCGTCCTGGTCGAGCAGAGCCTCATTGGTGAGAGCTACCTGAAGAACCTGCGAAGTGCCTGTCGGCGCAAGGGTATTCGGATCGTGGCGGAAGTTTCAATCGCCCAGACGGCTCAGGACATCAACGCTGCGGTGCGCACACTCCATGAGGCGAACTCCGAGGCGATCGTGCACCTGGGATTCGGATTCGGAATCGTCTTCGTCAACCCGGCGCTCGAGAGCATCGGCTGGGACCCACCCCGCTTCACCACCACCGCGTGGCAGAACGCATGGGTGAACCCGATCATGTGGAACGCGTTCATGGGCTGGACCGGTGTCGACCAGTACGACGAGGCGAATCGGATCGGCCAGGACTTCCTCGACACCTACGCGAAGAAATACAACGGCAGCCGCCCCGAGTTCTGCGTGACCGTGGTGAACCGCGACGTCGCCGCCACGCTCGTGCGTGCGTTCACCGACGCACACCCGCTCAGCCCGCGCGGGGTCAAAGAGGCGCTGGAGCGGGTGAAGATGCTGCCCGCGGCCAGCGGCGCGCCGGGTACGCGGGTGTCGTTCGGCAAGTGGACGCGACGGGCATGGATGGGCGCCGGCTATCTGGTGGCCCGCACGCTCGACGCCGACGGTGTCAACTCGCACCTGGTTGACCGCTTCGGCGAGGAAGGCTGACCGCGATGTCCACCGAACAGTCCACACCGCCTGCCGCGCAGCAGGAACCGGCCTCCCCGCAGCGAATCGGTAAGCGCGGCTGGGGCGGTTGGGTCGCCGGCGCCGCGCTGGCCGCGTTCGTGCTGGTGTTCGTCGCGAACTGCCGGGTGGCCCTCGACCCGCGCGTCGCCAACCCCAACGTGCAGGGCCGGCCCCGCCCGGTGAAGTTCATCTTCGGGTTGGACTACATCGCCTTCCTGCAGATCTCCACCGTCATCATGCTGATCGTGCTGCTGGTGGTGTTCATCAGGGGCTGGCGCCGCAATCCGGGCAGTCCGGTGATGCTGATGTTCCTGTGCACCACGCTGATCGTGTGGCAGGACCCGATCATGAACTGGGCCCCGTTCGCGGTGTACAACCCCGACCTCATCCACTGGCCGGAGTCGTGGCCGCTGGTGTCGCTGTCGCCGACCGTCGAGCCCTTCGTCGTATTCGGCTATGTGACTTTCTATTTCGGACCCTACTTCCCGGCGATCTGGATCCTGCGCAAGCTCCAGGCGAAGTACGGACCTCAGGCCTTTTTCTCGCGGCACCCGCTGGTCAGCCTGGGCGTGCTGACCTGTGTGATCGGCTTCATCTTCGACGCGTGGCTGGAGATCCAGCTCGTCCACACCGGTATGTACATCTACTCGCAGGTGATCCCCTGGGGTTCGCTCTTCACCGGCACGACATTCCAGTTCCCGCTGATCTGGGAGTCGTTCTCGGTGACCTTCGTGATGGTGCCCGCGGCGATCCTGTGCTACCGCGACGACACCGGGAAATCGGTGGCCGAGAAGCTGTCCGCGAAAGCCAGGCTCTTCCCGACGCGTCCGGTGCTCGGCACGTTCCTGGTGATGTTCGCCATCATCAACGTGTCCTATTTCGCCTACGGTGCGTGGTTCGCCGTCATCAAGGCCACCAAGGCGGCCACCGCCGTCGCCTGCCCGTGGCCCTATCCGGAGGCCAAAGTGTATGACCCGCAGGGCTTTTACGAGAAGGCGGGCGCACGAGGTCCATTCTCGGTCGGCATCTGGTCGACCTGGATGAGCGGGCAACCCAATGGCCGGCCTGATGTGCAACCGCCACCGCCCGGCGAAGGTGCCTGTGCGACTACCGCGCCGAGCAAGAATGGCTGAGCCGCGCACGGTCGTCATCACCGGTGCGTCCCGCGGACTGGGATTCGCCTCGGCGATGCGTCTGTATCGGGAAGGGTGGCGAGTGGTCGCGGCCATGCGGACACCCGACACGGGGATTCCGCTGCTCCGGCAGGCCATTGGGGACCAGGGGCTGCCGGAGCCCGACGACGAACGGTTGATCGGCGTGCAGCTCGACCTGACGGACACCGCGTCGATCGCCACGGCGGCCAAGGCAATCGAGGAAGCCGTGGGCGCACCGTACGCGCTGGTGCACAACGCGGGCATCTCCGCCGCCGGAATGGTGGAGGAGACCGATATGGAGTTGTGGCAGCGAATGCTCGCCACCAGCGTCCTGGGCCCCGTCACGCTCACCCAGGCTCTGCTGCCGTCGATGCGGGCGGCCGGTCAGGGGCGGATCGTCCTGGTGTCCAGCGCGGCCGGGGTGCGGGGCCAGCCCGCCACCGCGCCGTACTCGGCGGCCAAGGGGGCGCTGGAGCGGTGGGGGGAATCGATGGCCTGCGAGATCGCGCCGTTCGGTCTCGGGGTCACCGTCGTGGTGGCCGGCATGTATGACACCGAGATCATCACCGACGCCGGCACCACCGATGACCGAAACTTCAACGGCCCCTACGCCCGCCTGCACAACACCATGAACAGCCGCGGGCGCTTCGCGATGAAAATGGCACGGCCACCCGAGCGGTTCACCGACGGCCTGCTGAAGGCGCTGGACGACCGGGTGCCCTTCCGCCGCCGCGGCATCGGCCCGGATGCGTCGATGCTGTTGGTGGCCAACAGGATCCTGCCGGCGTCGGGCATGCACCACATCTCGCGGGTCGTGCTGGGCATACCCAGACAAGGTTCGATGCGCGGGGGGGCCTGGCCACTGACAGTGGGCCAGCGGGCGATGGTGGTCGCCGCGCGTGTTCTTCCGCAGCCGGTATTGCAGCGCTTGGCCGCAGTGGCGGGGCGGTTTTCGTCGCCGAAGAACGCGGCGCAACAAGGGGATTAGAGGACAATCATGGAACAACTTTTCGACGACTTGGAAGACTTCGGCGCCTTCGACGACGCGGTCTCGGGCGACGTGCGCGACCCGTACACCGAATTGGCCCGGCTACGCCGCGAGGAACCCATCCAGCGCCTCGACATCTCGGGGATGCCGCATGAGGAATCCAAACCCGTCTTCATCGTCTACCGCCACGAGGAAGCCCAGCAGATGCTGCGCGACAACGAGACGTTCTCCTCGGCGGCCGTCATCGCCGCGTTCGGCCCCGTGCTGGGGGAGCGCGTCATGCTCGGCATGGACGAGCCGGTGCACGGCCGGCTGCGCTCGCTGGTGTCAAAGGCCTTCTCGCAGAAGGCGTTGGCGCGATGGGAAGACGAACTGGTCGGACGCGTGGGCAACAGCCTGATCGACAAGTTCGCGGCCAACGGGAAGGCCGATCTGGTCAAGGAATTCACCTTCGACTATCCCAGCCAGATCATCGCCGGACTGCTGGGCCTGCCGCAGGAGGACTACCCGCAGTTTCAGCGCTGGTCCATCTCGCTGCTGAGCTGGATCCTGAATCCCGAACGCGGTCTTGCCGCCTCGGCCGCGCTGTGCGATTACTTCGCGCCGATCCTCGCATCCCGCCGCGCCGAGCCCAGGGACGATCTGATCAGCGGGCTGGCGCAAGCGGAGATCGACGGCGAGAAGCTCGAGGACGAGGAGATCTACTCGTTCCTGCGTCTGCTGCTGCCCGCCGGGGTGGAGACGACCTACCGGGCGTTGGGCAACCTGCTGTTGGCACTGCTGTCCGACCCCGCGCAACTCGACGCCATCCGCGCCGACCGCTCGCTGCTGCCGCAGGCCATCGAGGAGGGCGTGCGGTGGGAACCGCCCCTGTTGACCATCACCCGGGTCGCCACCCGCGACACCGAACTCGGCGGGGTGCCGATCCCGGAGGGCTCGACCGTGATGCCGATGCTGGGCGCCGCCAACCGGCAGGAAGACCGCTACCCCGATCCGGACACGTTCGACATCTTCCGCACACCCAAGGCCAACCTGGCCTGGGGGTATGGCGTGCACGTCTGCCTCGGCATGCACCTGGCGCGCCTCGAGATGCGCACCGCCATCAACCTTTTGCTCGACCGGCTGCCGAACCTTCGGCTGGACCCCGACGGGGACGACCCCCATATCCGCGGCCAGGTCTTCCGGTCGCCGACGTCGGTGCCGGTGCTGTTCGACCCCCGATAACCGGCCCCGCGACCGGTTGCACCTTGCCAATCGGCTAGTTTCCGGTAAGGCTCTCCGTAGCCCCGCAACGACCCAGAAGAGAGTGACAGATATGACTGAGGCTGTAAAGGTCCGCTTCGAGCCGAAGATGATGATCGACGGCAAGCTCGTCGACGGGCAGGCCGGCACCTTCACGAACATCAACCCGGCGACCGAGGAGTCGCTCGGCGAGGTCGCCGACGCCTCGAAGGCGGACATGCACCGGGCCATCGACGCCGCCCGGCGCGCCTTCGACGAGACGGACTGGTCGACCAACAAGGAGTTGCGCAAGCGCTGCCTGTTGCAGCTGCACGAGGCGATCGAGTCCGAGATCGACGAGCTGCGCGAGGAGCTCATCCTCGAGGCCGGCTCGCCCCGGGCCATCACGTTCGGCCCGCAGCTGGACGCCCCGCTGGAGGACGGGCTGAAGTACCCCGCCCGGTTGATCGACGAATACGCGTGGGAGACCGACCTGGGCGACAAGGTGATCAGCCTGACCGGCACGCTGACCACCCGCAAGGTGTGGCGGGAACCGGTGGGCGTGGTCGGGGCGATCGTGCCGTGGAACTTCCCGTTCGAGGTCACCATCAACAAGCTCGGCCAGGCGCTGGGCACGGGTAACACGGTGGTGCTGAAGCCCGCGCCGAACACGCCGTTCAACGCGACCCGGCTCGGCCGGCTGATCGCGGAGAAGACCGACATCCCGGCCGGTGTGGTCAACGTCGTCACCGCGTCCGATCACTTCGTGGGCGAGGAACTCACGCTGTCACCGAAGGTCGACCTGATCTCGTTCACCGGCTCGACGGTGGTCGGCAAGCGGATCATGGAGAAGGGCGCCGCGACGATGAAACGGCTCTTCCTGGAACTCGGCGGCAAGTCGGCGACCATCGTGCTGGAGGACGCCGACTTCGGGACGGCCTGCATGGTCGGCATCGCGCCGTGCATGCATGCCGGGCAGGGGTGCGCCAACCCGACCCGGCTGCTGCTGCCGCGGTCCCGCTACGACGAGGGTGTCCAGATCCTGAAGAACATCTACGAGAACGTCACGTGCGGTGACCCGCAGGACCCCGGAACGCTGTGCGGGCCGGTGATCTCGCAGCGACAGTTCGACCGCGTGACGGACTACATCAAGAAGGGTGTGGAAGAGGGCGCCACCGCGCTGGTCGGCGGCCCCGGCGCGGAAACCGGTTTCGACAAGGGATACTTCATCCGGCCAACGCTTTTCACCGACGTCGACAACAAGATGACCATCGCCCAGGAGGAGATCTTCGGTCCGGTGCTCTCCGTCATCCCCTTCGACGACGAGGAGGACGCGATCCGGATCGCCAACGACAGCGTGTACGGGTTGGCCGGCAACGTGTTTGCGGGTTCGCTCGAGCGCGCGCTGTCGGTGACCCGCCGGATCAAGGCCGGCTTCATGGGCGTCAACGGTGGTGCCCCGTACGGGGCCGACACGCCGTTCGGCGGCTACAAGGAAAGCGGCGTGGGACGCCAGAACGGCGTGGCCGGTTTCGACCAGTACACCGAGATCAAGTCGGTCGCATACCCCGCCGGCTGAGATGGGCGCGCCTTGGGCGCGCCACCCAAAGCGGCTGTGTCAGCGACCATTACGTGGCTCTCGAAATCCGCTGGCACATGCGATAGCGCATGCGACGCGGCATTTGGTCACCTCGGCTCGATACTCATGCGGCCGTCGTGACCGCCGGGAGGCGACCGCGTCGGCCTCCGGCTGGTGGGCGAGAAGCACCCCGGGCTTCGCCCTCCCAACCCCTTGGTTGACAATCGAGGCAAGGCTCAACTCTTTTTCGAAGTCCACGTGTCAAAGGAGACAAGACCATGGCTGAAGCCGTCATCGTCGAGGCAGTGCGTTCACCGATCGGGAAGCGCAACGGCGGATTGTCCGGGGTACACCCGGCGGATCTCTCCGCGCAGGTGCTCAACGGACTGGTCAACAGGGTCGGCGTCGACCCGGGCATCGTCGACGACGTCATCTGGGGCTGCGTCATGCAGGCCGGGGAACAGGCCCTCGACATCGGCCGCACCGCGCTGCTGACCGCCGGCTGGCCGGAGACCGTCCCGGGCGTGACCGTCGACCGCCAGTGCGGGTCGAGCCAGCAGTCCATCCACTTCGCTGCCGCCGGGGTGATCGCCGGACACTACGACGTCGTCGTCGCCGGCGGTGTCGAGTCGATGTCGCGGACGCCGATGGGAGCGTCGCTGGCCAACGGTGGCCGGCCGTTCTCCAAGGCCTTCCTGGACCGCTACGACGGCCAGATCCCCAACCAGGGCATCGGCGCGGAGATGATCGCCCAGCAGTGGGGGTTCGACCGCACCGCGCTCGACGAGTTCTCGTTGGCTTCGCACGAA
Source organism: Mycobacterium sp. (assembly GCF_004298145.1). Taxonomy (GTDB): domain Bacteria; phylum Actinomycetota; class Actinomycetes; order Mycobacteriales; family Mycobacteriaceae; genus Mycobacterium. The sequence continues at coordinate 31,121 of NZ_SCRH01000017.1, forward strand.
AAGGCCGCGGCCGCACAGGATTCCGGTGCTTTTGACGACCAGATCGTCGGCATCAAGGACCAGGACGGCAATGCGGTGCTCAAGGACGAGGGCATCCGCCGCGGTACGCCGATGGAGAAGATGGCCTCGCTGAAGCCGGCGTTCAAGGAGGACGGCGTGATCCACGCCGGCAACTCGTCGCAGATCTCCGATGGTTCGGCGGCGCTCCTGTTCATGTCGGCCGAGAAGGCCAAGGAGCTCGGGCTCACGCCGATCGCCAGGGTGCACACCGCGTCGGTGGCCGCGGCCGACCCGGTGATCATGCTGACCGCGCCCATCCCGGCGACGCAGAAGGTGCTCAAGAAATCCGGGCTGTCCATCGACGACATCGGTGCCTACGAGGTCAACGAGGCGTTCGCGCCGGTTCCGCTGGCCTGGCTCAAGGAGATCGGCGCCGACGAGAAGAAGCTCAACCCCAACGGTGGCGCGATCGCGCTGGGCCACCCGCTCGGGGGATCCGGCGCCCGGATCATGACCACCCTGCTGTATCACATGCGGGACAAGGGAATTCGCTACGGCCTGCAGACCATGTGCGAGGGCGGCGGCCAGGCCAACGCCACCATCGTGGAACTGTTGTGACCGAGGCTGATGCCCTTGAGAGGGGGGCCCTGGCCGAGCGCCGGGGCAACGTGATGGTGATAACCATCAACCGCCCGGAGGCCCGCAACGCGGTCAACGCCGCGGTCAGCATCGGCGTCGGGGATGCGCTGGAAGCGGCGCAACACGATCCCGAGGTGCGGGCGGTGGTGCTCACCGGCGCAGGCGACAAGTCGTTCTGCGCCGGTGCCGACCTCAAGGCGATCGCGCGCCGGGAAAACCTGTATCACCCCGACCATCCCGAGTGGGGCTTCGCCGGATACGTCCATCACTTCATCGACAAGCCCACGATCGCGGCGGTGAACGGAACCGCCCTGGGCGGCGGCACCGAGCTGGCGCTGGCCAGTGACCTGGTGGTGGCCGACGAGCGGGCTCAGTTCGGGCTCCCCGAGGTCAAGCGGGGGCTGATCGCCGCCGCCGGTGGCGTCTTCCGCATCGCGCAGCAGCTGCCCCGCAAGGTGGCGATGCGGCTACTGCTGACCGGCGAGCCGCTCACCGCGGCCGCCGCCTGCGAATGGGGGCTGATCAACGAGGTCGCCCCGCAGGGCTCGGTGCTGGACGCCGCGCTGGCGCTGGCCGCGCGGGTCACCGTCAACGCGCCCCTGTCGGTGCAGGCCAGCAAGCGGGTCGCCTACGGCGTCGACGACGGGGTCGTGGTCGGCGACGAGCCGGGCTGGGAACGCACCGTACGCGAGATGCGGGTCCTGCTCCGCTCCGAGGACGCCAAGGAAGGGCCTTTGGCGTTCGCCGAGAAGCGGGAGCCGGTCTGGAAGGCGCGCTAGCGCCGCGCGTTCTCATCGGCGTCAGCGCGCCAGGATGTTCACCCCGCGGCCGAACACCGCCGGAAACAGCGTGCACGCCGGCACGACGGCGCGTCGCACCACCGGCCTCGTGCTCGCCAGCACCAGCGCGCGGGTGAGCAGCCGGTAGTCGCGGGTGATCCGGTGCCACGCCTTCTCGTATGACGACGGCGTCTCGTCGACGATGGCGTCCACCACCGCGGCGGCTTGCTTGAGGGCAAGGCTGATGCCCTCGCCGGTCAGAGCATCCTCGTAACCGGCGGCGTCGCCGACCAGCAGGACACGCCCCGCGACGCGCCGGGAAACCACCTGCCGCAAGGGGCCGCAGCCGCGGGGTTGTCCGGGGCGGGTGCCGTGCAGCTGGTGGGCCAGTCGCGGGAACCAGGCCAGGTCGGGTCGTCCGCGAGACAGGATCGCGACGCTCACCAGATCGGGCTCGACCGGCGTCACGTATGCCTCGCCCCAGCGTGACCAGTGCACCTCGACGAAATCGGTCCACGCCGGCACCCGGAAGTGCCAACGCACGCCGTAGCGCCGCGGCGTTCCCGCCGCCGCCGCGATGCCGACGGCCCGCCGGACCTGTGAATGCAGCCCGTCGGCGGCCACCAACCATTTCGCGCGCACCCCGGCGGCCGAGACGCCGTGCGCGTCCTGCGCGACGCTGGTCACCCGCGTGCGGATCCAGTCGGTGTCTTGCTCTTTGGCTCGCGCGGCCAGCGCCGCATGCAACGTCGTGCGACGCACGCCGCGACCCGGCCCGCACCGAAACCGCGCCTGGGCGCGCCGTTGTTCGCTCACGTAGGCGATCCCGTGGAAAGGCATGCCGGCCGGGTCGACACCGAGTGCGATCAGTTCGGCCAGGCCGCCGGGCATCAGCCCCTCGCCGCACGCCTTGTCGATGGGGCTCTCGCGCGGCTCGGCCACGATCACCGAAAGTCCTTGCCGGCGAGCGTGTAACGCCGTCGCAAGCCCGCCCGGACCGCCGCCGACGATCAGCAAGTCCGCGTCGTAGGACATGAGCGCCGCTCCTCCTCATCGCTTCGTCGCCCTCGCCGCTTCGCGGCTGGGGGTGCCCCCACTGCATCGTCGCCAGCGCGGTCGCTCACGTGTAGCCCAACGCGGAGTTCTCCACCCGCAGCCGCACCCTGAGCAAGGCCGCGTTGGCGAGCGTGAAAACGGCCGCGGTCAGCCACGCCGTGTGCACCAACGGCAACGCCAACCCCTCAGCCACCACTGCAACATAGTTCGGGTGGTGTAACCAGCGGTAGGGACCCTGTCGCACCAGCGGGGCCCGCGGCAGCACGATCACCCGGGTATTCCAGCGCCGGCCTAACGTCGTGATGCACCACCAGCGCAACCCCTGGCTGGCCGCCACCACCGCCAGCATCGGCCAGCCCAGCCATCCAATGAAAGGCCGGTGCAGCACCCACGGTTCGACGAGGCAGCCGGCCAGCAGCGCGGTATGAATGACCACCATCACCGGATAGTGCGATCGACCAAACTCCTTGGCGCCCTGGGTAAACGACCATCGCGCGTTTCGGGTGGACACCACCAGCTCAACGACGCGCTCGAGCCCGACGGCCAGCACCAGCAGGTAATACATGGCTACAGTCTTTACCAGCCCTACCAGGCCAGCAGCACCAGCTCGGAGCAGAACGCCGGGCCCATCGCGATCATCAAGCCGATCGAACCCGGCGACGGCGGATCGGCCATATTGGCCGCAAGCACGTCGAGCACCGAGACCGACGACAGGTTTCCGTTCTCGCGCAACGAGTTTCGCGTGTGATCGAGCGCGTCCGCGGGCAGGTCCAAGACGTCCTCGACGGCCTCGATCACCCGAGGGCCGCCCGGGTGGCAGACCCAGGTGCTCACGTCGCACGGACTCAGACCGTGGTCGGCGAGGAATTCGCGGACATCGTCGCCCAAATATTTCTCGGCGATGATGGCGACGTCGGCCGACAGCACGATCCGGAATCCGTCGCCACCGATCTTCCAGCCCATGACTTCTTCGGTGTCGGGATAGATCCGGCTACGGGTGGCCAGCACCCGGGGGCCGGTGTGTTCCCGGCCGGCCCGCTGGGCGCCTTCGGTGATCACCGCGGCCGCGCCGTCGCCAAAAAGGCTGGTGGCGACCAGGTTGGCGACGGAAGTGTCTTGGCGCTGGATGGTCAGCGAGCACAGTTCGACCGCGAGCAGTGCCGCGGTGTGGTCGGGGAAGGCGCGCAGGTAGTCGTGCATGCGCGCCACTCCGGCCGCACCCGCCACACAGCCCAGCCCGAACAGCGGGACGCGTTTGACGTCCGGCCGCAGCCCGACCCGCTTCGCCAAGCGCGCCTCCAGGGTCGGAACGGCGAGCCCTGTGACCGTCGTCGAAAACACGATGTCGAGCTCCGACGGCTTGACCCTGGCCTCGTCGAGGGCCGCCACCAGCGCCTGCTCGCCCAGGTCGAGCGCGACGTCGAGATAGGCGGCGTTGGCCTCGGTGAATCCGCTCAGCTCGCGGTAGCGGGGCAGCCGCAATGCGATATTGCGGGACTCGACGCCGCTGCTGAGCGCGAAACGGCGAAAATCGGGACCGGCGATGTCGGTCAGCGCGCCGATGGCTTCGTGCTGCGTATAGCGGTTGGGCGGGAACTTCACCGCCACGCCGGCAATGGACGGATTTGTCACCGCGATGTTCCCGTTGATCTTCTCCATGCACCGGTGACGGTGTCGTCGCCGCATCGGTTCAAATGCGTGTTTGCGTCGCGCTCGTACGCCACGGCGAAAATCGGGCCTCAAACGCGGCGGCGTTACGTACGCGTCGCGGGCCATCGGCCGGACCGTCGGGTTAGGGTCGGGGGTATGCGGGTTCTGGTCACCGGTGCCACCGGCTATGTGGGATCACGACTGGTCACGGCGCTGCTGGAAAACCGGCATCAGGTCGTGGCCGCAACTCGAAATCCACCGCTTCTCAAGCGTTTCGGGTGGTTCGACGACATCACGCCGGTCACCCTCGACGCGTCTGACCCGGAGTCGCTGCGCTCCGCCTTCGCCGGCTCAGACCCCATTGACGTGGTGTATTACCTGGTGCACGCCATCGGTCAGCCCGGTTTCCGCGACGCCGACAATGCCGCGGCCGCGAACCTCGCGGCCGCGGCCCGGGACGCCGGGGTGCGGCGCATCGTCTACCTGGGCGGCTTCGTGCCCGCCGGCGAGGCGCTATCCGAGCACTTGACCAGCCGGGCCGAGGTGGCCGAGGCGCTCACCGTCCCCGACGGCCCGGAGCTGGTGTGGCTGGGCGCGGCGATGATCATCGGCGCCGGCTCGACGTCGTTCGAGATGATGCGTTACGTGGGAGATCGCTTCCCGCTCATCCCGATACCGAGCTGGATGGACAACCCGATCGACCCGATCTCCATCCGCGACGTCCTGCACTATCTCGTCGCCGCGGCCGATCGGGACCTGGTGCCCGCGGGCGCGTACGACATCTCCGGCCCCGACACCACTTCCTACCGGCGGCTGCTCAAGACGTATGCCCATATCTCCGGTCGATGGCACGCCGGCCTGTCGGTGGGCAGGGTCGGCACCGGGCTGGCCTCGCTGATCACCGGCGTCGCGCTGCCGGTACCGCCGGGCCTGGCCGGCGATCTGGTCGAGTCGCTGGACCATCCGATGGTGGCATCGATCAGCGACCTGCGCGACCGGGTGCCCGATCCGCCCGGGGGATTGCTCGACATCGATAACGCCATCGCCCTGGCCCTGGGCGACCGGTCGAATCAGCGGCCCCGCCCGGTCAACGCCCTGGCCGATCCGCACCACCTCGCGAACACCGATGCCGCCTGGGCCGGGGGAGACGCGCGGCGCCTAAGACAACTCGCGCAGCGCGTCACACCCTCCATCGTGCGGCCGACCCTGGGACTGGTGAACAGGGTCCCCGGTCCGGTTGCCGGAGCGCTTCGCACCGGCCTCGACATCCTGATCGCCCTGACCCCGAAGGTGCGTCCCGCATGAGCCAGTCAACAACCCCCTACCACACCAGCGTCTTCGCCGAGTTGCGTCGCGCGGTCACCAATGTTGCTGTGCCACAGAATGAACCGCCGTCCGTCGTGCGGCGCCGGCGGATCATCGTCGCGATCACGCTGGTGGTCGGCGCCGCGGTGCTGGGGTATTCGCTGCGGCGCCATCCGGGGGAGGCCAGCTTCTACTGGCTGACCCTGGCGCTTGCGGCCGTGTGGACCGCCGGCGCGCTGGTCTCCGGTCCGCTGCACCTGGGTGGGCTCTGCTGGCGAGGCCGTAACCAACGGCCGGTCATCACGGGGGTGACCGTCGGCCTGCTGGTCGGTGGCGCGTTCATCGTGGGCGGGCTGATCGCCCGGCAGATCCCGGCCGTCTCCGACTTGATCACCCGGGTGCTGCTGTTCGCCCACCAAGGGTCGTTTCTGCTCGTCGTGTTGATCACCGTGATCAACGGCGCCGCCGAAGAGCTGTTCTTTCGCGGCGCGCTCTACACCGCGCTGGGCAGGTACCACCCGGTACTGATCTCGACCCTGCTGTACACCCTCGCCACCATGGCCAGCGGCAACCCCATGCTGGGTTTCGCCGCGCTCATCCTAGGGACGGTGTGCGCGCTGGAGCGCCGGGCCAGCGGCGGCGTGCTGGCGCCGGTGCTGACCCACGTCGGCTGGGGTCTGATCATGGTGCTGGTGCTGCCGCCGATGTTCGGCGTCTGAGTCAGCGCAACGACATTCAGCGATCGGTGAAGTCCGGGGTGCGGCGTTGCTGGAAGGCCGTTGCGCCCTCGACGAAGTCGTTGGACTTCAGCAGCACCGACTGTCCGTCGAATTCACGCTGCAGGGCCGGATCCAATTCGGTGAGCGTGGCCGCGTTGATCGCCAGCTTGGTCTTGCCGAAGGCCACGGCCGGGCCACCCAACAACCGTGCGATCACCTTGTCCACCTCGGCCTCGAAGTCGTCGGCCGGATAGACCGCGGTGACCAGCCCCCAGGACAGCGCCTCGGCGGCCGGCAACCGGTCGGGAAGCAGCGCCATCCGCATGGCGCGGATACGGCCGATCGCGGCCGCGATCAACGCCGACGCGCCGCCGTCGGGCATCAACCCGATCTTGGTGAAAGCGAGCATGAAAAACGCGCTCTCCGAGGCCAATACGACGTCGCAGGCCAGGGCGATGGAAACGCCGACCCCGGCCGCCGGACCCTGAACGACCGCGACCACCGGGTGGGGCAGCGCGGCGATCGCGCGCACCAGCCGGTTGATCTCGAGGATGATCTCGTCCGGTGGGACCCCGCCGCCGTCGGACACGTCGTCGGCGCTGATCCCCGCGCCGGAGCTGAAGCCGCGTCCGGCGCCGCCGAGCCGCACCACCTTGATCTCGGGGTCGGTGGCCGCGTATTCCATCGCGTCGGCGATCCCGGTGATCACCGGAATGGTCAGCGAGTTCAGGCTGTCGGGCCGGTTGATGGTCACCGAGAACACGCCGCCGGACAGCGTGACGTCGAGGCCTGCGACTGGTGTAAGGGTGGCGATCGCGGATGAAGGCATGGGCTCACCATAAGTGACCGGGGTGCGCGGGCCACGGGCACGGCTGCGAAGATGTCGAACGACCGGTTGTTTGAGCACCAACGGTCAAAGGCGTCGGAGCGGACGAAAGGTCGGTAGATCATGGCTGGACCGTTGAAGGGACTGCGCGTTGTCGAGTTGGCCGGCATCGGGCCGGGCCCCCACGCCGCGATGATCCTGGGGGATCTGGGTGCAGACGTGGTGCGCGTCGATCGCCCGTCGTCTTCTGCCGCCGGCGGCGGCGGAGGCGCAGCCAAGGACGCCATGATGCGCAACCGGCGGGTGGTGACCGCCGATCTGAAGTCCGACGAAGGGCGCGAACTCGTCCTGAAGTTGATCGCCAAAGCCGACGTGCTGATCGAGGGCTACCGTCCGGGCGTCACCGAGCGGCTCGGTCTGGGCCCCGACGATTGCGCCAAGGTCAACGACCGGCTTGTCTACGCCCGGATGACCGGCTGGGGTCAAACCGGCCCGCGCAGCCAGCAGGCGGGCCACGACATCAACTACATCTCGCTCAACGGCATCCTGCACTCCATCGGCCGGGTGAACGAGCGGCCGGTCCCGCCGCTGAACCTTGTCGGTGACTTCGGCGGCGGTTCGATGTTCCTGCTGCTGGGCATCCTGTCCGCGCTGTGGGAGCGGCAAACCTCCGGCAAGGGGCAGGTCGTCGACGCCGCGATGGTGGACGGCTCGAGCATGCTGGTCCAGATGATGTGGCAGATGCGCTCCTCGGGCATGTGGACCGACGCGCGCGGCACCAACCTGCTCGACGGCGGCGCGCCCTACTACGACACCTACGAATGCGCCGACGGACGCTACGTCGCGGTTGGCGCCATCGAGCCGCAGTTCTACGCCGCCATGCTGACCGGGCTGGGCCTGGAGGGCGCGGACTTGCCCGGGCAGAACGACGTCGGCCGCTGGCCGGAACTGCGGGCCGCGCTGACCGAGAAGTTCGCCGGCCAGGACCGCGAACACTGGGCCAAGGTGTTCGCCGACTCCGACGCGTGCGTGACGCCGGTGCTGGCCTTCGGCGAGGTGCAGACCGAGCCGCACATCACCGAGCGGAACACCTTCTACGAAGTCGACGGCGGTCTGCAGCCGCGCCCGGCGCCGCGCTTCTCCCGCACCGCGCCGGAGACACCGCGCCCCGCGGCGCCGGTGACCGACGCCGAAGCGGTACTCAACGACTGGGTATAGTCCCAACCAACCAGTTGGCTGGACTCGAGGAGATCAGGGAAGGACTCGCATGGAGATCAAAGACGCCGTCGCCGTCGTCACCGGGGGTGCCTCAGGCCTGGGCCTGGCCACCACCAAGCGGCTGCTCGACCGCGGCGCGCAGGTCGTCGTGATCGACCTGCGCGGCGGGGAAGCGGTGCGCGAACTCGGTGACCGCGCCCGCTTCGTCGAGGCGGACGTCACCGACGAGGCCGCCGTCGGCGCCGCGCTGGATGCCGCCGAGGGGATGGGCACGCTGCGCATCAACGTCAACTGTGCGGGCATCGGCAATGCCATCAAGACCCTGTCCAAGGACGGCCCGTTCCCCCTGGACGCGTTCAAGAAGGTGATCGGGGTCAACCTGATCGGCACGTTCAACGTGCTGCGGCTGGCCGCCGAGCGCATCGCCAAAACCGAACCCGTCGGTGAGGAGCGCGGCGTCATCATCAACACCGCCTCGGTCGCCGCGTTCGAGGGCCAGATCGGCCAGGCCGCCTACTCGGCGTCCAAGGGTGGCGTGGTCGGCATGACGCTGCCGATCGCCCGTGACCTGTCCCGCGAGCTCATCCGCGTGGTGACCATCGCACCGGGATTGTTCAAGACGCCGCTGCTCGGTTCGCTGCCCGAGGAGGCGCAGGCCTCGCTGGGCAAGCAGGTGCCGCACCCGGCCCGGCTGGGCGATCCCGACGAATACGGCGCGCTGGCCGTGCACATCGTGGAGAACCCGATGCTCAACGGCGAGGTCATCCGCCTGGACGGCGCCATTCGCATGGCGCCTCGCTGAGGCACGCACCCGTCGACAAACGAAAGCCCCCCGCATCGGCGGGGGGCTTTCGTGACAAAGGATCGATGGTTACTTGCGGAACCATCGACTGACGGCGGGTTCGGCCATTAACAGCCGTGCGAGCATGCTCATCGTCTGGCTCAGCTCGCCGCTTGCAGTTCGTCGAACTGCTCCGAGGTCTCGCCTTCCACCAGCACATCGCCGTGGTAGAGGGCCTCGAAGTCGACCTTGATGACGTCGGCACTTGTGTCGTCGATCCACATGACACTGAGCGTATGGGCCACCATTAAGGAATCTTTGAGTCGCGATTCGGAAAATGATGGCAATTTACCGACGGGTAGGTTCGCCCGCCGTTTCCGCTGGGATTGGGCCGTGAGCTGCTTACTTACGACACATTTTTCTGGCCGGACTCTTACCGTCCCCACGGTTTGAACCCTGCGTTGAACGGTGCGCCAGCCCGCCTGCGTGCTTAAAGAGAACACTGTTCGACGCGTGAGAATTAGCGTTTGTTACGTTGTCGCGGATAGCCAGCGGCCAGCGCAAAGGGGCACCGGCAGCGGAAGGGCTCGAAAATGCTGCAGAAAATCGCCCGAGTCGCCATCGCGGCGCCGCGCCGGATCATCGCAGTGGGGGTGCTGGTTTTCATCGCCGCGGCCGTCTTCGGCATTCCCGTCGCCAAGAGCTTGTCGCCCGGCGGTTTCCAAGATCCGGACTCGGAGTCCGCCCGCGCCATCGGCGTGTTGACCGACAAGTTCGGGCAGAGCGGTCAGCAGATGCTGATTCTGGTGACGGCCCCCGGCGGCACCAACAGCGCACAAGCCCGCAAGGTGGGCACCGACCTCGTTGACCAGTTGCAGCGGTCCCCGCTGGTCTACAACGCCTCCTCGCCGTGGACCGGGCCCGTTGCCGACGGCGGCCCGGGGGCGTCAGACGACCTGGTGAGCCGCGACGGCAAGTCGGGCCTCATCGTGGTCAACCTCAAAGGCGGCGAAAACTTCGTTCAGCACAACGCGCAGACCTTGTCGGACCAGTTCGTCCACGACCGTGACGGTGTCACCGTCCGCGCCGGCGGCGCGGCCATGCAGTACGCCCAGATCAACAAGCAGAACCAGGACGATCTGCTGGTGATGGAGATGATCGCGCTGCCGCTGAGCTTCCTGGTGCTGATCTGGGTGTTCGGCGGGCTGCTGGCCGCCGCGCTGCCGATGGCGTTGGGTGCGTTGGCCGTCGTCGGCTCGATGTCGGTGTTGCGCCTCATCACCTTCACCACCGAGGTGTCGATCTTCGCCCTCAACCTCAGCACCGCCCTGGGCCTGGCGCTGGCCATCGACTACACGCTGCTGATCGTCAGCCGCTATCGCGACGAATTGGCCGAGGGCCGCGACCGAGACGAGGCGCTCGTCCGGACCATGGCCACCTCCGGCCGCACGGTGCTGTTCTCCGCGGTCACCGTGGCGTTGTCGATGTCGGCGACGGTGGCGTTCCCGATGTACTTCCTCAAGTCGTTCGCCTACGCGGGGGTGGCCACGGTCGCGTTCGTCGCCACCGCGTCGATCGTGATCACCCCGGCCGCGATCGTGCTGCTGGGCGACCGGCTGGACGCGTTCGACGTGCGCCGGCTGTTGCGCCGCGCGCTTGGGCGACCCGAGCCGGTGCACAAGCCCGTCGAGCAATTGTTCTGGTATCGGTCGAGCAAGTTCGTGATGCGCCGCTGGGCGCCGATCGGCCTGGCCGTCGTGGGCCTGCTGCTGCTGCTCGGGCTGCCGTTCTTCTCGGTCAAGTGGGGTTTCCCGGACGACCGGGTGCTGCCACGTTCGGCGTCGGCGCATCAGGTCGGCGACCGGTTGCGCAGCGATTTCGCCAACGATTCCGCGACGTCGGTGCCCGTCGTCGTCGCCGACGCCGCCGGCCTGAATCCGGGGGATTTCGACAAGTACGCCGCCGATCTGTCGCGGGTGCCTGACGTGGCGGCGGTGTCAGCGCCCGGGGGCACCTTCGCCGGGGGAAACCGGGTGGGACCTGCGGCCGGGGCGACAGGGTTGGCCCGCGGCAGCGCGTTCCTGACCGTCAGCAGCACGGCGCCGCTGTTTTCCGCGGTGAACGACGCCCAGCTCCGGCGGTTGCACGAGGTCCCCGGCCCCGCGGGCCGATCCGTCGAGATGGGCGGGGTGGCACAGGTCAACCGCGACAGTGTCGATGCGGTGACGGAACGACTTCCCCTGGTCCTCGGGCTGATGGCCGCGATCACGTTCGTATTGCTGTTCCTGCTGACCGGCAGCGTGCTGCTGCCCCTCAAGGCGCTCGCCTGCAACTTCCTGTCGCTGACCGCGGCGTTCGGTGCGCTGGTGTGGATCTTCCAGGACGGCCATCTTGGCGCGCTCGGCACCACGCCGAGCGGGACGTTGGTGGCCAACATGCCGGTGCTGCTGTTCTGCATCGCCTTCGGGCTGTCGATGGATTACGAGGTCTTCCTGCTCTCCCGGATCCGCGAGTACTGGCTGGCGTCCGGCGCCGCTCGCCCGGCCCGGCCGACCCCGAAGCAGGCCCACGCCGCCAACGACGAGAGCGTGGCGCTCGGCGTCGCCCGCACCGGGCGGGTGATCACCGCGGCCGCGTTGGTGATGTCGATGTCCTTCGCCGCGCTGATCGCCGCGCATGTCTCGTTCATGCGGATGTTCGGCCTGGGCCTGGTGCTTGCCGTCTTCGCCGACGCCACCCTGGTGCGGATGGTCGTCGTCCCGGCCTTCATGCATGTGATGGGCCGGTGGAACTGGTGGGCGCCCAGGCCCCTGGCGTGGCTGCACGATCGGTTCGGCATCAGCGAGGCGGGCGCCGAAGAACCCGCACACCTCGAGCCGGCCACCGAACAGGCCGAACTCCCTGGGCCCCCGCGCGGGGAACCGGTGCCCAATATCGGTTAACGGCCGACCGATCCGGTCGCCGAACCCTATTCTGGGCCTCATCCAAGTTGGAAGGTTCACATACGCATGACAACCGTGGTCGACAATCCCTTCTTTGCGCGCCTCTGGCCCGTCGTCGCCAGCCATGAAGCCGAGGCGATCCGGGCCCTGCGGCGGGAGAATCTGGCCGGCTTGTCCGGCCGGGTGTTGGAAGTCGGCGCGGGGATCGGGACGAACTTTCCGCACTATCCGGAGTCGGTCGACGAGGTGGTCGCGGTCGAGCCCGAACCGCGGCTGGCGGCCCGGGCCCGCGCCGCGGCGGACGCGGTGCCCGCACGCGTGATCGTTTCCGGCGAGACGGCCGAAAGCCTCAGCGGCTCCGAGCCGTTCGACGCGGTGGTGTGCTCGCTGGTGCTGTGCTCGGTGCGCGACCCCGGCAGCGTGCTGCGGCACCTGTACTCGTTGCTGCGGCCGGGCGGGGAACTGCGCTACCTCGAGCACATCGCCAGCGCCGGTGCGCGGGGCCGCTTCCAGCGTCTCGTCGATGCGACCCTGTGGCCGCGGCTGTTCGGCAACTGTCACACCCATCGTGACACCGAACGCTCGATCGTCGAGGCGGGATTCGAAGTCGACACGTCGAGGCGGGAGTGGACGCTGCCGGCCTGGGCGCCGATGCCGGTGTCGGAGTTGCTGCTGGGCCGCGCGCGCCGGCCCTGACCCTCACTTCAACAGAGCCGGCAGCCGCTGCAGCAGGCCGGGCAACGCCGCGCTCGCCGTCTCACGGATGCTGAGGGTGGCGCTGGCCGATAGCGGCGTGACTTCGGGATTGACCTCGATGACGGCGGCGCCGCGGGACAGCGCCAGCTCCGCCAGGCCGGCCGCCGGATAGACGATCGCCGAGGTCCCGACCACCACCATCACGTCGGCGGACTCGGTCGCCTCCACGGCGCGCTGCCACGGCTCGTCGGGCAACTGTTCGCCGAACCACACGATGTCGGGCCGGATCAGGCCACCGCAATGACACACCGGGGGCTCCACCTCCAGCGCCGGTTCGGCCATCTGGGGCAGCGCGCCGCTATACGGCACAGCGCAACGCGCACAACGGAATTCGAAGAGGCTCCCGTGCAGGTGGTGGACGGACTCGCTGCCGGCGCGCTCGTGCAGGTCGTCGACGTTCTGGGTGATGACGCTGACCTGGGCGTCGTCTTGCCAGGCGGCGATGGCGCGATGACCCGCATTGGGGTGGACATCGGCGACCAGGTAATGGCGCCACAGATACCAGCCCCAGACGCGCTGGGGGTTGTCCCGCCACCCCTGGGTGCTGGAGAGCTCGTAGGGATCGAAGCGGGCCCACAACCCGTTCTTGTCATCGCGGAACGTCGGCACGCCGCTCTCCGCGGAGATCCCCGCGCCGCTGAGCACCGCTACGCGCATCCCACCAAGATAGCCGGGGCTGGGGGATACTGAACCGGTGGAGCTGGGTGACTGGTTGCGGGTCGACGTGAAGGCGGGCAAGCCGCTGTTCGACCAGCTCAGGACGCAGGTCATCGATGGAGTCCGCGAGGGCGCGCTGCCGCCCGGCACCCGCCTGCCCACCGTGCGGGATCTGGCCGGCCAACTCGGGGTCGCCGTCAACACCGTGGCCCGCGCCTACCGCGAGCTGGAAACCTCCGCCATCATCGAAACTCGGGGCCGCTTCGGCACATTCATCGCCCGCTACGATCCGACCGACGCCGCGATGGCGGCCGCCGCGCGTGAGTACGTCCGGGTAGCGCGCGGACTCGGGCTGGACAAGGCCGATGCCCTGCGCTACATCGAATCCGTGCCTGACGAGTGAGCAGCCTCGTTCGGTGTCGAAAAGCGTTGGCGCGCCGAATGTGTGCGAGCGGGGCTCAGCGCAACACCTTGTCCAGCGTGCGCAGATTGCGCGTCGTGGTCGACGGCTTGTAGCGCGCCTTGCCCATCGTCTTGCCGATGGTGCTGTCCAGGGTGCTGCCCTTGGGGACCTGCCAGTAGACCACGCCCTCGCCCCGGCTGATCCTCTCGTTCGGACCGGTGCCCTCGCCCAGCGCGGCGAGCTCGTCGAGCGCCGCCTCATCGGCGACGAACGTGACGTAGGACTGGTAGCCGTCGGCCTCGCGCTCGAACGGATACGCGTCGACCACGTCGCGCACGGTGCCGATGTCATAGGCCAGCACCCAGGCGTCGTAGCCGAACCGTTCGCGCAACGCGGCCTCCGCCTTCTTGCGCACCAACGTCACCCCGGCCGCCGACTCCAGCAGAATGTTGCCGCTGGCCAACACGGTCCGCACCCCGGTGAAGCCCGCGTCGGTCAGTGCGGCGGCCACCTCGGCCATCTTGAGATTGACGCCTCCGACGTTGACGCCACGCAGAAACGCCGCGTACTTGGTCATGCCCCGATTCCACCAGCCCGCCCTCCGAACCGCCATCCCGGGCCGTCGGGGCGGCGTGCGACGTAGGCTTTCGCCATGGGACGCCAAGTCTTCGACGACAAGCTGCTGGCCTTGATAAGCGGGCATTCCCTCGGGGTGCTGGCCACCATCAAGCGCGACGGGCGACCGCAGCTGTCGAACGTGAGCTACCACTTCGACCCGCGCAGCCTTCTGATCCAGGTATCGATCACCGAGCCGCGCGCCAAAACGCGCAACCTGCGTCGCGACCCGCGGGCGTCGATCCTGGTCGACGCCGACGACGGATGGTCCTATGCCGTCGCCGAGGGCACCGCCGAACTGACACCGCCGGCGGCCGCGCCCGGCGATGACACCGTGGAGGCGCTGATTGCCTTGTACCGCAACATCGCCGGTGAACATCCGGATTGGGGTGAATACCGTCAGGCGATGGTCACCGATCGCCGGGTGCTGCTGACGTTGCCGATCTCGCATGTGTACGGCATGCCCCCGGGCATGCGGTAGCCGCACCGTCCACCAGCATGCCGGCAAACCGGAGCTAAGCTGCCCGTATGGCTGAATCGAATGCTCGGCAGGGTTCAAAGTCGTCCAAGTCTTCGGGGGCTTCTGAATCGCCCGGGTCAGACGAGGACACCAAGCGCAAGTTCCGTGCGGCCCTCGACCGCAAGATGGCGAAATCCTCGGGTGGATCCGACCACAAAGACGGCGCCGGCAAGCAGTCCCGGTCGCACGGCGCGGTGGGAAACCGTCGCGAATTCCGCCGCAAGAGCGGCTGAGGATCGCGGCCGTCGAGGGGTCGGGCCGACGGGGCGGATCATGGTGCGCGCCAGTGGTTTTCCGCGGGGGTTCAGCCTTGGGACGGTGTGAATAGGCCGATCGAAGGGTCGGCTTGGCCTGGTTGGCCGCGCAGGCTTCCCCGGGTGCTGGGATGCGAGAAATCCAGTTGGGACGGGTCGTTTCGGTATGCCCAATCCGCGACGATGGTGCGCCGGCTGAACTTCCAGCGGCCGTCGTGCCGGGCGTAGGTGTCCAGGTACCGGCCGCCGATGATGACGTCGATGTCGTGTTCGGGACCGGCGAAGGTGTGAAACACCAGGCAGTAGATCTCGCCGCGGGCGTCCTCGCCCTCGATGACGAAGTTCGTGGTGGTGATGTTGTGTTGGGAGACACGCACATACGGTTCGGCAGCCTGCAACTGCGCGATGAACTGTTCGACGCCGCCCGTGGCGAATGAGCCGTGCGAGTCGGTGGCCTCGGGGTGGTACAGGCTGCGCAGCGCTTCATAGTCGGCGCGGTCGACGGCCCGGCAATAGGAAGTGACGAGCGCATGCAGTTCGTCGCGGGCCAGCATCAGTGCCAATCGGGCCTCATCCACCACCACGTCACGATAACTCCGTGGTTATCCGCTGGTCGTCAGCGGCTTTCCGGTAGGTAGTCTGTCGAACACATAGGTCATCGGTCCTAGGGCGCTCAGCGAAAGGTTGGTCGTTGACAGTGAAACTGTGGCTCGCTCAAGATCCCGAGGCCGACAAGCTGCTGTCCAGCGACCCGTTGGCCCTGCTCATCGGGATGGTTCTTGATCAGCAGGTACCTTTCGAGACGGCCTTCGCAGGACCGAAGAAGATCGCGGACCGGATGGGCGGCTTCGGTGCGCATGAAATTGCCGAGTACCACCCCGACAAGTTCGCCGCGCTGTGCTCGGAAAAGCCGGCGATACACCGGTTTCCGGGATCGATGGCCAAACGTATCCAGACCCTGGCCCAGATCATCGTGGACCGTTACGACGGCGATGCCGCCGGCTTGTGGACCGCGGGCGACCCCGACGGCGCGGAGCTGCTGCGGCGAATCAAGGGGCTACCCGGTTTCGGCGAGGTCAAGGCGCAGATCTTCCTGGCGCTGCTGGGCAAGCAGTACGGGGTGACGCCGAAAGGCTGGCGCGCGGCGGCCGGGCAGTTCGGCAAGGACGGCACGCACATCTCCGTCGCCGATATCGTCGACGCCCGATCGATGGGCGAGGTGCGTTCGTACAAGAAGCAGATGAAAGCAGCAGCCAAGGCGGCGAAGTAGTAGGTCACCAGAAGGGAAGGGCAGCAACGTGAAGACACACCTCACGTGTCCGTGCGGCGAGGCCATCGTCGGCAAGGACGAGGATGAGCTGGTCGAATTGACTCAAGCTCACCTCGCCAGCGTTCATCCTGGCCTCGAGTACGACCGCGACGCGATCCTGTTCATGGCCTACTAGAAGCGAACGCGCGCACCCCGGTGCGGGGACACGCGCGTTCGCAGTGGCGAAACGGTGGCGGCGCCGGTCTGTTACGGCACCACCGTCGAGCCGATCGTGGGCATGAACTGGCACTGCTTTTCCGTGGTGGTGACCTGCCCGAAGATCGTCGACATGATGCTGCCCGAACCGGTGTCGGCGATCGCGCTCAACGTCGTTGGCCCGTCCGGGTTGATGTCCGATCGCGGCTTGAGGGTGACGGTCCCGGACTTGCCGGTGGTCAGGTTCACCCACGTGACGTTCAGCGGCAGTTTCTGCACCTCGGCGGGTCCGGGGGTGCCGACCGCGGTGAACACGTAGGCGGTCTGGCCTGCCTCCGGGCCGGGAAGCGGGATCTTGGCCGGCCCCGCGACCGACAGCGCGGTGGCGATGGCGCTGCTGCCATCCGCCAGGCAATTGGTGCCGATCGACGGATACATGAAGTCCTGCGTGGGCGGCGCGTCAGCGCCGAATCCCGGAGCGGCCGCCGTGGGGGCGGCGTCCGGCGCAGCCGCGGGTGCCGGGGCGGGCAGTGCGGCGGCCTCCGGTGCGGGAGGGGTCGCCGGCGGCGCCGCGGCCGGCGCTGGGGGCACCGGAACCGGTGCCGCGACGGGCACATTGGCGGGTTGGGCGGGCCCCGGTGCCGGAGCGGCGGCGGGCGCCGGACCGGCCGCGTGTGCCGGGTCGATACCGGCCGGCAGGTGCGCCTGCAAACCGGGTTCTATGCCCGTCGCGGGCACGTGCTGCACCGGCGCGGTGGGCTCTTGGACGAACTGATTCACGGCCGCGGCAACGTTTTTGGACTCGCTGGGAGCGGTCGGGCTGTGGGCGAAGGCTTGCGCGGCGGCCATGAGCAGCTGTGTCGCTTGCTGCGGGTCGCCGGCCGCTTGCTGGATGAGCGGGCTGAGCTGCGACAAGGCAGGCAGACCCGGCAGTTGTTGGGCCGCGCTGGATGGTGGTGTCGGCTGCGGCGCCGCCGGGTCGGCTGCCGCGCTCGGGCAGAGCCCGAACGCGGCAACCGATGCCGTGACGACAGCGGCCAAACCTTTGGACAGATTCCAAGTGGTTGCCACGGTGTCCTCCGGTTCTCAGTGGTGGGTTAGGCCGACGACGACGCTGCTCAAGGCAGGGCGGCAAGCAGCGGCGCTGCCGGTCCGGCCGGGCTGGCCGCCGGCGCGGCCGCGGCCGGGGCCGCCGGGGCCGCCGGGGTCTGCCCCGAAGCCAGCGCCGGCAGATCCTGCGGAAGCCGCACCTGCGAAGGCACGTTGACCGGCAGGCCCGACGGCATCGCCGGCATGTTGACCTGCGCCTGCGGGATTTGCGGGGCGGGCGGTGTGGCCGGTGCGGTCGGTGCCGACAACCCCGGGATCGCGGGCAGGCCCGGGATCGACGAGGCGGCCGGAACGCCCGGAGACGCGGCCGCCGGCTGCGCGCCGGTCAGGCCCTGGATCATCCCCGGAAGGCCGGTCGCCGCGGGGGATGACACCGGTGCGGCGGGCGTCGCCGACTGCGTCAGCCCCGGAATGGCGGGGAACGCCGCCGGGGATGACGCCGGAGCGGCGGGTGTGGCCGCCGGGGTCAGGCCGGGGATCGACGGAATACCCGCCGTGGATGCCGCCGATGCCGGCGAAGCGGCCGCCGGAACACCCGGGAAGCTGATGCCCGGCGTCGCCGGTGCCGCGGGCGGCGTGGCGCCGAGTGCGGTCGCGAGGTTCTGCAGGATTTGCGGCGCGTTGGCCGCCGAACTGATCAGCTGCTGCGGAATGTTCGGCAGGGCCGGGGCCGGCACGGGGTCGGCGTGGGCTGACCCCGCGAGACCGCCCACTATTAGTGCTGCGGACGAACCGACCACGACGGCGGCTGCACGCATGTAAGTCCAGATGGTTGGCATGACTCTCCCTGATTGATTGATTACAGGTCTCCGGGCCGAAGTTACTTTGATGCAGATGGGACTCAAGTGACACGTGTGGCATTTATGTATTCGTTACGGATATGAATGAGAGCGGTGACCGAACGGTTGAAAATGAGCTCCCTGAACAGATGTCAGGGGACCGACGGGGCGGCGGCGCATGGCCCGATCGCTAAAGTCGGGCGGATAGACACCATCTCGGCCGCCCCGGCGGCACCCATCACGCAGCGGTTGGCGAGTCTCCTCGAAGCGGCCGCGCCGATGCTGCTCATCGCGAGCGTCGCCGCGAGGCTGGCCTGGACGTACCTAGCCCCCAACGGCGCGAACTTCGTCGACCTGCACGTCTACCTCGGCGGAGCCGCCGCGATCGACCATCCCGGCAGCCTGTACAGCTACGTCTACGCCGACCAGACACCGGACTTCCCGCTGCCGTTCACCTACCCGCCGTTCGCGGCCGTCGTCTTCTACCCGCTGCACCTGTTGCCGTTCGGCCTCGTCGCATTCCTGTGGCAGATCGCGACCATCGCCGCCCTCTACGTCGCGATCCGGATCAGCCAGCGCCTGACGGGCGTGCCGGCCGGCGCCCGCGGCCGCCGCCTCGCGATGGGCTGGACGGCGATCACCATCTGGATCGAGCCGTTGCGCAGCACATTCGACTACGGCCAGGTCAATGTGTTGCTGATGACCGCCGTGCTGTGGGCGGTCTACACGACGCGATGGTGGCTGTCGGGGCTGCTGGTCGGCGTGGCGGCCGGCATCAAATTGACGCCCGCCATCTCCGGGGTCTATCTGGCCGGCGCGCGGCGCTGGGCCGCGACCGTGTTTTCGGTGGTCGTTTTCGTTGCCACCATTGGGATTTCGGTCCTGGTAGTCGGCGATCAGACCCGCTACTACTTCACCGAGCTGCTCGGCGACGCCCACCGGGTGGGTCCCATCGCCACGTCGTTCAATCAGTCCTGGCGCGGCGCCATCTCGCGGATCCTGGGCCACGATGTGGGATTCGGTCCGCTGCTGGTCGCCACCCTCGCGGTCACCGCGGTGCTGGCCGTCCTGGCCTGGCGCGCGCTGGACTCCTCCGACCAGCTGGGCAGGCTGATCGTGGTGGAGGTGTTCGGGCTGCTGCTCTCACCGATTTCCTGGACCCACCACTGGGTGTGGCTGGTGCCGCTGATGATCTGGGCCATCCACGGCGCGGGCCGCACGCTGCGCGGTGCGCGCATGGTGGGCTGGGGCTGGTTGGTGCTCACCCTGATCGGCGTGCCGTGGTTGCTGAGCTTCGCTCAACCGACCATCTGGCAGATAAGCCGACCGTGGTATCTGGCCTGGGCGGGGCTGATCTACACGGCGGCGGCGGTGGCGACGTTGATCTGGGCTGCGGCCATCGGCGACCGCGAGCTGCGCGGGTCGCCCGTAAGCGGGGGACACGTGCCGGCCGACGACAAGGGCCCCACCGCGGGCTAGTTGTCGACGATCCCGTTGATATCGCGGGCCATCTCGACATCGTTTTTTGTGATACCGCCCTCGGAGTGCGTGACGAGAGCGAAAGTCACTGTCCGCCAGCGGATATCGATATCGGGGTGGTGATCCTTGCTTTCCGCATGGTCGGCCACCCGGCGCACCGCATCGATGCCGGCCAGGAAGCTTCCGAATTTGATCGACCGGCGCAGGGCGCCGCCGGCACGCTCCCATCCATCCAGATCGGGCAGTGCGGCGTCTACTTGCTCATCCGTTAGCACGGCCATACCGGACTCATCCTCTCTTTTCGATAACGGGTCAACCGAGGGGTAGCCCTAAAGATGTCCGCCAATCCCCGAAGGGGCGGTCACCTACGAGGCTACGGCGGGATTACCCGGTGCTTGATTTTTCTGGTCCAACGGCACCACGACGCCCGCCTCCGGCAGATTCTTTCGTTCTTGGTATGCGGACTCGAGGCTGGCCGGAACTCCCTGTAGGTCGCGCGCTACGTCCATCAGCTCTTCCAGGATCATGATTCGTTCCTGATTCGCCTCGTCCATCGCGCGGTGGACTCGCTCATCGAAATGATGAGCCTTCTCCTTTGCGTCGGCGAGGAGTTGCTCACGCTTATGCTGGGCTTCCTGCCACGCCTCATCGATCAACGATTGGGCCTCAGCACGCATCCCGGCGAGTTCGGTGTCGAGCTCTTTCCTGGTTTGTTCACATTCCGTTTCCAGAGCCTTTCGCTGGGCAGCCATGTGCGCCAACAGCTCTCGGTACTCTTGCTGCGCGGCCTCGGCCTCGGCAGCGGCCCCCGCGATCACCGAGTCTGCCTCGGCCCGCGCCTCGGCCTGCATCCGGGAAATCTCATCGAGCGCACGCCGCAGCATCTTCGCCATCCGGTGTTGCATCGCGTAGGGCGACGGCGAGGTGTCCGAGAGGGCGGCAACTTCATCTTCGAGGCAGGCGACCTCAATCCGCAGCGCGGCTGCTTCGTCGCCGGATTCGTTTCGATGGGCCCTGAGGCTATGCACTTCGTCGATCAGCAATTTCTCCTTGGTGAGCAACACCTCGATGTAGGGATCGACCGCAGCCGGGTCATAGCCCCTGAAAATGCGAGGAAACGAATTTGCGGGTTCGGTGATCATCGCCAACTCCCATCCTGGAAGTGCCTGGTACTGACTAGTAGTCGAGTATTCCACGATGATGCTTAAACCGTAAGATAGTTATTGTGCCGCAAGGGAATTCGATTCATATCACCAGGGATCGCCGACCGGCACGGCTGCGGTCCAAGGTTCGCGCATGCGTGCGCCCATCTGGCACCATTTGGTAGTCGTCCGAACGGAATGTCCGCCCGATAGCAGCAATCCGCACCTGCGCCGCTCAATTTCGCCCGCAGCGGTGACGCACCCCGCTGCCTGCGGCGGCGACCAGCCGGGCGACCCGCCGCCTTCCGATGTTCACGTAGGTAGCCGGGCACGTTGGCAGGCCGTAACACAGCCATGACCCGACGGTATACCGTCACTGGCCATGCCGACCCAGATCGTCGTCGCCGGCGCCCTCATCTGCGACGCGCACGTCTTGGTGGCGCAGCGCGTCCGCCCGCCGGAGCTGGCCGGCCGTTGGGAGCTGCCCGGTGGCAAGGTCGCGCCGGGTGAGGCCGAGCGCGACGCGCTGGCCCGCGAGCTGGCCGAGGAGCTGGGCTTGGCGGTGGGCGACGTCGCGGTGGGCGACCGGCTCGGCGCGGACATCACGGTGGACGGCGGGATCACGCTGCGGGCCTACCGGGTGCGTTTGCTCAGCGGTGAGCCGGATGCGCGTGATCATCGGGCGTTGCGCTGGGTCACGGCCGCTGAGCTGCACGATCTCGACTGGGTGCCGGCCGATCGGGGCTGGTTGGCGGATCTGACAGGTGCGCTGTGAACGGCCCTCATGACACGTCCACAGAGTTCCCGCAGCTTACTCACAGCCGCGTTGCAGGTCGCTAGAGTGAACTGAACACCACAATATGACTTGTAGTAACGCCACACGAATCTGCCTTGGATGTGCGCGCCGACAGCGAGCCAGATGGTTGTACAGACCCTGCCGTCCCGGCTTCGGTGCCCGACCGGGAGGCTTTCGCAACCGCGAAAACCGATGCCCATGACCGCGTTTTTCATGCGCGGCCAGGCGCGGCGGATGTGATTGCCCCATCCACGTCGACCTATGCTGTGCGGTATCCCCGCCCAGCCCGCGGGCCCGAAATGGCGATGGTTGAGCCGATCCGAGGTTGTGCGGACGGGCGGATCACCGGGCGTATTGCCGAGCGCAACTCAACTGGGATCCCACGCACGGCCGGGCGACGAGGCGCGACGCTACCGATTAGGAGGAGTACTTCTTGACTGCCACACCTCGCATCGGTGGAGTGCTCGAGGAGCTCTTGGAGCGCAGCGGGCGGTTCTTCACACCGGGCGAGATCTCGGCCGACCTGCGCACCGTGACCCGGCGGGGCGGCCGCGAAGCCGACGTGTTCTACCGCGACCGCTGGAGCCACGACAAGGTGGTTCGCTCCACGCACGGGGTGAACTGCACCGGATCATGCTCATGGAAGATCTACGTCAAGGACGGGATCATCACCTGGGAAACCCAGCAGACCGACTATCCGTCGGTGGGCCCGGACCGGCCCGAGTACGAGCCGCGCGGTTGCCCCCGCGGCGCTTCTTTTTCCTGGTATAGCTACTCGCCCACCCGGGTGCGCTACCCGTACGCCCGCGGCGTCCTGGTCGAGATGTACCGGGAAGCCAAGGCGCGGCTCGGCGATCCTGTGCTCGCATGGGCCGACATCCAGTCCGATCCCGACCGCCGTCGGCGCTATCAGCAGGCCCGCGGGAAGGGGGGACTGGTCCGGGTCACCTGGGCCGAGGCCACAGAGCTGATCGCCGCCGCCCACGTGCACACCATCAAGACCTACGGTCCGGATCGGGTCGCCGGGTTTTCACCGATCCCGGCGATGTCGATGGTGTCCTACGCCGCCGGCTCGCGGTTCTTCGAGCTGATCGGCGCCCCCATGACGTCGTTCTACGACTGGTACGCCGACCTTCCGGTGGCCTCACCGCAGGTGTTCGGTGACCAGACCGACGTCCCCGAATCCGGGGACTGGTGGGATGCAGCGTATTTGATGATGTGGGGTTCCAACGTCCCGATCACCCGGACCCCCGATGCGCATTGGATGGCCGAGGCGCGCTACCGCGGGGCCAAGGTGGTCACCGTCAGCCCGGACTACGCCGACAACACCAAGTTCGCCGACGAATGGATGCCGTGCGCGGCCGGCACCGATGGGGCGCTGGCCATGGCGATGGGTCACGTCATCCTCTCGGAATACTATGTGCGAAAGCAGGTTCCGTTCTTCTCCGACTATTCGCGTCGCTACACCGATCTGCCGTTCCTGATCAAACTGGAAGAACGCGGCGACATGCTGGTGCCGGGGAAGAACCTGACGGCGGCAGACCTGGGGGAGGCGGTCGAGAACGCGGCAGTCAAGCCCGCGGTATTGGACGAATCCACCAATTCGGTTGTGGTGCCGCATGGCTCGCTGGGCTTCCGGTACGGCGAATCCGGGGTCGGAAAGTGGAACCTGGATCTCGGTGACCTGGTGCCGGCGCTCAGTGTGCGAGACGCGCACAGCTCGAACGGGGAGGGCAGCACCGCGCTCGTGCATTTGCCCAGCTTCGACACCGTCGACGGCGAGGGCACGACCGTGGCGCGCGGTGTCCCGGTGCGCCGCATCGGCAAGCACATGGTGTGCACCGTCTTCGACTTGGTGCTCGCGCAGTACGGCGTGGCGCGGCCGGGATTGCCCGGCGAATGGCCCACCGGTTACGACGACGCGTCCCAGCAGAACACCCCGGCCTGGCAGGAAGTGATCACCGGCGTGTCGGCCGCCCAAGTCATCCGTGTGGCAAGGGAATTCGCGCACAGTGCCCAGGAATCCGGCGGCCGCTCCATGATCATCATGGGCGGCGGCATCTGCCACTGGTTCCACAGCGACGCGATCTACCGTGCGGTGCTGGCGCTGCTGATGTTGACCGGGTCGATGGGCCGCAACGGCGGTGGCTGGGCCCACTACGTCGGCCAGGAAAAAGTGCGTCCGCTCACCGGATTTCAGACGATGTCGATGGCAACGGACTGGGTGCGCCCGCCGCGGCAGGTGCCCGGCGCCTCGTACTGGTACGCGCACACCGACCAGTGGCGTTACGACGGTTACGGCGCGGACAAGCTGGCCAGCCCGGTGGGCCGCGGCAGGTTTGCCGGCAAGCACACCATGGACGTGCTGGCGTCCGCGGTGGCCATGGGGTGGAGCCCGTACTACCCGCAGTTCGACCGGTCGAGTCTGGATGTCGTGGACGAGGCCCGCGCCGCAGGTCGCGATGTCGCCGAGTACGTCGCCGAGCAGCTCGGCCAGCGCAACCTCAAGCTCGCCGTGACCGATCCCGACAACCCCGTCAACTGGCCCCGGGTCCTTACCGTCTGGCGCGCCAACCTGATCGGTTCGTCGGGTAAGGGTGGCGAATACTTCCTGCGGCATCTGCTGGGGACCGACTCCAACGCGTCGGCGCTGCCGCCCGAGGACGGGGTGCGACCCGTCGACGTGACGTGTGACGGGGACATCCCCGAGGGCAAGCTCGACCTGATGATGTCGATCGACTTCCGGATGACCTCGACCACGCTGGTGTCCGATGTCGTGCTGCCGGCGGCGACCTGGTACGAAAAGGCCGACATCTCCAGCACGGACATGCACCCCTACGTGCACGCGTTCAGCGCCGCGACCGACCCCCCGTGGGAAACACGTTCGGACTTCGACGCTTTCGGAGCGATCGCACGTGCTTTCAGCGCGATGGCCAAGGAGCATCTGGGAACCCGCACCGACGTCGTGCTCAGTGCCCTGCAGCACGACACACCGGACGCGATGGCCTATCCCGATGGCATCGAACAGGATTGGCTGCGCACCGGTGCGACGCCGGTGCCGGGCCGCACCATGGGCAAGCTCACCGTGGTGGACCGTGACTACACCGCCATCTACGACAAGTGGCTGACGCTGGGCCCGCTGGTCGACCAACTCGGCTTGACCACCAAGGGCATCACCGTGCACCCGTTCCCGGAGGTGGAGGAGCTCGCCGCCAAATTCGGCGTGCTGAAATCCGGTGTGGCAGCGGGCCGTCCGGCCATTACCACCGCCGCGCGGATGGCCGATGTGCTACTGCTGCTGTCGGGGACGACCAACGGCCGGCTGGCGGTCGAGGGCTTCCACGAACTGGAGAAGCGCACCGGTCAGCGGCTGGTACATCTGGCCGAGGGCAGCGAGGACAAGCGGATCAGCTATGCCGATACCCAGGCGCGGCCCGTTCCCGTGGTTACCAGCCCGGAATGGTCGGGCAGCGAAACCGGCGGCCGTCGCTACGCGCCGTTCACCATCAATATCGAGAACCTCAAGCCGTTCCACACCCTGACCGGGCGGATGCATTTCTATCTGGCCCACGACTGGGTCGAGGAACTCGGCGAGCACCTGCCGGTTTTCCGGCCGCCGCTGGACATGGCGCGCTTGTTCGGCCAACCACAGCTGGGCCCGACCGAGGATGGAATCGGGCTCACCGTGCGATACCTGACGCCGCACTCGAAGTGGTCGTTCCACTCCACCTACCAGGACAACCTGTACATGCTGTCGTTGTCGCGTGGCGGACCGACGATGTGGATGAGCCCGGGCGACGCCGCGAAAATTCAAGTGCACGACAACGATTGGGTCGAGGCGGTCAACGTCAACGGCATCTATGTGTGCCGGGCGATCGTCTCGCATCGGATGCCCGACGGCGTGGTGTACGTCTACCACGTGCAGGAGCGCACTGTGGACACACCGCGCACCGAAACCAACAACAAGCGTGGCGGTAACCACAACGCGCTCACCCGGGTGCGGATCAAGCCCAGCCACCTGGCCGGCGGCTACGCTCAGCACGCGTTTGCGTTCAACTACCTGGGGCCGACCGGCAACCAGCGCGACGAGGTGACCGTCGTGCGTCGCCGCAGCCAGGAGGTGCGGTACTGATGAGCGCCGATGGGGTGCGCGAAGGGAGTTCGCGATGAAAGTCATGGCCCAGTTGGCGATGGTGATGAACCTCGACAAGTGCATCGGGTGTCACACCTGCTCGGTGACCTGCAAGCAGGCCTGGACCAACCGGCCCGGCACAGAATACGTGTGGTTCAACAACGTCGAAACCCGTCCCGGCCAAGGCTATCCGCGCACTTACGAGGACCAGGAGAAATGGCGCGGCGGCTGGATTCGTGACAAGAAGGGCCGGCTGCGGTTGCGCGACGGCGGCCGCATCCACAAGCTGTTGCGGATTTTCGCCAATCCGAAGTTGCCCGTCATCGGCGACTACTACGAGCCGTGGACCTACGACTACGAAAACCTGACCACGGCACCCGCGGGTGACACCTTCCCGACGGCCGCGCCCAAAAGCCTGATCAGCGGTGAGCCGATGAAGGTTTCGTGGGGACCGAACTGGGACGACAACCTGGCCGGCTCGTCGGAGATCCTGGCCGAGGACCCGATCCTGAAGAAGGTCAACGAGGAGATCAAACTTTCGCTCGAAGAGACCTTCATGTTCTACCTGCCGCGGATCTGCGAGCACTGCCTCAACCCCTCGTGCGTGGCGTCGTGCCCGTCGGGCGCGATGTACAAGCGCAGCGAGGACGGCATCGTGCTGGTCGACCAGGACCGCTGCCGCGGCTGGCGGATGTGCGTGTCCGGATGTCCTTACAAGAAGGTCTATTTCAACCACAAGACGGGCAAGGCCGAGAAGTGCACGCTGTGCTATCCGCGATTGGAGGTCGGCCTGCCGACCATCTGCTCGGAGACCTGCGTGGGGCGGCTGCGCTACCTGGGCGTGGTTTTCTACGACGGCGATCGGGTGCTCGAAGCGGCGTCGGTGGAAAAGGACACCGATCTCTACGAGGCGCAGTGCGAGATCCTGCTGGACCCGGGCGATCCGGAGGTGATCGCCGGCGCCCGGGCAGAGGGCATCCCGGACGAGTGGATCGAAGCCGCGCAGCGTTCCCCGATATATGCGCTGATCCACACCTACAAGGTGGCGCTGCCGCTGCACCCGGAATACCGCACCATGCCGATGGTTTGGTACATCCCGCCGCTGTCACCGGTGGTCGACGCGGTCAGCCGCGACGGCCACGACGGGGAGGACATCGGTAACCTGTTCGGCGCGCTGAACGCGCTGCGCATTCCCATGCAATACCTGGCCGAACTGTTCACCGCCGGCGACACCGCCGTCGTCGAAGGGGTGCTGCGGCGGCTGGCCGCGATGCGCTCCTATATGCGCGACATCAACCTCGGCCGCGACACCCAGCCGCACATCCCGCATTCGGTCGGCATGACCGAAGAAGAGATCTACGAGATGTACCGGCTGCTCGCCATCGCGAAATACGAAGACCGCTACGTGATTCCGACCGCCTTCGCTCCGCAGGCCCGCAACCTCGAGGAGATGGGCTGCTCGTTGACGGGCGACGGCGGCCCGGGCATGTACGAATCGGAGCCGGTCCCGGTGTCCGTGGAAACCTTCCACGCGCTCAAGCGTGGCGGCGACGAACGCGGCAACGCGCGGGCCCGGGTGAACCTGCTCAACTGGGACGGCGGCCAGGTGCCCGCCGGAATGTTCCCCGAGGAGCAGAAGCGATGAGGCTGCTGGCTCAGCTCCGCGAGCGGTCCGCCGGCCGGGCGATGCAGGATCGCCTGGTGTGGCAGGCGGCATCGCTGCTGCTGGCCTACCCGGACGACGGCTTCACCGAGCGACTGGACGCCGTCGACGAAATACTCGGCCACATCAGCGGGCGCGCGGCGGCGCTTCTCGGGCAGACGATCGCGGCGCTGCGTGCCCGTGAGCCGATGGCCGCCGCGATGGACTACGTCGCGACTTTCGATATGCGCCGGCGCGCCACGATGTATCTGACGTACTGGACGGCGGGGGACACCCGCAACCGCGGCCGGGAGATGCTGGCGTTCGCCACCGCCTACCGGGAGGCGGGTGCGCAGCCGCCGGGCGGTGAGGCGCCCGATCACTTGGCCGTGGTGCTCGAATTCGGCGCCACCGTCGATCCCGAGGTCGGCCGGCGACTGCTGAGCCAGCACCGAGTGCCGATCGACGTGTTGCGCGGTGCCCTGGCCGACGCCAGGTCACCGTATGAGCCGGCCGTGGCGGCCGTCTGCGAGACCCTGCCCGCCGCCACCGATCAGGAGGTGCGCCGCGCCGAGCGGCTGGCGCAGGCCGGGCCACCCGCGGAAGCCGTTGGGCTGCAACCTTTTACCTTGACCGTGCCACCCCGTAAAGGAACGCCAGGTGTTTAGCAACGTCCTGTTCTGGGATATCGCCCCGTACGTCACGCTGTCGGTTCTGATCGTGGGTACCTGGTGGCGCTACCGCTACGACAAGTTCGGCTGGACCTCCCGGTCCTCGCAGATCTACGAGTCACGGGTGCTGAGCATCGCCAGCCCGATGTTCCATTTCGGAATCCTGGCGGTTTTCGCCGGGCACGTGATGGGGCTGTTCATCCCGCCGCGGGTCACGCACATGTTGAAGATGAGCGACCACGTCTACCACCTGCAGGCGGTCATCGCCGGGTCGATGGCCGGTATCGCCACGCTGATCGGGATCGGGTTGCTGATCTACCGGCGGCTCACCCGCCCGGCGGTGTCCATGGCCACCACCCGCAGCGACAAGGTGATGTATGTGGTGCTGGTGCTGGCGATCCTGGTGGGCCTGTACTGCGACCTGATCGGCACCGGCCCGCACGGCGGAGAGTTCCACTACCGCTACACGGTCGGTGTGTGGTTCCGCCGGATCTGGATACTGCAGCCGCACGGCGAGGTGATGATCAACGCGCCGCTGGACTACCAGCTGCACGCCCTGATCGGCATGGTGCTGTTCACGCTGTGGCCGTTCACCCGGCTGGTGCACGCGTTCAGCGCCCCGATCGTCTACCTGTTCCGGCCCTACATCGTCTACCGCAGCCGCGAGGTGGCGGCCAAGGGCCAAATGGTCGCCACGGCACCGCGCCGCCGGGGCTGGTAGGCGACCGGTAACCGGCGCTGGTCGCCAGCCAGTTCGCTATCTCGGCCCCCCGCTGCCACAATCACCGACGTGCCATTCCGCAACGTCGCCATCGTCGCCCACGTCGACCACGGCAAGACGACCCTCGTCGACGCGATGCTGCGGCAGTCCGGCGCGCTGCATCACCGCGGTGACGACACCCAGGAACGCATCATGGACAGCGGTGATCTGGAGCGCGAAAAGGGCATCACCATCCTGGCCAAGAACACGGCGGTGCACCGCCATCACCCCGATGGCACCGTCACGGTGATCAACGTGATCGACACCCCCGGCCACGCCGATTTCGGCGGTGAGGTGGAGCGCGGGCTGTCCATGGTGGACGGGGTGCTGCTGCTGGTCGACGCGTCCGAGGGCCCGTTGCCGCAGACCCGGTTCGTGCTGCGCAAGGCGTTGGGCGCCCACCTTCCGGTGATCCTGGTCGTCAACAAGACCGACCGGCCCGACGCGCGCATCGCCGAGGTCGTCGAGGCCAGCCACGACCTGTTGCTCGACGTCGCATCGGACCTGGACGACGAGGCGGCCGCGGCGGCCGAGCACGCGCTGGGCCTGCCGACGCTGTATGCGTCCGGGCGCGCGGGCATCGCGAGCACCGAGCAGCCCGCCGACGGCGAGGAGCCCGCGGGCGACAACCTGGACCCGCTGTTCGATGTGTTGATGGAGCACATCCCGGCGCCGTTGGGCGACCCGGAGGCCCCGCTGCAGGCGCTGGTGACCAACCTCGACGCGTCGGCGTTCCTCGGCCGGCTCGCCCTGATCCGCATCTACAACGGCAAGCTGCGCAAGGGCCAGCAGGTCGCGTGGATGCGCGAGGTCGACGGGTTGCCGGTCATCACCAGCGCCAAGATCACCGAACTGCTCGCGACCGAGGGCGTCGAGCGCAGCGCCACCGAGGAGGCGGCGGCTGGGGATATCGTGGCGGTGGCGGGCATGCCCGACATCATGATCGGCGACACGCTGGCCGATCCCGAGCACGCCCACGCGCTGCCGCGCATCACCGTCGACGAGCCGGCGATCTCGGTGACCATCGGTACCAACACCTCGCCGCTGGCGGGCAAGGTCTCCGGTCACAAGCTGACCGCACGTATGGTCCGCGGCCGGCTGGACGCCGAGCTGGTCGGCAACGTGTCGATCCGGGTCGTCGACATCGGCCGGCCCGACGCCTGGGAGGTGCAGGGCCGCGGCGAGCTCGCCCTGGCCGTCCTGGTCGAACAGATGCGCCGGGAGGGCTTCGAGCTCACGGTCGGCAAGCCGCAGGTGGTGACTCGGACGATCGACGGCAAGCTGCACGAGCCGTCCGAAGCGATGACGATCGACTGCCCCGACGAATTCGTCGGTCCCATCACCCAGCTGATGGCCGCCCGCAAGGGCCGCATGGAAGAGATGACCAACCACGCGGCCGGCTGGGTCCGGATGGACTTCATCGTGCCCAGCCGCGGCCTGATCGGCTTCCGCACCGACTTCCTCACGCTGACCCGCGGCACCGGCATCGCCAACGCCGTGTTCGACGGCTACCGGCCGTGGGCGGGGGAGATCCGGGCCCGCCACACCGGGTCGCTGGTATCCGACCGCGCGGGCAGCATCACGCCGTTCGCGATGATCCAGCTCGCCGACCGGGGTCAGTTCTTCGTCGAGCCGGGCCAGGACACCTACCAGGGCATGGTCGTCGGAATCAACCCGCGCGCAGAGGATCTCGACATCAACGTCACCCGTGAGAAGAAGCTGACCAACATGCGGTCCTCGACCGCCGATGTCATCGAGACGTTGGCCAAGCCCCTCGAGCTCGATCTGGAGCAGGCCATGGAATTCTGCGCGCAAGACGAATGCGTCGAGGTGACTCCGGAGATCGTGCGGGTGCGCAAGGTCGAGCTGGACGCCACCTCCCGGGCGCGCAGCCGGTCGCGCGCCAAGGCTCGGGGCTAACCTCTGGTGGTCGAACGGGCCGCTGCGCGGCTGCTCGCTACCCTGATCAGCGTGCCGAGACGCGTCCGCCGTTTGTTCATGGTGCTGGGCGGCATGATCTCGGTCGTCGGGCTGGTGCTCTCGGCGTGCACGGTCAACCCGCCGCCGGCGCCGCAGAGCACCGATACGCCGCGCAACTCCGTTCCGCCGCCGCCCCGGGTCAGCGAGATCATCATGGGCATCGACTCGATCGGGGCGGGGTTCAATCCGCACCTGTTGTCGGATTTGTCCCCGGTGAACGCGGCGATCAGCGCGCTGGTGCTGCCGAGCGCCTTTCGGCCGGTTCCGGACACCAATACGCCGGCCGGCTCACGCTGGGAGATGGACCCGACCTTGTTGGTCTCCGCCGACGTGACGAACCAGAACCCGTTCACGGTGACCTACAAGATTCGGCCCGAGGCGCAGTGGACCGACAACGCCCCCATCGCCGCCGACGACTTCTGGTATCTGTGGCGCCAGATGGTCAGCCAGCCCGGGGTCGTCGACCCGGCCGGGTATGACCTCATCACCAGCGTGCAGTCGCTCGAGGGCGGCAAGCAGGCGGTGGTCACCTTCGCGCAGCCGTATCCGGCGTGGAAAGAGCTGTTCAGCAACATCCTTCCGGCGCACATCGTCAAGGACGTGCCCGGCGGTTTCGCGGCCGGGCTGGCCCGGGCGCTTCCGGTCACGGGCGGGCAGTTCCGGGTGGAGAGCATCGACCCGCAGCGCGACGAAATCCTGGTCGCCCGCAACGACCGGTACTGGGGGCCGCCGGCCAAGCCCGCGCTCATTCTCTTCCGGCGCGCCGGGGCGCCCGCCGCGCTGGCCGATTCCGTGCGCAACGGCGACACCCAGGTGGCGCAAGTACACGGTGGTTCGGCGGCCTTCGCGCAGCTGTCCGCCATCCCCGACGTCCGGACCGCCCGGATCGTGACACCGCGGGTCATGCAGCTCACGCTGCGCGCCACCGAGCCCAAACTGACTGACACACAAGTCCGTAAGGCGATCTTGGGGTTGCTCGACGTCGACCTGCTCGCCGCCGTGGGCGCGGGCAGCGACAACACGGTCACCCTCGATCAGGCCCAGATCCGTGCGCCGAGCGACCCCGGCTACGAGCCGACCGCGCCACCGGCGATGACGACGGCGGCCGCGCTGACATTGCTCGAGGGGGCCGGATACCGGGTCGAACCCAACTCTTCGGCTTCAGGGGCCCCGCCCGCGCCGACCCCGGTGAACACTGGACCGCCCGAAGTCATCCGGGGCCGGATCAGCAAGGACGGCCAACAGCTGTCGCTGGCCATCGGGGTGGCGGCCAATGACCCGACCGCGGTGGCGGTGGCCAACACCGCCGCCGACCAGTTGCGCAACGTCGGCATCGCCGCGACCGTGCTGGCGCTGGACCCTGTCACCCTCTACCGCGATGCGCTGAACGACAGCCGGGTCGACGCGATCGTCGGCTGGCATCAGGCGGGTGGAAATCTGGCAACCCGGCTCGCTTCCCGATACGGCTGTCCCGCGCTGCAATCGACCCAGGTTCCGGCCACCAGCGAGGCGACTCCGGCTTCGTCCGCTCCCGCCGGCCCGGCGCCGTCCACGTCGCCGGGCACCGCGTCCACGACGCCGACGTCGGCGCCGCCGCCCAGCCGGCCAGCGGATCCCAACGCCCTGGTCCAGGCGCCGTCGAACCTCACCGGGATCTGCGATCGCAGCGTCCAGTCGAACATCGACGCCGCCCTCAACGGCACCAAGAGCATCAATGACGTCATCACCGCGGTCGAACCGCGGCTGTGGAACATGTCCACGGTATTGCCGATCCTGCAGGACACCACGATCGTCGCGGTCGGGCCGAGCGTGCAGAACGTCAGCCTGTCCGGCGCGGTTCCGGTGGGCATCGTCGGTGATGCCGGCCAATGGATCAAAACCGGGCCGTAACCGCGAGCGCCGGTCAGTCGGCGGGCGGTCGCGACGCCCGCGGCGGGATCACGGTGTCGACGATGAGCGCCAGCTCGCGGCGGTTCGGTGGCGATTCGTTCAGCAGGAAGTGCTGGTTGATCAACGCCGACCCGATGCGGGCGGTGAGCGGCGTGACCGCCTCCGGATCAAGGTCACCGTCGTCCACGGCGGCTTGCAGGATCGATTCCACGATTTTCAGGCGCGGCCGCACCACGGCATCGGCGAAGATGCCCCGCATTTCCGGCTCGTGCAACAGCTGATGGATGACGTCCAGGCTGGGAAAGCCGGTCTTGCCGGCCAGCAGGTCACGCTGGGCGGTGAACATCGCCAGCAAGTTCTCCCGGGCCGAACGGCCGGAACGCAGCTCCGGCAGCGGCGGCAGCGCGAAAACCAAAGCGGCGTGCACCAGCTCGCACTTGGTGTCCCAGCGCCGGTAGAGCGCGGCCTTGCCGGTGTGGGCGCGCGCCGCGATTCCCTCCATGGTCAGACCGCCGTACCCGACTTCTGTCAGTTCGGCCAGGGTGGCCTCGTAGAGGGCGCGTTCGAGGACCTCACCTCGCCGACGGCTTCGGCTGCCCGTGTGGTCTGCGTCCGTGAGCTGAGGCATTTCTTGATAGTAGCCGTGCGCGTTCCTACCTGCTGCCGCCGGTGAGGCAGCGGCCGGGCGGCAACCCTTCGACTGCCGATATCGTCGCCGCTGGCGGTAGGGTGCCGTCCATGCCTGAGACGCCACGGCTGCTGTTCGTCCACGCGCATCCCGACGACGAAAGCCTCGGCACCGGCGCCACTATCGCCCACTACGCCGCCCGCGGGGCAGACGTCCGCGTCGTCACCTGCACGCTCGGCGAGGAGGGCGAGGTGATCGGCGATCGGTGGGCCGAGCTCGCCGCCGATCGCGCGGATCAACTCGGCGGCTACCGGATCGGCGAATTGACCGCCGCGTTGCATGCGCTGGGCGTCGGCGAACCCAGCTATCTCGGCGGCGCGGGCCGGTGGCGCGATTCGGGCATGCGCGGCACCCCCAAGCGGCGTCGGCAACGATTCATCGATGCCGACGAGCGTGAGACTGTCGGCGCGCTGGTGGCCCTCATTCGCGAGCAGCGCCCCCACGTCGTCGTCACCTACGATCCCGCCGGCGGCTACGGCCATCCTGATCACGTGCACACCCACACGGTGACGGCCGCCGCCGTCGCCGTGGCTGGTTTGTCGGCCGGCGCCGCCTCCGAATTTCCCGGCGAGCCTTGGGCCGTGCCGAAGTTCTACTGGTCGGTCTTCGCGACCCGGGCGTTCGAGGCCGCCCTGGATGCGCTGACGCCCGAGGACCTGCGGCCCGAATGGTCGCTCCCGTCGGAGGAGGAGTTCACGTTCGGGTACGCCGATGGCGACATCGACACCGTCGTCGAGACCGACGCGGACGTCCGGGACGCCAAGCGGGCGGCGCTCGCCGCGCACGCCACCCAGGTGGTTGTCGGGCCCACCGGCCGGGCCTGCGCCCTGTCCAACAACGTGGCGCTGCCGATCCTGGGGCACGAGCATTACGTCTTGGCGGCCGGCGACGCGGGGGAACGAGACGAGCGCGGCTGGGAAACGGATCTGCTCGCCGGCCTTGGTTTCACCGCGGCCCGCACGCGGTAGGCTGCCAAACAGGCAGCCACGGAAGGATTTCGCATGGACCCCGACCTGGACCCTAATCAGCAGCACTGGCAGGACCGACTCGACAGCCTGCAGTGGGCAATCGGCTCGATATTGTCCAACGTCGACAGCGTTCCGACCTGACTGACACCCAGCCACGCGTTGCGTCCGTTGAAGACAGCGGCGCAACCGACCCCGCGATTCGTTTCGTTGTGCTGGCACTCTTGGCGGTCGATGGGGTTCTCTCCGCACTAGCCGGGGCTCTGCTGCTGCCTTCCTACATCGGGGCGATTCCGTTTCCCATCAGCGGGTTGATTTCCGGGCTGGTCAACGCGGCGCTGGTGTGGGCCGCCGGGCGCTGGACCCGGTCCCCGCGGTTGGCCGCGCTGCCGCTGTGGACGTGGCTGCTGACGGTGGCGGTGATCAGCATGGGGGGCCCGGCCGACGACGTCATCCTGGGCGGTCGCGGCCTGATGGCTTATGCGGCGCTGCTGCTGGTGGTGCTCGGTGTCGTACCGCCGGTCTGGGTGCTGTGGCGGCGCGGCCACAGCCGCTGATGTCCGCCTCCGCCGGGTGGACGTTTCGGGCGGGACGTCGCCCGCTTGCCGCTACGGGTGTGGCGCTACTGTTGACTGTTGCCCATACGGGACCCGCCATGGGTGCCACGATTTCACATGTTGGGACGCACGGATGAAATTCGATCGTGGGGAAGTTACACGAAGGTGCTGTTGACTCCGGGCGAGGAGCCTACCGCTCTGCCTGATCCTCAGATTCCGGCGAAGGCCAGTGCGTCGAAGGCCGATGCGTCGGCGTTGCGGCGGGTGTTGCGGCGGGCGCGAGATGGTGTTGCGCTGAACATCGACGAGGCGGCGGTCGCGATGACCGCCCGCGGTGCGGATCTGGCGGATCTGTGCGCCAGCGCGGCGCGGGTGCGCGACGCGGGCCTGGAATCGGCGGGGCGGCACGGCCCCGGCGGACGGCTGCCGATCACCTACTCCCGTAAGGTGTTTATCCCGGTCACGCACCTGTGCCGGGACAACTGTCATTACTGCACCTTCGTCACGGTCCCGGGCAAGCTGCGTGCCGAGGGCGCCGGCATGTACCTCGAGCCCGACGAGATACTCGACATCGCCCGCCGCGGCGGTGAACTTGGTTGCAAGGAAGCACTATTCACCCTCGGGGATCGGCCCGAGGATCGCTGGCCGGAAGCGCGCGAATGGCTCGATCAGCGGGGCTATGATTCGACGCTGTCTTACGTGCGGGCGATGGCGATCCGGGTGCTCGAAGAAACCGGATTGTTGCCGCACTTGAACCCCGGTGTGATGAGTTGGTCGGAGATGGCGCGGCTCAAGCCGGTGGCGCCGTCGATGGGGATGATGCTCGAGACCACGTCACGGCGGCTGTTCGAAACGAAAGGCCTTGCGCACTATGGCAGCCCGGACAAAGACCCGGCGGTCCGGCTGCGCACTTTGACCGACGCGGGCCGGTTGTCGATTCCGTTCACCACCGGTCTGCTGGTCGGTATCGGCGAGACGCTCGCCGAGCGCGCCGACACCTTGCACGCGATCCGCCGCTCGCACAAGGAGTTCGGCCATGTGCAAGAAGTGATCGTGCAGAATTTCCGGGCCAAGGAACACACCGCCATGGCCGCGGTTCCCGACGCGGGCATCGAGGATTACCTGGCGACGGTGGCGGTTGCGCGGCTGGTGCTCGGTCCCGGGATGCGTATCCAGGCACCGCCGAACCTGGTCTCGCGTGAGGAGTGCCTGGCGCTGGCCGGCGCCGGCGTCGACGACTGGGGCGGCGTATCGCCGCTCACACCCGACCACGTCAACCCAGAGCGGCCGTGGCCGGCGTTGGATGAGCTGGCCGCCGTCACCGCCGAAGCCGGTTACGAGCTGGTCCAGCGGCTGACCGCGCAACCCAAATACGTGCTGGGCGGCGCGGCCTGGATCGACCCGCGGGTGTCCGGACATGTGCGGGCGCTGGCCGATCCCGCGACCGGTCTGGCGCGCGATGTCAACCCCGTGGGGTTGCCCTGGCAGGAGCCGGACGACGTAGGGTCCTCGGGCCGGGTCGACCTCAATGCGGCGATCGACAGCGAGGGCCGCAACACCGAAACCCGCAGCGACATCGACAGTGCTTTCGGGGACTGGGAGTCGATCCGCGCGCACGTGGGCGAGCTGGCCGCCCGAGGCGCCAAAGCGCCAGAACGCCTAGACACCGATGTGTTTGCCGCGTTGCGCTCGGCGGAACGCGATCCCGCCGGCTGCACCGACAGCGAATATCTGTCACTGGCCACCGCCGATGGTCCGGCGCTGGAAGCGGTTACCGCACTGGCGGATTCGTTGCGTCGCGACACGGTCGGTGACGACGTGACGTTCGTGATCAATCGCAACATCAACTTCACCAATATCTGCTACACCGGGTGCCGGTTCTGCGCGTTCGCGCAGCGCAAGGGCGACGCCGATGCGTTTTCGCTGTCCACCGACGAGGTCGCCGACCGCGCCTGGGAGGCGCACGTGCAAGGGGCCACCGAGGTGTGCATGCAGGGCGGCATCGACCCCGAACTGCCGGTCACCGGCTACGCGGACCTGGTCCGCGCGGTCAAGGCGCGGGTGCCGTCGATGCACGTGCACGCGTTTTCTCCGATGGAGATCGCCAACGGTGTGACCAAGAGCGGGTTGAGCATTCGCGACTGGCTCATCAGCTTGCGCGAAGCGGGCCTGGACACCATCCCGGGCACCGCCGCCGAGATCCTGGACGACGAGGTGCGCTGGGTGCTGACCAAGGGCAAGTTGCCGACTTCGCTGTGGATCGAGGTCGTCACCACCGCACACGAGGTGGGACTGCGGTCGAGCTCGACCATGATGTACGGCCACGTCGATCACCCGGGGCATTGGGTTGGTCACCTCAACGTGCTGCGCGACATCCAGGACCGCACCGGAGGTTTCACGGAGTTCGTGCCGCTGCCGTTCGTGCACCAGAGCTCGCCGCTGTATCTGGCCGGTGCGTCCCGGCCCGGGCCGACCCATCGCGACAACCGCGCGGTACACGCGTTGGCGCGAATCATGTTGCACGGCCGCATTTCCCAGATCCAGACCAGCTGGGTCAAGCTCGGTGTCGAGCGCACACAGGTGATGCTGCGCGGCGGCGCCAACGACCTGGGCGGCACGCTGATGGAGGAGACCATCTCGCGGATGGCCGGCTCGGAACACGGGTCGGCCAAGACGGTGGCAGAGTTGACCGCGATCGCCGAAGGCATCGGGCGCCCCGCACGCCAACGCACCACCGACTACACCTCGTTGGCCGTGTAGCCGCTTGCTTGTCAGGGGCGGCGGGTATACCCGACGCCGTGAAGCGACGAATTGACGAGGACCGCTTCCCGGAGTGGCGGCCGTTCGTGGACGCCGCGCAACGGCACGGCCCGGATGCCGGAACCTGGTGTGAGGCCTGGACGGTGCGCGATATCGTCGTCCACCAGGCCGGAAATGCCGAAGAACTCGCCCGGGTGCTCGGCGCGCACCTGGCCGGCCACCCCGTCGCCACCCGGGGTTTTGCCGAGCGCGAAGACCCGCTGCGCGCCTTGAACGATGCCGACTTGTGGGACGCGCTGTGGGACCGGATGGGCACCCTCGCCGATGTCGCGGTCGCGGCCGACGGGGTGCCCGCGGACACCGATGTCGCCTGGACCGGCCGCACCATGAAGGTGCCCTGGTTCGCCGAGCACATGCGCGAAGAACTCGTCCTGCACGGGTGGGACATCACCGGAGACGAGCCGGCCGCCCAGGCGAGGCTGGCCCAGCCGTGGATGACGACGCACAGCGTGCTCGCGGTCGGCCGGCCGCTGCTGGCCAAAGGAGCCACGCAGCTCGCGCCCGGCGAGCGGCTCGAGGCCCGGCTGCGAGCCGACGGCACCGACGACATTGCCCTGGCCGCCGACCCGGACCAGATCACCATCGGGTTCGCCGAGCCGGACAGCCCGGCCACCCTGGAAACCGACCCGGCCGCGCGCGTGCTGCTGCTGTGGGGGCGCAGGCCCGCCGATCCATCACGCATTCGCAGCCGCGCGGGACCGGAGGCCCTGGGACGCGTGCGCCGCCTGCTCGGCGGTTACTGAGCCGCTTCGTGCGAAGCGACCGGCTCAGTAGTTGTTACAGGTGACCGCAACCTGGTTGATGGTGGTGTAGTACTTCTGCGCCGACGGCATGGCCTGGATCTGCTGGGCCATCTGCTCGCGCTTGGGCGGCGGGGCGGCGAGGAAGTTGCGGATGTAGGACTGCGCCATCGGCGACGAGTTCAACTGCTGGGCAGCTGCCGGGTCGGTCGCGTTGAGCGCCGCAATCACCTGTCCGTAGTTGCAGGTCGTGTTGATGATCGCGTCCGTGGGATCCGCGGCTGCGATCCCGGCCGCTGCGGTCAACGCCACTGCCGCGCTGCCGACCGCAACGCCCAATTTGCTCAACGACACCCTCATGTGTGGACACCTTCCCCAGTTAATGCACCGCTATTACGGCGAGAACGTCTGCCCAGCGGTTGCCGTCTTCCCGATCGAGATTACCAGGCCCCGTGAACGTACTCGCAACACAACAGATATCGGAGGCCACCGCCGGGTTGTGACTCTACGCAGGTCAGCGGGTTATTCGCGGTGTTCGCCCTCGGTGAAACGGGGGCCGTTCGCGGGGTCCGAGACCGTCAGTCTTAAATCTGTGTTCAGACAGGCGCGCCAAATGGTTGACCTGTATCTGCAACGTCTAGTATCAGTAACCGAAAGCTTCACCGGAAGCGGTCGGACGCGTCGGTGCGAGCTGAACAGCAGCCCACATTGAGTACTACATGGAGGAGACGTCTGTGACGTACACGATCGCCGAACCCTGTGTCGACGTCAAGGACAAGGCCTGTGTCGAGGAATGTCCGGTCGACTGCATTTACGAGGGTGCCCGGATGCTCTACATCCACCCCGACGAATGCGTCGACTGTGGGGCGTGCGAGCCGGTCTGCCCCGTCGAAGCGATCTATTACGAAGATGATGTACCGGACCAATGGAGCCAGTACACGCAGATCAACGCCGACTTTTTCGTCGAGCTGGGATCGCCCGGCGGCGCGGCCAAGGTCGGCATGACCGAGAACGACCCGCAGGTGGTCAAGGATCTGCCACCCCAGGGCGAAGGCGACTGAGCGGCCCGGTGCCACACCAGCTCAGGAAGCACCGGCCGGCCGTGTCGGCGTCCCTGCCGGAGTTTCCCTGGGACACGCTTGCCGACGCGAAAGCGCGGGCCGGCGCCCATCCGGACGGGATCGTCGACCTATCCGTCGGCACCCCGGTCGACCCGGTGGCGCCGGTGATCTCCGACGCGCTGGCCGCGGCCGGTTCGGCGTCTGGGTATCCGGCCACCGCGGGCACTGCCCGGCTGCGCGAATCGGCGGTCGCCGCCCTGGCCCGCCGGTTCGGTGTCGCCGGGCTGGCCGAGTCGGACGTGCTCCCGGTGATCGGCAGCAAAGAGCTCATCGCCTGGCTACCGACATTGCTGGGTCTGGGCTCCGCGGACACGATCGTGGTTCCCGAGCTGGCGTACCCGACCTATGACGTCGGGGCGCGCCTGGCCGGGTCGCGGGTGCTGCGGGCGGATTCGCTGACGCAGCTGGGCCCGCAATCGCCCTCGCTGTACTACTTGAACTCCCCGAGCAATCCGACCGGACGTGTCCTGGGCGTCGATCACCTGCGCAAAGTGGTCGGATGGGCCCGCGACCGGGGCTGCCTGGTGGCCTCCGACGAGTGCTACCTCGGGTTGGGCTGGGATGCGCAGCCGCTGTCGATCCTGCATCCCTCGGTCTGCGACGGCGACCACACCGGGCTGCTGGCGATCCATTCGCTGTCGAAGAGCTCGTCGCTGGCCGGGTATCGGGCCGGCTTCGTCGCCGGCGACTCCGAGCTCATCGCCGAGCTGCTGGCCGTGCGCAAGCACGCCGGGATGATGGTGCCGACGCCGGTGCAGGCGGCCATGGTGGCCGCCCTGGACGACGACGCCCACGAGCTGGCGCAACGGCAGCGGTACGAGCGGCGCCGGGCCGTCCTGTTGCCTGCGCTGCGTTCGGCCGGCTTTACGGTCGACTATTCCGAAGCCGGCCTCTATCTCTGGGTCACCCGCGGCGAGCCGTGCCACGACAGCGTTGCCTGGCTGGCGCAGCGGGGCATCCTGGTGGCGCCCGGTGATTTCTACGGCCCGCGCGGCGCACAGCATGTGCGCGTTGCGCTGACGGCCAGCGATGAGCGGATAGCCGCCGCGGTGCGACGGCTCGCCTAGCCCGGTGACGATGCGCGCCGCTTTGTGGCGCGAGGAGGAGGCGGGCGATCTCGCCTAGCCCGGTGACGATGCGCGCCGCTTTGTGGCGCGAGGAGGAGGCGGGCGATCTCGCCTAGCCCGGTGACGATGCGCGCCGCCCGACGTGGGCGAACGTGCACAATGCATCGGGAGGCGTTTCACGTTCTCGAATCTCGGGTAAGGACGGTGCTCGTGACCAGTTCGACCGGCAAGCCGCGCATCCCGCTCTCGGTCGGGGACGTCGCCAAGCGTGTGTTCCTGGGAAAGCCACTGATCACCGAGGACATCGCCGCCGAGAAATTGTCCAATGGCGTGGCGTTGGGCGCGCTTTCGCCCGATGCGGTGTCATCGGTCGCCTACGGCCCCGAGCAGATCCTGATCGAACTGTTGCCCCATGCGGGGTTGGCGGCTTTCCTCCTGTTGCTTCCCATCACCGGAGTCATCCTGCTCATCCTGGTGTTGGTGGCCGCCTCGTACCGGCAGGTCGTGATGGCCTACACCCGGGCCGGCGGCTCGTACATCGTCGCGCGCGACAACTTCGGCCCCCGGGTCGCGCAGATCGCCGCCGCGGCGCTGCTGATCGACTACGTGGTGACCGTTGCGGTGCAATCGGCGGCCGGGACGGTCGCGGTGGTCTCGGCGATCCCCGCATTGGGTCCCTACAGCCTGGCGATCACGGTCGGTGTGGTGCTGATCATCTGCTATGCGAACCTGCGTGGATTGCGCGAAGCGGGAATGCCGTTCGCGGTGGCGACCTACTCCTTCATCGCCATGGTCGGACTGACCATCCTGGTCGGCGTCGTCCGCGTACTGGTCGGGGGTTTACCGGTATACGATTCCGCGCACACGCCCGGGGCAGTGCCCGTTCATCAGGGCAACGGGTTGGTGCTGGGCGCGACGATTCTGGTGTTGTTGCGTGCGTTCGCCAACGGAGGTTCTTCGCTGACCGGAGTCGAGGCCATCTCCAACACGGTCGACTATTTCCGAAAGCCCCAGGGCCGCAACGCGCGTCGGGTGCTCACCGCGATGGCCAGCATCCTGGGCGTCCTGCTGGCCGGTGTCGCCTATCTGGCCCACGTCACCCACGCCACGCCGTATCTGACCGAATATCCGTCGGTCTTGTCGCAGATCGGCCGGGCCGTCTACGGCAACGGCATGGTCGGCGACGTATTTTTTGTGCTGGTCCAGGCGTCGACCGCGGCCATCTTGTTCACCGGCGCGAACACGAGCTTCAACGGATTCCCGGCGCTGGCGAGCTTCGTCGCCGAAGACCGCTTCCTGCCCAGGCAGCTGACCAAACGCGGTCACCGCCTGGTGTTTTCGAACGGGATCATCACCCTCACGGCGCTGTCGGTGGCCTTGCTGGTGGTAACTGGCGGTTCGGTCAACGCGCTGGTCCCGTTCTACGCGATCGGCGTGTTCACCGGATTCTCGATGGCCGGTTACGGCATGACCAAACACCATTTGACGCATCGTGAATCGGGATGGCGGCACCGGCTGGCGATCAACCTGTCCGCGGCGATCCTGTCGACGATCGTGGTGGGCATCTTCGCGGTGGCGAAGTTCACCGAGGGCGCCTGGCTGGTGGTCGTCGTGTTCCCGCTACTGGTGTTCGTGCTGACGCGGCTGAACCGCGAATACCGGGCCGAGGCAGCCATTCTCGAGATGTTCCGCACCGATCGCCCCGAATTGGTGAAGTATGCGCGACACAAGGTGCTGGTGTTCGTCGACTCGGTCGATCTGGCGGTGATCGAAGCGTTGCGCTACGGCCGGGGGCTGCGGGCCGACGACCTGGTTGCCGTGCACTTCATGGTCGACCCGGCCCACGCCGCGCAACTGCGAAACCGTTGGGACCACTTCACTCTCGACACTCCGCTACGGATCGTGGACTGCCCCGACCGGCGGATCAGCAGGTCGGCCCAGCTGCTGGTCGCCAAGGCGCGCGCCGAACACCCCAACACCAACGTGACGGTCCTCCTGCCGCGCCGGACATTCGCGCGGCTGTTGGGTCGGCTGCTGCACGACCGGACCGCGGACAAGATCGCCCAAGCCGTCAGCCTCATCCCCGACGCCGCGGCGACGATCGTGCCCTACGACGTGGAATCGCGGATCAGGGAGGCCTACCCCGACTCGTTCGAGCAGCGCATCGGGCAGGAAATTGACAAGATCCAGGCCTGGGTGTCCCAGGACGAGGACGAGAACGTCGACGCCTACGAACACCCCGAACGGCCGCCGTCGGTGATCATGGTGGCCGGCCTGATCTCCGGGCAACGCGCCACCGTCGAAGGACGGGTCAGCGAGGTCGAAGACGTCAGCGAACGCGGGCGAACCCGGCGACAGATCGTCGTGGGGGACAGCAGCGGGGAAATCACCGTCACCTTCCGCCCCGGACGCGGGGGCGGCGACATCCAGCCCGGTCAACTCTTGCGGATCAGCGGTAAGGCCCGCCAGGCCGGCCAGCGTTCCCTGTCGATGGTCGATCCGGCCTATCAGGTCATCGAGGATCCGGCGAAGGAAGCCGAGTCCGGGGACGCCGAACAGGCCGACAAGTCGTAGCGCCTCCCGCCGATCCGTATGAGGAGCGGATACGGCGTGGCATGCGTTGGAAGCCAAGGGTTTTCGATACCTCAGCGTGGACGTGCGCGTCCATGGCGCAGGGTTCCGGGGGCCGGGCGCGCCGCATCGGGCTGGTGCATCGCTGAATCGCGCGCCCGATGTCCCGTGTCCGGGCGGGCCGGCGCGGGGCGATGCTGGGTGTCGTGCCGCGCCGGCGCAGGTGAGACGCGGGTGAGAATTGTGCAATTACGAAGTCACGGCATGGGTTTCACGACACCGGGGTGCTTCTGGTGCCCTGCCGGTATCTTTCCGGCACCGGGACGAAATTGTTTAATCCCGCTAACTGACGTGGTTCGGGTAGGTAAACTGACGCCTGCACAATTACGCCCGAACAACGTGAGAAGAGATGGTGCGCGCCGCTGCTCACGGGCCGTCGGGCGAGGACAGGGGGCTGCACATTGCGTGCCGCGAACGCCACACCCGTGGCCGTCATCGGAATGGCCTGCCGGCTTCCCGGCGGGATCGATTCCCCGCAACTCCTCTGGGAGGCGTTGTTGCGCGGCGACGATTTCGTCGGCGAGATCCCCACCGACCGGTGGGATGCGGACCTGTTCTACGACCCCGAGCCCGGCGTCCCCGGCCGATCGGTGACCCGGTGGGGGGCGTTCCTCGACGATGTCGGGGGATTTGACTGCGACTTCTTCGGGATGACCGAGCGCGAGGCCACCGCGATCGACCCGCAACACCGCCTGCTGCTGGAAACGTCGTGGGATGCCGTCGAGCATGCCGGCCTCGACCCCGCGTCGCTGTCCGAGACGCAGACCGGCGTGTTCGTCGGCCTGACGCACGGCGACTACGAACTGCTGTCCGCCGACTGCGG
Organism: Mycobacterium sp.; assembly: GCF_004298145.1. GTDB lineage: Bacteria > Actinomycetota > Actinomycetes > Mycobacteriales > Mycobacteriaceae > Mycobacterium. The sequence goes on from NZ_SCRH01000017.1 coordinate 75,499, forward strand.
CGCGGCCGAAGGACCGTACGGATTCACCGGCACCAGCAACAGCTTCGCGTCCGGGCGGGTCGCCTACACGCTGGGGCTGCACGGCCCGGCAGTCACGGTGGACACGGCGTGCTCGTCCGGGCTGATGGCCGTCCACCAAGCGTGCGGCAGCCTGGGCAGCGGCGAAAGCGACCTCGCCCTGGCCGGTGGCGTGGTGGTGACCCTGGAACCGCGGAAGTCCGTTTCGGGTTCGCTGCAAGGCATGTTGTCCCCGACCGGTCGCTGCCACGCCTTCGACGTGCACGCCGACGGCTTCGTGTCTGGCGAGGGCTGCGTCATGCTGCTGCTCAAGCGGCTCGATGACGCGCAACGCGACGGCGATCGCATCCTGGCGGTGCTGCGTGGCACCGCGGCCAACCAAGACGGCCGCACCGTGAACATCGCGGCGCCCTCGGAGACGGCTCAGATCGACGTCTACCGAACGGCATTGGGCGTGGCGGACGTCGACGCGTGCACCGTCGGCTACGTCGAGGCGCACGGCACCGGCACCCCCGTCGGCGACCCGATCGAATTCTCCAGCCTGGCCGCGGTGTATGGAAACGACGGGCCCTGTGTGCTGGGGTCGGTGAAGACCAACTTCGGCCACATGCAGTCGACGTCCGGGCCGCTGGGGTTGATGAAGGCGATCCTCGCGCTACAGCACGGCGTGGTGCCGCAGAATCTGCACTTCACTCGGTTGCCCGATGAGATGGCCCGGGTCAAGACGAACCTCTTTGTACCGCAGACTAATACGCCGTGGCCCGGCAACGGCCACCATCCGCGGCGCGCCGCGGTGTCGTCGTATGGGATGTCCGGCACCAACGTGCACGCCATTCTGGAAGAAGCCCCGGCACAGGCCCGCGATGGATCGGCTGCGCCCGAAGCCGATGGGCCACTGCTGTTTCCCCTGTCGTCCACGTCGGCCGAGCAGCTGCGCGTCACGGCCGCCCGCCTGGGGGCTTGGCTCGAGGGGCGCGGCGCCGACGAGCACCCCAGTGTTTCCCGTGACGGCGAAAGCGGCTCCGCCCTACGGGATCTGGGCTACACGCTGGCGCGCCGCCGAGCGCACCGGCCGGTGCGGACGGTGTTCGCGGCGAACAGCTTTGACGAGTTGAGCGCGGGACTGCGCGCGGTCGCCGAGAGCGACATCCCGTACGAGCCGGCCGTGGGACACGACGATCTCGGGCCGGTGTGGGTGTTCTCGGGGCAGGGTTCGCAATGGTCGCAGATGGGCGCCGAACTGCTGACCAAGGAACCGGTGTTCGCCGCCACGATCGCCGCCCTCGAGCCGTTGATCGCCGGAGAATCAGGGTTTTCGGTGATCCAGGCCATGTCGGCACCGCAGACGGTGACCGGCATCGACAAAGTCCAGCCCACCATCTTCGCGATGCAGGTCGCGCTCGCCGAGACGATGAAGTCCTATGGGGTGCGCCCCGGCGCCGTCATCGGGCATTCGCTCGGCGAATCCGCCGCGGCCGTGGTCGCCGGTGGGTTATCGCTCGACGACGGAGTCAAGGTGATCTGCCGCCGGTCGCGGCTGATGGCACGGATCGCCGGGAGCGGTGCCCTGGCATCGGTGGAACTGCCGGGCCAACAAGTGCTTTCGGAACTGTCCATTCGCGGCATCTCCGACGTCGTGCTCTCCGTGGTCGCCTCGCCGACGTCGACGGTCATCGGCGGTGACGCCCAGGCGATCCGCGACCTGGTCGCGGCCTGGCAGGAGCAGGACGTGATGGCGCGCGAGGTGGCGGTGGATGTCGCCTCGCATGCACCGCAGGTGGAGCCCATCCTCGACGAGCTGGTCGAGGCCCTCGCGGACCTGCAGCCCAGGGAGCCCGAGGTTCCGTACTACTCCGCAACCTTGTGGGACCCTCGCGAGCGACCGTCGTTCACCGGCGATTATTGGGCCGAAAACCTGCGGTACACGGTGCGATTCGCGGCGGCCGTACAAGCCGCCCTCAAGGACGGGTTCCGCGTATTCGGTGAGCTGGCACCGCATCCGCTGCTCACCCACGCCGTCGAGCAGAACGCCGCCAGCCTGGACATGCCCATCGCCGCGCTGGCGGCCATGCGCAGAGAGCAGGAGCTGCCAGTCGGCTTGCGCGGCTTCGTCGCCGACGTGCACAGCGCCGGAGCGCTGGTGGACTTCTCCGTCCAATACCCGGCAGGGCGGTTGGTGGATGCGCCGCTGCCGACATGGGCACACCGCCGGCTGATGCTCAGCCGCGAGTCGGTGGAGCAGGCGCACGGCGCCTCGCTGCTGGCCGTTCACCCGCTGCTCGGGGCGCATGTGCATCTACTCGAGGAGCCCGAGCGCCACGTGTGGCAAGGGGAGGTCGGCACCGACGCCCACCCGTGGCTTGCCGACCATCAAATTCACGGCGTGGCAGCGTTTCCCGGCGCCGCCTACTGCGAGATGGCGCTGGCGGCCGCCGGCGCGGCGCTCGGTGAGGGCGCCGAGGTCCGCGACGTCAAGTTCGAGCGCACGTTGTTACTGGAGGACCGGACGCAGGCTTCGTCGACGGCGACGGTCACCGCACCCGGGGTCCTCGACTTCGCGGTGGACACCCACGAGGAAGGCGAACGCATCCGCCGGGCCGGCGCGGTCCTGCACGCTTCCGACGGAGAAGCCGGACCCGAGCCGCACCAGCCGCCCGCGCACGACCTGGTCGCGCTGATCGCCAACCATCCGTCCCGCATGGAGGGTGCCGAGCTGCGAAAGGCCTTCGACGCGGCCGGTATTCAGTACGGCCCGGCGTTTTCGGGTCTGGCCGCGGTGCTGGTCGGCGACGTGGGTATCACGACGGTGCTCGCGGAGGTGGCGTTGCCGGGGGCGATCCGATCGCAGCAGCCGGCCTACTCCACGCACCCGGCCCTGCTCGACGCCTGCTTCCAGTCGGTCATCGTCGCACCCGAGGTGCAAACGGCCGGCGCCGGCGGTCTGCTGTTGCCGGTGGGGGTGCGCCGGCTGCGCAACTATCACTCGACGCGCAACGCGCGATACTGCCTCACCCGGGTCACGGCCTCGCGCCCCGGCGAGTGCGAGGCCGACCTCGACGTGCTGGACCACTCCGGGACGGTGCTGCTGAGGATCGAGGGGCTGCGGCTGGCCGGCGGAACCTCCGAACACGAACACGCCCATCGGCTGCTCAACGAGCGGTTGTTGACCATCGAATGGGAGCCCCGCGAACTGCCCGCGGCGACGGGGAGCGAGCCGGGATCCTGGCTGCTGCTCAGCGCGTCCGACGACGGCTCCGACGGCCGCGACCGGTTGACGGCGCAACTGGCCGACATCTTGAATTCCGATGGCGCGCAATGCAACACGACGTCACTGCCACTCGGGTCGGTGGACACCGAGCGGCTGGGTTCGCTGCTGTCCGGCGGCGGTCCGGGGGTCCACGGGGTTCCGATGGGGCTCACCGGCGTGGTCGTGGTGACCGCGGCCTCCGACGACCGCTCGCACGACCCGCACGGGCGCCGGCGGGGCCGGGACTACGTGTCGCACCTCGCGTCCATCGCCCGTGAGCTCTCGGAGCTTCCCGGGGAATCACCGCGGCTGTTCGTGGTGACCCGCCACGCCGCCAGCGTGACCACCGGCGATGTGGTGAACCTGGCGCAGGCCGGGCTGCGCGGGCTGATGCGGGTGATCGATTCGGAGCATCCGCATCTGAGCGCCACCCAGATCGATGTCGATGACACCACCGACCCCGGACAGGTTGTGCTGCAACTGAAAAGCGGCTCCGAGGAAGACGAGACCGCCTGGCGCGACGGCCACTGGTACACCGCCCGGCTGCGGCCCGGTCCGCTTCGTCCGGCCGAGCGGCGAACCACCGTCGTCGACCATGAGCGCGACGGCATGCGGCTGCGGATCCGGACTCCCGGTGACGTGGAGTCGCTGGAGTTCACCGCGTTCGACCGGGTTCCGCCCGGGCCGGGGGAGATCGAGGTGGCGGTCACCTCGTCCACCGTCAACTTCGCCGATGTGCTCGTCGCCTTCGGGCGCTACCCGACGTTCGAGGGTTACCAGCAGCAGTTGGGCGGCGATTTCGCGGGTGTGGTGACCGCCGTGGGGCCGGGCGTCACCGAGCACAAGGTCGGCGACCATGTCGGCGGGATGTCCCGTAACGGATGTTGGGGCACCTTCGTCATCGCCGACGCCCGGCACGCGGTCACGCTGCCTGCCGAGGTGCCGTTGGACGACGCCGCCGCGGTGCCGACCGCTGCGGCGACCGCCTGGTATGGCCTGCATGATCTGGCCCGCATCGCACCCACCGACAAGGTGCTGATCCACTCCGGCACCGGGGGTGTCGGGCAGGCGGCCATCGCGATCGCCCGGGCCGCGGGTTGCGAGATCTTCGCGACCGCGGGCAGCCCGCAGCGCCGGCAACTGTTGCGCGACATGGACATCGAGCACGTCTACGACTCGCGCAGCACGGAATTCGCCGACGAGATTCGCCGTGACACCGACGGGTACGGCGTCGACGTGGTGCTCAACTCGCTGCCCGGCGCCGCGCAACGCGCGGGCATCGACCTGCTGGCGTTGGGTGGGCGCTTCATCGAGCTGGGCAAGCGCGACATCTACGGCGACAGCCATCTCGGTCTGTTCCCGTTCCGCCGCAACCTCTCGCTGTTCGCCGTCGACCTGGCCCTGCTGACCTTCAGCCACCCGCAAACCGTTCGGCGCTTGCTGACCACCGTGTACCAACGCACCGCCGCCGGCGAATTGCCATTGCCGCGCACCACGCGCTATCCGATCCAGGACGCGGCCGCCGCGGTGCGTCTGGTCGCCGCCGCCGGGCACACCGGCAAGGTGGTGCTCGACGTGCCCCGCGCGGGCAGCAGCGTGGCGGTGGTGGCACCGGAAAAGGCCCGGCCGTTCCGCGCCGACGGCGCGTACATCATCACCGGCGGTATCGGCGGCCTGGGTCTGTTCCTCGCCGGTGAGATGGCTTCGCGGGGCGGCGGAGCGGGTTGTGGGCGGATCGTGCTCAACTCCCGCTCGCAACCCACCGAGCAGGCGCGTCAAGCCATCGAGCGCCTGCGCGCCGCGGGGGCCGATATCGCGGTGGAGTGCGGTGACATCGCCGAGCCGCGGACGGCCGAGCGCCTGGTGGCATGCGCGACGGCTACCGGGCTACCGGTGCGGGGCGTGCTGCACGCGGCGGCCGTCGTCGAGGATGCCACGCTGGCGAACGTCACCGATGAACTGATCGACCGGTGTTGGGCGCCAAAGGTGTACGGCGCGTGGAATCTTCACCAAGCCACCCTGGGGCAGCCGCTGGATTGGTTCTGCTCCTTCTCGTCGGCCGCCGCGCTGGTGGGCTCGCCGGGGCAGGGCGCCTACGCCGCGGCCAACAGCTGGCTGGACGCGTTCGCCTACTGGCGGCGCGCCCAGGGCCTGCCGACCACCGCGATCGCGTGGGGGGCGTGGTCGGAGGTCGGCCGTGCCACCGCCCTGGCCGAAGACGCCGGCATCGCGATCAACCCGGCCGAGGGTTTCCGCGCATTCGAGACGCTGCTGCGCTACGACCGCCCGTACTCCGGCTACGCGCCGATCATGGGCACGCCGTGGTTGACGTCCTTCGCGCAACGCAGCCGCTTCGCCGAGGCGTTCGGATCGGTGGGGCAGGGCAAACCGGACACGGGCAAGTTCCTCGCCGAACTGCGGGCGTTGCCGCGCGAGGAATGGCCGTCGGCGATCCGGCGCCTGGTATCGGGTCAAATCAGCCTCTTGCTGCGGCGCACAATCGACCCTGATCGCCCGTTATCGGACTACGGTCTGGATTCGCTGGGGAACCTGGAGCTGCGGACCCGCATCGAAACCGAAACGGGTGTGCGCATCAGTCCCACCAGGATCACCACGGTCCGCGGTTTGGCGGACCATCTGTGTGACGAGCTGGCTGACCTGGACGCTGCACCGTCAGCTTCCTGACCTCGGGCTGTTGGGTGTGGGGACGCTGTTCGACTGGGAACCGGCTCCACGACGATGCTCGACGAGCGGCAGACCGCGCGCGTCGAGCCGGCGTGCGGCGGGCGCCCGGTTTGATCGGTGGGGTACCGGCCTGCTTCGGCCTGACCGAACACGACCTGGACGGGGTGCAAACGTACTATGCTCGGACCCCGCGCGACACCCGCAAAGCGCCGGCCGACGCGTTGACCCAGGGTCGGTTCACCGGCATGATTCCGGTCACCGTGCCCATCGCCGGCTCGTCGTTTCCCGATGTCGCGCGCGCCGCACGGGTTTCCTTCGACAGGGGCGTTGAATTGGCTGAAGTGCCCGACGACCGGGTGGTCGAGGCGGTGCCCACGCTGGGTGAACCGCGGCCGAACTTTCCCGGCAACCCCGCGGCGCACGAATCCGTCACGTGGTACCTGGCGGCGCTGACATCGGCGTTCGAGCGTGTCGCCGAAGCGGGCACTGGCGCAATGTCGCCCGATTCATGGCACGCATGGCGGGCGCGGTGAGGAGATGAACTCATCTTCGGCCGGCTAGGCGAGCTCGTCGCGCGGTGGCCACTGATCGTGATCGGCTGCTGGGCCGCGTTCGCCGTTGTGTTGCCCATGACGGTGCCGTCGTTGGCCGAGATGGCCGCGCGACACCCCGTGGCCATCCTTCCCGCCGACGCACCGTCGGCCGTGACCGCGAAGAAGATCAACGCGGCCTTCCACGAGGCCGGCTCGGAAAACGTGCTGATCGTGCTGTTGACCAAGGACAACGGGGCCAAGGCCTTGGGGCCCGGCGACGAAAACGTCTACAGCGCACTGGTGGACCGGTTGCGGCGCGACACCAAAGACGTGGTGATGCTGCAAGACTTCCTAAGCACGCCGGCACTGCGGGAGGTACTGAGCAGCAAGGACCAGAAGGCGTGGATCCTGCCGATCGGCCTCGCCGGGGAGTTGGGCACCCCGCAGTCCTACCGCGCCTACAACGACGTCGCGGCCATCGTGCACCGAACCTTGGCGGGGTCCACCCTGAAAGCCGATCTGACCGGACCCGCGTCCACGGTTGCCGACCTGACCGTCGCCGGTGCGAAGGATCGGGTTTCCATCGAGCTGGCGATCGCCGTGCTCCTGCTGGTCATCCTGGTCGTGATCTACCGCAATCCGGTCACCATGTTCTTGCCGCTGATCACGATCGGTGCCTCCCTGCTGACCGCGCAGGCGGTGGTCTCCGGTGTTTCGATGCTGACCGGGATGGCCGTCTCCAACCAGATGATCGTGTTGCTGTCCGCGATGATCGCCGGGGCGGGAACGGATTACGCCGTCTTCCTGATCAGCCGCTATCACGACTACGTCCGGCGCGGGGAGGATCCGCAGCGGGCCGTCAAAAGGGCCATGGCCTCCATCGGGAAGGTGATCGGGGCATCGGCGGGGACGGTGGGAATCACCTTCCTGGGCATGGGCTTCGCGAAATTGGGTGTGTTTTCGACGGTGGGCCCCGCGCTGGCGATCGGGATCGCGGTGGCGTTCCTGGCCGCGGTCACCCTGTTGCCGGCCATCGTGATGGTGGCCGGGCCGCGCGGATGGGTGGCGCCGCGCGAGGAGCGCACCGCCCTGTTCTGGCGGCGCATCGGGGTACGGATCGTGCGGCGGCCCGCGCGCTATCTGGCGGCCAGCCTGGTCGTGCTGATCGCGCTGGGCACCTGCGCGACCCTGGTCCGGTTCAACTACGACGACCGCAAACAGCTGCCGGCCTCGGCCGGTAGCTCGCTCGGATACGCCGCGCTGGAACACCATTTCCCGGTGAATCAAACGATTCCCGAGTATCTGTTCATCCAGTCTCCGCAGGACCTGCGCACGCCGCGAGCCCTTGCCGACCTGGAGCAGATGGCGCAACGAGTGAGCCAGATCCCGGGAGTCGCCATGATCCGCGGCGTCACCCGGCCCACCGGACAGTCGCTGGAAGAGGCCAAGGCGACATATCAGGCCGGTCAGGTCGGCAAGGAGCTGGGCGGCGCGTCCGACCTGATCAGCCGGCGCACCGGTGACCTCAACAGGTTGTCCTCGGGTGCGGGTCTGTTGGCCGACAAGCTCGGCGACATACGCACGCAGGTGGGCCAGGCGATCGGGGGTGTCAGCGGCCTGGTCGACGCCCTGGCCACGGTTTCGGCGACGTTCGGTGGCGGCAAAACGATCGGTGAAATAGACACCGCCACAAAGCTTGTCAGCAGCGTCCGGGTGCTCGGTAACACCCTGCAGATCAATTTCTCCACCATGCTGGACAACTTCGAGTGGATCGACGCCGTGGTCGCGGCGCTGGACACCAGCGCGGTGTGTGACGCCAGCTCGATCTGCAGCGGCGCGCGCACCCAGTTCCACCGGCTGATCACCGCCCGCGACGACGGCACCCTGGGCCGGATCAGCGATCTCTTCCGGCAGCTGCAGTCAACGCAGTCGTCGCAGACCCTGGCGTCCACCGTGAACGGTCTCGAGCGAGCGCTGCAAGGTGCGGCGGCGTCGCTGCACCGACTGGGGCTGGACAACCCGGGTGCGGCGCGCACGCAGATCGCCGTCGTGCAAAAGGGCGCCAACGACCTCGCCGGCGCCGGCCGTCAGGTGGCCGACGGGGTGCAGCAGCTGGTCGACCAGGTCAAGCGGATGGGGCTCGGCCTGGGCCAGGCGTCGAGTTTCCTGATGGAGATGGGGCAGGAGGCCTCGCAGCCTTCGATGGCCGGATTCAACGTCCCGCCCGGCGCGCTCGACACGCAGGACTTCAAAAGGCTTGCGCGAACGTTCATCTCGCGGGATGGCCATTCGGTGCGCTACTTCATTCAAACCGATCTGAACCCGTTCAGCACCGAGGCCATGGATCAGGTCAACACCATCCTGTCCACCGCCAAGGGTGCGCAGCCGAACACCACGCTGTCGGACGCCTCGATTTCGATCTCCGGGTATCCCGTCACGCTGCGCGACACCCGCGACTACTACAACCGCGACATCGGACTCATCGTGTTCCTCACCGTCATCGTGGTGCTGCTGATCCTCATCGCTCTGCTGCGTGCGATCGTCGCGCCGCTGTACCTGGTCGGCTCCGTGATCTTGTCCTATCTCTCCGCCGTCGGTGTCGGAGTCTTGCTGTTCCAGGTGATTCTGCGGCAGCAATTGCATTGGAGTGTCCCGGGATTGACCTTCGTCGTGCTGGTGGCGGTGGGCGCGGACTACAACATGCTGCTCGCGTCGCGATTGCGGGATGAATCTCCGTTCGGTGTGCGCACCGGCGTCATCCGCACCGTGCGTTCCACCGGGGGAGTCATCACCGCGGCCGGTCTCATCTTCGCGGCGTCGATGTTCGGGCTGCTGTTTTCCAGCATCGGGGCGGTGGTGCAGTCCGGCTTCGTGATCGGCGTCGGCATCCTGGTCGACACCTTCGTGGTGCGCAGCATCACCGTGCCCGCCCTCGCCGCGCTGCTGGGCCGGGCAAGCTGGTGGCCCGCCCGACCGTGGCTCACCGCCCCGCCGCAGGCCGCACCCAAGAAGAAGACGGTGTTCGAAGCGGTGGCCGGCGACTCCGGCTAGCCCGGCGCCGGTCCGCCCCGGGGACGGCCCCACGAGAAAACACCCCTAAGTTGGCCATCTTTACTTGTAGGCTGGTTCTAATCCGGTTTGATTGATAAACAACATGGTGAAAGGTCAGTGGCCGCTGCGCCCCTAGCTGCGCATCGACCCGGCAGGCGAGCGTCGCCGCCGAACGGATGCAATGGCCGGCCGCTTCCGACCCCATCCGCACCTGTGGACGCGCGGCCGAGAAATGGTGAACGGGAGCTGGAAATGTCGAACAACATCACCTGGCACGAACACAAGATAAGCCGCTTCGAGCGCGAGAAACTCAATGGTCACCAAGGTTGTGTCGTCTGGTTCACCGGGCTGAGCGGCAGTGGCAAAAGCACGGTGGCCAACGTCGTCGAGCAAAAGCTCTACGAGCGGGGCATCCGAAGCTATCTCCTGGACGGCGACAACGTCCGCTACGGGCTCAACGCCGGTCCGGAGCTGCTCGAACAGCGCCATGGACCCGAGTTCGCCACGCGGTTCGGGCTGGGTTTTTCCGCCGCGGACCGGGAGGAGAACATTCGCCGGATCGGCGCGGTCGCGAAGCTGTTCTGCGAGGCCGGTGTCATCGTTTTGACGGCCTTCATCAGCCCCTACGTCCGTGATCGCGACGCGATTCGAGCCACGCTCGGCGATGGCGATTTCCAGGAGATCTTCGTCGACACCCCCATTGAGGTATGCGAACAGCGCGATCCCAAAGGGCTCTACAAGAAAGCCCGGGCCGGCGAAATCAAGGGATTCACCGGGATCGACGATCCCTACGAAGCTCCGGCGCGCCCCGAACTGCGGCTCGATGGCGGAACGAAGGACGCGGACACGCTGGCCGAGGAAGTGATCGCCCACCTCGAGCGGGCAGGCGTCATCCGCACCCCGGACCGAGATCACGAGGGCCGGGAAAGGAACCTGGAGAGTAACGAGGTCACGGCATGAACTACACGGGTCACAACGGAAAGCCGATCGTGGAACGGGTGTCCACCGACGATGGGGCGGGCCGGATCGAGGGCCTGCCGCGGGTTCCGATATCGAAGGCCACCGCGCACGAAGTCATCAGCCTTTCCTACGGGTTCTTCACCCCGCTGACCGGATTCATGGGCCGTCGCGAAGTCGATGGCACCTTGGACGACTTCGCGCTGCCGGACGGGACGCTGTGGAGCATTCCGATCGTCTTCGACATCTCCGCGGACGACATCGCGAAGTTCGATGTCAAAGAGGGCGCCAGCGTGGTCCTCGACTATCTCGATGCCCCCATGGCCATCTTCGACGTCACCGAGATCTACGAATACGACCTCGAGCGCATGGCCGAAAAGACATACGGCACAACCGATCCACGGCATCCGGGCGTCAAGAAGACGTTGGGCTATGAAAACCGCTTCATCGGCGGGGATGTCACGCTGATCAACGAACCCGTTTTCAACGAGCCGTTCAAGGGCTTCTGGCTCACCCCGAAGCAGCACCAGGACGCGCTGGCCCAGCGGGATTGGCAGCGCGTCGTCGCTCACCAGACCAGAAACGTTCCGCACACCGGCCACGAGGCGTTGATGAAGCAAGCGTGGCTGGCCGCGAACGAGGACCAGCCCGTCGACAACCTGAACACCGGCGTGCTGGTGAACGCCATCATCGGCCAAAAGCGCGTGGGCGATTACATCGACGAGGCAATACTGTTGGCGCAAAACGCGCTACGGACCAGTGGATATTTCCGCGAGAACGTGCACATGGTGTCTTTCACCCTCTGGGACATGCGGTATGCGGGGCCCCGCGAGGCAATCTTCCACGCGATCCTGCGAACGAACCTGGGCTGCACACATCACATGTTCGGGCGCGACCACGCGGGCGTGGGCGACTTCTATCACCCCTACGACTCCCAGAACATCCTCAAGCAATACCGGAGCCAGCTGGACATCAAGCCGGTGTTCCTGCGGGAAAACTGGTATTGCCCGGTGTGTTTGGAAGTCACCAACTCGGCTCTGTGCGGCCATGATTCACAAGCCCAAAGTTTCAGCGGCAGCCTGATCAGAAGCATTCTGACGGACGAAGTCAAGCCGACGCAGAAGGTGATGCGGCATGAGGTGTTCGAAGTCGTGATGGAGTGTGCCGCCGAGCATGGTCAGGGCTCGCCGTTCGTCACCGAGGAATATTTGAGGGACAGACGGCCCGTCTTCACGCTCAACCAATGGGAGGGTTCGTGAGCAGCGACGAGAAAACGATCAAGATCAACGTCTGGATCAACGAGGAGCGACTGGAAGCGCTGGCGAACGCCGGGATGGCGGACCTGGCCAATGAGGCATTCGCAGGCATGAAGCTGCTGGAAATCTACACCACCGAAGAGCAGAAAAACCTTGTCCTGCAACGGTATCCGGGGTCGAAATACGATTCCGCCACCACTCGGTCCATCGAGCTGCTGCCCAAGAAGGCGAAGGACAGGCTCTTAGAGCTGTCCATCGCGATGCATTCCACCGGTCCCGACGTGATGGGCCGCTTTCTCGAGGAGACGCAGTCGGCCAACGGCAACGGGTAGGGCCGGCTCAGGGCGGGGGCGGCAATATCGCCCGGAGCTGGGCGAACGCATTCAGGATGGAGTCACGAAAAGCCGGATCCACGGGTCCTAACGGGTCCAGGCCGTTCACCGGATCCATCGCAATCGGCTTGGTGGCCGGATTGTCGTTGTGCGAATAGGCCGCATCGATCTGGGGCGCCAGGATCGCGTCGATCTGGTCCACCTTCGCATCGGACCAGCCCAGGTAGCGTAGCGGCAAGGTCATCGGAAGATGATTCAACGGAATCATGTACGTCGTCTCGGTGGCTCCCCGGGAGTTGACCGTGGTCCTGATGTTCTGCGGCGGGATCTGGTCGGGCCGCACGAACGCGGCCGGGGTGTGACCGATGGCCGCCCCGAAGGCGCTGTTGATCAACGCCAACAGGTTGTCCATCCGGTCGGGGAAGTCGGCGAAGCCGTCGTAGGCGGCGAACACGCGGTTGCTGTTGTACTGGCTGTCCGGCCGCTGCGGCATCGTGTAGTCGACGATCGGAATGTAATCGCCGGGCTTGAAGAAGCTCGCCAGGAAGCTCGTTCCGAACCCCTGCGTGCCGCTCGGGTCACCGAAGGTGGTGAAGGTCAACTTGTCGGGCGGTGGCGCCGTCGGGTCGTTGGCGAGCCGCGCCTGCTCTTTGTCCAAGGCGAGGCCACCTTGGGAGAGGCCCACGGCGGCGGCCGGCTCGGATCCGTGGTGAACGGTCGTGTCGAGGTTGTTCACGGCCACGTCGGCGGCGTTGCCGATCGAGGTCATGTCCCTGGGCCCGGGCAAGACGAACGTCGGCACCCAGGAAAACATGGCCCCGGCGGGGTAGTCGATGAGCTCACGCTGGGCGCCCGGGAAGAAGTTCTCGCCGGCCTTGTTGGTGTAGAACGCCCAATCGAGGCCGGGCGGCCGTGCGCCGCCGACGGCGTAGACGACCTTCGTGGTCGAGGCGCCGCCCACCGGGGACGGAACCGGGGGCAGCCATCCGAACCCGGGGTCGCCGGTCGCGACGTGGGGTCCGAATCCGCCCACCGAACCCACCAGCAACGCGGCGAGGGCTCCGGCGATCAACTGCTTGAGCACCCGCTCAGCTTACTGGATCGCCCAGTGATGGGTGGCTCTTTCGCGCGGCGAATGAGCTTGCCGCAGCTCAACCTTCGCTGTGGGCTGCCCCGCTCACAGGCCCGCTCCGCCGACCGCGACCAGGACAGCGCCGACCCCCGCGAGCAATGCGGCGACCTCGACACGACGCCGCGCCCGGATCCAGTTCTGCAGCGCGGTCATCACCGCGTGAGTTGCCTTCGGCGCCAACAGGTAAGCCACCAAGGGAATCTCTACGAGTGAGAACGCGATGGCATTGAACATCAGCAGCGCTCCCACTTGGGTCGCGACTGGCGCGCCGGACGCCAGGATGACCGCCAGCGCGGCCAGATAATCCACTGACGGCAGCGCAATCCCCAGCCCCGCGGCTGCGGCGACCCACAGCGACTGTCCGTCCAGCCGCCGCCGGGTCCGCGTCATCAGGCTTCCCGGGCCGGGGCGGTCGTCGTCGGGAGGGGCGGGGTCGCGGCCGCTCAACCGGTCCGCGACGATCTTCGCCACCAGCACGGCGGCGGCCACCAGCGCCAGTGCGCCGATGAGGATCTGCACCCGAGGCAACGTGAAGTATGTCGAGCCCAGCAGGATGCGCCGGAAGAGGAACAAGACGGCCGCCCCCACCGTCAACCCCATCGCGAACCCGCCCGCCAAAAACGCGAGCAATTGCAGCAACGGCCTGGGTCGATTCAGCATGAGCACCGTCATGCCGATCCGGAAGGGTTCCAGGCTCACGGCAATGGCGATCACACCGATGGTGAACAACATCGTAGATACCGTTGCCGCCTCAGGCGTCCAACCGGGTGAACTGTTGCCGTCGGTACAGCTCGACGCACGCGGTCCGCCGGATCTTGCCGCTCGTCGTGGTGGGAATCGATCCCGGTGGCACCACCACCAGGTCGGCGACGTTGAGTCCGTGCGAGTTCGAAATCGCCGCGGTGACATTGTTTTTGACGATGTCGAGCCGGTGCGGAGCGTCCTGGCCACAATCGTCGCGCTTCTTCAGTTCGATGATGGTCACCAATTTCTCGGTCTCGTCCACCGGAACCGAGATCGCCGCGACGCGGCCCCCGGTGATCGCCTGCACCGTCGACTCGATGTCCTCGGGATAGTGGTTGCGCCCGTAGACGATCAGCAGATCCTTCATCCTGCCCACGATGAACATCTCTCCGTTCCAGACGAAGCCGAGGTCGCCGGTGCGCAGCCACGGTCCCTCGGGCGTGTTCGGCGCCGGGTCGGTCAAGACGCGGCCGAAGGTGCGCTGAGTTTCCTCCGGCCTTTGCCAGTAGCCGTCGGCCACGTTGTCGCCGTGGACCCAGATTTCACCGACCGTTCCGTCCGGGCACTGCGTGCTGGTGTCGGGGTCCACGATTGCCACCGTCGGCGATTTCGGCGTGCCGTAGCTCAGCAGCGGTGAGCCGGTCTCTGCCGAGCACCGTTGGGCGCTGCCCTCCGACAGCTTCTCCGGTTCGAAGTGAACGACTTTCGGGGCCCCGGTCTGCGCGCGGCTGGCCACGTAGACGGTCGCCTCCGCCAGACCGTAGGAGGGTTGCATCATGTCCTCGCGAAAGTTATACGGGGCGAACCGTTTACAGAACCGGTCGAGCGTTGCGGGATGGATCCGCTCGGCACCGCTCACGATGCTGATGATGTTGCCCAGATCGAGTCCGGTCATGTCCTCGTCCGTTGTCTTGCGCACGGCCAGCTCGAAGGCGAAGTTGGGTGCGGCGGAGAAGACCGGATTGGCTTGGGCCATCGCCTGGATCCACCGTGCCGGCCGTTGCAGGAACGCGACCGGGCTCGTCAGATCACCGGGGTAGCCGCCCAGGATCGGAGCGATGACGCCTTGCATCAAACCCATGTCGTGGTAGAGGGGCAGCCACGACACGCAGACGCTGTCGCGCGGTGCCACGCCATTGAAGTCCGGAAAGTAGGCGGCCATCAGCTGCTGGAAATTCACGTGAAGGTTCCGGTGCGAGATCATGACTCCGGCCGGAAGACGAGTGGAGCCCGACGTGTACTGCAGATAAGCGGTGCTCGGATCGCCGCTGACGCGGATCCCCGGTGGATTCGGATAATCGAGCCTGGGTGCGTCGACCTCGACGATGGCCGGGGCCGCTCCGTCCGGCCGCTGCAGGTAATCACCGACGGTCGCGGCGGCCGCGGAGGTGGTGAGAACGACGGTGGGCCTGGTGTCGGCCAGGACGGCACTGACCCGCTCATCGTGCGTACCGGGCTGCGGGACCGAGAGCGGAACCGCAATCAGCCCCGCCTGTAGCGCACCGAGGAACGCCACGATGTAGGCGAGGCCCTGGGGCGCAAGCAGCACGGCCCGGTCCCCGGTGCTGCCGTGCCGCTTGATCTCGTGCGCAACATTCAGGGTCCGCCGGTACAGCTGCGCCCACGTCAGAGACTCGGTGACGCCCATCCAGTCCTGCTCGTAATCGGTATAGCGGAACGCTAAATCGTCGGGCTGCAGACCGGCGCGTTCCCGCAGCAGCGAGACAACCGACGAATGGTGCATGCGGGCCAGGTTACCGCTTCGGGCATTTCGCGCATGCCGGTCGTGCGGGGCGGCCGGGCGGCCGTGCACGCGAGAAATCGTCACGGGCCAAAAAACTTATGCCCCTTATGGTTTCGATGACGTCGGATTGGTATCCCACGTTCCCGGCATCATCGGCATGCGCGGGCCATCGTCGGCGATCAGCGCACTCAGTCCCGCCGGTGCGGTGGCGGCCTTCGTGGGTATGGTTCCGGCGAACCCCATCGTCGGCGCGGGCCGATCCGAGGCCGTCGTCGAGGGCTCGGGTTCGAGATCCATGTATTCGTACCCGCGGCCGGGTTGGGTGGCCTTGACCCGTTGCCGGCGCCTCGTCGTCTCCTCTTCCTCCGGCTGTGCCACCGCCTCGGCCTCGACGATGTCCGCCGCGGCCGCCCTCCTCGCGCGGGCGCTGGTGCTCGCGGCCCTGCGCGCGTCCGCGGCCAGGCCACCGACCATGTAGCCGAGGCCCTGCATGGCGGCCGCCGGCGGCCCCGCCGGTGTGGGCGGTGGAGCCCCGGGCGCGGCCGGTGCGGGTGCGGCGGCCGGCGCGGAGGCCGGGGCCGGCGCGGGAGCCGGCGCCGGGGCCGGCGTGGGGGGCGGGGTGGGTGCCAGTGCCACCGGGACGAGCGCCGGGGCGGGGACGAACGGCACCACCGGGACCGCGTGCAGCCCCGCCAGACCCGTCAGGCCCGCCAAACCCCCCACCAGGGCGGGAACGACCACCGGAACCACGGCGACGGTCAGCAGCGGCACGATGAGCGGGATCAGCACGATCATCTGCTCGAGCAACGTCTTGATCAACGCGATGGTGTCGGTGATGATGGTGCCGATCACTTCGATGGTGGTGAACAGCAGGGTCCACGCGATCGTCGCGGGATTACCCGAGGCGAAGGCCGCCGCAAGATCCGCCGCGACGAAGCTGAACATTTGCGCCAGATAGCCGAAATACGAACCGAAATCCATCGGGTAGCCGAGGGCGAACGCGATGTTGAACGGGTTCAGGAAGCTCAATGGATTGCCGAGCGACGGCAGCCATGGGTCGAAACCGGAAAACAGCGACTGGAAGAACGGGTTGTTCATCAACTGGTCGATCAGCGGCTGGATGTATCTGTTGTAGAAATCGACGAACCCGGTCTGCTGCAACCAGTCCAGCCACTGGTTCTGCGTGTCCGGGGGATACGACGACTGTTCCGACGTGGCCGCCAGCGCGGTGGCCTTCATGACCTGCGGCGCCGGTTCGGTTGGCGGCGCGGCGGCCACCGCGGCGGTCGCCACGCCGTCGTAGGTGCTCATCACGGTGGCGGCCTGCACCCACATCCGCGCATAGTCGGCTTCGTTGACCGCGATCGGGATGGTGTTGATGCCAAAGAAATTCGTCGCCGTCAACGCGGCGTGGGCGGCGTGGTTGGCGGCCAACTCGGGTGGCGTCGGCATGGCCGCCAACGCCGCGGTGTAAGCGGCGGCGACGACGTCTTGCTGGGCGGCCATGGTCGCGCTGTCGGCGCTTGCCTGCACGAGCCACTCCAGATAGGGCGCATGCGCGGCCACGTATGCCACGACCGCAGGGCCGTCCCAGCTCCCGGCCTGTACGGCGCCCAACAACGCGGCCAGCTCGTGGGCCGACTCGGCATATTCCACGCTCAGCGAGCTCCACGTCGCCGCACCCGCCAGCAGCGGGCCGGGCCCCGGCCCGGCGCCGAGCAACGTCGAATGCACCTCCGGAGGCGAGGCCATCCAGACCGGGGCGGTCATCGATGGCTCCCGGCGGGCGTGACGAAATCCGTTGCCGCAACGGCTAATCGGATGGGATCGTGCCGGCCCGAGATACCAAGCTCTCGGTGGGCCCGCACCGGGGTGCGTGTGTCGGTGTGAAAGAAGTAGGCGCGGCAGCTGGGCGCCAGATCGGTGGCAGCGTTGACGGCCACCCATGCCGGACGAAACATGGACGTTGACAGCTCTCTCGGGGTACACCCGCCCCGGGTCGCAGGATGCGATGACGCGAGTGTCCTGGCTCTCGGATCGCTGCTCGCCTCGCCTTCCAGCTTTTCAGCCGTGGCCGTTGAGGGTCGCTCCCCGATGACAGTGGCGGGACCGCGCCGGATTCGCACCGGCTTCCTGCATCGTCATCACCTTACGAGGTGACATTGTTGCATCCACTCGGAGCAAATGTCGGCATACCGACCGAAGGCCGTTGGTGACGACCGCCATGTTCTTCCGCTAGCGGCGTTCCAGAATCCGTAGTCCCAGCGAGAACAGCAGCCGGACCTCGGGATCGGCCAGCGACGCCGACAGCACCTTCTCGATCCGCCGCATGCGGTAGCGAACCGTATTGGGATGCACCTGCAACGCCCGGGCGGCCGCGGCGATGTCGCCGAAGGCATCCAGGTAGGTCCGCAGGGTCTTGGCCAGCACCGGATCCTCGTCACCCAGCCGCACGATCCGCGGATCGATCAGGCGCTCGTCGCCACCGACCAGGGTCACGATTTCGTCGACCAGGACGGTGGTGCGCGCTTCGTCCAGCGACGTCACCTGCCCGAACGAAATGGGGTGGCGCTCAGCGCTGTCCAGCACCCGGTCCACCTCCAGGCGCGCCGCGGCAACCCCCGCCAGGCCCGCGACCGGCGCCGCGATGGCCGCCCGTAGCTGCACCCCGAGCTCGGTGCGCATGGCGCCGATGGTGCCGCGCACCCAGGAGGTGACCGACCGGCTCTGGGTCTGGGTCTGGGGCTGGGGGAGCAGCACGTAGGTTCGTGAACCGTTCGAGGCCACCTGGGCGTCGCGCCGGAAAGCGCTGGCGCTCAGTGCAATGATGTCGGCGAGCCGCGCATGACGGGCCGAACCGTCGGCCGCATCCCAACCGATCACGGCCGCGGTGCCCTCGGCGGCCAGACCGAGTTCGGCGGCAACCGCCGCCACGTCGGCGTGCGCAAGGCCTTCCGCCTCGGTGAAACCGAGAAGTTGTTGGACCCGACGGGCATGGATGGACGGCCGGGCCGCCAGCCGCCACATGATGCGGGCGGCCAGCACGGCGGCACCGCGCAACATGTCGTCGGCGTCGTCGGCCAGCGGCTGTGAGCCCTGCTGGACCCAGATGGTTCCGGCGAACGCCGGTGGTCGCCGGGCGTCGGCGGCGGGCTGGTGGATCCCGATGGCCAGCCGAGGCCGCAGCCCCAACTCGGGCCGCTCGGCGACGCGCACCACCTCGGTGCCCGATCGCAGCGCATCGAAGATGCCCCATTGGCCGATCCATTCGAGATGCTCGGGCGGCCCGGCCCTGCCCAGGATGGAGAGGCGGCGCAATTCGTCGGCTTCGGCGTTGGAGGCCGAATAGGCCAAGACGTGGGATTGCGCGTTTTCGATGCTGACCATGCCGTGGATGCGCTCGGCGAGCGACTGCGCCAGTCCGAACAAGTCGGTGCCCGAGTCGTCCATCGCGTCGGCGCGGTCGCCGTGATGTTCGAGGACGTGATTGACCAACTGGTAGAGGCGTTCCCACCGGGCGCGCGGATCGACGGCCACCACCGCCGAGCCCGCCGTGACGGCCGTGGACACCAGCGCGTCGGAGGGTTCTTTGACGAAGATGGCGACCGGCACGCGGTCGCGCGCCTGCCTGCTCATCCACCGCATCGCCTCGTCGTCGGCGACCCCCAACAGGAAGAAGACGTCGGCCGAGCCCGCCGCGGCCGCGAGCCCCAGGCGCACATCGTCGGAGTCGATCAGCGCCGCCGAAGCCACCGGGAGGTCCAGCCCCCGGGGGGCGTCGGCCAGGCTGACCAGCGTCGCGTCCAACGCGAGCAGCAGCTGACCCAGCCCCACACCGGTCATATTGTCCGATTTTACTACGAAGACGGGCGGGACCTGTCCGATCGGCTAATTCCATGCGGGGTCGCCGCGAGGATCCTGGCGGTATGGACGCGATAACCCAGGTCCCGACGCCGACCAACGAGCCAGTCCATGACTACGCGCCGCAATCGCCGGAACGCACCCGGCTGCGCGCCGAACTGACCGCGCTGGCCGATCACCCGATCGACCTCCCGCATGTCATCGGCGGCACCCACCGGATGGGCCATGGTGAGCGCATCGATGTCGTCCAGCCGCACCGGCACGCCGCGAGGCTGGGCACGTTGACCAACGCCGTACACGCCGACGCGACGGCGGCAATCGAGGCCGCGATGGCCGCGAAAAGCGGCTGGGCGGCAATGCCCTTCGATGAGCGGGCGGCGGTGTTCCTGCGCGCCGCCGACCTGCTGGCCGGGCCCTGGCGGGAGAAAGTCGCCGCCGCAACGATGCTCGGTCAATCCAAGTCGGCCTATCAGGCCGAGATCGACTCGCCGTGCGAGCAGATCGACTTCTGGCGATTCAACGTGGCGTTCGCACAACAGATCCTGGCGCAGCAGCCGATCAGTGGGCCCGGGGAGTGGAACCGCAGCGAATACCGCCCGCTGGACGGCTTCGTGTACGCGATCACGCCCTTCAACTTCACCTCCATCGCCGGCAATCTGCCGACCGCGCCGGCGCTGATGGGCAACACCGTGGTGTGGAAGCCGTCCATCACCCAGACGCTGTCGGCCTATCTGACCATGCAATTGCTCGAGGCGGCGGGGTTGCCGCCCGGGGTGATCAACCTGGTCACCGGCGACGGCTTCGCGGTTTCGGATATGGCGCTGGCCGATCGGCGGCTGGCAGGCATCCACTTCACCGGGTCGACGGCCACCTTCCAGCGGCTGTGGTACCAGGTGGGCACTAATATCGGCCACTACCGCAGCTATCCGCGACTGGTCGGCGAGACCGGTGGTAAGGACTTCGTCGTCGCCCATGCCTCGGCTCGCCCGGATGTGTTGTGTACGGCGCTGATTCGCGGGGCTTTCGACTACCAGGGGCAGAAATGCTCGGCGGCGTCGCGGGCCTTCATCGCGCAGTCGGTGTGGCGCCGAATGGGTGACGGCTTCCTGGGGGAGACGGCCGCGCTGCGCTACGGCGATGTCACCGATCTCACCAACTTCGGTGGCGCGCTGATTGACCGCCGCGCCTTCATCAAGAACGTCGACGCCATCGAGCGGGCGAAGGGCGCGCCGCACGTCACCATCGCCGTCGGCGGCGAATACGACGACCGCGAAGGCTATTTCGTGCGCCCGACGGTGTTGCTGTCCGATGACCCGACCGATGAGTCGTTCACCACCGAATACTTCGGTCCGCTGCTCTCGGTGCATGTGTACCCCGACGACGATTACGAACGGATCCTCGACGTCGTCGACAGCGGCTCGCGGTACGCGCTGACCGGCGCGGTCATCGCGGACGACCGGGACGCCGTGCTGGCCGCGCAGCACCGGCTGCGCTTTGCCGCCGGGAACTTCTACATCAACGACAAGCCGACCGGCGCGGTCGTCGGGCGTCAGCCGTTCGGGGGCTCGCGTGGCTCGGGCACCAACGACAAGGCCGGATCGATGTTGAACCTGTTGCGCTGGACGTCGGCTCGCACCATCAAGGAGACCTTCATCCCGGCTACCCAGCACACCTATCCGCATATGGGCGCCGACTGATGGCCGGACTGTTCGCCAGCACCCTGCGCCCGGTGATCCTGGCCGCCGGACGCGGCGAGGCATTGCGTCGCGCCGCCGAGCGCTTACCGGTCACCCGTCGGGTGGTGCGCCGCTTCGTTCCCGGGGAGACCATCGAGTCTGCCATGAATAGCGTTGCTGTGCTGCGTGATTCGGGCCGATACGTCAGTATCGACTGCCTGGGTGAGGACACCTCCGACGCCGACGACGCCGATGCGGCGGTGCAGACCTACCTGGATCTGATCGCAGAGTTGGGCCGCCCCGATGCCGGGCGTGACGGTGTCCGGCCGCTGGAAGTCTCGGTCAAGTTGACGGCGCTGGGGCAGGCGCTGGGGCGTGATGGGCACAAGATCGCGCGGGAGAACGCGTGGTCGATCTGTGACGCCGCCCAGCGCGCAGGCGTGTGGGTGACGGTGGATGCCGAGAACCACACCACCGCCGAGTCGACGCTTTCGATCGTGCGTGACCTGCGCGCCGAATTTCCTTGGCTGGGAGTGGCTTTGCAGGCCTACCTGCGGCGCACGCTGGGTGACTGCGAACAGTTCGCCGCAGCCGGGGCCAGGATCCGGTTGTGCAAGGGCGCCTATGACGAGCCCGTATCGGTGGCGTATCGAGATCCCGCCGAGGTCACCCATTCCTACCTGGAGTGCCTTCGGGTGTTGCTGGCCGGGTCCGGCTATCCGATGGTGGCCTCCCACGACCCGGCGATCTTCGACGCGGTCCCCGATTTGGTGCGTGAATCGGGCCGCGGCGCCGGTGAATTCGAATACCAGATGCTGTACGGCATTCGTGACGACGAGCAGCGACGGCTCGCCGAGGCCGGTAACCAGCTGCGGGTATATGTCCCCTTCGGCACCCGGTGGTACGCATACTTCATGCGGCGACTGGCCGAACGACCGGCCAACCTGGCGTTCTTTCTGCGGGCCCTGGCCCAGCGGGGTCACTGAGCGCGGCGTGGCCGCGGCCGGTCGCTGGCGAAGCCGCGCACCACATGGGCGCGAACGAACTCCGCCGCCACGTCGGGATCGTCCATATCCAGGGTCGAGGACGGCGTGCTGAAGAGCGAGAACAGGATGCGGGCGAACCACTCGCCGGCGGCATCGACGTCGAGATCCTTGCGCACCTCACCCGTGAGCCTGGCGGCCGAAAGGTAGGGGGCGAAGAATTCGACGCATTCGCGCAGCAGCACGGCGGCGTCCTTGGTGAGCAGCAGGCTGATCGCGTCTTCGTCGAAGTACTTCTCGGAAGCGATGACTCGTCGCGCCTGCGTGACGAACACCGCCGCCGAACACAGCTTGTCCTCCAGGCTGCTGCCCCGATCTATCGCCTTGGCCATCTCGCGATAGAAGCGCTCGGACGCGTGCTCGGCACACGCCTCCACGATCGCCGCCTTGTCGCTGAAGTATTCATAGATGGTGCTGCGGGACACGCCGGCCCGCTTGGCGATGTCGACGATGGTCGCCTTCTGCAATCCCTGCTTGCCGAAACACGCGAACGCGGACTCCACGATGAGCTCGCGGGTGGAGGTCTCCTGATGGGAGACAGAAGCCTGAGTCGTCACGGAATCAACGCCCCCCGAGGGACCAGCCCGGCGTCGGCCGAGGCGAACGCGGCGTTGACGTCGGCCAAATGGAACGGCTTGGGCATCAGCCGCTCGAACGGAAAACCGGTGTGTTGCAGGAACGATAGGCCGGTGGCCAGGGTGGCCGGGTCGTAGAGCATCACGCCGCGCACGGATTTGTTGCCGTAGACCAACGCGCTCGGGTCGAGCTCGAAGGTGCGTCCCATGCCGACGTTGCCGACCTCGAGCAACGTCCCGCCGTTGTTGAGGAACCCGATCCCCTCCGGGATGACGCCCGGTACGCCGACGACCTCGAGCACCCAGTCGGCACCGACGCCCTCGGTGTGCTTGTGTACCTGCTCGGTGACCTGTGCGGTCGAGATTCCGCCGGCGTCGATGCAGTGGGTGGCGCCGAAATCGGCCGCGACATCGAGGCGTTCGGCGATCTTGTCGATGACGATGACCGCGGCGGCACCCGCCGTCCGCGCGACCGCCGCGGCGTTGATGCCCAGTCCGCCGGCGCCCTGGATGACGACGGTGTCACCGAGCCGGACATCGCGCAGCGCGAATAACACCTGAGCCAGTGCGCAATTCAACGGGGCGACGGCCTCGTCGGGTAGGTCCTGGGGCACCTTATAGAGGGGTTGTCGCCGGCTGGTGTAGTAGTACTCGCCGTAGGCGGCGACGAAGTGCGGGGCCTGCTCGTGGGTGCGGTATTCCCCGGCCATCAGGTTCTGGCACGCGTACGACCGTCCCCGCGCACACGCGTGACAACGGCCGCAGAACCAGAAGTACGGTGCCACAACACGATCGCCGATCGTCAGCGGCTGACCGGTCGCGTCGGTGGTCAGTCCCTCACCCAGTTCGGCGATCTCGCCGACCATTTCGTGGCCCATGGCGAACGGGCATGGTAGCGGCAGTTCACCGCGAAAGATGTGCAGGTCGGACCCGCAGATGCCGGCCATCCGCAGCCGCAGCGCCGCGGTGCCCGGTGCCGGTGTGGACAGCGGGAATTCGGCCAGCTCAATGGGCCCGCCGTGGGCGGTCAGGAGCGCGAGCCTCGGCATGATGGGTCCCCTCAGCCGGCCGGTGCGAGGATCAGACCACTGGTCGGCACGCCGGTTCCGGAGGTGACCAGCACATGCTCGACGTTGTCGACCTGGTTGTACGAGGTGCCGCGCACCTGGCGCACCCCTTCGGTGATGCCGTTCATACCGTGGATGTACGCCTCGCCCAGCAGGCCGCCATTGGTGTTGATCGGAAAATCACCACCCAGCGACAACCGCTCAACGGTGGCGAAGTCCTTGGCCTCCCCGCGCCCGCAGAATCCGAGCTCCTCGAGCTGAGTGAACACGAACGGCGTGAAATGGTCGTAGATGAACGCGGTTTGGATGTCTTGCGGCTTGAGGCCGGAATCGCGCCACAGTTGGCGCGCCACCACCTGCATCTCGGGGAGCCCGGTGATGTCGTCGCGGTAGTAGCTGGTCATCATCTCGCCGTTGTGGGCGGCTCCCTGCGCGGCCGCGGTGATGATGGCCGGGGGCTGCCGCAGGTCCCGGGCGCGTTCCGCACTGGTGACGACGAGCGCGACACCGCCATCGCTCTCCTGGCAGCAATCCAGCAGCCGCAGTACCGGTTCCACGATCCAGCGCGAATTCTGGTGATCTTCCAACGTGATCGGGCGCTCGTAGAACCAGGCATCGGGGTTGGTCGCCGCGTGCTTGCGGTCGACGACCGCGATCCGGCCGAAGTCCTCATTGGTGACCCCGTACGTCGACATGTAGCGCTGGGCGTGCAGGGCCACCCAGGCCGCGGGAGTGAGCAGTCCGAACGGCGCGTAGTGCGCCATGAACACCGGTGTTTCCGCCATGCTGCGTCCGCTGCCGCCGAACCGGAAGCCGGAACGTTCGTTGAAGGCACGCCAGCACACCACCACGTCGGCGACGCCGGTGGCGACCGCCATCGCCGCGTGCACCACGGTGCCGGCGGCGGCGCCGCCGCCGTGGTGCACGCGGGAAAAGAAGCTCAGGTCGCCGATGCCCACGTTGCGGGCGATGTCGATCTCATCGCTGGAATCCATGGTGAACGTGACCATGCCGTCGACGTCCCCGGGCGTCAGGCCGGCGTCGTCCAGTGCGGCGCTGACCGCCTCGCATGCCAATTGCAGTTCGCTGCGCCCGGATTCCTTGGAGAACTCGGTCTGGCCGATCCCGACGATGGCCGCGGCTCCCGGCAGCGTCCTGCTCATGCGCCGGAACCGTCGAACAGGCTGAGCACCGCGCTGCCGGAAACGTGGTCGCCGAGGCTGTTGGCGCCCGTCAAGCTCACCTCGACGAAGTTCTCGCCTCCCACGCCTTCACTCTTGCCGGTGACGCTGCCCGTGAAGCGCAGCGGATCATCGGGAAAGCACGGCACGCCCAGGCGGATCGACAGGTTCTTGACCATCGCTTCGGGCCCCGCCCAGTCGGTGAGGAAGCGCACGCAGTAGCCGTTGGTGGTCAAGATGTTCATGAACAAGTTCGGCGAGCCCTGCTTCTTGGCGTAGTCACGGTCGTGATGCACCGGCATGAAGTCACGGGTGGCGATCGCGCCGGCGACGATCATCGTGGTGGTGATCGGGATTTCGAGCGGCGTGACCTCGTCTCCCACCGCGATGTCGCGCCAACGCAGGGTTTTCTTAGACGGGGAAGTCCGGCCGGCGGTGGTCGTCATGAGAGTCCTTCCGAATAGGTTGCGCCAAGGTGGGCCAGTTGCGCGGCAGCCGGGCCGAGGGTGAGCTCGTTGTGCTTGGCCCACAGGAAATAGCGGTGCAGGGGATAGGTGATATCGATTCCGATGCCGCCGTGCACGTGCTGGGCGGTGGCGGCGACACGGGCGCCGGCCTCGGCCGCCCAGAATTTCGCGATTCGGGCGGCTCGGCGGGCCTCGTCCAAGGGCCTTCCTCGCGCGATCAACCATGCCGCCTGCCAGGTGGTCCACCGGATCGCCTCGACATCGATGAATGCATCGGCCATCCGCTGCTGCACGGCCTGGAAGCTGCCGATCGGACGGCCGAACTGCTCACGGCCCGTGGTGTATTCGGCGGCGATGCGCAGAGCGCGCTCGGCGACACCGAGCTGGATCGCGCACAGTGCGACCAGCGCGCGCGTGTACAACGATTCGACCAGACCGGTGCCGACGATCTTGTCCGCCTCGGAAATGGTTGCGCCATCGAGAAATACGTCCGCGTGTGGTTCACGATTGGTGGTCGCCACCGGGCGAATCTCGACGCCATCGGCGTCGCGGCCCAGCAGGAACACGCCCACGTCACCGTCGGCAGTGGTGGCCGGAATCAGCATGGTGTCGGCGAGCTGGGCGGCCGGCACCAGCTCTTTGGCGCCATCGAGGCGCCAGCGCGGTCCGTCGCGGCGGGCGGTGGTGGCCGGGCGCGCCGGGTCGGAGCGGCCGGGTTCGGCCAATCCGGCTGTCAGGATGTGGGTTCCGGCGACCACGCCGGGCAGGAACCGCTGTTGCTGTTCGTGGTTGCCGTGCCGCGCGATCGGGTCGGAACCCAGCACCAGCGTCGCGTAGGCCGGCACCGGTGCCACGCTGAAGCCGACCTCGGCCAGCAACACCCCGAGCTCCAGGAAGCCACCGCCGTTACCGCCCACCGACTCGGGCAGCGCGGTGCCCAGCAGGTCGGCGGCCGCGAGCTCGCTCCAGAGCGCGTCGTCGTAGCGGATATCGCCGGCCTCCATCTCGGTCAGGCGTTCGGGTGTGGCTCGGCGCTCGAACAGGTCGCGGGCGAGTTTGGCGATCGTCTCTTGCTCTTCGGTGAAGGTGAAGTCCATGATTCAAGCGCTCGGCCGGAACTGGTGCAGCACCAGGTCGTCATCGAAGGTCTGGTAGTAAATCTCCACGGGCATTCCGGGTGTCACCTCGCTCGGGTCGATGCCGGTCAGGTTGGACACCAGTCGCACCCCCTCCTCGAGTTCCACCAGCGCAACGACGTAGGGGTAGTCGAAAAAAGGGAACTGGGGCTCGTGCGGCAGCACGTAGCTGTAGACGGTGCCGCGGCCCGACGACTCGATCGCCTCCCAGTCCAGCGAACGGCAGTTGGGGCACATGGGGCGAGGCGGGTGACGCAGCTGCCCGCATCCACCGCAGCGCTGGATCAGGAGCTTGTTCTCCCGCAATCCATTCCAGAAGAACTCGGTGTCCGGCGTGATCGCCGGCGCCAAACGGGCCGCCATCAGTTTTCCGGCCTGAATCGCAGCACCCGGAATCGTTGTCGGCCCAGCACTTCGCCGTTCTGGTCGGTGTAGGTCGTCAGCCAGGTCAGGAAGAAGCCGGTGCCCAGCGCCGTCTTCTTCTCGTCGGAGACCGACTCGTAGACCGTCGTCGCGCTGATCACGTCGCCCAGGCGCGGGTAACGTTCGATCTCGAACTCCGAGTTGGTCGCCACCGTGCTGGTGTAGCCGGCCTCGTCGAGGAATGCCGTTGGGTTGCTGTGGATCTCGATAGGCGCCCCGCCTCGTTCCCCGATCCCTTCCAGTTTCGGCGACGGCATCGTCCAGGTCTGCAGCATCACCGGCGGCGACACGATGCCGCCGAAGCGTGACGTGGCGGCGAACTCCGGGTCGAGGTAAACGGGGTTCATGTCGGCCATGGCATACGCCCAGTGCCGGATCATCGGCTGATTCACCGGGTCCGGCGCCAGTGACGGTTTTCCGGTGCCGCCGGTCGGCTGACCGACGAGGGCCCGCACCTTGGCGCTGACGGTCTCTGAGTCAATCACGTGGTTCTGTCCTCCTGACTATGTCGCGGCCCGAAGGTCGCGGGGGGCGCGGGGCATGCCCAACCCGGCCATGGCGATGATGTCACGTTGGATTTCGTTGGCCCCGCCTCCGAAGGTGTTGATGACGGCCTGCCGGTAGGCGGATTCCAGCGCGCCACGCAGCGGCGCGTCGGCGCCGCGCCGCACCCCGTTGCCGTCCAGCACCTCGAGCAGCTGGCGGGCGACCTGCCCGGTGAGCTCGGTGCCGAACACCTTCGCCGCCGACGCTTCCCCCATGCTGAGGACCCCCTTCGTCATCGCCGCATTCACCCGCAGATTGACGAGTTTGTATGCGGCGACTTGGGCTTCGACCCGGGCCAGAGCCAGCCGCACCCACGGCTGGTCGATGACACGACCATCGTCGAGCTCGGTCGTGGTGGCCCAGTCCAGGGTCTTCTCGAACAGCGGCTCGAGCGCGCCCAGATTGCCCAGGGCGGCGCGTTCGAAGTTCAACTGCGTGGTGATCAGCTGCCAGCCCTGGTTCTCGCCACCCACCAGCGCGCTGACCGGGACCCGGACGTCGTCGTAGAACGTGTAGAACGTCGAGACGCCCGGCATGGTGTGCAGCGGCTGCCAGGAGAATCCGGGTGACGAGGTCGGCACGATGAGGATCGAAATGCCCTTGTGCTTCTTGGCATCCGGATCGGTCCGAACGGCCAGCCAGATGTAATCGGCGTAGGCCGCACCGCTGGTGAACATCTTCTGGCCGTTGATCACATACTCGTCACCGTCGCGGACGGCCGTGGTGCGCACCGAGGCGAGGTCGCTGCCCGCGGCCGGCTCGGAGTAACCGATGGCGAACTCGACGCTGCCGTCGAGAATCGCCGGCAAAAACGCCTGCTTCTGCTCTTCGGTGCCGTAGTGCATCAACGTCGGCCCGACGGTATTGAGTGTCACCAGCGGGATGGGAGCGCTGGCCCGGCGCGCCTCTTCGGAGAAGATGAATTGCTCGATCGCCGAGAACCCCTGCCCACCATATTCTTTGGGCCACCCAACCCCCAGCAGGTTGGCCGCGGCCAAAGCGCGGACGCATTCGCGCACCGCGGGGCCGCCCTCCATGTGCTCGCTGACTGCGGCGACGCGTTCGGGCGTCATCACCTTTTCCAGGGTCGCGCGCATCCCGGCGCGTAACCGTTCTTGTTCCGGCGTGTATTCGAGGTCCATCGGCTCAGGCTCCCAGCCGAACCGGCATGCGCTTGACCCCGGGTACCATGGTAGCCCGCATCCGGTCCACCTCGCCCACCAGCTCCAGCCGCGGGAAGCGGCGCAGCAGCTCCTCAAACAGCACCGTCGCCTCCAGGCGCGCCAATTGTGCTCCCACACAGGAGTGTTCGCCACAGCCGAAGGCGATGTGCGGGTTTGGGTGGCGGGTGATCCTGAACTCCTCGGAGTCGGGGCCGAAGATGTCTTCATCCCGGTTGGCCGACCCGTAGAGCATCACCACCACCTCGCCGGCGCGGATCTGCTGACCGCGGATCTCGACGTCGGCCGTCGCGGTGCGCGCCATGTGCACCACGGGGCTGTTCCAGCGCAACATCTCCTCGACGGCGAGCGGGATTTGCGCGGGATCCTCGATGAGCAAACAACATTGGTCGGGGTGCGCGATCAGCGCCAGGGTGCCCAACGCAATCAGATTGCGGGTGGTTTCGTTGCCGGCCACCAGCAGCAGGAAGGCGAAGTTGAGCAGGTCTTCGTCGGTCAGCCGGTGCTCATCGATCTCGGCTTCGGCCAGCACCGACAGCAGGTCGTCGCGCGGTTGGGCGCGGCGGGCGGCGATCAGCTTCTGGAAGTATTCGAAGAGCTGTCCCATGGCCACGAACGAGTCGAGTTCGATTTCGGGGTCGGCGGTTCCGGTGGCCGCGTCCGACCACGCCCGGAATTGCTCCCAGTCGTCGGGCGGGGCACCGAGCAGTTCGGCGATCATCCGGGTGGGCAGCGGCGCCGCGATCTCTTCGGCGAACTCGTGCACCGAACCGGGTTCGATGCCGTCGAGAATGCCGCGGACGATCTCGCGGATCTTCGGCTCGAGCACGGCCACCCGTCGCCGGGTGAAGCCCGAGTTGATCAGCTTGCGCAGCTGGCGGTGTCGCGGTGGGTCGCTGAAGATGAGGTTGCCCTCCTGCACCGGGCTGGGCATCGCCGGGTCCGGGATGGTGATTCCCTTCGTCGAAGAGAAGAGCGCGGGGTTGCTCGACACGTACCGGATGTCCTCGTACTTCAACAGCGCCCAGAAGTTGGTGACGTCGTTCCAGCACACCGGCCGCGTGGCGCGCAGCTCCCGGTAGGCGGGGTAGGGGTCGCCCGCGTAGAAGTCGGGGGAGTGCAACGGGAATTCCGGCGAGCGCAGCGGCGGATGAGTTCGCACGGCAAGCCCCTCTCGCAGGACACCCGATCCGACAGATTAGGGCAATCTGTCTTGTGGAATGTGTCTACTCGGACCCCAGCGCACTGTCAATACGAAGCCAAAATACTTGAATAGCTTGGAATTCACGTGCTTGATGATTGACGGGAAAGTGACCGGGGTGTACACCAAGTGATCAGATGACCGGAGGAAGCACATGGCCGATTCACAGGCGCTAGTCGAGACCTATGAGCTCTACATCGATGGGAACTGGGTCGAGCCGCAGGACGGCCGATACGACGACCTCTCCCCGTCCACCGAAACCGTCATCGCCACCGCACCCGACGCGAGCGTCGCCCAGGTCGGTGACGCGATCGCCGCCGCCCGCCGAGCCTTCGACAGCGGACCCTGGCGGACCATGAGCGCCGAGCAGCGCGCCGGGTGCCTGGGTCAGCTGGGCGACGCCCTGATGAAGCACGCCGACGACTTCTTCGCACTGTCCCAGGCGGAGTGGGGCTGCATCGCCAACGAACGCATCATGCAGATCGACGGCGCCGGCTTCATGTCCCTGCACGCCGCGCAGCTCGCCACCGAGCTGACCGACCAAGAGGTCACCGGCATGGGCGCCGGAACCACGTTGTTGCGTCATGCGCCGCTGGGTGTCGTATCGGTGCTGACGCCGTGGAACTTCCCGCACTGTCTCAACGTGATGAAGTTGAATCATGCTCTGGCCGCGGGCAATACCGTCGTGCTCAAACCCTCGCCGCTGACCCCGCTGGCAGGCCTGGCGCTCGCGCGAATCATCGACGAACACACCGATATCCCGCCCGGCGTGGTCAACGTCGTCACCCCGTCCGGCGTCGAGGCGGCCAAATTGCTGACCACCGATCCGCGCATCGACATGGTGAGCTTCACCGGCAGCTCGGTCGTCGGCCGCCAGGTCATGTCCGCCGCCGGCGACACGATGAAGCGGATCCTGCTCGAGCTCGGCGGCAAGTCCGCGAGCATCGTCCTCGACGACGCGCAGGTCACCGACGAAATGCTGCAGCAGATGCTGTTCGACTGCTGCTCGCTGCACGCCGGACAGGCCTGCATCCTGCACAGCCGGCTGCTATTGCCCGATTCGCTGCACGACGACGTCGTCGACCGGCTCGCCGCGTTGGCCCGCGAGGTCAAGGTGGGCGATCCCACCGATCCCGAGGTGCAGATGGGTCCGCTGATCAGTGCGGCGCAACGGGATCGGGTCGAGGCGCATGTCGCCGGTGCGCTCGACGACGGGGCGACGCTGGTGACCGGCGGTGGCCGCCCGGCCGGATTGGACGTCGGCTTCTACTTCGAGCCGACGATTCTGTCCGACGTGGAGCCGAATTCGACCATCGCGCAAGAGGAAGTGTTCGGCCCGGTGTTGACGGTGCTGCGTTACCGCGACGACGACGACGCGGTCGCCATCGCGAACAACTCGCGATACGGCCTCTCCGGTGCGGTGTGGGGCGGCGACGTGGACCGTGCCGTCGGCGTGGCGCGCCGCATCCGTACCGGCCAGATCGCGGTCAACGGCTGCGGCCCCGGCGGAGCGCCGTTCGGCGGCTTCAAGCTCAGCGGCTTGGGCCGTGAGGGCGGGGGAATCGCCGGAATACACCAGTACATGGAGCCGATGGCCATCGGAGTTCCCGCGTGACGGGACCCCTTGCGGGGCTCCACGTCGTCGAAATCGCAAGCGAGATCTCCGGTCCCTACGCCGCCAAGCTCCTGGTGGACCTGGGCGCCGAGGTCATCAAAATCGAGCCGCCCGCCGGCGACCCGCTGCGACGGTGGGGACCGTTCCCCTCAGGCGTCGCCGACCCGCATCGCTGCGGCTTGTTCGAGTATCTCAACGCCGGCAAACGCGGTGCCACACTTGATCTCTCGACAACACGTGACCTCGCGGTCGCCCGCGAGCTTATTGGGCAGGCGCACCTGCTGGTAGAGGATCTCGTGCCCGGGACGCTGCGGGGATGGGGACTCGACCTCGACAACCTGCAGCACCTCAACCCAAACCTGGTGCTGCTGCGCATCTCTGCGTTCGGTCAATCGGGGCCGTGGCATCGTCGGCAGGCCACACCGCTGACGCTGCAGGCGGCATCGGGCTGGATCAGCTCCCGGGATCCGCAGCGCCCGCCGGTTCAGGTCGGCGCCCGGATCGCCGAGTACGTCGCGGGCGGCTACGGCGCGCTGGGCGCGCTGACCGCGTTGCGGCTGCGGCCGTGCGGGCGGATCAGGGAAGTGGATGTCTCGCAGTTGGAATCGTTGTTGTCGACGCTGCCCTATCCGATGTTGATGGCACAGCGGATGCGACGGCTCGGCTTGCCCGCCAACCTGCGATCGGGGCCCATGCTGGGCGTCGTGCGTGCCGCCGACGGCTGGGTGGGAATCAACTGTCTTACAGGCCAGCACTGGCTCGACGTGTGCGCGATGCTCGGTCTGCCCGAATTCGCCGAACACCAACTCGCGATCATGATGGGCGGTCCGCAGCGCGACGAATTCTTCGCCAGGGCCGGGGCGTGGCTGGCCGGCCAGACCGTCGCCGAGATCGTGGAACTCGGTCAGGCGCTGCGGATTCCGGCCGCCCCGGTCAACGACGGCGCCACCGTGCTCGACTGTCCGCAATACGCCACCCGCGGATTCTTCGTGGCGGCCGGTGGGCCCGGATGGTCGTTTCAGCGCCCCGGCCCGCCATTCAGGCTATCGAAAACCCCTGTGGCACAGCCATATCGGGCGCCTCACCTGGGAACGCGTGCCCGGTCCTGGACGGGTGGCGGCCAGTCGCTTTCGGCCGCAGCGGCATCGCTGCCCTTCGCCGGGCTGCGGGTGCTCGACCTGACCACGTTTTGGGCCGGGGCGTATCTGACGTGCTACCTCGGCGCGTTCGGCGCCGATATCGTCAAGGTCGAGTCGATCCAGCGGCCCGACGGTCACCGCTACTCGGGGGCATTCGCCTACGAGGGCGACGACTGGTATGAGCGCAGCCCCATCTGGCAGGGCACCAACCTCAACAAGCGCGACCTCACCCTCGACCTGACGTCGCAACGCGGCCTGGACATCGCCCGAAAGTTGGCCGCGCAGGCCGACATCGTGGTGGAGAACTTCTCGCCGCGCGTGGTCGAACAGTTCGGCCTCGACTACGACTCCCTGGTGGCGCTGAAGCCGGACGTCATCGTGGTCCGCATGCCGGGATACGGCCTGCGGGGCCCGTGGCGCGACTACGTCGGCTGGGCCCTGAACTTCGAGCAGACCTCCGGAATGTCGGCGATCACCGGCTATCCCGACGGCCCGCCGTGCAACCCGCAGGGGCCCGCGGATCCGATCGTCGGCGTGCACGCCGGCGTCGCGCTGCTGGCCGCCCTCGAGCACCGCACCCGCACCGGGGTCGGGCAACTGATCGAGATCGCCCAGGTCGAAGTCGCCGCCTGTGTCACCGCCGAGCCGGTGATCGAATACTCGATGAACGGCGCGGTGCGGCCGCGCGAGGGCAACCGCCGGCGCGGCTATCTCCAAGGCGTCTACCCGACCGCCGACGACGAGGTGTGGGTGGCGCTGTCCGTGCCCGATCAGCCAATCGACCACGACGCGTTCGACGAGATGGTCGCCCGGTGGACCCGCACGCAGACCGCCGCGTCTGTCATGGAAGCCCTTCACGCACAAGGGATCCCGGCCGAGCGCGTGATTACCGGAGACCAGATGTATGAGATCGCCCAGCTCGACGCCCGCGACTACTACGAGGAGCTCGAACATCCCGTAACCGGGCCGCACCGCTACCCCGGCTGGCCGTTTCGCATCACGCCCGGACCGCACCGCCACCACCGCAGCGCCCCGCCGACGCTTGGCCAGCACAACGACGAGATCCTGGGCGAGCTGGGTTTGTCCGGGGCTGAAGTGACCGACCTGCGTCACCAGCGGGTCATCGGTGAGCGGGTGCTCAACGCGTAACTGCGCTTTGGTAAACCG
Source organism: Mycobacterium sp. (assembly GCF_004298145.1). Classification (GTDB taxonomy): domain Bacteria; phylum Actinomycetota; class Actinomycetes; order Mycobacteriales; family Mycobacteriaceae; genus Mycobacterium. The sequence continues at coordinate 109,476 of NZ_SCRH01000017.1, forward strand.
TGCACGACATGCCAAGCTGCTCGCCATGGCCATCGAGATCGCCCGCCCCAAACTCGAGGGAAACGTCGCCGTCGGTGAAGACCGCCAGATCGGCTTCGCCGAATTCGGGGACCCGCAGGGCCGCGCGGTCTTCTGGCTGCACGGCACCCCCGGCGCCCGCCGCCAGATTCCCACCGAAGCGCGCCTCTACGCCGAAACCAACAAGATCCGGCTGATCGGGCTGGACCGTCCCGGGATCGGCTCGTCGACACCCCATCGGTACGAGAACATCCGGGCTTTCGCCGACGACCTGCGGACCATCGCGGACACGCTCGGCATCGACAAAATGGCCGTCATCGGCCTGTCCGGCGGCGGTCCGTACGCGCTCGCGTCGGCCGCGGTCCTGCCCGACCGGGTCGTGGCGGCCGGCGTGCTCGGCGGTGTCGCACCGTTCCTCGGCGACGAGGGGATCACCAGCGGTCTGATGAACCTGGGCAAGCGGGTGGCGCCGCTGCTGCGGCTGGGCGGTGACCCGCTGCGGATCGGCGCCAGCCTGGTGGTCCGGGCGATCCGACCGGTCGCGAATACCGCGCTGTATCTGTACGCGGCGGTATCGCCCGAGGCCGATCGGCGCCTGCTCACCCGCCCCGAGTTCGGAGCCATGTTCCTCGACGACCTGCTCAACGGCAGCCGCAAGCAGCTGGCGGCCCCCTTCAACGACATCATCCTGTTCACCCGGGACTGGGGATTCCGGCTCGACGAGGTCAGGGTCCCGGTCCGCTGGTGGCACGGCGACAGTGACCACATCGTGCCGTTCGCCCATGGCGAGCACGTGGTGTCCCTGCTGCCCGACTGCGAGCTGTTCGTGCTGCCCGGCGAAAGCCACCTCGCCGGGCTGGGTCGCGGCGAGGAGATCCTGTCCACCCTGATCAAGATCTGGGACGAGCAGAACTGACCCTTCGGGCTCCGGGTAGCCTGCTGACGTGCTGCTGGCGTCCCTTGATCCCTCGGTCGTAACCGCCACCGATATCGACGATGCGGTGCGCATCGACGGCACCGTGCTCAGCCGCAGCGACCTGGTCGGTGCCGCCACCTCGGTGGCCGAGCGGGTGGGCGGCGCGGGCCGGGTCGCCATCCTGGCCGCCCCGACCGCCGAGACGGTGCTGGCGGTCACCGGGTGCCTGATCGCCGGAGTGCCCTTCGTCCCGGTGCCCGCCGACGTCGGCGCGGCCGAACGCCACCACATGCTCACCGATTCCGGAGCGCACGCCTGGCTTGGGGCGGCTCCGGACAAGCCCGAAGGGCTGCCGCACATCCCGGTCCGCTTGCACGCCCGCTCCTGGCACCGCTACCCCGAGCCGTCGCCCGACGCCACCGCGATGATCATCTACACCTCCGGCACCACTGGGCTGCCCAAAGGGGTGGTACTGAGCCGGCGAGCGATCGCCGCCGACCTGGACGCGCTCGCGCAAGCCTGGCAATGGACAGCCGACGACGTCTTGGTGCACGGGTTGCCGCTCTTCCACGTCCACGGCCTGGTGTTGGGCCTGCTCGGCTCGCTGCGGATCGGAAATCGCTTCATCCACACCGGAAAGCCGACGCCGGCGGGCTACGCCCACGCCCGCACCGACTTCGGCGGCACGCTGTTTTTCGGCGTGCCGACGGTGTGGTCGCGGGTGGTGGCCGACGAGGCGGCCGCCCGGGCGCTGGGCCCGGCGCGGCTTTTGGTCTCGGGAAGCGCAGCGCTGCCGGTTCCGGTGTTCGACCGGTTGGCGGCGTTGACCGGGCATCAGCCCGTCGAACGCTACGGCGCCTCGGAATCGCTGATCACCATTTCGACGCGGGCCGACGGCGAGCGGCGCCCGGGGTGGGTGGGTCTGCCGCTCGCCGGGGTGCAGACCCGGGTGCTCGATGACGACGGCGGGCCGGTGCCGCACGACGGGGAAACCGTCGGGAAGCTCCACGTTCGCGGTCCGATGATGTTCGACGGCTACCTGAATCGACCGGACGCCACCGCCGAGGCGTTCGACGCCGACGGCTGGTACCGCACCGGTGACGTCGCGGTCATCGACGCCGCGGGGATGCACCGCATCGTGGGGCGCGAGTCGGTCGATCTGATCAAGTCCGGTGGCTACCGCATCGGCGCGGGCGAGATCGAGACGGTGCTGCTCGGGCATCCGGGCGTGCAGGAGGCCGCGGTGGTGGGGATGCCCGATGCGGACCTGGGGCAGCGCATCGTCGCGTACATCGTCGGAGCGGCGGAGCTGAGCGCCGACGAACTGATCGACTATGTCGCGCAACAACTTTCGGTGCACAAGCGGCCGCGTGAGGTGCGCGTCGTCGACGCGCTGCCCCGCAATGCCATGGGCAAGGTCCTCAAGAAGCAGCTGCTGTCCGAGGGCTGAGCGTCGTTCCGCGCGGGCGTAACCACACTGCGAAACCCAGCTCGATTCTTCGCAGTCGCGATACGCTCGCGGTCCAACGGGCGGCAGGTACCGTCGTAAAAGTGCAAGGACGGAACCGACCACCGGGTGGCGCCGCCACGACCGTCGTGATCGGGCCCACGCCGATGAGGCGGATCGCGGCCGCCTGTTTCGTCGGCTCGGCGATCGAGTTCTACGACTTCCTCATCTACGGCACCGCGGCGGCGCTGGTGTTCCCGACGGTGTTCTTCCCGCACCTGAGCACTGCCGGCGCCACGATTGCCTCGATGGGAACGTTTGCGACGGCGTTTTTGTCCCGGCCCCTCGGCGCGGCCGTGTTCGGATACTTCGGGGACCGGCTGGGGCGCAAGAAGACCCTGGTCTCCACGCTGCTGATCATGGGCCTGTCGACGGTGTGCGTGGGCCTGATCCCCAGCTCCGGGGCGATCGGTGCCGCGGCGCCGCTGATCTTGGTGGCGCTTCGGCTGTTGCAGGGGTTCGCCGTCGGCGGCGAATGGGCGGGCTCGGCGTTGCTGAGCGCCGAATACGCGCCGGCCGACCAGCGTGGCCGCTACGGCGTGTTCACGTTGCTGGGTGGCGGCACCGCGGCCGTGCTGAGCAGCGCAACCTTTCTCGGGGTGAACGTCACCGTCGGTGAAGGCAGTCCGGCGTTTCTGCAGTGGGGCTGGCGGGTGCCTTTCCTGCTCAGCGCGGTGTTGGTCGCGCTCGCCCTGTATGTGCGCCTGAACATCGAGGAGACCCCGGTGTTCGCGGAGGAGAAGGCGCGTGAGCTGATACCCAAAACACCGCTCGCGGAGCTGCTGCGCCTGCAACGCCGTGAGATCGCGCTGGCCGCGGGCAGCATCCTCGGCGCGTTGGGGTTCATCTACATGGCCAACACCTACCTGGCGATGTACGCGCACTCCCACCTGGGGTATTCGCGCAACTTCATCTGGTTCGTCGGCGCGCTGGGCGGGCTCGCAAGCATGACGTTCATGGTGACCTCGGCCGTTCTGTGCGACCGGCTCGGGCGCCGTCGCATCATGCTGGTGGGGTGGACGTGTTGTCTGCTGTGGTCATTTCTGGTGATGCCGCTGTTGGATACGGGCCAACCGGTCCTTTATGCGGTGGCGATCGTCGGGATGTGCACAGTCGCGGCGATCGGCTCCGGCCCGACGGCGGCGTTCATCCCCGAGCTGTTCGCCACCCGCTACCGCTACAGCGGAACCGCGCTGGCGCAAAACCTCGCCGGCATCGTTGGTAGCGCGTCGCCGCCGCTGGTCGCCGGGGCCCTGCTGGTGACCTACGGCAGCTGGGCGATCGGGCTCATGCTGGCGGCCCTCACGTCGGTCAGCGTGGTGTGCACCTATCTACTGCCCGAAACCAACGGCACGGCGCTTTGATCCTCAGTTGGCGTGCAGGTCCTCGTTGAGGGCAATGCCCTGGCCGCCGCGGGCCACCACCTCGACTGCCCCGCTCAGCGAATTGCGCCGGAACAACAGGTTGTTGCCGCCGGAGAACTCGCGCGCCTTCATCTCTTTACCCTCGGGCGTGATGACCTTGGTGCCCGCGGTGACATAGAGGCCGGCCTCCACGACGCAGTCGTCGCCCAGTGAGATGCCCAGGCCCGCGTTGGCGCCGAGCAGGCAACGCTTGCCGATCGAAATGACTTCGGTGCCACCGCCGGACAGCGTGCCCATGATCGAGGCCCCACCACCGATATCGGAGCCGTCGCCCACCACCACGCCGGCCGAGATGCGACCCTCCACCATCGACGCCCCCAGCGTGCCGGCGTTGTAGTTGACAAAGCCTTCGTGCATCACCGTCGTGCCCGGGGCCAGATGGGCACCGAGCCGCACCCGGTCGGCGTCGGCGATGCGCACCCCGGTCGGCAACACGTAGTCGACCATCCGCGGGAACTTGTCGACGCCGTAAACCGTCACCGGCCCGTGGCGGCGCAGCCGGGCGCGGACAGCCTCGAACCCCTCGACGGCGCAGGGCCCGCGATTAGTCCACACCACATTGGTTAATACCCCGAACAAGCCGCCGGCGTTCAGCCCGTGCGGCGCCACCAACCGGTGCGACAGTAGATGCAGCCGTAGGTAGGCGTCGTAGGCGTCGGCGGCCACGTCGTCCAGCGAGCCGATGACCGTGCGCACGGCGACGGTCTCGGTGCCGCGGTCGTCGTCCCGGCCGATCAGTGCGGTCAGTTCGGGCGGGACGTCGGACAGCACGAGTCGCGACGTGGCACCGGTGCCCGATTCGGCCAGTTCCGGTGCGGGAAACCATGTGTCGAGGATCGACCCGTCGGCGGCCAGCGTCGCCAGGCCTATCCCTTCGGCACCTGCTGCTCTTGTCACGGCGGTCAGGGTACTTGCCGGCCTGCGCCGCGGGTCCGTCGCCCCGGTGGGGGGGACGCGCGAAACGCCGCGATCAGCTGCGCTTTTGTGGGCCGACACACCGGGGCGACGGACCGTCCGCGCGGCCGCATATGAAAAGCTGACCCGCGCAACGTGACTCGGCCCTCGCTGCGCATCCGCTGCATCGTGCGTTTCTAGGTCAGCCGTCTTGCCAGGTCAACCGCGTGAACCTTGCCGTTTCGGGGTACCTCGCTCCCGGGATCGGCTGGTCATGTCCTGGGCGTTGCGCAGAGCCAACGTCGCGGGTCCGCAAGGGGCCGGCTCGTTTAGAGAAGGAGAAAACCATGTCCTTTGTCACCACTCGGCCCGATGCGCTGATGGCCGCGGCGAGCGTGCTCGAAGCGCTCGGCTCGTCGATGGACGCGCAGAACGCCGCCGCAGCAGCGCCGACCACGAGCATCGCTCCGGCGGCCGCCGACGAAGTCTCCGCGCTGCAGGCCGCACAGTTTTCCGCCTACGGCGTCTTATACCAGCAGGTCAGCAGGCAGGCGAGCGCGATCCACCAGACGATGGTGAAGAACCTGAATACCAGCGCCGGTTCCTATGGCGCGACGGAAACCGCGAACAGGATGACAACCAGCGCCGCAACGTTGCAGGCAATCACCCCCAACGCCGCACCGGGCGCGGCGGCCGCCGCGCCGCCCGCGGGAACCACCAGCCTCGGGACCGGGATCGGGTGGGGGCAGAGCGTCGGCGCCGCGGCGTCGGACTTCATCACCTTGGGCGAGGGGCAATTCGCTCCCGTCCCCGGCGCGGCCGGGATCCCCAATTTCACCGGGGGTCTCACCTCAGCGACCGCGCCCGCGCCGGCGGCGCCCGCGGCCGTGGGTGCGGCGCCGGTGCTGGCGAGCATGGGTCGCGGGCCGTCGATCGGCGCGTTGTCGGTGCCACCCAGCTGGGCGGCGGGTGGTGTTCCGTCGGTGAACCCGGCCCCGGCGCAGCTGGTCGGCGCGGGCTTCACCAGCGCCGCACCCCACGGCGCGCCGGTGACCGCCGTGCCGGGCGGCCTGCCCTCGATGGCCACCGCCGGACGCGGCGGCTACGGCCTCGGTGTGCCGCGCTACGGCGTCAAGCCCACCGTGATGCCCAAGCCGGCCATCTAGCACCCACCGGACATCAGCACAGAACAGGAGTGACGCAATGACTTTCGACTTCGGAGCACTTCCCCCCGAGATTAACTCCCTCCGCATGTACACCGGCGCGGGAGCCGGGCCGATGATGGCCGCCGCGGCGGCGTTCAGCGCCCTCGCCGACGAATTGGCCACGACGGCCTCCGCCAGCCAGTCGGCGATCTCGAACCTGACCGGCGAGGAGTGGATCGGCCCCTCCTCGGTCGCGATGGCCACCGCCGTCGAGCCATACCTGGCGTGGATGCACACCACCGCCGCCCAGCTGCAGCAGGCGGCCTCCCAGGCCATGGCCTCGGCGGCGGCCTATGAGGCGGCCTTCGCGATGACGGTGCCGCCCCCGCTGATCGCGGCCAACAGGGCCCAGCTCGCGGCCCTGACCGCGACGAACGTCCTGGGGCAGAACACCGCGGCGATCGCGGCCACCGAGGCGCAGTACGGCGAAATGTGGGCCCAGGATGCCGCCGCCATGTATGGGTACGCGGCGGCGTCCGCGACCGCGGGCAGGCTGAGCCCGTTGACCTCGCCGGCGCCGACCAACCAGCCGGGTGGGCTGGGCGCGCAGTCCATGGCCGTCTCCCGGGCGATGGCCACGAGCACCCAGACGAGCGCCCTCCAGCAGGTCGTGTCCAGCGCCCCTACCGCGACGTCGCTTTTGGCGGCCCCGCTGGATCCGCCGGCGGGGCTGAGCGGGCTGGACAGTTTCCTCGGCAACCCGGTGGTGAACAACATCGGCAACGCCGGTTTCGACGTGGTGTCCTGGAACGTGTTCAACACCATCGTGTCCAACATCCTCTACAACCACACCCTCGATGCGGCGGCTGCTTCCGGCTTGGCCAGCGATGTGGGAGGCGCGGTCGGCGGCGGTACCTTGCTGGGCGCCACGGCCCCGGTGAGCACGGCGGCCGTCGGGGCCGCGCCGGTGCTGGCGAGCATGGGCTCGGCCGCTCCGGTCGGCGGCCTGTCGACGCCGGTCGCCTGGTCCGCGGCCACACCCACGGCCCCCGCCGCGACGCCCGCGGGCTCGGGGTGGGTCGCACCCACCGAAGAGGCGCACACGACGTGGGCGACCGGTATGCCGGCGGTCGCCTCGGCCGGGCGCGGCGGCTATGGCATGGGGCCGCGTTACGGCGTCAAGCCCACGGTGATGCCCACGCGGTTGCTCGTGTAGTCGCTGCGCCCGGCTCCGCCGCGCTGGCGGTCGCACTGATGTTGTGTGGTGGCGACCCGCTGCGCCCGGCTCCGCCGCGCTGGCGGTCGCACTGATGTTGTGTGGTGGCGACCCGCTGCGCCCGGCTCCGCCGCGCTGGCGGTCGCACTGATGTTGTGTGGTGGTGACCCGCTGCGCCCGGCTCCGCCGCCCTGGCGGTCGCACTGATGTTGTGTGGTGGCGACCCGCTGCGCCCGGCTCCGCCGCCCTGGCGGTCGCCACTACCCTGAGAGCGTGCTGGACTTACGCGGGGATCCGATCGCGCTGACCGCGGCGCTGGTCGACATCCCCAGCGAATCGAGAAACGAAGCGCGCCTGGCCGACGAGGTCGAGACCGCGCTGCGCGCTCAGACCTCCGGCTTCGAGATCATCCGCAACGGCAACGCCGTGCTGGCGCGCACGCGACACCAGCGGCCGTCGCGAGTCTTGCTGGCCGGGCACCTGGACACCGTCCCGGTGGCCGGCAACCTGCCCAGCCGCCACGAGGACGGCGAGCTGCACGGCTGCGGCGCCGCGGACATGAAATCCGGCGACGCGGTCTTTCTTCATCTCGCCGCCACCGTCGCCGAACCCGTGCACGATCTGACCCTGGTGATGTACGACTGCGAGGAAATCGACGCAGCGGCAAACGGATTGGGCCGCATCGAACGCGAGCTCCCGGACTGGTTGTCCGCCGATGTGGCCATTCTGGGGGAGCCCACCGGCGGCTACATCGAAGCCGGTTGCCAGGGCACCTTGCGCGTGGTCGTCAGCGCCACCGGGACCCGTGCGCATTCGGCGCGGCCCTGGTTGGGAGACAACGCCATTCACAAACTCGGTGCGGTGCTGGTGCGGCTGGCCGCGTACGAAGCGCGCAGCGTCGACATCGACGGCTGCACCTACCGAGAGGGCTTGTCGGCGGTGCGCATCGACGGCGGTGTGGCGGGCAACGTCATTCCCGATGCGGCCGCGGTGACGGTCAACTTCCGCTTCGCCCCGGACCGGTCGGTGCCCGACGCGCTGCAACACGTGCACGACGTGCTCGCCGGGCTGGACGTGCAGATCGAACGGACCGACGCCGCGGCGGGCGCGATGCCCGGGCTGTCCCAACCCGCCGCCAAGGCCCTGGTCGACGCCGCGGGCGGTAACGTCCGCGCCAAGTACGGCTGGACCGACGTCGCGCGTTTCGCCGCACTGGGCATACCGGCGGTCAACTTCGGGCCCGGTGATCCCAACCTGGCGCACCGGCGCGACGAACGCGTGGCGGTCGCCAACATCACCGCCGCGGTGGACATGCTGCGCGGCTACCTGAACGGCTAAGCCTTATCGCTGCCGCATCGCCGCGCCTGCGCGGCGGCGTCGCCGGCGGCGGCGTGCATACCGATCGACGTCAGCTCGTCCGACACCGCCCGCAGCGCCGCGGCATCGGCGGCGGTAAGCGCGCGGGCATGGGCCAACGCGATTCTGCCCACGACACAGTCGATCTCGCCGCACAGCCGGGCCAACGGATCGGCGGCCCGGCTGTCACCGAGCCGCACCGCCTCGTGCCAGACGCGCACTGCGACGGCCCGCTGCCCGCCCCGTTCGGCCGCGCGGGCGGCATCGCGCGCGGCGGCCACCGCACCGTGCGAGTCGCGCATCAAGGCCAGCCGCCATGCCCGCGCCACCCCGAGTTCGGGTGCGAACAACGCGGACTTGGTTCCGTGCCGGGATTCGGCTCTGCTCAACGCTTTCGCCGTCGCGGCGGTGTCGCCCAGTTGGGCCAGCGCCGTGGCCAACAAGGTCAGCGACAGCGGGCCCCACGAATAGCCGGTGCGTTGCAGAATAGCTGCAGCCGGGGCTAGTAACGTTGCTGCAGAAGAGAATTCACCGTCGGTGATCAACACATGCGCCAGCAGCACCTCGCCGATCGCGCGGCCCGGCTGCTGCAATTCGGCGAAGTCGGTGAACTGCCGGGCGAGTTGGCGGGCCTCGTCGAGCCGGCCCGCCAACATCAGCGTGGTCGTTTGGCCGAGCCCAATGGTGAACCGAAGCAACCCGGGATGTTCGGCGCCCAGGGCGCGCTGCGCCAGCGGCTCGACGTCATCGAATCGGCCCTGCCGCGCCGCGCACAACGCGGCCGCGCTCCCGGCCCAGGCCACCGCCTGGTCATCGGCCGACGGTGAGGCGAGCACGTCGCCGGCGACCTTGACCGCGTGCGCGACGTTGCCCGCGTTCATCGCGAAGGTCGCGCTCAACGCGTCGAGGGTGTTCCGCGGGCCGGTATCCGCGACGCGGTTGCGGACGGTCCGCAGGAACGCGGTGGCGCGCTCCGGCTCGCTTCGCATCCAGAACTGGTTCGCCGCCCGCAGCAAGGCCCAGTCCATGAGGGCGGCTTCGGTCAACCCGGTGGAGTCGACGTCGGCCAACACCGAATCGGCCTCGCGGCCACGACCCTGCCACGCCAGCGCGTGTGCCAGCGCGAGCCGGGCCGCCAGGCCGGCGGAGCGCTCGAGCGCCGAGCGGGCCAGCCGCTCGCCCAGTGGCAGGTCGCCCAGTCGCAACGCCTGCTGCGCGGCGGCGACGACGTCGGCGGGCCGTGGGGGCGCGCCGCTGTCCAGCGCCAACGACACCAGCCGCAGCCGGTCGCTGAGGTGGTCGGACGGATGCCGTGACAGCAGCTCGACCAGCTCGGTGCGTCGCTGGCGCGCGTCGTCGGGGTCGAGCGCGGCCCGCGCCCGATCGGCGAACAGCGGGTGCGCCGTATACACGACCGGGTCGTCGGAAGTCCCGCCCCGCACCCGGGTCTCGGCCGCGCCCCACTTGACCGTCTCCGCCACCGCGCCGTCGCCGGCGAGGACGGTCAGATCGGCGAGCGACAGCGGCTCGCAGATGGCGAGGTAGTCCAGCACCGCCCGTGCCGCCGCGGGCAGCTCGGTGAGGAAGGCGTCGACCTCACTGGGCGGCGTCGTCCCGCCGGGCGCCTCGATATCGATCCGGGCGAGCAGCCCGTCGCCCCACAGCGCGGCGATCGCGTCGGGGGCGGAATCGGCGCGGGCGGTGACGATCAGGCGCGCCCCGCCGGCCCGCGCCAGCTGGTAGACCAGCGTGGCCGATAGCACGTCCAGGTGTTGGGCGTCGTCGATGACGAGCAGCAGGTCATCACCGCCCAGGGAGGCGCGGGCGGCCCGCAGCAGCGCGGCGGGCTTGCCGATGTCGGCGATCTGCACCAGATGGCTGAAGGCCCCGAACGGGACCGCGCGTTCGGTCGGGGTGCCGGTGACCCAACGGATCAGCGTGCCGGGATGCTGATCGGCGAAGTGCTCGGCCGCGACGCGGGCCAAGGTGGATTTGCCGACACCGTCGGGTCCCAACACCACCGCGCCCCGGCCCCCGTCGCCCAAGGCCCCGTCCAGCCGCTCTGAGGCCGTCGCATGTTGGGGGACGTTCCATCGAATCGGCACTGCCGGATTTTATGGCGCACGAGCCCGCCGGCAAGGCGAAAGCCCCAGATATGAGGGGCTGTCGCGGTTGGTCTACCTTTGGCGGATATGCCCGGGGAACGCGATTCAGCAGGCGAGTGGGCGGTGTGTGTGTACTGCGCGTCCGGCCCGCAGCATCCCGAATTACTCGGCGTCGCTGCGGAACTCGGCGAGGCGATCGCCGAGCGCGGCTGGACTCTGGTGTGGGGCGGCGGTCGTGTTTCGGCGATGGGCGCGGTGGCGAGCGCGGCGCGGGTCCGCGGCGGCCGCACCGTCGGCGTCATCCCCGAGGTATTGATGCGCCGCGAGATCGCCGACGCCGATGCCGACGAGCTGATCGTCAGCGACACCCTGCATGAGCGCAAGCAGATCATGGAGGACCGCGCCGACGCGTTCATTGCGCTGCCGGGCGGCATCGGCACCCTCGACGAGTTGCTCGACACATGGACGGCGGCCTACCTCGGTCTACACGACAAACCCATCGTGCTGCTGGATCCGTTGGGTCACTACGAAGGGCTGTGGCTTTGGTTGTGCGGATTGCTGGACAGCGGTTACGTCTCCCAGGCGGCGATCGACCGATTGGTGCTGGTCGACAAGGTGAGTGCCGCGGTGGACGCGTGCGCGCCCGGCTGAGCCCGCCGACGGTTCGGTCGCCCCTACTAGGCTGTCCGCCGAGCTTTACTTTTGGAAACGAATCGAGGGGATCACGTGTCCGATCGTGACGGGGGAGCACGCACGGCGGTCAAACTGACCGACATCGCATCTCGGGTGCCGGCCGTGCTGGCCGACCTGCCGGTGATCGCGCGCGGACTGCTGACCGGGCTGCTGGTCCAGCCGGGCTCCAAGAAATCGATCGGCACGGTGTTCCAGGAGCGGGCCGCCCGCTACGGCGACCGGATCTTCGTGCGGTTCGGCGACCAGCAACTGACCTACCGCGACGCCAACGCGGCCGCCAACCGATACGCCGCGGTGCTGGCCGCGCGCGGGGTGGGCCACGGCGACGTCGTCGCGATCATGCTGCGCAACTCGCCCAACGCCGTGCTCGCCATGCTGGCCGTGGTCAAGTGCGGCGCGGTCGCCGGCATGCTCAATTACCACCAGCGCGGCGAGGTGCTCGCGCACAGCCTCGGCCTGCTGGAAGCCAAGGTGCTCATCGCCGAGACCGATCTGGTCAGCGCCGTGGCCGAGTGCGGCGGCTCGGGCGGCACCCAGACGCTCACCGTCGAAGACCTGGAGCGGTTCGCCCTCAGCGCTCCGGCCACCAACCCGGCGTCGGCGTCGGCCGTGCACGCCCGAGACACCGCGTTCTACATCTTCACCTCGGGCACAACCGGTTTCCCCAAGGCCAGTGTCATGACGCACTTGCGGTGGCTGAAGGCTCTCGCGGCGTTCGGCGGCATCGGGTTGCGACTCAAGAGTTCGGACACCCTTTACTGCTGCCTGCCGCTGTATCACAACAACGCGCTGACCGTGGCGCTGTCGTCGGTGATCAACTCCGGGGCGACGCTGGCGCTGGGCAAGGCGTTTTCGGCGTCGAAGTTCTGGGACGACGTGATCGCCAATGACGCCACCGCGTTCGTCTACATCGGCGAGATCTGCCGCTACCTGCTCAACCAACCGCCCAAGCCGACCGACCGGGCGCATCGGGTGCGCGTGATCGGCGGTAACGGGCTGCGCCCGGAGATCTGGGACGAGTTCACGAAACGATTCGGCATCCCGCGCGTCTGCGAGTTCTACGCCTCCAGCGAGGGCAACACCGCCTTCATCAACATCTTCAACGTGCCCAGGACCACGGGCATCTTTCCGATGCCGGTCGCCTACGTGGAATACGACCCCGACACCGGGCAGCCGCTGCGTGACGACAGTGGGCGGGTGCGCCGGGTGCCTGCAGGCCAGCCCGGGCTGCTGCTCAGCCCGGTCAACCGGCTGCAGCCCTTCGACGGGTACACCGACCAGGAGTCGACCGAGAAGAAGCTGGTGCGCAACGCTTTTCGTGAGGGAGACTGCTGGTTCAACTCGGGCGACGTGATGAGCCCGCAGGGTCTGGGTCATGCGGCGTTCGTCGACCGGCTCGGCGACACCTTCCGCTGGAAGGGCGAAAACGTGGCCACCACGCAGGTCGAGGCGGCACTGGCGTCCGACGAGTCCGTCGAGGACTGCACGGTCTTCGGGGTCGAGGTGCCGCGCACCGGTGGTCGGGCCGGGATGGCCGCGGTCAAACTGCGCGACGGCGCCGAGTTCGACGGGCAGTCCGTCGCCCGCGCCGTGTACGAGCAGCTGCCCGGCTACGCGCTGCCGCTGTTCGTGCGGGTGGTGGAGTCGATCGAGCAGACCACGACCTTCAAGAGCCGCAAGGTGGAGTTGCGCGAGCAGGCCTACGGCCCCGACGTGCAGGACCCGCTATACGTGCTGGCCGGGCGCGGCGACGGCTACGTGCCGTTCTACGACGGGTACCCCGACGAGGTGGCCGAGGGGAAACGCCCGTAGGGCCGACTGTGCCGACTGCGCCGACTGTGCGCCCTGCCGCACAGTCGGCGTCCAGTGTGCGGTTAGCCGCACACTCGCATCCCCGAGCCGCGCCCGACCCGGTGACCGGGCACCATATACGTGTGCAATCGACACCGTCGGCGTCAGCCGGCCAATCGACACCGTCGGCGCCAGCCGGCCAATCGATGCTGTGCGGCCGCCCGGTCGCAGGCGATCGCGCGCTGATCATGGCGATCATCAACCGCACCCCGGATTCGTTTTATGACAAGGGGGCGACCTTCAGCGACGAGGCCGCCAGGGCGGCCGTGCACCGGGCCGTGGCCGACGGCGCCGATGTCATCGACGTCGGCGGCGTCAAGGCCGGCCCGGGCCAAGAGGTCGACGCCGACGCCGAGATCGCCCGACTGGTGCCGTTCATCGAATGGCTGCGCGGCGCCTACCCTAACCAGGTGATCAGCGCCGATACGTGGCGCGCCGAGGTCGCCAAGGTGGCCTGCGCGGCGGGTGCGGACCTGATCAACGACACCTGGGCCGGCATCGACCCCGTCCTGCCGGAGGTGGCCGCGGAGTTCGGGGCGGGCCTGGTGTGTTCGCACACCGGCAACGCTCGGCCGCGCACACGCCCGTTCCGCGTGACCTATGGAACCAGCCCGCGCGGCGTGGTCGACGACGTCATCGCCCAGGTCACCACCGCCGCCGAGCGGGCGGTCGCGTGCGGTGTGGCCCGCAAACGGGTGCTGATCGACCCGACCCACGATTTCGGCAAGAACACCTTCCACGGGCTGCTGCTGTTGCGCCACGTCGGCGATCTCGTTAACACCGGGTGGCCGGTACTCATGGCTTTGAGTAACAAGGACTTCGTCGGGGAGACTCTGGGTGTGGAATTGACCGAGCGGCTCGAGGGAACGTTGGCGGCCACCGCGCTGGCGGCGGCCGCCGGTGCGCGGATGTTTCGCGTGCACCAGGTCGCGGAGACCCGCCGGGTGCTGGAAATGGTGGCCTCGATCCAGGGGACACGCCCGCCGGCCCGCACGGTGAGGGGGCTCGCATGACGACATCGGACCTGGTCGCCGGCGATCTCGCCAGCGACGGGATGCTGGCCGCCCGGCCGGGAGACACCTGGTTGGCCAACCGCAGCTGGAACCGTCCCAGCTGGACCATCGCCGAACTGGAGGCCGCCAAGGCCGGGCGGACCATCTCGGTGGTGCTGCCTGCCCTCGACGAGGAAGAAACCATCGAGTCGGTGATCGAAAGCATCTCACCGCTGGTCGATGGGCTGGTCGACGAGCTGATCGTGCTGGACTCCGGCTCTACCGACGACACCGAGATCCGGGCCGTCGCCGCCGGTGCCCGCGTCGTCAGCCGCGAGCAGGCGCTTCCCGAGGTGCCGATACGGCCCGGCAAGGGCGAGGCGCTGTGGCGTTCGCTGGCGGCCACCCGCGGCGACATCGTGGTGTTCGTCGACTCCGACCTGATCAACCCGCACCCGATGTTCGTGCCGTGGCTGGTCGGGCCCCTGGTCACCGGCGACGGTGTTCACCTGGTCAAGAGTTTCTACCGCAGGCCCCTCATCGTCGCCGACGTGGGCGGCAGCGCGGGCGCCACCGGCGGCGGGCGGGTCACCGAGCTGGTGGCCCGGCCGTTGCTTGCGGCGCTGCGGCCCGAGCTGGGCGGCGTGCTGCAGCCGCTCGGCGGCGAATACGCCGCCACCAGGGAGCTGCTGACCTCGGTGCCGTTCGCCCCGGGCTACGGCGTGGAGATCGGCCTGCTGGTGGACACCTTCGACCGACTGGGTCTGGACGCGATCGCCCAGGTCAACCTGGGTGTGCGGGCGCACCGCAACCGGCCGTTGGCCGAGCTGGGCGCGATGAGCCGCCAGGTCATCGCGACCCTGCTGTCGCGCTGCGGGATTCACGACTCCGGGGTCGGACTGACCCAGTTCGTGGCCGTCGGGCCCGACGGGCCCAATGGTCAGAGCTACACCCAGCACACCTCGCCGGTGTCGCTGGCGGACCGGCCGCCGATGCAGGTGATCAGACCCCGGTAGGTCCCGGCGGGTCACGCTGGACGTCGCGGTGTCGGCGGCATAGGGCAATATCGATCCCGTGGCGTTGGTGTTGCTGTACCTGGTGGTTCTGGTGCTGGTGGCGATCGTCCTGTTCGGCGCGGCCAGCCTGTTGTTCGGTCGCGGTGAGCAGCTGCCGCCCCTGCCGCGGGGGACGACGGCGACGGTGCTGCCCGCCTACGGGGTGACCGGTTCCGACGTCGACGCCGTCAAGTTCACCCAGGTGCTGCGCGGATACAAAACCAGCGAGGTCGACTGGGTGCTGGATCGGCTCGCCCGCGAGCTGGAGGCTCTGCGCGGCCAGTTGGCCGCGGTGCACGCCTCGCCGGTCGCCGAACCGCAGACCGAGGACGATTCCGGGGAACCCGGCGAGGGCGAGGATCGTCAGGACTCAATGTGAGCGACGACGAGCTGGTTCGGTGCGGCTGGGCAGCCATTCGGCCCGGGCCGGACTTCGAGATGTACCGCGATTATCACGACCAGGAGTGGGGCCGCCCGTTGCACGACGGCGTGGCCCTGTTCGAGCGGATGAGCCTGGAGGCCTTTCAGAGCGGCCTGTCGTGGCTGATCATCCTGCGCAAACGGGAGAATTTCCGGCGCGCGTTCTCCGGCTTTGACATCACGGCGGTCGCCGAGTACACCGACGCCGACGTGCAGCGGCTGCTGGCGGATCAGGGAATCGTGCGCAACCGCGCCAAGATTGAGGCGACGATCGCCAACGCGCGCGCGGCCGCGGAGCTGGGAACTTCGGCGGACCTGGCGGAGCTGCTGTGGTCGTTTGCGCCGCCGCCGAGGTCACGGCCGGCCGAGGGGTCCCAAATTCCCTCGGCCACTGACGAATCGAAGGCCATGGCGCGTGAGCTCAAGCGGCGCGGCTTCCGCTTCGTGGGCCCGACCACCGCGTATGCCTTGATGCAGGCGACCGGAATGGTCGACGACCATATCCGTGGTTGCTGGGTGCCCCCGACCGCCCCCTGAGCACACAGTTGTGGGTCTTTGTACAAGCGGTGACCTGGATAGGGGACAATGGGGGGGTGATAACTCAGTTCGACGCCGGGTATGGCTTGAAATTCGCTGGCGGGGCATGCTCGGTGCCGACCAGGTCCGCACGGCCGGGCCAGCTCGAACCTGGAGGGAGTACTCGATGGCGGCGATGAAGCCCCGGACCGGAGACGGTCCTCTGGAAGCAACGAAGGAGGGGCGCGGCATCGTGATGCGGGTACCACTTGAAGGTGGAGGTCGACTGGTCGTCGAGCTGACGCCCGACGAGGCCGCTGCCCTCGGTGACGAACTCAAGGGCGTCACAAGCTCCAGCTAGGGCTTGCCGCCGAACGGGACTCGGCGGTGCTACGCGCACACCTTCCGATAGATCTCCAGGGTCTGCTCGGCGACGTGGGCCCAGGAGAACTCCTCGACGCAGCGTTGGCGTCCTGCTCTGCCGTAGCGCTGCGCTTTTTCGTGGTCGGCGATGAGCTCGTTGACCGCCCCGGCCAATCGGGCCTGATAATCCGCCGCATCGTCGGGGTCGTAATGCACCAGAGTCCCGGTGACCCCGTCGGCGACCACCTCCGGGATTCCGCCGACGTCCGAGGCCACCACCGCGGCCGAGCAGGCCATCGCCTCCAGATTCACGATGCCCAACGGCTCATACACCGACGGACACACGAAAACAGATGCCGCGGACAAGATTTCGCGTAACTCCCCGATGGGAAGCATTTCTCGGATCCAGAACACACCGGTGCGGCAGCGGGCCAGGCGGGCGACCGCGCCCTGGATCTGGTCGGCGATCTCCGGGGTATCGGGGGCCCCCGCGCACAGCAGCACCTGCGCCTCCGGGCTGAACCGGTGCGCGGCCGCCACCAGGTGCGCAAGTCCCTTCTGGCGGGTGATCCGACCCACGAACACCACGAGGGGCCGGGCCGGATCGACGCCGAGTTCGGCCAGCATCGATCCGGTTTGCATCGGGCCCGCGGGGCGCCAGACATCGGTGTCGACGCCATTGCGGATGACGTGCACGGCGCCGGGATCCAGCGCGGGGTACACGCGCAGGATGTCCTCGCGCATCGCGGAACTGACCGCGATGACGGCGTCGGCGGCCAGTACCGCGGTGTGCTCGACCCAGGTCGAAATTCGGTAGCCGCCGCCGAGTTGCTCGGCCTTCCACGGGCGCAGCGGCTCGAGTGAATGCGCAGTCAAGACGTGCGGGACGTCGTAGAGCAGCGCGGCCAGATGCCCGGCCATGCCGGTGTACCAGGTGTGTGAATGCACCACGGTGGCCGCCGATGCCGCGTTGGCCATCATCAGGTCGGCGGACAGTGTCGTCATTGCCGCGTTGGCGCCCCGTAACCGCGGGTCGGGCTGGTGCACTTGCACTCCCTGGGCGCCCGGCCGCGGTGCGCCCATGCAATGCACGTCCACCGCGCACAGCCGCCGCAGTTGGGTGACGAGTTCGGTGACGTGTACTCCCGCCCCGCCGTAGACCTCTGGGGGGTATTCCCGAGTCATCATCGCCACCCGCATACCCGCACCGTAGTTCGACGGCGACGAGACCCGCGAGTCGGGCGGCCACACCGTTCGGGCGATCTGTTTGCCGGCAAGGCCAATTACCTTGACGGACAGCCCCACAGAACGCTGGCAATAGCCCGTTCCCCCTGGCAGCGTCTCGCGGCGGCCGATAGGTTTGACACCATGAGGGAAGCACCACACGTGCTGGGCATCGTCCTGGCCGGCGGTGAAGGCAAGCGGCTGTATCCGCTGACCGCGGATCGCGCCAAGCCCGCCGTTCCTTTCGGGGGCGCCTATCGGCTGATCGACTTCGTGCTGTCCAACCTCGTCAACGCGCGCTATTTGCGGATCTGCGTTCTCACGCAGTACAAGTCGCATTCACTGGACCGTCACATTTCGCAGAACTGGCGGTTGTCCGGTTTGGCCGGTGAGTACATCACGCCGGTGCCCGCGCAGCAGCGCCTCGGTCCGCGCTGGTACACCGGTTCGGCGGACGCGATCTATCAGTCGCTCAATCTCATCTACGACGAAGACCCCGACTACATCGTGGTTTTCGGTGCCGACCATGTGTATCGGATGGATCCCGAGCAGATGGTGCGGTTCCACATCGACAGCGGGGCCGGCGCGACGGTAGCCGGCATCCGGGTGCCGCGCAGCGAAGCCACCGCGTTCGGATGCATCGACTCCGACGAATCCGGGCGCATCCGCCAATTCGTCGAGAAGCCACTGGATCCGCCGGGTACCCCGGACGACCCCGAGGCGACGTTCGTGTCGATGGGCAATTACATCTTCACCACCAAGGTGCTCATCGACGCGATCCGGGCGGACGCCGACGATGACCATTCCGATCACGATATGGGCGGTGACATCATCCCGCGGCTGGTGGACGACGGGATGGCCGCGGTCTACGACTTCAGCGACAACGAGGTACCCGGCGCCACCGATCGTGACCGGGCGTACTGGCGGGACGTCGGAACGCTGGACGCGTTCTACGACGCGCACATGGACCTGGTGTCGGTGCATCCGGTGTTCAATCTGTACAACAAGCGCTGGCCGATCCGCGGCGAGTCGGAGAACCTGGCGCCGGCCAAGTTCGTCAACGGCGGCTCCGCGCAGGAGTCGGTGGTGGGCGCCGGCAGCATCATCTCGGCGGCCTCGGTGCGCAACTCGGTGCTTTCGTCCAACGTGGTGGTCGACGACGGCGCGATCGTGGAGGGCAGCGTGATCATGCCCGGCGCCCGGGTCGGCCGCGGTGCGGTGGTGCGCCACGCGATCCTGGACAAGAACGTCGTCGTCGGCCCGGGCGAGATGGTCGGAGTGGATCTGGAGAAGGACCGGGAGCGCTTCGCGATCAGCGCCGGCGGCGTGGTCGCTGTGGGCAAGGGCGTCTGGATCTAACTCGGCCGGCGCCGCTCGGCGGGCTCAGGGGACCTCCGGGACCAGCAGGTGCGCGCCGCGATCCGGACCCCAATGCAGGGTGACGCGGCCGCGCGGTGAGTCCGCGTAGGCGGCCGGGAATTGGCCGGTCAGCGGGTTTCTCGGAGACAGCCAGCGGCCGCCGACCACCAGTCGCAGCTGCTCGCCGGCGCGGAACAGCGTCGCCGAGGGGCCCAGCGCGACATTGACCTCGACCACCTCGCCGGCGGAGACCGGCCATGGATCGGTACCCGTGGTGACGGGTTCGGCCGGACGGGAAAGCCCGGGATCCAGGGTGCGCAGCGCGATTCGCTGCCAGCCGGTGGTCACCCGGTCGCGGCCATACCCGTACGACCCCTCGAATCCGACGAAGCGACCGTTGCGCCACTTCTCCACCCCGACGAACAGGTTCGCGTCGTCGCAGCCGGTCAGTTCGACCCACAACCGGGCGGCCATCGGCCCGGTCAGCTCGATGTCTTCGGGAACCGTCCAGGTGAAACATGCTGCACGCGAGTGTGTTTCAAAGGTCACGCTGCCGGGGTTCGTGGGCGGCTCGGGTGTCAGTTTCCCGTTGGCACCCAAATATGTTGGGCGCCAACGGGTGCGAGCCAGGGGCCATTCGGCTTCTTCGCGCACTGCGGTGACCGTGTCGCGGTCCTCGCGTATCTCGAGGCGCACACTGCGCGAAGCCGGAGCACCGTCGAGCACACCGCGGAAGAACCTCAGCTGCTCGGCCAGTGCGGACTCGGAGTAGAAGGTGGTCCACTTGCCGCCGCGATGCGTGTAGAGCCGGGCGTGGCTGGATCCGCCGTGCGTGAACGCGCGCACGGAGCCGCGGCTGTGCAGGTTGTTGTCGGAGAGGCTGCCGCAAACCAGCATGGGCACCCTGATCGACGACAGGTCCGGTACCAGTGAGCGCCAGAACTCGTCGCGCAGCGGGTGGGTGTCCTGCATACGTTCGAGGTCGTAGGTCTGCCGCGTGTCGCGTCGCACGTTTCGTGACCACATCCTGGTGAAGCCCCGCTCCCGGACGCCGCCGGGAAATGTCAGGTCGCGGTAGGCGTCCGTGAAGCCTTCCCACGGGCAGATCGCTCGCAGTGCCGGCGGCTGCAGCGCGGCGACGGCATACTGGCTGATGGCCAGGTAGGACACCCCGAGCATGACGACGTCGCCGTCGCTCCACGGTTGGCCGGCGATCCACTGCACCAGGTCGTAGGTGTCCTCGGCCTCTTGTCGCGACAACAGGTTTCCGGTGCCATCGGAGTGCCCGCAGCCGCGCGAGTCGGCATTCACCACGACGAAGCCCTGCGCGGTCCACCACGCCGGGTCGGGCGCTTCCCAGCCGGTCAGCGCCGAGAAGGTCACCGGTCGTGGCTGGCGCAGTGCCCGATACTGCACCGAAAACGTCCACTTGTCACCCCGCCGTTTCGGCAGGTTGTCCTTGCCGTAGGGATGGATGCTGAGGACGACCGGTCGGGCTTCGGCGCCGGATTGACGAAAGACGTTGATCCGCAAGACCGTTCCGTCGCGCGTTGGGACAGCGACGTCATGCTCGACATGGAGGTCGGTGGGCGGGTCGGTGACGGTGACGGGGGGTTTGGCGATGCCGCGAATCCTGCTCAATGCGTATTGCAGCCCACCGGACCGTCGCCACGGGCGGTCCAGCGTCGGTCGTCGATTAAGCACCACGCCAACACCCTAGGCGCGCCGGTTACCAGATGTAGGGAACCAACCGATAGCGCACGCGTTCGGCGTACTCGCGGTAGCCGGGCAATTTGTGCATGAGCAGCTCTTCCTCGTCGAAGATGCGTAGCGCGAGCATGACGGCGCCCGGGATGACGAAAAACAGCCCCCAGTAAGAGCCGAGCGCGAGGGGGATGCCGATCATCATGATCACGTTTCCGACGTACATCGGGTGGCGCACCATCTGATAGAGGCCGCTGGAAACCAACGACTGGCCCGCCTCCACCGTGACCGTGGCGGCCGCATAACTGTTCTGGACGATCACCAGCATGGCGATCCCGAGCCCCGCCGCCACCAGCAGGTCACCGAGCAGCGACAACCAGGCCGGCACCGACGACCAGCCGAACCGATGGTCGAGCGCGCTGAACACCATCGTCGCGAAGAGCCCCAGTAACGAGCCGGTGATGATGAATTTCTGCGCGGTCCGAGGTTCGGCCCGCGGGCCCGCACGCATCCGTCGTTGCAGGGCCGCAGGATTCGCCCGGCCCAGATAGACCGTGGGCACGACGGTCGCCACCGTGAACACGGCGATGAAAACCCACGCCTGCCAGTAGTGGAGCGTCCCGGCCGGTAAGAGGAGGATCAAAATCCACGAGAGAACGCCTGCGATGGATGTCGTCGTCACTCGGATTCCGGTTTTCATCACGCTCCTAGCAGCGTAGATCGCGGCGCCGAAAAGCCATGGCACCCAGAACCATCAACCCTACGTCGATCCCCAGTAGCCATAGCAAGGGTACGGAGGTGAAATCATCGCCGATTCTGGGGATGTGTGCGAATGGCTCCAGGTCGAGCAACCACTGCGAGAACCCGGCCAACGACCCGATCAGGTACAGGGCGACGAAACCGATGAGCACGCCCCAGGCCACCGGCGTGAATCGGGGCGCGACGCCGAACACGCAGACCGTGACCGCCGACAACAGCCAGACGGCGGGCAGCTGGACCGCCGCGCTTGCCACCACCGCGGCCAGCTTGCCGCCGACATCGCCGGCCGCGATGCCGTAGACGACACCGGCCGTCACCCCACTGGCCAGCATCGCCACCGAGGACCCAGCCAGCGCGATCACCAAATGGCTTGCCAACCAGCGGCTTCGCGACACCGCACCGGCCAACACCGTTTCGGCCCGCAGGCTGGATTCTTCCTGGTGCAACCGCAAGGTGAGCGAGACGGCGAACGCGGCCGCCACCATGCCCATCATGGCGAACGCCACGGCGATGAAGGCCTGCTCGAGGGCGTTGGTGCCGCCCATCCGAGCGACGATGTCGCGGGCCGCGCCGCTGTCGCCCAGCTGGTCGCCGATGCCATGCACCACGCTGCCGACCAGCAGCCCGTACAGGCACAGCCCGATGGTCCACAGCAACACCGCGGCGCGGTCGAGCCGCCACGCCAGCCCGAGGACGTTGCCCAGTGCCGGAGCAGCGGTCGCGGGGCCGGGGCGTTCCGCGATGAGCCCGGCGCCGACATCGCGGCCGGCGAGCAGGCGATACGCGAGGAGAGTCAACGCCGCCGCCGTCACCAGGTGCAGGAGCAGCACCCACCAGCGATCACCCGCATACGGTTTGACCAGTAACGACCACCCCAGCGGAGACAGCCACGACAGTGTGCCCGAACCGGCATCGCCGACGGCGCGCAGCGTAAACGCGGTTCCCAGTAGGGCGAATGCGGCACCGCGGGCGAACCTGGCGCTGGGCGACAACTGCGCGGTCACCGCGGCGACCGCGGTGAACACCAGGCCGGAGCAGGCCAGCGCCGCCCCGAACGCCAGCGATCCGGCAGCCGGGACGTCGGTGGTCAGCAGTCCCGCCGCGCCGATCGCGCCGGTGCCGATCGAGGCGCCGAACGACAGCAGCAGTGCCGCGCTCAGGCTGGCATAGCGGCCGATCGCGGTGGAGTCCACCAACTCGGTCCGTCCGTTCTCCTCATCGGCGCGGGTGTGCCGGATCACGGTGAGGATGACGGCCACCGCGATCAGCACGTGGAACATCCCGGCTTTCCAAATCCCTACGGCGCCAAGGCTGTCGTTGTAGACCTGGCCATACAGAGCGCGCTGGGCCGGGCTGGCCATGATGGAGGCGGCGAACCCGGCGCGGCCGGCCTCGGTGGGGTAGATCTTTTCGATGCTGCCGACGTACACCGTGGCCAACGGCACCGACAGCAGAAACATCCACAGCGGCAACGAGATCCGGTCGCGGCGCAGATAGAGCCGCAGCATCGCCAGCGTTCCGGAGAAATTCGAACTGCGAAGCGGTGCGGGCGATGCCGATGCGTACGGCCGGTCCAGGGTTGCCGCGCTCATGACAACGACACCTTCTCGGTATCGCGCCCGTGCCGGCCGTCGCCGCCGGACGTGTCATAGTGGCGCAAGAAGAGCTCTTCGAGAGTCGGCGGCTGGCTGACGAGACTGCTCACGCCGGCGTTGCCGAGCACGCGGATGAGCTCACCCAGGCTTTCGCTATCGACCTGGGCGCGCAGCGTATTGCCCTCGACGCTGATGTCCTCGACACCCTTGATTCGCCTGAGATCACCTGGATCACCGGTCATTTCGGCCCTGATCGAGGTGCGGCTCAGATGCCGCATGGAGTTCAGCGAACCACTCTCGATGGCCTTGCCGGCCCGGATGATCGTCACCCGTTCGCACAGCGCTTCCGTCTCGGCCAGGATGTGGCTGGACAGCAACACCGTCGCGCCCCGGTCGCGGGCCTGTGCCACGCACTGTTGAAACACGTTCTCCATCAGCGGGTCCAGACCGCTGCTGGGCTCGTCCAAGAGTAGCAGTCTGGCGTGGGACGAGAACGCCGAGATCAGGGAGACCTTCTGGCGGTTGCCCTTCGAATAGGTGCGGGCCTTCTTGTGCGGGTCCAGGTCGAAGCGCTCGATCAGCTCGGCTCGGCGCCGTTTGTCGATGCCGCCGCGCATGCGGGCCAGCAGATCGATGGTCTCACCGCCGGTAAGCGACGGCCACAACGTTACATCGCCTGGGACGTAGGCGATGTGACGATGCAGCGCGACGGACTGGGTCCAGGGATCGCCGCCCAGCAGCCGCACGCTGCCGCGGTCGGCTTTCACCAGTCCCAACAGGATGCGGATGGTGGTCGACTTCCCGGCGCCGTTGGGGCCCAGGAACCCGTGAACTTCCCCCTCCTGCACCGTGAGGTCCAGTCCGTCCAGTGCCCGCGCCACGCCGAAATTCTTGGTGAGCCCTCGGATTTCGATGGGTGAGGAGCCGACGGAATTTTCAGTTGCCATGGGATTCTCCTTGATCTTCGGCAGCCAGGAATGCGTCGTACATGGTTCGGTCGGTCAGCAATCCTTCGGTATAGACCTCCAGCGCGGGCAGCACCATGTCGCGCGAGTAGTCGCGCAGTACCGCACGGAGATCCGTTGGGGTTTCGTGCATTTGGATGTAGAGAAGGAATCCGCCGCCGCCCGTGATCGCCAGATATTTGGCCCGGGCCCGGGGATCGCGGCTGGGCTTGATCGTCCCGGCGCGCACGCCCTCTTCCATGTATTCCTCGGCGTTGTCAATCATCCTGCGCCACAGCATGTTCGCCAGGTCGCCACCGGTCTGCATGCTGCGCACCAGGTATGCCATCAGTGGTGCGTAATCCTCGATCTCGGCCATCTGGGCGAACCAGGTGGCCGGGTCGTTGGATTGAAGCGCCTCGGACTTGGTGTTGCGGATCTTCTCGGCGATGTGCTCCTCGCAGGCCTTGCGCAGGCCCTCCTTGGAGCCGAAATGGTGGATCACCAGCGCCGCACTGACGCCCGCCGCTTCGGCGATCGCGCGAAGGCCGACGCCGAACCCGTGCTCGCCGAATTGCTCGATGGCCGCATCGCGGATCCGGGCCACGGCCGTCAGGTCGGCTGAACGCATGTTCAGTACACTAAACGCACGTTCAGTCCGCCGTCAAGGCGCCTGCACGCGCAGACGCGAAAGCACCCATTTCGATACGAAATGGGTGCTTTCGGCTTCTGCGCGGCCGAATTAGTCGCGGACCGCGGCCAGAATGCCGTCGCCGAGCGGGACCAGCGCCGGGGTGAGCCGCTCGTCCTCGGCGATCAGGCGGGCCGCCTCCCGCACCGCGACCACCTCGGCGTCGCGGGCAGCCGGGTCGCCGGCCCGCCCGCCCAGTGCGGCCCGGTGCACCACGATCACGCCGCCGGGGCGCAGCAACCGGACACCCTCGACGACGTATTCCGGCTGATCGATCGGGTCGGCGTCGATGAACACCAGGTCGTAGGACTCGTCGGCGAGCCGGGTGAGCACCTCTTGGGCGCGGCCGCCGATCAGCCGGCTGCGCGACGGGCCGATGCCGGCCTCGGTGAACGCCTGCTTGGCCAGCCGCAGGTACTCGGGCTCGATGTCGATCGTGGTCAGGACCCCGTCGTCGCTCATGCCCGACAGCAACCACAGCCCGCTGACGCCCGCGCCGGTGCCCACCTCGGCGACGGCCTTGCCGCCGCTCAGCTTGGTCAGCAGGCTCAACAGCGCGCCGACCGCCGGCGTCACCGCGCCCGCACCGATGTCCACGGCCCGCTCGCGGGCGGCCGCGAGCAGCGCATCCTCCGATATCGATCCCTCGGCATGGGCAAAAAGCGAGTCGGCCCGACTGGGTGCTGCTTGGCCGGGGGCTTCTGCGTCGGTGCCGTCCATGCCCGCAGCGTATTCCACTTCATCGCGCCGTCCGACAGGCGCGCCTGAACCGGGCCGCCGCGACACGCCCAACCAGTGCGGCGCGTTTGAGGCGACCGCGTGACGGATATCTCCTGCACAGCGCGGTAATGAAACGGATTCTCAGGCTCAGCTCAGATTGTTCATATACCGCACATACGCCGATACGCGACGGTGTTCCTATGGATCGCGGAACGTGTTCGGCGGGGAATACCGAACGGCAACTGCCTGTTGCCGTCGATAACGAAGTGCCAGTGATTGGCGCACCCGATTCGGAGGAATTGATCATCACCACGCTTCTCAGCCCGTCCAGCATGTCTCACGCGCAAGAGCGCGTCGCCGACGAGTGGGTGGAGCCGTCGGACGCGCCGCAGGGGACCGCGGTTTTCGACGCGACCGGGGACAAGGCGGCGATGCCGTCGTGGGACGAGCTGGTGCGCCAGCACGCCGACCGGGTGTACCGGCTGGCTTACCGGCTTTCCGGCAATCAGCACGACGCCGAGGACCTCACGCAGGAGACGTTCATCCGGGTCTTCCGGTCGGTGCAGAACTATCAGCCGGGGACGTTTGAAGGGTGGCTGCACCGCATCACCACCAACCTGTTCCTCGACATGGTGCGCCGGCGCGCGCGCATCCGGATGGAGGCGCTGCCCGACGACTACGAGCGGGTGCCCGCCGACGAGCCCAACCCCGAGCAGATCTACCACGATTCACGGCTCGGGCCTGATCTGCAGGCCGCGCTGGATTCGCTGCCACCGGAATTCCGCGCCGCCGTCGTCCTGTGCGACATCGAAGGTCTGTCCTACGAGGAGATCGGTGCGACCCTGGGCGTCAAGCTCGGCACCGTCCGCAGCCGCATCCACCGCGGGCGCCAGGCCTTGCGGGACTACCTGGCCGCGCACTCGGATCGGGACGCGCTGCGCGCCCAATCGGCGTAGCCAACGACGGCCTCGCCGGTCTCGGTGGCGGAGCGATCAGGTAGATATTCAGCGGCTTCGCGCCCGTAGCTGCGGTATTGCGCACCGGCTCGCGCTACATTCGAGATGAGGTGGCAATAACAGTGAGTGGCGAGGAGTTGGTGATGCCCGATCGTGGACATGTGTTCCGCCGCGCGTTCTCCTGGCTCCCCGCACAGTTCGCCTCCCAAAATGACGCGCCCGTCGGCGCGCCCCGCCAGTTCGGTTCCACCGAGCACCTGTCCGTCGAAGCCGTCGCCGCGTTCGTGGATGGTGAGCTGCGGATGAACGCGCACCTGCGGGCTGCGCATCATCTGGCGATGTGCCCTCAGTGCGCGGCCGAGGTCGACGATCAGAGTCGGACGCGCGCCGCGCTGCGCGACTCCCACCCCATCCGCATCCCCACCGCGCTGCTCGGAATGCTGGCTGACATTCCGTACGACTCGCCCGACGACTCGACCGGACAGGCATCCGACCCTTTCGCCGACCGCGATGCCCGTGAACGGCGCAAGCGTCGATAGCGATCGATTCGCACCCTCGGCGGCGCACCCGCCCCACACGCTCGCTCATGTCGACCAACGGCGCGCCGTGGATACTAGGGTGGACACGGACAACGCCGGTGCCGCGTATATCGCCCGGTAAAGGCCCGCCTTGAGCGCTCAAGTAGAGGATCCAAAAGGGACAACGTGACCTCCGACCAAGGCTTCGACCGAAGCAATGACAGCGGCAACCGCTTAGCGCCGCGCCCCGTCTCGCGTCCGCCGGTCGACCCCGCATCGCGGCGGGAGTTCAGTCGTCCCGACGGGCTGCGCGGGTCGTTCCTGGCCGAGCGCGTCCGTCCGCAGAAGTACCGGGACCAGGCCGAGTTCAGGCCGAACGATCGGCCGGCCGACCCCGTCCTCCAGGAGGCGTTCAGGCGGCCGGGCGGCAGCCCCGACTCCTTGCAACGCCATCCCGTCGATGTGGGGGCGCTGGCCGCCGAGAAAGACGGTATGGAGCCCGACGGGCCGAACGATCCCTGGCGCGATCCGGCGGCCGCGGCGGCCTTGGGAACACCGGCGGTCGCGCCGTCGACGTCCCGGTCCGCGCTGGGCTACGGCGGCAAACTGGGTGTGCGCGACGTGTTGTTCGGCGGCCGGGTGTCCTACCTCGCGTTGGTCGTCTTGGCGCTGATCGCGTTGGTCATCGGCCTGATCGGCGGGGTGGTGGGCCGTAAGACGGCCGAGGTCGCCGAGGCGTTCACCACCTCCAAGGTGACGTTGTCGACCAACGGCAACGGGGAGGGTCCTGCCGGGCGTTTCGCCAAGGTTGCCGCCGCGACGGCGGGCGCCGTGGTGACCATCGAGTCCAAGAGCGACCAGGAGGGCATGCAGGGCTCCGGCGTCGTGATCGACGGGCGCGGCTACATCGTCACCAACAACCACGTGATTTCCGAGGCGGCGAACAACCCCAGCCAGTTCAAGACCACCGTGGTGTTCAACGACGGCAAGGAAGTGCCCGCCAACCTGGTGGGCCGCGACCCCAAGACGGACCTGGCCGTGATCAAGGTCGACAACGTCGACAACCTGAGCGTGGCGCGCCTGGGTGATTCCGACAAGGTGCGGGTGGGCGATGAGGTCCTCGCCGCGGGTGCACCGCTGGGGCTGCGCAGCACCGTGACGCACGGCATCATCAGCGCGCTGCACCGGCCCGTCCCGCTGTCCGGTGAGGGCTCGGACACCGACACGGTGATTGACGCCCTGCAGACCGACGCGTCGATCAACCACGGCAACTCCGGCGGCCCCCTGATCGACATGGATTCCCAGGTGATCGGCATCGACACCGCGGGTAAGTCGTTGTCCGACAGCGCAAGTGGGCTCGGCTTCGCGATCCCGATCAACGAGGCCAAGGAAGTCGCCGAGACCTTGATCAGGGACGGGAAGATCGTGCACCCGACGCTGGGAGTCAGCACCCGGTCGGTGAGCAACGCGATCGCCTCCGGCGCCCAGGTCGCCAATGTGAAGGCGGGAAGTCCCGCGCAGAAGGGCGGCATCCTGGAAAACGACGTCGTCGTCAAGGTGGGTAACCGCAAGGTCGCCGACTCCGACGAGTTCGTGGTCGCGGTGCGGCAGTTGACCATCGGCCAGGATTCCCCGATCGAGGTGGTCCGCGACGGCCGGCACGTCACCCTGACGGTGAAACCGGACCCGGACAGCGGCTAGATGTTCGCCAACGTCGGCTGGGGAGAGATGCTCGTACTCGTCGTGGTCGGGTTGGTGGTCCTCGGCCCGGAGCGGCTCCCCGGCGCCATCCGGTGGTCGGCCACCGCGCTGCGCCAGGCGCGCGACTACCTGAGCGGTATGACCAGCCAGTTGCGCGAGGATCTCGGACCCGAGTTCGACGACCTGCGCGGCCCGCTCAGCGAACTGCAGAAACTGCGGGGCATGACCCCCCGCGCCGCGCTGACCAAGCACTTGTTGGACGGCGACGACTCGTTCTTGACCGGAAACTTCGACAAACCGGTGAACGGGGCGTCGGCGGAGACGCCGCATCCCGGCCCTCCCGCAGCAGCCAACGGACAGATGTTCCCGGCCGAACAGCAGCAGACCGGCGGCCACACTCCGTTCGACACCGACGCGACCTGATCCGAAAGGGCCAGCGCTCAGCGCCCTTTCGGATCGAGCCCCAGCGACACACCGGCGAGCCCGCGCTGGCGCGAGGACAAACTATCGGCCACCCCTCGCAACGCCTTGCCCGCCGGCGAATCGGGCGCGCTCATCACCAGCGGGGTGCCGGAATCGCCCGCGTCCACCAGCGCGGGATCCAGCGGGATCTGACCCAGCAGCGGCACATCGGCGCCGACCGCCCGGGACAACCGCTCGGCCACTTGTGCGCCGCCACCCTCGCCGAACACCTTCAACGTGGAGCCGTCCGGCAGGGTGAGCCCGGACATGTTCTCCACCACGCCGGCCAAGCGTTGGCGGGTCTGCAACGCGATGCTGCCGGCCCGCTCGGCGACCTCGGCCGCGGCCAACTGCGGCGTCGTCACCACCAAGAGCTCCGCGTTCGGGACCAGCTGAGCCACCGAGATGGCGATGTCGCCGGTCCCCGGTGGCAGATCGAGCAGCAGGATGTCCAGGTCGCCCCAGTAGACGTCGGCCAGGAACTGCTGTAGCGCGCGGTGCAGCATCGGCCCGCGCCACACCACCGCCGAGTTGCCCTCGGTGAACTGAGCGATCGAGATGACCCGCACCTCGTGAGCGATGGGCGGCAGGATCATCGACTCGACCTGGGTGGGCCGGTCGGTGGTGCCCATCATCCGGGGGATGGAATGGCCGTGAATATCGGCGTCCAGCACCCCGACGGACAGCCCGCGCGCGGCCATCGCGACCGCCAGGTTGACCGTGACGGTGGACTTGCCCACCCCGCCCTTCCCGGACGCGACCGCATAGACCCGCGTCAGTGAATTCGGTTGCGCGAACGGGATAACCGGGTCGCGGGCGTCACCGCGCAACTGCTTGCGCAATTCGGTGCGCTGCTCGTCGCTCATCACGTCCAGGGTGACCTTCACCGCGCCGGTACCCGGCACGTCGGACACGGCCTGGGTGACCCGGTCGTTGATCTCGGTTTTCATCGGACAACCGGCGATGGTCAGGTAGATCGTGACGTGAACCGAGCCGTCGGGCTCGATCTCGACGCTCTTGACCATTCCGAGCTCGGTGATCGGACGCCGTAGTTCGGGGTCGATCACCTTCCCCAGTGCAGTGCGGATCGCCGCGCTCAGGTCGGCTGCTGTATCAGAAGATTCATGGCTGGACATCACTGCCGAGTGTAGGCCTGCGCGGCACAGCCGTTTGGCGGAGACCCGCTGTGCCCGGCTTCGCCGTGCTTGCGATCGCCGCTGGGCTGTTTGGCGGCGACCCGCTGTGCCCGGCTTCGCCGTGCTTGCGATCGCCGCTGGGCTGTTTGGCGGCGACCCGCTGCGCCCGGCTTCGCCGCGCTTGCGATCGCCGCTGGGCTGGTCAGCTGGCCGGGCCGGGGGCCGGCTTGGGCGACGTCCCGGCTTGCGGTGCTCCGGCGGCCAGAGGTGGAGCAACGTCCGGGGGCGGCGGCGCGAACGGCGCCGGGGGCCCCGCGGGCGGCGAACTCTGGGTGCCGATGCAGATCACCGTGCACCCGGGACCGTGGGCCGGCGCCTGCTGAGGTGTGGGGGTCATCCAGGGGAACATCGGCGGGGGACTGACCAGTGCGGGGCCGCTCAAGTCGATCAGCGGGACGCGCGCCAGCGGGTCGTCCAGCGGTAGGCCGTTGATGTTCATCGGCAGGTTGGGCCCGAGCCCCTCCGGATGCTCGAGGTGTGCGTCGCCCAGCGGCGGCGGCGGTCCGGTCATCGGCGGCAGGTCGACCGGCACAACGCCCGTCGCGTATGCCGCCGCCCAGCCCAACACGTTCTGGGCATAGGGCATCGAGTTGTTGTAGCGCAGAA
Source organism: Mycobacterium sp. (assembly GCF_004298145.1). Taxonomy (GTDB): domain Bacteria; phylum Actinomycetota; class Actinomycetes; order Mycobacteriales; family Mycobacteriaceae; genus Mycobacterium. The sequence goes on from NZ_SCRH01000017.1 coordinate 140,382, forward strand.
TCGCGCTCAACACCTGCGACTGATCACGCAGGTTCAGTCCACCGCTACACAGGTACCGGGCAGCCGCGAGGGTGGAGTCGAACAGGTTCTGTGGGTCCGCGACGCCGTCGCCCTTGCCGTCGGAGGCGTAGCGCGCCCAGGTCCCCGGCAGGAACTGCATCGGCCCCATCGCGCGGGCGTAGGTGACGCGATTGCCGGCGCTGCTCTGGATGATGACTTCGTTGCCCAGCAGGGTGCCGTCCAGGGACGGGCCGTAGATCGGGGTGATCGCGGTGCCGCGTGCGTCAACCGCACCGCCGCCCGCGTGACCCGATTCGATGCGCCCGATCCCGGCCAGCAGGTTCCAGCTGATGCCGCAGCCCGGGGCGGCGACGGCCATCTTCTGTTCCGCACTGCGGTAGGCGGCCAGTGCGATGCTCGGAATGCCCAGTGCGCCTGGCGCATTGACGATCATTCTCGGCGGTGGAGCCGATAACGCGGGCTCGGCGACGTGAAAGGCGGTGGGGCCGTGGTCGATTGCGATGACGGCGGGCCCGGTGAGGTCGGGGAAAGTGGGGGAGACCGCGGCCACCGGAGTGACGGCCGCATGGACCGACGGCATTTGCGCCGGAAGTTCAGGAGCCGCCCCGCTGACGGCGCCCGCGAAGACCAGCGGAGTAATCATGGCGACGCCGAATATCGGCTTGCGCGAATTTCGAAGTGCTCGCTGCCGCACAGTCGCGGCGGCCGGGCCCGCACCCCGCCTTCCCCCTATGCGCACTCGACCGTCCTAGGTATGTGAGCTGGGTTAACTTTCTGTTAGCTCGGTGAATCAGATCACCATACATAACTCTTGTGACACGAGGGGCGCAATGGTTGAAGTGGTTCTCACGTGGATTTCTTAGCCGCGCGGTCTAGGTTGTGGCCCCGCTGCGCAGGGCCCGCACCCGGGGTCTCGGGCCGCAGATTGGCCAGCAGTTCACGCAGGTCATTGAGCTCGTGACGCAGGTATTCGCGCGTCGCCACCTCGCCAACGGCCAGCCGCAGCGCGGCCAATTCGCGGGCCAGGTATTCGGTGTCGGCCTTGGTCTGGGCGGCGCGACGGCGGTCCTCTTCGAGCGTGACGCGGTCGCGGTTCTCCTGACGGTTCTGCGCCAACAGGATCAGCGGCGCCGCGTAGGCGGCCTGTGTGGAGAAGGCCAGGTTCAACAGGATGAACGGATAGGGATCCCAGCGCAGTTCCACCGCGAACAGGTTCAGCGCAATCCACACCACCACCAGGATCGTCTGCAGCAGGAGATACCGACCGGTGCCGAAGAAACGCGCGATCGACTCGGTGAACTGCCCGACGGTCTCGGGATCCAGCCGCGGCGAGTACCTGCGCGATGTCCGCGGGGTGTACAGCCCCCGCGGCGCCGTGGATTTGCTCACACGGACCCTCCCAATCCTTCGAGCCGGCCGGCGGTGTCGAGTTCCTGCATGTCCACGCGCCAGTCGTGCGGCAGCAGGTGGTCGAGCAGGTCGTCGACGGTGACAGCGCCCATCAGGTGGTTTTCGTCATCGACCACGGGACCGCACACCAGGTTGTACGCGGCGAGGTAGCGGGTCACCGCGACCAGCGGTGTCTCCGGCGTCAGGGTGAGCAGCTCGCCGTCGACGATCCCGCCGATCAGTTCGGCCGGCGCCTCGCGAAGCAGTCGCTGCAAGTGCACACATCCCACGTAGCGACCGGTCGGCGTCGCCGTCGGCGGGCGCGCCACGAACACCATGGACGACAGCGCGGTGGAGAGGTCCGGATCGCGGACCCGGGCCAGCGCCTCGGCGACCGTCGTGTCGGGAGTGAGCACCACCGGATCGGACGTCATCAGGCCGCCCGCCGTGTCCGGCGAATGCGTCAACAGCCGGCGCACCGGGGCGGACTCGTCGGGGTCCATCCGGGTCAGCAGCATCTCGGCGTCGGTGGGGTTCAGCACGCCGAGCAAGTCGGCGGCGTCGTCGGGGTCCATCTCCTCCAGCACGTCGACCGATCTCTCGGTGCCCAGCTGCGACAGCACATCGGCCTGATCCAGCTCCGGCAGCTCCTGCAGGATGTCGGCCAGCCGGTCGTCGTTGAGCGCCCTGAGTACCTCGTAGCGGCGCTTGGGCGGCAGGGTGCGAATGGCGTCGGCCACGTCGACCGGCTTGCGGCCTTCGAACTGGTCCAGCAGCTGCGCCACCCCCTGCCCCGGCAGGGCGAGGGCCGACGGGGTCAGGCCCTGCACGCTCCGCCAGTCCACCACGTGTACGGGTCCGCGCCGTCCCAGCCGTCGCTGGGTGCGTACGGCGACCCGGCTCACCATCCAGTCGCGTGTTCGGGTCTGTTCGATTCCCAGGTCGGTGACCACCACGTCGAGGCCGGCCAGCTCCGGCAGTTCGGGGTCGTTGACCTTGACCTGGGTGTCCAGCGCCTGGCCGATCGTCAGCACCTCGCCGGGGCGCTGCACGAAGCGGCGCAGGGACACGTTGCCGGTGCTCAGCGTCACGGCGTTGGGCTCGATGGAGGCGACCCGCAGGATCGGGATGAAGATGCTGCGCCGGGTCGCCAGGTCGACGACCAGTCCCAGGACGCGCGGTTGCTGGCGGACGATGCTGATGCTGATCACAACGTCGCGGACCCGACCGACGGATTCGCCGAGTGGACCCAACACCAACATTCGCGCAAGCCGCGCGATGTACACCCTGTTGACCGATCCCATGGAAGTAGAGCCTAGGCAGCCGACGGTCCGTTGGCAGATAACGCGGGCCGGCGTCGCGGACAGGGATGCCGTTAATGCGTGCGCAGCGCGAAGAGCACAATCACCAAAGTCACTACCAGAGTGGCGATTCCGATGACGATGCCCGCGACAGCCAGGCCGAAACCCTCCTGCCGGGTCCGCTTGATTTGATCCAGGGCGATCGCGCCCAGCACCATGGCCACTATCGAGCCGATGCAACACAACAGGCCGGTGAACGACGCGATCAGCGAAGCGATCGCCAACGGGTTCGTCCCGGGCACTGCTCCCTGCGAGGCATAGCCGCCCTGGTAATCCGGCGGCGGGTAAAAGCCGCCGGGATATCCGGGAGGCCCGTAGCCGGGGGGCGGGCCGCCGTACTGCGGTGGGGCCGTCGGATAGGGCGATCCGCCGTAACCGGGCGGCCGCTCGTACCCCGGTGGTGGGGGAACGGGCGGGGGGTACGACGGGGGATAACCCATCGGGTAGTCGGGGGGATAGCCCGGGGGCGGATACGCCGGGGGCGCCGGCCCGGCGGCCGGTGGCGACGCGGGCGGTTCCCAGGGGGCCGGCTGATCCTGCTGCTCAGAGGCTCCGCTGCCGGCGGTGGGCGAGTCGGGTTTGTCGTCGTGGGCACTCTCGCCGAAGCCGCCGCCGGGAGTTGTCATGGTGTTCAACCTAACTCATGGGTAGGGGGCGGCTGCGGGTGTGAAACGTCCGCGCGCCGCGGCAGCCCGGTCCGCTTACCGCCACTCGGCACACCGTGTTTCCGCAGGTGGCGAAAGGTCGCTGGATAGGCTGGGGAGGACCTGAGATGAAACGATGGCCAAGGCGGAGGAGAATGAACGGCGATGACTAATCCTTTCCAGCCTGGACAGGTTCCCGGCGCGACACCAGGGGCTACGACGGGCCGCGGGCGAGGGGCTCCTGGGCTACCGACGCCGCCGAAGGGCTGGCCGGTCGGGTCCTATCCCACCTATGCCGAGGCCCAGCGCGCCGTCGACTACCTGTCCGATCAGCAGTTCCCGGTCCAGCAGGTGACCATCGTCGGGGTCGACCTGATGCAGGTGGAAAGGGTCACCGGCCGGCTGACATGGCCCAAGGTGCTCGGCGGCGGCGTGCTGAGCGGGGCGTGGCTGGGCTTGTTCATCGGGCTGGTGCTCGGCTTCTTCAGCCCCAATCCGTGGGGGGCACTGGCCACGGGCCTGGTCGCCGGTGTCTTCTTCGGGTTGATCACTTCGGCTGTTCCATATTCAATGGCCCGTGGCACAAGGGATTTCAGTTCGACGATGCAGTTGGTAGCTGGGCGCTACGACGTGCTCTGTGATCCGCAAAACGCAGAAAAGGCGCGGGACCTGTTGGCGCGCTTGGCGATCTGAGGCGCGCACGAGAGGTTGAATCGGTGGTGAGTCGTCGTGGGCGCCTACGCCGGGCAGGCGCGATCGCGCTGGCGACGCTCATCATCGCCACGGCGGCGGCATGCGCCTCCGGGACCCACGGGCTGGTGATCAGCTTCTACACAACGGCCGCCGACGGCGCGACGTTCACCGCGGTCGCCCAGGAATGCACGAAGCAGTTCGGTGGCCGCTTCGCGATTCAACAGATCAGTCTGCCCAGAGCCCCCGGTGAGCAGCGTCTGCAGTTGGCCCGTCGGCTGACCGGTCACGACCGCACGTTGGACGTGATGTCGCTGGACGTGGTGTGGACGGCGGAGTTCGCCGAGGCGGGCTGGGCACTGCCGCTGTCCGACGATCCCGCGGGGCGCGCCGAAGCCGACGCGACGGTCGATATCCTGCCGGGCCCGTTGTCGACGGCGCGCTGGGAAGGCAAGTTGTTCGCGGCGCCCGTCACGACAAATACCCAATTACTTTGGTATCGACCCGATTTGGTGCGTGAGCCGCCACGGACCTGGGAAGGTATGGTCAGCGAGGCCAGCAGATTGCGCGCCGCGGGGCAGCCCAGCTGGATCGCGGTGCAGGCCAACGAGGGCGAAGGCCTCGTGGTCTGGTTCAACACGCTGCTGGCCAGCGGGGGCGGTCAGGTGCTCTCCGACGATGGCCACCACGTCACGTTGACCGACACGCCGGCACACCGGGCCGCCACCGTCAACGCGCTAGGGATCCTCAAAACGGTGGCGACCGCACCCGGGGCCGACCCGTCGATCACCCGCACCGACGAGGGCACCGCGCGGTTGGCGGTCGAACAGGGCAGGGCCGCGCTCGCGGTCAACTGGCCGTACGCGTTGGCGTCCATGCTGGAGAACGCGGTGAAGGGCGGTGCGCCCTTTCTGCCTCTCAACCAGAATCCGCAGTTGTCCGGCAGCATCAACGGCGTCGGGACCTTCGTGCCGACCGACGATCAATTCCGCATCGCCTATCGGGCCAGCCAGAAGGTTTTCGGCTTCGCGCCGTATCCCGGTGTGGCGCCGGGCCGCCCGGCCAAGGTGACCATTGGCGGCGCGAACCTGGCGGTGGCCAGCACCACCCGTCACCGTGCCGAGGCGTTCGAAGCCATCCGCTGCCTGCGCAGCCTGCAACATCAGAAGTACGTGTCGATCGCGGGCGGCCTGCCCCCGGTCCGCACGTCGCTGTATTCCGACCCGCAGTTCCAGGCCAAGTATCCGATGTACACGATCATTCGCCGCCAACTCACCGATGCCGCGGTGCGACCGGTCACGCCGGTGTACCAGGCGGTGGCCATCCGGCTGGCCGCGACCCTGAGCCCGATCACCAAGATCGACCCCGAGCGGACCGCTGACCAGCTCAGCACCGAGGTGCAGAAGGCGATCGACGGGAAGGGTTTGTTGCCGTGACGCGCGCCAGCGATCGCGAAACGCCTGCCACCCGATCATCTTCCGCCATACCGCGTTTGCGCCGCCGAAGCCGGCTCTCCGAACAGCGATTGGCTTTGTTGCTCGTCGGTCCGGCGGCGACGCTGATGCTGACGGTCACGGCCTATCCGATCGGCTACGCGATGTGGTTGAGCTTGCAGCGCAACAACTTTGCCGTCCCGGATGAGACCACGTTCGTCGGCCTGAGCAATTACCTGACGATCCTGACCGATCGGTATTGGTGGACAGCGCTGGCGGTGACGCTGGGCATCACGGTGGTTTCGGTGTCCCTCGAATTCGTCCTGGGTTTGGCGCTGGCGCTGGTGATGCACCGCACAGTCATCGGAAAAGGGCTGGTGCGCACCGCGGTCCTGATTCCCTATGGCATTGTCACCGTCGTCGCGTCGTACAGCTGGTACTACGCATGGACCCCGGGGACGGGCTATCTCGCCAACCTGCTGCCGCATGGTAGCGCGCCGCTGACCGCGCAGATCCCGTCGCTGGCAATCGTCGTGATCGCCGAGGTGTGGAAGACGACGCCGTTCATGTCGCTGCTGCTGCTGGCCGGGTTGGCGCTGGTGCCAGACGATCTGCTGAAGGCGGCCCAAGTCGACGGCGCCGGCGCTTGGCGGCGGCTGACCGGAGTGATGTTGCCGATCATCAAGCCGGCGGTGGTGGTCGCGCTGCTGTTCCGGACCCTGGACGCGTTCCGCATTTTCGACAACATCTACGTTTTGACCAACGGCGCCAACAACACCGACTCGGTGTCGATCCTGGGCTACGACAACCTGTTCAAGGGCTTCAACGTCGGGCTCGGCTCGGCGATCAGCGTGCTGATCTTCGGATGTGTGGGCCTCATCGCGTGGGTGTTCGTCAAGGTTTTCGGCGCGGCGGCGCCCGGTGGTGACGTCGATGGCCGCTAACCGGGAGGTCGCGCGGCGCACCGCGATCTGGGCCGTCATCGACATCGTGGTCGTGGTGTATGCGTTGCTGCCGGTGTTGTGGATCGTCAGCCTCTCCCTGAAACCGACGTCAACGGTCAAGGACGGCAAGCTGATTCCGTCGTCGGTATCCTTGGACAACTACCGCGGCATTTTTCGCGGTGACTTCTTCAGCTCGGCGCTGATCAACTCCGTCGGGATCGGGTTGATCACCACCGCGATCGCGGTAGCGCTCGGTGCGATGGCGGGCTACGCGATCGCCCGCCTGGATTTTCCGGGCAAGCGGCCGCTGGTGGGCGCCACCCTGCTGGTCACCATGTTTCCGGCGATCTCGTTGGTCACGCCGTTGTTCAACATCGAACGCTTCGTCGGCCTGTTCGACACCTGGCCGGGCTTGATTCTGCCCTACATCACGTTCGCGCTGCCGCTCGCGATCTACACGTTGTCGGCTTTTTTCCGTGAGATCCCCTGGGATCTGGAGAAGGCGGCAAAAATGGACGGCGCCACGCCGGCTCAGGCCTTCCGCAAGGTGATCGTCCCCCTGGCGGCGCCCGGCGTCGTGACCGCGGCGATCTTGGTGTTCATCTTCGCCTGGAACGATCTGCTGCTGGCGTTGACGCTGACCGCCACCAAGGCCGCGGTCACCGCGCCGGTGGCGATCGTGAACTTCAGTGGCAGTTCGCAGTTCGAGGAGCCGACCGGATCGATCGCGGCCGGTGCGGTGGTGATCACCGTCCCCATCATCGCGTTTGTTCTAATTTTCCAACGACGAATCGTCGCCGGGTTGACCTCCGGCGCTGTGAAGGGATGACGCGATGGCCGAGATTGTGCTGGACCATGTCAGCAAAAGCTACCCCGACGGTGCCGTGGCGGTGCGAGACCTTGACATCACCATTGCCGACGGCGAATTCCTGATCCTGGTCGGCCCGTCGGGCTGCGGCAAGACCACGACGCTGAACATGATTGCCGGGCTTGAGGATATCTCCTCGGGTGAGTTGCGCATCGGCGGTGAACGGGTGAACGAGCGAGCACCCAAAGACCGGGATATCGCGATGGTGTTCCAGTCCTACGCGCTGTACCCGCACATGACGGTGCGGCAAAACATCGCGTTTCCGTTGACGCTGGCGAAGGTGAAGAAGCCCGAGATCGAGCAGAAGGTCTCCGAGACCGCCAAAACCCTTGATCTCACCGATTTCCTGGACCGTAAGCCATCGCAGCTGTCCGGTGGTCAGCGCCAGCGGGTGGCGATGGGTCGCGCGATCGTTCGTCATCCCAGGGCGTTTTTGATGGACGAGCCGTTATCCAACCTGGACGCCAAACTGCGGGTCCAGATGCGCGGCGAGATCGCCAGGCTGCAGAAGAGGCTGGGCACGACGACCGTCTACGTCACCCACGACCAGACCGAGGCCATGACCCTGGGTGACCGCGTGGTGGTGATGCATTCCGGCGTCGCACAACAAATCGGCACACCGGACGAGCTGTACGAACACCCGGCCAACTTGTTCGTCGCGGGCTTCATCGGTTCGCCGGCGATGAATTTCTTTCCCGCCGCGTTGACGCCCGTCGGCCTGACGCTGCCGTTCGGGGAGGTGATGCTCAAACCGGAAACCCGAGAGGTGATCGCCCGGCGTCCCACACCGGACAACGTCATCGTAGGTGTGCGACCCGAGCATCTGTCCGACGCCGCGTTGATCGACGGTTACCAGCGCATCACTGCGCTGACCTTCGAGGTGAAAGTCGACTTGGTCGAATCGCTGGGTGCTGACAAGTATGTGTACTTCTCCACCCCGGCGTGGGCCGCGCACTCGGCCCAACTGGACGAACTGGTCGCCGAGGGTGACGCACACGAAAATCATTTTGTGGCAAGGGTTCCCACCGAATCCAAAGCGGTCATCGGGCAGTCGATCGAATTGGCGTTCGACACGACAAAGCTGGCGGTCTTCGACGCCGGCTCGGGGGCCAACCTGACCATCGCGCCGTCGGGTTCGCTATGACACAGCCATTGGACCAGGTGCGCGCACATGTGCGGGCTCACTTCGGCGACGTCGAGCCCGATTCGGCGAGCGTGACGTTTCTGGGCACCGAGACCATCGAAGTGCTGCGATTCCGCGGGGCAAACGGCGTGGTGCATTACGTTTCGTTGGGCTGCTCGCGCCACCCGATGGCCGAACCGAGCCTGGACATCGCCGACCCGGTGCGCGGCCCGCGCGCCGAAATCGTCCTGCAGTTACGCGGTCCCGGCCCGATCACCGGAATCGCCCGCAGCCTCGCGATACTGGCGGCAACTCCGTCCGTCGAGGGTGCCGTGCTGGGTGCCGATGCGCTGATCGACCTCGGCTCGCCGCTGTGGGCATCGCCGTCGGGGCGGGTACCGTTCACCGCCGCGCTGTTGGGCGCCAGCGAGATCCGGGATCTGCCGCTGGAGCCGCCCCGCGACCCGGTGCAGTTCTTGTCGGTGACTCCGATCACCGCGACCGAAGCGGCGTGGGTGCGGCTGAAAGGTGCCGAGGCGATGCGGCAAGCGTGGGATAACGACGGCGTCGATGTGCTGAACACGAATCGCCCTGCCGCACAGCCCCACTGACGCTCGGCACGGAACGTTAGAGCCAGTTGCGGTTGCGGAATTGGAAATACAGCACCAGGCAGATGACGACCATGCCGGCGATGATCCCCGGGTAGCCCCACGTCCAGTTCAGCTCGGGCATGAAATGGAAATTCATCCCGTAGATGGCGGCGACCATGGTGGGCACCGCCAAGATGCCGGCCCAGGCCGCCATCTTGCGCATGTCGTTGTTCTGCTGCATCCCGACCCGGGCCAACGCCGCCTGGATCAACGAGTTGAGCATGTCGTCGTAGCTGGCGATCTGGTCCGCGGCCTCGGAGTGGTGGTCGGCGACGTCGCGCAGATAGCGCCGCACTTCCTTGGAGATCACGTCTTTGTTGTCCATCTGGATGCGATGGAACGCGGCCGACAGCGGATTGACGCACCGGCGTAGCTCCACGACCTCGCGCTTGAGCAGATAGATCGGTTCGACGTCGATCTTGCTGCCCGGCGCGAACGCCAAACCCTCGATGCTGTCGATGTCGGACAACATCAAACTGCTCACGTCGAGGTAGTGGTCCACCACGTGGTCGGCGATCGCGTGCATCACCGCGTAGGGACCCAGTCGCATCTGCTCGGGATCGCCGTCCATCCGCCTGCGCACGTCGAACAGTCCGCCGTGCTCACCGTGGCGGACCGTGACCACGAAATCGCGGCCGACGAAGACCATGATCTCGCCGGTCTCGACGATCTCGCGGGCCAGCACCACCGATTCGTGGGGAACGTAATTGACGGTCTTGAGGACGAGGAACAGCGTGTCGTCGTATCGCTCCACCTTGGGCCGCTGATGGGCGCACACCGCGTCTTCCACGGCGAGCGGATGCAGCCCGAAAACGTCGGCTACTTCCTGCATCTGGGCCTGGTTGGGTTCGCGCAGGCCCACCCAGACGAATCCTTCGTGCCCCATCGCTTCGATCTCGCGCACTTTGTGCAGGGAGGCGGCGTAGCCGAGCTTGCCGGGCAATCGGTGGCCGTCGGCGTAGACGGCGCAGTCAACCAGCGTTTCCCTGGGTGGTTGAGCATCCGGGCCCGGCGGCCGTTCCGGTTGCAGCGCCAGCGGCCGAAGCGCTTCGGGCAGTGCGTCGAATCCTTGGAACACATCCACCTCCCACGCGGCGCAGGTCCGACCAGGCGGTGCTCCATGCTACGCGTCCCGGCTGTTGAAAGCCTGACGATCAGGCGTCGCAGAAAGCCCTGGTAGCGGACCGGAGATTGTGGGCCGGCGAGGGTGCGCTAGTTTCGAGCCGAAACCCGAATCTGCACAACATCTCCACAAGGAGTACATCGACGTGAGTGCAAGTCCCCTCAAGGTCGCCGTCACCGGTGCCGCCGGCCAGATCGGCTACAGCCTGTTGTTCCGCCTGGCGAGTGGCTCGTTGCTGGGCCCCGACCGCCCGATCGAGCTGCGCCTCCTTGAGATCGAGCCCGCTCTCAAGGCGCTCGAAGGCGTCGTGATGGAGCTCGACGACTGCGCCTTCCCGCTGCTGTCCGGCGTCCAGATCGGCGCGGACGCGAACAAGATCTTCGACGGCGTGAACTTGGCCCTGCTCGTCGGCGCGCGGCCGCGCGGCCCGGGCATGGAGCGCAGCGACCTGCTTGAGGCCAACGGCGCGATCTTCACCGCCCAGGGCAAAGCGCTCAACTCGGTCGCCGCCGATGACGTCCGCATCGGCGTGACCGGCAACCCGGCCAACACCAACGCGCTCATCGCGCTGAGCAACGCCCCCGACATCCCCAAGGAGCGGTTCTCGGCGCTGACCCGCCTGGACCACAACCGGGCAATTTCCCAGCTGGCCAAGAAGACCGGTGCCGCGGTCACCGACATCAAGAAGGTGACGATCTGGGGCAACCACTCCGCGACCCAGTACCCCGACATCTTCCACGCCGAGGTCGGTGGCAAGAACGCCGCCGAGGTCGTCAACGACCAAAACTGGATCGAGAACGACTTCATCCCGACGGTCGCCAAGCGCGGCGCGGCGATCATCGACGCGCGCGGCGCGTCCTCGGCCGCGTCGGCCGCCTCGGCGACCGTCGACGCCGCCCGCTCCTGGCTGCTGGGCAGCCCGGAGGGTGACTGGGTGTCGATGGCGGTCTTCTCCGATGGCTCCTACGGCGTGCCCGAGGGCATCGTGTCGTCGTTCCCGGTGACCACGAAGGACGGCAACTGGTCGATCGTGCAGGGGCTGGAGATCGACGAGTTCTCCCGCGGCCGCATCGACAAGACCACTGCCGAGCTGGTCGACGAGCGGACCGCTGTCACCGAGCTCAAGCTGATCTGAGAGCCGGGCGCAGCGGGTCGGCACTATGACCCGTGGCGATCGCCAGCGCGGCGGGGCCGGGCGTAGCGGGTCGGCACTATGACCCGTGGCGATCGCCAGCGCGGCGGGGCCGGGCGTAGCGGGTCGGCACT
>NZ_SCRH01000018.1 GCF_004298145.1 Mycobacterium sp.
CCGCGGTGTGTCTGACCAAATGCACCAGTGCGGGGTCGTAACACCCAGCCGCTGGCGGGCTGTCATGAGTGATCCTTTCGTAGCTCGCGGTTGGTGGCAAGTCGTTGCTGGCGGGCGGTGGTGAGCCCGGCGCGGCGGGCGGCTCTGATGGCCTTGCCGCGGCCGTGGTGTTCGTCCTCGGGGGTGACGTAGCCGATGCCCTCGTGCAGTCGGACGGTGTTGTAGTGGGTGCGCAGCCGGTCCAGTTCGGCTTCGAGCTCGCCGGGGTCCTTGATCTTTTCCAGGTGCGGGAACTCGCCTTTGAGGTGTCCGAAGAACGACTCGATCCAGGCCTGGTCGTTCGGCGTGGAGGGCCGGCCGAAGTGCTGGGCGATGCGGGCGCCGGCCATGAACACTGCGGTGGCCTTGGAGGTCATCTGCGGCCCGTTGTCGCTGACCGCCAGCAGCACCGGGACCCGGTCGTCGTTGTCCGGGACGACCCCGGCCGCCAACTCCTCGAGCAACTGCGGGTCTTCGAGCAGGTAGCCCTTGCCGTCGGCGACGAGTGCGTCGGTGAAGGCGACCTCGACCTGGGTGGAGGACTCCTCGGCCGAGACGATCGTGGACAGCCAGTAGCGCGAGACGACGTCGAGCACCGCGATCGCGCAGCGCCGGCTGGCCCGGAAGTGGGTGAAGTCGTAGATCCAGATGACCCCGGGCACGAGTTCGGCCCACTGCGGCCACGGTGTCTTGGCCCGCGGTTCACGCGCCGGTGCGGCGGGCAGGATCACCCCGGCCGCGACCAGCACCCGCCACACCGTCGACTCCGACACGTGCACCAGCCCCAGCCGCGAGCCGCGGTGGGCCAGTTTGCGGTGGCTACGGTCGACCTCGCCCCAGCTCTCGGCCAGGGTCAGGATCGCCTCTCGTTCCCAGTCCAGCAGCGCATGCACCGCGAACTCCGGTCCGGGCTTGGCGTCGGCGAGACGGTCCTCGGCCGCGCGCGCCGCCCAGCGGGCCAGCCGGGTGTGTTCGACACCGAGCACCGAGGCGGACCGGCGCAGCGACCAGCCCGCCTCGGCGTTGGCATACGCGACCAGGTCGAGCAGCCCCTGCTTCACCGGCGCGTCGACACGTGGCGGGACCATGCCGGCGGTCAGTCCCAACGCGATTTTCCCTGGTGCAGATGCAGGCTCACGGCCTGCTCGGTCACCGTGGCCCGCAGCCGCTCGATCTCGGCCTGCGCCGCCTCCAGCTCGACCTGCTCGCGAGAACGGCCGGGTCGGCCCGGCACCGCTGCCGCGAGCGCATCCAGCGCGCCCTGCTTCGCCGTGCGGCACACCGCGACCACGGTGGAGCGGTCCACGCCGAACCGCTCGGCCGCCTCCCGCTGGGTCGACTGTCCGGTGAGCACCGCGATGAACATCTCGTACTTCTCGCTGGTCGCCAGCCGCTTGCGTGGCCTGCGTCCCGGCTTGGGTCCTGTCACTTCCTACCTCCTGAACGGTGATCAACTTATCCGCCCAGATGGTTGGGTATTAGAACCGGGAACTGGTGCACGAACTCAGACGCGGAAAGGGCAG
>NZ_SCRH01000002.1 GCF_004298145.1 Mycobacterium sp.
TCGACATCGGGCAGACCAGTTGAACTCATACAAGCGAAACTATCGACACCCACCGACAAAAAACCCCGCCCTGTGACCACTGAAAACACAGTGACACAAGGGATTTCGATATACGATTTCGCTATCCGTAATCCCCCGTGGGACGCGGGGAGGCGGGGAAGCGGAAGGTCCGCCGACGCGCTCAGGCTACTGCCCGCGCCGAGTCAGTTACTCAGCACCAACCGCCAGTTGCCGGCCGCCGAACGATCAGGGACGCACCAGAAGTTGTTCCAGTTTCCCGGCGTTGTCGCCTTCACGCCCGGGCCGGCATCCTGACACGCCTCCCGCGTCGGGTAGCTACCTTCGGTCTGAATCGTCTCGGCGCTGCTGACGCCCGCACCGTTCGTCAACAACCCCGCAAACGCCAACACGCCGGCGCCCAAAAATGAACCAATCGATCGTTTCATCTGGTTGTCCAATTCTCGTGCGGCGCTCCTACCGCGGAGACGCGAACCAGCCCTAACGGTAGGCGTCGCGCGGCGGCCGCGCTTGACTTTTGTCGCGACGCCTAACTTCGCTGAGCCGCGAGCGCCACGGCGGTGGCCACCGCCTCCAGCAGGCGGGTGAGTTGCTCGGCGTCGCCGACGGTGCGGTCACCGGCGGCCAGTCGGGTGAAGATGCCGGCGATGAATGTCGTGACGGCGGTGGTCTGCGCGGCCAGCAGTTCGGGGTCGCGGGTGTCGGGCTGCAGGTGGGCGATGGCGTCGTGGGCCATCGCGTTGATCCGGGCGACGAAAACCTGCGACGTTTCGGCCAGGTCGGGATCGCGCGCGGCACCCAGCAACAGCTCGTGGCGCGCGCGGTTCAGCATGAGCCCGGCGCCGTCGGCCTGCATCATGGTGAGCCGGGCCAGGTGCGCGAACGGCGAGACCGGGTCGACCGGCTCGTCGATCACCGACTGCAGATTGGCGACATCGATCTCCGCCACGCGTTTGCCGACACCGCGCAGCAGGGCCGCGCGGGTGCGGTAGTAGTACGACGTGGTGCCCTCGGGGACGCCGGCGTAGCGGTCGACCTGCCCGTGGGTCAGCCCGCGCGAGCCATGCTCGGCCAGCACCCGGATCGCCGCGTCGCACAGGGCGCGCCGGCGTTCGTCGCCGTCGCGTTTCCGGGTTCTCGTACTGGCCGCCATGAATCACCGAAGGACGGTGCCGCCGTCGATGTTGACGACCTGACCGTTGATCCACTCGCCCTCGTCGGACAGCAGGAAGGCGACCAGCGCGGCGATGTCGCCGGGATCGCCGACGCGGGGCCCGCGAATGCGCTTGAGCGCGCCTGCCTCCAGGTCCGGCCACTGTGGCACCGAGCGGATGGTCTCGGTCGCGGTGAATCCGGGTGCGACCGCGTTGCACCGGATGTTCTCCTTTCCCCACCGCGATGCGACGTGGCGCGTGAGCGCGCCGATGCCGGCTTTCGCGGTGGCGTAGGCCGGGCGCGCGGGCTCACCCTGGAACGCCGCCGCCGAGGACATGTTGACGATGGACCCGCCGCCGCGGTGCAGCATTCGCGGGATGGCGTATTTCATGGCGGCCACATAGCCGCGCAGATTCACCGCCATCACCCGGTCCCAGACGTCGAAATCGATGTCCACCACGTCGGTGTCGGCCCGGATGGTGCTCATGTCGGCGCCTACGTTGAACAGCAGGTCCACACCGTCGAAAGTCGTTGCGGCGGTGTCGATCAGCCCGGCGACCGACGCGGGATCCGACAGGTCGAAGGCCACGTGGGTCGCTGTCCCGCCGGACGTGGCGATGCGTGCGGCCGTCTGCCGCGCGGTGTCGGCGGCGACGTCGCCGATGACCACCCGGCAGCCCTCCTCGGCCAGCCGGGCGGCCGTCGCGGCACCGATGCCGGTGGCGCCACCGACGACGACCGCGACCTTGTCGGTCAGACCGCGCAGCCCCATGAATGCCCCTTCCTGCGCCGAGGATATTGACTTTACCTCTAGAACTGTAGAGGATCGCCAGTCATGGCTGGGATTCACCGGGAGCGGCCCGGAGCCGGCGACCTGTCGGCGGCGACGGATACCCCCGCGCTGCCCCTGGGCGACGGCGTCTGGATGTCACCGGGCGTCTCCAACGCCTATGCGGTGGCCACCGACGAGGGACGGGTCATCGTCAACAGCGGGCTGGTGTTCGAAGGGACGTTGCACCGCAAGGCTTTTGCCGACATGCCCGGCCCGACGCGGGCCATCATCGTCACCCAGGGGCACGCCGACCATTGGGGCGGGGTGAACTCGCTGCGCGACGAGGGCACCAATGTGGTGATGCACCGCAACTACCGGTATTGGCGCGACGACAACACGCTGCTCATGGGCTATCGCGTGCCCAAGACGTCGTTCGCCTTCCAGAAGTTCTCCGACGCCGTGCTGGAGCACTTCAAGACCATCGACCCCGCGACCATCGACTTCTCGTTTCCCGAGCCGACCACGACGTTCGACCGGCGCCACAGCATCACAGTCGGCGGCCGCGCCTTCGACCTGGCGTGGACACCGGGGGGTGAGACCACCGACGCGCTGGTGGTGTGGCTGCCGGAGGATCGAATCCTGTTCAGCGGGAACCTGTTCGGCCCGTTGTTCGGGCATGTGCCGAATCTGATGACCATCCGCGGCGATCGGTATCGCGATCCCATTCTCTACATCGAGTCGTTGAACACCGTGCTGGACTTCGGGCCGCGGCGACTGATCACCGGCCACTTCGCTCCCATCGAGGGGGCCGATCGCATCGCGGAGGAAGTCACCGCCATGCGTGACGCCATGCAGGCCGTGCACGATCGCACGGCCGAACTGATGAATTCCGGCGCCGATATCCATACCGCGATGCGCGAGGTTACGGTGCCCGAGCATCTCGACATCGGCGAGGGTTACGGCAAGACCTCGTGGAATGTGCGTGCCATCTGGGAGATGTACACCGGATGGTTCCGGCACCGCTCGACCACCGAATTGTATGGGATCGCACCCGATTCCGTGGCGGCCGATGTGGTCAGCGCGGCCGGCGCCGACGCACTCGTGGACGCGGCGCGCGCGCACGTGGCGGCCGGCCGGCCGGTACAGGCGGTGCATCTCACCGACCTGATCCTGACCGCCCAGCCGTTGCACGCGGCAGCCCGCACGGTCGCCGCCGACGCCCACGACGCGCTGTTGGTCGACGCCGAGAACTTCTGGGAAAAGGCCTGGCTCACCAAATCCATCAACGAATTGAGGACCTTAGAAAGGGCATCGGAATGAACACCGTCAGTTTCGATTTCACCGGCGCCAAGGTGCTGGTGACCGGCGGCACCAGCGGCATCGGCAACGCGATCGCCGCCGGTTTCGCCGATGCGGGGGCGGCCGTCACGGTGACCGGCACCCGTGGGTCCGCCGCGGACTACCCCGAGACCGATTTGAGCGCATACACCTACCGCCAGTGTCAGATCCAAGATCCCGGATCCGTTGACGCGCTGGCGGACTCGCTGGGTGAACTGGATATCTTGGTCAACAACGCGGGCGGACCCTATCCCGCGGGCGACGAATACGATCCGGACGGCTACGTCGCGTCGGTGACGCAAAACCTGTTCGGTCCGATGCGGCTGACCATGCGCTGCCATGACCGCCTCAAGTCCAGCCAGGTTCCCGGCGGGGCAAGCGTCGTCAGCGTCGTGTCGATGTCCGCGTTCCGCTCGGCGGTCTTCGTCCCGGGCTACGCCTCGTCCAAGATGGGCCTGATCGCCCTGACGATGAACCTCTCCCGCCGGTGGGCCGGCGACGGGATCCGGGTCAACGCCATCGCACCCGGTCTCATCGACACCCGAATGACCCACCCGGCCATGGGAATTCCCGAGGTGATGGACGTCGAGATCGGCTTCCACACCCCGCTGGGCAGGCCGGGCACCCCGCAGGACTGCGCCGGCGCCGCGCTGTTCCTGTGTACCGATGCCGCCTCGTACATCACCGGCAGCACCATCGCCGTCGACGGCGGATACCTGACGGTCTAGAGCGATGAGCGACCACAAAAACTTCGACAACGTCTCGACCACCGACGACGTCTTCACGCTGGCCGCACAGCGCACCGGCCTGACCGAAATCGATTCCGACTCTTGGCGAGACGGACTGGCCATCATGCTCGACGAGCTCAACAGCTCGCCCGCCTTCACCCCGTTCGGCCGCGAGCGGGTCCTCGACGACGCCACCAACGCGCTGGGCCGGCGCATGCAGGTTCACGACTACATCAAGGCGCACCCCGACGTGCTCGACACGCCCGTCGAGCGGCCCCTGATCGTGCTCGGCATGCCCCGCACCGGCACCACCGTCATCAGTTACCTGCTCGACCAGGACCCGGCCCGGCGATCGCTGCTGCACTGGCAGTGCGTGCACCCGATCCCGCCGGCGAGCACCGAGACGCTGCGCACCGACCCGCGCTGCCTCGCCCTGCTGGAAGAGCAGCGCAAGATCCTCGAGCTGGTCACGCAGGCGAAAATGCCGCTGCCGCACTGGGAAGACGCCGATGGGCCGACCGAGGACATGTTCATTCACAACCAGGATTTCAAAGGCCTGTCCTGGGACTCGTTCCTGCCGACGGATCGCTACGCGCGGTGGCTGTTCGACGAGGCCGACATGAGCAGCACCTACAAGTACCAGAAGCGCTACCTACAGGTCCTGCAGTCCACCGCGCCGGGCAACTGGAGCCTGAAGATGCCGTCGCATTCGGTGCACATCGAGGCGCTGCTCAACGTGTTTCCCGACGCCCGGCTGATCTGGGCGCACCGCGATCCGTACAAGGCGACCGGTTCGCTGTGCAATCTGTGGCGGCTGCCGCAGAGCCTGGTGATGAACACCGAGCTGCTGGACCAGACCGACATGGGTCGGCTCGCGATGTGGCAGATGCGCTACCACGTCCAGCGACCGCTGCGGGCCCGCGACCGCATCGGCGACGAGCGCTTCTTCCACATGTATTACCACGAGATGATGCGCGACCCGATGCACGTGATGCGGCGCATCTACGACTGGGCCGACGAACCGCTGACCGCTGAAACCGAAGCGCGCATGCACAATTGGCTCGCCGAGCACCCGCAGGACCGGTTCGCGCTCAACGCTTATCGCCTTGACGAATACGGCCTGACCATCGAGGCGCTCGAGCCGGTCTTCGCCGAGTATCTCGACACCTTCGACATCGAACTGGAGGGCACACCGTGAATCCGGCGGACTGCTATCACACCGGGCTGGTGGTCGACGACATGGCCGTCGCCGCGGAACGTCTTACTGTGGCGATGGGCTATCGGTGGACGAAGCCGGTCGAGTCCACGCTGAGCGTTACCACCGCCGACGGCGACGTCGAAGTGCCGTTTCGGTTCGTGTACTCGGTGAACGCGCCGCACCTGGAAGTGATTCAGGAAGTGCCGGGCACGATCTGGACCGCGCCGCGCGGCGGCGGCGCCCACCACCTCGGCTACTGGGTCGACGACATTACCGCCGCCGCAGCGCAACTCGAACGCAGCGGCTACCGGCTGGAGGCGAGACCCAGCGGCGACACGCTGTCGGCGTTCGCGTACTACACCGACACGAATGGAGTTCGCATCGAGATCGTCGACCGGGCACTGTTTCCCGACTGGCCCGGATTTCTGCAAGCCATGTCGGCTTGAGCCGTCAGCGCGAGGAGCCTGCGATGAAAACATCCGTGGTCACCGGCCCGGGCAGGGCCGAGGTACTCGACGCCGAGCGTCCCAAGGCGGGCCCCAGGGACGTGCTCGTGCGGATGCGCGCCTGCGGCATCTGCGGTTCGGACGCGTTCTACATCACCATCGGCGGCATCCCCCCGCGGCAGGGACGCACGCCGCTCGGACACGAGCCCGCCGGGGAAGTCGTCGAGGTCGGCGCGCAGGTGACCGGCCTGGCCGTCGGCGACCACGTCGTCATCAACCCGATGGCCGCGCCCAGTGGCATCATCGGCAACGGCGGTGCCAGCGGGGCACTCGCCGACTACCTGATCATCGAAAACGCCGTTCGCGGAACGAGTCTCGAGGTTATCCCCGACCACATCCCGTGGGAAGTGGCCGCGCTCAACGAGCCGATGGCCGTCGCGCGCCACGGCGCCAATCGCTGCCGACCCAAACCGACGGACAAGGTGGTCGTCTTCGGAGCGGGGCCCATAGGCCTGGGCGCCACACTGGCCTTCAAATCCCTTGGTGTGAGCCATGTCGTCGTCGTGGATCTGCTCCCCGGCCGGCTGGAAAAGGCGCTGCAGATAGGCGCCGACGCCGTCATCAACTCCGCCGAAGAGGACGTCGTGGCGCGCCTGATCGAACTGCACGGCGCGGGTGAGAGCATGTTCCCCGGAAAGGCCGGCACCGACATCTATCTCGACGCGGCCGGTGTGCCCGCCGTCGTCAACACCGCGCTGGCGGCGGCGCAAAAAGGCGCCACCGTCGGGATCGTCGGCGTCCACAAGGAACCGGTGTCCGTCGACCTGATCAACGTGATGAGCAACGAGATCACCCTCGTCGGGAGCATGGGTTATCCCGACGAAATCTTCGAGGTGACAGGCGATCTCGTGGCGAACTGGGAGAAATACGCGCTGATCGTCAGCCACACCATCCCGTTCGGCAGCGTCGGCGAGGCGCTCGAGCTGGCCCAAACTCCGGGCGCCGCGGACAAGGTCGTCGTCACCTTCGGCTGATGTCGGCGGTGATCGCGCCGGTGAGGCGGATCAGGTCCTGGGGTGCCACCGCGACGTCGTAATGCCGCTTGCCGGCGCTGCACAGCACGCGATCCCAGCGCAGCGCGGAGCCGTCCAGCACCGTGCGCAGCCGCCTGCGCTGACCGAACGGCGAAATGCCGCCCACCACATAGCCGGTGGCTCGTTCGGCGACGGCGGGCTCGGCCATGGCGGCCTTGGCCACACCCAGCGCCGCGGCGACCGCCTTCAGCGACAACCTCGACGGCACCGGCATGGTCGCGACCGCCAGCTCATCGGGCAGCGCGACGATCAGGGTCTTGAAGACCTGTTCGGGCGCGACGTCGGGGGCCTCGGACAGTTCGCCGACCGTGTCGAAGTGCAAAATCTGGTGCGGCACACCGGCTTTCACCAATACCGCGATACCGGGTGTGGCGGCGCCAGGCACCGGCTACCTCCGCTGGTCGTGACCCGCTGCGCCCGCCTGCGCCGCGCTTGCGATCACGACGGCGTCCGCTGGTCGTGACCCGCTGCGCCCGGCTGCGCCGCGCTCGCGATCACGACTAAGGACCCGTGTATCCCGGCGGGTTGACGCCGTCCACCCAGAAGTCGACGCCGAGCTTCGAACCGGGGATGCAGTCGTATGCCGAGAGGTCTTTGACGCCGGATTCCACCAGCACGTCCTCACACAGCAGCATGTTGCCGGTGTACTCCTTGGACGGCTTGTTGAGGACGACGTAGGCGGCGTCCGAGTACACCTCGGGCTTGCGGGCCCGGCCCATCGCCTCGTCACCGCCGAGTAGGTTCTGCACCGCGGCCGTCGCCACCAGCGTGCGCGGCCACAGCGTGTTCGATGCGATGCCCTCGTCCCGCATTTCTTCGGCGATGCCCAGCGCGCACAACGTCATGCCGAACTTGGCCATCATGTACGCCGTCGGTTTCAACCACTCCCGGCCCAGCAGCACCGGCGGCGACAGCGTCAGGATGTGCGGATTCTCCCGGCCCTTCAGATGCGGGATGCAGGCCTGCGATACCGCATACGTGCCCCGCACCTGGATGCCGTTCATCAGGTCGAACCGCTTCATCGGCACCTCGGTGATGGAACCCAGGTTGATGGCCGACGCATTGTTGACGCAGATGTCGATGCCGCCGAACTGCTCGACGGTCTTGGCCACGGCCGCCTCGACCGAATCGGGGTCGCGGACGTCCCCGACGATCGGTAGGGCCTGCCCGCCCGCCTCCTCGAGCTCCTTGGCCGCGGTGAACACCGTCCCCGGCAGCTTCGGGTGCGGCTCGGCGGTCTTGGCGATCAGGGCGACGTTGGCACCGTCCTGTGCGGCGCGCTTGGCGATCGCCAGGCCGATACCGCGGCTGGCGCCGGAGATGAACATTGTCTTGCCATTCAGGGACATGGCGTCACACTAACGTCACGCCGGAATCGGGCCGATCGGGGTCTGCATCGGGGATCCGGGGGTGATATCGCTCCCGGATCTCGCCCCGGAAATAGGCGGATCGCGCGCACGGTTGATCCAATTGGTATTTCGAGCGGTCCGTCACACCCGGGCAGACACTGTCGGGGTGAGCCTTTAGATTGGGAGGAGCAGTGTGGTGTCAACGGCGACGAGCCTGTTAGGCGAGGAGCGGTTGGCTGGCTTCCTTGCGAGTCCGGTGGCGCTTTCGGTGCTTTCCGGTAACACCGCAGCAGAAGGGACCGGGTTGATCGAAATGGCCGACTCTCTAGATGGCCGAGATGGCGCGGCAGGACGGGAGATCGCCGAACCCGCGACGCCCGAAGAGACGGACGCGGAATTAACGGCGCGTTTCGAGCGCGACGCGATTCCCCTGCTGGACCAGCTTTATGGCGGTGCGCTGCGCATGACGCGAAATCCCGCCGACGCCGAAGATTTGCTGCAAGAGACGATGGTGAAGGCCTACGCGGGCTTTCGCTCATTTAGGGCCGGCACCAATCTCAAGGCGTGGCTGTACCGGATCTTGACCAACACCTACATCAACAGCTACCGCAAGAAGCAGCGGCAGCCGGCGGAATATCCGACCGAGGAAATCACCGACTGGCAGTTGGCCGCCAATGCCGAGCATTCCTCCACCGGGCTGCGTTCGGCCGAGGTCGAGGCGCTGGAGTCACTGCCGGACACCGAGATCAAAGACGCGTTGCAAGCTTTGCCGGAAGAATTCCGAATGGCGGTCTATTACGCCGATGTCGAGGGATTTCCGTACAAGGAAATTGCCGAGATCATGGATACGCCGATCGGAACGGTAATGTCACGGCTGCACCGCGGTCGACGGCAGCTTCGTGGCCTGTTGGCCGACGTTGCCAAGGAGCGCGGCTTCAACCGCGGTCAGCAGAGGCATGAGGAGGTGTCGTCATGAGCGAGTTCGCCAACCAGGGCGGTGCTTCTCCGGATGCCTGCCCCAACGACGAGTCCCACGGCAGCGTTGGCTGCGCCGAGGTCATCCGCCAGGTCTGGCTGCTGCTCGACGGTGAATGCGGCCCGGACACCCGCGAACAACTGCGCCAGCATCTTGAGGCGTGCCCCGGCTGCTTCAAGCACTACGGGCTCGAAGAACGGATCAAGGCATTGATCGCCACCAAGTGCAGGGGCGAGATGGCCCCGGAGGGCCTGCGCGAGCGGCTCCGGCTTGAGATCCGGCGCACCACCATCATCCGGGGTACGCAGTAGCGTCGCTCAGGAGTTAGGCCGCTTGCCGTGGTTGGCCTTGCTGTGCTTGCGGTCGCGCTTCTTGCGGCCTCGTTTGGCCATGGTGGAAACCTCCGTTGATTGCTTGTCAAACCTGGCGCCCAGCGCCGGTTGGCTTGTCGTCCAGTCTCTCATGAGACGGGTTGTGCAGTGTCTTCACCCTGGTGCAGCCCGTGCGGGGGCCTGTCGGGGGCCGTGCGCCGCGGTCCCGGCGGGCCCTGTGGTTCGATGTAGGCGAGCCTGATAGAACGTTGATGGACCAACAACCAGCGATGAACCACCAACCAGCGATGAACCAGCAGCCAGCCTGCGCAGAGGCCGAAACGAGTGGGGTGAAGATGGCCGAGGATGTGCGCGCCGAGATCGTGGCCAGCGTGCTCGAAGTCGTTGTGAACGAGGGTGACCAGGTTGGCAAAGGCGACATTGTGGTGCTGCTGGAGTCGATGAAGATGGAGATCCCCGTCCTCGCGGAGATCGGCGGCACCGTCAGCAAGGTGAGCGTGTCGGTGGGCGACGTCATTCAGGCGGGCGATCTCATCGCGGTGATCAGCTAGCCCGTCAGGCCCCTTCGACCAGCCGCCGGGAAACGACCCGGGGAGTGAGCGATGTCAACTCTCGGTGATCTGCTCGCCGAACACACCATGCTGCCGGGCAACGCGGTTGACCATCTGCATGCGGTGGTCGGGGAGTGGCAACTGCTGGCCGACCTGTCGTTCGCCGACTATCTGATGTGGGTGCGTCGCGACGACGGCGTGCTGGTGTGCGTGGCGCAGTGCCGCCCGAATACGGCTCCCACGGTGCTACAGACCGATGCGGTGGGCAGCGCCGTCTCCTCCGCGGAGTTGGCACTCGTCGCCCAGACCTTCGCGTCGGGCATCACCAAGCGGAATAGCGTTGCAGACCAACAAAATTCGTGGTTACCCGGCACCCACGTCGAGGCGTCCCCGGTGCGGTACGGCGGCCAAGTAGTGGCCGTGCTCACCCACCATCAGACCGCGGTGACCGCCGACCGCGCGTCCGGGCAGCTGGAGATCGCCTACCGCCAGTGCGCCGGCGACCTTGTCCACATGCTTGCGGACGGCAGTTTTCCCGACGTGGGGGACGTGGTGATGTCCCGTTCCACCCCCCGGGTCGGCGATGGCTTCATCCGCCTCGACGTCAAAGGCGTCGTCGCCTACGCCAGCCCCAACGCGCTCTCGGCCTATCACCGCATGGGCCTGACCGCCGACCTGGAGGGTCACAACCTCATCGCGGTCACGCGGCCGCTGATCTCGGATCCGTTCGAGGCGCAGGAAGTTGCCGAGCATGTGCGGGATCTGGTCGCCGGCGGGCGCAGCATGCGCATGGAGGTCGACGCCGGGGGAGCCACCGTGTTGCTGCGCACGCTGCCGCTGGTGGTCAACGGCGCCAGCGCCGGCGCGGCGGTGTTGATCCGCGACGTGACGGAGGTGAAGCGCCGCGACCGCGCACTGATATCCAAGGACGCCACCATCCGCGAAATCCACCACCGGGTGAAGAACAACCTGCAGACCGTCGCGGCGCTGCTGCGCCTGCAGGCCCGCCGCACGGCCAACGCCGAGGGACGAGAGGCCCTCATCGAGTCGGTGCGCCGGGTGTCGTCGATCGCGTTGGTCCACGACGCGCTGTCGATGTCGGTGGACGAGCAGGTCAACCTCGACGAGGTCATCGACCGGATCCTGCCGATCATGAACGACGTGGCCTCGGTGGACCGGCCGATCCGCATCAACCGGGTCGGAGATCTGGGCGTGCTGGACTCCGACCGGGCCACGGCCCTGATCATGGTGATCACCGAATTGGTGCAGAACGCGATCGAGCACGCCTTTGACCCGGCGGCCGAGGCGGGTTCGGTCACGATACGCGCCGAGCGCTCCGCGCGCTGGCTCGACGTCGTGGTGCACGACGACGGCCGCGGGCTGCCGGAAGGATTCAGCCTGGAGACCTCCGACAGCCTCGGCCTGCAGATCGTGCGGACCCTGGTCTCCGCGGAGCTGGACGGCACCCTGGGCATGCGCCAGGCGGCCGCCAACGGGACCGATGTGGTGCTGCGCGTCCCGATCGGTCGACGGACCCGAATGCTGTTGTAGGCGGGGTGTCTACGGCTACACGCACCCTGCGGCTCGCACGCCAGTCGGGCCGCGCCTTATACGCAAGAGTGCGGCCCCGACATTCGTCGAGGCCGCACCGTTTTGCGTTATCCGGGTTAGACCCCGCTGCGGGCTTTCGTCCGGGCGTTGCGGCGCTTCAGCGCACGCCGCTCGTCCTCGCTCATGCCGCCCCAGACGCCCGAATCCTGGCCCGTGTTCAGGGCCCAAGAAAGGCACTCTGTGGTCACCGAACACCGATTACAGACCAGTTTCGCGTCAGCGATCTGCGCGAGCGCCGGACCGCTATTCCCCACCGGGAAGAACAGCTCCGGGTCTTCGTCACGACAGACCGCCTTGTGGCGCCAATCCATACGTCTTTACTCCTTAGTGAGTGCGCAGCGAGGCGCACGGCTATTTTCTTCGGCTGTTAGACGCGTGCAGAAGAAAAAGGGGCCGCACCCCTACGTAATTTCTGCATGCAACCTTTTGATCGTTTCACAGGCTCAACAGATGTCAATAGTGTGAGTTCGCTCGTGGGCTATCTCACTTTGATCATCTCGTCGTCAAGCCCTTACTCCGTTGTACTACACTCACGGGCCACTTCCCGTGTCGATTTTTACCGCCCGCGCCACAGGGGCAGATGTTGCCGCAGGTCAGTGGTGTTTTTGCTGAGGGGGTGCGGCCACCGCCAGCGCGTCCGGGACCGCCTTGAACGTCATCGTTTCGCGCACCCCGAGGTAATCGCCGTCGAATTGGCAGGCGACGGCGCCCCCGGTCGAGGTAACTCGCACGCAGGGCAGGTCGTCCTCGGTGACGAGGTGCTTGAAGTTGAACGTGGGCCGTTTTGCGAACATCTGCCGGACGATCCGCAGGGTGGGGACCAACTTCAGATTGGTGGGTGCGAACACCCCCAGCCCCGACTCGAAGCTGCAGCCGGGGTTGGTCCACACCGGCCGCTGGTTGGCGAACGTCCACGGGCTGGAGTTCGACACGAACGCGAAGCTCACCCCGGTGATGGGCTCGTGGCCGGGAAGTTCGAGCGTCAGCATCGGTTCGCGGCGGGTGTAGGCCCACACGGCCGGCACTGCAGCGCGGATGTAGCGCCACGCGGTGACCTTGCCGCCCTTGTTCCGTTCGGCCTCCACCGCGGCCACCACCTCGGCGTCGACACCCATACCGGTGTTGAACACGGCCCACCGCTCGCCGCAGTCGATCAGGCCGATCCGTCGCCAGTTGCGGTGCCGCTGATAGTCGTCGAGCAATTGGATGAGCTGGTTGGTGGCCGCGACCGGATCCGGGGAGATGCCCAGCGATCGCGCCAGCACATTCGCGGAACCGCCGGGCACCACGGCGACCGCCGGGATCGGGCCGTCCGGAAGCCTTCCGGGGCGCCCGAGCAGACCGTTGACCACCCCGCTCACCGTGCCGTCGCCACCGTGGACGACCACCAGGTCGACGCCGTCGGCGACGGCCTTCTGCGCGAGCTCGCTACCGTGCCCGCGGTGGTTGGTGTGCTCGACACTGAGCTGCAGCCGGCTTTTGAGGGCGTGGGCCAGCAGATCGCGACCGGCCGGGGTGGTGGAGGTGGCTGTGGGGTTGACGATCAGCACGGCCCGCATGAAGCACGAGCTTATGCGGTGCGACGATGCGCGCCGTGGTGCGGCGTGAGGAGGAGCGCCGCGATTGGCCTGGGCGGGCCGGTTGGGGCCGCGCTGTGGGGGGAACCGCCGGGAAACAGCCGCCGTCCTGACTACGCTGGCGCTGTGATGCCGCCAGCCGCCCCGGCCGCCGTTCGCCGTGCCGGCGTCATCGTCGCAGCGCAGGGGGTGGCCGCGCTGGCGGTGGCGATGGTTCTGGTGGTGCGCGTGATTGCCGGGGCCGACCAGCATGTGGCCAACGGTCTGGCCACGGCGGGCTGGTTCGTCCTCGTCGGCCTCGGGGTGATCGCCGCGGGGCGCGCGCTGATTCTCGGTAAGCGCTGGGGTCGCGGGCTGGCCGTGATCACCCAGCTGCTCTTGCTACCGGTGGCGTGGTACCTCGCGGTGGGATCACACCAGCCTGGCTTCGGGATCCCGACGGGCGCCATCGCGGTGATCGTATTGGGGTTGCTGTTCAGTCCCGCCGCGGTGCGCTGGGCCGCCGGTGGTCAGGACGACTCCGCCAGCCCCGCCAGCCGCGGTCCCGACAGCCGGTAGGTGGTCCATTCATTCTGCGGTTGCCCGCCGATGCCGTCGTAGAGCGTGATGGCGTCGGCGTTCCAGTTCAGCACCGCCCAGGACAACCGCGTGTAGCCCCGCCGCACGCATTCGCCTGCCAGCGCCGCGAGCAGCGCCCGGGCCAGCCCGCGTCGGCGAAATCCTGGGCGCACGAACAGGTCTTCCAGATAGATGCCCGCGACGCCGTCCCACGTGGAGAAGTTGACGAACCACAACGCCATCGCCGCGACCTCGCCGTCCACTTCCGCCACGTGCCCGTACACCGTCGGGCGGTCACCGAAAAGTGCTGCGGAGATTTGTGTTTCGGTCACCGTGCATTGATCGGCGGCATGCTCGAATTCGGCCAGCGCGTGGATCATTTCGGTGATCGCGGCCACGTCTTGGGGTGCGGCGCGACGGATGTCCCTGGTCATCGTTCAACTTCTAGGGCGTTGAGTATGGTGGCGAATTTCGTTGTGGTTTCGGCGACTTCCTCGTCGGGGTCGGATTCGGCGACGATACCGCCGCCGGCCCGCGCCAGCGCGCTGCGCCGGTCCGCCGACAGCTGTGCGCAGCGCAGCGACACCACCCAGCGGCCATCGCCGCGGGCGTCGCACCAGCCCGCCGCCCCGGCGTAGAACCCGCGGTCGCCTTCCAGCTCGGCGATGAGCTCGACCGCGGCCTTGGTCGGAACCCCACCGACGGCCGGGGTCGGGTGTAATGCCAAAGCCAAATCGATTGCGGTCGTTGAGGTGTCACGCAGCCGACCGCTGATCGGCGTGCACAGGTGCCAGACGGCCGCGGTGCGGCTCAGTTGCGGCTCCGGGGCGATCGACAGGTCGTCGCACAGCGGTTCCAGCGCGGCCCTGATGGTCTCGATAACCAGCTGATGCTCGTGACGGTTCTTGGCCGAGGAGGCCAGCGCGGTGCCGTTGGCGGCGTCGGCTTCCGGGTCGGCGGCACGGGGGGCCGACCCGGCGTACGGCCGGCACTCGACACGGTCGCCGCTGCGCGCAACCAGAAGTTCGGGGCTGGCGCCCACCAGCGCCACACCCGCGTAGTCGTCGCCGGCGGCGGTCAGGTCGACGAGGTAGCCGTAGGCCGCGGGGTCCGCCGCGACGAGCCGGCGCAGGACGGCGCGCGCGTCTATCGGGCCGTCGGCCACCAGCCGCAGGGCGCGAGCCAACACCACCTTGCGCAGCGGGTTGTCCGCGGCGAGTTGATCGCGGGCCCGCCGGATCCGGTCGCGGTAGTCGTCCGGCGGCGGGATGGCCGCGGCCACCCGCACCGACGGCAGCGCGCCAATCGGCCAATCCGGCAGCCCATCGGTGACGTTCACGGTTTGCGGCGTCAGCAAGGCGGCCGGCGCCCCGGCATCAAAAGGCAACGCGCCCAACACAATCCGCGCTTCTGTCGACCGCAACGCCGCCTGCGCCGCGCCCACGTCGTCGTAGCGCCGCAACACCCCGTCGGCAACCAGGGTTTGGGTCGGTCCGCACAGCACGAACGGCGGTTCGGCGCTCACCCGGGTTTTATCGCCTGCGGCTGGCTGGTCAATCCGAGCGCGGCGAGCTGTCGCACACCATGCTCGAAACCGCACACGGCGATGGAGCCGGCCAGCATCCAGAAGCGGCTGCCCTCGACGAGCGGTAGCTCCACCCAGCGCGTGATGACCGAACGGGAGAAGTGGCTGTGCCCCACGAACACCACGTCGCGCGAGCTCATCTGGTCTAACGCGTATGCGACGGCCCGATCGGCGCGGTCGCTGACTTGCGCCACGCTCTCGCCATCGGGGCAGCCGTGCGTCCAGACCAGCCAATCGGGAACCGATTCCTGGATCTGCGGGGTCGTCAAACCCTCGTAGGATCCGTAATCCCATTCGGCGAGCAGGGGAGAGACCTCGTCGACGGCGAGCCCGGCCAACTTGGCTGTGGTCAGGGCGCGTATGCGCGGGCTGCTGATCACCAACGGCTCGGCGAGGTTCAGCTCACGCAGGACGCGACCGGCGAGTTCGGCCTGGACGCGGCCGGTGCCGGTGAGCTCGAGGTCGGTCCGGCTCGTGTGCTGGCCCGACTTCGACCATTCGGTTTCGCCGTGGCGCAGCAGCACCAAACGGTGGTTGTGCAAGCCCATACCGAGTGATTCTGCCGGATGGCATGCTGCGGCCGCTGGGCCCGAGCGAATGGCGCACGAACATGCCAGGATGGCACTGTGAACGCGCGGCGATGCGGAGGGGCGGGCACTGGTGAGTAGGACCCGGGTACTGGCGGTGGCCAACCAGAAGGGGGGTGTCGCCAAGACGACCACGGTTGCTTCGCTGGGTGCGGCGATGGTGGAAGAGAACAAGCGGGTGCTGCTGGTCGACCTCGACCCGCAAGGCTGCCTGACCTTCTCGCTGGGCCAAGACCCCGACAAACTCCCGGTGTCCGTGCACGAGGTGTTGCTGGGAGAGGTCGAGCCCAACGCCGCGCTGGTCGAGACGGCGGAGGGAATGACGCTGCTGCCGGCCAACATTGACCTGGCGGGCGCCGAGGCGATGCTGCTGATGCGGGCCGGCCGCGAATACGCGCTCAAGCGCGCGCTGGCCAAACTCGCCGATCAGTTCGACGTGGTGATCATCGACTGCCCGCCGTCGCTGGGTGTGCTGACCCTCAACGGGCTGACGGCCGCCGACGAGGTCATCGTGCCCCTGCAGTGCGAGACACTCGCGCACCGTGGTGTCGGCCAGTTCCTGCGCACGGTCGCCGATGTCCAGCAGATCACCAACCCGGAGCTGCGCCTGCTCGGCGCCCTGCCGACGCTGTACGACTCCCGCACCACCCACACCCGCGACGTGTTGCTCGACGTCGCCGACCGCTACAGCCTGCCGGTGCTGGCCCCGCCGATTCCGCGCACGGTGCGTTTCGCCGAGGCCAGCGCCTCGGGTTCGTCGGTGATGGCGGGCCGCAAGAACAAGGGCGCGTCGGCCTACGGCGAGCTGGCGGCGGCGTTGCTCAAGCACTGGAAGAGCGGCAAGCCGCTGCCGACGTTCGCCGTCGAGGTCTAGCTGCGTCTGCTCGGCTGCTCCCGAAGCCCGCTCAGCCCAAGGCGACCACGGTGTCGCCGCGCTGCTCGAACACCCGCGACCCCGACACGGCCGGGATCACCGCCGCCCCGGGCGGCGGGGGGCTGGTCGCCCGGTCCACCGGAATGTAGCGCTCGCCGGCGCCGCTGACCGGGTCGTAGACGCCGATCGCACCGGTGACGGGCACCAGCAGCCGGCCCGCCATCATCACGCCCGGCCCCAGCGGCGCCGTCGTGTCGCCCGCGGCGATCGTGTAGCGCAGCGCCAGCGTGTTCACGTCGAACACCATCAGCGAATCGCCGGTCCACCAGGTCATCAGGCTGCCCGCATGCGAGACCGCCGCCGAACGTGACGGCGGCTTGGGCAACAGAGTGCTCGCCACGGTGGCGCCGGTCTCGTCGATCACGTCAACCCGGGGCGTCGGCGCCGGCAGGTACACGGCGGTGGTGTTCTCCCGGACGGCCAGCACCCGGGCGCCCGAATCCGGTCCGACCCCCGGTTCGGCCACGATGTGTTGCTGGGGTTCGTCGTCGTCCTTGCCCGGCCGGAGCAGCACCAGCCGCAGGTCGGCCTGGTTCGCGCAGCTCTCCAGCACCGAGACCGCCGAGGAGCTGGCCGCGGCCGAGCTCAGCTTGCAGCCCGAGTGCAGCCCCCGCGCCGATGGTTTCACCCGAGCGTCGGTCTCGCCGTAGGTCAGCATCCGGACCATGTCCGAGCGCCACAGCTCCAGGCGGGTGTCACCGACCGACAACACCGTCATGCCATCGGAGGAAAGCCGCACCCGCGGATCGGCGTAGCCGCTGCGGGCCGGCCCGCGGCGACCGGTGGAGCCGTCCAGCGTGCTCACCTGGCCGCAGCCGCGATCGTCCCGATAAACCCCGACGGCATAGCGGTACAGCCAGGAGACGCCGCAGAGGTCGGTGTCGCGCGCGTAGCTCCAGCGGGACTGACCCGTGTCGGGATCGCGCCCGTCGATCCGGCGGTCCGCACCGGTGACAACCACCCCGCCCACCACCACCGGCTCGGTGGTCGTGGGACTGGCGGCGGTCCACAGCTGCTTCAGGCCGGCCGGCACCTGCCGGGCCGGGCTCGGGTTGGGTGCCGGAACGGCGGCGGGCCGGCTGATGGTTGCCCGGGCGTCGCTGGTCCACCAGATCAGGGCCGCCGCCGCGGCGATGACGACCGCGATAGCCCCGGCGGCCATAATGTCGCGCTTGGTCCGGCGCTCGGGTCTGACCATGCGTGGGCGCGGGGCGTTAGTTGCTCTGCGCGGTGGGGGCGGCGCCGGCTTCCGCCGGCTTGCGACGCCGGCGGCGGCGACGGCTGGAGCCCGCGTTTCCCGGGGGAGAGCCGGCCGGTGTTTCCGCGGCGGCCTCACCGTTGGAGCTCGCGGCGCCGTTGCCCGACGGGTGACCGCTGACGGGCTGGCCGCCGCGGGTGCGTCGCCGCGTCCCGGACCGGCGCGCGGTCTTCTCCGATTTCTGGCCCGGTTTCTGGGCGGCGCGCTCGCCGCTGCGGCGGGCGCCCTGCGGTTTGCGGGCCGCGCCCACCGTGCCCCCGGCGTCGGCGGGAATGCCGAGCTCGTCGTGCAGGTGCGGCGAATTGGAGTAGGTCTCGACGGGCTCGGGGCAGTCCAGCCCCAGCGCCTTGTCGATCATCGCCCAGCGGGGCAGCTCGTCCCAGTCCACCAGGGTGACCGCGACCCCCGTCTTGCCGGCCCGGCCGGTGCGCCCGATCCGGTGCACGTACGCCTGCTCGTCCTCGGGGATCTGGTAGTTGATGACGTGGGTGACGTCGTCGATGTCGATGCCGCGCGCGGCCACATCGGTGGCGACCAGCACGTCGATCTCGCCGGTGCGAAAAGCCTTGAGCGCCTTCTCGCGTGCCACCTGTCCGAGGTCGCCGTGCACGGCGCCCACCGCGAAACCGCGTTCGGCCAACTCGTCGGCGACCTTCTGCGCGGTGCGCTTGGTGCGGGTGAAGACCATCGTGGCGCCGCGGCCGTCGGCCTGCAGGATCCGGCTCACCAGCTCCACCTTGTCCAGCGCGTGGGCGCGGTAGGAGTACTGGACCGTCGTGTCGTGGGTGGCCGCCGAGTGCGGCGCCTCGGCGCGGATGTGGGTGGGCTGGTTCATGAACGTGCGGGCCAGAGTGATGATCGGGTCCGGCATGGTCGCCGAGAACAGCATCGACTGCCGGTCGACGGGGATTTGGCGCAGGATGCGCTCGATGTCAGGCAAAAAGCCCAGGTCGAGCATCTCGTCGGCCTCGTCGAGCACCAGCACCGACAAACCACCCAGCTGCAGGTGGCCCTGCTGGCTCAGGTCGAGCAGCCGTCCCGGGGTGCCCACCACGACGTCGGCGCCGGCGCGCAGCGCCTCGATCTGCGTCTCGTAGGGGCGGCCGCCGTAGATGGGGACCACCGAGAGCCGTCGGCCGCCGTCGGCGGTCAGGTGCTTGGCCGCCTGCGCCAGGTCATCGGTGACCTGCAGGCAGAGCTCGCGGGTGGGCACCACGATCAGGGCGCGCGGTGTGCCGTTGAGGGGCCGCGCCGCGGTGCCTGCCGTGATGCGCTGCAGCAGCGGCACCCCGAAGGCGAGGGTCTTGCCCATGCCGGTGCGGGCCTGGCCGATGAGGTCGTCGCCGGCGAGCGCCATCGGCAGGGTCAGTTCCTGGATGGCAAAAGGGCTTTCGATCCCTTTTTCGGCGAGTGCGCGGACGATTTCGTCGCGGACGCCGAGTTGAGCGAATGTTGGTTGGGGGGTCAGTTCAGTTGTGCTTGTCAGTGTGGTCATGCGTGGGTAGGTAGCCTCTCGGGACGTATCGGATTGTGTCGGTGTTTCTCTGTCGCGGTCACGCGCGCACGAGTTCCGACTCCGAATACGTCGCCGAGTCGCGGGCTACGGCTCGGTCTGGGTGGTCCCAGCCCGAGCGGGCCAGCTGTGCACGCACATTTCGCCGATAGCGGCATGGGAAGAACAAATTTGGCACAAATACAACCGCCATCTACCTACATGATAGCTGGTCGAGCGCCGGCACCCATTTTGCGCCACGTCAGCCGACTACAGTGTTGCCATGACCCGGCCCTCTTGCCAGCCCGCTTCCACCGACCAATTGGACGATCCGGCTGCCCCACGATTGTCGGCCGATCACCCGGGTGTCGACGAGTTGTTCGCGGTCTTGGCCTACGGCGAGATCGCCGCGTTCTACCGGCTCACCGACGAGGCACGCATGGCCCCTGACCTGCGTGGACGAATATCGATGGCGAGCATGGCCGCCGCCGAGATGCAGCACTACGAGCAGCTGCGCGACGCGTTGGAAAGCCGCGGCGTCGACGTGGTGCGGGCGATGTCGAAGTACGTGTCGGCGCTGGAGAACTACCACCGGCTCACGATGCCCAGTACGTGGCTGGAAGCCTTGGTGAAAACCTATGTCGGCGACGCCTTGGCCGCCGATTTGTACCTGGAGATCGCCGACCGGCTGCCCGACGAGGTTGCCGATGTGGTGCGGTCTGCGCTGGCGGAGACCGGGCACTCGCAGTTCGTCGTCGCCGAGGTGCGTGCGGCCGTCACCTCCAGCGGCAAACAGCGCAGCCGGCTGGCGCTGTGGTCACGTCGCCTGTTCGGCGAAGCGATCACTCAGGCCCAGTACCTGCTGGCCGACCACGACGAGCTCGTCGACCTGGTGATGTCGGGCGCCGGCGGGCTGGGCCAGCTCAACGCCTTCTTCGACCGGTTGCAGCAGACGCACGACCGGCGCATGCACGATTTGGGCCTGAGTTGACGCTCAGCCGTGATCGCCAGCGCGGCGCGGCCGGGCGCAGCGGGTCACGGCCATCGGGCTTCGCCGTGATCGCCAGTGCGGCGCGGCCGGGCGCAGCGGGTCACGGCCGTAGGGCTTCGCCGTGATCGCCAGTGCGGCGCGGCCGGGCGCAGCGGGTCACGGCCGTAGGGCTTCG
>NZ_SCRH01000003.1 GCF_004298145.1 Mycobacterium sp.
CGTGGGCCGCGATCGTCACCGGGGGTGTTCGATCTGCCCGGTTCCTCCGCCGCCCGCCTCGTGGGCCGCGATCGTCACCGGGGGTGTTCGATCTGCCCGGTTCCTCCGCCGCCCGCCTCGCGGGCCGCGATCGTCACCGGGGGTGTTCCAACTGTGTGCGGCCAAACCCGCGGTGTGCTCCGTGCGGAATGCCGCTCGTCGGGAAACTTCCTGTCGTGGGGAACTTTCTGTGTGGGGAAGCTCCGTTGCGACCCCAGTAACTAACCGATACCCACCCTAGTCTTCGGTCACACCCCGCCAAGGGAAGCGAACGAAAAGCGGTGTTCCCACCGCAGTGCGCGGGCCGGAATCCTCAGTAAGGTAGGGACGCGTGAAAGCCCTCCGCCGGTTTACCGTCCGTGCTCACCTTCCCGAGCGTCTGACCGCGCTGGACCAGCTGTCGACCAACCTGCGTTGGTCGTGGGACAAGCCGACCCAGGATTTCTTCGCGACCATCGACCCGGACCTATGGCAGCGGTGCGGCAGCGACCCGGTGGCGTTGCTGGGCGCGGTCAACCCGGCCCGGCTCGACGAGCTGGCGATCGACCAGACATTCCTTCGCCGGCTCGATGAACTGACCGCCGACTTGAACGATTACCTGAGTCGCCCGCTGTGGTATCAGCAACAGCGGGAACAAGGTGCCGAAATGCCGGACGCCGTCGCCTACTTCTCGATGGAGTTCGGCATCGCCGAAGTGCTGCCCAACTACTCCGGTGGCTTGGGAATCCTTGCCGGTGACCACCTGAAGTCCGCATCGGACCTGGGTGTGCCGCTGGTGGCCGTGGGCCTCTACTACCGCTCCGGCTACTTCCGGCAGTCATTGACCGCCGACGGCTGGCAGCACGAGACTTACCCGTCGCTGGACCCGCAGGGGCTGCCGCTGCGGCTGCTGACCGATGCCACCGGTGATCCCGCCCTGGTCGAGCTGATGCTGCCGGACTCCGCGCAGTTGCGCGCCCGGATCTGGGTTGCGCAGGTGGGCAGGGTTCCGCTGCTCTTGCTCGATTCCGACGTCCCCGAGAACGAGCATGATCTGCGCGGCGTCACCGACCGCCTGTACGGGGGTGACCAGGAACACCGGATGAGGCAGGAGATCCTGGCCGGCATCGGCGGGGTGCGGGCGATCCGTGCCTTCACCGCCATCCACGGCATGCCCGCGCCCGAGGTGTTCCATATGAACGAGGGGCACGCGGGGTTCCTCGGCGCGGAACGCATTCGCGAGCTGATGACCGGTCCGGGCTTGGACTTCGACACCGCGCTGGCGGTCGTGCGCTCGAGCACCGTGTTCACCACCCACACGCCGGTGCCCGCCGGCATCGACCGTTTCCCCCTCGACATGGTGCGGCTGTACTTCGACGACGATCGTGGCTCCGAAGACGAATCGGAATCCGGCCAGAAAGGCGCGACAGCAGATGCCACGAGCGCGCCCATGTTGCTGCCCGGGGTGCCGACGGCGCGCATCCTGGCGCTCGGAGCCGAGGATGACCCGGCCAAATTCAACATGGCTCATATGGGCCTGCGCCTGGCCCAGCGGGCCAACGGGGTCTCGTCGCTGCACGGCCGGGTGAGTCGGGCCATGTTCAACGAACTGTGGCCCGGATTCGACACGAACGAGGTGCCGATCGGGTCGATCACCAACGGAGTTCACGCGCGCACCTGGGCGGCGCCGCAATGGCTGCAGCTGGGCCGCGAGCTGGCCGGGTCGGATTCGTTCAGCGATCCCGGGGTGTGGCTGCGCCTGAAGGAGGTCGATGCGGGCCATCTGTGGTGGATTCGCTCGCAGCTGAGGTCACTGCTGATCGACGACGTGCGGTGCCGGCTGCGCCGATCATGGCTGGAGCGCGGCGCATCGGACGCCGAGTTGGGTTGGATAGCAACGGCTTTCGATCCCGAAGTGCTGACCATCGGGTTCGCTCGGCGGGTGCCGACGTATAAGCGGTTGACGCTGATGCTGCGCGACCCACACCGGCTGGAGCAGCTGCTGCTGGACACGGAACAGCCGATCCAGCTGATCGTCGCCGGCAAATCGCACCCGGCCGACGACGGAGGCAAAGCGTTGATCCAGCAGGTGGTGCGCTTTGCCGACCGGCCGGAGGTGCGGCACCGGATCGCGTTCTTACCCGACTACGACATGTCCATGGCGCGGCTGCTGTACTGGGGCTGCGACGTCTGGCTGAACAACCCGCTGCGGCCGTTGGAGGCCTGCGGCACTTCGGGAATGAAGAGCGCACTCAACGGCGGGCTGAACCTGTCCATCCGCGATGGCTGGTGGGATGAATGGTACGACGGCGAAAACGGTTGGGAGATACCGTCTGCCGACGGTGTGGCCGACGAGGGGCGTCGCGACGACCTGGAGTCCAGTGGGCTCTACACGCTGCTCGAGGGAGCCGTCGCACCGAAGTTCTACGAGCGTGACGAACACGGGGTGCCGCCACGGTGGATCGAAATGGTGCGCCACACCGTGCAAACGCTCGGTCCGAAGGTCCTCGCCTCCCGCATGGTGTGCGACTACGTCGAGCAGTACTACATACCCGCGGCGCGATCGCTGCGCAAGACGATCGCGCCCGCCGACGGCGCCGAAGCCGGCGGCGAGTTCGGCGCCGCCCGCGAGCTGGCCGCCTATCGCCGGCGCGCCTACCAGGCATGGCCGAAGATCGTGATCACCGACGTCGACAGCACCGGCCTGCCGGACACTCCGGTGCTCGGCTCCAAGCTGACCCTGACCGCCACCGTGCAGCTGGCCGGGCTGGCGCCCGACGAGGTCACGGTGCAGGCGGTGGTCGGCCGGGTCGACGCCAGCGACGCGCTGCTGGAGCCGGTCACCGCCGAGATGTCGTATACCGGTACCGCCGAGGGAGGCAACCAGGTGTTCTCGACGACAACGCCGCTCCCGCTGGCGGGATCGGTCGGATACACGGTGCGTGTGCTGCCGCAACATCCGCTACTGGCGGCCGGCAACGAACTCGGTCTGGTCACCCTGGCCCGCTAGGCCAGACCCCTCAGGCCGACAGACCCTGTTCCGAGCCGGCACGCAGCCGCTGCAGCGCCTCGCGCACCTGTGTCCCGTTGGTGGTCTGCCAGAACGGCGGCAGCGAGGCTCGCAGATAGCCGCCGTAACCGGCGGTGACCATGCGTGAGTCGAGCACCGCGACCACCCCGCGGTCGGTGACGCGGCGCAACAGCCGGCCCGACCCCTGCGCCAGCAGCAGCGCCGCGTGGCTGGCGGCGACGGCCATGAAGCCGTTGCCGCCGCGCGCGGCGACCGCGCGCTGCCGGGCGCTCAGCAGGGGGTCGTCCGGGCGGGGGAACGGGATGCGGTCGATCAGCACCAACGACAGCGACGGCCCGGGCACGTCGACGCCCTGCCACAGCGACAGCGTGCCGAACAGCGAGGTCTGCGGCTCGGCGCTGAACTGCTCGACCAGCGCCGACGTGCTGTCGTCGCCCTGGCACAGCACCGGCGTCGACAGCCGTTCGCGCATGGCCTCGGCGGCCGCGCGGGCCGCCCGCATCGACGAGAACAACCCCAGGGTGCGCCCGTCGGCGGCGGTGACGAGCTCGGCGATCTCGGCCAGCTGTTCGGCCGAGCCAACGCCGTCGCGCCCCGGTGGGGGCAGGTGCGCGGCCACGTACAGGATTCCGGCCTTGGCGTGCTCGAATGGCGAACCCACGTCCAGGCCGCGCCAGCGTGCGTCGCCGTCGTCGTTCGTGCCGGCGGTCAGGCCCCACGCCGCGGCCATGGCATCGAATGACCCGCCGATCGTCAGGGTCGCCGACGTCAACACCACCGTCGAACGCGCGAACACGCGCTGGCGCAGCAGGCCGGCGACCGACAGCGGGGCCACCCGCAACACCGGGCGCGGTGAGCCCCGGTTCTCCTCGTGCTCCAGCCAGACCACATCGGTGCGGTCGGGGATGGCCGGGCCGAACGAGGCCAGCACGCGTGACGCGGTGTCCGAGATTTCACTCAGTGCCGCAACGGCTTCGGCGCGTGCCGACGCCGCCTTGGGGTCTTTCGTGCTGTCGATCGCGGAGCGCGCCGCGCTCGCCACGTCGCGCAGCGACGTCAGGTAGGTCGCCAACTCCTCGTCGAGACGATCGATGCGGCCCGGCGTGCCGTCGTGAATGGCCGCGGCGAAGCTGGCCGTCGTCGCGTCGAGGCGCCGGATCAACTCCGGGCTCGCCAACCGGCTGATCCGCCGCGAGGCGACACCGAGGGCGGCCGACGTCAGCTCCGCGGTGGCCACCGAGGTCACCCGGTCCACCAACTCGTGTGCCTCGTCGACGACCAGCAGCGTGTGCTCGGGCAGCACCGCCGACTCGGCCACCGCGTCGATGGCCAGCAGCGCATGGTTGGTGACCACGACATCGGCGCGGCCGGCCTGACCACGCGCCCGCTCGGAGAAGCATTCGGCGCCGAACGGGCAGCGAGCGACCCCGATGCATTCCCGCGCGGAAACACTGACCTGCGACCAGGATCGGTCGGGAACGCCGGGCTTCAAATCGTCGCGGTCACCGGATTCGGTGGTCGACGCCCACTCGGTGAGCCGTTGCACATCGCGGCCCAGGGCGCTGACCGCGATGGGGTTGAAGAGTTCCTCCTGCGGCCGGTCGTCGGCTTCGTCTCCGTCGGCCGCGCCGCCGTTGTGGATCTTGTTCAAGCACAGATAGTTTCGTCGCCCTTTGAGTAACGCGAACCGCGGGCGGCGCGGCAGCGCATCGGCCAGCGAATCGATCAACCGGGGCAGATCGCGATCGACCAGCTGGCGCTGCAGCGCGATGGTGGCCGTCGACACGACAACGGGGGAGTCGTCGTTCAGAGCGTGCACGATCGCGGGCACCAAATAGGCGAGCGACTTGCCGGTGCCGGTGCCGGCCTGTACGACCAGGTGCTCGTCGGTCGCGAAGGCCTGCGCCACCGCGGCGGCCATCTCCTGTTGGCCGCCGCGTTCACTGCCGCCGAGCGCGGCCACGGCGGTGGCCAGCAGCTCAGGCACGGACACGGACACGTCGGACGTGGTCACTCCCTTGGTCAGGCCCGGATCTGCATCGTCGTGACCGCGGGTTCGCCATGCGACAAATTCAATCCCTCCCACGGCAGACTGCGCAGCCCGGAAGCTACCAGCTCGCGCGCCGCGCCGATGTTCGGTTTGGACACCAACTCCCCGCCGCGGACCAGCGGGATGGTCAACACCCGCGCCGGTTCACCGACGTCGGGCTGCTGGCCGGCCGGATACAGGATCTCCTCGGTGATGATGCCCGAGCTGCGCGAGGTGCGCAGCGCCTCCTTACGCCCGCCGCGGGATTCCTTGTGGCTGCTGCGCTTCTGCACCACCAGGCCGTCCACTTCGACGAGCTTGTAAACCATGTTCGCCGTGGGCGCGCCCGAGCCCGTCACCAGCGACGTGCCGACGCCGTAACTGTCCACCGGCTCGGCGGCCAGCGCGGCGATGGAGAACTCGTCGAGGTCACCGGAGACCACGATGCGAGTCCGGGTGGCTCCCAGCTCGTCGAGCTGCTGACGCACCTGGCGGGCCAGCACCCCCAGCTCACCGGAGTCGATGCGCACCCCACCGAGGCCGGTGCCGGCGGCGGTCACGGCGTTGGCCACCCCGGTCGTCACGTCATAGGTATCCACCAGCAGGGTGGTGTCGACGCCGAGCGCCTCAACCTGTGCCCGAAAGGCCGCCAATTCGGTCGATTCCGTGGGGGTGTCGGTGCGCGCGTGCAGCATGGTGAACGCGTGCGCGGAGGTGCCCTCGGCCGGTATTCCATAGCAGCGCCGGGCCTCCAGGTTGGAGGTTGCGGCGAAGCCGGCGATGTAGGCGGCACGGGCCGCGGCGATCGCCGCGTGTTCATGGGTTCGCCGTGATCCCATCTCGATCAGCGGGCGCCCCCTGGCCGCGCTCACCATCCGGGCGGCGGCGGACGCGACCGCGGTGTCGTGATTGAAGATGGACAGCGCCAGCGTTTCGAGCACCACGCATTCGGCGAATGTCCCGTTCACCGACAGCACCGGGGATCCGGGGAAATACAGCTCGCCTTCGGCGTAGCCGTCGATGTCACCGCCGAACCGAAAATCACGCAAGTACCGCAACGTATCTGGGTCGAGGAATTGCCCCAGCGACTGGCAGGCCTCGTCGTCGAAGGTGAACTGCGGCAGCGCCTCGAGCAGCCGGCCGGTTCCGGCGACCACGCCGTAACGACGCCCTTCGGGAAGGCGGCGGGCAAAGAGTTCGAAGGTGGTCCGGCGATTGGCGCTGCCGTCCCGCAACGCTGCCGCTAACATCGTCAACTCGTACTTGTCGGTCAGCAGCCCAGTGACGACCGGGTCGTTCATTCCATAACGGTATCGGCTGCCATCTGGGCTCGGTAACGTCGTGCATCCCTCGGTATCGTGTACGCCATGGTTGTTATGTCAGCGCCCACCAAGCCGGGCACTACAGGACAACGCGAGTCCGCGCCGGTAGAGGTCACGGCGAGTCCCTGGGTCACGATCGTCTGGGATGACCCGGTCAACCTGATGACCTACGTGACATACGTGTTGCAGAAGTTGTTCGGCTACAGCGAGCCGCACGCCACCAAACTGATGCTGCAGGTGCACAACGAAGGAAAGGCCGTGGTGTCCGCCGGCAGCCGGGAGTCCATGGAAGTCGATGTGTCCAAGCTGCACGCCGCGGGTTTGTGGGCGACGCTGCAGCAGGACCGCTGAAACTCGAGGCGCTGGCGATTTCCTGTGCGCAAATGGAAGCGCGTCGAGACCGCGGACGGTCCCCGTTTTCGGTCCGCCCTGGCGTCCCATGAGGCAGCCCTGCTCAAAAATCTGGCCACCGCGATGATCGGCTTGCTCGATGAGCGTGAATCTTCCTCGCCGGCAGACGAACTCGAGGAAATCACCGGCATGAAGACCGGCAACGCCGAACCGCCGAAAGATCCCACGCTGCGCCGGCTGCTGCCCGACTTTTACCGAGACGACGGCAAGGACGCCACGCCCCCCGATGCCGCGGACAGCCTGAACG
This sequence comes from Mycobacterium sp., assembly GCF_004298145.1. GTDB lineage: Bacteria > Actinomycetota > Actinomycetes > Mycobacteriales > Mycobacteriaceae > Mycobacterium. The sequence goes on from NZ_SCRH01000003.1 coordinate 7,059, forward strand.
CCGCGCTGCGCAGCCTGCATGAGCCGGGCATCGTCGACGCCAAACGCGTTGCCGCACAGCGGTTACTGAGCACGGTCCCCGAGGATGGTGGCCGGTTCGAACTGAGCGAGGAAGACGCAAACTGTTGGATCGCGGCGGTCAACGACATCCGGCTGACGTTGGGAGTCATGCTCGAGGTCGGACCGGAGGGCCCGGAGCGGCTGCCGGCCGATCATCCACTGGCCGTGCACTTCGACGTGTATCAGTGGCTGACGGTCCTGCAGGAGTACCTGGTGCTGGTGCTGATGGGGTCCCGTTGACCGTGACGGGCGCCGGATGAACGCGATCACCGACGTCGGTGGCATCCGCGTCGGCCACTATCAGCGGTTGGATCCTGACGCCTGCTTGGGAGCCGGCTGGGCGTGCGGCGTCACCGTGGTGCTCCCCCCACCGGGGACCGTCGGCGCCGTCGATTGCCGCGGCGGCGCGCCCGGCACCCGGGAGACTGACCTGCTGGACCCGGCCAACACCGTGCGGTTCGTGGACGCGGTGCTGCTCGCCGGGGGCAGTGCCTACGGCCTCGCCGCCGCCGACGGTGTCATGCGCTGGCTGGAGGAACACGAACGTGGCGTGGCGATGGGCGAGGGCGTGGTGCCCATCGTGCCGGGAGCGGTGATCTTCGATCTGCCGGTCGGTGGCTGGCAGTGCCGCCCGACGGCCGAGTTCGGCTACCTGGCCTGCGCGGCCGCTGACGAGGGCACAGGGGGCGCAGCGATGGGTGTCGGGACCGTCGGCGCCGGGGTGGGGGCCCGGGCGGGAGCGCTCAAGGGCGGGGTCGGGACCGCCTCGCGGGTGCTGCCGAACGGTGTGACCGTCGCAGCGGTGGCCGTGGTGAACTCCGCGGGCGAGGTCGTCGACCGGGCCACCGGTTTGCCGTGGATGGCGGACTCGATCCGGGAGTTCGGACTCCAACCGCCGCCGCCCGCGCAGGTCGAAGCGTTCGCTCAGTTGCGGTCCGCGTCGGACCCGCTGGACAACCCCCTCAACACCGTCATCGCGGTGGTTGCCACCGACGCCGCCCTGAGTGCGGCGGCGTGCCGGCGGGTGGCCATCTCCGCGCACGACGGCCTGGCGCGCAGCATCCGCCCGGCGCACACGCCGGTCGACGGGGACACGGTGTTCGTCCTGGCCACCGGGGCGGTCGAAGTCGAGCCCCCCGCCGATGCGCCGGCCGCGTTCTCTCCGGAGACGCGGCTGGTCGCCGAGGTCGGTGTCGCCGCGGCCGATTGCTTGGCACAAGCGGTGCTGGGCGGCGTGCTGGCCGCCGAATCGATCGCTGGAATACCGAGCTTCCGCGACGTGCTGCCCGGCGCGTTGGGCCGATGAGGAACCGGCCGAACGCCGCGCCGGTAGCCTTGACGGTGCTGGAAACACGCTGGAAGGGCAGCCATGGGTAAGACCGCTCCGAGAGCACCCGCCGCCCAGACGAAAAAGCGGTCCACGGCGATGGTGGGCGCTGCCACGATCCTCACCTTCGTCGCGTTGCTCTACCTCGTCGAGCTGATCGACCAGATGACCCGGCATTCGCTGGACGCCAACGGCATCAGGCCACTGGAGACCGACGGCCTGTGGGGCATCGTCTTCGCACCGGTATTGCATGAGAGCTGGCAGCACCTGATGGCCAACACCGTGCCGCTGCTCGTCCTGGGCTTCCTCATGACGCTGGCCGGGCTGTCCCGGTTCGTCTGGGCGACCGCGATCGTGTGGATCCTGGGCGGCTTCGGCACCTGGCTCATCGGCGACGTCGGCAGCAGCTGCGGCCCCACCGACCACATCGGGGCTTCCGGGCTGATTTTCGGCTGGCTGGCCTTCTTGCTGGTGTTCGGGATATTCGTCCGCCGGATGTCCAACATCATCATCGGGCTGCTCGTCATGTTCGTCTACGGCGGCGTCCTGCTCGGCGCCATGCCGGTGCTCGGCCTGTGCGGCGGCGTGTCCTGGCAGGGCCACCTGTGCGGGGCGGTCGCCGGCGTCGTGGCCGCCTATCTGTTGTCTGCGCCGGAACGCAAGGCACGGGCGGGAAGGACGGCCGGCGCCGTGTCGCCGCGGCCCAAGACATGAGCTCACCACTTGCGCCGGTGGGGGTCTTCGACTCCGGTGTCGGGGGACTCACCGTCGCGCGGGCGATCATCGACCAGTTGCCCGACGAGGACATCATCTACGTCGGCGACACCGGCCACGGACCCTACGGCCCGTTGACCATCCCCGAAGTCCGTGCGCACGCGTTGGCCATTGGGGACGACCTTGTCGGCCGCGGCGTCAAAGCGTTGGTCATCGCCTGCAACACGGCGTCCGCGGCCTGTCTGCGGGATGCTCGCGAACGCTACGACGTGCCCGTCGTCGAGGTGATCCTGCCCGCGGTGCGCCGCGCGGTCGCCACCACGCGCAACGGACGCATCGGCGTCATCGGCACGCAGGCGACCATCAACTCGCACGCCTATCAGGACGCGTTCGCCGGCGCCCGCGACACCGAGATCACCGCGGTGGCCTGCCCGCGGTTCGTCGACTTCGTCGAGCGCGGCGTGACCAGCGGGCGTCAGGTGCTCGGATTGGCCGAGGGCTACTTGGAGCCGCTACAGCGGGCGCAGGTCGACACGCTGGTGCTCGGATGCACGCACTACCCGCTGTTGTCGGGGCTCATCCAATTGGCGATGGGTGACAACGTGACGTTGGTTTCCAGCGCCGAGGAAACCGCCAAGGAAGTGCTTCGGGTGCTGACCGAACGGGACTTGCTTCGCCCCCATGATGCGTCGCCCGCGACTCGGGTCTTTGAAGCCACCGGCGACCCCGACGCATTCACCAAATTGGCCGCGCGATTCCTCGGTCCCGCCGTGTCCGGAGTCCAGCCCGTTGAGCAGGTGCGCGTTGATTGACGACCGGGCGGGATTCTGGTGGCACGAATGCGACGATGTTTTCGTCATGGTCCGATCGGGCATGGCACAGTAGTGTCCGTGCGAATAACCGTGCTCGGCTGCTCCGGCAGCGTGGTGGGTCCGGATTCGCCTGCGTCGGGTTATCTGCTTCGGGCACCGGACACTCCGCCACTGGTCATCGACTTCGGCGGGGGCGTTCTCGGCGCGCTGCAACGCTATGCCGATCCCGGTTCCGTGCATGTGCTTTTGTCGCATTTGCACGCCGACCATTGTTTGGATTTGCCCGGACTGTTCGTATGGCGGCGCTACCACCCGACGCGCCCGCTCGGTAAGGCGTTGCTGTACGGGCCCGGCGATACCTGGTCGCGGTTGGGCGCGGCGTCGTCACCCTACGGCGGTGAGATCGACGATTGTTCGGACATCTTCGACGTTCGCCATTGGGTCGACGGCGAGCCGGTGACGATCGGGGCGGTGACGGTGGTGCCGCGAGTGGTGGCTCATCCGACCGAGTCCTACGGCTTGCGGATCACCGATCCCTCGGGCGCATCGTTCGTCTATAGCGGTGACACCGGCGCCTGCGATCAGCTCGTCGAGTTGGCTCGTGATGCCGATGTTTTTCTCTGCGAGGCTTCCTGGACGCACTCGGCGGACCGTCCGCCCGCGCTGCATCTGTCGGGCACCGAGGCCGGCCGCGCCGCGGCCGAGGCCGGTGTTCGCGAACTGCTGCTCACCCATATCCCACCGTGGACCTCGCGTGAGGATGTGATCAGCGAGGCGAAGGCGGAGTTCGATGGCCCCGTGCATGCGGTGGTGTGCGGTGAGACGTTCGATATCCGCCGCTCCGAAAGGGTCTGAGGACACCACGTTAGGGTTGGCGTCGTGACGAGACGAGAAGACGGCCGCCTTGACGACGAACTTCGGCCCGTGGTCATCACCCGCGGTTTCACTGATCACCCCGCCGGTTCGGTACTGATCGAATTCGGCCACACCAAGGTCATGTGCACCGCCAGCGTGACCGAGGGCGTGCCGCGTTGGCGCAAGGGGTCGGGTCTGGGGTGGCTGACCGCGGAGTACGCGATGTTGCCGTCGGCGACCCACACGCGCTCGGATCGCGAATCGGTGAAGGGCCGGCTGTCGGGACGCACCCAGGAGATCAGCCGGCTGATCGGGCGGTCGCTGCGGGCCTGCATCGACCTGGCGGCCTTGGGGGAGAACACAATCGCCGTCGACTGTGACGTGCTGCAGGCCGACGGGGGCACCCGCACCGCGGCCATCACGGGTGCGTTCGTGGCGTTGGCCGACGCGGTGACCTACCTCGGGGCGTTGGGGAAGCTGTCGGATCCCCGGCCGTTGTCGTGCGCCATCGCGGCGGTCAGCGTCGGCGTGGTCGACGGCAGGGTCCGGGTGGACCTGCCCTACGAGGAAGACGCCCGCGCCGAGGTGGACATGAACGTCGTCGCCACCGACACCGGCACCCTCGTCGAGGTTCAGGGGACCGGTGAAGGGGCGACCTTCCCGCGTTCGACACTGGACAAACTGCTCGACGTTGCGCTGGCCGCCTGCGACAAGTTGTTCGCCGCCCAGCGCGAGGCGCTGCAGCAGCCATACCCCGGTGTGCTCCCGGAGGGGGCTCCGGTGCCGAAGGCGTTCGGCAGCTGACCCGCCTATCGGTCGCCACCTGAATTGAGCAGTTCGAGTCCGCGGGCGGCAGCGTTGCCATTGTCGTCGACGCAAAGTGGTCGGCCAGAGTCGCGCACAATACCGTTATGGTAAACTAATTCACGGCAACTAAGGTTTGCCAAAGCATATTTCACCGCATTTCTAGGATCAATTCATGGTTAGTCGACCCGGCCCCCTTGAACACGCTTTCCTGAATACGCCGTGGTGGGCGATGGGGCAGACGACGCACGCACATGCGGAACCGCGCATCAACGAAGTGGCGACCCGTGCAAGGGCAGGCTTGCTGAATATTATCTCGGCAATCACGATCGCATTATTGCTTATGCGTCCGGAAACCGATCCGGTGATCATCGTCGGTCCCTTCGTGCTTTTTGATATGTTGGCTGCCGCGGCTACCGGATTAACTCCATTCAGCCCGACTGGAATTCTCGGCACGGCGTTGACGATGGGCGTTCGTCCGGTGTGGAAACCAACGCGACCAAAACGGTTCGCATGGTTGCTCGGTGCCGGTTTAGCGGCGACGTGTCTTGCCATGCGCCTGTTAGAAGCGTCGCCGGTAGCGCTGGCCGCTGTTGTTGCGGTCTGCTTTGTGCTGACGTGGTCGGAGGCCACGTTGGGATTTTGTGTGGGTTGTTATATGCACAAATTGATTTGGGGTTGTCAAGACTGCGAAATCCCTTATGTGAGGGAAATAGATTCCCGTCGGCCGGCAATAAATCAAGACAGTCCGGCAATAAACTTGGAAAGTCGCGCGTAGGTCCCGGAGCCGGCTCGCGGCCGCGAGCCGCAGACGACGGCCGCGCCCAGTGATCGTATGACGGGGTAACACATTGCGCCGCGTTCGGCGGCGTTGTAAAACCTTATGACTCGGAATGTCCTCGACGGCGCAAGAGTCACGTCGCCGGGCTGAGCCGCGGGCGAAGGTCGCGCGGCGATTCGGGCTAATTTGTTTGGCGCGTGCGTAGGTAGCTCTCGCGGAGGTGACGGCATGTTTCGGAGTAAGCGATGACCCGCCTACTGGTCGCCAGCCGCAACCCGAAGAAGCTGGCCGAGTTGCGCCGGGTGCTCGATGCCGGCGGCCTGACGGGATTGACGTTGGTGTCGCTCGACGATGTGGCCCCGTTCGAGGAGGCGCCGGAGACGGGTGCGATCTTCGAGGAGAACGCGTTGGCCAAGGCGCGGGACGCGTTCAGTGCGAGCGGGTTACCCAGTGTCGCAGACGATTCCGGGCTGGAGGTGGCCGCGCTGGGCGGCATGCCCGGGGTGCTGTCGGCGCGTTGGTCGGGCAACCACGGCGACGACGGCGCGAATACCGCGTTGCTGCTGGCGCAGATGCGCGACGTGCCCGACGAGCGGCGCGGCGCGGCGTTCGTGTCCGCCTGCGCGCTGGTGTCGGCCTCCGGTGAGGTCGTCGTCCGCGGCGAGTGGCCCGGCAGGATTGCCCGCCAACCGCGCGGCGATGGCGGCTTCGGCTATGACCCGGTGTTCGTGCCCAACGGGCACGATCGCACGGCGGCGGAGCTGAGCCCGGTGGAGAAGGACGCGGACTCGCATCGCGGTCGGGCGCTGCGGCTGCTGTTGCCGGCGCTTCAGACGCTGGCCTCCGACGGCTGAACCGCGGTACTCCGCGGCGCGTTGGCAATACCCGTCACACCAGACGCTGCGCAGGGTGACTGGCGAAGTGCCCGCCTCATAGCGACAACGAGTCGTCCGCTCGCGTTGTCGCTATGAGGCGGGCATTCCGGGTGCCGCCCCCGGGAGCCACGCTTGTGGCCGATGTGACTCACAAACCGAATTGGGCTTTGACGTCCCTGGTTTGGAAGTGCTCGACGATGATGCCGAGCAGTGGGATGGTGCCGGACAGCAGCACGCCGACCGTCTTGCCGATCGGCCAGCGGACCTTGACCGCCAGATTGAACGCGGTCAAGACGTAGATGAAATAGACCCAGCCGTGAACCACTTCGATCCACCGGATCTCGTGGTCGAAGACCAGGTGCGAGACGATCTCGTAGCACAACGCGATGAGCCACAGGCCCGTCGTCCAGGCCATGATCCGGTAGCCGAGCAAGGCGGTGCGGATCTTGTCGACCGGCGCTGCGGGCACTGGTCCTCGGGGCGTCTCCGGTGTGGTCATGCGGTTGTCCTCTTTTGTTTTTCGGCATCTTGCGCGGCGAGTTCGGCCAGGTAGTCGTTGTACTCCCGCAGTGCCGGATCGTCGGGTGTCTGCGGTGTGGGCTTGGGTCGCTCGGGCAGCAGCCCGGCGGGTATCTCCGTCACGGCCCCGGCGCTGCGCGGCTGTGGTGGTTCCTCTTCGTAGCGAACGAATTTGCGGTACGCGTACACGCAGAACCACGCGAACAGCGGCCATTGCAGTGCGTAGCCGAGATTCTGAAATGAGCCGGAGACGGATTGGAACCTGGTCCACTGCCACCAGCCCAGGGCCAGGCAGCCGCACGCCGCGACGATCACCAGGGCGATCAACGCGGATCTGCGACGGTGTGTAGTGGACACCCCTCGACCGTACCGCTCGGGATTTGGGCCCGGCGAATTCGTCGAGCCGGGCGATGGCTCGACCTGGTCCGAGGGATCCCGGCGGTATCATCGGCACGCCGCGGGCGTGGCGAAATTGGCAGACGCGATGGTTTTAGGTGCCATTGCTCGAAAGAGCTTGAGGGTTCGAGTCCCTCCGCCCGCACTGTTCAACACCGGAGACGGAAATCTTGCGCGGTGTAAGCGTCAAACCCTCGATGCCGGGTACATGGAACCCACAGGACACAGGGGAGGCGCTATGCCCACCGCAAACAAGCCGTCACCACGAGGTGAAAAGCGTTTAGCGCAGAAGATGTCGAGCTCGCGGAACGCCGAGTCGCCGCGGCCCGGGAACGCGCCGCGTGCGCGGGATTGTCCGCGGCGCACAGCCTCGAGGAATCGGCGGTCCAGCACGAGCGGATCGCCAAGGTGCAAGACTGCTGCGTCGCACAAGGCGTGCCCCACCCGGATGTGCACCGCAGGGTCTGCGAGCGAGCACCGCCAAGCGGCGGCCGAGGACCACAAGCTGGCCGAGCTCAAGCGGGAGGAATCCGAAGCGGACCTGGCCGCCGGCGCCGGCCGCTGACCGGTGTGGCTCAGTCCGCCACGAAGCGGGCGCGGACCTCCGGTGCGGGCAATGGACAACTGTCGTACCTGCCGAAGACCCGATACCGGATCGCGGCGAACCGATCGTAGAGCCAGTCGCGCACGGGCGTCGGCACGAGACGGGCGACCTTGAGCACCCTCCACGGTCCGCCCAGATAGTCCACCACGCGCAACGCGGCCTCGGACCGGACGGCCACGCGCTCCGAGGGCCGGCCGGGGTCATCGACGAACACCACCGAGTCGACGTCTCCGATCTCCGGGTGCCGCTTGACGATCGCCTTGGCGAAGACGCTCTCCAGGGCTGCGAAGCGCAGCGGACCGGCGGGGTCGAGGCGAAGTATCGTGCGCACCGACCGGTTGCACACACCGCAGACACCGTCGTACAGGAGCACCGGCGCCGCTGAGTCACCGCTCATGTTTCCCAGGTTACTGACGGCCGCCGGGGATTGACAGGCACCGAGGTTGACCTTTGGTAAGGCAACCCTTAGTTTGTGGGGTAACGTACCAAGCCGTGACCAGCCGGCCGGTGACCCGTGGCAGGGTGCCGCCCGCGCGAAGGCTGCCGCAGGTGTCGAATTCACACTTCGTGCGGCCCCCGCTGGCCGCGCCGATCCGTGGCGGGGTGGCGGTGATCCCGCCGGGGCGTCGGATCGGCGAGGCCGCCGGCGCGCGGAGCGCCGCGAGAGAGGACCGCTAATGGCACGCGGAATCCAGGGTGTGATGTTGCGCAGCTTCGGCGCGCGTGACCACACCGCGACGGTGATCGAAACCGTCCGGATCGCGCCGCACTTCGTGCGCGTGCGTATGACGTCGCCGACGCTGTTCGAAGACGTGGATGCCGAACCGGCCGCATGGCTGCGGTTCTGGTTCCCGGACCCGGACGGATCGAAAACGGAGTTCCAGCGCGCCTACACGATTTCGGAGGCGGACGTTGCGGCCGGGCGCTTCGCGGTCGACATCGTGCTGCACGATCCCGCCGGACCGGCGTCGCTCTGGGCGCGCACCGTAAAGCCCGGCGCCACCATCGCCGTCATGGCGCTGATGGGTTCGTCCCGGTTCGACGTGCCCGACGAGCAGCCGGCCGGATATCTGCTCATCGGTGACTCGGCGTCCATCCCGGGAATGAACGGGATCATCGGCGTCGTCCCCGACGACGTCCCGATCGAGATGTACCTCGAAAAGCACGACGACAACGACACATTGATCCCGATCGCGCAGCACCCCCGGCTGCGACTGCATTGGGTCGCACGCCACGACGAGAAATCCCTTGCCGCGGCGATCGAAAGCCGAGATTGGTCCGACTGGTACGCGTGGGCGACGCCAGAGGCCACGACACTCAAGCAGGTGCGGACCAGGCTGCGCGACGAATTCGGCTTTCCCAAATCCGAGGTACACGCCCAGGCCTACTGGAGTGCCGGGCGTGCGATGGGCACCCGCCGCGGTGATGAACCCGAGGGCTCTGAAAATGCCACGCCCACCGTCGCTCCGGAAGAGGTTGCGGCGCAGCTGGAGTCGGCTCAGCAGGTTCCCGACACGACGCCCACCCCGGTGTCTCGCGGAAACTGGCGTGCCCAGGCCGCCGGGCGATTGCTCGCGCCGCTGCGGTCGGCGCTGATCTTGTCGGGCGTATTGCAGGCGGTGATCACGCTGGTGCAACTGGCGCCGTTCGTGCTGCTGGTCGAGCTGGCCCGGCTCCTGGTATCAGGGGCGCCCGCATCCCGGCTGTGGAACATCGGCATCGCCGCGGTGTCGCTGCTGGGTTTGGGGGCCTTACTCGGTGCCGCCCTCACCCTCTGGCTCCATGTTGTCGATGCACGATTCGCCCGCGATCTGCGTTCGGGATTGTTGCGCAAGCTGTCTCGGCTACCGCTGGGCTGGTTCACCGCCCGCGGGTCAGGCTCGATCAAACAGCTGCTACAGGACGACACGCTGTCCCTGCACTACCTGGTCACTCACGCCATCCCGGATGCGGTCGCCGCGGCCGTCGCGCCCGTTGCGGTGCTGGTCTACCTCTTCGTAGTCGACTGGCGGGTGGCGCTGGTGTTGTTCGCGCCCGTCCTGGTCTACCTGGTGCTGACGTCGTCCCTCACGATTCAGTCGGGCCCGCGCATCCCGCAGTCGCAGCGCTGGGCGGAGACGATGAGCGGCGAGGCCGGCGCCTACCTGGAAGGCCAGCCGGTGATCCGCGTCTTCGGCGGTGCCGCCGCGTCGAGTTTCCGGCGCCGCCTGGACGAATACGTCGGCTTCCTGGTCGCCTGGCAACGCCCGCTGGCCGGCAAAAAGACGTTCATGGATCTGGTCACCCGCCCCTCGACCTTCCTGTGGCTCATCGCGGCCACCGGCACCCTGCTGATCGTCGGGGGCCGGATGGATCCGGTGAACCTGCTGCCATTCTTGTTGCTAGGCACCACCTTCGGCGCGCGACTGCTCGGAATCGCCTACGGCCTGGGCGGCATCCGCGTCGGCATGTTGGCTGCCCGGCGACTGCAGAACACGCTCGACGAACCCGAACTCGCCGTGCGCGACCAAGGTGAACCCAACGGGGAATCGTCGAAGGCGGTGGTGTTCGACAACGTCGGTTTCGGTTACCGCCCGGGCGTCCCGGTGATCCACGACGTGTCGTTGACCTTGCGGCCCGGCACCGTCACCGCGCTGGTCGGACCGTCTGGATCAGGCAAGTCGACGCTGGCCGCCCTGCTGGCCCGGTTCAACGACGTCGACCAGGGTTCGATACACGTTGGGGGACAGGATATTCGGTCGATGACCGCCGACCAGCTCTACGCCCAGGTCGGATTCGTGCTGCAGGAAACGCAGTTGGTGCACGGCACCGTGGCCGAAAACATCGCGTTGGCCGTGCCCGATGCCACCGCGGCACAAATCGAACAGGCGGCGCGCGAGGCGCAGATCCACGACCGCATCATGCGGCTGCCGGACGGCTACGACACCATGCTGGGCGCCGGTAGCGGCCTGTCCGGCGGGGAGCGCCAACGCCTCACCATCGCCCGCGCGATCCTGGCCGACACCGGAGTTCTCATCCTCGACGAAGCCACCGCGTTCGCCGACCCGGAATCGGAATATCTTGTGCAGCAAGCACTCAACCGTTTGACGCAGGACCGCACCGTGCTGGTGATCGCCCATCGATTGCACACCATCACCCGGGCGGACCAGATCGTCGTGCTCGACCACGGCCGCATCGTCGAACGCGGCACCCACGACGAGTTGCTGGCCGCCGACGGCCGGTACCGACGGCTATGGGAGAGCGGCCGCCGCGACCAGGTGACCGCCGGCGCGGCCGGGGAGGGTGCCCGATGATTCGCACGTGGTTGAGCCTGGTCCCGGTGGATCGCCGCAACCGGGTCATCGCCTACACGGTGCTGGCGTTGATCTCCGTCGTCGTGCGGGCGGTGGCCACCGTCCTGCTGGTCCCCCTGGTGGGGGCGTTGTTCGGTGACGTCCCGCAGCGCGCGATGGTCTGGCTGGGCTGGCTGACCGCCGCAACCGTGGTGGGCTGGGTGATCGACACCGCGACAGCGCGCATCGGCTTCAACCTGGGTTTCGCCGTGCTGGACCACAGCCAGCATGACGTGGCGGACCGCCTGCCCGGCGTGCGGCTGGATTGGTTCACCGCCGAGCACACCGCGACGGCGCGCCAGGCGATCGCGGCGACCGGCCCGGAACTCGTCGGCCTCGTCGTCAACCTGCTCACACCGCTGATCTCGGCCGTGCTGCTGCCCGCCGCCATCGCGGTGGTCCTGTTGCCGGTCTCCTGGCAGCTGGGCCTCGCCGCCCTGGGCGGCCTGCCGCTGATGTTGGGCGCGCTGTGGGCGTCGGCACGCCTGGCGCGTCGCGCCGATTCCACCGCGGCCGAGGCCAACAGCGCGCTCACCGAACGGATCATCGAATTCGCCCGAACCCAGCAGGCGTTGCGCGCCGCGCGGCGCGTCGAGCCGGCCAGAAGCATGGTCGGCGACGCGCTGGCCGCACAGCACGGCGCGACCATGCGCCTGCTCTCCATGCAGGTCCCGGGCCAGCTGCTGTTCAGCCTCGCCAGCCAGCTGGCCCTGATCCTGCTGGCCGGCGCGACCACCGCGCTGACGGTGAACGGAACGCTCACGGTGGCCGAGGCCATCGCATTGATCGTCGTCATCGTGCGCTACCTCGAGCCGTTCACCACCATCAGCGAGTTGGCGCCGGCGCTCGAAAGCACCCGCGCCACGCTCGACAACATTCGTGCCGTGCTCACCGCACCGCTGATGAACGCCGGCGCCGCGACACTGTCGGGCGCCGCGGCGCCGCGTATCGAATTCGACGACGTCGTGTTCGGGTACCCAGCTGTCGGTGGTACCACCGACCTGGTGCTCGACGGGGTGAGCTTCTCCTTGGAGGCGGGAGGCACGACGGCGATCGTCGGACCGTCCGGGTCGGGCAAGAGCACCATCCTGGCGCTGATCGCCGGGCTGCACGAGCCCACCCGCGGCCGGGTGCTGATCGACGGCGTCGACGCGGCGACCCTGGACGCCGAAGCGCGGCGCGCGGCAAGCAGCGTCGTGTTCCAGCATCCCTATCTGTTCCACGGGTCGATCCGCGACAACGTGTTCGCCGGAGACCCCGGCGCCGCCGATGACCGGTTCAGGCGGGCGGTGACGCTCGCGCGCGTCGACGAGCTCGTCGCAAGGCTGCCCGACGGCGCCGGCAGCGTCGTCGGTGAAGCCGGCTCGGCCCTCTCCGGCGGTGAACGGCAGCGCGTCAGCATCGCCCGCGCGTTGCTCAAACCCGCACCGATACTGCTGGTAGACGAGGCGACCAGCGCGCTGGACACCGAGAACGAAGCCGCCGTGGTCGACGCGCTCACCGCCGACCCGCAATCGCGCACCCAGGTGATCGTTGCGCACCGTTTGGCCAGCATCAGCCACGCCGACCGAGTCCTGTTTCTCGACAACGGGCGGGTGGTCGAGGACGGTACGGTCGACGAATTGCTCGCTGCGGGCGGTCGTTTCGACGAATTCTGGCGGCAGCAGCACGAGGCAGCCGAATGGCGCATTCTGGCCGAGTAGATTGCCACGGCTGACCGCAACTCTTGCGGTATGCCTTACAGTTGGTCAGTCGGACGGAGCTGTCTGCGTACAGGAGGCGTGCTGCTTATGAGTGTTGTGCTGTCGATACCGCGCTACCCCGGCGACGTGACCCCGGCGTGGTTGTCGGCCGCGCTCAGTGGGCGCGGCGCGGCCGTCGAGGTCGCCGACGTGGACGTGGTCGCGATCGGCACCGGACAGACCGGGGCCACCTACCGGGTGACCGCCCGCTACGCGACGGATCCCGGTGACCTGCCGCAGACGTTTGTGATCAAGCTGCCGGCCCAGGACGACACGGTGCGCGACCGGGTGGTCATCGGCTACCGCAGCGAATGCGCGTTCTATTCCTCGGTGGTGGATCGGGTGCGGGTGCCGACGCCGCAATGCTTCTATTCCGAGATCACCGAGGACGCAATGGATTTTGCCCTGCTGCTCGCCGATCAGGCGCCTGCGGTGCAGGGCGATCAGCTCATCGGCTGCGGTGAAGCCGAAGCGCGCCTTGCGGTTGACGCGCTGGCCGGCCTGCACGCGCCCAGCTGGTGTGACCCCGTCTGGCTTGATTTCCCGGGCATCGCGTTCGGCCGGCCGGATGAGGCCGGTGCGGGCGGCATGGGCGAGGTGGCGAAGATGAGCGCCGACATCACGCTGGACAAGCTGGGCGATCGCATGAGCGCCGAAGACCGCGATACCTTCAGTGCGGCAATGGGTTTGATCACACCGTGGTTGCTGTCCGAGTACGACCGATTCGCGTTGCTGCACGGCGACTACCGTCTGGACAACCTGTTGTTCGATCCGGACCGAACCAGGGTCAGCGTGGTCGACTGGCAGACGCTCGGCGTGGGTCTGCCGACCCGGGATCTCGCCTACTTCACAGCAACCAGCCTCAATGCGCGGCTGCGCGCCGGCATCGAGGAAGAGCTGGTCACCGACTACCATCGCGCGCTGACGGCCGGCGGGGTCAGCGACTACGACCGCGAAACATGTTGGCGTGATTACCGCCTCGGGGTGCTGCAGGCACCGCTGATCTCGGCGCTGGGGTTCGCGTTCGCCGCCGCGACCGAGCGCGGCGACGACATGGTCCTGGCCATGCTCAGCCGCGGCTGCCAGGCGATCCGGGAGCTGGGGACGCTGGAGCTAATCGGGCACTGAGCGGCGGGCCACTTCCTGCGCCAATTGCACGCGCGAGGTGAGCCCGAGTTTGGCGTAGACGTGGGTGAGATGCGTCTGCACGGTCCGCGGGGAAATGAACAGCCGGTCGCCGATATCCTTGTTGCCCAACCCCTTGCCAACGAGGCGGACGACATCGTGCTCCATGGGGGTCAGTGAGTCCCAGCCGCTGAGCGGGCGTTTGCGTTCTCCCCGTCCGCGGCGCGCGTACGCGATCGCCTCTTGTGTGGACAGGGCCGTACCGGCCGCCCAGCCGGCGTCGAATTCGTTTTCCGACAGCGCTTCACGGGTCGCGTCCACCGATGCGGCGTATTCGGCGTCGTACACCCGGAAGCGCACCACGCCGGTGCGCTGACGGACCGCGTGGGCCGCGCCGAAAAGGCGCGCCGCTTCCAGGTGGCTCCCACCAACGTGGGCCAGCGCGGCCAGACACTCGAGCAGATCGGGAACGAACAAGTGGGCTTGCGTCTCCGCGGCGCGGGTCAGCGCGTCGTGGAGATCGCGTTCGGCCTGCCCGGGCTCGTTTTCCGCCAAGGCCACGCGCGCCCGATTGAGCAGCGCCTGCACCGTGAACCAACCCGCCGCGGCCGCAACGTCCTCGTCGGCGAAGCGACGCGCGGACGTCAGATCGCCACGGGCCAGCGCGGCCTGGGCCGAGGGCTTGTTGATGGTGCTCGCAAGCGGAAAGCCGGCGAACCGCTCGCGAGCGGCATCGCTGGCATCGGTGGCCGCGCCCACGTCGCCACCGGCCAGCGCCGCGAAAGCCACCGCCGCGTAGACGACACCTTCCTGGTACTGGCCGATTCCCGCGGCGTCGTCGAGCGCCTCGAGCGCGATCGCCCGTCCCGCGTCCGCCTGACCGCTGTGGGCCAGCACGTGGCCCAGGGCCGCCCGGGCATTGACCTGCCAGATCAGGGCGTGCGCCGCGTCCGCTTCGATTACCAATTCGCGATGCCGCGCTTCGGCCCCGGCGATATCGCCTCGGACCCACTGCACTCCGGTGAGACACCACCGGCAACCGCGCGAATAACCCCGGTCGCCGATCTCTTCGGCGAGTTTGCGGCCCTCCATGGCGGCCGTCAGTGCTCCGTCGAGGTCTCCCGCGCCGACTATGGAGGTGAGCGCCTGACTGTAGAGGAGCTGGCTTAGCCTCCACCGATCGCCAATGGCTCGGGTCAAGTCGGCTCCCTCGGACAAGTATGGCCGGGCCAGTTCGGCGTCCCAGGCGGCGAGGCGGCCGCAAGCGGTGAGAGTGCGCGCCAGCAGCGCCGGATCGTCCAGCTCACGCGCGATGGCCAGCGAACGCTGTGCTCGCGCAAAGCTTTCCGCGTCACGCATATTATCCAGGAATGCCTTGTCGGCCAACGCCCGTGCCATCGCCCGAGGTGTCACATCTGTGCCATTGACCTCAGCGTCGGCCAGACCCGCGTCGAGCCAGTCCGAACCCTCCTTGAGCCCCCCTCGTGTCAGCCAGAGTGGCTGCAGCGACGTGGCGAGGAGTAGTGCGCTGTCGGTGTCGAAATTCTCGCGGCTCCATGCGAATGCGGCTCGTAGATTGTCAATGTTGGCTTCAGCTTGGTCAAGCAGGAGTTCCAGACTGGTGTCACCGGGAGCGTCGAGTGTCGCTGCCATGGCGCTGAAATAGTCGCGGTGTCGGCCTCGAACAGCGATGGCTTCCGGGGATTCGCTGAGCTTTTCCTGCGTATACTGGCGGATCGTTTCGAGCAACCGATATCGCGTTGCCCCGTCAGTGGATTCGGCAATCACCAGCGACTTGTCAATGAGCAACGCGAGCACATCCAACACCTGGTGCGACGCCAAGTCGTTGTCGCAGACTACTTCTCGGCAGGCTTCGAGGTCGAACCCACCCATAAAAACCCCGAGCCTGCGGAACAATATCCGTTCCGGGTCGGTCAACAGCGCATGCGACCAATCCACCGAGGCACGCAATGTCTGCTGGCGACGTACCGCCGTCCGCGATCCGCCGGTCAGCAACCGGAACCGATCTTGCAGGCCGGCAAGGACCTCGTTGGGCGACAACGCGCGGACCCGCGCCGCCGCCAACTCGATCGCCAAGGGCATGCCATCGAGGCGGCGGCAAATCTCGTTCACCGCAACCGCATTGTCGTCATTGATGGTGAACCCGGGACGCACCTGGGCGGCGCGATCGCTGAATAACCGGACGGCGTCGTCGGCCAGCGACAACGACGGCACCCGCCACGTCACCTCGCCGCTGATGCCGATCGGCTCGCGGCTCGTCGCGAGCACGGTCAATCGTGGGCAGTCCCGCAGCAACGCACTGGCCAGTCCCGCGCTGGCATCCAGCAGATGCTCGCAGTTGTCGAGCACCACCAGCATGTGCCCGCCGCCGATGAATTGCAGCAGGCTTTTCTCCGAAGAACGCCCGGGTTGGTCCGGCAGCCCCAGCGCGCGTGCAGCCACGATGGGCACCAGGTCGGGGTCGGTGAGCGGTGCCAAGTCCACATACCAGGTTCCGTCGGCATAATCGCCGGCGACGAGGGCCGCTATCTGCACCGCCAGTCGGGTCTTGCCGGCGCCGCCCGCGCCGGTCAAGGTCACCAATCTGTTCCGCGCAAGCATGTTGCGGACTTCGCTCATCTCGGCGTCTCGCCCCACAAAACTGGTTAGCTCGACTGGAAGATGTTGGGCAGCAACGGCTTCGTGCTTTCGAAGGGGGGGAAATTCGTTGCAGAGATCGGAATGACATAGCTGCACAACCCGTTCGGCTCGGGGCAGATCCCGCAGCGCATGAGTGCCCAGGTCGGCCAACCAGGCGTCGTCAGGGAGCACGTCGGCAACCAGGTCGCTGCTGGTGCCCGACAACACCGTCTGGCCTCCATGCGCGAGTTCGCGAAGCCGCGCAGTCCGGTTGATGGCCGGCCCGACGTAGTTGTATTCGTCGCGCAGCTGCACCTCGCCGGTGTGCACGCCGATCCGTAACCGCAACGGAGCCAGGGGCGCGCGTTGCAATGCGAGCGCGCACCCCACCGCATCAGATGCTCGAGCGAATGCGATGACGAAGCTGTCACCCTCACCTTGCTCGACCGGGCGGACGCCGCGATGCACCCCGACCAACTCGGCCAGCGTTCGATCCAGGTTGGCGATTGCAGCGGTCATCTCCGACGGCTGGGAGTCCCATAATCGTGTCGAGCCTTGGACGTCGGCCAGCAGCAACGTCACAGTGCCGGTCGGCAGAGGCTCGTTCATGGCCACGTCGCTCCAGTCCAAGGGAGGGATTTCCGCCCGAGGATCGATCTCGCTCATGTTAGCCAGCATGAGCTTTGCGCATGCCGCAATACATCGGCGTATGCGCGTAGATCTCCGAGCTCAGAGGTCGCCGGTGAAGTCGGCGCTCAGCCAGCGATCCGGCCGGATGGTGAACAGCGCCTCCTCGACGCCTTCCATGCTGCGGACGAACGCCCGCCCGCCTTCCTCGCCGAGGTAGCGAATGGCGATGGCTTCCTGCACGTCGGCCGGGGCCGGGTTGGTGGTGTCGACCACCGCGCCCTCGACCACGACGTACTGATACGGGGGCTCCTCGCGCTGGACGACCAGCGTCACCACCCCGGACCGCTCGATGAGCCGCGCCTTGCGACTGGACGGCCCGGTCATGATCCGGATGTTGCCGCCCGGGGTGTAGTCGTACCAAATCGGGACACTGGCCGGCGGCCGGCCGTCGGCGGCCGCGACGGACAGCACGCCGACGCGCTTGGCGGCCAGGAACTCCTGACGCTCGGTTTCGGTGAAGGCTTTCATGTGGCCTGAAAGCGCGGATGCCCGACGATCTATTCCCGGACGGGCAGGTCCTAGTACTGCGTCGAGCCCTGATCGACCGGGATCTGCGCGGCGGTGACCTTACGCGACTCGTCGCTGGCCAGCCAGCACACGGTATCGGCGATCTCCTCCGGCTCGGCCACCCAGTCCGGCAGGAACGGCGTGAGGACGTGGGAGAGCTGCGGGTTGGTTTCCATCGTCTTGCCCACCGCCGTGACCATGTCGCCCGATCCCATCGGCGTATTCACCGGTCCGGGATGAACACTGTTCACCCGGATCGAATGCTTACCCAACTCGGCGGCGAAGGCCCGCGCCAGCCCGGTGACGGCGTGCTTGCTGGCGGTGTAGTGAATCATGAACGGCTGCATCTTCATACCGGCGGCGGAACTGATCAGGATGATGGAACCGCCGCGGCCGCCTTCGATGATCTTGTCCGCGCCGGCCATCACGGTGTTCCAGGTGCCGGTCACGTTGATGTCCATGACGTCGCGAAAGTTTTCCGGCGTGATGTCGTCCCACGCCTGCGGTGCGGCGACCCCGGCGTTGGCGACGATGATGTCCAGGCGCCCCAGTGCGGCGACGCCGTCGTCGACGACCTTTCGGAGGCCGTCGAAGTCGCGGGTGTCCACGACCGAGGCGATGATCCGGCGGTTCGCTTCTTCAACCAGGCGAACGGTTTCGCTCAGGTCGTCCGGGCTCGCCGGGTCGTAGGGAACACAGGACGGAAGCTTGCCGGCGATGTCGACGGCGATGATGTCGGCGCCTTCTCGGGCCATGCGCACCGCGTGCGCCCGGCCCTGGCCGCGTGCCGCGCCGGTAATGAATGCCACTTTTCCGGCAAGCTTGCCGCTCATTGACGCTCCTTCGTTGTGGTGGCCCGCCCCGCCGCCTTGACCAGGTTCGATCCGATGATCAGGCGCTGAATCTCGCTGGTGCCCTCGTAGAGCCGTAGCAGGCGCACGTCGCGGTAGATGCGTTCGACCGGAACGCCACGTATGTAGCCGCTGCCGCCGTGTATCTGCACCGCGAGATCCGCGACGTTGCCGGCCATTTCGGTGCAGAACAGCTTGGCCGCCGACGGGGCGATCCTGCGGTCCTGGTCGGTGACCCACAGCCGCGCCGCGTCACGCACCAGCGCCCGGCCGGCCAGCACCCCGGCCTGCTGGTCGGCGAGCATCGCCTGCACCAACTGAAAGCTTCCGATCGGCGCCCCGCCCTGCGTCGCGGTGGCGGCATACGCGACGGATTCGTCGAGCGCGCGTTGGGCGGCGCCCACGGCGAGGGCGGCGATGTGCACTCGCCCCCGAGCCAGCGAGGTCATCGCCGCGCGATAACCGATGTCTTCGCTGCCGCCGATCAGCGCGCCGCTGTCCGCCCGGACGTCATCGAAGCTGACGTCGGCGGTCCATGCGCCTTCCTGACCCATCTTGGCGTCCTTGGCGCCGACCTGCACTCCGGCGGTGTCCGCCGGAACCAAAAAGACCGCGATCCCGGGTCCCTTGTCGTCGGCCGGCCGGGTGCGGGCGAATACCACGAAAAGGTTGGCGACGGGCGCGTTGGTGATGAAGCGCTTCTGACCGGAGATCACCCAATTGTCGCCGTCGCGAACGGCTTTGGTGCGCAGGCCGGCCGGGTTCGATCCGGCGCCGGGTTCGGTCAACGCGAAGGAGGCGACGACGTCGCCGGATGCGATCGACGACAGCCAGCGCGACTTCTGTTCGTCGGTTCCGAACCCGACCAGAACCTGTCCGGCGATGCCGTTGTTGGTGCCGAACATCGAACGCAGCGCCAGTGACGTGTAGCCCAGCTCCATCGCCAGCTCGACGTCCTGCATGAGGTTGAGGCCGAGTCCGCCCCACTCCTGGGGGATCGCGTAGCCGAACAGGCCCATCCTCTTGGCTTCGTCGCGCAGGTCGTCGGGGACCCGATCGGTGTCGAGGATCTCCTGCTCGCGGGGGACGACCGCGCTGCGGACGAATTGCCTTGTCTGAGCGAGGATCTCGCGGAAGTCTTCGTCCGAGACTTCGGCGAACTCGGCGGTGGCCATTGGCTCCACGCTCCTCTCCCGATCCGGGGCACCCCGGTTCAGGGCAGAATCCTATATCAAATATGATATTTGCCTTGAGGCGCCCGGTGGGTGGCGATAATAGAGAAGGATGTGTGATCCAGGTGTCGTTGTTGACAGGTCAGACCGCGGTAATCACGGGTGGAGCGCAAGGACTGGGTCTGGCCATCGCGGAGCGCTTTGTCGCCGAGGGAGCGCGAGTTGTGCTCGGCGACGTCAATCTCGAGGAAACCCAGGTGGCGGCCAAGCAGTTGGGCGGTGATGACGTCGCGGTGGCGGTCCGCTGCGATGTCACGCAGGCGTCCGATGTCGAGACCCTGATCCAGACCGCGGTCGAGCGTTTCGGCGGCCTGGACATCATGGTCAACAACGCGGGGATCACCCGGGACGCGACGATGCGCAAGATGACCGAGGAGCAATTCGATCAGGTTATCTCCGTACACCTGAAGGGGACCTGGAACGGCACCCGGCTGGCCGCCGCCATCATGCGGGAAAACAAGCGCGGCGCCATCATCAACATGTCCTCGGTGTCGGGGAAGGTCGGCATGGTCGGCCAGACCAACTACTCGGCGGCCAAGGCCGGCATCGTCGGCATGACCAAGGCGGCCGCCAAAGAGCTGGCCTATTTGGGTGTGCGAGTCAACGCGATCGCCCCCGGCTTGATCCGTTCCGCCATGACAGAGGCCATGCCACAGCGCATTTGGGATTCGAAGGTCGCCGAGGTGCCGATGGGCCGGGCCGGTGAGCCCAGCGAGGTCGCCAGCGTGGCGTTGTTCCTGGCGTCCGACCTGTCGTCGTACATGACCGGAACCGTCATGGAGATCACCGGCGGCCGACACCTGTGAGTGCGCTCCGTGAAGCCGTCATCTGTGAGCCGGTGCGGACTCCGATCGGTCGCTACGGCGGAATGTTCAAGGCGCTGACCGCCGTCGACCTGGGTGTCACCGCCCTGAAAGGGTTGCTCGAGCGAACCGGGCTGGCGCCCGACGCCGTGCAGGACGTGATCCTGGGCCACTGCTATCCCAACAGCGATGCACCGGCGATCGGGCGCGTGGTTGCGCTGGATTCCGGCCTGCCGGTGACGGTTCCGGGCATGCAGGTCGATCGGCGTTGCGGTTCGGGCCTGCAGGCGGTGATCCAGGCGTGTCTGCAGGTGGGCAACGGCGACCACGACCTGGTCATCGCCGGGGGCTGCGAAAGCATGAGCAACGTCGCCTTCTACTCCACCGATATGCGCTGGGGCGGAGCCCGCGGCGGCGTTCGGGTGCACGACGGGCTGGCGCGGGGACGCACGACGGCCGGCGGCCGGCACTACCCGGTACCCGGCGGCATGCTGGAAACGGCCGAGAATTTGCGCCGCCAGTACGGCATTTCACGCCAGGAGCAGGACGAGCTCGCGGTTCGGTCGCACCAGCGTGCGGTGGCCGCGCAGAAAGACGGCGTCCTGGCCTCGGAAATAGTTCCGGTGATCATTCCCGGCCGACAGGGTGACGACGTCATCGACACTGATGAGCACCCGCGTGCGGACACGTCGGTGGATTCGTTGGGCAAGCTCAAACCCGTTCTGCTGAAGGATGATCCGCAGGCAACGGTCACGGCCGGTAACTCCAGCGGACAGAATGACGCGGCCTCGATGTGTGTGGTGACCACGCCGGAGAAAGCCGACGAATACGGCCTGACGCCGTTGGTGCGCCTGGTGTCGTGGGGGGTGGCGGGGGTCGCGCCCAACATCATGGGCATCGGGCCGGTGCCCGCGACCGAGGTGGCGCTGTCCAGGGCGGGCTTACAGCTCTCCGATATCGACCTCATCGAGCTCAACGAAGCCTTTGCCGCGCAAGCGCTTGCGGTGCTGCGGGAATGGAATTTCGGGGCCGCCGACCATGAGCGGACCAATGTGCACGGTTCGGGGATCTCGCTGGGCCACCCGGTCGGCGCAACGGGCGGACGGATGCTGGCCACGCTGGCGCGCGAGCTGGGTCGCCGGCAGGCGCGCTACGGGTTGGAGACCATGTGCATCGGCGGCGGCCAGGGTCTTGCCGCCGTCTTCGAGCGGGTCGCATCGTGATGGCCGATCCGGGGTTGCCCCTGAACGGCCTCACCGTCATCGAGGTGTCCAGCTTCGTCGCTGCGCCCCTGTGCGGCATGACGCTGAGTCAGCTTGGCGCAGAGGTGATCCGGGTCGACCCGATCGGTGGTGCTTCCGACGTGCAACGGTGGCCGCTGGCGGCCGACGGTACCTCGATCTATTGGACCGGCCTGAACAAGGGAAAACGTTCGGCCACCATCGATCTGCGCTCCACCGACGGCCAGGCACTGGTCCAGCGGCTGATCGTCGAGGGCGACGGTATCGTCGTCACCAACGCCGCCGGGCTGTCCTGGCTGAGCCACGATGTCTTGGCGGCCAAGCGTCCCGACGTCATCCATGTCCAATTGCTCGGCCGCGGCGACGGCTCCACCGGGGTGGACTACACGGTCAACGCCGGTCTTGGCTATCCGCTCGTCACGGGCCCGGCCGATCATGCCGGTCCGATCAATCACGTTTTGCCGGCCTGGGACGTGTGCTGCGGACTGTACGCCGCGCTGTCCGTCGTCACCGCCGTCCGTCGCCGTGACCGGTCCGGGGCGGGGAGCCAGATCAGCCTGGCGCTGGAGGACGTCGCGCTGGCCACCGCCGCCAATCTGGGGTTGCTCACCGAGCCGCAAGTCACTGGGACACAACGCGAACGGCTGGGCAACGCCATCTACGGCCAGTACGGGCAGGACTTCACCAGTCGTGACGGCGCCCGGTTCATGGTCGTCGCCCTCACCAACCGACACTTTCGCGATCTGGTCGAGGTCACGGGCACGCATGCCGCGGTATCGGCGGTCGCCGAGGCGCTCGGGGTCGACTTCGGGTCCGAGGGCGACCGGTACCGATACCGCGACGTGCTGTCCGGCCTGTTCGCCACCTGGTTCGCCGATCACGGCGCCGACGAGATCACCGCCGCGTTGTCGAACACCACGGTGCTGTTCGAGCGGTACCGCACCTTCGCCGAGGTCGCGGCCGGGCCGAAGGTCACTGACAATCCGCTGTTTTCGCGATTGCGGCAACCGGGCCTCGGGGACTACTTCGCGGCCGGCCTGCCGGCCGCGATCGACGGCGCGCATCCCGCCCCCTCGCCCGCGCCCGCCCTGGGACAAGACACCGCCGACGTCCTTACGCGTTTGGGGCTGACCGCCGCCGACATCGAGCGCCTGACGAACGCGAAGACCATCGAGCGCTGAGCAGCCGGAAGGTAACCATGACCAAACTTGCCCAGACCCTGGGACTGACCGAAGTCCAGACCGAGATCATCGCCACCGTGCGGCAATTCGTCGAGAAGGAAGTCATCCCCAACGCGGCCGAGCTGGAACGCGCCGACACCTACCCGCAGGCCATCGTCGACCAGATGCGCAACATGGGCCTGTTCGGGCTGATGATCCCCGAAGAGTATGGCGGCCTGGGCGAATCGCTGTTGACCTACGCCCTGTGCGTCGAAGAGCTTGCGCGCGGATGGATGAGCGTGTCCGGGGTGCTCAACACCCACTTCATCGTGGCGTACATGCTGCGCCGGCACGGCACCGACGAGCAGAAGCAACGCTTCCTGCCCCGCATGGCAGCCGGCGAGACGCGCGGCGCCTTCTCGATGTCGGAGCCCGGGCTGGGCTCCGACGTCGCCGCGATCCGCACCCGGGCCCGGCGCAACGAGGATGGCACCTACACCATCGATGGCCAGAAGATGTGGCTGACCAACGGCGGCACCTCGACGCTGGTGGCGGTGCTGGTACGCACGGCCGAGGGCTCGGACAAGCCGCACCGCAACCTGACCGCGTTCCTCGTCGAGAAGCCGGTCGGCTTCGGGGAAGTCGTTGCAGGCCTGCGTATTCCGGGTAAGATCGACAAGCTGGGCTACAAGGGCATCGATACCACCGAGATGATTTTCGACGGCTACCAGGCCAGTGCCGATGACGTTCTTGGCGGGACAACGGGGCAGGGCTTTTTCCAGATGATGGACGGCATCGAGGTCGGCCGGGTCAACGTGTCGGCGCGGGCTTGCGGGGTCGGGATTCGCGCTTTCGAGCTCGCGGTGCGCTACGCGCAACAACGCGAGACGTTCGGCAAGCCGATCGCCGAGCATCAGGCCATCGCCTTCCAGCTGGCCGAGATGGCGACCAAAGTCGAAGCGGCACACCTGATGATGGTGAATGCGGCGCGGCTGAAGGACTCGGGGGAGCGCAACGACGTCGCCGCCGGGATGGCCAAGTACCTGTGCAGCGAGTATTGTGCCGAGGTCACTCAGCAGAGCTTCCGGATCCACGGCGGCTACGGCTATTCCAAGGAGTACGAGATCGAACGGCTGATGCGTGACGCGCCGTTCCTGCTGATCGGTGAGGGGACCAGCGAAATCCAGAAGAACATCATCAGCAAGCGGCTGCTCGCCGAATATCGGGTGTGAAACGATGAGCGTTCCGGATTTCGCTGCGCGGCCTCAACTTTCCGAGGATGTGGCGCGCTTGATCCGCAGCCGGATATTCGACGGCACCTATGCCGCCGGCTCGTATGTTCGGTTGGATCAGCTGGCCGCGGAACTCGGTATCAGTGTCACACCGGTACGTGAGGCCCTGTTCGCGCTGCGCGCCGAAGGCCTGATCGCCCAGCAGCCGCGCCGGGGTTTCGTGGTGTTGCCGGTTACCGGGCGCGATGTCACCGATGTGGCCAATGTGCAGGCGCACGTGGGCGGTGAGCTGGCCGCGCGGGCCGCGGTCAACATCACCGACGACCAACTTCGCGAGCTCAAGGAGATCCAGGCGCAGTTGGAGAATGCCTACGCCGGTGATGAACACGAGCACACCGTTGGCCTGAACCACGAATTTCACCGGGCCATCAACATTGCCGCCGATTCGCCGAAGCTGGCGCAGCTGATGTCGCAAATCACCCGGTATGCGCCCGAATCGGTGTTTCCTGCGATCGAGGGCTGGCCCGAGCAGTCGATGAGGGACCATCGGCGAATCCTGTCCGCGCTCAAAAAGCGTGACGACAAGCTGGCGCGCGCGGCGATGTCGGAGCATCTCGCCGCCGGCGCGGTCCCGTTGATCGATCACCTGATCGCGCGCGGTGTGGTGGTGGACGAGTAGCTGCCACCATCTCTTGTCGCACAGCCGGGCTGGGCATACGCTGCGATCAGGGTGGGCAACGAACGGAGAGAACAAGATGCCCGCATCGCTTCGCGCATCGGCCCTATTCGTTGCGACTGCGATCGCCATCGCCCTGACACCGCCGGCGCTCGCTGACCCGGTCGACCCGATCCCCGGCAACGGTGTTTTTGTCGTGGGGCCTGATATCGCACCGGGCCTGTACCACACGGGCGGTTCGGGTTCGGCCTTTGGGGTTTGGATAAACAATGTGCCAACCCAGGACTCGATGTGTTCGTGGTTCACCTACAGCACGCCCGATGCGAACAAGGACCATGTGCTCCAGACGAATACCTCTATCGGTCCGATGTACGCGAACATCAATTCCGCGGTCAAGGCCTTCGAGTCGCAGAACTGTCAACCCTGGACGCGGGTCCCCTAAAGCGCGCTATCGGCGTCCGGCCGGCCCGAATGCGCTTCAGGCCGGCTGGATTTCCCACGAGGCGGCAGAACGGTCGGTGGATTTCCCGTTCTTTGAGCACGCACGAAAATTCCGGGCTGACGCGGCCCGGCGGCGGTTGAACAGCCGCTGTTCGATCATGCGGTCCACTTCGCGCCGCACGTCTCTGCGAACGGTGCGCCAGAGGATCCCGCGGTCGACCTCGGGGTTACGTGCGGCCGCCAAGGTCCAGCGGATCAACCGGCTTGCTGTGAAAACGTCTGTCGCCGGGCGGTTTCGGGAGAACACATCCAGCAACTGCGTTGCGCCGCCCGGCTGGGCGGCGAACCACCGATAGGCCGCGTCCTCGATCGGGGACACCGCGTCGTCGCGGCCGAGCTGATTCGCCCACTGGTACATCGGCAGGCACTGTTTGTCGCGGTCCTTCTCCCACGCAGCCAGTGCCGGGTCGAGTGCAGCGGGATCGTCAAGGTGGGGCGCCACCGTCTCGCCCAACAGCCGGCCGAAGCGCAACGCGTCCCGGATGCCCTGTGCGGTCACCGGATCTTTGAAGTGGCCGGCGTCTCCCGGCAGCGCCCAGCCCGGTCCCTGTGAATGCCGGAAGTACGACGGGTGTGAATAGGAGACCCGGACCTTGCCGACGCGGGTGCAGCCGCGCAACCGGTCGGCAAACGGTGGAACCCGCCGAATCGCGTCGAGGAACGCGGCCTCGGAATCGTTGCGGAACTCGTCGCCGCGCGCCACGGGCGGCATCAACAGCGCCACCGATTGTCCTCCATCACAAGGAAATACCGTGACGAGATCGTCGCCGTAGCGCCATTGCATCGCCAGGTTGCGCAGATCCTCACGGCCGTCCTCGTAATAGGCGTAGGCCATCATTCGCTGGTTCTCCCAGCGGTGGTGCTCGGTGGTGCCGACCAGGCGGGCCACCGTGGAGCGGCGGCCATCCGCGCCGACGACCAGCTTTGCGGTGATGGTGCCCTCGGAGCCGTCGCGTCCGCGGTATCGGACGCCGGTGACACGACCGGCCGGGTCGCGCAGCAGATCGATCACCCGGGTGCGTTCGCGGATGTCGGCTCCGGTCGCACGAGCGGTCTCCACCAGCGCGAGATCCAACCCGGGGCGGCGGACACAACTCCCGGAAGTCTGGCCCCGGTAGGTGTCGAACGCGCCGACGACGTCCACGCCCGGGGCCCCGAGGCCGGCGCGCGTGTGCAGCGGCGCGCCGAGTCGCAGCACACGATCGCGGGCACCCAGGAGTTCCAGTTCGGCCCAGTGATGCGGGAAGAAGAGATGCGTCGAGAGCGTGTCCGACGGGAACGATGCGCCGTCGAGCGCGATGACGTCGCGGCCCCGTTGCGCGAAAGCGATGGCGGCGGCGGTCCCCGAGCAGCGGCTCCCGACGATGACGACGTCCGTGCGTTCGTGCATAGGGGGAGAATGCCAGGTGGGAGCTCATATTACAAGAGCGTTCATTTTCTGAATTAACTTCTGATCTACTCGCTGACCTATCCTTGGCGCGTGCCCGGTGGCAGCACTTCCGCAAGGACCCACGGCGCGGCGGCGCGCGCCGAACGCAGACGGGCCCGAACCCGTGCCGCGATCTTGGACGCTGCCGAGGAGGTGTTCAGCCGCGAAGGCTTTGACGGGGCCCGCATCGAGGCGATCGCTGCCGCCGCCGACGTGTCGGTCGGGACGATCTACACCCATTTCGACAAC
The DNA here is from genome assembly GCF_004298145.1 of Mycobacterium sp. Lineage (GTDB taxonomy): Bacteria > Actinomycetota > Actinomycetes > Mycobacteriales > Mycobacteriaceae > Mycobacterium. The sequence goes on from NZ_SCRH01000003.1 coordinate 34,215, forward strand.
AAGCGCGGTGTCTACCTGCATCTGGTCGATCGATCGCTGGAGCTATTCACCGAGTACATGACGCGCAGTGCTGACCCGACGATGACGCCGTTGCAGCGCGTCCTGGCCGGCGGTGACGCATACCTTCGGTTCCACGTGGACCATCCGGGCGCCTTCCACTTTCTGGCCTACCGGAATCCGGGTACGGCACCACTTTCCGGCGACGACGGACCCGAGGCGAAGATCGGCGATCGGGTGGGGGAACTGCTCCGCCGGTTCGCGGGGCAGATCGACGACGCGATCGCGGCGGGGGAGGCACGGCCGGTCGATTCGATTCGCCTCACCAGATTTCTATGGGGGGCATGGAACGGCGTGATCGCCCTGCGCCTGCAGCCCGAGGGGATTCGGCTCTCGGAGTCGGAGATCGCCGAAACGCTAGAACTGGCCCGCTGGTTGCTTCGGGAGGGACTGGCCAGTTCGGCACTGCGCGACGACAACGGCGAAGTCGGTGACCGCGTCCCGTTGCCCCGGATCAGGTGACACCGTGGGCGCCGGCGTCGGCCAATATCTCCCGGAGCCGGCGAATGTCGACCTTCCCGGTGCCGCCGCGCGGAACATCGTCGTCGGAGCTCAACAGCAGCCACACCGTGGGTATCTTGAAGGCGCTCAGCAGCTTTCGGGCCGACGCGTGAAGCTGCTCGGCGGTCAGCGCGTCTCCGCACACCACCGCCGCGCCGACCCGTTCGCCCGCGGTGCCCGGCACATTGGTGACAAAGGCATTGTTGACGCCGTCGATGCTGCGCAGTGCGCGCTCGACCTCGCCGGGGTAGACGGTCGCACCGCTGACTTTGAACATGTCGTCGGATCGGCCGTGGTAGAACAGGAACCCATTCTCGTCGAGATGTCCGAGGTCACCGGTGGGGTAAAAGCCGTCGGCGGTGAACAGCTCTTCGCGGCTGCGACCGCAGATGCCTCGCAGCGTGTGCGGTCCGCGGATCTGGATCATGCCGGCGGTTCCCGCTGCGACAGGCTCACCGTTTTCGGGGTCGACGATACGGACTTCCATGCCCCCAAACGGCTTTCCGCAGCTGCCCCACGCCGTGGCGGGCAAGTCCGTGTCGGCGGGGTAGCCGCAGTACGGCCCGAACGCCTCGGTCATGCCGAACAGCGCCGCCCGAGCACCGGGCTGAGCCCGCTGCTCGGGCGCCAGCAGCGCTTCCAGGCTTCCCGGTCGCAGCGCCGAGAGATCCACGCCGACCGAGCTGGCGTGCCGCGCCAGTGCTTCGGCCTGATCGGGCCAGCCCCGAAACAGCGTGACACGCTCACGCTCCAGTAGGCGCAGGGTGGTTTCGGGGCGGGGGATTTCTTCGGTCACCAGGGTGGCGCCGGCCAACAGAACGGACAGGATTCCGCTGCCGAACCCGCCCACCCAGAAGAACGGCATCGGCAGATACAGGCGGGTTCCGGCGGTGATGCACCGCGCCGCCAGCCCCGACTGCACCGCGCCCAGCGCGTTGCCGTGCGAGTGCAGGACCCCCTTGGGCGATCCGCTACTACCCGACGTGAACATGATGACCAGCGGGTCGGCGGGGGTGACTGTTTCGGTCATGGCGTCGATGATCTGCCGGGCCCCGTCGCTCACCGGGGCGTTGTCGAGCTGGCCGATCGACCAAAGCTGTTGTAACGCCGGCCGTTCGGATCGCGGCACCGTATGGAGGTCGTCGAGATAGCGATGGCCGCGGAATTCCTCGACGCTCACCAGGAACTGGACGGCGGCGACGCGCAGCTGCGCGACAAGCTCGCCGGCTTGCAGCAGCGTGCTCAGCGGAACCAGAACGGCGCCGATGCGGGTCAGCGCGATGGCGACCTGTACCCAGCGGGTGCCGTTGGGCATGATCAGTCCCACCCGAGTGCCCTTGCCCACGCCGGCCTCGACGAATGCCGCAGCCAATTCACGTGTGGTCGAGTCGAGTTCGCGGTAGCTGACCCGGGAGATGGGATCGATCACCATCGGTGTGTCCGCGTCGTTCTCGGCCCGAAACCTCACCAGTTGATCGATGGTGCTAGGCATCGAAGAGCCTTGTCAGTCGCTGCCTGTCGACCTTGCCGCTGGACAGCAGTGGTACGTCGGCGCGCGCAAGGGCGACGAACCGCTTGGGAATCTTGTACGACGACAGCTCCCCTTTGAGCCGTTCACGCAGCGTGGCTTCGTCGAAATCCGGTTGGACGACCACCGCGGCAACCAGCTCTCCTCGATGGGTGTCGGGGACGCCCACGACGTGAGCCTCCGCGCCGATGACCCGGGCGATGGCCTTCTCCACCTCGGCCGCTGATACGTTGGCTCCCGCCGTTTTGATCATCGTGCTCAGCCGGCCCACGAAATAGACGAATCCGTCGGCATCTTTGCGCACCAAATCACCTGTGTGGAACCAGCCGTCGGTGTCGAAGCAGTCCTCGCGACTGCGTTTGTAATAGCCCTGCATCACGTAAGGCCCGCGGACACACAGTTCGCCGACCTCGCCGACGGCAACGCTTTGCCCGGTGTCGGGGTCGGTGAGCATCGTCTCGAATCCGGGGGCGGGCTTGCCGAATGATCCCCGCCGCGTTTCGGGTTGGTCGGATTCGTCCTGGTCGATCAGCACGACGCCACCGGCCTCGGTCATTCCGAGCATGTTGTGCCGCAGCTCCGGATCGGCCGGCCGGGTGTCGGGGGACATGATCGGGTAGAGGTTGCCGCGCCGCATCGACGACAGATCGCGCTCGGCGTAGCTCGGGTGGTCGGCCAGGTGAGCGACCCCGGCCGCGAACCCGTTGGTCATGGTCGGCTTTTCGGCCTCCAGCAGGTCCAGGGTGGCCCCGGCTCCGTCGGTATCGGAGGTGGCGTTGGAGCACACCAGGGTCGATCCGGCCACCAAGGTGGCGAGCAGGCCGAACGCGAACCCGCCGATCCAGAAGAACGGTGAATTGCAGAACAGCTTGTCCGAAGCGGTCAATCCCCGGATCGCGTTGAGGTTCTGTTGATGCCCGAGCAGCGCGCCGTGCGTGTGCACCACCCCTTTGGGCGCGCTGGTCGATCCGGACGTGTAGACGATCGCCAGCGGATCGCAGTCGCAGACATCGTCTTCCATCGCCCGCAGCACCGCCGGATCGATGGTGCCGGCCGGCGCGCACACCGTTTCGCGAGTGAACGCCACGCGGCGCAATTGCGGCGCTGCCGCACACAACAACCGTTCACCGGAAGCGAAATCGGCCTCCGGAAGAACCTCGGACAGCCGCTGTACATAGTCGTGCGAGCGAAAAGACGGTGCGGCCAGCAGAATTTCGACGTCGCTGTCGACCAGCTGCTCGCGCAGTTCGCGGGCGGTGACGAAAGTGGAGAACGGAACCAGCACGGCACCGATGCGCGCGGCCGCCAACATCCCGACGACGAAGTCGGGTCCATTCGGATAGAGCAGCCCGACATGGGTTCCCTTGCCGGCGCCGAGGGTAATCAGACCGCCGGCGAGTTCCGCCGAGCGGCGATCGGCTTCGCCGTATCCGATGCGGTCATCGTCGCAGACCAGAAGCGGGTGATCCCCGCGCAGACGGGCTTGATGTCGCAACGTCGCGGCGACCGTCAAAGAATCAGAACGCATGGTTGCGCAGGGCCGCGGGCTCGCGGAAGTAGTCCTGGATCGCGCCGAGATCGGCTTTGCCCGACGGTGTTCGCGGAATGGCGTCGACGATCGCGATCTCGGTGGGAATCTCGTAGCGCGCCAGGCGCTCTCGCAGATACTCCACCAGCGCAGCGGTGTCGACAGCAGACGGCTCGCGCAGTTCGACCATGGCGACCGGCGTCTCGCCGAGCCGCTCGTCGGGCCGGGCGACCACCGCCGCGCCCGCCACCGCGGGGTGGCTCTCCAGCGAGGCGCGAACGTCGTCGGGCATCACCTTGAACCCGCCGCGGATGATCGCCTGATCGGCGCGACCGACGATCCAGAGGAAGCCGTCGGCGTCGATGCGCGCCATATCCGTGGTTCGCATCCATTGCGCGGCCGGGCCCAGCTGCCCCGTCTTGACCTCCAGCAGGCCGACGGCGTCCGGGCCTAGCGGTGTTCCGTCGTCGGCGACCACCCGCAGCTGTGCGCCCGGATTGGCCCGGCCGACGCTGCCCCGTTTGGTTTCCCAGTACCGCTGATAGTCGGGAAGGGTCCAGCCCGCCACTCCGCCGCCGAATTCGGTTGCGGCATAAGAGGTTAGTACCGGGATGCCGTACTTCTCGGTGAAAGCGTCGGCGTCGTCGGCAGACAGCGGCGCCGTGCCGCAGGTGACGGCCCGGACACTGTCCAGGTCGGCGCGCGGCACATCGGAGTGCAAGACGGTGCGCAGGGCCGCCGGTACCAGCGATACCGCGCGGGGCCGGTGCTTGCGCACCGCCTCGGCCCAGGCGTTGAGCTCGAATCGTTCCAGCAGCACGAACGATCTGGCCTCGGCGACGCAGTGCAGCACACGGAATACGCCACCGATATGCACCAGCGGTGAGTTCACGATCGCGACGCCGCGCCGCAGCCCGGTGGGCGCCGGTGCGCGATCGGGTTCGGCGCCCATCACACTGCGCGCCAGCATGTCGTAGCTCAGGTCGATTCGCTTGGGCGGGCCCGTCGTGCCACTGGTCAACATGCGCACCGCGATATCGGTCGGCGGAGCCGGCGCGGTACTGGGTCGCCCAGACACGTCGACATCGTCAAGCAGGCCCGAGATCGCGGCGGTCGGGGTGCCCGCGGTCACCAGCGCCGTCAGGTCGTCGCGCTCGCCCACGACCAGGGGAAGCTGTAGCCGCGCGATGTCGGCCTTGGTGCGCTCGTCGCCTCGAGACGGGTTGACGACCACCACGGTTCCACCGCCCAGCAGCACGCCCAGAAAGGCCGCCACGTGCCCCGGCCGGTTGCGCAGCAGCATCCCGACTTCGGTGCCGGCGGCCAGCCCGGCCACTCGCCGAGCCAGGGCGTTGACCCGAGCCCACGAGACCCATTGGCCGCCATACTCGATGGCGTGCGCGTCCGGCTGTAGCTCGAGCACATCGGCGATGCGCTGGATGAGTGGATGTTGCGTCATCAGCGGATCGTCGGTGTGCGTTTGGCGCCGCCGGGGCCCTGCTGCGCGGCCAGTTCCGCGGTGCCCAGCGGATTTCCCAGCCGGGTGTAGATCAGGCCCTGTTCCAGCGCCGCGCGGTACGGCTTGTCCAGCGATTCCCAAATCGCCTTCACCGTGCCCTGAGTCGCCGTCGGCGGCTTGGCGGCGATGGTCGCCGCGATCTCATGGGCACGATTCCAGAGCTGCTCGGAAGAGACGACCTCCGAGACCAATCCGATCCGCAGCGCGGTGTCGGCGCTGACCCGCTCGTCGTTGCCCATCAGCGCGATGCGCAGCGTGTCCCCGAGGCCGACGCGCCGCATCAGGCCGATCGGTTCCAGCGCACAGACCAGGCCGGCCGACACGTGGGAGTCGAAAAACGTGGCGTCGTCCGAACAGATGACCACGTCGGATTCGTTGACGAGGTAGAACGCGCCGGCCGTGCACATGCCCTGGACCGCGCAGACCACCGGCTTCCACATCTTCTGCCATTTGGGGCTCAGGGCTTCGCCGGGATCTTCGTGGTTCCAGACGTTTTCGGGTTGTCCGTAGGACTCCTTGATGTCCAGCCCGGCGCTGAACGCCCGGTCGCCGGCGGCCCGCAGCACCACCGCGTGCACCGACTCGTCGAGTTTGACGACCCGCCAGGCGCGGGCCATCTCCTCACACATGATGCGGTTGAACGCGTTCAACCGCTCGGGCCGATTCAGCGTGATGGTGGCGACGTGGTCGGCGGCGTCGACCTCGAGCAGGATGGTCTCGAACTTCATCGGCTTGCTCACCGGCACTGCCAATTCGGTTTGCGCTTTTCCACGAACGCCCGGGGGCCCTCGGCCGCGTCCTCGGTTCGCAGCACCCGCTCGCGGAACGTCTCGGCGAGAATCTCCGCCTCGTGCAGCGGCACATTCAGGCCCTTGAGGATGGCCAGCCTGGTGCCCCGGACAGCCAGTGGCGCATTGGAATTGACGATGTCGGCGATCTCGTGGGCGCGGTCCAGCAGGCGGTCGTGCTCGACGACTTCACTGATCAGGCCCAGCTCGTAGGCGCGCTCGGCGCTCATCCGCTCGTGCTTGCCCATCAACGCCATCCGCAGCGCGACCGAGCGGGGCAACACCCGGGACACCCGCACCAGCTCGCGGCCCGCCACCAGCCCGATGCTGACGTGCGGATCGAAAAATGTCGCCTGCTCGGACGCGATGACGATGTCTGTCGTGGTGACCCAATCCATGCCGGCGCCACAGCAGATTCCGTTCACAGCGGTCAGCACCGGCTTGGCCGTGCTGCGAAACGGCGGCGTCCCCTCCTGCGGTGCCTCCCATTGGTCGTAGGTCGACAGGTACGGCCGCTCGTAGATCACCTTGCCGTCCTCGGGAATTTCCTTGACGTCGGCGCCGGTGCAGAACGCGCGGCCGGTGCCGGTGACGATGGTCAGCCAGACGCTGTCGTCGTTTTCGGCCTCGTCGTAGGCGGCCCGAAGCTCGCTGATCATGTGCGGGCTGAGCGCGTTGAGGGCGTCCGGGCGGTTCAGCGTGATCGTCGCGGTGCGCCCGTCGACCTCGTACTTGATCGTGTCGAACGAATCAGTGGGCATCGATCATCCCTTCGTATGGCGCCCGGTGCGGCCCACGAGCGTGGGGGCTATGGACGGAGTTGAGGCAATTCCGGTGCGTAGCGCCCACACTCGGCGCCCAGGAGCTAGCGTCCACGAAAATCCGGATCCCGTCGCTGCCGGAAGGCCTCCAGGCCCTCCTTGAAATCGCCTGTTCGGCAAGACAACTCCAGGTTGAACAACTCCTGGTTCAGCGATTGGTTCAGCGTTGCGTGCTGGCCGAAGTTCAGGGCCTGCTTGGCCAGCCCGATCGCTGCCGTGGGGCCGGAGGCCAGCCGGCCCACCAACTCCTCGGCGGCGCGGTCGAGTTCGGGGCCGCTGACCGCCTGGTGAATCAGTCCCCAGTCGGCCGCGTCGTGTCCGCCCACCTTCGCGCCGAGCAGCAGCATTCGCCGGGCCCGCGCCAGGCCGACGAGCCGGGGCAGCAGCCAGGTGGATCCCGAGTCCGGGCTGAATCCACGATCGATGAACGGTTCCCAGAACACCGCATCGTCGGCGGCCACGGTGAAGTCAGCGGCCAGCGCGAGATTGCAGCCGAATCCCACGGCCCACCCCCGCACGCTACACACCACCGGCAGCTGAATGCCGGCGACGAGTTCGATCACGCGGTGGGCGGCGTGCGGAATCCGGCGCACCAGATCACCGGTGCGCGGCCGTTGCCCGCCGGGATCGTTGGCGGCCACCCAGTCGGCGCCCGCGCAGAAATCGTCTCCGGCGCCCCGGATGTGTACGGCACGTAGCGAATCGTCCGAGGCGGCGTCGGTCAGCGAGTCCACTAGAGTCCCGATCATCAACTGCGTCAACGAGTTACGCCGGGATGGGCGATCGAGCGTGACCCGCAAGACCGCACCGTCTCGGTGCACTGCCACCGAACCATCGGCTCCGGCCGCGTCGGCCCCCTGACTCACCGTCGACCCGGCCTTTCTCCGCCGTTACGGTTACCCATACAGTAGGCAATACGATTGATACGCTGTATAAGTTAGCAAGGATACGCTGCCTGCGAAACTACGGGGTGAAAGAGAGAATCATGGCCCCCGCCGGCGACGATGCGAAGCGATGAGGAGGAGCGGCGCCTATGGCGATCGAGGAGGGGCACGCCGCCCCCGCGTCGACGCGCAGCGACGACGCCCGATTCGGCGAGGCGCCGCTGGCCCAGACCGTGGCCGCCGCCGCTGCCATGCGCCGGCTCAGCTCACTGCTGGTGTCCCTCGAGCATCCGCACCGCGCGGTGGACGCGATGCTGGAGAGGTTCGCCGAGTGGGAGAGCGAGCTGTCCGCCGCCGCGCCGGCGGACAGCGCCCCGCGCATCGGCGAGATGCCCGACGATCCCCGGCGCGTCTATCTCAGCCACGCGACCGACATCGGCGCCTACAACCCGTGTTTTCCCGAGTACCGGTTCACCCGACTCGACTCCGAGAACGCCTCGGGACGCGTCGATTTCCCGCTGATATACGAAGGACCGCCGGGACTGGTGCACGGCGGATTCCTGGGCGTCTTCTTCGACTGCGTCATCCAGCACCACAATTGCGTCACCGGCCTTTCCGGCAAAACCCGATCCTTGGCCGTGACCTTCCGCAGGCCCACACCGGTGTTGACGGAGCTGCGATTCGACATCGCCCGCTCGGCGGGCGAACGGGGCATCACGTCGACCGCGCGACTGTTGCTCGACGACGAAGTGCTGTGTACGGGCGAGGTCAACACGCTGGCGTCACGGCCGGAGAAGCTTGCCGGATCGCGGTTCGGCAGGCGCCGAAAGGAGTCCGATAAATGAGCGCTTCGAGCACCTCTGACGATCGTGTGCTTTTCGACATCGATCTCGAGCGGCGCATCGCGACCATCACGCTGAACAATCCCCAGCGACGCAACTCCTACGACGCCACCATGCGCGAGGCCGTCGCCCGTTGTCTGGATCGGGTTGCCGACGACGACGACCTCACGGTGGTGCTACTGCGCGGAGCGGAGGGAGTCTTTTCCACCGGCGCCGACATGAACAATGCCTACGGGTGGTACGGCTCGTCCGCGCCACCGGAGCAGGGGGTCGCGGACGAGCGGGCCGCCAAACGTCGCCCGAGTCAGCGTCGGCGACTTACCGTGGACCGCAAATCTTTTGGCTTCTATCACAACTTCATGGGCTTCCCGAAGGTGACGGTGGGGGAGATCGCCGGCTACGCACTCGGCGGCGGCTTCGAGATGGCACTGATGACCGACATCTCGGTCATCGCGCGTGACACCCGGATCGGCATGCCGGCGACCCGCTTCCTGGGCCCCGCCCTGGGCAGCTTGCACATGTTCTTTCACCGGCTCGGGCCGGTGCTGGCCCGGCGCCTGCTGTTGACGGGCGACATCATCGAGGCGGGCGAGATCGAACACCTCGGAATCTTCACGGACACCTGCGATCCCGGCTCGGTGACGGCCCGGGCGCGCTACTGGGCCGAGAAGGCGGCGAAGATGCCGGCCGACGGGGTCGTCATCGCCAAGGAGGCGTTCCGGCTTGTCGAGCAGAGCCAGGCCTACCAGGGTGAAGAGGTCGCCAGCTATCTGTTCCACGCCTTCGGCACCAACCTGCAATTCGGGCCGGGTGAGTTCAATTTCGTCAAAACCCGCGCGCAGCACGGCGCCAGGGAGGCCTTCCGGCTACGTGACGAGCACTTTCACGTGCCGGAACCCGAGTCGTGACAAGCGTTTTCGGATACGGCTAGCGATTCGCCGGGGCCTTGGACCGCCCTCGCGCAGTCGATGTCGTGCGCTGCCGGCTCGCCCCCGCCTTGCCTTTTGATCCGTTGCTCTCGTCGATCAGCCGGCTGGCGTGATCGAGGATGCAGGTGAGCCCGTACTCGAAGTTGGTTTCGTCGGGGGCCCCGATCCGGTGTCCTATCCGGGTCACTTGGGCAAGGAGCGGGGTCTTTTCGGGATCGATTGCAACGGCGTCCTCGATGGCGCGGGGCCCGATATCCGACGATTGGTTCTTCTCGTAGAGCCGTTGCAGCACCACTGATCCGCGGACGTGAACCGAAACCGCCGAATAGGTGTCGAACGCGTCCTCCGGCGACAGCCCGGCCTCCACCAGATTGGAAACCGCTTTTTCCATCTCCTGTGCGCCCATCCGCGCCGCTTTCGGCGACAGGGCCGCCCGAATCAGAATCAGGTCGCACAGAATTGGGTTACCCATGAACGTCTTACGCATCAGGCGTGCGTGGTTGCGCAGGGTCTCCCGCCAGTCGCTGGCTTCGACATAGGGAGTGGCGAACACATACTTGCCCAGGGCGCGGTCAGTCATCGCGTTGAGCAGGTCGTCCTTCTTGCGGAAGTACCAGTAGATGCTCGTCACACCGACGCCGAGATGTTTGCCGAGCAGCGGCATGCTCAAGTTGTCGATCGACACCTGCTCCGCGAGTTCGAATGCGCCGCTGATGATGTCGTCGGGATTGATGGACCCGCGCTCGCGTCGTTGGCGCTTATCGGCGGTTGCCTGTTTTGCCACTACGGGCACCTCCATCAAATCTGTTTCGTGCATGCGGTCTGGCAGCGGTGCTGCCGGTAAAGTCAAACTTACCGGCTCTTCTGTTCTGACCTGCGTATACGCTTACGTGTCGTATTTTCCCTCTGCTACTGTAATACCTATCGTAGGCTTTTTGGTAAATCCACTGGACAGGCGAGAATGGCCAGGTTAGGGCTACGGATTACGCAATGGATCTAGGGCTGGCGAATGCCACCGCGGTGGTGGTCGGCGGTAGTCGCGGTATGGGCTTGGCCACCGCGCGCTGCCTCGCCGATGAGGGTGCCCGTATCGCGGTGGTCGGCCGTAGCCGCGACGCGCTCGACTCCGCGGTGACCGATCTCACGCAACGTGGTAGCCCGGACGCTCTCGGACTCGCAGCCGACATCGGGGATGACGCCGCGGTCGGCGAGGTGTTCGGCGAGCTTTCCCAGCGCTGGGACGGCGAGCTCAACGCTCTGGTGGTTACGGTGGGGCCGGGCGCTGCCGGCACCTTCGAGGATCTGACCGACGACCAATGGCGTCAATCCGTCGAAGACGGGGTGCTGGGCATGGTGCGCTGTGTGCGTGCGGCGCTTCCGTTGCTGCGCAAGGCGCAATGGGCGCGGATCGTCAACTTCTCGGCGCACTCGACTCAGCGACAAAGTGTCATGCTGCCCGCCTACACGGCGGCGAAATCGATGCTGACGAGCGTTTCAAAGAACCTGTCCCTGCTGCTGGCCAAGGACGAGATCTTGGTCAACGTGGTATCCCCGGGCAGCATCGCGTCGGAATCACTGGTCGGCTGGGCGGATTCGGTGGGCGTCGACGGCCACGATCCCTATGCCCTGATGGAGGCCATTGGCAAGCATTTCGGTCATCCTGCGCACATGCCGCGGGCGGGCCTTCCGGAAGAAATCGGCCCGGTCGCCGCGTTCCTCGCCTCGCGGCGCAACTCCTACATGACCGGAGCCAACATCAACGTCGACGGCGGTTCGGACTTCACCTAACCGCGGGTAAAAAGAAATCGATTGGCAGACAGAAGGAGTCGACTGTGGCTACGGCAGCAGAGGCGCGTGCGTGGGCGCCCGGCGCATTGCGGGGGATCGGTGACTCCCTCTACACCCCGTTCTGCGGCACCGACGGAGACGACATCGACTGGGATGCCTACCGGGCGCTGGTGCGCTACTGCGTCGGCGACCTCGGGCACCCAATGTTGTGGTGCACCAGTGGCATCGCCGAGTTCTGGTCGCTGACCCTCGACGAGCGGAAACGCCTGCTGGAGGTGGCGGTCGAGGAGGCGCGCGCCATCAACCCCGGTGTGGTTGTGCAGGCATGCACGGCGGCCATGTCGGCGAAGGACTGTTTGGATTTGACGCTGCACGCCCAGGGGGCGGGCGCTGACATCGTTTACATCCAGACGCCGATGATGGAGGCCCACGGCGGTGAAGGCGTGCTGCGCTTTTTCCACTACGTGGCGGCGCGCACGAATATCGCTTTGGGCATGTTCAATTCGCCGTCATCGGGATACGTGTTGACCCCCGCCGAGAGCGCACGGATCTATGACGAGGTGCCCGCGGTGTGCGCCACCAAGGAGGGCGCCTTCCGCCCGGCGAGCAGCCGCATGCTGCATGAGCTGGCGCCCGGTCTTGCGGTGTGGGAGTGCGATAAGACGGTGTACCGGGCCGGATGGCTGCGCGACGGGATCGTGTGCCCGGCGCAACTGGGTACCGCGGGCTATCTGTTCGAGACGCCCGAGCGCAGATTGTTCTCCGAATACTGGGATTTGATGCTCAGCGACAAGCTCGTCGAAGCCATGGACTACGGCCGCGAATCGGGGCTGGATCAGTTCGACCTCGACATCGGATCGTGGTGGACGTGCTACCCGGGGCGAGCGGACTACTTCACCCACTGGGGCGGCGCATTCAAATACGCCGCGTCGCTACTGGGCCTGCCGATCGGTGCGTGTCCGCATTCCCGCCCCCCGCAAGCCGAACTGCCCGCCGACGCGAGGGCCCAGATCGAGAACGCCTACCGGCGCCTGGGTTTGATCGAAACCGTGCTGCGGTAGGACGGATTACGTTGCAGTAGAAGGGATCACCCAAGCGAAGCGGACCCGGTGGGTAACCGGGCCCGCTTCCTCAGCCGGCCGTCTACTGCTGCTCGGCCCGCTCACGTTCCTCGTACGTCTTGGCCTTGCCACGGGCCTTCTCGGCGGCGACTTCCTTCTTCCCAGCGCTGCGCTGCGCGTCCGCCTTGTCCTGCTGAGCCTTGCCCTCTTCGATCAGGGCGTTGTGGCCGATGATGATGCCGACGACCTGCTTGGTCTTGCCGAGAACCTCTTCCACGATGCCCCGAACGAACTCGACCGGGCCGCTCTTGGTGTCAACCATTGCGTCTCCTTCCCCACGTGATCATTGGCTCTTGTACGCATTCCCGATCACCCGGTCGATGCAAACATGGCGCCGACATGTCCATCACCACAACAGTCGCCGACCGTCGATCCGGGGGCGATCGCAGCGGCGGGCCGACGACCGAAAATCGCAGTTTAGTTGCGGTTCACGGGCGCGTGGCCGCGGTTGTGGAATGCAGTACCGATAGGTATACAGTATGGGTACAAACTCGCCAGTTGATCAGCTATGAGGGGACGGTCTGATGAGCGCCGCCGACCGTGTGGTCACCGATGAGGCGGTGCTCTATGAGACCGCTGAAACCGGTGTTGCGGTCGTGACCCTCAACCGGCCCGAGCGGCTCAACGCCTGGGGCCCCGACATCTCGAGGGGTTTCTACGCGAGCATCGACCGCGCCGAAGCCGACCCCGCGGTCCGGGTGATCGTGTTGACCGGGGCCGGCAGGGGATTCTGCGCCGGCGCGGATCTGGGTGGCGCGGGGTCCATCGACGAAAAGCTGGGCGACGGCGACACCGACGTCACCAAGTTGGTCGGCGACCGCCACCCGCACTTCCTCACCCAACTGCGCAAGCCGATGATCGCCGCCGTTAACGGCGCCTGTGTCGGCATCGGCCTGACGCACGCCCTGATGTGTGACGTCCGGTTCGCTGCCGCCGGAGCCAAATTCGCCACCGCGTTCACCCGCCGCGGATTAATCGCCGAGTACGGGATCTCCTGGATCTTGCCGCGGCTCGCCGGTTGGGGCGCGGCGATGGACTTGCTGTTGAGCGGGCGCACGTTCTTCGCCGAGGAGGCCGCGCAACTCGGGCTGGTCAAGGAAACTGTCACACCCGACGAGTTGATGCCCCGCGCCATGGCGTACGCGGAAGACATCGCCCGCAACTGTTCACCCGCGTCCCTCGCGGTGATCAAGCGCCAGGCCTACGGCGACGCGTTGCGCGATGTCGCCGATGTCAGCGCCCGCGCCGAAACACTCATGCACGAGTCGCTGCTGCGGCCCGACGTTGTCGAAGGCATCACGAGCTTCCTGGAGAAGCGGCCACCGCGGTTCCCGCCACTGGCCCCCTAACCAGCCGGAAAGGATCATCATGACCACGCTGAACTATCGAGCGATCGACGTCGACAACCACTACTACGAGCCGGTCGACTCGTTCACCCGCCACCTGGATAAGCAGTTCAAACGCCGCGGCGTGCAGATAGTCAGCGACGGCAAACGCAGCTGGGCCTTGATGGGCGACCGCATCAACCACTTCATACCGAATGTCACCTTCGATCCGATCATCGTGCCGGGTTGCCTTGACCTGTTGTTCCGCGGCGAGATCCCGGAAGGCGTCGACCCGGCGTCGCTGATGAAGGTCGAGCGACTGGCCGAGCACCCCGAGTACCAGAACCGCGACGCCCGTATCACGGTGATGGATACCCAGGACATCGAGACGGTGTTCATGCTGCCGACGTTCGCGTGCGGGGTCGAGGAGGCGCTCAAGCACGACATCGAGGCGATGATGGCGTCGGTGCACGCCTTCAACCTGTGGCTCGACGAGGACTGGGGTTTCGACCGTCCCGATCACCGGATCATCTCCGCCCCGATCATCTCGCTGGCCGATCCGGTCAAAGCCGTCGAGGAGGTCGAGTTCGTGCTGGCGCGCGGCGCCAAGCTGGTGCTGGTGCGGCCGGCGCCGGTGCCCGGGCTGGTCAAGCCCCGGTCGCTGGGTGACCCCAGCCACGACCCGGTGTGGGCCCGGCTGGCCGAGGCGGGGGTTCCGGTGGGATTCCACCTGTCCGACAGCGGCTATCTGGCGATCGCCGCGCTGTGGGGCGGCAAGTCGACCTTCGAGGGCTTCGGCGCGAAGGATCCTCTGGATCAGGTGCTCCTCGACGACCGGGCCATTCACGACACGATGGCCTCGATGATCGTGCACGGCGTGTTCACCCGTCATCCGAATCTCAAGGCGGTCAGCATCGAAAACGGTTCGTACTTCGTGCATCGGCTGGTCAAGCGCCTGAAGAAGGCGGCCAACACCCAGCCCCAGCATTTTCCCGAAGACCCGGTGGAGCAGCTGCGCAACAATGTGTGGATCGCCCCCTACTACGAGGACGATTTACCGGAGCTGGCCGACGTCATCGGCGTCGACAAGATCCTGTTCGGCTCCGACTGGCCGCACGGGGAAGGCCTCGAGACACCGGTGTCGTTCACCGAGGAGCTGCAGGGATTTAGTGAATCCGATATTCGAAAGATCATGCGAGACAACGCCCTAGACCTTCTTGGCGTCCAAGTCGGCTCGGCCGTTTGATGATCGGGGCCCGGTTACTTCCGTGAGTGAATGGACCATCGGGGCGGTTCTTGACGAAATCGCCGGCGTCGTCGGCGATCGGACGATGACGGTGTGCGGCGAGCGCCGCAGCACCTTCGCCGAGTCGGCGGACCGCACCCGGCGGCTGGCGAACTTCCTGGCGAGCAAGGGATTCGGCGCCCACCGGGAGCGGGCGGCCCTGCGGAACTGGGAATGCGGGCAGGACCGGGTTGCGCTGGTGATGCACAACGATCTGTACCCCGACATGGTCATCGGGTGCCTCAAGGCCCGGACCGTCCCGGTGAACATCAACTATTACTACACGCCGCGCGAGGTCGGCGAACTTCTCGATTACGTCAGGCCTCGGGCGATCATCTACCACCGCGCGCTGGGCGCAAGGTTCGCCGACGTCCTCAACCGTGACGGCACCGATTTGTTGATCGCGGTCGACGACGGCAGTGATGCCCCGCAACTACCGGGTGCGGTGACGCTGGAAGATGCTCTGGCGCAGGGTGATACCGACCAGCACGTGATCCCGTCGCCGGATGACCTGCTGATGATCTGCACCGGCGGCACCACCGGCCGGCCCAAGGGTGTGCTCTGGCGGCAGTCCGACATCTATGTGTCGTCGATGGTGGGGGCAGACCATGCCTGCGCTGCCGAGATCCACGACAAGGTGCGCGGAGCGGCCGGGGCACCGTGGTTCGCGGTGTCGCCGCTGATGCACGCGGCCGGCATGTGGACCGCGTTCTCGGCGATCATGGCCGGGACGCCCGTGGTGATGTACGACACCGGCAAAAAACTCGACCCGCGATCGGTGTTGGAAACGGCGCAGCGCGAGAAGGTGGGCTTGATGACGATGGTCGGCGACGCCTACGCCGCGCCGCTGGTGGCCGAACTGCGCCGCGGTTCCTACGATCTGTCGTCGCTGTACGCCATAGGCACCGGGGGCGCCGCAACGAACCCGAAATACCAACGCGCCCTTGTGGAGTTGATCCCCCAGGTCACGGTGATCAACGGTTACGGCTCATCGGAGACCGGAAACATGGGATTCGGCCACAGCCGGCGCGATACGCAATCCGACACGTTCACGCTGCGGGAAGGCGGGCTGATTCTCTCCGAGGACTACAGCCACTTCCTCTCCCCGGGCGAGCCCGAGGTGGGCTGGGTCGCCAGGGAAGGGCGAATCCCGTTGGGGTACTTCAACGATCCCGACGCCACCCGCAAGACCTTTCCCGAGATCGACGGCAAGCGGGTGGTGATATCGGGCGACCGCGCCGGGTTGGAGCCCGACGGCACATTGCGGCTGTTCGGCCGTGACTCGCTGGTGGTCAATACCGGCGGGGAGAAAGTCTTCGTCGAGGAAGTCGAAGAGGTGCTGCGCGCCCACCCGGCGATCGCCGACGCGCTGGTGGTCGGGCGCCCCAGCGAGCGCTGGGGAGAAGAAATCGTCGCCCTCGTCGAACTCCGTGCGGAAGCCACCGCGACGGGTGGTGAACTGCACACGCACTGCACCACGCAATTGGCGCGGTTCAAGACGCCCAAGGAGTTCCTCTTCGTCGATCACGTCCAGCGCTTGGGCAACGGAAAGGCCGATTACCGTTGGGCGAAACGGCACGCTTCGACACCAGCAACAGCAAAGGCGCCGATGTCCACATGAAAGCAATCGATTGCCTGGTCAATGTGCACTTCGGCGAGACCGAGAAGCAACCGACCTGGATGCTCAAGGTGCGTGACGACTACTTCAAGGGCCCCCAGTCCATGTTCGAGCCCGTCGAGTTGTCCGCGCTGCTCGACGAAATGGACGCCCAGGGTGTGCGCAAAGCCATCCTGATGGACAACCTCGCCAAGCCGTCGGTGACCGCGCGAAAATTCGTCGAGGAGAGGCCCGAGCGGTTCGCCCTGGCGATGGGCGGGGTGAACCTACTGCGACCGATGCCCTCCCTGCGGGAACTTTCTGCCATCGTCAACGACGTGCCCGTTGCGTATGCGGCTGTGGGGCCGAGCTTTTGGGGCGACGGCCAGTATCCGCCCAGCGACGCCGTCTATTACCCGCTCTACACCAAATGCGCCGAGCTCGAGCTTCCGTTGTGTATCAACACCGGTATTCCCGGGCCGCCCATCCCTGGGGAAGTGCAGAATCCGATCCACCTCGACCGGGTCTGCGTGCGATTCCCGGAGCTGAAACTGTGCATGATCCACGGCGCGGATCCCTGGTGGGACATCGCGATCAGGCTGTTGATCAAATACGCCAACCTGCGCCTGATGACGTCGGCGTGGTCGCCCAAGCGGTTGCCGGAGAGCCTGCTGCACTACATGCGGACCCGTGGACAGGGCAAGGTGATCTTCGCTTCCGACTGGCCGGTACTGAGAATGCAGCGCGTCGTGCCCGAGGCGGCTGCGCTGGATCTGCCCGCCGACGTGCTCGAAAACTATCTCTACAACAATGCGCAAGAATTCTTCTTCGGTGGCCAGGAGGAACGCTGAGAATGGACCGCTACGAACTACGCAGGCTCGACTACAGCCTGACCTCGGATCACGAGGCGTTGCAGGCCGCGTATCGCGATTTCTTCAAGACGCATTGCCCGATCGAGACCGTGCGCGCCGCGGAGGAAACCGGCTTTGACAAGAACCTGTGGGAGCGGTTGTGCGCCATGGGCGCAACGACCATGGCGCTGCCGCAATCAGCGGGCGGCGACGGTGCGACGCTCGTCGACCTGACGTTGGTGGCCGAGGAGATCGGCCGGTCACTGGCGCCGGTGCCGTGGATCGACCAGGTCTGCGCGGCGCGTCTGCTGGCTCGACTCGGCGTGGTGGAACCCGATGTCGTGCAGGGCAAGCGACTCGCCGCATTCGATCCGCGGCACGACAGCGCCTCCGGGGCGCGGCTGCTGCCCACCGGATCGATCGCCGATCAGATCATCGTGCGCGACGGCGCGGAAGTGGTCGCGCTGACCTTCGGCACCCGCCCGACGAAGGTGGACAACATCGGCCGCCTGCCGATGGCCTGGGTGGATCCGGCGAGCGCCGACACGCGCACCGTGCTGGCCAGCGGACCCGACGCCTCAGCGGAATATCAACGCGCGCTGGACGAGTGGCGGGTGCTGTCCGCCGCGGCGTTGGTGGGCTTGGTGGAGGAGACCATGACGATCGCCGCCGAATTCGCCAAGACCCGCTACACGCTGGGCGTGCCGATTTCGACGCTGCAGGGCATCTCGCATCCACTGGCCAACATCGCGATCACCGTGCAGGGTGGTCGCAATCTGGCGCGGCGCGCGGCCTGGTTCTTGGACAACGAGCCCGACGAGCGCCCCGAGTTGGCCCCCTCGGCGTTCGTGTTCATGGCGGAAGAAGCGGCGAAGGCCGCGACCATGGCGGTGCACGTGCAAGGCGGTCTTGGTGTTTCGGCGGAGGCGGCCGCGACGGCGTACCTGGTGCGTGCCCGCGGCTGGGCCCTGGCCGGTGGGGACCCCGGCGCCAGCGCGAAGTACATCGGCGAACTCGTCGCCGCACGCGAAAGCGGAAGGGGCGCATAGTGGATTTCTCACGTGTCACGCTGTCCGACGACGATCAGCGTTTCCTGGACGAAGCACGCGATTTCCTGCGCACCCATGTGACCGACGACGTCAAGCGCCGGGACCGCGAAACGGGCGACAATTTCAACGAAGGGGTGCACCTGGCGCTGGGTGCCGCCGGCTACCTGGAACGGGAATGGAAGCCGGAGGCCGACGGCGGCTTCAGCCGGGTGCATCGCCGCATCTGGGAGCTGGAGAAGCGGCGCGCGCACGTGCCCTGGGTGACCTGGGGCACTACCGCCATGGTGGCCCGTTCGGTCGCGAGGTTCGGGTCGAGCGAATTGCGGGATGAAGTGCTGCCGGGCGTCTTCAGCGGACACGTTCGGCTGTGTCTGGGCTACACCGAACCCGAGGGCGGATCCGACATCGCCACCTGCAAGACGCGGGCGGTGCGGGAGGCGGATGGGTCGAGCTGGATTATCAATGGCTCCAAGATGTTCACCACCGGAGCGCACAACTGCCGGTACGTGTTCCTGATCACCAACACCGATCCGAATGCCCCGAAGCACAAGAGCCTGACCATGTTCCTGGTCCCGCTGGATTCCCCGGGCATCGAAATCCAGGGCATCCGCACGGTCGACGGTGACCGCACCAACATCGTCTACTACAGCGACGTGCGTGTCGACGACAAGTACCGGCTGGGCGAGGTGAACGCCGGCTGGACGGTGCTGCGCGAGCCGCTCAACGTCGAACACGGCGCGG
Organism: Mycobacterium sp.; assembly: GCF_004298145.1. GTDB lineage: Bacteria > Actinomycetota > Actinomycetes > Mycobacteriales > Mycobacteriaceae > Mycobacterium. The sequence goes on from NZ_SCRH01000003.1 coordinate 53,369, forward strand.
TGGCGGCCGCCCCGGACGGGCTGCAGGACGTGTCGATCATGATGCACCAGGCCGGTTTCATGGCCGACGCCCTGGACAAGGCCGCGGGCAGGGTGGCAGAGCGGGACGAAGGCGGGCGCAGGCTCATTGACGATGCGGCGGTGGCGTACCGATTGGGGCGCAGCGCCGCGCGGATGGAAGCGTCGCTGAGTGCGCCCAGCATCTTCGGGCGCGTCGCCCTCGCGCAGACGATGCGCGACATCGCTCCGGAGCTGATGGACATCCTCGGCACGGCGTCCACGTTGCCGATCGGCACCGACGGGGCGGCCGACGACGGCGCGTCGGAGTATGTATTCCGGTTCGCGCCGCTGGTCGGGATTTACGGTGGCACCCTCGAGGTGTTCCGCAACATGATCGCGCAGTACATGCTGGGCCTGGGTAAGGCGGCTTACGCGCCGCCGGTCCAGAAGGTTTCCTGAACCTGCCACTGCCCCCGGTGGGTGCGGCCCGAACCCGAGCGGCCCGTCAGCCGTGCCCGTAGATGATCCGCAGCATCTTGAGGTTGATACTGATGAAACGCCCGAACTGGACGATGATGTTCTGACGCATCCGCAGCGTCGCAGGGGTGGGCAGCGGTGCGTCGCCAATGCGCTCGGCCGTCAGCGCATTCACGTCCGAATAATTGGTTTCGTCGTCCATCGGAGTGCCTTTCACTCAGGGATCAGCCACCAGAATGGGCGGGCTTTCGCCTTGTAGATGAAGAGGTGATGCAACAGCAGCTTGATCCAGTGGCCAGCCAGGCCGAGCTCACCGGAGGTGCCAGCGATGTCACGACCCGTTTGGGGATACTTCACCGGGTCGGGGACAACGGGAAACATTGTCATCGCGGCCGCCGAGCCCTCGCGCAAGCCGGTGCCTGCCGACGCAACGCACGCGGCGCCCATGCTCGACATCGAGGCGCGGTGCGCAACACTGGTTGTTCCCTTGGTGATTCGATCGTGGATGGTCTCGGCAACCGTCTTGGCCATGATGCCCGACGGCATACCGGTGCGCGGCGGACTGGGGGTGATGACCGTTCCGTTGGCACTCGAGCGCGGCCGAGAGATGGGATGCGGGGGCGCGAACGCGATGCCGGGCGCGAAGATGTTCGGGTAGGCCGGCGACTCGTAGGTGTACGGCCAATCCTCGGCGGACCACTCGTCATACGGCTTGCCCGAGTAGTCTGCGTCGACCTTCAGGAAACCTGACGGTGCGAACAGAACGGAGCTGATGTCGTTGCCGCGCTTGTCGTATGCCGCGAGGTCGGCTCCCCTGAAAGGGGGTAGCAGCATGGCGAAGTCGAAATCTAATTCGTGCTCTTTGCCGTCGAGTTGTTCGTAGCGCAGCTTGCCGTCCATCACCTCATGGACGGCCGCTTGGGTGATGGCCCTGACACCGCGCTCGCGGAACAGCGACTCGGTCCACAGCCGGCTGGACTGCATGAAGCCCTTCTCGACAAAGCTCATGCCACCGACGCCGAAGTCGCCCAGTTCGTACTCGTTTGTGAGGTAGACGATTTCGGCGAGGTGTCGCACGCCGGCGGCTCGCAGGGTGTGCTCAACGTTGAAGGCGTACTCGAACGCCGCGCCCTCGCATGTGCAGGTGCCGTGTCCGACGCCAATGACGAGGCGCTGCTTCTCGCCGGCCTTCATTCTGGCGATGACCTGGTCGAGCGCTTGCGCCGCTTCGACGGCGTGGGCCGCGGTGCACACCGAGTATGAGTGGCCGGCAGGCCCGAGCCCCGGAGTAGCCGCGAAGTTCAGTCGCGGTCCGGTCGCGTTGATGAGGTAGTCGTATGTCATGGTGCCGGTCTGGCCGTCGTGCTTCTCATCGGTGTAGGTGAAGTCCACCGATGGTGCCGACTCGTCTTCAGTGCCCTCCGGATGGATTGCCGTGGCAAGCGCTTGATGAAACGCAATGCCCTTGCGCCGGTAGATCGGCCTGAGCGGAATAAGCACCTTGGCTGCATCCATCCGGCCCACGCCGACCCAGATGTTCGACGGGATCCAGTTCCAGTCGGCGTTGGGGGATATCACGACGACCTCGTGACTGCGACCTAGCCATCGGCGCAGGTGCAGAGCGGCGGTATGCCCGGCGATACCAGCGCCGAGGATCACGACTCGTGCCATTGCTGCTCCTCTGTCGAAATTGGCGCCTCGGGTTGCTCCGCGTGTGAAACGCCGGGCACTCCGAGGTCAGATTGCGCTCCCGCGACCACGCATCTCTAGGGCCGATGGACTCTATTGGCGGAGGTATATGTGCACCAAAAGACGATTCAGATGCACCAGCAGGAATACCCCTACCCGTATAGGTATTGTAACAGTCATGACGGAACACAACCACTACCAGCAGGTGCTGGACGACCTCAACCCACAGCACCGCGCCCTGCGCAAGATGATCCCGGACGTGTACCGGGGTTTTGCCGAGATGAGCAATGGCGCACTGACCTCGGGCGCCTTGGACAAAAAGTTCAAAGAGCTGATCGCGATGGCGATCGGCGTCGTAGCCGGATGTGACGGCTGTATTGCCTCCCACGCCCAGGGGGCGGCGCGCGCCGGCGCATCCAAGGAGGAGGCCGCCGAGGCGATCGGCGTCAGCATCCTCATGCATGGTGGGCCGGCCACGATTTACGGTGCCCGTGCCTACACCGCTTTCTGCGAATTCGCCGACAAGACCTCGGATACCGTCCCGGGATCGCCCCAATGAGTACGCCCGGTCGCGCGGGGCAGTTAGTCAGCCCGCGTGTCGGGGTCGCTGGGCCTCTTCGGCCCAGATCCCGTCGTAACCTTCACAACCCGAAAGGAACAACCATGACCGTCAAAACACTGACCGGCGCCGATTTCGAGTCGACGATACTTGCGAGCCCCGTCGTGCTCGTTGACTTCTGGGCCCCGTGGTGCGGACCATGCCGGGCATTCGCCCCGGTCTTCGAACGGTCCGCGGAAAATCACCCGGACGTCGTCCACGCCAAGGTGGACACCGATACCGAGCGCGAATTGGCGGCGACCGTAGGCATCCGCTCCGTGCCGACCATCATGGCGTTCCGGGAGGGCATCCTCGTTTACAGCCAGCCGGGAGCAATGTCAGCGGTGGTGCTGGACAACTTGATCGACAAGATCAAGGGTCTTGACATGGAGCGGGCGCGCGCTCAGATCGCTGAGCGCAAAGCTGCCGTGAAGGCATAGTGGTCCAGCCGCTTTCCTGAAGAGTAGTGAGCCACCATGTGCTACCCCATACGCTGCCGCCGCTGCGGCAACATCACCTGGGCGGGTTGCGGCCAGCATGCCGAGAGCGTGATGAAACGCGTGCCCGCTGACCAACGATGCACCTGCAGCCATAGCACCGCCAGATAGCGCACCCCTGGTCAGGTCGTCAGGATGGTCGCCGCGGCGGTGCCCGGCGCGCCATAGAGCTGAGCGAACCCGACCCGCGGCTCACCCGGTACTTGGCGATCGCCTGCCTCGCCGCGAAGTTGGCGCACCAGTTCATGAATCTGGCGCAGGCCGGACGCCCCGATCGGTTCGCCGTTGGCGATCAGCCCGCCGTCGGTGTTGATCGGCATCGAACCGCGGATCTCGGTGGCACCGCCGGCCAGCAGCTTCTCCTGCTCGCCGTCGGCGCAGAAGCCGCATTCGGCCATGTGGATGATCTCCGCGCCGGCGTCGGTGTCCTGCAGCTGAATGACGTCGACGTCTTCCGGTGCCACACCGGCCTTTTCGAACGCGGCTTTGGCCGCATACACGGTCGGCGCCACATCCTCGTCGACCGGGGCGAAGGTGGTGTTCACCTCGTAGGCCCCGTAACGGCGGGTGCGCACCTCGACCGCACGCAGGAAGATCGGCTTGGCGGCGTAGCGGTGCGCGATGTCGGCGCGACACATGACCACGGCCGCCGCACCCTCGTCGGGCGCGCAGAACATGTACTGGGTGAGCGGGTAGTTCAGCATCGTCGAGTTGAGGATCTCGTCTTCCGGAATCGGCTTGCGCCGGAACGCGTTCGGATTCCGCGCGCCGTTGCGGAAGTTCTTGGCGGCCACCTTGGCGAGGCTCTGCTGGGAGATGCCATGTTGGTGCAGGTAGCGGTTGGCTTTCATGCCGAAGAATTGGGTGGTGAGGTACTGCCCGTTCTCGGCGTACCAGCGCGGCATCCCCACCAAAGCCGGGTCCTCGGTGAAGGCGCCGCGCGGATGCTTGTCCAGGCCGATGGCGATCCCGATGTCGTAGTCGCCCAGCCGGATTCCGTCGGCGCAGGACTTGGCGGCGCTGGCCGCGGTCGCGCAGGCGTTGAACACGTTGGTGAAGGGGATGCCCGAGAGCCCGACCATGGCGACGATCGCGTCGGGATTGGCGACCGTCCAGCTGCCCCCGGTAGCGGCTTGAATGTCCTTCCACTCGATACCCGCGTCGTCGACGGCGAGCCGGATGGCGTCGACGCCCATCTCCATAGCGGACTTGCCCTCGAAACGACCGAATGGGTGCAGACCCACGCCGATGATCGCGACGTCACTGTTGCTGGTGGTCAAGCGATGGCTCCTGACTCTTTCAGTTCGGCGATGCGGTCCCAGTCCATCCCGAGCTCCATCAGGACGATTTCGGTGTGCTCGGACGCCTGCGGGGCCCGGGTGGTGACGAGCGGTTCGTGGTTGAACTGCACCGGCCCGCGGACGACCTTGAACGGTGCGCCGCCGCCGGCGAGCTCGACCTCGCTGATCATGTCGTTGGCAAGCGCCTGCTCGTCGGCGACCAGGTCGATGAGGCTCTGGAACGGCGCCCACTGGCCCTTCATCGTCTTGAGGTGCTGGCGCCAGTAGTCAAAGGACTTGCCGGCGAAGGCCTTTGAGATCAGCTCGGCGGCCGCGTCGGCGTTCTGGATCAACGGGAGGACGTCGGCGAAGCGAGGGTCGTCGGCCGCTTCGGGGATGCCGAGGTGCTCGAACGTGTCGCGGATCAACCCGGTCGGGCTGATGATGCACAGGTTGATGGTGCCGCCGTCGGAGGTTTCGTAGTTGCCCATGAAGGGATTCACCGACGGTGCGCCCGAACCCGGCATGGGCGTGCGCATGACTTCGCCGGTCTCCATGCCCTGCGTCACGCTCGCGCCCGCCGCCCACCAAGCCGTGCTCAGCAGCGACACGTCGAGCTCGACCGCTTCGCCGGTGCGCTCGCGATGCAGCAGCGCGGCCGAGATGCCGCCGGCAATGAACATGCCGCCGATGGAGTCGCCGAACGCGGGAATGCCCTGTCCCAGTGCGCCGCCCAATTCCTCGGGCGTCAGCGCGTACCCCACGCCGCTGCGCGTCCAGAACGCCGTGCCATCATAGCCGCCGATGTCACGCTCGGCCCCCTTGTCGCCGTAGGCGCTGCCGCGGGCATACACGATGTTCGGGTTCACGGCGCGAATGTGCTCCACGTCGAACTTGTGCTTCTGCCGCTGCGCGGGCATGTAGTTGGTCAGGAACACATCCGCGGTCTTGGCTAATTCGTAGATCACTTCCTGACCGCCCGGCGTGGAGACGTCGATCCCGACGCTGCGCTTGCCCCGGTTGGGATGTTCCATCAGCGGATGCCGCTCCGGGTCAACCTGGATGCCCCCCATATTGAGAAAGCCACGCTGGGTGTCCCCGCGCGCCGGGTGCTCGACCTTGATGACGTCGGCGCCCCAGTCGGCGAGGATCGCACCGGCGGCGGGGACGAACGTGAACTGCGCAACCTCGAGGACCCGAAAGCCCTGCATTACCTTCACCATTCCCGGGACCCTACTTCGCGTCGAACGTAACCGGAAGCGCGGTCGGTGAACGGAACGGCTGACCGTGGATATGCGGGTCGCCATCGGTGAGCAGGTTGATGTCGGTCACCCGATCCAACAGACATTCGAGGGCGACCCGGGTCTCCATGCGCGCGAGGTGCAGACCCAGGCAGGTGTGCTCGCCGGCGGCAAACGAGATGTGCGGCACGTGCGCACGGAAGATATCGAATTCTTCCGGGCGCTCCCAGCGGTGTCCGTCGCGGTTTGCCGAGCCGATGCACACGTCGACCACCGAACGCGCCGGGATCTTGATGCCCTCCAATTCGGTGTCCTCGGAGGTGAACCGCTGCACGGTGGTCAAGGGCGTCTCAACGCGCAGACCCTCCTCGATCGCCGGCGCGATCAACGCGTGATCGGCCTGCAGCGCGGCGAGCTGTCCGGGGTGGGTGAGCAACAGGAACAGCAGGTTGCCCGATGACCGGTAGGTGGTTTCCAGCCCGGCGGGCAGCAGCAGCCGCAGGAACGAGTAGATGGCTTCGTCGCTGAGCTTTTCGCCGTCGATCTCCGCGGTGACCAGGTCACCGATGATGTCCTCGGTCGGCTTGGCCTTGCGCGCTTCGATCTGCTCGAGGAAATAGTCCTTCAACGCCGCCGACGCTTCGAAGGCGCGTTCGTAGCGGACCGCGTAACTGATCAGCTCCACCGCGCGCCGGTGGAACATGGGCAGGTCGTCTGCCGGCAGACCCAGCAATGTGGCGATGACCCGGGTGGGAAATTCGAACGTGAACTGGCGCACCAGATCGGCCCGGCCGGCGTCGATGAACTCATCGATGAGGGCGTTGCAGATCGGCCGCACGACGGTGGGCTCCCAGCGGGCCAGGGCCTTGGACTTGAACGCCGCGGACACCAGATTGCGGTGGTCGCGATGCTTCTTGCCCTCCATGGCCAGGATGGTCGGCCCCATGAACAGCCCGATGGTGGTGTCGTACATCGCCGAACTGAACACCCGGCCGTCGCGAAACACCGTGTTCACCGCGTCGAACGACACCGCCGCGAAAGAGCGCTTGGGTCGCAGCGACTCGGGGGTTTTGGAATAGTCCATCACCGTGCCCCGAAAAACCCCGCCCTCGTTGCGCTTCTGCGCGAAAAAGGGGTACGGGTCACGCAGGAAGTCGACGGGCTTGTCGTCGGTGCCGGCATCCTCAAGCTGACTTTCCACGGCTGCTCTCCCGGTCGGGTACACGGTCGTACTGTAAAGATTACAGTAGACTATATCGACTCGGCCACGGCTGCCGTAAGCTGTGCAGCCATGGGTTCAGTTGACCGACAGGTTGGCGGTCCGGCCGGGCAGCAGCGGGCCGATTTGCAGGCGATGCTGGACCGGCAGCGGCGATCCTTTTCGGCCGAGGGTCCGCCCCCCGTCGCAGTCCGGCGCAACCGCATCGATCGCCTGATGGCGTTGCTGCTGGACAACAGTGATGCGTTCATCGACGCCATGGCCGCCGACTACGGCACCAGGTCCAAGGCGGCCTCTCTGTTCACCGAGATCATCGGGATCACCTCGGTGGTCGAGCACACCAGATCCCATGTGGCGCAATGGATGCGCCCGACCAAGCTGATGCCCGCCGCACGGCTGTGCGGCCTGCGGGCCGAAGTCCAGCCCACCCCGCTCGGCGTCGTCGGTGTGATCGGGCCGTGGAACTTCCCGGTCAACCTTGTGGTGCTGCCCGCATCGGCGGCTTTTGCGGCCGGCAACCGGGTGATGATCAAGATGTCGGAGGTCACCGCGCACACCGCGGATCTGATGGCGGCGATCGCACCCAGGTACTTCGACGCGACCGAGCTCGATGTGGTCACCGGCGGCGCCGACGTCGCGGCCGCCTTCTCGGAGCTGCCGTTCGATCGTCTGTTCTTCACCGGCTCACCGTCGGTGGGTGCGCTGGTGCAACGCGCGGCCGCCCAGAACCTCGTTCCGGTGACCCTGGAACTCGGCGGCAAGAACCCGGCGGTCGTCGCGCCGGGCGCCGACATCGCGCGGTCGGCATCCCGCATCACCCGGGGGCGCATGGTCAACGGCGGTCAGGTGTGCGTCTGCCCCGATTACGTCCTGGTGCCCGACGACCACCTCGACGCCTTCGTCGACACCGCGCGCGAAACCTTGCGCGGCATGTTCCCGACGGTCATTACCAACGCCGACTACTGCTCCAGCGTCAACCAGGCCAATTTCGACCGGGTGGTGCGGCTCATCGACGATGCGCGGGCGCACGGTGCTCGCGTGGAAACGATTGCCCCGAACGGGGAGTCATTGCCCGACCGTGCCAGCCGCAAGATCGCACCCACCATTGTCCGTGACGTCGACGACCGGATGCGGATCGCCGACGAGGAGGTCTTCGGCCCCGTGCTGGCCGTCCTGGGGTACTCCCGTCTGAACGAGGCGATCGACTACATCAACCGGCGGCCGGCGCCGCTGGTGGCCTACTGGTACGGCCCCGACGACGACGATTTCCGCACCTTTGTCCGCAGTACCCGCAGCGGCGGCGTCGCGCGCAATGATTTTGCGGCGCAGATGATTCCGTCCGGAGCTCCGTTCGGGGGAGTGGGTCGCAGCGGGATGGGCGCCTATCACGGCAAGGCCGGGTTCGATACGTTCAGTCATTACCGCACCGTGGTCGGCAACGACCTGCCGTTCAGTATCACCGGGACCGCGGCGCCGCCGTTCGGCCGTTCGTTGCGGTTCTACGCCAATACCGCCCTGCGGATCGCGCGTGTCCGTACGCACCGCCGGCTGAAGGAGGCTGCGAAATGACGGTCGCCGAACTGGAATTCGATCCGTTCTCGGAGGACTTCTTCAACGGGCCGTACGAGACGTATCGCCGGATGCGTGAGGAAGCCCCGGTCTATTACAGCGAACGGTACGACTTTTACGCGCTGAGCCGGCACGTGGACGTCGCCGCGGCGTACAAGAACTTCGAGACGTACTCGTCGGCGCGCGGAGTGGACCTCGCGGCGGTGCGCTCTGAGGAACCCATGGGGCACAAGTCGATCATCATGATGGACCCGCCCGAGCATCGGCACATGCGCGGACTGGTCAACAAGGTGTTCACCCCGCGCGCGATCGAAGCGATGCGCCCGCTGGTGACCGGCCTGGTCGACCGCCATCTCGGCGCCACCGACCCCGCGGGATTCGATGTCGTTCAGGACTTCTCGGCGTTGTTCCCCGTCGAAGTCATCACGACGATGCTCGGGGTACCGCAGGAGGATCGTCAGCAGATCCGGCTGTGGCTCGACGAATTCCTGCACCGCGAGCCGGGCGAGGTCGAGATGTCAGAGGCGGGCTTCCAGGCCGCCACGCAAATGGCGATCGCCTACTACCAGCTGGTGACGAAGCGCAGGGCCGATCCGCGTAACGACATGATCAGTGCCTTGGTGGCGGCCCGGGTGGAACGCGAGAACGGTGAGCTGACCGCGTTGGACAACATCGAAATCGCCCAGTTCGCCGTGTTGTTGGGTGGGGCGGGCGCCGAGACGGTGACCAAGCTGGTGGCCAACGCGGTGGTGTTGTGTGCCCGCCATCCCGAGCAATGGCAGAAGTTGCTCGACGACCGCAGCAGGATCCCCGCGGCGGTCGAAGAGGTGCTGCGCTACGAATCCCCGAATCAGTACAACGTGCGCTGCTCGCGCGAAGACGTCACCCTGCACGGCGTCACCATCCCGGCCGGCAAACCGGTGTTCCTCCTACTGGGCTCGGCCAACCGTGATCCCGACGCGTGGACGAAGCCAGAAGTCTTCGACATCGACCGTGACCGCGCCGAGGCGCAGAACCTCGGATTCGGCTACGGGATCCACAGTTGCCTCGGGGCGGCACTGGCGCGCATGGAAAGCGCTGTCGCACTGCAGAAGTTGCTCGATCACATGCCGCGCTACGAGGTGGACTGGGCCGGCTGCCGTCGCGTCAACATGCAAAACGTCGCCGGTTGGAACAACGTCCCCGTGCGGGTGCTGCCGTAATCAGCGGCCGGTGCGCCCCGAGCGGGAGTTCGTCACTCTCGCGGCATAGGCCTGCAGAGCAGCGTAGTGCGCGCCCAGCAGCCGGGGCATCGCCGCCATCGCGCGTCCATCGGGTCCGATGAGGATTCTGGCCCGGTTCTTCTCGGCCCCCCGGAGAATGAGGCGCGCCGCCTTCTCGGGAGAGGTGAGCGCCGCGCGGGCGAAGAGTTTCGCCGCCATCTCGGGATCCTCGGTATCGGCGGCGCGCATGTTGGTCCCGAAGTTGGTTCGGACCACCCCGGGGTGCACGCAGTGCACCGTCACCGGATGGCGTTCGATGATCATCTCCTGGCGAAGCGCCTCCGTGAAACCGCGCACCGCAAACTTCGCCGTGCTGTAGGCGCCCTGATAGGGCACCGCGATCAGTCCGAAGGCGCTGGACAGGTTGACCAACCGCGCGGGGCGCTCCGAAGTGCCGGACTCGATCAGCTGCGGCAGGAACGCCTTGGTCCCATTGACGACGCCGCCGACGTTGATGCCGATGAGCCAATCGAAGTCGGTCCACGACATGTCGGCCACGCTCGCGAACAGGTCAACTCCGGCGTTGTTGAACAACATTGAGGCGGGCCCGAGCTGCCGGCGCACGTCCTCGGCGAAGCCCAACACCGCTTCCCGGTCCGCCACGTCGACCCGGTACCCTGTGACCTGGCCGGGCGGGCACGCCGCCCGGGTCTCGGCCAGGCCCTTTTCGTCGATGTCGGACGCCGCGACGTGCGCCCCGTCCGCGGTGAGCGCCCGCGTCAACGCGCGGCCGATACCGGAGCCGGCACCGGTGACGACGGCGATGCGCTCCTGGTATTTCATGAATTCCCCGCTTCCACAATCGCTTTGATCCGGCCCACCGAAAGATCAAGGTTTTTTGCAGATCCTGACGACGATCCCGGACGAACAAGAACAGGTGCTCGAACACCAGGGCGGCCAAAGGCAACCGAACGCACATCCGGAACTCTTCGGTGAGACGCGTTGCGCCGGCGGTGGAACCGGGCTCGATGACGTACGTCCACTGCGTCCAGTCCCCACCCATGGCCTGAACGACGAAGGAGAATCTCTGTCCCGGTGCGGCGTCGACGACGTTCGCCACGGTGCGCCACCGGCCGAGCCGGCGGTGATTCCACGCTCGGAAGCGATCCGGTGCCAGCCACTCCGCCCGTGTCGTCTCGGGGCTCCACTCGGGGATTCGCGTGACGTCGGAGACGACGGCGTAGATCTGGTCCGCAGAGGCTCGCACTTCGGTCGATGCCGTGAGCGTCTCGTCCTTCTGCAGCAGTGGCATTTTCAGCCGTTCACCGCTTGCTCACGCGCCCATCGGTAGTCGGCCTTACCCGACGGGCTGCGCTCGATGGCCGGACGGAAGACGATCGCCTTGGGGAGTTTGTAGCGCGCCAGCGACTGCGCCGCGTGGGCCACCAGCTCGTCGACCTCGGCGCGGCCGCCCTGGGCAAGCGCCACCACCGCGACAACCTCCTGGCCCCACCGCTCGCTGGGCCGTCCGGTGACCACCACGTCGGCCACCGCGGGATGCGATGCGAGGGCCGTTTCGACCTCCTCGACGAAGATCTTCTCGCCGCCGGAGTTGATGGTCACCGAATCGCGACCCAGCAATTCGACCGAGCCGTCCGTGCCGTGGCGCGCGCGGTCGCCGGGGATGGCATACCGAACGCCGTCGATCACCGGAAACGTCTTGGCCGTCTTGGCCGCATCGCCCTTGTAGCCCAGCGGAACATAGCCGCGTTGCGCCAGCCAGCCCATGCCGTCGTGGCCGGGTTCGAGGATGGCCGTCAGATCCTCGGCGGCCACGAACGTGTCCGGACCCGCGTTGAACGTGCCGGTGGTCACCGCGCCCGAGGTCGACATGTGGTGCATCTGCGACCCGGTCTCCGACGACCCGACGCCGTCGACGACGACGGCGTTCGGGAGCACTTCGATCAAGCGCTGCTTGACGTACGGGGTCAACAGGGCACCGCCGTTGGCGACGACGGCCAGCGACGACACGTCCGCGATGCCCTTCTCGATGGCGGCCACCAGAGGGCGCGCCATCGCGTCGCCGACCACCGTGACCACCATGACTTTCTCCCGCTCGATGGTGCGCACCACGTCGTCGGCGTCCAGGTGGTCGACGACCGTGGGAAAGACGACGGACTGACCCGTGGTGACCGCCGTCATCACGCTCCACTGGGCCGCGCCGTGGATCAGCGGGGGCAGGATCATCAACTTGCTGCCCGGGCCGGCGGTGGCGCGCTCGACGATCTCGTCGAGAGACGCGGAGGGCTCGCCGGTCATGAGGTTGCGCCCGCCGAAGGACGTCATGAAGATGTCGTGCTGGCGCCACAACACGCCCTTCGGCATGCCCGTCGTGCCCCCGGTGTACAGAACGTACAAGTCGTCGGCGGAGTGCTGCACCGGCGGCGGCTCCGGAGACACCGATGCCCGGGCGGCCTCGTAATCGATTGCGCCGTCCAGCAAGTCGTTGCCCGAGTCGTCGGCGATCTGGATCAGCACGCGTAGCCGCGGGAGGTGCGGGAGGATTTCGGCCACGCGCGGCGCGAACGCGGCGTGGTAGAGCAGCGCGGTCGCCCCGGAATCCGCCAGCAGATAGTGCAGCTCGCTTTTCACGTAGCGGAAGTTGACGTTGAAGGGGGCGACCCGCGCCTGGAAGGCGCCCAGCAGCGCCTCGACGAATTCGTTCCCGTTGTAGGCATAGAGGCCCAGCAGGTCTTGGCCCACCTCGTGGCCGGCCAGCGCCGAGCGCTCGGTGTGGCATCCCAGCCCTTGCAAGTGCAGGTAGGCGGCGAGCCGGTTCGAGCGGTCGATCACCTGCGCGTAGGTGTACCGGCGATCCCCCTGGATGATGAGCTCGCGATCGGGGAGGGCGGCCGCGACGGCCTTCGCGACCGCCGGCACCGTGAATGTTGTTGTGGTGTCGGACATCATGCCTCTCACGGCTGGTGGGGTAGCAGGCGAACCATCAGGCCGTTGGCTTCGCTGAGCAACGTGCCGTCGGCATCTGTCATAGTAGCGTCAATGAAAAACTTCCGGCCGTCGACGCCCGTGATGCGTCCCCGGGCGATCAGCGGCTGGTCAATCGGGGTGATGTTGCGGTAATCCACGTGCAGAAACCCCGTGCGTGTGGGTGGACAGTTCGCGGTGGAGACCACCATGCCGAACAGCCAGTCGTAGAACAGCGGGATCATGCCGCCGTGCACGGCCCGGTTCCCGCCGACGTGCGAGGTGGTGAAATGACCGGTCATGGTGACGCCGTCGGGCCCGGACTCGGTCACCATCCAGGGCGGCATCAGGGGATGAGCCAACCCGGGCAGGCTCAGCACCCGACCGGCCACCGCCTCGGTCTCCGGGACCTGGTGGCCGTCCAGCAGCGCGCAGGCGTTCTCCAGCTGCACGGTCGCGGCGGCCCACAGCTCGGGCTCCGGCTTGGTGGACACGGTCAGGTCCTGCAGGCGGCGCAGCGTGGCGACGAACGGGCCCAGTTCGGCTGGAGCGTCCTCGACGGGTTTGATGTCGGGGAATCCGCCACGAATTTCCGGCGCTGTGTCGGTCATCGCGGTCCTTCGTCCCAAGACCGGAGCAGATCGTCGGTGCTGGTGATGGTGGCCAGCAGCGACAGGGTGTTGGCGATCATCGCTGCACCATAGTCAGCCGGTATGCCGGCGACCGCGTCGCGGGGCAGCACCACCCGGTAGGCGGCGTTGACGGCGTCCATGACGAGGTTGGGGATCGCGATGTTCAGCGAAACACCCACCACGACAATGGTCGTCACGCCGAGATTGCGTAACACCGCGTCCAGGTCGGTGCCGCCCATCGGGCCCACGCCGTGCCAGCGGCGCAACACCAAATCCGAGGGCTGCGGCCCTAATTCGGGTAGCAATTCCGCACCCGGTGTGCCGGGCGTGATGTCCACCCGGTTGCCGCCGCCCATCGCGAAGATCTTCGCGTTGTGGTTGGAGCCGAGCCCGTCGGGCCGCCGCTGCACCAGGCAGTGCACGACGCGCACCCCGGCCGCCCGCGCCGGCGGCAACAGCCGCGCGATATTCGGCAGCGCCTCGCGGCGGGCCTCCTCGGCGAGCACGGCCAGTCCGGCGTCGGGACCCATCACCGCACCCTGGCACTCCTGGGTGACGATCGCGGTGCGCTCCGGCGCGACGAGTTCCGCCAGGCCGATCATGCCGGTGACGACATTTCGAGGGGCGGCACCTCGTAGAACTGAGTCGCCCACTTCCGCAGTGCCATATAGCCTTTCGCGTCCACCTTGGACAGCGGCGGATGCTCCACGTACTTCTGGTAGCGCCAGATTTGCAGATCGTCGAACACGGTGGACAGGAACTGCTTCTCGATGACTTCGCGCAGTTTGCCGTCCGGAACGTCTGCGGTGTCCCCGGGGATCCGTGGCCACCAGATCGAGTAGAACAAGTCCGAGCATTCATCGTCGACCGGTGTGCACGTGAAGATCAGCCGATGATTCTGTGCGCCTTCGAAAACGCTGATCGCCCCGCCGAGGCCGAACAGGTGGCTGTGAAACCGCAACGCGAGGTCCTCGGGATCGTCGCTGCGCGCATCCGGCCAACCCGCGACGAACTGCCACTCCTGGTCGACGATTTTCCAATCCAGCACCCGGGGCGTCACGGTGGCGTGGTGCACGTACTCGAAATGGGCGCTGTCAGGGGCGTTCTCGGCCACGATCTGCGGATGCACCGGTTCGCGCTCGGCGCGCCGGGAAAACTCCGGATACGCCCGGTAGTATGCCGCCGGATCGGTCTCGAATTGCGGGAACTTGCGAAAGATATCGGGCATTTCCCACTGCGGCTCCTTGCCGTCCGGCTGGTGCCAGAGGAACACGCAGTCGTACTGCTCCCGGACCGGGTAAACCCGCAGCCGTAGCGCGCGGTTGGGCCGATCCGGCTGGTACGGGATGTACTTGTTGCAGCCGTCCGGGCCCCAGCGCCAGCCGTGGAACGGGCACTCCACGCAGTCGCCGACGACCTTGCCGCCGTGGCCGATGTGGGCGCCGAGGTGCTTGCAGTGCGCTTCCAGAACGTGCAGCTCACCGGACTCGTCCCGATAGGCCACCAGGTCCTCCCCGAAATAGTGCAGCGGCCGGACCTCGCCGACGGGAAACTCCGGAGACCAGCCGACCATGAACCAGCCGGTGACCTTCCAGGTGAATGGGACTTTCACGCCGGCGCCTCCCGTGATCGTTGATACTAAATCCATTACAGTATAGATTTCAGCAGTCCGGCCCGCGCGCGGCAAGGAGCGAAATGACGACAGCGGCTGACGAGCTGGAAGCGATCCGGCAGCTGAAGGCGCGCTACTGCCGTTTCCTGGACACCAAGGACCTCGAGTCCTGGCGCGACGTGTTCACCCCCGACGTGGTGGTGACGCTCGACATGGCGGTGTCCACCGCGGGTGCGGACCCGCAGACCGCACCGCCTTTGGCGGGTGTCGACAACTTCGCGCCGATGGTGATGGGCGGCCTCGAGGGAGTTTCCACCAAACATCACTGCCACACCCCCGAGATCACCCTCACCTCCGCCACCACCGCGACCGGAATCTGGGCGATGGAGGACCTGCTGATCTTCGGTGACGGCCGCGAGTTGTACGGCGCCGGCCACTACCACGAGACCTACGAGAAGCGGGACCGCCGCTGGCAGATCAAGTCCCTGCGCCTGACCCGAACCATCCTGAAGATCACGGGCGGTGACGATGGTTGAAGATGATCCCTGCTGCGACGTCCTCGTCATCGGTGCCGGGTTCTCCGGGCTGTACATGCTGCACCGGCTGCGGCAGCTCGGGCTACGCACCCAAGTCCTGGAGATGGCCGAAAACGTGGGCGGCACCTGGCTTTTCAATCGATACCCGGGCGCGCGGTGCGACATCGAGAGCATCGAATACTCCTACAGCTTCTCCGAAGAGATTGAGCAGGAGTGGGTGTGGACGGAGTCGATGCCGGCCCAGCCCGAGATCGAGGCCTATCTCAACTTCGTCGCCGACCGGCTCGACCTGCGCCGCGACATCCGATTCGGCACCAAGGTCGTCGCGATGACGTTCGACGAAGAAGCCGCGATCTGGTCGGTGCGCACCGAAGCGGGCGAAACTTTCCGGGTTCCGTTCGTCGTCGCCGCCTCCGGCATCCTGTCCGTACCGTTGGAACCCGACATCCCCGGAATGGACACCTTCGCCGGGGCGTCGCTGTTCACCAGCCGCTGGCCCGAGGGCGGCGCCGAGCTGGCCGGCGAGCGAGTCGGCGTCATCGGTACCGGCTCGACCGGGGTTCAGCTCATCCCGGTGGTCGCCCGAGAAGCCCTGCACCTCTCGGTGTTTCAGCGCTCTCCCGCATACACCCTGCCCTGGCGGGTGCATCGGTTCTCCCCGGGCGAGCTGGACGAGATGAAGGCCCGCTACGGCGAAATCCGTGCGGCCCAACGCGCCCACCCGATCGGTGCCGCGCGGCTGAGCGCCTTCTCCGTCCTGCTCGAGATGCTCGGCAGGCCGCCGTTGAAGTCGGCGACGCGCGAAGAACAACTGCGCGCCATCGAGGAGAACGGCGTCATGGGCGCGTTGAACTGGGGCGACATCTTCTTCGACATCGAAGCCAACCGGATGGCCGCCAAACTGTACGGCGAGGCGGTGGCCCGGATCGTCGAGGACCCGGACACCGCCGCGTCCCTCGTGCCGGTGCATCCCTTCGCCTGTAAGCGCCCGATCATCGACCAGGGTTACTACGAGACGTTCAACCGGGACAACGTCACGCTGGTCGACCTGCGGAAGTTCCCGATCCGCGAGATCACACCGGCCGGCATCCGCACCGAGAACGGGTTGCACGAACTCGACGTCATCGTCTATGCCACCGGGTTTGACGCCATGACCGGCGCGCTCAGCCGAATCGACGTCCGCGGCCGCGGCGGCGTCTCACTCGGCGAATTCTGGGCCACCCAAGGTCCGCTGTCGTATCTGGGATTGGCGGTCGCGGGGTTCCCGAACCTCTTCACGGTTCAGGGCCCGGGCAGCCCGAGCGCCGCGACGAACTTCGTCGCCGCCCTCGAACAGCACGTGGAGTGGATCGGCGACTGCATCTCCTATCTGCGCGCCAACGACATCCGCACCATCGAGGCGCGCAGCACCGCTCAGCAGGAATGGATCGACCACGCCACGGCGCTCGTCGCGCCGACGGTTCTGGTCCACCCGTCGTGCAACTCCTGGTACAACGGTGGCAACGTGCCCGGCAAGAAACGGATGTATATGGGCTATACCGGCGGAATCCCCGAATACCGGCGCCGCTGCGACGAAATCGCGGCGAGCGGATACACCGGATTCAAACTGGCGTAGCTGCTGAAGGTGAGCGACATGGCGAAGGCATTGAACGGGCTGAGCCTGGCCAAAGACGTGGCCCGCGAGCTCGGAATGCTGGTGCCGCGTACGGTGGCCGGTCTGCAGGAGTCGACCGGTTGGACCCCGCTGTCACCGCGCGGTGCGCGCCAGTTCGGCGAGGTCATGCTCGACGAGCTTGTGCTGAGCGGCTTTTCGCTGCTGGGCGGCAGCCCCGCGGCGATGCGCCCGTTGGACGCGTGCACCGCGGCCGCCCAAGAGCTTTCGGCGCTCGGCATCGACCGCGCGCATGCCGAGCCGAAACCGTTGCGGGCAACCTCGATACGCCGGCGCAGTATCGCGGGCCTGGCATACGAACGGATGGTCTTCGAACACGATCCGGCCTTGCCGCCGACCCTGGCGGCCGACGGGTTGGGCGGCCCGGCGCGGGCGGTGGTGCACGTGTGCCGGCACCGCGACGGGCCCAGGCCGTGGCTGGTCTGGGTGCACGGCGCCGGGCAGGGCGGCACCGAAGACCTGCTGATGTCCGGCATCGGCCGGATACATCGCAACCTGGGGTTCAACATCGCGATGCCGGTGCAGCCCGGCCACGGGTGCCGGCGCCGGCAGTGGCCCGTCTATCCCGACATGGACCCGCTCGGCAACGTCGCGGGAATGATGCGCGTCGTCTCGGAGGTGCGCGCCGTGGTGCGCTGGGCGCAGGCGCAAGCCACCGCCGTTGTGGTGGCCGGGATTTCGATGGGTAGCCCGGTGGCCGCGCTCGTTTCCCACCTGGAGAAACAGATCGATGCGGTCGCCGTGTACACGCCGATTCTGGGACTCAACGCGATGATCGCGCGACACCTTCAGCGGTGGGGGCCCTCGCGCGACGGATTCCGCGAGCTGCTGGAATCTCCCGTGGTCACCCAGCTGACCACGGTGATCGACCCCTTGGCGGTCACTCCGTCGGCGCCGCCGCAACGCCGGCTCATCGTCGGGGCGTGGCACGACCGGATGGCGATGCGCGAGCCCGCGAATGCATTGCAGGAACGCTGGGCCGGCCAGTTGTACTGGTACGACGGCAGCCACGTCGGGCACATCTTCTCCCGGCGCGTGCAGCGCATCACCGATCGATTCCTGCGCGACGCGGTACCCGGCTGATGGCGCCAACGTGGACGGCACGGGCGGTGGTCGAGCTCTACAACCTCGTCGTGTGGAACGAACGCAACATCGACCTGGCCGAGGAGTTGTTGGGCGACACCGTCATCCGGCACGAGGTCGGTGCGGCACACACACTGACCCACGCCGAAGCGGTCCAGCGGGTGGTGGACATGTGGCAGGCGGCCGATTCGTTGCACTTCGATCTCAACGTCGTCATCGAGGGCGACGACGGCGAGCACGTGGCGATCGTCTACGACTCGACGATCAGGACCAAGGACGGCACCGAAACGAATATCGCCAGCATCGAGGTGTTCCGCGTCGTCGATGGCAAGATTACCGAGGTTTGGAACTGCGGCTACCAGCAAGGGGTTTGGAATTGAGTGACCGTGCGCTTGATGAATTGGGCTTCTATCTACTGGCCGGGGCCGGCGGCGAGGGCCCGGCAACATTGATGGACGAGGCTCGCCATGGCGAGGAACTCGGCTTCGGCACCGCATTCATCTCCGAACGGTGGAACGTCAAAGAGGCGTCGTCCCTGGTCGGGGCGGCGTGCGCGGTGACCACTCGAATGCAGATCGCCACCGCCGCAACCAATCACAACACCCGCCATCCGTTGATCACGGGATCGTGGGCGACCACGATGCATCGCCTTTCCGGCGGCCGGTTCACGCTGGGCGTCGGCCGGGGCATCGCCGCGATCTACGGGGCCTTCGGCATACCGGCGGTGACGACCGCACAGATGGAGGATTGGGCCCAGGTCATGCGCCGGCTGTGGCACGGCGAGCTGATCTTCAACCACGACGGCCCGATGGGCAAGTACCCCATCCTGTTTCTCGATCCGGACTTCAACGAAGACATCCGGTTGGCGCTGGTGGCTTTCGGGCCCAACACGCTCGCGCTCGGAGGGCGCGTGTTCGACGACGTCATCCTGCACACCTACTTCACGCCCGAGACCTTGCGGCGCAGCGTCAAAACCGTGAAGGCGGCCGCGGAGAAGGCGGGCCGCGATCCCGACAGCGTGCGGGTGTGGTCGTGTTTCGCGACCGTCGGTGACCACCTGCCCGAGGAGTTGCGGCTGAAGAAGACCGTCGCGCGGCTGGCCACCTATCTGCAGGGATACGGCGACCTGCTGGTCAAAACCAACGACTGGGATCCCGCTGTGCTGCAACGGTTCCGCGAAGACCCGGTGGTCACATCGATCGCAGGCGGGATCGATCACAAGGGCACGGCCGAGCAGATCGAGCACATCGCGACGCTGATTCCCGACGAATGGCTCGAGCCCTCGGCCACCGGGTCGGCGAGTGAATGCGTGGACCGTATCCGCAAGGAATTCGACTACGGGGCCGACGCGGTCATCATGCACGGCGCCACACCCGACGAGCTCGAGCCGATCGTCGCGGCCTACCGTTCTTGACCGCGAAAGTGCAACTGGCGACACATTTCCCGAGATGTACCGTCGGTAGATGCACTCTCGCGAGGGTAAATCACGGCAGGATGACGGTGCGGGTCACCGGTTCGGCGGCGGCCTGCCTGCTGGACAGGCCGCGCTTCAGGGAAGCGAGCAGGGCATCACGCGTCTCACGGGGATCGATGAGTTCGTCGAACCCCATGTGTTCGGCCGACCGGTAGGACGCCTCCAGCTCGGCGTTGCGCAGCTTGGCCGAGAGGTCTTCGCCGGCGTGTGAGGCGCGACTGAGAGCCGCGGCGCTCATGGCGCCCATCGTCGCACCGGGGTAGGCGAACGTCGCGACCTGATGGTCGAACCCCAACAGCGACATGACCATCGACCCGAATCCGTACGCCTTGCGCAGCGTGAGGTGCAGCTTCAACGTGGTGGCGGCGGTCTGCGCGGCGAACATCCGCGCGCCGGCACGCAGCACGCCGGTGCGCTCGGACCGGCTGCCGGGCAGCATGCCGGGGTTGTCGGCGAGGAAGACGATGGGCAGGTGGAAGGAGTCGGCCACCAAGATGAAGTGGGCCGCCTTGTCGGCGGCGTCGGCATCGATGGAGCCGGCGAGCACCTGAGGCTGGTTGGCCACCACCGCAACCGGGTGGCCGCCGAGGTGGGCGAGCGCGCAGATGATCGCCTTGCCGAACCGGGGCTGGACTTCGAACCAGTCGGGGCTGTCGAAGACCACATCGAGCACGGCGCGCATGTCGTATACACGGCGGTTGTCCCGGGAGACGATGTCGAGCAGCTCCGGCGTCGGCCGCGGCCGGCCGGCCGCCCCGGTTTCGGAGGCGGCCAGCGGCGACGGGTACGACCATGCGCTCGGCGGGAAGTACGACAGATAACGCCGGACGTCATCAAGCACCGCTTCGTCATCCTCGCCGACATTGTGGATCACGCCGCTGGGCAACGCGACGTCCGGCCCGCCGAGGTCCTCTTTCGAAATATCTTCTCCGGTGGACTCTTTGACGACGGGAGGCCCGGCGGTGAAGATCGCGCCCTGGACGCTCATGATCCGGAAGTCGCAGACCGGGGCCACCAGCGCACCGTGTCCGGCCGAGGGGCCGAGCACGGCGGCGACGGTCGGGACGCGACCCGAGCACTGCGCCTGGGCGAGCAGATCGGTGGGGGTGCGCCCGTAGTGCCCGCCGGTGGGGCGAAAGCCGGCGCCTTCGAGCAGCATCACCAGCGGAATCTTGTCGCGCAGCGCCAGTTCGGCGATGCGGTACCGCTTGGAATTGCCCCCGGGCCCGATGCTGCCTGCCATGGTGGTGAAGTCCTCGGCACCCAGCATCACCGGCGAGCCGTTGATCTCACCGGAGCCGACGACCAGGCCGTCGGCCGCGATCTCACCGCCGACCAGGGTGCCGAGCTCGCGGAACGTGCCCGGGTCGAGGAGGTGCTCGATCCGCGCGCGGGCGTCGAGCTTGCCCTTGTTGCGGTGCTTGTCGAGTCGCTCCGGGCCGCCCATTTCGAACGCGTGCTGACGGCGTCGCTCGAGATCGTCGAGCGTTTCTCCCCAATCCCGGGCTTTCGGCATGCCTATGTCCTACCTCATGGAGGATTCGTCGCGCGAGCAGTCCTTTGGTGGCGACCCGCTGCGCCCGGCTGCGCCGCGCTGGCGATCACCACGGGTCCCATGGTGGCGACCCGCTGCGCCCGGCTGCGCCGCGCTGGCGATCACCACGTCTTGTAGGGTCACATACTGGATTGCTTACTGTAAAGTTACCCGCATGCCTGACGCCCCCCCCCGGCCTCAAGGCCCGTCTTTCGCCGGCGGGGGCACCCCGAACCGAGGAGTTTCACCAGTGAGCACAACCACGATGGACGAGGCCGCCAACTTGCTGGCGGACCCGTTGGCGTACACCGACGACCAGGGCCTGCATGCGGCACTGACTCACCTGCGCGCCAACTCTCCGGTGTCGTGGGTGGAGGTCCCGAACTACCAGCCGTTCTGGGCGATCACCAAACATGCCGACATCATGGACATCGAGCGGGAAAACATGCTCTTCACCAACTGGCCGCGACCGGTGTTGACGACCACGGAAGGCGACGAGATGCAGGCCGCCGCCGGCGTGCGCACCCTGATCCACATGGACGACCCACAGCACCGGGTGGTGCGCGCGATCGGCTCCGACTGGTTTCGCCCAAAGGCGATGCGGGCCCTGAAGGTTCGCGTCGACGAACTGGCCAAGATCTATGTCGACAAGATGATGGCCGCCGGTCCCGAATGCGACTTCGTTCAGGAAGTCGCCGTCAATTACCCGCTCTATGTGATCATGTCGCTGCTGGGCCTGCCCGAGGCCGACTTTCCCCGCATGCTCAAGCTGACCCAGGAATTATTCGGTAGCGATGATTCCGAGTTCAAGCGCGGTAGCTCCAACGAGGATCAGCTGCCGGCGTTGTTCGACATGTTCCAATACTTCAACGGTGTGACGGCATCACGTCGTGAGCATCCCACCGAGGATCTCGCCTCGGCGATCGCCAACGCCCGCGTCGACGGGGAACCGCTGTCGGACATCGACACCGTGTCCTACTACCTGATCGTCGCCACCGCCGGCCACGACACCACCAGCGCCACCATCTCCGGTGGCCTGCAGGCCCTCATCGAGAATCCCGACCAGCGCCACCGCCTGCGCGACAACCTGGACCTGATGCCACTGGCCACCGACGAGATGATCCGCTGGGTCACCCCGGTCAAGGAGTTCATGCGCACCGCCGCCGAGGACACCGTCGTGCGCGGAGTGCCCATCGCCGCAGGCGACTCCGTGCTGCTGTCGTACGTATCGGCAAACCGCGACGAGGACGTCTTCGACGAGCCGTTCCGCTTCGACGTCGGCCGCGACCCCAACAAGCATTTGGCCTTCGGCTATGGCGTGCACTTCTGTATGGGCGCGGCGCTGGCCCGCATGGAGGTCAGCAGCTTCTTCGCAGAGCTGCTGCCACGCCTGGAATCCATTGAGCTGATCGGTGACCCGGAGCTGGTCGCCACTACCTTCGTCGGCGGACTCAAGCACCTGCCGGTTCGTTACTCACTGACCTGAGTGCGGCCACCGCTGCTGGCTATGCGGCGGTGGTCGATACACTCCTGGCGTGACGTCAAAGACGATCGTCATCACCGGTGCCAGCGACGGCATCGGCGCGGCGGCGGCCCGCCGGATCAGCCGTCGCGGGGACGACGTCGTGTTGGTGGGACGGTCGGAAAGCAAGACCGCGGCCGTGGCCGCGGAGCTGGGCGCCGACTATTTCCTGGCCGACTTCGCCGACCTGTCTCAGGTTCGGGCCTTGGCGGACAAAATCCGGTCCCAGTGCCCGCGCATCGATGTGCTGGGCAACAACGCCGGGGGAGCGTTCCCGAAGCTGCAGCGGACGGGCGACGGCCATGAGATCACCCTTCAGGTCAACTACCTGGCGCCGTTCTTGCTCACCACCCTGCTGCTGGACGTGCTCATCTGCTCGCATGCCACGATCGTCAATACGTCCAGTTCGTCACAGCGGCTGCTGCGCAACGTCAAGCTGGCCGATTTCGAGACGACGGACCGGCGCCGGCCCAGCACCGCCTATGCGCTGGCGAAGCTGGCAAACATCTTGTTCACCAGGGAATTACATCGGCGCTTTTCCGCCGATGGCCTCTCGGTTGCGGTGGTTCACCCCGGCTTTGTGAACACGAACATCGGTCACTCGTCCGGCTCGCGCTTTCTGACGACCATGCAACGCACGCCGGTCAGCCGAATCATCGCCACCGCGGACAAGGGCGCCGACCAGCTGGTCTGGCTGGCGGCCAGCTCGCCCGGTGTCGACTGGACCGCCGGCGAGTACTACGTGAAAGGCAAAGTCGCGAAAGCCAATCGCGCGGCCGACGATCCCGTTCTTGCGCGCGAATTGTGGGAGCACACCCTGGCCAAGGTTGTGTAGGGTGCGCCCCCGGGGGCTGCCGGGTCAGCCGATCCCGAAATCGATGATGCCCCGGACGATTTTGCCGTTGAGGAGGTCGTCGTAGGCGTCGTTGACCTCGTCGAGGCGATAACGCTTGGTGATCATCTCGTCGAGCTGCAGCTGACCGGTCTCATACAGTCTGGCCAGCCTGGCGATGTCGGCCTTCGGGTTGCACGAGCCGAATATGGTGCCCGCCAAGGTTTTGTTCATCAGGATGAAGTCCTGCAGGTCGATCTTGACCGACCGGGTCAGCTGCGAGGTCATCCCGGTGAGCACGCAGGTGCCGCCCTTGCGCGTGAGTTTCAACGCGTCACGGACGTCATCGGCGGTGATCAACGACGGTGAGACCACCACGGCGTCGGCCATCACCCCGTACGTCAGGCCGCGCACCAGGTCGAGCGCCTCGTCGACCGTCGCCGCGCTGTGCGTCGCGCCGAACTGCAGCGCCGATTTCTGTTTGAACTCCACCGGGTCGACGGCCACAATCCGTGCGGCACCGTTGATCCGGGCGCCCTGGATCGCGCCCGTGCCGATCCCACCCGCGCCGATCACCACGACCGTATCGCCGGCCCGCATGTTGGCACGGTTCGCGGCCGAGCCGTAGCCGGTCGGAATGGCGCAGGACAGCAGCGCGCTCGGCACCAGCGGCAGGTGCTGCTCGATCTTCACGAGCGAATTCGTCGATACCACAGTGTGTTCGGCGAACGCACCGACCTTGGCGATGTGACCCAGATTCCTGCCGTCCGCGGTGTGGTGGCGGAACGTGCCATCGGTGGGCATTCCCGGAACCATGGTGCCGATCCCGACATCGCACAGGTACTCGATTCCGCTGGCGCACCAACGGCATTGGCCGCAGACGGCGACGAACGACATCACCACGTGGTCACCCGGCGCGAAATCGGTGACACCGGGGCCGACCTCGCGCACGATGCCGGCGCCTTCATGGCCACCGATCGTCGGGAACATGGTGGGCAGCCCGAGGGATCGCATCACCTCGTTGGGCGCCGACATGTCACCTTTGAGAATGTGGTCGTCGGAGTGGCACAAGCCGGCGGCGGCCATCTGCACCAGGACCTCGCCGGTCTTGGGAGGATCCAGCTCGAATTCCTCGACAGACCAGGGCCCGCCGACGTCGTGCAGGATCGCCGCGCGGCTTCTCATGCGGCTGGCGCGAACGTGACCGGAAGCTTGTTCGGCGACCGGAACGTGAGCCCGACGATCTTGGATTCCGCACCGGTTCCGTCGTCGGGCGCGAACGCCAAATCCTCGACGCGGTCGAACAGGCTGTTCAGCATGACCCGGGTTTCCAGCCGTGCCAGGTGCATGCCAAGGCACATATGGATACCGCCGGCGAAGGCGATGTGGGCTTGGCGCGGCCGGCGAATGTCAAACGAATTGGGGTCGGTCCAGCGGGTCTCGTCGCGATTGGCCGAGCCCATGCACATGTCGATCTGGGCGTCGGCCGGGATTGTCTTACCGCCGATTTCGACCTCTTCGGTCGTGGTCCGCATGACCATGGTCAGCGGTGTTTCGAAGCGTAGGCCCTCCTCGATCGCCATCGGCAGCAACGACCGGTCCTGGCGGACCATCGCCAGCTGGTCGGGGTGGGTCAGCAGCAGGTACAGGAGATTGCCGGACGAACGGTAGGTGGTCTCCAATCCGGCGGGAAGCAGCAATCGCAAGAAGGCGATGATGGCCTCGTCGGTGAGCTTCTCGCCGTCGATCTCCGCGGCAACCAGGTCGCCGATGATGTCATCGGTGAGCTTGCGCCTGCGCTGCTCGACCTGCTTGAGGAAGTAGTCGTAGAGCTCCGCGGCGGCGTTCAATCCCGCCTCGATGTCGGTCGGGATCGAGATGAGGTCGAGGGACAGACGGCGGAACAGGTCGAGATCTTCGGCCGGCAGACCGAGCAGTGTGGAGATGATCCGCGTCGGGAACTCGAAGGTCACCGCCTTCACCAGATCCGCATGCCCGTCATTCTTGATTTCGTCGACCAATTGATCGCACACCGGTCCGATGACCGAGGGCTCCCAGCGCTCCAGCGCGGTCGCGCGGAATGCTTTGGCCACCAGATTGCGATGGTCGTGGTGTTCTTTGCCGCCCATCGCCAAAATGGTATGCCCCATCACCAACCCGATCGTCTTGTCGTAGGCGGCCGACGTGAAGATCCGGTCGTCACGGAAGGCCTGGGACAGGCCGTCGTAATCGAACAGGACCCATTCGTCGTCGGGGCGCAGCTCGTCGGGCAATTGGCTGTTATCGCTCAGGGAACCGTGCCAAACCGGATCCGTACGCCGCATGTGTTCGAAGAACGGGTAGGGGCTGGTTTCGCCGGTGAAATCGAGCATGGGTACGACGGGCTGACCGTGCGGGTCAGTGCGGAGCGTCATCAGCGCTTCCTCCTGGAAACAACCGAGTAGGGCCGTTCGCGGGGACCGATTGACGACCGCCCGCGCGTGCACGGCGGGTTTGTGCCGAGCGGAATTTAGCTATCATAGTATAAATAGCAACGAAGCCCAACGGCTTGCGTACGTCGTCACGTGGGGCCGTGGCCGATTTTGACGTGCCCGCAACGCATTCCATTCGGCGGGCTCGCCCGCGATGGCGGCCGGGAACTCTTCTCGCGGCGATGCATACCTCGTCTGTCGGCACCGAAAAGCGCAGGTCTACGTTGAAGGAGGTTTTCGGCGTGTCTCCCAGCCGGGACCGCCGATGAGTCCGCATGACCAGCCGGAGAATGAGTAGGTATGACACAGACGAACCTGGTGCGGCCCCACGGCCTCGCCCGCATCGATCCGGTGCTGCGTGACGCCGCCGTCGAGTTAGGTGCCTTCGAGTTCCGTGCCGAGACACTCGTCGCCGAGCGGGAGCGTGCCAACCTGCTGGCCGCCCAGCGCGCCGCGGCGGCCGACACCAGCGGCGTGTGGATCGACTCTCGATCCATCGCCGGGCCGGACGGCCGGCAGCTGGGTCTTCGTTTGTACCGCGGTCGCACCGAATCCGGCGCGCCCCTTGTCGTGTACGCCCACGGCGGTGGGTTCGTCACCGGGAACCTGGAGACAGACCATGCGCACTGCGTGGAGTTGGCCCGCGACGGCGCCTGCCTGGTGGTTTCGGTCGACTACCGGCTGGCCCCCGAGAATCCGTGCCCGGCCGCGCTGGATGACGTCGAAGCGGCTCTCCGTTACGCGGTCGAGAACAGTGCGGAGTTGGACGCCGACGCCAGCCGCATCGCGGTGATGGGCCGGGACGCCGGCGCGGCGCTGGTCGCCGGCCTGACCCAGCGCATGTTCGACCAGGAAGGTCCACCCATCCTGATGCAGATCCTGCACCAGCCGATGCTCGACTCCGACGCCACGCCGTCGCGTCGCGAGTTCCAGCGCACTCCGGGCCTCAACGGCCCGGCCGTGAGCCGGGCATGGAACCACTACCTCGGCCACGCCAGCGCCAGTGGGCAACACGTCCCCGCGCACCGGACGAACCTCGAGGGCCTGCCACCCACGTTCGTCAGCTGCTCCGAGATCGATCCCTGCCGCGACGAGGCCATCGACTATGCCAACCGGCTGCTGCACGCCTACGTCCACACCGAATTGCATGTGATCGCAGCGACCTTCAATGGCTTCGACTCGATGGTGCCGGATTGGATTGTTTCCCAGGAGAACCGGGCGTTGCACGCGCAGGCGGTGCGCCGTGTGTTCGCCATGTAGGACGGGCGCGAACCGGGTGACCCGGGCGGCTTCGGCGATTTCCGCGAGGTGGACATTCGTCACCAGGGTTTACCGACTGAACTCCGGTATCTCTTACCGTATTGCACGTTGCTAACATCAGAAACGCCAGCCAACCGAGGACCGATCGGGCGGATGATCAAACACTCAAACCGTTTCCGTTGCACCCGCAGCGATCGAATGTCAAGAAGGATCCCCTCGGCACGATGACCACCCTCGACTCTCCCGAAAAGATCCTTTTCACCTCGACCACCCAAGCCTTTCTCGAAAAGGAAGTGCCGCTGCGCCGGGTGCGGGAGTTACATGCCGAGGGCGCGTCGTTTGACCCCGCGTGGTGGCGGCGCGCCGCGGAGCTGGGCTGGATGGGTCTGCTCGTTCCGGAGGAGCTGGGCGGCGGAAGCGTTTCGGAGAGCGGCTTCGCCGATCTGGCGATGGTCGCCGAACAACTCGGAAAGACGGTGGCGCCCGGACCGCTGTATCCGGTCAGCACCGTGCTGTCGGCGCTGGCCGGATGCATGAGCCCCGAAACGCACGCCGACGTCATCGAGGCGCTGATATCGGGTGAAACCGTGGCGTCGTGGGCGGTTTGTGAGCCCGGCCGGGGCTGGGCGCCGTTGGATCCCTCGGTGACGGCCACCGAAACCGACGCCGGTTACCGCATCGACGGCGTCAAGGACCGCGTGGAGGCGGGCGCCCAGAGCGCGGCGCTGCTGGTGGTGGCCCGCTGCGGCCCGGACGCCACTGAGATTCGCCAGTTTCTGGTCCCGGCGGACGCACCCGGCGTCAGCATCGAGCCCCAGCAGTCGGTGGACCTGGTCAAGCAATACGCCCGAGTGCGTTTCGACGGTGTCGTCGTACCCCGGTCCGCGGCCGTCGGCACCGCCGGCGAGACGCCCGCCCTGCTCGATCGACAAAGCCAGATCGCCCAGGTGCTGCAATGCGCCGAGGTGGTCGGCATCCTGCAGACGGTGTTCGACTTCACCGCCCAATGGGCGCTGGACCGGCACACGTTCGGTCGCCCACTGGCGTCGTACCAAGCCCTCAAACACAAGTTCGCCGATATGAAGCTGTGGCTGGAAGCCTGCCGGGCCACCACCTGGGCGGCAGTGGCCGACGTGGCGACCCGCGCGCCGCAAGCGGGTTTGTCGGCCAGCATCGCGAAGTCCTACGTGGGGGAGATGGCCGGCCAGATCGTCCAGGCCTGCGTACAGATGCACGGCGGCATCGGCGTCACCTGGGAACACGACCTGCACCTGTATCTTCGCCGGGTTACGTTGTACCGCAGTATGTTTGGGACGCCCGAGGAACATAATCTGCGGGTGTACCAGTTCGAGAAGGCGGGTCGTTGCCACAGATGACGCAAGACGAATCTGTCGCAGAGTTCGCTGAGCGGGCCAGGGCATGGCTGGCGGACAACATGCCCGCCATCGACCGCGAGTCCCCACCACCGGCCCCGCGTGACGATGAACAGGCGTGGCGCAGGGCCCGAGAACTGCAAAAACGCTTGTACGACGGCGGATTTGCCGGCATCTGTTTTCCCCGCGAGTACGGCGGCCTGGGGCTGGAATACGAATACCAGAAGGCATTCGACACCGAAACCCTCGACTACGAAATGCCGTTGATCCTCAACACCCCCACGTTCACCATCTGCTGCGCCACGTTGCTCGACACCGGCAGCGACGACCAGAAGAGGCGGCACATCGCCGCGGCGCTGCGGGGCGAGGAGGTGCTGGTGCAGTTGCTGAGCGAACCCAGCGGCGGATCGGATCTGGCCGGTGTCCTCACCCGGGCCGAACGCCACGGCGACCGTTGGATAATCAACGGCGCCAAGACCTGGAGCACGAGCGCGTTCGCCGCCGATTACGGCCTGTGTCTGGCCCGCACGAATTGGGATGTGCCCAAGCACGAAGGCCTGACCATGTTTCTGGTGCCCATCGCCCACCCCGGAATCACGTTGCGGCACATCACCATGCTGAGCGGTTCCACCGAATTCTGCGAGGAATTTCTCGACGGCGTCGAGGTTCCGGACGACGCGGTCGTCGGGGAGATCAACGGTGGCTGGGCGGTGGCCTCACGGCAGCTGTACCACGAACGCCGGGCGGTCGGGCAGGGCTCCGAGTTTGCCAGCGGCAGCGGCAGCGAGGGAGGCAACACGATCCCGGTCGATTACGTGAGCCTCGCGGAGAAGACCGGACAAGCCGACGACCGTCGCGTGCAGGAGAAGGCCGGCCGCGTCCTGGTGCACCGGGCGGTGGCCGAACAGTTGATCGGCCATGTGTACCGCAGCGTCAGAGACGGCATACTGCCGCCGGCGGCCGGAACCCTCATCAGGCTGTTTCACTCCGAGACCGTGACCACGGATGTCGATACCGCGTTGGAGATCGCGGGAAGCGCCGGTGTGGTCGGCGAGCAGGGCGCCGGCCTGGAGGCGGGATTGCGTTACTTGTCCCGGCAGACCGTCGCCATCGGCGGCGGCACAACGGAAATGGCCCGCAACGTCATCGGCGAACGGGTGCTGGGCTTCCCCCGCGAATATGCCGCCGACCGCGGGGTGCCGTTCAACCAGGTGCGGCACGGCGAGCGCTCGGAGCGGTCTTAGCCTTCGGCGACGACGTTCTCGGCGAGGCCGCTGACCACCGGGATCTGCACCAGTGACAAGACGTGCTGCGCCGGGCTTCCCGGCGGGGCCACCAGCACATACTCACTGCCCTGTCGGCGCGCACGGTCCCGGGCGGCGGCAAGGGCGCTCACGCCCGCCGATCCGAGGTGGGTGACGGCGCTGAGATCGATCGTCAACGGCGCGACACCGGAACGGCTTTCGACCGCGATCTGACGGTCCAGGGTGGACGCGGTGTTGGAGTCGACGTCGCCACTGACCACGATACGGCCCGGTTCGGTGACCGCGGAGACGAATTCGGAGTTGACCGTCCGCCGGCCGGTCGCGCGGCTGACCAGGGAGTCGGCGACGAAATTCGCCTGCCGCGACAATCTGTGCGTAAGACTGGCGGTCGTCCCGTCGGCGCCATGACTGATGTGCGCCTCCGACACCAGGGCTTCGGCCATGGCTAGGCCGCGGCCGCGGCCCGTCTCGCCTTCGCGGTGATCCTTCCACCGTCCGCGGTCGATCACCGAGGCGTGCAGGTCGCCATCGCCGGACAGCGTCGCTTCGATGACGACACCGTCGGAGACCTCGGTGGCGTACCCGTGCTCGACCGCGTTCTCGACAAATTCCGAGATCGCGTGCACGACATCGGAGATATCGACGGCGTCTGCGCCGATCTCCGACAGCCACTGCCGCAGCCGGCTGCGTACCGAGCGGGCGGCGTGAATCGTCGCATCCAGAGTCATGTTCAGCGGTGCCGGCGGTGTCCGCCGTTGCGCCGCAAGGAGTGTCACGTCGTCGTTGTAGCCGGTCGAGCGCAGGAGTAATTCCAGTGTCTCCGAACAGATGCGGTCGATCGGTCGTACCGATGACTCGATGACAAAGCCGCGTTGGCCCCCGGCGATATTCGCGGCCATCTCGGCGAATTCGGCGGTGCTGGCGGCCAGTGGCCGGCCGGGTCTTTCGATCAGGCCGTCGGTGTACAGCAGGATCGAGTCGCCCACGTCAAGGAATTCTGTGCGTACCGGAAACCCGGTGCCGCCGCCGAGGGGACCCGCGCCGGAAGGCTCGAGATAGCGCGAGGTTGCGTCCGCCCTCACCAGCAGGGGTGGTGGGTGTCCGGCGGTGCAGTACCGGAATTCACCCGTGCCGAAGTCGAGTGCGCCGACGCAGATCGTCGCCGTGTTCGATCCGGGCACGTGCTTGCGGAATCGGTCGACGGCCTCGAGCGCTTCGGCAATCGGATAGCCCGCCACGACCTGCATCCGCAGCGCGGTACGCAGTTGCGACATCACCGCGGCCGCTTCGACGCCATGGCCGACGACGTCACCGACGACGAGAACCAGCCGGTCCCCCAGCGGTATTGCATCGAACCAGTCGCCACCGGCCGCGGTGTCCTCGGCGGCGACGAGATACTGTGCGGTCACGTCCGCGCCGGGAATGACGGGGACCGACGGTGCCAATAGCGCCTGCTGCATGACGGTGGCCGAATCGCGGACGCTGCGGTACCGCTTGGAGAGCTCCTCGAGGCGCGCGTCGGCGGCCATCCTCGTTTGCACCCGAGCTGTGACGTCGGCGAAAGCCAGCTGCACGCCCTCGATCGAGCCGTCCTCCGCGTGTCGCGGCGAGACGGTGAAGTCGAAGAAGTGTTCCTGTGCTCGCCCCGTGCCTTCGAAGTCGGCCTGCACCCGCCACTCGCTGCCCGACTGCGGTTCGCCCGTGTGGTATACCCGATCGAACATCTGGATGATTTCCTGGTTCACCAGCTCGGGGTAGACGTCGCGTACCAATAACCCGATCGAGTCAATGGCCGGATTGAGGGCGCGGTAAGCCGCGTTGACCGCGACAAATCGGTGGTCGGGCCCTTCGAGCCCGACCAACAGCGCGGGGACATTGTCGAAGGCACGCCGAACGTCATCAGCCGCGCCGACGGTTCTGTCCCAGTCCTTTTCGGCCACCATCTGGCCGTTCCTCCTCGCAGTTTTCGACGGGCCTGCGGGTAATGCAGAGTCGTAAACCGGGTCAAATGCGTTGACCTATTGTGCACACGTAGATGTATAGATTAGCAATGGTATTAGTTGCGTATCGCAGCGGTTTGGTACCGGCGTGTTTCGTCGACCAATTCGCCGGCAAGCGAAATTGACACTTCCGCAAATCGATAGCGGTCCAGGGCCGGGACGGCCCGTTGGTGGAAAACGGCGCACCGCCGCGGTGGGCCTCGAAAAGGTGAGGCGCACAGATTATTTCGGCCGCCCAGCGGACGGCGCCCGGCGCGCGGTCAGGCCGAGACGGGCTTCTTCGACGCCGGCGCGGAAACCTTCATCAGCTCCATCAGGTTGCCGCCCATGATCTTTGCCTTGTCCTCGTCGCTGAAGTCGCCCAG
Organism: Mycobacterium sp.; assembly: GCF_004298145.1. Taxonomy (GTDB): domain Bacteria; phylum Actinomycetota; class Actinomycetes; order Mycobacteriales; family Mycobacteriaceae; genus Mycobacterium. The sequence continues at coordinate 85,756 of NZ_SCRH01000003.1, forward strand.
CTCGTCGACGAAGGAGATCGGGTCTTTCAGGCCCTCGGGGTGCGGCCAGTCCGAACCGAACATCACCCGGTCGGTGCCGACCATGTTGACGATCTCGGTGAACCGGTCCTCCCAGAACGGGGTGATGTAGACGCAGCGCTTGAACGCCTCGATCGGGTCCTCGCTGAACGACTGCGGCATCTTCTTGTAGACACCCTTGAGTCCCTTGAACAGGTCCGGCACCCAGTCGGCGCCATTCTCGATCGACAGGATCCGCAGCTCCGGGTTGCGCGACAGCGCGCCGTGGCACACCAGCGCACCCATCGCGTCCAGGATCGGCCGATGGCCCATCGCAAAGCTCCGGAAGGCGGTCGGCTTGAACGGCAGGAATTCGTCACCGGGCTCCCACACGTTCGCGAACTCCGAGTAACCGCTGTCCGACGCGTGCATCGAGACCGGGATGTCGGCCGTGATGCAGGCCTGCCAGAACGGGTCGAACTCCTCGAGGCCGAACGAGCGGCTGCCCTTGAAACCGGGCACCGGCGCCGGGCGGACCAGCACGGTGCGGGCGCCGCGCTCCAGACACCATTCGAGTTCCTCGAGCGCACGGTCGACGATCGGCAGGGTGATGACCGGGGTGGCGAAGATGCGGTCCTGGTAGTTGAACGTCCACTGCTCGTGCATCCACTCGTTGAGCGCGTGGATGACGTCGTGGGTCATCTCCGGGTCGTCCTTCATGCGCTCTTCGACCAGGCTGGCCAGCGTCGGGAACATCAGGGCGTAGTCGATGCCGAGCTCGTCCATCACCTCGAGACGCGCGCCCGGCTCGCGGAAGGCGGGGATGGCTTTCATCGGCTCACCGAGGATCTCGCGGTAGCTCTTGCCCTGGGCGCCGTGGCGGAAGTAGTCCTCTTGGGCGCCCGGGCGGGCAACCACCTCGAACGTCGGGTTGGGGATGTATTCACTGATGTGGCCGCGCACCACGATCTTGGTACGGCCGCGGACCTGCACGTAGTCGATGACGCGCTTGCGGTTGTCCGGGAGAAACTTGGTCAGCGCTTCCTGCGGCTCGTACATGTGGTTGTCCGCGTCGAAAACGGGGAAGGGAAGCTCGCGAGATGGCATGGCGATCTCCTTGCAAAAGTCTTAGATTCTCACTGCCTGGTAATGACGTTACCATCTCTGCGCAACGACGTGTACACGGGCCTAACTGTCAGCCCGCAGCCCGTTCGTCGGCGTCGTGCCGTTGATGATGGCGAAATTCACGGTGGCCGTGGCGAGGAGTTCATCGTCGCCGTCGCCGTAGATGTCCACCTGCATCACCATCGCCCGCCGTCCGGATCGCAACACCTTGGGCACCGCGAAGGCCGAGCCCTGCCGGGCCGGTCGCAGGTAGCGGACAAACAGATCCGAGGTCGTCATCGTGGTGCCCTGTTCCAGGTAATCCAGCCCCAACTGCCCGCCCGCCACGTCCACCAGCGTGGCGATCAGGCCGCCCTGAAGCGCGCCGGAGGTGTTGACCACCTGCGGGCTGACGGGCATGGTCATGGCGAACTCGCCGTTGCGGCTGCCCGGGCGCATGCCGATCTGGGCGAACAGCTCGGCCAGCGACGGGGCCGCCGACTCTTCGCCGGTCTCGCGGATACCGAGGGCGCGGCTGCAGAAGTCGTAGAGCTGGCCGTTGTCGACCGGTGTGCCGTTCAATTCGGAACCCAGCCAATGCAATCGCTGCGCGCCCATCACCGTCTGCATGACGATGGCGGCGGCCGCACCGACGTCCAATCCGGGGTTGAAGACTCCCTCGGTGATGCCCTGACCGACGATGTCGCGGATCAGGCGATGCAGGGGAGAGAGCACCCGGGCATATTCGCGGGGACGGGTCTCGGCCAGGTGCTGGTTGTAGAGGGTCAGCGCCCGATTGAGGCTGTCCTGGGTGCTCGATGCCGGTTGCTGGCTGACCCGGTCGATCAGTAATTTCAGTGCCGAGGTGCTGTCCAGCCCCATGGTTTCGGCGCGCCAGGCCTGCACCGATTGGGCGATGGTTCTGTCGAACAGCGCCAGCAGCAGTTCGTCCTTGCTACTGAAGTGTTGGTAGAAGGCACGCAGTGAGGTCTTGGAGCGGGCGACGACCTCCTGCACGGTGAAGTCGGTGCGTCCCGTTTCGCCCAGAATCGCGACGGCGGCCTTGATGAAGCGGTCGCCGCGCGTCACGTCGGCTGCGTCGCTAGGGGCGGTCATCGGCGCTGTGTCCCTTTCCGTGGCGCAATCCTTGCGCTCCGAGAATGAGGTTACCGCGCGCTGTGGCATATCCGCGAAGCTTGCAGCGGGGGTGGTGCTCTTCGGGTGCCGCGGGCCGCGTCGCACCATGTCGAAATCGACTGAGCCGACCGCGAATTTCGCGGTGCGTTACTGACGGCGAATAATATTTACGGTCAATAAAATTCGAATGCAATCGAATATGCCGACGATATGCGCAGGTGAATCCCGGCCGTCACCGAGATGACTACTTATGTGGCCGCCGCCGAAACCGCGTGACTTTGGACCTCAGCGTCTCGCCCGCACTCAATTGGAGCGGTACAGCCATGTGTGGTTTTGGGCGGCATGAAGGACGAATCGGCATCGCATTCGGCTCCGTCTTTTCTGGCGCGAATGATCCACGGATCGCCAGTGCTGATCGTTCTCTCCTCGCTGGTTCTCGCCGTCATCGTCAATACCGGCGTGCCGCAATTGGGAGTAGTCGGCAAGGCGCACAGGGTGACGATGGTTCCCGCCGCCGCGCCGTCGATCCGGGCGACGAAGCGCATCGGGCAGGTGTTCGGCGAATTCGACACCGACAGCGCAGTCATGATCGTGATCGAGGGCGATAGGCCGCTCGGCGACGCCGCCCACCTGCTCAGCCGCCCCGGGCCTCGATCATCGCCGAGCGGTTGACCTTGGTTGCCGCGGTGCGCGGTATCGCGTCGACGAATTCGACTGTCTTGGGCGCCTTGTACGGGGCGAGGCGGATCTTCGCGTACTCGATCACGTGCTGTTCGGTGAGGGGCTCGGCGCCATCGGTGCCGGCGCGCTGAATCACCGCGTGCACGCGACGCCCCCATTGCGGGTCGGCCAGGCCGATCACGACGACGTCGGCGATGCCGGGGTGGCCGGCGAGCGCGGACTCGACTTCGGCCGGAAAGACATTGGCGCCGCCAGTCACGATCATGTCGACGCGGCGGTCCACGATGTAGAGAAAGCCGTCCGCGTCGAGATGACCCATGTCCCCGGCGGAGCGGAAGCCGTCCTCGGTCGACGGCAGCGGAGGCGCACCACCCAGGTAGCGGTATCCCGCGCTCATCGGCGCCCGCAGATACACGTCACCGTCCTCGCCAGGGCCCAGCTGCCGTTTCTCGGCGTCCAGAATCCGGATCTCGGTGTCCCGGAATCCGCGGCCCACGCTGCCCGGGTGAGCGAGCCACTCGTCGCCGCGCAGCGCGGTGAGCCCCAGATTTTCGGTCATGCCGTATGCCGTCACGATCTGCTCGGGGCTGAGCAGTTCGAACCAGGTATGCAGCAGCGACGGCGGCATCACCGCGGCGCCCTGCAGGATGAAGACGATGCTGGACAGATCGCGCTGCCGGACGTCGGGCCGGGCCGCGATGCGCGCCAGCATGGTGGGGGTGGCCGTGAAGTTGGTGATCCGGAAACGCTCGATCACGTCGAGAACCAATGCGGCATCGAATTTTTCGAGTATCACAAGATGGTCGCCGGCCAGCAGCATGAGGAAGGTGGCGAAGCCGTTGGTGTGATACATCGGTGCGGGCACCATGATGGTCTGTGGCTGTGTCACCGGTGTCCAGTTCGACAAGAACGGTTCACCCTGCTGGGGGATCCACAGCGACGGCGCCAGGTTGAGTATCACCTTGGGCAAGCCGGTGGAACCGCTGCTGCAAATCCCGTGGGCGGTGGGGGAGACGGCGACCGGCAGCGGGCCGTCGGACTCGCCGGCCGCGCGGGCTTCGAGCTCCCAGCGACTCGTTTCGTCGACGACGACGGCTGGGTCGATCACCTCGCGCACCCGGTCGCGCTCCCACTCGGGAAGGTCCCAGTGCATGGGCACCGGAACCGCGCCGATCTTCCAGCAGCCCAGCGTCGCCAGCGCCAGATGCTGGGAGTTTGGAATAGCAAGCGCTACAAGGGAACCGGTCGTGGCACCGTTGGCGGCAAGTGCGCGGCCCCACTGGTTGGCGCGGGTGTCGAGTTCACCGAACGTCAGCGACTGGACGGTGCCGTCGAGTGCCACGATCGTGACGGCGGAATCGTCCCGACGTTGTTCGGCGAGCTCTTGCAGTTTGGTTCCGAACGGAACTCCGTCCGCGAAGGGGTTCGCCGGTGCGTCGGCCGCGACGGGTTCGGTACTCACCCGCGCCGCTCCTCATCACCGAGACGGCTCATACCGAAACCGGTTCGCTGAACAGCGTCTCCAGCGACCCGTCCGACACGCTGGGGATCAGGCGCAGGGTGAGCTCCTCGGTGCCCAGCGGCAGCCGCATCAGCGGCTGGGTGTGCCGGTCGAGCACGCTGACGTCGGACTCGTCGCAGAAACCCAGGGCTCCCAGTAACTGGTGGGAGGTGCGCATCACCTGCCGTGCGGTGTCAGCGGCCTTGAGCCGAAGCACCAGGGCGTCCGCCGAATGGATCTGCGCCGGCAGTGATTCCGGTCGGCAAATCGTGTACTTCGCGAGTTCATGGAGCCCGCGGACCGCGACGGCGGCGTCCGCGACGGCGAACCTGACGGCCTGGAAGTCCGCAAGCGGCTTGCCGAACTGAATCCGGGCGCGCACATGGTCGGTGACGATGCGCAACGCCTGCTGCACCGCTCCCAGAATCCGCCATGATCCCAGCACAAGATGAAGGTTAACGTCGGCGGCTCCGACGCTGCCCTCGGGTGCGCTCAGGGTGGCCGGAACCAGGAACGGCCCCAGCTTGGCGCCGGTCCGCGCCGCCGGCTGCGGCCGGTACCGATTGCCGTCCAGGTCCGCGGCGATCCAGTCACCGGCCAGATCGCCGTGGTCGATGCGCGGGGCTTTCGGGTTCACCAGGGCCAGGCGTGCGCCGTCGATCGTCAGCAGCTCCTCCACCAGTGGATAGGGCAGCACGGTGGCGCCGGCGCTCTGGCACAGCACCGCGGCGGCCAGCAGATCGTCGGGCGCCGAGCGTACGTCGAGTTCGAACGCGCCCAACTCGGTCAACGCGGTACGGGCCGCGTCGCGGACGGTGTCGTCGGACTCGGCGCGCAGCGCTGCCGGCGGTCCACCCAATCGGCTCAGCCGCTTGGAGGCGACAGTGGCGAATTCGCTGATATCTTGCGGCAGATCGGTTTTCATCGGCTTCCTCCTAACACGTCTCGTGCCACCAACATCTTCTGCACTTCGATGGTGCCCGACGCCACGGTGGCCGCCTGTGCGTAACGCCAATGGTCTTCGGTCGCGCCGTGCAGCGGTGCGGAACTGCCGCTGTCCAGCGCCGTGGGGCCCAGCACGTCGAACAGCAGCTCGGCGACCTGTTGATCGAGGGTCGTCGTGACGATGCGAGCGGCGCTGGCGGCCGCGCCCGCCGCCGGATCGTCCTGTAGTGACACGGCGCGATAGGCCAGCAGCCGGGCGACGCGCAGGTCGACGAGCGCCCGCACCCACCGGGTACGAATCGTTTCGGGCAGCTCATCCCACTCGTCGCCGAGCCGGCTGCGCATGCGTTCGAGGAGTGACTCGCACCGCGCGTACCGGGCGATGCCCACCCGCTCGAAGGCCAGCGCTTCGCGCATCACCCGCCATCCGTCGCCGACCTCGCCGAGCACATCGCCGGGAAACGCCTGCACGTCGTCCAGGAACATCTCGTTGAGATGGTGCGGCCCCAGCATCGACGGGATGGGCCGGACGGTGAAGCCGGGGCGGTCCATCGGGATCAGAAACAGGGTGAGGCGCTTGTCTTTTGGAGCGTCGGGGTCGGTGCACGCCGCCAGCACGCACCATGATGCCATCAGCGCATACGACGTCCACACCTTCTGGCCGGTGATCCGCCAGCCCTTTCCGTCCGGGCCGTCGGGAACGGCGCGGGTACGCAACGACACCAGGTCCGTTCCGGCCTCGGGTTCGGAAAAGCCCTGGCACCAGATGACGTCCCCAGCGGCGATGGCCGCCAGGTGCTTGGCCTTCTGTTCCTCGGTCCCGTAGCGCATCAGTGCCGGCCCAACCCAGTTGATCCCCATGTACTGCGGACCGCGAGGCTCGTGTTGGGCCCACATCTCCTCGCGCAGCACCGTCTGCTGCCAGACCGAACCACCGCCGCCGCCATGCTCTTTCGGCCACGCCAGCGCCAGCAGCCCCTCGGTGGCCAGCAGTTTGCAGAACGTTTCGGTGGTGGCGAGATCCCGCGGGTTTTCGGTGCAGGCGCCGAGGAAGTCGGCGGGGATGTGGTTGGCTACCAGCTCGCGCAGGTGGCTTCGCAGTTGTCCGGCGTCGTCGCCGAGATCGTAATCCATGGTGCTCATCCCTTCGGCAGCCCGAGCAGCCGCTCGGCGATGATGTTGCGCTGCACCTCCGACGTTCCGCCGTAGATGGTCGCGGCCAGCGCGTCCTGACGTTCGAACAATAGGTCCGGGTCGGCGGCCGACTCCGGGCCCGCGGCGGCCGCGCCGAGCTCCCAAACACGCTGCAAGGTAAGCGATCCGAGCAGCTTCATAGTGTCGGCTTCGGGGCTTGGCCGTCCCGCGAGTTCGTTGCCCAGTGCGCGATATCCGGTGGCCCGCAGCGCCTCGGCGTCGGCCAGCAGCGAACCGAGCTCGGTGTAGACGTCGTGGCCCGAGCCCGAGCCCGCGGCGTCGGCGGTGCGCACCGCGTCGAGGCCGCGTTTGATCTCGACCCAGTTCATGATCCAGATCATCTGGCGTTCATGCTGCAGCGACGACAAGGCGACATTCCAGCCGCCGCCCCGCGGTCCCAGCAGGTTGTCGGCCGGCACCTCGACGTCGTCGAGGAAGACTTCGCAGAACGTCTCGTCGGAGATCGACGCCATGCGGATGGGCTCGATCCTGACCCCGGGCGCGTGCAGATCCAGAATCAGGCATGAGATGCCGCGGTGTTTCGGCGCATCGGGATCCGTGCGGGCGTACAGGGTGCACCATCGCGACTCGTGGGCCTGGGTGGTCCAGATCTTGTGGCCGTTGACCCGGAACACGTCCCCATCACGTTCGGCGCGCGTGCGCAGCCCCGCGAAATCGGACCCGGCTTCGGGTTCGGACATCCCCAGCGCCCACCACTCGTCACCGCGGAGCAGTGGAACGAGCAGGCGCTCGATTTGGGCGGCGGTGCCGAACTGACGAATGCCCGGCGCGGCGACGTTGGGGCCGGCGATATTGGGCAGCTTGGGCGCCGAGCGCAGCGCGGCCTCGAGCCGGATCTCCATGGCGTCGCGCAAACCCAGGGACCGGCCGCCGTGCTCGCGGGGCCAGGTCGGCTGGATCCACCCGGCCTCGAAGGCGGCCCGCTGGTAATCGCGCCGCAGACCCAGGTCCCACCGGTACTGCCGATACTTCTCGTAGTAGTCGTTGGGCAAAAACTGCACCAACCACGCGCCGAACTCCTCAACCACTGCGCTCACCGGCACCGCTCCTCCTCATCGCTGCGCTCTGCATCGTCGCCGGTGCGGCTCACCGGCACCGCTCCTCCTCATCGCTGCGCTCTGCATCGTCGCCGGTGCGGCTCACCGGCACCG
>NZ_SCRH01000019.1 GCF_004298145.1 Mycobacterium sp.
TCCGCCGACGGTCAGCGCGACGGGGTATTTGGTGGTGAACCATCCCACGGTGCGCGACAGGTCGACCTCGGCGGCCAGTTCTTCGGCGCGGCCGTGGCCTTCCACGTCGATGCCGATCGGCGCAGCGCCGGTGTCCAAGAACTCCGCGATCGCCATCGCGAACGCGATCAACATGATGTCTTGAATGCCGGCGTGAAACGCTGCGGGCACCTCACCGAGCAGGATTTGTGTGGTCTCGGGGTCCAGCTGCACTGACAACCGCGCGGCACGGGCATAGGTATCCACAGCGGGTTGCGCCGCGGGCAATAGCGCCGACGCGGCGGCTACCTGCCGCCATGGCTTTGCAAGGTCGACCACCGTCGCGTTGTGGGCGTGTTCGGTTAGCAGTGCTGACCACCGGGCGAACGAGGTGCCTCCTGTCGGCAGGACGATCGGTTGGCCGCTGTGGTGTTGGGCCCAAGCGATGTTGAGGTCTTCGAGCAGGATTCGCCAGGACACCCCGTCGATGGCCAGGTGGTGGATGATCATCGCCAATTCGCCGGTGTCGGCTGCCCACAAGGCGCTGAGCATGGAGCCGGTGTCCGGGTTCAGCCGGGCCCGGGCCGCCGTCAGGGCCTCAGCGGAGAGCACGTCGACCCGTTGCAGACTGGCGGCTGCGTCCACTGCATCGGCTTCGGGCACCCACAGCGACCAGCCCCCGGCGCCGTCGCCATCCACGCGCAGCCGCAACATGGCATGCCGGTCCAGCAACGCCTGCAACACCGCCACAACGTCGGACTCGGTGACTCCCACCGGTGCCCGCACTATTACCGTCTGATTGAACTCGTCGATCGGGCCGTCCACGGACTGCAGCCAGCGCATGATCGGCGTCGCGGTCACCGCCCCGATGCCCGTATCGTCCGGTCTATCCGCATCGTCAGCCACCGCGGCCACCCGGGCCAGCCGGGCCACGGTCTGCTCGACGAAGATGTCGCGCGGCCGACACAACACCCCGGCCGCCCGGGCCCGGGCCACCACCTGCATCGACAAGATGCTGTCGCCACCCAGGTCGAAGAAGGAGTCATCGACGCCAACGCGGTCCACGCCCAGCACGTCGGCGTAGATGCGGGCCAGGATCTCCTCGACCGGATCACTCGCGGCGCGATACCCGGCGACGGTGTATTCCGGTGCCGGCAGGGCGTGGGTGTCGAGTTTGCCGTTGGGGGTCAGTGGCAGCGCCTCGATGACCACCACCGCCGCCGGGACCATGTAGGCCGGGAGCCGTTCGGCCAGGGCGGTCCGCGCCTGGGTGGGGTCTGCGCTGCCGGTGATGTAGCCGACCAGGCGTTTGTCGCCGGGGCGGTCTTCGCGGGCGATGACGACGGCTTGGTCGACGCCCTCGAGTGCGCTCAGCGCGGTTTGGATTTCGCCGAGTTCGATGCGGTAGCCGCGGATCTTGACCTGTTCATCGGCGCGCCCGAGGTAGTGCAGCTGCCCATCGGGGCCCCAGCGGACCAGATCTCCGGTGCGATACATCCGCGTCCCCGGCCCGCCGAACGGGCAGGCCACGAAGCGTGACCCGGTCAACCCGGCCCGACCGAGGTACCCGACCCCCACGCCGGCACCGGCCACGTACAGCTCGCCGATCACCCCGGCGGGCACCGGGTTCAACCAAGCGTCCAGCACACACACCCCCGCCTCGGCTACCGGCGCGCCGATGGGCACCACTCCGGCACCTGGCGCCAGCGGGGCGCTGATCGCCACGCACATCGTCGTCTCGGTGGGGCCATAGGCGTTGACCATCACGCGTCCCGGCGCCCAGCGGTCCACCACCTCAGGCGAGCCGGCCTCGCCGACTATCACCACCGCCGTCGACTGCAACCCCTGCGGGGAGAGCATCGCCACCGCAGAGGGGGTCTGGGTCAACACGCTGACGCCCTGGGTGATCAGCAGCTCATGAAAGTCCTCCGGTGAGTCGGCCACCGGTTCGGGCACCACCACCAGGCGCCCACCGCGCAGCAGCGGAGCGAAGATTTCCCAGACCGAGACGTCAAAGGCCAACGAGTGACTATGCGTCCACACGCCCGCCGCGGGCAGCCCGGCGTCCAGTGACCCCAACAGCTGGGTCACGTTGTCATGGGTGATGGCAACGCCTTTGGGCACACCGGTGGTGCCCGAGGTGTAGATCAGGTAAGCGATGTTGTCGCGGCCCGGCGCCGGCAGTGCGGTGCTGGGATAGGTGTGAATGCGAGGATCGCTGGCCTCGATGACCGTCACGTCGACCCCGTCGAGCCGCTCGGATAGCTCGGCGGTAGTGATCACCGCCGCCGGCGCCGCGTCGCTGAGCACGAACCGCATCCGCGCCGCGGGGACCGCCGGGTCGATCGCCAAGTACGCCGCGCCGCTCTTGAGCACGGCCAGGATCGCCACGATCGCCTCGGCCGAGCGGGAAAACAACAGCGCCACGCATCGACCCGGGCCCACTGCGTGGGCCGTCAACAAATGTGCCAACCGGTTCGCGGCCTGATCAAGCTCGCGGTAGGTCATCGACTGGCCCTCGACGGTGACCGCCACCGCCTCGGGCGTGCGGGCCACATGTTCGGCGAACAACGTCGGGATGGACACCGTCGGGACGGCAGGCCGGGTCAACACCGCCCGGTTACCCAGCACCGCCAACCGGACACGCTCGGACTCATCAAGCACATCGATCGACGACAGCGTGCGGTTGGCGTCGGCGGTCATGGCCACCAACACCCGCTGCCACCGTGCGATGAGCGCTTGGATGGTGTCGGGGTCGAAGACATCGGTGCGGAACTCGACCGCCCCGCTTATGCCGGCGGGCGCACCGGCCTGGGTCCAGCGTTCGGCCAGTGAGAGTGTCAGGTCCATGCGTGCGGTCTGGGTGGTGACCGGTAACGAGCTGACCTCCAGATCACCCAAACTCAACTCGGCGGCCGGGTCCCCGGCGAAGTTCTGCCAGGCCAACACGACCTGCACGAGTGGGTGATGGGTCAGGTTGCGGGTCGGATTCAGCCGCTCAACAAGGACTTCGAAGGGCACGTCTTGGTGCTCGTAGGCGGCCAGACTGCGCTCGCGCACCTGGGCCAGCACCTCGGCCACGGTGGGATCACCGCCCACGTCGACGCGCAGCACCAGGGTATTGACGAAGAATCCCACCAACTCGTCGAGCGCGGGATCACGCCGCCCCGCGATCGGAAAACCCACCGCCACATCGGAACTGGCACTGAGTTTGGCGAGCAGCACCGCCAAAGCGGCTTGCACCACCATGAAACTGGTGGCGTTGTGCTCGGCGGCCAACGCGGCCACCCGCTGCTGCATCTCTGCGGGCCACTCCAGCGCCACACTGGCGCCGCGCTGATCCGCCACCAGCGGATAGGGCCGATCGGTGGGCAACTGCAGCCGCTCGGGCAGCCCGGCCAGCGTCTGCTCCCAACTGGCCAGCTGTGAACCGATGCGACTGTGGGTATCGGCCAGATCTCCGAACTGGGTGCGCTGCCACAGCGTGTAATCGACGTACTGCACCGGCAAGGGTGCCCACTGCGGGGCTTGCCCGTGTCGCCGGGCCGCGTAGGCCACCCCCAGATCGCGTGCCAGCGGGGTTATCGATCTGCCGTCGGCGGCGATGTGATGGACCACCGCTACAAGTACATGTTCGTCCTCGTCGAGACGGAAAAGTGTTGCCCGCAAAGGGATCTCGGTTGCCAAATCGAAGGGATAGCGCGCCGCGTCCTGCAAAGCATCATCCAGCCGGGCGGGCGCCCAGCTGCTGGCCTCAACGACCCGCCAATCCACCTCGACCCGCTCGACCGGAAGCACCAGCTGTTGCGGAATCCCCGCGGGGGCGACGACCAGGGTGCGCAGGCTCTCATGACGGCTCACCACGTCGGCTAATGCGGCGCCCAACGCCCCGGCATCGAGGTCCCCGCCCAGCCGCAGCGCCACCGCGATGTTGTAGACGGGAGAGGGGCCTTGTAACTGATCCAGAAACCACAACCGGGATTGGGCAAACGACAACGGCACGTCCCGCGGACGGGCACCGGCCACCAACGGGTCTAATCCGCCTCCGCCGATACCGACACGTGGGGCCAGCTGTGCCACCGTGGGCGCGTCGAACACGGTACGCACCGAAAGATCGGCGTCCAGGCCGGTGTTTACCGCCGCGATCAGGCGCATCGCCGACAGTGAATCCCCGCCCAAAGCGAAAAACGAGTCGTCGACGCCTACCCGTCGCACACCCAGCACGTCGGCGTAGATGCGGGCCAGGATCTCCTCGACCGGATCACCCGGGGCGCGATACCCGCTCCCGGTGTATTCGGGTGCGGGCAGGGCGTGGGTGTCGAGTTTGCCGTTGGGGGTGAGTGGGAGGGCGTCGAGCGCTACCAGCGCGGTCGGGACCATGTAGGGCGGGAGCCGTTCGGCCAGTGCGGTGCGCGCCTGGGTGGGGTCGGCGGTGCCGGTGATGTAGCCGATGAGGCGTTTGTCGCCGGGGCGGTCTTCGCGGGCGATGACGACGGCTTGGTCGACGCCCTCGACAGTTGTTAGGACGGTTTGGATTTCGCCGGGTTCGATGCGGTAGCCGCGGATCTTGACCTGTTCGTCGGCGCGCCCGAGGTAGTGCAGCTGCCCATCGGGGCCCCAGCGCACCAGATCCCCGGTGCGATACATCCGTGCGCCCAGACCGGCGAACGGGCACGCCACGAATCGCGAAGCCGTTAAAGGACTTTGGCGCACATACCCGACAGCGACGCCGCCGCCTACCACATACAACTCGCCGACCACCCCGATCGGCACCGGGCGCAGCCACCCGTCCAACACAAACAACGCCGCGGTGGGCACCGGAGCACCGATCGGCGGCACCCCCGAACCCGCCGTCAACGGTGCGGTCCTGGACGCACACACCGTGATCTCCGTCGGGCCGTAGGCATTAACCACCACCCGCCCCGGCGCCCACCGATCCACCACCTCGGCCGGACACGCCTCACCGGCCACCAGCAATGACACCGCGTCCAGCCCTTCGGCCGACAGCGCCGCCACCGCGGACGGGGTTTGACTTAGGACGCTGACCCGCTCAGCAACCAGCAAGGCGCGGAAGTCACCCGGTGAGTCGGCCACCGACTCGGGGACCACCACCAACCGCCCACCTTGTAGCAGCGCACCCCAGATCTCCTCGACTGAGCCATCGAACGCCAGCGAATGCCACTGCGCCCACACCTGTTTCGGCGGCGTCCAGGTGTCCAGTGACTTCATCAGCTGGGTCACGTTGTCATGGGTGACGGCCACGCCTTTGGGGACGCCGGTGGTGCCCGAGGTGTAGATCAGGTACGCGATATCGTCGGGGTCCGGCCCGGGCAAGGCCGTGCTGGGTTGCGTGGCAATACCAGGATCGTCGACGTCGATGACCGTCACGTCGCACTCGTTCAACCGGGGGCGCAGCGCGGCGGTGGTGATCGCGACAATCGGGGCGGCGTCGCCGATCATGAATCCGATGCGCGCCGCCGGCAGTGCCGGGTCGATGGGCAGGTAGGCGGCCCCAGCCTTCAGTGCCGCCAGCATCGCTACGACTGCCTCGGCGGAACGCGAAAGCAGTAGCGCCACATACTGTCCCGGCCCCGCGCCATGGACGGTTAGCAGGTGCGCCAACCGGTTGGCGGCCTCGTCGAGTTCGCGGTAGGTCATCGAGGTGCTGCCGAAGGTGACCGCTACTTCCTCTGGGATGCGGTTCACCTGTTCGGCGAACGACTCGGGAATCGACACCGCGCGGGGCGCAGGCCGGGTCAACACCGCGCGGTTACCGAACTCAGCCAGCGTGGCGTGCTCACCCTCGTCGAGCAGATCCACCGCCGAAAGTCGCTGCCCCGGATCGGCGCTCATCGCCACCAACATCCGCAGCAATCGCTCGACCAGCGCGTCGATGCCCTCCGCCGCGAACACATCGGTATCGAATTCGAGGCGAAGCTCCAATTCATTGCCCGGCCGGGCCGCCATCGTCAGCGGATAGTGGGTCGATTCGCGACCGTGGATCTCGGTGATACCGAACCCGTCGATGCCGGGGAACGCGGCGGTGTCGACCGGATAGTTTTCGTACACGAACAAGGTGTCGAAGAGCTGATCGTGGCCGGTGATCCGGTGAATTTCGCTCAGTGCCAGATGTTGGTGGTCCAGCGTGCTGTTGTAGGCGGTTTGCAGTTGGTCGAGCAGGTCGGCGGTGGTGATAGCCGCGCTGAACGTCGCGCGCACCGGCACGGTGTTGATCAACAGGCCCACCATCGAATCCGAACCGATCACCTCGGCCGGCCTACCCGAGACCACCGCACCGAAGGCCACGTCATGCTGGCCGGTCAGCCACATCAGCAGCTGGGCCCATGCGGCCTGCAGCACGGTGTTGACGGTGCTGTGGGATGAGCGCGCCAGTTCGCTGATCGCCCGGGAGGTT
>NZ_SCRH01000004.1 GCF_004298145.1 Mycobacterium sp.
CCGAGGCGATGGTCGCTTCGCCGAAGACCTGACCCCAGCGGGAGAACGGCAGGTTGGAGGTCAGAACGATCGAGGACTTCTCGTATCGGGTGGAGACCAGCTGGAAGAACAGGTTCGCCGCTTCGGTGTCGAACGGGATGTAGCCGACCTCGTCGATCACGATGAGCCCGTAGCGGCTGATCTTGCGCAGCTCGGCCTCGAGACGGTTGGTGCGATGCGCTTCGGCCAGTCGGGTGATCCAGCCGGTGGCCGGAGCGAACGCGACCCGGTGCCCCGCGTGGGCGGCGGCGATCGCCAGCGCGGTGGCCAGATGCGTCTTGCCGGTGCCCGGTGGGCCGAGCAGGACGATGTTACGGGCTTCGGCCAGCCAGCCGCCGGATTCCAGTCGGGCAATCTGAGCGCGGTCGACGGCGGGTTGGGCGGTGAAGTCGAAGTCGGTGATCGTCTTGATCGCCGGGAACCCGGCGTACCGAATCCGTTGTCGTGCACCTGATTCCGCGCGGGCGTTGGATTCCACTGCCAGCACGGCGCCGAGGTAGTCCTCCAGCGACCAGCCGGCGTCGCGGCCCTGTTCGGCCAGCCGGTGGTAGTGCTCGGCGATGCGCGGGGCCTTGAGAAGACGGGATTGGTGGGCGATGAGCTTGTCTGCGTCACCGGGCGCCGACGGTGTGCGCTTGGCGGGCATCAGGCGACCTCCCCGGTTCCGAACCGCGCGTCGTAGGCGCTCAGGTCGGCGACCTCGACGTCGACCGCCAGATGCGGTCCTGCGGCGGGTCGGGCGCGGAACTGCTCCCGCAATACCGCCGCAGCAGTCAAGTGGTCAGGATCGGTGACCAGACCGGCTGTGCCCCAGAGCCTTTGGTGATTGGCGACCAGACGGTCCCCGCAATAAGCGGTGATCCGGTCCAGGCCGGTGGTCACGGCGATCATCCGGCCGATCACCTCGGGATGCACCGAGTAGGAGTTACCGCCGCAGCTGACGTAGTAGTCACGTCCCAACCGGGTCGTGAGCGTCGTCCCGGTCGTCGGCGCCACCGGCGGCAGGGCGACCATCGCCGCCCGATCCACCGCGAGCGCATCGGCCGGGACCAGGCTGGTGGTCGCGTGGGTGCGGCGGTTTGCGACCGAGGCCAGCCACGCCCACAACTGGGCGTTGAAGTCCGCCGCCGAAGCGAACGTCCGACCCGGCAGAAACGAGGTCTCCAGATAGCCGTTGGCCCGCTCCACCAGGCCCTTGGACTCCGGATCATAGGGTCGGGTCTGGATGAGTCGGGTGGCCAGCACTCCGCAGAACCCGGCCACTCCGTCGGCGAGGCGGCCGCGTTGACCGATACCGGACTCGTTGTCCCACAACAGTGTTCGCGGCACCGCGCCGACACCCCGGAGAAGCTGCCACATGCCGGCCAGCAGATCCCCGGTCACTCGCGACGGGATCATCATCGCGGCGATGAACCGCGAATAGGCCGCGACCATCACCAATACCGGGAATGACCGCAACGCTCCCGCGTGATCGGGTACCAGAGCGCCGGGGAACCACAGGTCGCACTGCACCTGCTCACCGGGCCGATGCACCAGCCGGTCACACGGATCAGCCGGGGCGTACTCCGGGCGGATACGTGCGACGTTCTCGGCGAACCAGGAATGCCCGCCGGTCCAGCCGACCCGCTCAGCCAGGACCGTGGCCGGCATCGTCGGGAACCGGCCCAACAGCACCCGCACCGCAAGCTCGACCTGCGCCCACGCCGACGTCGTCGACGGTGCCCGTTCATACCGTGGTGGCGCCTCGGCGTTAATCGCCTTGGCCACGGTGTTGCGCGACAGCGACAACCTTCGCGCGATCGCAGCCTGCGACAGGTTCTCCGACCGATACAGCCGACGAATCTCCGCCCAATCCTCCACAGTGATCACTCTCCAATCAGAAGGGTGCTCACTTTTCGACCGGAACTACCTGCTCACTTTTCAACCGGAGCCGACA
>NZ_SCRH01000020.1 GCF_004298145.1 Mycobacterium sp.
CAGCTGAGTGGCCGGGGCCGCGTTGCGGCCCTTGCGGGGTGGGGAAGATCGGGTCTGGTCACCGCTGTCTGCGCGCGGCACAGTTGAGGCGTGAACGGCGGTCGACCTCGGCCACTACTTCGTGCGTGTGAGCCAGAAGCTGAGTGTGGGGTGCGGGGCTGCCGCGGGGCCCGCGGATTGTTGCTACGAGCACGTAAGTCAGACTCCTGAACCTGATCGTCCCGCCCGCCGTCCACGTCCTTGACAGTGGAAGGAGTGGGCGATGGAAGTTCTGCACTCGCGCTGCGCCGGGCTGGATCTGTCCAAGCGTGACGCGAAGGTCTGTGTGCGGCTGGTGCCGCCGGGCAAATCACGCGCCAGTCAGGAGATCACCACCTGGTCGTCGATGACGGCCGACATCCTGGCGTTGCGAGAGCATCTGATCGCCGCGCAGGTGACGTGCGTGGCGATGGAGGCCACCGGCGACTACTGGAAGCCGTTCTACTACGTGCTGGAGGACGGCCCGTTCGAGGTGATGCTGGTCAACGCCCACGACGCCAAGAATCTGCCCGGCCGCAAGACCGATGTCTCCGACGCCGCCTGGCTGGCCCAGCTGGCTGCGCATGGGCTGGTGCGGGCTTCGTTCGTTCCGCCGCCACCGATCCGCCAGCTGCGGGACCTGACCCGGACTCGGACGGCGATCACCCGGGAACGCACCCGCGAGGCGCAACGGCTGGAGAAGGTGCTTGAGGACGCCGGGATCAAACTGTCGGTGGTGGCCACGGACATCACCGGCACGTCCGGGCGGGCGATCCTGGGCGCGATGGTCGCCGGAGAACGAGACCCCGCGGTGCTAGCCGACCTGTCGGTGCGGCAGCTGCGCGCCAAGATCCCCGCGCTGACCAAAGCACTGGCGGGCCGGTTCAGCGACCATCACGCGTTCCTGGTCGAGCTGCACCTACAGCTGATCGACCAGCACAGCGCGGCCATCGCCACTCTGACCCGCCGGATCGAGGAGGCGATGGCCCCGTTTCGTGCCGCCCGGGAGCTGATCTGCACGATCCCGGGCATCGGCGTCCCAACCGCCGACGTGATCATCGCTGAGATCGGCGCTGACATGTCCCGCTTCCCGACCGCGGGCAACCTGGCCTCCTGGGCCGGGGTATGTCCCGGCCACCACGAGTCCGCAGGCCGGATCAAATCCAGCAGGACCCGGCCCGGCAACCGATGGCTCAAAGGCGCCCTCGGCGCCGCCGCACTCTCCATCGCCCGGCACCCCGGAACATTCCTGCACGTCAAGTACCAGCGGCTTGCACGATCACGCGGCAAGTCCAAAGCCATCGTCGCAATCGAGCACAACCTGCTGACCCTCGTCTGGACCATGCTCACCAGCGGGGCGCTCTACAACGACCCAGGCCCTGGCTACTACGCCCGCCGCAACCCCGAACGCTCCAAGAACCAAGCCATCCGCCAACTCGAAGCGCTCGGCTACCACGTCAACATCGAACCGCGACCAGCCGCCTAACAGCCTCACTCACGTTCTCTTCAAGTCAGCG
>NZ_SCRH01000021.1 GCF_004298145.1 Mycobacterium sp.
TCTCCGACCGATACAGCCGACGAATCTCCGCCCAATCCTCCACAGTGATCACTCTCCAATCAGAAGGGTGCTCACTTTTCGACCGGAACTACCTGCTCACTTTTCAACCGGAGCCGACACAGCCGCCTACGGCAGTCAGGAGGTTATCTCGGCCGGCGAAATGGCTGACGTGACAAGGGTGACCGTGGTGTAGATGGCCGCCACCCTTTCACAAATCCGAGCGTGGAGCACCGAGCACCTGACCGATGCGGCCAGTCATTGGAATAGGACCGCCGACCAGTGGGAGGACGCGTTCCTTCAGATGCGCAACCAATCCCACGCCATCGCGTGGAAAGGCGCTGGCGGGGATGCGTTGCGGCAACGCGTCGCCGCCGATCTATCCACCGTCAGCGGTAAAGCCGCACAATTACGCCGAGCAGCCGGGATAGCACGCGATGGCGCCAGTGACATCAGCGCAGCCCAGCGACGAGTCCTGAATGCCGTCGCGGACGCCCAGAATGCGGGATTCGATGTCGGAGAAGACCTGTCGGTCTCTTACACCGAAAATGGCGGTACCGCCGCAGAGCAGGCCGCTCGCCAAGCACAAGCAGAAACAATGGCCAGTGAAATCTGGTCTCGCGCCGGACAACTCGACGGAACAGAAGTCAAGGTCGCGGGCCAGCTCACCGCCGTGACGACCGGTCTGGGCAACGCCACCTTTGCACACAACGGCAAAGGCAGTGGTGTCCAACTCGTGGACAACACCCAAGGTGGCGACAACTCGAACGATGGAATTCCGCAACTGCCGCGTCACGATCCGCCGATCGGCAGATGGGACGGACCGCCGCCACCCGACTGGCACGCCGGCACCGGCTACTGGGCGCTGGACCCAGACCATCCGTCAGACAGTCCTAACGGGTTGCCAGACCCGTCGCTGTACCAATCAGACCCACCCTGCGTGCGACCCGATCTGCTGACCGGCCCATCGACCGGCGTGACTTCAATCGGCGGCGGATCTGACAATCCTCAAAAAGCGAGGGCCTGGGGAATAGATCTACAAGGCACCTCGCGGGTGCGGATTAGCGGTACTGAATTCAACGGCATAACTAAAGCAGTACAGGTCAACGGCCGCTGGTATCAGGCGCAATGGCAGGAGTACCAATACCAGCTCAACACCATTCCGGTCTGGCAAACCAATGGGCCCATCAATTTGACACTTCCAGACATGAGCCAAGCCCACACGTGGCAACCGGTTACGCTCGGGCAACTCATGCAAACGTCTACGGTTTATCCAGAAGCCACCATCCACCTACCCGATCTCAATGGCGGCAGCATCGACATCAAAGGCGGCTGGTGGGCCGGGGGGCCATCGTCGACGGGTATCCCCGCACCTCCGGTGATGACTCGTGGCCACTAGGCGCACGGTGGCCGCCGCGGCCGCCGCTGCGGCAGTGGTCCTAGTCGCTATCGGCGTGTCGGCGTGGTTGTACTTCAGGCCATCCTCACGGTCAGATTGCGCGATCGTCAACGACATGATCAAGTACTCAAAATCCGAGAATGAGCGAATGCGCGATCTCATCCCGGCCAGCATCGATGACCCCCAGAAGCTCGTGGATGCGTACCAAACTCGCGAAACCCGCCTGCGGCAGTACGCTGACCAGATCCGGGACACGGGTTTGCGTGAAAAGGCCGACGCTGTAGTCGATCTCGATGACAAGATGCTCGACGCGTGGCGCCAGACGATCCCGGGTCAGCCGCAGCACGGGTCGAACGGCAGTCCAGCGAGTCAGGATTTCCAGCGTGCCTACACCGACTACGCCGCACAGAGCCAGAAAGCCGGCCAGGCACTGCAAGCGGCGTGCCCAGCATGATGACCGCGATTCTGGGATTGGCCGCGATGGTGGCTTTGATGGCTCTTTTCACCATCTTCTTTTACTTGTATTGCCGCTGGATCCGAGACGGCCGAATCAACCTGTACACGGACCCAGAATGGACTTCGATCACCGGACCGGCGTCACCGCACTCCTTGGTTGATCCCAACGCCAGCGTGGGGAACCACCCCGAATACGACGACGACCACGTCCACCACCGGCCGGATGAGTGAACGCGCATTTAGCACAGTCATTCACCGGCCGGGCGCGGGCATGGGCATGGGCGGCATGCCCATCCCTGGCGGTATCTTCATGTCCTTCATCATGGACGCACAACAATCCATCAATTGGGCCGCCGGCATCCGCGAACTCCTCTCCAAGCGGTAGCCGATTTCCTCCGATCCCCCAAGGTTCCTCGCGCGCTTTCAAACCGCCACTCGGTGTCAGGCGCTGGGGTTACGATCTGCGCACGGAGCTACAGATTCGAGCTGGCCATGCATCGCACCCGAGGTCTCGTCACCGCATTCATCGCGGCCATCGCGCCGATGATCGTCGTCGCCACAGTCGCCACAGTCGCCGCGTCGCCCCCTGCATCGGCCGACCCGATATGCGGAACGCCGGGAACGCCGCCCTGCGCGGGGCCCAGCCCGTTGTCCCCTGAGCAGCAGTGCGCGTTCATCGCGTGGCGATCGATGATGCCGTGCAATTGGCTCGGTATGCAGGTCCCGGCCGGCACGCCGGGGAGTTGGGACAACCCGCCGGCGCCGCCACCGGAGCCAGCGGCACCACCGCCGCCGCCATAAGCCGGCTCCCGCCGACCGGCGTCTCGACTTCGCCAAATCCGCACGCGGCGTAGGCTTCCCGTCGGCCTACCAACCCCAGTCGTCATCAGCCAGGACATCCACGGTGAGATCGTTGTCGGCGGGGGCTTTGGTCCCGTAGGTAAAGGTGAGCAGGGTGCGGTCGTCGGCGAGGGATTCCGTCGCTACGACGGTGGCGTGCCCGACCTTCATGCGAATCCTGTCTCCGGGCATCAATTCGTCAACGCGTTTCAGGGGCACACTCAACCCATCAGCAAGATAATCCTGCGGATACGACGGTCATCACCGCCATTCTTTCACGGCCCGTACGGAATCGAGGGGCCTTGAAAGCGCATTCGCGGAGGTAATTATCGTGGGCGATTAGATAGCGTGCCGCAATCGATTACGACTAGAAGAGCGGAAACCTTCTGGGGCCAACGGGATTCGATTCAGCTCTCCACGAGGTCGGGGATGGGCTCCGCGTCGGTCAGCCAGTGCCGCCCGACTTGACGGGCCGCCTCCCACTTGGGGATGCTCACCGCATCGTCTTGGCCCAGGTCCTCGGGGGACGGGCCGATGCGCTCGGCCAGCGGGGCGAGCGCACCCAGATCGAAGTTGTACAGCTCGGCCGCCGCCAGGCCCAGCATCCGCCGGGTCTCCTCGACGGGAATGTCCCAGAAGGAGCGGCGCAGCCAATCGCGGGTGTGCGGCCAGGTCCCCTCCGGATGGGGGAAGTCATTGCCCCACAAGAGGTTCGATACGCCGATCTCGTAGCGCCGCGCCAGCTCCCGGCGCTCCGTGGTGGTGGCCCCGATGAAGCAATTCCGGTCGAAGTAGGCCGAGGGCGGCATCGTCAGATCGCCCTCCATCAGATGGCTCATCTTTTTGGCGGAGTGCTCACGCAGATACCGCGTGTCCATCAGCCAGAGCAGATCGTTGGCCCAAAACGCCCCGCACTCGGTGACCCCCCAGCGCAGGCCCGGGAAGCGCTCGAACACGCCCGACCACAACGCGAACCACAGGGGCCGGGCGCCCCACCAGCGCACCTCGGTCACATAGATGCCCAGGTGCCCTCCGTACTCCTCCTGCGGGGCGGGACCGGAGTGGGTGTGGACCGGCATCTGCAGGTCCTGGCAGGCGGCCCAGACCTTGTCGTAGCGGCGGTCGTGGTAGGGCGGGTAGCCGACCCAGCGCGCCGGGATCAGGATCCCGCCCCGCAGTCCGGACTCCGCCGCGCGGGTGATTTCGGCTACCGCCGCGTCGACGTCCGCCAGTATCGGCACGACCGCGACCCCGGCCCGCCGCTCTGGGCTGTGGCCGCACAGTTCGGCCAGCCAGCGGTTGTGGGCCCGCGCCCCGGCCATGGCGCGCCCCGGGTCCAGGTCGCCCGACTGGCCCAGGCCGGCCCCGAACGGTGCCCCGGCGACCCCGGTCACGGCGTCGGCGTCGGGGAAGATGACCTCGCCGACCACCCCGTCGCCGTCGAGTTCCTTGTCCCGCAGGGCGACATCCCATCCCCCGGCGATGCCCTCTCCGTGCTCGGAGAACCACTCCTGCGCGAACTCCTCGTCGATGAATCCGCCGGCCTGCGCCGCGGCGGTCTTCTCGGCCAGGTAGGCCTCGAAGTCCTCCCGGTATTCGGGGTCGACGTATTCGCGGTACCGCTCGGTCGGCAGTTCGGCGTGGGTGTCCGCGGAGATGATGATGTAGGGGTTCACGGTGATCCTTTCGCTACCAGGCGCGGATGGGGTCGGGCTCAAAGACGGTGCTGCGCGCGTCGGCGGGCACGGCGGCCAGCGGCTCGGCGACCTCGGCCACGGTCGGGCCGATTCGTTCGGTCAACGGCGCGAGGGCCTCGAGGTCGAAGCCGTAGACGGCCGCGGCATTGCGGCCCACCATGGCCGCCACCTCGTCGGTCGGGACGCAGGAGAAGGTGTGGCGCAGCGCCTCCCGGGTGTAGGGGGCGGTCCCCTCGTAGTGCGGGTAGTCGCTTCCCCACATGATTCGGTCGACGCCGATCCCGTGCCGCTCGGCGCACTCGACGGGACGCATGAAACTCGCGCCGACGTAACACTGACGGGACCAGTACTCGCTGGGCCGCAGCCTCAGCGAGCCGGCGGTGGGCCCGGCGAACCGGGCGATCGCCGAGTTCGCCCGCCCGTAACGGGCCGCCGCGACGTCGAGCGAATCCAGCGTCGCCGGTATCCACCCGGCGCCCTGCTCGGTGAAGACCACGGTGAGGTCCGGATGCCGGTCCAGCGCGCCACTGAAGATCAAGTGCCACAACGCCCGATGCGCCCACCAGTGGGTCTCGTACACCCACACCGCGAACGAGCTGCCCCACCCGTCCGTCGGGCTCGGTCCGGCGTTGCCGCCGTGGTGGTTGACCACCAGGCCCGCCTCCGCGCACGCCGCCCAGAGCGGCTCCCAATGCTCGGCGTAGAGCGCGGGAATGCCGGTGCCGGGGGCGATCCCGGGCAGCAGCACACCGCCGCGCAGCCCCAGCTTGGCGATCTGCGTCACCTCGGCGATGGCTTCGTCGAGGTCCGGAAGCAGGATCTGGCCCACCCCGGCGCGCCGCTCTGGCGACAAGGAGCAGAAGTCGGCCAGCCAGCGATTGTGCGCGCGCAGGCCGGCCCAGCGCAGCTCAAGCTCCCGGGCGGTCTCCGGCGGAGGGGCGGCCAGGCTCGCCTGAGGAAAGAACGGCGGCACGGTATTCGGGAAGATGACCTCCCCCGCGATGCCTTCGGAATCCAGATCACGATTGCGCCGATCGCTGTTCCAGTTGCGCTCAGCCTCGGGCTCGGTGAGATCACCGAACGGGTTGACGTATGTCTTTGCCCAGCCGTCGAATTCGTCCCGATACCGCGAATCGAGGTACTCACGGTAGCCGAGCAGGTCGGCGCCCGCGTGGCAGTCGGCCGAAATGACGGTGTAGCGGTCCATGTGTTATGTCCGGGCCGGCTCGGGCCTGGGGGCCGCGAGCAGGGCCACGTCGTCGTAGCGCTGGTGCACGTACGGCAGCAGCCATTCCTGCGGCACCCGCGCCGCGATCCGCCCCACCTGAATGGTGCGCCGGCGACACCAGGTGATCGACCTGATCTGGCGAATGACGATGTCGGCCACCGGATCCAACGGTGACTCCCCCAACTCGAGGGTGCCGTCGATGTCTTCCAGCAGTTCGTAGTGCCGGTGGTATTCGCCGTAAACCAAGTGGGGGTCGGTGATGCCGCTGCCGTCGGGGGCGCGCAGAAACTTGAAGTAGAACTCGGTGTTCACCTGGTCGGGCGGCAACTCCGCCGGGCCGGTGATCTGGCCGTTGACTCTGATGAGCGGATAGCCCAGCCGGTCGACGGCCGCGGTGACACGATCGCCATCGCGCTCCACCTCGATCTGGGCCAGTTTCTTTGGCTCACCGAAGGTTTCGCGCCCGCCCGTGACCGACTGCTCGGTGGACTGGGGCATGAAGAGCGGGTAGTCGCCCTCGAGGTCGCCGTGGCGGGCGGTCACCGAAAACACCGCCGACCCGAAGGGCGCCATGGCCTCGATCCGGACCCGCTGCAGCTGGACGCGCACCAGCGGTTCGGCCGCCGGCTCGAGCGGCCTGGGCAGCACGGCCGTGACGATCTCCGGATCGGTCAGGTAGGTGACGGTCACCGCCTCGGTGGCGATGGGCGCCTTGGTGGCATCGATCTCGTGGTCGACCTGCGCCTCGGGTGGGCGAGGGCCATAGCGAATTACGTTGGTGCTCAACGTTTTCCTCCTTCGGTTTCCGAGTCGCTCTCGGCATGCCGGCCCAGGACGTCCACGAGATAGTCGGGAGCCCCACGATTCAGGATCGACGCCGCCTTGCTGCTCACCACCTGATCGGCCGGGGTGGGCGGGCCCATCATCCAGAAGCGGTCCGCGGCAATCCCGTCCACCACCTGGTCGGCGACCGTCTCGAGCGGGGTGAACTCGACATGCGCGCCGGCGGCCTCGAAGCGGGCCACGACCTTTGCCAGTGTCGGCTCGGGGGTGCGACGTTCCTGGGTTGCCGCGTAGCGCTGCGGGCGGTTGCGCCACGATTCCCAGATGCCGGTGTTCAAAAAGCCGCCGGGGAAAAGCACATGCGCCCGTACCCGCGTCCCGGTCATCTCCAGGTGCGTGTAGAGGCTCTCGGTCAGGCAGAGCACCGCCGCCTTGGTCATCGGGTAGACCGCCGTCGCCGGTCCGCCCATGGCCCCCCGGGCGATCGGCGCGAACCCGCCGTTGCCCGAGCAGGTGTTGACCACGTGTCCCTCGCCCTGCTCGAGCAGGATCGGCACGAAAGCCTTGATGCCATGGATGACACCGAGCACGTTGACGTCGATCCCCCAGCGCCAGTCGGCCAGGTCGTGCTCCCACATGTATCCCTCGGAGACCCCGCCGGTGCCGGCGTTGTTGCACACCACGTGCACCGCGCCGAAGCGGGAGAGCACCTCCTTGGCGAGCGACTCGACCGAGGAATAGTCGGTGACGTCGGTGAGGACCCCGGCGGCCTCGATGCCCTCGTCCGCCAGTGCCCGGGTCGCCTCGTCCAGCGGTTCGGCGAGGACATCGGCCAGCACCACCTTCATGCCCGCTTGGCCAAAACGTCTGCCGATGGCCTGGCCGATGCCCCCGGCTCCGCCGGTTACGACCGCCACCTTGCCGCGAAGGTCCTTCATTGTGGTCATCGTCACATGGTCGCGTATATCACCGCAAGAAGTCGCACTATGCGACTATTACGCCCATGGCGCCGCGTCCCTCCCCGCAGACCGAACGGGTGGTGAACCTGTTCGAGCAGCTGGCGGGCGACGGGAGCGGCGGGATGACGCTGGCCGAGGTGTCGCGCCACCTGAGCGTTCACAAGGCCAGCTGCCACTCGATGCTGTCCGAATTGCTCCGCGCCGGCTGGCTGCTGCGCGATCCGGTTCGCAAGACCTACCACCTCGGTCCCGCTCTGGTCCGTCTCGGCCGCGAGGCGGCCGGCCGCTACCCGGCCCTGGTGCTGGCCCGCTCCGCGATGGTCGAGCTGTCGGCCGCGACGGGCGCGCACTGCGTTGCCTTCTCGGTGAGCGAGGACTACTCCACCGTCGTCGATCAGGTCCGAAGCCGGCACGGCGGCGGTCACCCGATGCCCATCGGCACCCAGTTCCCCCGCCGCCCGCCGTATGGGGCGTCGACCGTTGCCTGGGCCGGGGCGGAGGCCTGCGAGCGCTGGCTGGCCGCCCTCCCGGAAGACGTGCGCGATCGCTACCGCGAGGCCATCACCACCGCCCGGCAGCGTGGCTACGCGGTCGGTCTGCACCTCCTGCCCGATCTGCGCCTGCAGGAACTGGCCCTGATCGTGCGCAGCGCCGAGGTGCGTTCCACCCGGCTGAGCCAGCTGGCGCTGGCGTTGACCGACGAACTGATCCACCAGGAAGAGTGGTTCCCCATCACTCTGGCCCCCGACCGCACCTACGAGGTGAGCCACATCGACTCCCCGATACTGGGACCGGGTTCCCGCATCGCCCTGATGCTCAGCCTGGTCCCCAGCGCCGAGCCGATGAGCGGCGCGGCGGTCACCCGGCTGGGGGCGCAACTCTCTTCTGCCACAAGGCGACTGAGCGCAGCCTTAACCGACGAATCCGGTTAGCGTCGTTGCGGAGCCAGCCGCTTGAGGGCCAAACCCCCCTCGAACGGCCGGTAGCCGAATGCGGCCGGTGAGCGATAGCCCGTGTCCTCCAAGGGAGTACGCACCTCGGCGACCGTCGGCCCGATCTTGGTCGCCACCGGCACCAACGCGTCGAGGTCGAAACGGTATAGGCGACCGGCGTTGCCGCCCAGGATCTTTCGGCACGCGTCCGGTGGCCTGTCGTGCAGCGCCCAACGAATCGCCAACTTGGAGTGGGGCGCGAAGCCCTCCTCGTGGGGATAGTCACTGCCCCACATGATGTGCTCGGGCCCCATGAAGTCGATCATCGCGCCGTCGTAGGGCATCAGCTCGGTGGCGAAATAGCAGTTCCGCTGGACGTATTCGCTCGGCGTCAGGGTGAGCTCGTCGACCGACGATCCGCCGAACATTCCGTAGGTTCTGTTGCCGGCGTCGGACTTCATGGTGGGCACCATGGCGTCGAGGACGCCGAGTTGCCCGGGCACCCAGAGCGTGCCCTGCTCGGTCGGCACGAATCGCAGCGTCGGGTAGCGCTCGAACACCCCGGCCAGGATCAGATGGCCGAGGGTCCGCTGGGCCCAGAGCGCCATTTCGGTGATCAACACCGCGTTCGAGGCCGGTTGGTCCATCGGCATCTCGGGGCTGCCGGCACCCGCATGCTGCACCACCGTGAGGTCCAGTTCTGTGCAGAGCGCCCAGAGCGGTTCATAGCGGGTGTGAAAAAGCGGGGCCACCTGCGAGTCGCCGGGCGAGACCGGGGGAATGAGCACGCCGCCAAAGCAGTCCTGCTCCACACCCCAGCGGATTTCTTCCAGCGCCAGCTCGACGTCGTTGGGAAAGACCTGAATCAGCCCGCGCCGTCGGGCCGGCGCCAGCGAACAGAAATCAACCTGCCACCGGTTGTGGGCCTGCACACCGGCCCAACGCTTCTCGAATTCCGCACGGGTGCGGGGCAAGCTGATGGTGATGTTCGGGGTGGTAGGGAAGAACGGCGGGACAGTGTTGGGCAGCAGCACCTCGGCCGCCACCCCGTCGGCGTCCATCTCGGTGATCCGAAGCTCGTGGTCCCAATTCCGGTTGGCGGTCGCGATGATCAGATCGTCGAATGGGCTGGCGTAGGCCTTGGCCCAGGCATCGAACTCATCGTGAAGGCGTGCCGGCAGATACGGTTTGTAGTCGTAAAGATCCGCCCCGGCGTGGGTGTCCGTCGAAATGACGACATAGCGATCCAGCGTGTCCCAGGTTGAAGCCATCGCGCCCTCCTTGAGTAGGTCGAGTATAGGAGAAACGGATCGGCTCGCGAAGGGCGAATATGCTCACCGGGGCGGTCCAGAACCAGCCGGCACGCAGGTTGCGTATCGGCCGATCCACCATGATCAGCAGTTAGCCCATGACGTACGGAAACTGAGGTCGCGGGTAAACGCCATGCAGATCGCGGTACGACGGCGGCTGGCGTCCTCCCTCGTCCTTGATCCCGTATTTGACTGCCAACTCCGCACCGATGAGCGTTTGGCCGTTGAGCTCTTCCAAATCCGGGTCTTCGTAAAGCCCCGAAATGACATGGCCGGTCAGCTCGGGAGTCTCGGCGGTGTCGAGGATATGGCCGAACTTTTCGGGATTCCGCGCGACGATGTCCCGCACCCGCTGAGTCAACAACGAGCCCATCCAGATCGAAACCGCCGCAAGACCAGTATCTTTGAAGTCCACACCCATGTCGGCAGCCATCTTGTCGACGCCGGCCTTGGGGACGCCGTAAGCCGGACCGAACGCATAGTGCGCCGCCCCCGACGACGACGTGAATACCACGAGACCTTTGCGCTGCGGCAACATCAGCGGCACCGCGAATACCGTGGCCACATAGCTGCTGCGTAGTCCGACGGCCAGCGTGTCCATGACGCTCACGGGTTCTGCCCAGAACTTGGTACGCCCCATCATCTCATCACGGATGATCGCTGCATTGTTGACCAGCACGTCGATCCTGCCGGCTCCGCGGCCGACCTGCTCGAATAAGTCCTTGACCTGCTCGTCGTCGCCATGGTCGACGCGTACGGCTATCCCCTTGCCGCCCAGAGCATTTACGTGCTCTGCCGTCTCCTCGATGGTACCCAGACCGGAGGAGTCACCGACCTTTTGCGTGCGACCGGTGACGTACACGGTGTACCCGCGGCTTCCCAGGGCGCGGGCGATACCCGCTCCTGCCCCTCGACTCGCGCCGGTCACCACGGCAATCCGGTCTTGCTCCGGCATCAGATGTTCTCCTTGCTTCGGACCATGTCGATTCTCAATCGGTGATGACGGCGGCGTTTTTGCACTCAGTGATGGGCCGCGCCAGCTGTTGCTCGTCACATATCCTCTGCAGCTTGTCGACCGTCTCGTCAAGGCCGGCTCCGAGCCTGCTGCCCGGTGTGAAGGCGGCGGCAAGGTGCCGCATGCCCTGGATGACGCCGATGGTGTCGTAGTGCTGGGTGGAGGAAGGGTCGCATCGGTAGTCCGGCATCCGGTCCAGGACCGCCGTCACCATGGATTTGAAGACCGTACGCGCGACGTTGGACCCGATACAGCGGTGTATTCCAAGCCCGAAGCTAAAGTGCCGATTAGCTTTTCGGTCAAGGGCGACTCGATCTGGATCGTCGAAGATGGATGGATCCCGATTGGCCATGGCCCACGATAGCCACAGCCGTTCGCCTTCCCGCAGCGTCGTGCCGCCAACGTTCATCTCCGCCGAAACTGTGCGCGCGTCGCCGGGCGCGGGTGTGAAGTAGCGCAGGAACTCCTCGGTCGCGGGGTTGAGCAGTGTCGCGCGCTCGCGGCTAAGCGTTTCGCGCTGGTCGGGATGTTCGGCGAGCCATTCGAGCGCATGGGCCGTAAGAGCTGTGGTCGTGTCAAATCCGCCGCCGATCAAGAGGTTCAGCATGCCGATCAACTCGATGTCGGGTGGCGGCCGGCCTTCGATACGCAGTTTGGC
Organism: Mycobacterium sp.; assembly: GCF_004298145.1. GTDB lineage: Bacteria > Actinomycetota > Actinomycetes > Mycobacteriales > Mycobacteriaceae > Mycobacterium. The sequence continues at coordinate 11,275 of NZ_SCRH01000021.1, forward strand.
GAGCGCGTCGATGATGCCGGGGCGTGGATGCTCGCGAATCTCGCTCAGGTTGGCGAACAGATCCATTCCCATCGCCATGTACAGCTCGCGCACCCGAAAGGCATCCGGGGAATCCGGCGGTGTGTACACCGAGGCGTGCGCGGGTTCGTTGTACATCTGCCACTTCGACAGCGGGACACCAAGCATCGCCAATGTCAGCACCGCCGGAACGACATTGGCCAGGTGGTCGACGAAATCGATGGTGCCGGTTTCGATGCGCTCGTCCAAGCAGGCTCGTACTATCTCGTCGACGAACGGCTCCCAGCGCTTGACGGCAGCGGGGGACAGGTAGGGATTCAGCGCGGAGCGGTAGTAGCGGTGTTCGGGGTCGTCCATCTCGAGCATTCCACCGCGGAAATCCGAAGCTTCGATCATCGTGGGAATCGAAATCCCCTTGTAGCCGCGGCGTTCACCGCGCACATCGTGATCGTTCGACACGTGGGGGCACCGAGCCAGTTCGAACACCTCGCGGCTACCTGCCGCCACCCAATGCCCGTCGTACGTGTCCGTCCAAACGATCGGGCACTTGTGTTGCAGTTCGTGGGTGATGGTCAGAAATTGGTCGCGATACTCCGCGGTGTGCCGATCGAAATGGTAGACGGGGCGAGCGCCCGCAGCATCGTCTGATTGCGCACTCATCAATCATCCTCGGCGGCCGGGACGTTCCCGTCGAACATGTCGGCCAGCATCGTGATGGCTTGCTCAGGGCACGTGCGGACGGCTTCACGCACCTTGTCCTGAAGTTCCTCGGGCACATCTTCGTCCGGCGCGGAGGCATGACCGTCGACATCGTCGAGGGTGAACCATCCCGGTGCGATCATCGAGCACAACGTATGCCCTTGGCACCGATCGGGTTCGACGCGTACTCGCATCGGATCTCCTTTCGCGAATCAGTGTGCGACCATGGCGATCTCATCGCCCGGCTACAGAACAGCACCGCCGTTGACGCCGATGACTTGGCCGGTAACGTAGCCCGACGCGTCAGAGCAGAGGAACGCACACAGCGCGGCGACATCGTCACCGGTTCCGATTCGTCCTGCTGGAATGGCCTTGGCGAGGACCTCCGCCGGTGGGAGTTTCTTGGCGCGTTGCTGCTCCCGCAGCATGGGCGAATCGATGACAAACGGCGGAATCGTATTGATGGCGATCCCCCGTGACGCATACTCCTGCGCCACCGCCTTGGTGAGCGCGATAACGCCACCTTTGGAAGCCGAGTAGTGTCCTTGTCCGACCGCGCCTTTTTGGCCCGCGGCCGAGGAAATGGTCACGATTCGACCCCATTTCGATGCAGCCATGTCGGGCAAGGCCGCCTGCAAGCAGAGGAACGTGCCGGTCAGGTTGACCGCAAGGTAGCGGTTCCACTCCTCGAAGCTGATCTGGTCGAAGCGGGTAAAGCCCGCAACGGCGGCACTCGTCACAAGAATCTCTATCGGGCCCAAGGTGTCTCGTACCGCGGTGAAGGCGCGGGTCACGGCATCGGGATCGGACACGTCGGCCTGGATGCCGAGCGCGTTGGCACCGTCGGCCCGCAACTGGCTTGTCACTTTGTCTGCGGCGTCAGCATTGAGATCGATCACGGCGACCTGACGCCCGTCCCGGGCCAGGTGGACTGCGATCGCCTGTCCGAGACCGGATCCGCCGCCGGTCACCACTGCTACTCGATCGGAGCTATCCACGGACCCTCCTGCTATACGTTCGTACTACACTGAGTCTGTACGACTGTATAGCACACGGCATGGCGCGGCCGGCCTTTCACCACACCACTCAGGCCACCGGCTCGTCGCCGGCCAGTGTGGTGCGGTGTAGCAGCCGCACCGATGACGGCTCGAAATGCAATGCTCGGTGCAACATTCCGGTGTTATCCCAGATCACCAGGTCTCCCCTGCGCCACTGCTGTCGCAACGTGAACCGGGGTTGGGTGGACCATGCCAGGAGTTTGTCCAGCAGTGACCGCCCCTCGCCGATCGGCCGGCCCACGATCTGTTGGGCGGTGGCGCCGAGAAGCAGTGATTGGCGACCAGATCGACGTGTCCACACAAGCGGGTGGACACGCGACGGCACCCGCTCCCACGATTGGCGCTCGGATTCAGTCGCATCGGGGTTGGCCAGCGATTGGGCGTGAGCGAAGCTGTGCACCACCTGCAACCCGTCGAGCTCTCGACGTTCGCCATCGCTGAGCGCGTCGAATGCCGCATAGGTGCTGGCGAATTCCGTATCGCCGCCCGCAGGGTCTACTTCGCGCGCGGTCAGCAGCGTGGCTTTCTGAGGGATGACTTCGGTCGCACCGTCGATGTGCCAGTGGAAGTTCCCCTGTCGATACGACGCGAGCAGCGCGTTGGTCTTATTGGGATCCATTGTGATGGTTTGTATTTCGGGATGCTCATGCTCACCCGTCGGCTGGATTACTGCGGTGCCGAGCAAACGGCTGATGGCCAGCAGGTGCTCGTCGCCGACGTGCAGTTCCCGGTAGATGACGACACCGTGGCGGTCCAGCAGCTTACGAGTTTCCGCTGTCCCGTCGGAGGTAAGTAGCTCTGCGGGACGGCACCCGACGACTTCTACGCCGACGGTTTCGGTAAGGGGATGAGCGGTGCCGACCATGTTGCCTCCGAATTTGCGACTTTGGTGATTTGTACAAAGTTGACTATACATCCGTACAGCAACAATTGGTCAAGGCGATGACCGGTACGAGAGATTACGGCTCTAGTGGCTCGACGTCGTCGAGGAAACGTTCAACCAGCCCGATCGTCTCGGGGTGGCCGGTGAGTGTCCCCAGAGCCTCCTCGAGGAACACCATGCGTGGAATCCACGCCAGAAGGAACAGTGCGGCGGCCGCCGGCACCCCGTCGTGATCACGACCGTCAGCCTCCCACCGTGCCGTCACCGCCTCCAAGAGCGCCCGCCGAACCCGTTCTCCGCCTTCGCCAAGGATGCCCCGCACCTGGGGGCGGTGGTTGGCGAGAGCGAGAAACTCCATGAGCAGGGCCGAGCCCCGACGATCACTTGCGTAGGCCCATACGGCCCGCAGTGGGCGCTCGGACCGGGCGGCAGCGGCGAGTTCGGCGATCAGGCGATCGGTGGAATGACGAAGTACGGCACCGAACAAATCATCGACCGCCGGGAAGTAGTACTGCACCAGGCCGGGTGCGACGTCAGCCGCCGTAGCCACACTGCGAAAGGTCACCGCAGCGTAGCCCTCTTCCAACATCAATCGCTCCGTGGCATCCAGGATCGCCTGAAGCTTTTGGGTGCGGCGAGACCCGGCACCGCCCGGGGGAGAATCCACCGGTTACCGGTGCGGCCGCGATGGCCGCCGCTTGCGGCGCTTGGACCGAGTCTCAATCGAGTCGAGATACTTCTCGATCGCCTTGATCACTTCGTCATGGGCAGCGTTGACTCCCACGCCTTCTTCGAGATTGAGAAACTTTGGAATACCGGTAATCAGCAGCGCAACGGCACCCAACGACAGATCACCGTCAAGGCGCGCGCCCTTGCCGAACTTGCGTGCCAACGCCTCCACCTCTATCCGCCGCACCTGGTTCGTAACGTCGGCGATGGCGGACTGAATCGACTTGCGATGGTTGCCCAGCGCCATGAACTCGGTAATCAAGGCGCCGGTCGCCTCATCCCAGCTGAAGTCCCACAGCGCATGCAATGGGTCGTCAGAACGGGCGTCAAGCGCCTCGGCCAATACTGCGAGGTTGCGTTCGGAGTAGCGCTGGATCGCTGCGAGGAAGATGTTGTCCAGAGACGGAAAGTAATACTGGACAAGGCTTGGCGTCACGCCCGCCTTGGCCGCCAGCGCCCGGTAAGTCACGCTGGCATAGCCCTCCTCGAGCATCATCTTCTCGACGCAATCAAGGAGCGCATCGCGGGTCTTGGACGTTTCCGTACCGACGCGGCGGGACGCTGCTACCACGTTCACCTCACTGGGTCTGGTTGCCACCATTCTCGCACTCGCCAATCTGCTATACATTCGTATAGTCTCATAGCCGTGCGCCACTGCCCGGATGTGCCGCGGCGCGCCCAACGATCGGGAGACCAATAACTGTGGATATCGACCTCAGCCTCATGCGACGTGAGTTGCAGTATTTACTGGATCGCACCGCGATTCTGGACTGCATCGCCCGGCACGCCCGCGGTTGTGATCGCCACGACGTCGACCTCATCAGCGCCGCGTACCACGACGACGGAGTCGACGAACACGGCTTCGCCACCAATGCGGGACCTGACTACGGAAGCTGGGCCAATGAGACCCACGCCCAGACCTCGCGCGTGCACACCCACAACATCACCACGCACTCGTGTGACATCCAAGGCGACACCGCGCACGCTGAAAGCTACGTCATCGTGGTACTGATCGGTCCCGATTGCGCAAACGCGCAATTCATCACGGGACGTTACTTGGACCGCCTGGAGCGCCGAGACGGCCAGTGGCGCATAGCTGTTCGCCGATCGACGGTGGAGGGGATGTTCCTGGCCGATGCCCGCGTGCTGCAGTCGAAGTTCTTCGAAGAGAAGGGCTACCTAGTCGGCACCCGTGACCGCAGGGACTTGTCTTACGAACGGCCGCTGACGGTGGAGATGCCGGCGCCGGCCCGCTGGTAGTAGCCGATAACGCGAACCTCGAATTTTCAGACTCCCGCTGGTCCCGGCGCGCCGTGCATATAGAGTGTCTGACCTGAGCAGAAGCTTGATGCATCAGAGGCGAAAAATAAGACCCCGTAGCCGATTTCATCGGGCTCACCGAGCCGTCCTAACCCATTCGTCATGGCGATTGCCTCGGGATCAAGCCCGTAGCGGGCGGCGTCATCGGTCAGGGTGGCCGCGCGGACGGCTCCCACGGCGATCGCATTGACGCGAATCCCCTTGCGCGCCCACGCTGCGGCCATCGAGCCCGTCAAGTTGTTGACCGCCGCCTTGGCGGCGCCGTAGGGCGCTGCTTGGGGCATGGCCAGCAAGCTCGCTCCAGAGGAGATATTCACGATGGCCCCCTTGCCTTGCTCCATCATGGGCTTGGCCGCCGCGCGCGAAAGATGCCAGACGGCAACGAAGTTGAGTGCGAGCGTGCGCTCGAAGTCATCCGCCGGCCATTTCAAGATGGATTTGGTCTCCGCCCCGCCCGCACAGTTGACCAGGATGTCGATGCGGCCGAATTTTTGCAGAGTTGCGTCGATGAGCCGCTGGCAGGCCTCGGCGGTGGTCACGTCTGTGGACACCGCGAGCGCCTGCCGACCCAAGGCTCGCACCTCTTCGGCCGTCGATTGAAGAGGATCGGAACGCCGACCTGCGAGCGCGACGTCCGCGCCAAACCCAGCGAGCACCAAGGCGGAGGCTCGGCCAATTCCCGTGCCGCCACCCGTTATTACCGCAACTCGCCCATCGAGGCAGAACCGATCGTTGTCGTGCACCATTCCTCCTGCCGGCTTTGACTGTACGATCGTACAGCAGATGCGATATGGTCGTACAGTCACCGACGAGGAGGCACGTTGAGCGAGGATCTCTACTATGACCCGTGGGATGTTGAGATCGATCTCGATCCGTACCCGGTCTATCGGCGGCTGCGCGATGAGGCCCCGCTCTACCACAACGAGCGCCACGACTTCTGGGGAGTGAGCCGGTACGCTGACGTCGAGGCGGCGCTGAAAGATCCGCTCCGGCTGAGTTCGGCCAAGGGCGACATCCTGGAAGTGGTGAAAACCGATCCCGTCATGCCGCCGGGAGTCTTCATCAATGAGGACCCTCCCCTACACACCATCCATCGTGCATTGGTGTCGCGAGCCTTCACGCCGAAGAAGATGCGGGCGGTCGAGGACAAAATACGTGCCTTCTGCGCGGCGTGCCTCGATCCGGTGGTCGGGCAGGGCAGCTTCGACTTCGTGCTCGATCTCGGTCGCGAGCTACCGATGCGCACTATCGGCATGCTCGCGGGCATTCCGGACGCCGCTCAGCCGTCGGTGCGCGCCAAAGCGCATCGCGTCCTGCGAAATGAGCCTGGCAAACCGTTACCGGTGAACAAGGACCACTACTTCGACGGCGACATGTTCGCCGAATATGTCACGTGGCGCGAAAAGAACCCGTCAGACGATCTGATTACCGAGCTATTGACGGTGGAGTTCGAGGACGAGGGAGGCGCCACGCGTCGGCTGACCAAGCGCGAACTGTTGATCTTCCTGGCAGTTGTCGCCGGAGCGGGCGTGGAAACCACGGGACGACTATTCGGATGGATGGGCAAGGTGCTTTCAGAGCACCCCGACCAGCGCAGAGAACTCGTCGACGATCATTCGCTGATCCCGGCAGCCATCGAAGAGCTCCTGCGTTTCGAGCCACCGGGCCCCCATGTGGCGCGCTACGTCGCAGCAGAGGATGTCCGGTTCCAGGGTCAGACAGTTCCAGCCGGCAGCGCGCTGCTTGTCATGCTTGCCTGCGCCAATCGCGACGAGCGCCATTTCGACGATCCCGATCGGTTTGACATCCACCGGAAACCCGGTGGCCACTTGACCTTTGGCCGTGGAACTCACTTCTGTTTGGGTGCTCCCCTGGCCCGATTGGAGGGCCGAGTGGCGCTGGAAGAGGTCCTCAAGCGGTTCCCGGAGTGGCAGGTCGACATGGACCGGGCCCGTCGGTCCCGCACCTCTACCGTCCGCGGATGGGACTCCATGCCTGCCAGCGTGACCTACTGATTTCGTGCGGCGCCACGGCCGTAGCAAGATGTCAGGCGTGAGTTGGACGAGGTACGAGGGTAGGGCGCTCGCGGATGCGACCCTGGACGGCGATGCGTTGCACGCCGAGCTCGAAGACCATATCCGCGTTGACAATCCGCATCTGACGGACGTTCGGTTGGAAAAGGCAACGGCGACCGAGACGTACGACGACGCGCCGGGGCGGCGGTGGTACGACGTCACCTACTTAGCGGAAGATCCGGAGGACAATTCGTAGCTCCGGACTTGGGGCCGATTTCCCCGCGCGGACGCCGACCTCGGCGCTAGATTCCTGTCCTGAAGATTGCAAAGGAGCGGCCGGTGCGATCAATCATTGCCGTCATCGTTGCGGTCGGTTGCGCGATCGTCGCGCTGCCGGCACCTGCGGCGTCGGCCGACGATGACTTCGTTGCCCTGGCGGTGTCCGTCGGAAGCGGACGGGCCGCCGGCTGGGGCACCGCCGGCAGTCAGGACCAGGCAAACCAAGTCGCGCTCGCCCACTGCACCGCCGAGGCCGGCGATGTCTGCGAAGTCGTGGCCGGCATGCACAACGGCTGCGCATCCGTGGCGTTCGACCGCCTCTCCGGCCGATTCCAGGGCGGCTCCGGCCCGGACGCCACGGCATCCGATGCGGACGCCCTGGCCAAGTTGGGTGCACCCAATGGGCGAATCAAAGCCTCACATTGCTCGTCCTGAAACCAGGGCGCCGATGGCCCGATGGCCACCGCGATTTCGGCTATCGTTTATTTAAATCGTCCTTGGTTCGTCGTCGATCGGCCCGCGCATAGAGGGGAGGCCATGGCCCACCTGAAGGCCGGTTTTGCGAAGCGCCCGGCCACCTGCGCGATTGTCCTGTTGTTCACCGGCGCGCTGGCCTGGGCAGCACCGGCAGCGGCGGACAACGCCGATGACGCGTTCCTCGCGGGCCTTGACAAGGGCGGGATCACGATGCTCGACGACGACGATGCGATTGCGATGGCCCACAACGTGTGCACCGGCATCCAAGCGAACCCCAACGTGTCGATGTTGGCAATCAGGTTGACGAAGCAAACGCCGTTGTCGCCGAAGCAATCCGGCTACTTCATCGGTGTTTCGGTGGCCAGCTATTGCCCCGAATACCGCGGCGACGTCGACCCGTCGCTTGGCTGGCTGATACCGCCCCCGATTCTGTGATTGCGCGGAGACGCGCTCAGCCCTGCGCGACGCCGGCAGAGCCGTTCTCATAGGCCGTGGTCAGCCAGAACACCGTGCGTTCAATCCCGGGCACAATCTCGGTGACGTCGATCTCCCCTTGGGCGAACCGGGTGAGAAGCCCGAAGACGACGCTGGTGAGGATCAGTTCGATGTCTTTACTGAACCCCGGATCAGATTGCGCCAGAACGGCTTTGGCGAGGGGGACGACGGCGTCGACGCCGCGCTGGATGAGGCGCTTTCCGCCGGGCCCCGAACGCGCCTGGAAGTAGGAGCGCAGCATCAGCGGGTGCCGTTCCCACGGCTCGAAGATGGTCCTCATCACGTGCATCAGGTCGACATACATCGAATCTCCGGGCAAATCGTCGATCAGCGACGGCAATCGCGCGTAGCGGTTGGTGTCCATCCACCCGTCAAGGGCCGCGACGATCAGCTCGTCCCGCGTCGGATACCGCTTGTAGATGGTCGCCAGGGAAACGCGGGCTCGTCGTGCCACCTCACGTAGCTGAACGGCCTCGTAGCCCTCGCGATCAAGCATCTCGACCACGATGTCCAGGATCGGGTCGGCCTGCCGCCCGGCAGCGCCTTCCACGGCCATCGCATCGGGTCCGGCCCCTTTTGCCCTCACAGTAACCATGTTACTGTGCGCAGGTGAGTAACGGCGTTACTCTGCCCTGATCTGGGCTGATGAACAAGAAACGAGGTAAGGCGCCGTGGGTTCCTTGGATGGCAAAGTCGCCTTCATCACCGGGGTGGCGCGTGGCCAGGGCCGCAGCCACGCGGCACGGCTCGCGCGCGAGGGCGCCAACATCATCGGCATCGACATCTGCGCCGACATCCCGGCCAACGGCTATCCGATGGCCTCCCGCGAGGAACTGGACGAGACCGTCGCCCTGGTCGAGCAGGCCGGCGGCAAGATGCTGGGCACGGTGGCCGATGTGCGCGACTTCGAACAAGTCAAGGCAGCGATGGATGCCGGCGTCGAGCACTTCGGCCGCCTCGACATCGTGTTGGCCAACGCCGGCATCGCGCCATTGGCGTTCCGCGAGTTGAGCATCGAGGAGGAGCTGGCGCAGTGGCGGGCGGTCACCGGGGTCAACCTCGACGGTGCCTATCACACGGCATGGGCGGCCGTTCCGCATCTGCTGTCCGGTAACCGCGGCGGGGTCATCATCTTCACCAGTTCGACCGCCGGCATCAAAGGCTTCGGCGGACTGCAGGGCGGGGGCCTCGGCTACGCGGCATCCAAACACGGCATCGTCGGACTGATGCGCACCCTGGCCAATGCGCTTGCAGCACTGAATATTCGGGTGAACACGGTGCACCCGACCGCGGTCAACACCATGATGGCGACCAACGACGACATGACCGAATTCCTGGAGAAGAATCCCGGCGCCGGTCCCCATCTGCAAAATCCGATGCCCGTCGGCATGCTGGAACCCGAAGACATCAGCGCGGCCATCGCCTACCTGGTCTCCGATGAGGCGAAGTACGTCACCGGCGTGACATTCCCCGTCGACGCGGGCTTCTGCAACAAGATTTGATATCCGGATGACCACGAACAACGCAACGGGCCGGGTCGCCGGCAAACGGGTCTTGATCACCGGAGCGGCGCGCGGCATGGGACGCTCGCACGCGGTGCGGCTGGCCGAAGAAGGCGCCGACTGCATCCTTCTCGATATCTGCTCCACCCCGGAGGGGTTGGAATACCCGCTGGCCACCGAGGACGACCTGAACGAGACCGCGAAACTGGTCGAGAAACACGGCCGGCGGGCGATCACCGAAGTCGTCGACGTGCGTGACGAGGCAGCCGTGAAGGCGGCGGTCGACGCGGCCGTCGACGAACTGGGCGGGCTCGACGGCGCCGTCGCCAACGCCGGCGTGCTCACCGTCGGCACCTGGGACACCACCACCGCCGCGCAGTGGCGACTGGTCCTCGATGTCAACCTCATCGGAGCCTGGAACACCTGCGCGGCCGCACTCCCCCACCTCGTCGAACGGGGCGGCGGAAGCCTGGTCAACATCAGTTCCTCGGCCGGCATCAAGGGAACCCCGCTGCACGTGCCCTACACGGCGTCCAAGCACGGCATCGTGGGCATGACGCTCGCGCTCGCCAACGAGCTTGCCGCACAGAATATTCGAGTCAACACCGTGCACCCCACCGGGGTGGCCACCGGCATGGCGCCACCGACGATGCACACCTTGATCGCCGAGCAGCGGCCCGACCTGGTGCCCATCTTCCTTAACGCGCTGCCCGCGCCGCTGATCGAAGCGTCCGACGTAAGCAATGCGGTGCTGTACCTCATATCCGATGAATCCCGTTATGTCACAGGGCTTGAGCTGAAGGTGGACGCCGGTGTCACAATCAGATGAGGCCTCCATTGCCGACGGTGCGCGACACGAGCGAGGGGTGCGAACCTTTGCCGAGGTGATGACGTTCGACCCGCCGGGCGGCCAGAGCCCTTTCAGCACAGGGTTGATCGACTTCGTCTTCGGTGAGGTGTGGTCACGGCCGGGGCTCAGCCGCCGCGATCGACGGTTCGTGACGTTGGCCTGTGTCGCGGCCGCCGACGCGCAGGCCCCGCTCGAACAGCACGTCCACGCGGCGTTGAACAGCGGCGACGTCACCATCGGCGAAATGCGGGAAGCCGTCCTGCATTTCGCCGTCTACGCCGGCTGGCCGAAGGCGTCGCGGTTCAACATCGCGGTGGACCAGGAGTGGGCCAAGCTCACCGAGGCACGCGGAGGGCCTCCGCCTCCCCCGGAGCCGTTGCTGCCGCTGGGCACCGCCAGCGACCCCGAGCAGCGGCTACAGGGGGGCGAAAGCTCGTTCAAAGAGATCAACTGCCTGCCGTTCGCGCCGATGCGCGACAACCCGTACTCGGGTGCGGGCATTTTGAACTTCGTCTTCGGCGAGATGTGGCTGCGGCCCGGATTGGGAATGAAGGAACGCCGGCTCATCACGGTGGCCTGCGTCGCCTTCCAGGACGCCGAAATCCCGATCATGTCCCACGTTTACGCGGCGCTGAAGAGTGGCGACGTCTCGTTCGAGGAGATGGACGAATTGGCGCTGCAGTTCGCGGCCTACTACGGCTGCGCCAAGGCGGACTACCTCAACCAGGTGATCGTGGAGCAGAAGCAGCGGGTGACGGCCGAAAACCAGGCCGACCAGACACCCGTCGGCTGACACAACGACGGAGGAAACTCAGCATGACGGCAACGGCGTCGTCGCCGGCGCTCTCGGGTGCGTTACTCATTGGCGGAGAACGCATTACCACGGCGTCGGGTGGAACCTATCGCCACGTCTATCCGGGCACCGGCCGGCCCAACGCGGCCATACCCATGGCCGGCCGAAGTGAGATCGACAGAGCCGTCGACAGCGCATGGGAAGCGCACCGGGAATGGATTTCCTACCCCGTCGATCGGCGACGCGATCTGTTGTTCGCGTTGGCCGATGCGGTGCGCGATCACTTCGCCGAGCTGACCGAGCTCAACGTGCACGACTACGGGGTCCCGATCTCGGTTGCCGGTAACTCCGTACTGACCGAGCGGTTCCTGCGCTACTACGCCGGTTACGCCGACAAGACGCATGGGGCAAGCACTCCCGTCGCCGGTGCGTTCGACGTCAACATCGTCGAGCGCGAGCCCTACGGCGTCGTCGCCGTCATCGCCCCGTGGAACGGGCCGCTGGTCGTCGCCGGCGCGGCCGTGGCGCCCGCGCTGGCGGCGGGAAACGCCGTCATCCTCAAACCCTCGGAGCTTGCGTCATTGGCGCCCGTGCGCTTTGGCGAACTCTGCCTCGAGGCGGGGCTGCCGCCGGGATTGGTGAACGTGCTGCCGGCCGGTCCGGAGGGCGGCGACGCGTTGGTCCGTCACCCTCGGGTCGGCAAGGTCCACTTCACCGGCGGTCAAGCGACCGCGCAGAAAGTACTCCAGGCCGCATCGCACAACATCACACCGGTGACGGCCGAATTGGGCGGCAAGTCAGCCTATCTCGTGTTCGCCGACGCCGACCTCGACATGGCCGCCGTCATCGCGGCCCACCAGGGACCCATCACCCAGGCGGGCCAGAGTTGCGCCTGCGCCTCGCGGATCCTCGTCGAAGCATCCGTGTACGTCGGCTTCGTGGAGAAACTCGTGACAACCGTGCAGTCCGCCAAGATCGGTGATCCGCTGCAGCCCGACGTCATGTTCGGACCCGTCATCACCGAGAACGCCGCCGAGCGCATTCTCGGCGTCATCGACCGAGCCGTCAGCGAGAAGGCCGGTGACCTGGTCACCGGCGGACGCCGGGTGGGCGGTGATCTCGCGTCCGGCTATTTCATCGAGCCGACGATCTTCACCAACGTCGACAACCGCTCGGCACTGGCGCAGATCGAGACCTTCGGGCCGGTGGCGTCCGTCATGCCGTTCGGTGACGAGGCCGAGGCGGTCAGGATCGCCAACGATTCCCGCTATGGTCTCAATGCGTTCGTGGCCACCTCCAACCTGGAACGCGCACACCGGGTCGCGCGCCGGCTGGAGGCGGGTTCGGTGTGGGTGAACCGGCACAGCGACATCGAGCCCCAAGGCCCCTACGGCGGATACAAACAAAGTGGGTTCGGCCGCACCGGCGGCATCGAAGGCCTCTACGAGTTCCTGCAGGTGAAGAACATTCGCATCGGCATGAGCTGACGAACAGAAATCAGCCGTACCGATGCGGAGCTGCTGCGAAACATCGTGCACATCAGGTATTTCCGCCGGAGGGGTACAGTCGCGTTCATGAATTTGGTCGAGTGGCTGCGGACCCCCCGCTACTTGCGGACCCGCCTCATGATGGAAACGCGGCCGCTGAACCGTCTCGAGATGGAGATCGTGTTCCTGGAGGTCGCCGCCCGCGACGCGTTGGTGCGCCTCCCTGTGGCATTCATGATTCTGCCCAAAACTACCCGCCCGTGGCGTGATCAACCGTCCAACCCGGAGCAGGACAAGTAGGGAATGCGTTGGTACCCGGGTCATTACGGGTGGCCGGGGTTGGGGCCATTCCGGCGGGCTGAGGTCAGCCGCGGCGGAATCGCTCCCGCAGCTGTGGGTCATTCTCCCACCACAGCCCCGACGGCGCGGCGCCTGCGCTCTCGGCACCGTTGACGCCGGCCGACTCGGCCTCGTCCAACTCGGCATCGACCGCGACCGCGTGCGCCTTCTCGTCGCGGGACAGCGCGCGCATCAGCAGCAGCACGAACGGCCATCCGACCAGATCCCCGAGGATCCACAGCACGCCGGCACCGATCGTCTGATCAAGGCGCGGATCGGGGCCCCAGGACCGTTGCAGCCCCGCGTAATACGTCGCGCCGATCAGCGGGCCCTGCCAGATGACCAATCCCAGGACACCGTCGCCGAGCGCCTCGACGACGGTGACCAGCAGCGAGATCGACTGCGGATACCTGCGGGGCACGGGATCGTCTTGCAGCCGGGCGTAGAAGTAGCCGAAGCCGAACGCCACCAACAGGATTCGCGTTGACGCACCGATCCACTCGTCCTGCAGCGCCGCGGAGTACCAGGGCGTCAGGTACAGCAGCCATGGGGTGGCGAGCATCGCCAGCGATGTTGTCGCCGGATGCACCAGCCAGCGGGCCAACCGGGTCGCCAACAGGCGATCGATGCGGTCGCGGCCGGCCGGCCCGGCGGCGTCGCGCAGGATGGTGACCGGCTTGGCCTGGGCGAGAAAGAACGGCACGACATAGAGCAGCAGTAACACCTGCAGCGCACGCACCCAGAACAGGATGTAGGCGTAGGCGCCGATCGCGCTGATCGTGGCCAGCACCCACACCAGCATGCCCACGGCGAAGCAGGCGGCGTGCGCCGCGCGGACCGGGTGTTCGGCGTCGCGGCCGCGCCGGTAGCACCACGCGTATCCGGCCGTGAGCGCGGCAATGACGGCCGCGGAGACGAGGTCGAGATGCCAGGTCTGAACCGCCGCGTCCCACATCAGCGGACCGGGATCGACGCGCACGAGCACCAGCGTATTGCTGACCCGACTCGGCTCAGCTGCCGACGGCGCCTTCGGACTTCGGGCCGCGGTCCTCGCCGGTGATGTACTTCGGGCAGTAGTGGGCGGCCGAGAGGTAGGTGAACTTGGCCGCGCTGGCGCCCTGGAAGGCCGGGTTCTGGTTGCGCAGGTCCGTCACGATCTTCGCGTCCGACTGCCCGTCGTCGAGCAGCGCACACACCGACTTGCCGATGGTGATCGCGTTGCCGGCGTCCTGGTAGGTGATGCCGGCGTCGCGCAGGTCCTTGAGGAAATCCTGATCGTTGTCGATGTCCGCCTGGGCCGGTGCGGCCAGGCCGATCATGGCGGCGACGCCACAGAGCCCCAGGAAAATTCGCATAACGGCCATGATCCTCCCAAACCTGGCGGCAATTGGCATTTCGACGCCCGCTAGGGGGCGCTCGTGGTGGCCGTGATCGCGCTCGGGCAGTACGTCTTGGCGGCGATGGCCGCGAATTGGTTGGCCTTGTCCTCGCTCAGCGCGGAGTTCTTGGACATCAGCGTCTTGACCGCGTCGGGCATCTGCGCGCCCTGGCCGACCGTGTCACACACCCATTTGCCCGCTCCCACCGCCTTGTCCTGGTCGGAAAAGGTGATGCCGGCCGCGTGCAATGACGCGATGAACGAGTCGTCGGTGCCGTCGGCGTACGCGGGCGCGGCCAGGCCGATCGCGACGGCGAGGACGGACAAGGCGAGGAGGACCTTCATGACTCAGCGATTCTCCCAGAAGCGTTGCCCGCGCGCATCTGCTGGCACCCGGCCGTCAACCTTCGGTTGACAGCCGTCATGCGTCAACCTACCGTTGACGGCATGCCCGAGCCCATCCGCATCGCCTATCCGATTCGCCTCGACGAGCTGATCAGCACCATCAAGACGACACACCCCGACGTCCTGGATCAGCTGACCGATGCCGTGCTGGCCGCCGAACACCTGGACGAGATCGCCGACCATCTGATCGGCCACTTCGTGGACCAGGCCCGCCGCTCCGGAGCTTCCTGGACCGACATCGGCAAAAGCATGGGCGTCACCAAACAAGCCGCCCAGAAGCGATTCGTCCCGCGCGCCGAGGCCGCGACCCTGGACCCCGAGCAAGGTTTCGCGCGGTTCACCCCGCGGGCGCGCGGCGCGGTGGTGGCGGCCCAGAACGCCGCGCACGAAGCGGGCAACAGCGAGATCACCCCGGACCACCTACTGGTCGGGGTGCTCGCCGACGCGGCCGCCCTGGCGACGGTGTTGCTGCGCCTGCAAAAGGTCGACACCGAGGCGCTGCGCGACGCCGCGACCGCGTCGATCGCCGCGTTGCGCTCGGAAGATCAACCGCCCGAACTCATCCCGTTCAGCGGGCCGGCGCGCAAGGCGCTCGAATTGACCGTGCGCGAGGCACTTCGGCTCGGCCACAACTACGTCGGCACCGAGCACCAGCTACTGGCGCTGCTCGAGCTGGAGGCCGGCTCCTCCATCCCGGGACCGCTGCACCGATGCGGCGTCGACAAGAGCCGGCTGGAGGCGGATCTGATCGCGGCACTGGAATCGCTCGGCGCCGGCAAGAACGTCGCTGCCGGCGCCGACGGAGCCGGTTGACCGGTGCCGCCGACCCCTCCCTTCGGCAGCACCGCGTGTGCGATCATGCGAGGGTCCCCGCGACGGTGCCAAGGAGGCAAGACATGGCGAAAATGCGCCGCTGGCTGGTATCGGTGTCCGCCTTTGTGGTTGCCGCTGCGAGCATCACCGCCGCGGCGCCGGTCCCCCGCGCGTGGGCCGGTGACGCGCCGATCGGCCACATCGGGGACACGCTGCGGGTGGACGCCGGCACGTTCATCGCGGACGTGACCGTGAGCGGCGTGGCGCCCTGCGACCCGCCGCCGGGGTTCGGCTACACGCGCGAAGGCACCTATAAGGGCTTCCCGGGCAGCTCCGTCGAGCGCGCCGATGTGACCATTCGCGCGATCCGGGTGCCCAATCCGTACGTCATGGCGACCATCTTCAGCTTCAACGGAGTGACCCCGAACGCCGACGCTTACAAGCCGCGGGCCTCCGATGCACCCGACGCGCTGGACAACGTGCTCGTCAACGCGCCGAACGGGGCGATCGTGCGCGGCGGCGTGTATTGGGATGCCTACCGCGATCCCGTCTCCACCGTCGTCCTGCTGGACAAGAAGACGGGCTATCACCTCGCCCAGTGGAATCTTTGACCCGAACAGTCCACGTCGCCCGGGCTGATTCCGGCGACGCCGTAGAGCTGGCCAGCCTTGCGGCACAAACCTTTCCGTTGGCATGCCCACCCACCGCGACTCCGGAGAACATCGCGTCGTTCGTTGCGGCCAACCTGTCGGCCGAGCGCTTCGCGGAGTACCTCGCCGATCCGGACCGGGTGATCCTCACCGCGACGCTGGGCGGCCGAATCATCGGTTACGCCATGCTCGTTCGCCACGCCACCGACGACGCCGCCGAGCTGTCCAAGATCTACGTGCTGCCCGCGTATCACGGCGGTGGGGTGTCGACCGCCCTGATGGACGGCACGCTGGCCACCGCCGAAGAGCGGGGCGCGCACCGCGTGTGGCTGGGGGTCAATCAGGCGAACGAACGCGCGCAACGCTTTTACGCCAAGAGCGGCTTCAGGATCAGCGGCACCAGGACGTTTCAACTCGGCGACGGCCTCGAGCACGACTATGTCATGGTTCGCGAGCTCGGCTAGCCGCCGCGGTCAACGCCAGGAGCCGGGAAGTCGCCCGTAGGTACTTTTTTCGGTATCCGCCGGCCAGCATCTCCTCGCTGAAGATGGTGTCCAGCTTGGCACCCGATGCCACCACGGGAATGCCGGCGTCATAAAGCCGGTCGGTCAGCGACACCAGCCTCAGCGCCACATTCTGGTCGTCGATGCCGTGCACGCCGGTCAGAAACACCGCGCTCACACCCTCGATCAACGTCAGATACCGCGACGGGTGCATGGTGGCCAGGTGCGCGCACAGCGCGTCGAAGTCATCGAGCGTCGCCCCGTCGACCTGCGCGGCGCGCGCCGCCACCTGTTCGTCGGACAGCGGCCGCGGGGCCGGCGGCAGTCCGCGGTGCCGGTAGTCGGGTCCCTCGATCCGCACGGTGGTGAAAATGCTTGCTAGCGTGTTGATCTCGCGCAGGAAGTCCTGTGCCGCGAAGCGCCCCTCGCCGAGCTGTTCGGGCAACGTGTTGGAGGTGGCGGCCACCGACACCCCGCGCTCGACCAGCGACGAGAGCAGCCGCGCGATCAGCGTGGTGTTACCCGGGTCGTCGAGTTCGAACTCGTCGATACAGACCGCCGTGTAGGTGGCCAGCAGGTCGACGCATTCGACGAAGCCGAACACCCCGGCGAGCTGGGTGAGCTCCGCGAAGGTCGCAAACGCCTTGGGAGCCGGCCCATCCGGTGCCCCACCCGGTGCCCCACCCGGTCCCTGGCCGGGCAGCTCGTAGTAGGCCGACGCCAGCAGGTGTGTCTTGCCCACCCCGAACCCGCCGTCCAGGTACAGCCCGACGCCGGGCAGAACCTCCCGCCGCCCCAACAGTTTTCGCCGGCCCGCACGGCGCTGCGCGGCCTGCCGGCAGAAGTCTCGACACGCCGCGACCGCGGCGGTCTGCGTCGGCTCGACCGGATCAGGCTGGTACGTCGCAAAGCTCACGTCGGCGAACGTCGGGGGCGGTCTCAATTGGGCGATCAACCGCTCCGGCGACGCCCTCGGATGCCGATCCACCAGGTGGGCCACGCCGCCCGAAGTGCCCGCGGAGGTGGACCCGTGCATGCAGGAACTGTAGCGGCGTGCTGCAATCAGACACATGCCCGAGACGCCGCTGTCGCTGCTCGGCTCCGTGCGCGAACTCGACGACGGCGAACTCCCCCGGATCTACGGCTATCCCGAACAACAGGGCACCTGGGTGCGGGCGAACTTCATCACCAGCGTCGACGGCGGAGCCACCTCGGGTGGCAGCAGCGGCGCCATGGGTGGCCCGGGCGACCGCTTCGTCTTCAACCTGCTGCGTGAACTCGCCGACGTCATCGTGGTGGGCGCGGGCACCGTGCGGATCGAGGGCTACTCGGGCGCGCAGCTGAGCGCCGCCCAGCGTCAGCACCGGCAGGCCCGCGGACAAAGCGAAGTCCCGCCACTGGCGATCGTGACCAAATCGGGTCACCTGAACCGGGACATGGCCGTGTTCACCCGCACCGAGGTGCCGCCACTGGTGCTCACCTGCACCGCGGCGGCCGCTCAGACGCGGCGGCTGCTCAGCGGCCTGTGCGAGGTTCTCGACTGCTCCGGCAGTGACCCCGAGAAGGTCGACGAGGACACCCTGCTGGCCACCCTCGGCGCGCGCGGGCTGCGCCGCGTTCTCACCGAGGGCGGGCCCACGCTGCTGGGCTCGCTGATCGAGCGCGACATGCTCGACGAGCTGTGCCTGACGATCGCGCCCTACATCGTCGGCGGCCAGGCGCGACGCATCGCGACCGGCCCGGGCCAGCTGCTCACCCGGATGCGTTGTGCCCATGTCCTGACCGACGCTGCCGGCTACCTTTACACCCGCTACGTCAGGGCCTAGCTACTGTGGTCCGCATGACTCGGCCGTACACGCGCGCCACGATCCTGGTTGCGGTGACCGCGTTGCTGGCCGGCTGCGTCCCGGGCCTGGCCGCGAATCCGCGCTTCGCCACCAATTCCGGTGCGCGGCCGCAGGGGGCGCCCACCTCGAAGCCGTCGCCCGGCGGACCGCCCCCG
The DNA here is from genome assembly GCF_004298145.1 of Mycobacterium sp. GTDB lineage: Bacteria > Actinomycetota > Actinomycetes > Mycobacteriales > Mycobacteriaceae > Mycobacterium. The sequence goes on from NZ_SCRH01000021.1 coordinate 29,970, forward strand.
GTCTCCGCACCCAAGAACGACCTGGCCTGGCACGACTGCACCTCGCGGGTTTTCGCCGACGCGGCGGTTCCCGCCGCCGCGGGCGTCCAGCTGGATTGCGCGAATTACGACGCCGACCTGGACCCGGTCAACGGCGGGGGCGGCAGCCTGAGCATCGGCGTGGTGCGCGCCCGCTCGAATCAGACGCCCCGCGATGCCGGGCCGCTGGTCTTCACCACCGGCTCGGATCTGCCGTCCTCGGCGCAATTACCGGTCTGGCTGTCCCGGGCCGGCGCCGACGTGCTCGCCGCCCACCCCATCGTCGCCGTCGACCGTCGCGGCATCGGCATGTCCAGCCCCATCGACTGCCGGGACAAGCTCGACCGTCAAGAGATGCACGACCAGTCACAATTCCAGACCGGCGACGATCCCGTGGCCAACCTGTCCGCGGTCGCCAACACGGCCACCACCAACTGCACCGACGCCATCGCCCCGGGCGCCACCGCGTACGACGACGCGCACGCCGCCTCCGACATCGAGCGGTTGCGCAGCACGTGGGACGTGCCCGCCCTGGCGCTGATCGGAATCGGCAACGGCGCGCAGGTGGCGCTGGCCTACGCCGGATCGCGGCCGGACAAGGTGGCCCGCCTGATCCTCGACTCACCGGTTGCGTTGGGCACCAACGCCGAAGCCGCCGCCGAGCAACGGGTCAAGGGACAGCAGGGGGCGCTCGACGCCTTCGCCGCCCAGTGCGTCGCCGTGAACTGCGCGCTGGGCCCCGACCCCAAAGGCGCCGTCAGCGCTCTGCTGGCCGACGCCCGCGCCGGTAAGGGTCCCGGTGGCGCGTCGGTGTCACAGCTCGCCAACGCCATCACCGTCGCGCTGGGCCTTCCCTCCGGCGGCCGCGTCAACGCCACCACCAATCTGGCCAACGCGCTGGCGGCCGCCCGCTCCGGCGACGCCAATGGGCTGAACAACCTGATCAACCACGCCAACGCCACGCAGGACTCCGACGGTCAGTTCGTCAACGTCTGCAGCGACGCGGTCAACCGCCCCACGCCGGACCGGGTGCGTGAGCTGGTCGTCGCCTGGGGCAAGCTCTACCCCCAATTCGGCACCGTCGCCGCGCTCAACATGGTCAAGTGCGTGCACTGGCCCACCGGTTCGCCGCCGGCCACACCGAAGACCCTGAAGGTCGACGTGCTGCTGCTCGGTGTGCAGAACGACCCGATCGTGGGAACCGACGGGGTCGCGGCGACCGCGGCCAGCATCATCAACGCCAACGCGGCCAGCAAGCGGGTGATGTGGCAGGGCATCGGCCACGGCGCCAGCATCTATTCGGGCTGCGCGGTTCCGCCGCTGATCGGCTACCTCAACAGCGGCAAATTGCCCACCACCGACACCTACTGCCCGGCCTGATGCTGCATTGATGCTGCGTTCGGCGAGCCGGCTGCGCCGGTGTACGGTGCGCTGGTGACGGCAGCTGAATCGACCCGAACCGGCTCGCGTGATTGGCTCCTGGCCGCCTTTCGACCCCGCACCGGCGCACCGAGCGTGGCGAGCATTTTGCGGTCCGCGTTGTGGCCGATCGCCATCCTCTCGGTGCTGCACCGCAGCATCGTCATCACCACCAACGGCAACATCACCGACGACTTCAAGCCCGTCTACCGGGCGGTGGTGAACTTCCGGCGCGGCTGGGACATCTACAACGAGCACTTCGACTACGTCGATCCGCACTACCTGTACCCGCCGGGCGGCACGCTGCTGATGGCCCCGTTCGGATACCTGCCCGAGTATCCGTCGCGCTACCTGTTCATCCTGATCAACACCGTGGCGATCCTGCTCGCCTGGTACCTGCTGCTGCGGATGTTCAACTACACGCTGTCCTCGGTGGCCGCGCCCGCCCTGCTGCTGGCGATGTTCTGCACCGAGACGGTGACCAACACGCTGGTGTTCACCAACATCAACGGCTGCGTGCTGCTCGCCGAGATGCTGTTTTTGCGCTGGCTGCTGGACGGCAGGATCAGCCGCCAGTGGTGGGCCGGCGTCGCGATCGGTTTGACGCTGACGCTCAAGCCGGTGCTCTTGCCCCTGCTGTTGTTGCCGGTACTGAACCGCCAGTGGCGGACGCTGGTGCCCGCCTTCGTGATTCCCGTCGTCGTCAACGCGGCCGCGTGGCCTTTGGTCAGCGATCCGATGGACTTCGTCACCCGAACGGTGCCCTACTTCCTGGGCACCCGCGACTACTTCAACAGCTCGATCGAGGGCAACGGCGTGTACTTCGGCCTGCCCACCTGGCTGATCGTGTTCCTGCGCATCCTGTTCACGCTGCTCGCGATCGGGGCCCTGTGGCTGCTGTATCGCCACTACCGCACCCGGGACCCGCGGTTCTGGTTGACCAATTCGGCGGGGGTGCTGCTGCTGTGGTCGTTCCTGGTGTCGTCGCTGGCCCAGGGCTACTACTCGATGATGCTGTTCCCGTTCCTGATGACGGTCGTGCTGCCCAACTCGCTGATCCGCAACTGGCCGGCGTGGCTGGGGATCTACGGCTTCATGACCCTTGACCGCTGGCTCCTGTTCAACTGGATGCGATGGGGCCGCGCGCTGGAGTACCTCAAGATCACCTACGGCTGGTCGCTGGTGCTGATCGTCACGTTCACCGTGCTGTACTTCCGCTTCCTGGACGCCAAGGCCGAGAACCGGCTGGATGACGGCATCGATCCGGCGTGGCTGACGGCCCGGCCGTCGCGCGCTAGCGTGGATGTATGACCCGTCCCAAAGTGGAGCTGACCGACGACGAGTGGCGCCAGAAGCTCACGCCGGAAGAGTTCCAGGTGCTGCGCCAAGCCGGTACCGAGCGGCCCTTCACCGGTGAATACACCGACACCAAGACCGAAGGCGTGTACCAGTGCCGCGCCTGCGGTGCTGAATTGTTCCGCAGCACAGAGAAATTCGAATCGCACTGCGGCTGGCCGTCGTTCTTCGACCCGGCGCAATCCGACGCGGTGATCCTGCGGCCCGACCACTCCCTGGGAGCCACGCGCACCGAGGTACTGTGCGCGAACTGCCACAGCCACCTGGGTCACGTGTTCGCCGGTGAGGGGTATCCGACGCCGACGGATCAGCGGTACTGCATCAACTCGGTCTGCTTGCGGCTGGTGCCGAGCGAATAACGTCGCGAGACTGCAACTGCTGACGGCGCCACCCGCTCAATAGGTCGCCGGTTACGGTCTCGCGGGGAAAGTCGTCAGTCCACCCGGTTGGCGTGCACTTCCCAGAACGGCGCCAGCACCCGGCCACCCTCGAGCCAGGGCTCCATCGCGCGGAACCGTTCCAGCAACTCACCCACCTGATCGGCCATGTCGGGATTGCGCGCGGCCATCATTTGGATGGACTCGGCGCTGATGTTGACCTGGTAGGTGGTAGGGCCCATATAGGCGATCTCCCAACCGGCGGCCGGAAGCACATCGCGAAACTCGTTCTCGGACAACGACCGCAGCATTTTGAAACCGTTGACGTTGTGCTCGCCGAACTCGAACATGTACAGTCGCGCGCCCGGCTTGGTGGCTCGTCGCAGTGCCTCCAGGTAGGAGGTTCGCAGCTCGGGCTCGGTGCTGAAGGTGTGGTAGAAGGCGCAGTCGACCACCGTGTCGAACCGGCCGTCGAACCCGTCCAGCTTGGTGGCGTCGGCCAGCTCGAAATTCACCGATACTCCGGCCTTTTGGGCGTTCTCCCGGGCGCGCTCGATGGCGCCCACCGAGCCGTCGATGCCGGTCGCCGAATAGCCCTTCGAGGCGTAGTAGATGGCGTGGTGGCCCGGTCCGGTACCCGGGTCGAGCACCTCACCCTTGATCGCACCCACCGCCACGAGCTGCTGGACCACCGGCTGCGGGCCGCCGATGTCCCAGGGCGTGGCCGCGGGCAGTCCATGCGACGTCCGGTCGTCGCGGTACATCTGCTCGAAACGGGTGGGATCGGTGGCGTCGAACGGGGTTGTCATGGCAGGGCTTTCACCAACTGCTCGACAGACACCCGGGGGCCGGTGAAGAACGGCGTCTCTTCGCGGGTGTGCCGGCGGGCGTCGGTGGCGCGCAGCTCACGCATCAAATCGACGATGCGGTGCAGTTCGGGAGCCTCGAACGCGAGGATCCACTCGTAGTCGCCGAGCGCGAACGCCGGCACCGTGTTGGCGCGGACGTCCTTGTATGCGCGGGCCGCCATGCCGTGCTCGGAGAGCATGCGGCGGCGCTCCTCGTCGGGCAGCAGATACCACTCATAGGAGCGCACAAAGGGATACACACAGATGTAGGCGCCGGCCTCCTCGCCGGCCAAAAACGCCGGGATGTGGCTCTTGTTGAACTCGGCCGGACGATGCAGGGCGACACTGCTCCACAGCGGCGAGCTGGCCCGCCCCAGCGCGGTGGTGCGACGGAAATCGGCGTAGGTGGCTTGCAGGGATTCGACGCGTTCGGCGTGGGTCCAGATCATGAAGTCGGCGTCGGCCCGCAGGCCCGCCACGTCGTAGAGGCCGCGCACCACGACGCCGCGTTCCTCCTGCTGTTTGAAAAACCTCGAGGCTTCATCGATGACGCCGTCACGTTGTTCTCCGAGCTCACCCGGCTCCACGGAGAACACCGAGAACATCAGGTAGCGGATCATGGAGTTGAGGGAGTCATAGTCAAGCTTGGCCATGAAACCTATCGTGCCACTTGTCGATCTCAGTCTTCGATGGCCTTGGTCACACGTTCGGCCGCGCGTCCGGCCGCGCCGACGCAGGCCGGCACGCCGATGCCGTCGAGGTAGCTGCCCGCCACCGCGAGCGTGGGCGGCAGGCCCGCCCGCACCTCGGCGACCAGATCGGCATGGCCGGGGCCGTATTGCGGCATGGCGTCGATCCAGCGCTGCACCCGGACGTCGATGGGCTCGACGGTCAACCCGAATACGGTGGCCAGGTCGCTCAACGCCCAGGTCAGCAGCTCGTCGTCGGAGGTGCTGGCCGCCACGTGATCACCAAAGCGCCCGAACGACAGCCGCAGCAGCTGCTCGTCCGCGCGGGTACCCCACTTGCGAGACGACAGCGTGATGGCCTTGGCCCGCAACCGCTCACCGGTGGCCACCAGCACGCCCGAACACCCGGGGAACGCGGTGTCAGCCGGCACCGCCAGCGCCAGCACCGCCGACGATGCGCTGGTGATGCGCCCGGCGGCGGCGACACTCCGCGGGGCGATGTCGGCGAGCAGGCGGCACGACTCGTGCGCGCGAACGGCCAGGATCACCGCATCGGCGGGCCAGCGGGCGCCGGTGTCGTCGAACACCGCCCAGCCCGCGGCGGCGCGCTCGAGCCGCGACGCGGCGGCGCGCACCCAGCGCGGCCGGGCGCGCGCGACGAGTTCGTCGACCAGCACCCGGTACCCGCCCTCGAGCGCCCCGAACACCGGAGCGCCGGTGGCCGGCGGCAACGCGTGGCCGATGGCGGCGGTCAGGCTGGTGGCGCCGCGGTCCAGGGCCGCGGCCACGGTCGGGGCGGCCGCGCGCAGGCCGATGGTGGCCGCCGAACCCGCGTAGACACCGCTCAGTAACGGATCCACCGAGCGCGACACCACCTGGTCGCCGAACCGGTCGCCCACCAGGTCGGCCACCGCGGGGTCGCTGCCGGCGTGCCACTCCAACGGGCGGGACGGTTCGGCGTCGATGCGGGCGACGGTCGCCTCGTCGACCAATCCCGCCACCGACGCCGCCGACGACGGGATCCCCACGACCGTGCCCGTGGGCAGCGGGCACAATTGTTGCCGGCTGTAGATCAGCGGGCGCGCACCGGTCGAAACCAGCTGGAGCCCAGTCAAATTCAGTTCATCCAGCAGCGCCGGCAGCTCGGGCCGGCGCAGCACGAAAGCCTCGGCACCCAGATCCATCGGCACTCCGCCGACCAACTCGGTACGCAAGATGCCGCCGAGCCTCTCCCCCGGGTCGAACAGCGTGATGGCCGCGTCGTCACCGAGGGCCATGCGCAGCCGGTAGGCCGCCGTCAGCCCGGAAATCCCGCCTCCGATAACACAATACGAACGGGACGTCATAGCGAGTGGACCAGCGACACCAGGTCGGTCAACACTGCGGGGTCGGTTTCGGGCAGCACGCCGTGGCCCAGGTTGAAGACGTGACCGGCCGCGCCGGCGTCGACCGCGCGCCGCCCGTCGTCGACGACGGCGCGCGCCGCGCGTTCGGTCACCGGCCAGCCCGCCAGCAGGACCACCGGATCGAGGTTGCCCTGCAACGCCGTGCCGGGTTCCACGCGGGCCGCCGCGTCGGTGAGCGAGGTTCGCCAATCCACGCCCACCACGGACGATCCGACCGCCGACATCGCGCCCAACAGTTCGGCGGTGCCGACCCCGAAATGCGTCATCGGCACGCCGTAGTCGGCCAGGGCAGCGAAAATCCGGGCGCTGTGCGGCTGCACATAGCTGCGGTAATTCGCCAGTGACAGGGTCCCGGCCCACGAGTCGAACACCTGAATCGCGTCCACCCCGGCGTCCAGCTGCACCCGCAAGAAGCCCACGGTGATGTCGGTCAGCTTCTCCATCAACGCGTGCCAGCTGTCGGGCTCGGCCAGCATCATCGCCTTGGTGCGCGCATGGTGGCGACTGGGACCGCCCTCGATCAGATAGGACGCCAGCGTGAACGGCGCACCCGCGAAGCCGATCAACGGAACGTCGCCGAGCGCGGACAGCAGCAACGTCACCGCATCGGAAATCGGCTGAACCCGTTGCCGCTCAAGCGGTTTGATTGCACCCACATCGGCGGCGGTACGCACCGGCGACTCGATCACCGGCCCGACCCCCGCGACGATGTCCAGGTCGATGCCGGCGCCGAGCAACGGCACCACGATGTCGGAGAACAATATCGCCGCGTCGACGTCGTGGCGGCGCACCGGCTGCAGGGTGATCTCGCAGACCAGCTCGGCGTCGAAACAGGCCGACAGCATGTCGTGCTGGGCCCGCAGCGCCCGGTATTCGGGCAGCGACCGACCGGCCTGCCGCATGAACCACACCGGAACCCGGTGGGGTTTGCGACCGCCGGCGGCGGCCAGATACGGCGACGCGGGAAGGTCGCGGCGGGTAGGCGCACTGCTGTTCGTCGGCCTGTTCATCGGCCTCAATGCTGCCATGACCGGAGAACGCCGAACGCCGCTGCGTACTATCGCGACCGCAACCGTTCGAACGTCAGGAGCCCGGATGCCCGTCAGCCAGCCCCCAGTGAATTACGACCAGTTCGAAAGCCTGCGCTGCGAGCTCGGTGAGAACGGCGTGCTGACGCTGGTTCTCGACTCCCCGGGGCTGAATTCGGTCGGCCCGCAGATGCACCGCGACCTCGCCGACATCTGGCCGGAAATCGATCGCGACCCCGCCGTGCGGGCCGTCCTGGTCCGCGGCGAGGGCAAGGCCTTCTCCTCCGGTGGCAGCTTCGACCTGATCGCCGAGACCATCGGCGAGTACGAGGGCCGGATCCGCATCATGCGGGAAGCCCGCGACCTGGTGCACAACATGATCAACTGCGATACGCCCGTCGTGTCGGCGATCCGGGGACCCGCGGTCGGCGCGGGCCTGGTGGTGGCCCTGCTCGCCGACATCTCGGTGGCGGGCCGGACGGCCAAGCTCATCGACGGGCACACCAAGCTCGGCGTGGCGGCGGGCGACCACGCCGCGATCTGCTGGCCGCTGCTGGTCGGCATGGCCAAGGCCAAGTACTACCTGCTGACCTGCGAAACCCTGCTCGGTGAGGAAGCCGAGCGGATCGGCCTGGTGTCCACCTGCGTCGACGACGACGACGTACTGTCCACGGCCACCCGCATCGCCGAGAACCTGGCGCAGGGCGCGCAGAACGCGATCCAGTGGACAAAGCGCAGCCTCAACCACTGGTACCGCATGATGGGCCCCACCTTCGAGGCGTCTGTGGGCCTGGAATTTCTCAGCTTCAGCGGCCCTGACGTGCAGGAAGGCCTGGCCGCGCACCGCGAGAAGCGCCCCGCGCGTTTCACCCGCTGAACTGCCACTGAGCTGCGTATATATGTTTGATGGAGGGCTGGTAACGGCTTGGTCGCGGCGGGTTTGAAACGCGGCGCGCCTGTCACAGCGTGTCAGCCGGAAGGTCTACCGTCGATCCCTGTGACCCCTGCCGTGACGATACAGAGCGGTCGGGATGAAGAGGAGCGGCGCCAAGTGACCTCATCCGAACCGGCCCCATTCCGCGAGGCGGTAGCGGCGATGAACGCCGTCGTCGTGCGGCCGGAGATCGAGCTGGGTCCGATCCGGCCGCCGCAACGCTTGGCGCCCCACAGCTACGCCCTGGGCGTCGAGGTCAAACATCCTGACCGCGAGATCATCCCCGAACGGTCCGAGGGCGACGCCTTCGGCCGGCTGATCCTGCTGTATGACCCCGAAGGGGCCGATGCGTGGGACGGCACCATCCGCATGGTCGCCTACATCCAGGCCGACCTCGACCCCAGCGAGGCGGTCGACCCGCTGTTGCCCGAAGTAGCGTGGAGCTGGCTGGTCGAGGCACTGGAGTCACGCATGGAGCAAGTCGTCGCGCTGGGCGGCACCGTCACCGCCACCACCTCGGTGCGCTACGGCGACATCTCGGGGCCGCCGCGCGCCCACCAGCTCGAGCTGCGGGCGTCATGGACCGCGACGTCGCCCGCGGTCGGCGCGCATGTCGAGGCGTTCTGCGAGGTGCTTGAGCACGCGGCGGGCCTGCCGCCGGCCGGAGTCACCGACCTGAGCTCGCGGTCACGCGCCTAGCATGGGCGAGCCGTCGCCCGACGGGCCAGGCAGCAGCGCGCCCGGCAGCACCGACCCCGCGCCCACCCCGCTTCCGCAGCCGTCGGAAGGCGTCCCACCCGTCTCGATAAGCGTCCGCGAGATCGAGGCCGCGGCGCAGCGGTTGGACCGTGGGCGCGGGCCGTTCGCGGTGGACGCCGAGCGCGCATCGGGGTTCCGCTACTCCAACCGGGCCTACCTGATCCAGATCCGCCGGGCCGGCTCCGGCACCGTACTGATCGACCCGGTGAGCCACGGCGGCGACCCGCTTGAGGCCCTGCGGCCGGTGGCCGAGGTGCTGAGCCACGACGAATGGATCCTGCACTCCGCCGATCAGGACCTGCCTTGTCTGGCCGAAGTGGGCATGCGACCGCCCGCGCTCTATGACACCGAGCTCGCCGGGCGCCTCGCCGGGTTCGAACGAGTCAACCTGGCCACCATGGTCGAGCGGCTGCTGGGTTTCGGGCTGGCCAAGGGCCACGGGGCGGCCGACTGGTCCAAGCGGCCCCTGCCCGCCGAATGGCTCAACTACGCCGCCCTGGATGTGGAATTGCTCATCGAGCTGCGCACGGCGATCGCGGACATCCTCGCCGGGCAAGGCAAAACCGATTGGGCCGCACAGGAATTCGACCATCTGCGGGACACGGGTTCGAAAGACCCGGGTGCGGCCGCGCGACGCGACCGGTGGCGACGAACGTCGGGGATCCATCGGGTGCGGGATCAGCGCGGCTTGGCCGCGGTGCGTGAATTGTGGTTGACCCGCGACAGGATCGCGCAGCGCCGCGACATCGCGCCGCGCCGCATCCTTCCCGACTCGGCCATCATCGACGCGGCGCTGGCCAGCCCGACGACCGTCGAGGAACTGGTCGCGTTGCCCGTGTTCGGTGGGCGCAATCAACGTCGCAGCGCGGCGACGTGGCTGGCGGCGCTGGACGCGGCGCGGCAGAACAAGAATCCGCCGGCGGACGCCGAACCGCCGAACGGTCCGCCGCCGCCGGCGCGGTGGAGCAGGCGCAAACCGGAGGCCGCCGCACGGCTGGAGGCCGCGCGCGCGGCGCTGTCGGAGGTGTCGGAACAGGTGCACATCCCCACCGAGAACCTGGTCTCACCGGACCTGGTGCGACGGCTGTGCTGGGACTGGGAGGCCGCGCCCGACCCCTTCGAGGCCGTCGAAACGTTCCTGCGCGCCGGGCAGGCCCGGCCGTGGCAGCGCGAATTGGTGGATCCCGTTCTGGCCCACGCGCTGCAGGCGTCGGAGGATCGCCCCGATTGACTTCACGCCAGACGCCGAACGTGCAACCACTGCGAAAAATCGCTGAATTCAAGCGCCTTGGAATCGCACTGAGTGCACGCTCGGCGAAGGGCCCGAGAGTGAAGGCGCCGAAACCGACGATCAGTCGAGGTGCTCGCGGATCTCCGCTTCGGCGTCGCTGCTGCTCAGCGCGGCGACCCAACCGGTGATGCGGCGGGCGACGTCCTGATCGGTCAGCCCCAGATCCGATAGCAGCTCGCCCCGGGAGGCGTGCTCGTAGAACCGCTGCGGCAAGCCGACGTCGCGGCACGGGACGTCGATCTCGGCGCGGCGCAGGGCGCCGGACACCGCCGAGCCCACCCCGCCGTTGACGCCGTTGTCCTCGCAGGTGACGACCAATTTGTGCTGAGACGCCAGGTCGAGGAGGGTGTCCGATACCGGCAGCACCCAGCGCGGGTCGATGACCGTGACGCCGATCCCCTGGTTGTGCAGCCGCTTGGCGGCCGCCAGCGCCATCCGCGCGAACGCGCCAACGCCCACCAGCAGCACGTCGTCGTTGCATCCACTGCCAGGGACGGCGAGCACGTCAACGCCCGAAATGCCCGACCCGATGCGCTCGATCGCCGGGATGTCCTCGCCCACATCGCCTTTGGGGAAGCGCAGCGCCGTCGGTCCGTCATCCACGTCGAGCGCCTCACCGAGTTCCTCACGCAACCGGATGGCGTCCCGGGGCGCTGCCACCCGCATGCCGGGCACGATGCCCAGCATCGACAGGTCCCACATCCCGTTGTGACTGGCGCCGTCCGAGCCGGTGATCCCGGCCCGGTCGAGCACCATGGTGACGGGCAGCCGGTGCAGCGCCACGTCCATCATGATCTGGTCGAAGGCGCGGTTGAGGAACGTCGAATAGATGGCCACCACCGGGTGCATCCCGCCCATGGCCAGGCCGGCCGCCGACGTCATCGCGTGCTGCTCGGCGATGCCGACGTCGAACAAGCGGTCCGGAAACTGCTGCCCGAACGGCGTCAGCCCGGTAGGGCCGGGCATGGCCGCGGTGATGGCGACGATGTCGCGGCGCTTGCGTGCGTAGCCGATGAGCGCATCGGAGAAGGTCGCCGTCCAGCCGGGGCCGGCGACGTTGGTCGCCTGGCCGGTAAGAGGGTCGATCACGCCGCAGGAATGCATCTGCTCGGCTTCGTCGTCTTCGGCGGGCGCGTAGCCCATCCCCTTGCGGGTGACCACGTGCACGATCACCGGCCGGCCGAAGCCACGAGCGTGGCGCAGCGCCGCCTCCACCGCGCGTTCGTCGTGACCGTCGACGGGGCCCATGTACTTCAGCCCCAGGTCGGTGAACAGCAGCTGGGGGGACAACGAGTCCTTGATGCCGGCCTTGACGCTGTGCATGACGCGGTAGGCGAGCCTGCCGACCAGCGGCAGCGCGCGCACCGCGTCGCGGCCTCTCTCCAGGGCCTGCTCGTACACCGGTTGCAGCCGCAGGGTGGCGAGATGGTCGGCGACACCGCCGATCGTCGGGGCATAGCTGCGGCCGTTGTCGTTGACCACGATGACCACCGGGCGGCCGGAAGCGGCGATGTTGTTCAGGGCCTCCCAGCACATGCCGCCGGTCAGCGCGCCGTCGCCGACCACCGCGACCACGTGCCGGTTGCGGTGCCCGCTCAGCTCGAACGCTTTGGCCAGGCCGTCGGCGTAGGACAACGCGGCGCTGGCGTGGCTGGACTCGACCCAGTCGTGTTCGCTCTCGGCGCGCGACGGATACCCGGACAGCCCACCCTTTTTGCGCAGGCTCTCGAACTCGTGGGAACGCCCCGTCAGCATCTTGTGGACGTAGGCCTGATGGCCGGTGTCGAAGATGATCGGATCGTGGGGCGAGTCGAAAACCCGGTGCAGGGCGAGCGTCAGCTCGACCACGCCGAGATTGGGCCCCAGGTGTCCCCCGGTGGCAGCGACCTTATGAATCAGGAACTCGCGAATCTCGGCGGCCAATTCGCGGAGCTGATGTCCAGAAAGGTGCTGCAGATCAGCGGGCCCGCGGATCTGTTCCAGCATCCCGTCAGTGTACGCAGCCGGCGCCGCGGGTTTGGTAGCGTCAATGCGCGGTGAGCCGGGAAGCCTGGTCGGCACGTCTTCGTCCGACCCAGGAGTACGCCATGAGCATTCACATCGCCGCACCACCCACTCCTCGCCGACGTATCGTCGCACTGTGCGCGCCGAGCAGATCGCCGAGGACTTCCCCGTCGTCAGCATCGATGCGGACGCGCTGGACGCCGCCCGAATGCTGGCCGAGCACCGGCTGCCCGGGCTGTTGGTCACCGACGGCTCGGGGCGCCCCTATGCGGTGCTGCCCGCCTCCCAGGTCGTCCGCTTCATCGTGCCTCGCTACGTGCAGGACGATCCGTCTCTGGCCGGCGTGCTCAACGAATCGACGGCCGACCGCTGCGCGGAAAGGTTGAGCGGCAAGAAGGTGCGCGACGTGTTGCCCGACCACCTGGTCGACGTGCCTCCAGCCCATGCCGACGACACCATCATCGAAGTGGCCGCGCTCATGGCGCGACTGCGCAGCCCGCTCGTCGCGGTCGTCAAAGAGGGCCGGCTGGTCGGGGTGATCACGGCGTCGCGCGTGCTCGCGGCGGCCCTGAAACCTTGACGCCACAGGGTAAATAGATGAGCCTCATCGCGATCCTGGTGTTCGTGGTCGCCTATGTCCTGATCGCCAGCGATCGCGTCAACAAGACGTTCGTGGCCCTGGCCGGCGCCGCGATCGTGGTCACCTTGCCGATCATCGGATCTGACGACATCTTCTACTCGCGCGGAACCGGAATCGATTGGGACGTCATCTTCTTGCTGCTGGGCATGATGATCATCGTCAGCGTGTTGCGGCAGACCGGCGTGTTCGAGTACGTGGCGATCTGGTCGGCCAAACACGCCCGCGGCTCCCCGTTGCGCGTCATGATCCTGCTGGCCCTGGTGACCGCGATCGCGTCGGCCCTGCTCGACAACGTCACCACGGTGTTGCTCGTCGCCCCGGTGACGCTGTTGGTGTGTGAGCGCCTGGCGCTCAACGCGGCGCCCTTTCTGATGGCCGAAGTATTCGCATCGAACATCGGTGGCGCTGCGACCCTGGTGGGTGACCCGCCCAACATCATCATCGCCAGCAAGGCCGGCCTGACCTTCAACGACTTCCTCATTCATATGGCCCCGATCGTGGTCATCGTCATCGCCGTCCTGATCGCCTTGTTGCCGCGCCTTTTTCCCGGCGCCTTCACCGTCGATCCCGAGCGGGTCGCCGACGTGATGTCGCTCGAGGAAAAGGAGGCCATCCACGACCCGCGGCTGCTCATCACGTGCGGAATCGTCTTGTTGGCGGTATTCACCGCGTTCATCGCCCACTCGCCGCTGCACATGGATCCCTCGGTGGTGGCGCTGTTGGGCGCCGGCATCCTGATCGTGGCGTCCAGGCTCAAGCCGGCCGACTACCTGTCCGGCGTGGAATGGGAAACGCTGCTGTTCTTCGCCGGCCTGTTCGTCATGGTCGGTGCCCTGGTGAAGACGGGCGTCATCAAACATCTTGCCCGCGTGGTGATCACCGCCACCGGCGGAAACACCCTGACAGCGACGATGATCATCCTCGTGGTGTCGGTGGTCATCAGCGGGCTCGTCGACAACGTGCCCTACGCCGCGACAATGGCGCCGGTGGTGGCAGACCTGGTGCCCGCCCTGACCGATCACACCAACCCCGGCGTCTTGTGGTGGGCTCTCGCGCTGGGTACGGACTTCGGCGGCAACCTGACCGCGATCGGCGCCAGCGCCAACATCGTCCTGCTCGGAATCGCCCGGCGCGCCGACACTCCCATCTCCTTCTGGGAATTCACCCGCAAGGGGGCGGTCGTGACCGTCGTCTCGATCGCGGTGTCCGCGCTGTACCTGTGGCTGCGGTATTTCGTGATGGCCTGACGGGCTTAGTATTTGACGCGGAAGCGGCCGAACAACAGCCAGGCGACCACCGTGTTGTAGACGACGCCGACCGCCAGGTACGGCCACCAGGTGCCGTCGTCGCTTGCGACCCAGAACGCTTTGACCGCCCAATACGGGGGCAACACGCCGAACGCGAGGTTCCACGTGGAGTGGACGAACCACGGCAGGCACGGCAGGCCGGCGATCAGCATGCCCAAAGCGCGGACCACGGCCAAGCCCTGAATCTTGTTGCCGGCCACCACGATGATCACAAGCAGGGTCACCACCGCCGAGAGCCCGGCCAACAGCCCGATCGGAATCAGCGCGGGGACCAGGCCCGGCCTCAGCAGGCCGCTGAACGAGATCGTCGTGACCACGTAAACCGTCGTCACGACGAGCACCGTGGCCGCCCGGTAGGCGAAGAAGGTCCATAGCGGCACCGGCGTGACGCGCAACGCCGTGAGGGTGCCGGCATCCACCTCGTCCAGCACCAAGAACCCCGCGAGCGCACCCGCGATGATGATGCTGGTCAGCAACAGAAAGGCGGTCAAGATCAGCGGATAGTAGGGCATAAGATCAAAGCCGTTGCGGCGCATCAGCATCGCGGTCACACGCGGAGTCAGCACAGCGACGCCCGTGGTCCAGATGATCGGCGCGACCACGACCATGACGAGCAGTGGATCCCGGTAGGTGCCGCGAACGTCGTTGCGCGCGAACGCGGCGATTGCCCGTGCGGTCGCCATCAGATCCCGCCGGACCTGGCGACCACGTAACGGCCGAACAACAGCTTTGTCGCCCAGCACAATCCGGCCACGGACAACAGCGGATAGACGACGGCATAACCGATTTGCCAGGGCGCCAGACTCACCTGGCCGAAGGCGCTCCCCAACAACAACAGCGGCCCCTGCGTGGGCACGAGGTACAGGACCGGGTTCGGCCACACCCCGGACAGGTAGGCCATGGGTAGGCTCATCACGGCCAGCGGGATCGTGGTCGCCAAAAACCAATCACTGATCGAGGCGAATGGCAGCGAGGTGGCGAATCCCACCAGCAGCATCAGCAGCGTTCCGAGTATCACCCCGAGGAGCATCGGGGCCGGGCGGTAGGCGGTCCCGTGCGCGACGGTGACCACGACCACCGCGACGGACAGCGAGACCGCAAGCAGCACAGCGAGTTTCGCGCTCAGGTATTCGGTGAACCGCAGCGGGGTGGCGATGATGGCGCCCAGCGTACGTTCCTGCCTCTCGAAAAACACCGTTCCCGCGACGAAGAAGAACCCGATGATGGTGGTGTCGCCCGCCAAGACGTAGGGCTCGGCCACCGTGCGCAAACCGGTAGGCATCGGCAGCAGCACCGCCAGCCACATCAGCCCGGAGAAAATCGCCGCATGTAAAAACCGTTGCCGGACTTGAAGAACAAGCTCAATCCGCACGGCACTCACCAGCCGCGTCACGAAAGCCTCCGGCCGGTGATCTCGACGAAGACGTCATCGAGGCTGGCCTCCCTGCTATGGATGGTCTCGACGCGCCGGCCACGCAGCAGCGTGTGGAATTCCGAGTCGTCGGCCAATGAATCCATGGAGAATTCAGCGGCCTCGAGACCGCCACGCTCGCCGCGATATTCGACCCGGACGAGGCGCCTGCTGCGAGCGATCTTCAGCTCGGCCGGCGTATCGAGGGCGACGATTTTTCCGTCGACGACGAAAGCGACCCGGTCGCACAGCTCGTCGGCGGTCGCCATGTCATGGGTGGTCAGAAACACCGTGCGCCCGCGCGCCTTCAGCTCCAAAATCATGTCCTTGACCGTGCGGGCATTCACCGGGTCCAGGCCGGACGTGGGCTCGTCGAGGAAGAGCAGCTCGGGGTCGTTGATCAGGGCCCGGGCGAAGGTCAGCCGCATCTGCATGCCTTTGGAATACTCGCCGACCCGGGTGTGAGCGTCGTCGGCCAGGCCCAGCGCCGCCAGCAGCCGCATCGGGTCGACCGTCGCGCCTCCGTAGAGCGACGCGAAGAAGCGCAGGTTCTCATACCCGGACAGTTTCTGGTAGTGGTTGGGCAGCTCGAACGACACCCCGATGCGCTCGTAGTAGCCGTGCCCCCAGTCGGCTGGGTCGCGGCCCCACACCGCGGCCCGGCCACCCTGGCCGCGGAGCAAACCGATCAGCAGCTTCTGCGTGGTCGACTTTCCGGCGCCGCTGGGCCCGAGAAACCCGAAGATCTCGCCGCGGCCGACGGTGAAATCCATGCCGCGCAGCGCGGGTTCGGCGGCCCTCGGGTACACGAAGGTGAGCCCGCGGACCGCGATCACGTCGTTGTCGACCTCCGGGGATGTGACTGCCTGCGCGAGTTCGTGCATCGATCCCCTCCTGGCTGGGCCGTCAAGCGACGCACCCAGCCTAGCCAGATTTCAGAAATTCTTGAATATTCGGAATTTATCGCGATCTTCTGATAGTCTTCGAGGGCGACAGGGAGGTGCGAGTGACCCAAGGCGCGGATCAACGCGACGCGGCCGAACAGCTCGCACTCGTACTCGTCAACCACGGGCTGCAACGCATGACCGCCCGGGTGCTGGCCACCCTGCTGTTCACCGAGCAGCCCAGCATGACGATGGGTGAGCTGGCCGAGCGGCTGCAGGCCAGCTCGGGTGCGATCTCGGGCGCGCTCAAGATGCTCACCTCCGTGGGGCTGGCCGAGCGGGTGCCCGCCCCCGGCAGCCGACGCGATCACTACCGGCTGCGCGACGACGCGTGGGCGACCCTTTTCACCAACCAGAACGTCGTGATATCGGCCATGCAGAGCGCGGCCGAGGCCGGGATCACCGCGACCGGATCGAACAGCCTTGCCGGACAACGGCTCACGCGGATGCGCGATTTCTACGCCTTCATGCTCGACGAGATCCCGGCGATGCTCGAACGCTGGCAGCGGCAATCACCCGGCTAGGAGCGCCGGGTCAGCAGCGCGACGCATTCGGTGTGATGGGTCAGCGGGAACGCATCGAACACCTTGATCTTCTCGACGGTATAACCCCGACCGAGGTAGATCCCGATGTCGCGCGCGAAAGACGCTGCCTCACAACCGATGTGCACCACACGCGGAACATCGGCGGCACTCAGCAGATCGACGATCTCACGCCCGGCGCCCGCCCGCGGCGGGTCCAGCACCGCCACATCGGCGCGTCCCCGCTGCGCCGCCAGCGCACGCCGCACCGAGTCGGTGACGATCTGCACCTGGGTCAGATCGGCCAGGGCGGCCCGAGCGGCCCGCGTCGACGCCCGCGAGGTATCCACGCTCAGCACCCGTCCGGAGGGCCCCACGGCCGCGCCGAGCACCGCGGCGAAAACGCCTGCGCCACCGTAGAGATCCCAGGCGCTCATGCCGGCGCCGGCGGCCGCCCAGTCGGCGACCAGATCGCTGTAGGTGGCCGCGGCGTCGCGGTGCGCCTGCCAGAAGGCCGTCACCGGCACCTGCCAGCTGCGCCCCGCCACTCGCTGCACCGCCTCGTAGCGACCCTCCATCACCTTGGTCGCAGTCCGCCTGCCCTGCCGCAGGGTGCGCACCACATGGCGCGCGCCGTCATCGTCGACCGCCACGTGCAGCTGGGCGGCCGTGGGCCACTCGGTCCCGGCGATGCCGTCGAGCATGCCGGCCGGCAGCTGCGCACAGCGCAGGTCGGTCACCAAATCGTCGCTGTGGTAGCGGTGAAAGCCCGGGCGACGGTCGGCGCCCACGTCGAGGCGAACGCGGGTGCGCCAGCCCGTCGGTCCGGAACCCGACAGCGGTTCGGCCTCGCCGCTCCAGCGATGCCCACCGAGGCGCTCCAGCTGATTGGACACGACTTCGGCCTTGAGCGTGCGGGC
The DNA here is from genome assembly GCF_004298145.1 of Mycobacterium sp. GTDB lineage: Bacteria > Actinomycetota > Actinomycetes > Mycobacteriales > Mycobacteriaceae > Mycobacterium. The sequence continues at coordinate 47,842 of NZ_SCRH01000021.1, forward strand.
CACCTCGGGGAGGGCGAACGCCAAGTCGCAGCAGCCGGCACCATCCACCCCGGCGATCGGGCACAGCGACGCGGTACGGCCGTCCGCCGGCTCGATGACCTCGATAACCTCTGCGTGCCAATACGATCCGCGATCCGCGGTGACCCGGACACGCACCCGCTCACCGGGTAGCGCGTACCGGACGAACACCACCCGGCCTTCGTGGTGCGCCACGCAGCTGCCGCCGTTGGCCGGGGCACCCGTGGTCAAGGTCAGCTCCCCCGCCGGGGGCGAAGCCCCGCGCGGTGCGCGGGTCGATTCGCGGTTCAATCGAAGATTCCCCGACGAGCGTCGCCCGGCGCCACGTACGGCTGCAGCGTCTTGCGCCGTTCCGACGAACTCAATTGCCACGGAACCGAAGTCACCATGACGCCGGGCATGAACAGCAGCCGGCCCTTGAGCCGAAGCGCGCTCTGGTTGTGCAGCGCCTGCTCCCACCAGTGGCCCACCACATACTCCGGGATGAACACCGTGACCACGGTGCGCGGCGACTCTTCCCTGGCCCGCTTGACGTATTCCAGTACGGGACGGGTGATTTCGCGATACGGCGAGGCAATGACCTTGAGCGGAACGCTGATATCGCTTTCCTCCCACCTGTGCAACAGCTCGCGGGTTTCCGCGTCGTCGACGCTGACCGTCACGGCCTCGAGAACGTCGGGCCGGGTGGCCCTGGCGTAGGCCAGTGCGCGCAGCGTCGGCAGGTGCAACTTCGACACCAGCACCACGGCGTGATTGCGGCTGGGCAACGCCACGTCCTCCTCGTCCGCGGCCTGTCTCGCCAATTCGCGGTTCACGGTGTTGTAGTGCCGGTGAATCATCTTCATCATTCCGAACAGCAGGCTCATCGCGAACAGGGCGATCCACGCCCCGGCGACGAACTTGGTGACCAGAACCACCAGCAAAACCGCACCGGTGGAAAGCAATCCGACCGTATTGACCACCCGTGAGCGCATCATCTTGCGGCGCACCACCGGATCTGTCTCGGTGCGCAGCAACCGGGTCCAGTGCCGCACCATGCCGATCTGGCTCAGCGTGAACGAAATGAACACGCCGACGATGTACAGCTGGATCAACGCGGTGACCTCGCCGCGGAACGCGACGATCGCGAGCACGGCGACCCCGGACAGGAACAGGATTCCGTTGGAGAACGCCAACCGGTCTCCGCGGGTGTGCAATTGGCGCGGGAGGTAGCTGTGCTGCGCCAGGATCGAACCGAGCACCGGGAACCCGTTGAACGCGGTGTTGGCCGCCAGCACCAGGATGAGTGCGGTCGCCGTGGCGATCAGCAGGAACCCGAGGTGGAAGCTGCCGAACACCGCTTGCGCCAGTTGAGCGACCAAGGTCTTTTGGTAGTAGCCCTGCGGTGCCCCGCTCAGTTGCGTCGCGGGATCCTCGACGAGCTGGACCCCGATCTTCTCGGCCAGCACGATGATGCCCATCAGCAGGGTGACCGCGATCGCGCCCAGCATCAGCAGGGTCGTCGCCGCGTTGCGCGACTTGGGTTTCTGAAACGCCGGCACCCCGTTGCTGATCGCCTCGACACCCGTGAGCGCCGCGCACCCCGAGGAGAACGACCGCGCCACCAAGAACGCCAGGGCGAAACCGACGACCTGGCCGTGCGCGGCGTGCATCTGGAAACCCGCGGACTCCGCCCGCAACGGATCACCCAGCACGAAGATCCGGAACAGACCCCAGCCGATCATGACGAGGACTCCGACGATGAACGCATAGGTCGGGATGGCGAACGCCACCCCGGATTCACGCACCCCACGCAGATTCAACGACATCACCAGCAGAATGGAGGCCACGCAGAAGAACACCTTGTGTTCGGCCACGATCGGGATGGCCGAGCCGATGTTCGCCATCGCCGACGCCGTCGAAACCGCCACGGTCAGAACGTAATCCACCATCAGGGCGCTGGCCACGACGAGGCCCGCCGTCTCGCCGAGGTTGGTGGTGACCACCTCGTAGTCGCCGCCGCCAGACGGGTAGGCGTGAACGTTCTGCCGGTAGCTGGCCACCACCACCAGCATCACCGCGGCCACCGCGAGCCCGATCCACGGTGTCAGCGCGTACGCCGACACCCCGGCCACCGAGAGCATGAGGAAGACCTCCTCGGGTGCATAGGCCACCGAGGACAACGCGTCGGAGGCGAACACCGGCAAGGCGATCCGCTTGGGCAGCAGAGTGTGGCTCAGTCGGTCGCTGCGAAACGGCCGGCCGATCAGCAACCGACGAGTGGCGGTTGAAAGTTTGGACACGAGAGCCAAGACTAAGCCCCGACGGGTTTGACGGTAGCGTTCGTGGACGAGAATGTTGGCCGACCGAAACGGCTTGCCGACGTGCGTTGCCCACGAAGGGTGCGGGACGCGGCCGAGAGGACCTCCAGTGCGAGTAGTAGTGATGGGCTGCGGCCGCGTCGGCTCCTCGGTCGCCGACGGCCTATCCCGCATCGGTCACGACGTGGCGGTCATCGACCGCGACAGTACCGCGTTCAATCGGCTCAGCCCGGAATACGCCGGCGAGCGGGTCCTGGGGCAGGGATTCGACCGAGATGTACTGCTGAGAGCCGGTATCGAAGAGGCGGACGCGTTCGCCGCGGTGTCATCCGGCGACAACTCCAACATCATCTCCGCGCGACTGGCGCGGGAAACGTTCGGCGTCAAGCGCGTCGTGGCCCGCATTTACGACGCCAAGCGCGCCGAGGTCTACGAGCGCCTGGGCATCCCCACCATCGCGACCGTGCCCTGGACCACCGACCGCCTGCTCAACGCGCTGCTGCGGGAGACCGAGACGGCCAAGTGGCGCGATCCCACCGGCACGGTCGCCGTCGCGGAGGTCGTCCTGCACGAGGACTGGATCGGCCACCGGGTCACCGATCTCGAGCAGGCCACCGGCGCCCGGGTCGCCTTCCTGATCCGATTCGGGGCCGGCGTGTTGCCCGAGCCGAAATCGGTGATCCAGGCCGGCGACCAGGTCTATGTCGCGGCGATATCCGGCCGCGCCGCCGAGGCGGTGGCCATCGCCGCGCTGCCACCGAGCGAAGACCTGTGATGCATTCGAGCGACTGGCGATTTGAGGAGCGGCGCGAATGAAGGTAGCGGTTGCCGGCGCCGGTGCGGTCGGTCGCTCGGTCACTCGGGAACTCATCGGCAACGGCCACGACGTGACGCTGATCGAGCGCAACCCCGACCACGTCGACGTCGACGCGATCCCGGCCGCGCACTGGCGCCTGGGTGACGCCTGCGAGTTGAGCCTGCTGGAATCGGTGCGGTTGCAGGAGTTCGACGTGGTGGTCGCGGCCACCGGCGATGACAAGGCCAACGTCGTACTGAGCCTTTTGGCCAAAACCGAATTCGCGGTGCCCCGGGTGGTGGCCCGGGTCAACGACCCGCGCAACGAATGGCTGTTCACCGACGCCTGGGGCGTCGACGTGGCCGTCTCGACACCACGCATGCTGGCGTCGCTCATCGAAGAGGCCGTCGCCGTCGGCGACCTGGTGCGACTCATGGAATTCCGCAAGGGGCAGGCCAACCTCGTCGAGATCACCCTGCCCGATGACACCCCGTGGGGCGGCAAGCCGGTGCGCAAGCTACAGCTGCCGCGGGACACCTCGCTGGTGACGATCCTGCGCGGCCCGCGGGTCATCGTGCCCGAGGGGGACGAGCCGCTGGAAGGCGGCGACGAGCTGCTGTTCGTCGCGGTCGCCGAGGCGGAAGAGGACCTGCAGAAGCTGCTGCTGGGTTAGTGGCGATCGCAAGCACGGCGTAGCCGGGCGCAGCGGGTCGCCACCATTCGCGCTAGTCGGCGACGGTACGGGATCCCAGCTCGACCCCGGCCACCGCCGCCATGGCCCGTTGCGCCGACTTGATCGCCGCGTAGGTTGCCAGGGCGGCCAGCACGGTCAGCGGCCAACCCATCCCGATCCGCGCCGCCGCCAGCCACCCGGTCCGATCGGCGTCGTAGAGCAGCCCCTGGACCACGAAGCGCGCGGCGAACACCAGCACCCAGCCCAGCGAGGCGACGTCGAACGCACGGACGGCCCGGGGCACGCTGCGCCAGCCGTCTCCCCGCCCGGTGGCCCAGCTCCACGCGTAGCCGACCAGCGGCCGGCGGATCACGACCGACGCCGCGACCACCACCGCCCACACCAACGACATCCAGATGCCCAGCAGGAAGTAGCCCTTGGACTCCCCCAGCACGTAGGCGACCAGCGCGCACAGCGCGACGCCGAAAAACCCGGAGAACGCCGGCTGCGGGGAATCCCGCCGGACCAGCCGCCACAGCAAGACCAGTGCGGCCACCCCCAACGCGGCCGCGATTGCCGGAACCAGCCCCGACACGCTCGAGGCGACCACGAAGACGACTACCGGAACCGACGAGTAGATGACACCACTGACCCCGCCCGCCTGCGCGAGCAGGCGGGCGGGGCTGATGCGACTAGTGACTTGTTCCGATGAGCCCGGCTCCCGGGGGGACGGGGCTGCCCCAGCCAAGTCTTCCGGGACCGTCACCGCTGAATTTCGTAGTGCGGGTTGTAAATCGCCTTGGTTCCGTTCTCGAGCTTGCCCAGGCGACCACGCACCCGCAGGGTGCGGCCCGAGTCGATGCCCGGGATGCGGCGCTGGCCCAGCCACACGAGCGTGACGGTGTCGCTGCCGTCGAACAATTCGGCGCGCACCCCGCCGGGGCAGGCCCTGCCGTTGCATTCCACGCTGCGCAGCGTGCCGACCATCGTGACCTCCTGGCCACGCTCGCAATCGATAGCCCGTTGCGCGCCGGTGCTTGCGACTTCGTCGGACAGTTCCTCAGAGTCGCGTTGTTCCGGATCCTCCGTCAACCGGCGGGTGAGCCGGCGCAGATACCCTTGGGCCCTCATGGCCACTCCTGACAATGCTGATAAGCCTCGACGCTTCCCTTTATGCCAACGGACACCGTAGACCTCTTGGTTCCCCAGCGCCAACCGACTCAAACGCCGATGTTGGAGGGTAGGTGAACGCCGGGCAGTATCGAGGGGTGGCGGTCGATCTGAGTGGTGTCACGACGGTGTTGTTGCCCGGAACCGGCTCCGACGACGACTACGTTCACCGGGTGTTTTCCGGCCCGATCGGCGAGGTCGGCGCGGTGCTGGTGACCCCGCCGCCGCGGCCCGACCGATTGATCGAGGGCTATGTCGCGGCGCTGGATGCCGCGGCGCGCGAAGGGCCGATCGCGGTCGGCGGCGTGTCGATCGGCGCGGCGGTGGCGGCGGCCTGGGCGCTGACCCATCCGGACCGCACGGTCGCGGTGCTGGCCGCCCTGCCGGCCTGGGCCGGGGCCCCCGGCGCGGCGCCGGCGGCCCTCGCGGCGCGGTATTCGGCCTCACAGTTGCGTGCCGACGGCTTGGCGGCGACGACCACCCTGATGCGGGCGTCCAGCCCGCCGTGGCTGGCCGACGAGCTGACCCGCTCGTGGGGTGCCCAGTGGCCACACTTGCCGGACGCCATGGAAGAAGCGGCCGCCTACATCGCGCCGAGCTGCGACCAGCTGGGCGGGCTGGCCGCGCCGCTGGCGGTGGTGGCCGCCCTCGACGACCCGATTCATCCCCTGCAGGCCGGTGTCGACTGGGTCGCCGCAGCGCCGCGCGCGGCGCTGCGGACGGTGACGCTGGATCAGATCGGGGCGGATCCCGCCGCCCTGGGCGCGGCCTGCCTACAGGCCCTGGCCGAGCTGAGCTAGCCGGCCCGCCCGGGTGTCAGCCGCCGGTGGTGGTGCGCAGCTGTTGCATGGCCGACCCGTCGGCGCTGCGCCGCGCGGCGGGCTCGTTGGAGGGCGCCTGTTGCTCCTCGGCCTGCTGCGCATCGGCTTGTTGCGCCGCGGCGGCTTCGCGCAGCTGCTGTGCCATCGGCTCGGGCAGCTGCACGGCCAGCGGAGTGCGGACCGGAAGGGGCGTATCACCGCGCCGAACCACGGTGTCCGCCAACGCCGCTCGCGCTTCCAGCTCCAGCGCCTCCATCGTCTCGTGGGCGCCGTTGATCACGCAGCGGATCATCCAGCGGTATCCGTCGACGCCGATGAACCGCACCACGCCGGTGGCGGTGCCGACCACTTCCCGCCCCCACGGCCCGTCCTTGATGCTGACCTGGGCCGAGTCGTTGCGCAGCGATTCGGCGAGTTCGCCGGCCACTTCGCGCCACAGGCCGCCGGTCTTGGGTGCCGCATAGGCCGCGATGGTGAAACGACCGCTGGGCGTGACGACCCAGACCGCGCTCGGGACACCGGTCTCGGTCAGCTCGACCTGCAGCTGACCGGCCTCGGGCATGGGAATCAGTACCGAGCCCAGGTCGAGCCGGGCCAGCTCCGCGACGGCGGGGTCGTCGAAGTCCTCGATGTCGAACGGGCCCTCGAGTTCTTCGGGAGCCTGGTCGTCGGCGCCGGGGACCGCGACCTCGTCGGCCGCCGGGGTGCCGGCGGCGGAGGCGTCGTCGTCTTTGGGTGTGCGCTTACCGAATGCAGCCATCGGCGCCGCTCCTCCTCATCGCTTTGCTCCGCATCGTCGCCGGCGCATCACAGACTCGCATGTCCGCCGGAGGAACCGTGACCACCGTCGCCACGGGATGTTTCGGCCAGCCCGGCCTCGTCGAACGACGACACCTCGACCAGCTCCACTAACTCGACTCGCTGCACCAACAGTTGGGCGATGCGGTCGCCCCGGTGCACCACGATCGGCTCGGCCGGATCGAGGTTGACCAGCGCGACCTTGATCTCGCCGCGGTAGCCCGCGTCGATGGTCCCCGGGCTGTTGACGATCGAAAGTCCAACGCGCGCAGCCAATCCCGATCGCGGATGCACCAGGCCGACCATTCCGAACGGGATGGCGACCGCCACGCCCGTGCGCACCAGAGCGCGCCGCCCGGGCTCCAGTTTGACGTCCTGGGCACTGTAGAGATCGATCCCGGCGTCGCCTTCGTGGGCGCGCCTGGGCAGCGGAAGCTCGGGGTCAAGGCGGACGATGGCCAGACTGGTCGACACGGGGCCACAGACTACCCTTGACTGCGTGTCCGATACGCGCGTCGCGCCGCACAACGTGCGGTATCGCGAACGATTGTGGGTTCCGTGGTGGTGGTGGCCACCGGCCTTCGCGCTGGCGGGCATCATCGCTTTCGAGTTCAACATGGGCGTCACCCGGCAGTCCTCGTGGTGGCCGTACGCCGCCCTGTTCGCGGTGGCGGCCGCGGCGTTGTTGTGGCTGGGCCGCATCGAGATCCGGGTCACCGCCAACCCGGCGGTGCCGGGGGACGTGGAATTGTGGGCCGGCCACGCGCACCTCCCGGTCACCGCGATCGCCCGATCCGCACAGATAGCACCCTCGGCCAAGTCCGCCGCCCTGGGGCGCCAACTCGACCCGGCGGCCTACGTCCTGCACAGGTCCTGGGTGGCGCCGATGGTCCTGGTCGTCCTGGACGACCAGGACGACCCGACGCCGTACTGGCTGGTGAGTTGCCGTCACCCGGAGCGGGTGCTGTCGGCCCTGACAAGGTGAGTCGAGCTATCAAGCCGCGCAGTCGGTACAGATCATCACGCCGTTCTTCTCGCTGGCCAGCCGGCTGCGGTGCTGCACCAGAAAGCAACTCGAGCAGGTGAACTCGTCGGCCTGCTTCGGAACGACGCGGACCGAGAGTTCTTCACCGGACAGATCCGCGCCGGGCAGTTCGAAGTTCTCAGCGGACTCAGATTCGTCGACATCGACGACGGCGGAAGCCGCCTCGTTGCGTCGCGCTTTGAGCTCCTCCAGCGAGTCCTCCGAGACGTCGTCGGTCTCGGTACGCCGTGGAGCGTCATAGTCGGTAGGCATATCTCTGTTCCCCTGCCCTATTGCCTCTACATGCCCGCGTAAATCTCAAGCATCGCTTTGTACCAGCGTCGAACGCATCCACCAAATGATTCGTGCCCGTATCGCGGCCCATTAAGGTGTGATTTACGTCACACACCCATTTTTACCCTTGTGCTCGCTTCTGAACAGTGGGTTTACCCTGCGGCTAGAGTGCAGCTGTGGTCACACAAATCACCGAGGGTACAGCCTTTGACAAGCACGGTCGGCCGTTTCGGCGGCGCAATCCCCGGCCCGCGATCGTCGTGGTGATTTTCCTCGCAGTGGCCACGGGCGTGATCTGGACCGTGGCGTTGACGCGGCCCGCCAAGGTGCATGAGGCAGTGGTGTGCAATCTCCCGCCGCAGTCGACCGGTTCGGCGCCGGCCCAGCTCGGTGAGCAGGTGTCGCGCAGCGCCATGATGGACGTCACGCCCACCAAACTCGCCGACACCAAGGTCCGCGTCCTCAATGCCAGCGGCCGGGGCGGACAGGCCGGCGACGTCGCCGGGGCGATGAAAGACCTCGGCTTCGCGCAGCCGACCGCCGCCAACGACCCTCTCTATGCGGGCACCCGGCTCGCCTGCCAAGGCCAAATCCGTTTCGGCACCGCGGGGCAGGCCACCGCCGCGGCGGTGTGGCTGGTGGCGCCGTGCATGGAACTGTTCAACGACAGCCGCGCCGACGACTCCGTCGACCTGTCCTTGGGAACCGACTTCACCGCGTTGGCCCACAACGACGATATCGACGCCGTGCTCGCCACCCTGCGGCCCGGTGCCAACGAGCCGTCGGATCCCACGCTGCTGGCCAAGATTCACGCCAGCAGCTGCTGAGGCGGTCAATCCAGAATCGGATCCAGGCCGTTGAAACGCTCCAGGACGGCCAGCAGCTCGTCGGCGATCCCGGGCGCGGCTGCCAGCACCAGCCCGGCCCCGGCGGCGTCGGGCGCCGGCAGGACCACCCGGGCCCCCGCCTCGGCCGCGATCAACGCACCCGCAGCACGGTCCCATACCTTCAGACCGTGCTCGTAGTAGGCATCCAGTCGGCCCGAGGCGACCATGCACAGATCCAGCGCCGCCGAGCCGATGCGACGAACATCGCGGACCACCGGCAGCATGCGCGCCAACAACGCCGCCTGCGCCGCCCGGCGCTGCCGCGAATAGCCGAAACCGGTGCCCAGCAACGCCATCGAAACGTCCTCGACCGCGGCGCACTGCAACGGCTGCGTTCCTTGGCCGTCGATGACGTGCGCACCAAGGCCGGTGGCCGCCGAGTACACCCGGTCGCCGACGACGTCGGCGACCGCCCCGGCCACCGATTCGCCGTTGACCTGGGCCCCGACCGACACCGCGTATGCGGGGACGCCGTAAACGAAATTCACTGTGCCGTCGATGGGATCTAGCACCCAGGTCACCGATCCGGCCGGCGTGCCCGACGGGTCGGTAGGCCCGCCGCCCTCCTCACCGAGAATGGGGTCCCCAGGCCGTAATTGGGCCAACCGGTCCCGCAACAGCCGCTCGGTCTCGGTGTCGACCACCGTCACCGGGTCGGTTGGGGTGCTCTTGGTTCGCACCGCGCCGCTGTCCGGGGCTTTCGCGCCGGCACCGAAGACCTCGGCGCGCCGACGCCGCACGAACACGGCGGCCTCCGTGGCCAGGGTTTCCGCCACTGAGCGCAGACGCACGAGCTCGTCATCGGATTGGATCACCGGTCTATCGCATCACAGTCGCCACAGCCGCGCAGACGCCACAGGCCACAACGCCGCGGCGTTAAGGTGAGCGGACAGCCCAGTCACGCCGAGGAGATTCGATGACCAGCGCCGACTCGACCACGGACACGCCCGGCGCCGCACCGGCCGACGGCACGCCACAGCGTCGCGGCTTCGGGATCGACGTCGGTGGCAGTGGCATCAAGGGCGGCATCGTCGACATGGACACCGGGCTGTTGATCGGCGAGCGGGTCAAGCTGCTGACCCCGCAACCGGCGACTCCCTCGGCGGTCGCGAAGACCATCGCCGCGGTCGTCGATGAATTCGGATGGACCGGATCCCTCGGAGTGACCTACCCCGGGGTCGTCACGTACGGCGTCGTGCAGACCGCGGCCAACGTGGACAAGTCCTGGATCGGCGTCAACGCCCGCGACATCATCACCGCCGAGCTGGACGGTCAGGAGGTCACGGTGCTCAACGACGCCGACGCGGCCGGGCTGGCGGAGGAGCACTACGGGGCGGGCCGAGATCAGTCCGGCCTGGTGATCTTGCTGACCTTCGGCACCGGAATCGGCTCCGCGGTCATCCACAACGGCACGCTGATACCCAACACCGAGTTCGGGCACCTGGAGGTCGGCGGCAAGGAAGCCGAGCAACGAGCGGCATCCTCGGTGAAGGAAAGGAAGGACTGGTCCTACGAAAAATGGGCCAAAGAGGTGACCAACGTGCTGGTGAGCATCGAGAACGCGATGTGGCCTGATCTGTTCATCGCCGGGGGCGGTATCAGCCGCAAGGCCGACAAATGGCTGCCGCTTCTCGAGAACCGCACCCCCGTGGTGGCCGCCGCCCTGCTCAACACCGCCGGGATCGTCGGCGCGGCGATGGCCGCCACCTCGGACGTGACCCACTGAATTTTGCCCGGCAGAGCTGTAGTACCCCGCACTGTCGTTACAATGGTGCTCGGCGAACGCCCAACCGATAGCGTGCGACTACTCACGCTGATACCAACGCCGACATCGACATAGCAGACACTTTCGGTTAACCATGCCCAATACCCACCGAAGGTGAGCCCAAACGAAGGGGTGTAAGTGGCAGCGACCAAAGCAAGCCCGGCAACCGATGGGCCGGTGAAACGCACCGCCACCAAGTCTCCGTCGTCCCCCGCCAAACATCCGGCGGCCAAGGCCGCCAACGGCTCCACGCCCGCCAAACGGGCCGCCAAGACAACGTCGCGGTCCACCAAGTCCGAGGCCGCCGCCGGCGATCCCACCAAGAAGACCCCCAGGGGAGCCGACGCCACGGCGGCGTCGGGACGCGGGACCAAAGCGGCCAAAGGCGGGCCCGCGGATCCCGACGCCCTCGATTCCGACGGAGCCGTCGAAGATCCCGATAACGAACCCGACCTCGAGGGTGAGCCCGGCGAAGACATCGAGATCGACAGCGATCTCAGCCTCGATGAACTCGAGGAAGACGTGGCGACCGAGGGCGAAGACTCCGGGGCCGAGTCGGGCGACTCCGACGCGGGTGACGACGAGGAAGCGGCCGCGCCCGCGGCGGCCGCCAAGACCGCCCCCGCCGACGAGGACGACGAGATCGCCGAGCCCACCGAAAAGGACAAAGCCTCCGGCGATTTCGTCTGGGACGAGGACGAATCCGAGGCGCTGCGTCAGGCCCGCAAGGACGCCGAGCTCACCGCCTCCGCCGACTCGGTTCGCGCGTACCTCAAGCAGATCGGTAAGGTCGCGCTGCTCAACGCCGAGGAAGAGGTCGAGCTGGCCAAGCGCATCGAGGCCGGCCTTTATGCCACGCAGCTGATGACCGAGCTGTCTGAGCGCGGCGACAAACTGCCCGCCGCCCAGCGCCGCGACATGCAGTGGATCTGCCGCGACGGCGACCGCGCGAAGAATCATCTGCTGGAGGCCAACCTGCGGTTGGTGGTGTCGCTGGCCAAGCGCTACACGGGCCGCGGAATGGCGTTCCTCGACCTCATCCAGGAGGGCAACCTGGGCCTGATCCGCGCGGTCGAGAAGTTCGACTACACAAAGGGCTACAAGTTCTCCACGTACGCGACGTGGTGGATCCGTCAGGCCATCACCCGCGCCATGGCCGACCAGGCCCGCACCATCCGTATCCCGGTGCACATGGTCGAGGTGATCAACAAGCTGGGCCGCATCCAGCGTGAGCTGCTGCAGGATCTGGGTCGCGAGCCCACGCCCGAAGAGCTGGCCAAGGAAATGGACATCACGCCCGAAAAGGTGCTCGAGATCCAGCAATACGCTCGCGAGCCGATCTCGCTGGACCAGACCATCGGCGACGAGGGCGACAGCCAGCTGGGCGATTTCATCGAAGACAGCGAAGCCGTGGTGGCCGTCGACGCGGTGTCGTTCACGCTTTTGCAAGACCAGTTGCAGTCAGTGCTCGAGACACTCTCCGAGCGCGAGGCCGGCGTCGTGCGGCTGCGCTTCGGGCTCACCGACGGGCAGCCCCGTACCCTGGACGAGATCGGGCAGGTTTACGGGGTGACCCGTGAGCGCATCCGCCAGATCGAGTCCAAGACGATGTCGAAGCTGCGCCACCCCAGCCGCTCCCAAGTGCTGCGCGACTACCTCGACTGATCGAGCCCTGCCTTCCTCGAGAACGGTTGGTGCGCAAGCTGTTCGCAGCACGCTGAATGCGGGCCGGCCAAACAGCCGCCGCGGCGGCGAAATTCGGCTGCGCCGACGGCCTCCCCGTCGTACGGTGAGGCGCATGTCAGCACACCGCAAAGTGGTCGTTTCCGAATCCGTCTTCGAATCGGTGGTCGGCTACTCGCGCGCGGTGCGGGTCGGTCCGCATGTGTCGGTGGCCGGAACTACCGGTACCGGGCCCGCCGATGACATCGCCGCTCAGGCACGAGATGCCCTGCTCCGCATCGAAATTGCACTGCAGCAAGCGGGCGCGACGCTCACCGACGTGGTGCGCACCCGCATCTACGTCACCGACATCTCGCGCTGGCGTGAGGTGGCAGCCGTGCACGAACAGGTGTTCGGCGCGATACGTCCCGCGGCCACCATGGTTGAGGTCTCGGCGCTGATCGCACCCGAGTTGCTGGTAGAGATCGAGGCCGACGCCTACGTCGACTCCGCGGGCGGATCCTGAGCCACGCGCGGGGTGACCGGCGGGAAGCTGCCGTCGGCGCCCGGCGGATAGGCCGTGACCCGGATTACCGCGGCCACCGGCAGCGGCCCGTACAGGTGCGGGAACAACATCGACTCCGGATCGGTTACAACTCCTGGCTCCCAGCGCACCGGTGCGCCAAGCCGGGCCGGATCGAGGTGCAACAGCACCAGGTCATCACGACCCCGGTAGAGCCGGTTGGCCGGCAGGTGGACCTGCTCGGGCCTGGACAGGTGAACGAAGTCGGCGCCGTCGGCGGGGCCGATGCCACTCCCACGTCGGGCCGTCGCCCACTGCTCGGTCCCGCACAGGTGCACCAGCACGTCGCGAGCGAAGGTCACCACCACCACCCTAGAGAACCGCCGAAAACAAACCTGACCAGGTCGTGAGAAACGACACACCCGATAACGATCAGGGAACAAGGCGAAAACCCCATACGTCTGAGAAAGTGAATGTACGAGAAACGGAGAAGCCATGAATGCAACTCTGACGAGTCCAGAACTGACACGGGCCGACCGCTGCGACCGCTGCGGTGCCGCGGCTCGTGTACGCGCCAAGCTGCCTTCCGGCCTCGAGCTTCTCTTCTGCCAGCACCACGCCAACGAACATGGGGCCAAGCTGACCGAGCTGGACGCCGTGCTGGAGGTCAGCGAAAGCTAGGCCGGCGCGAACTCGCCTGTCGCCAATGTGGGCAGCGCGCGCGATCTTCGGTAATGCTGGACTGGTATGAGCGATCAGGTCGCAAAACCGTCGCGCCACCACATCTGGCGAATCACCCTGAGGGCTCTTTCTAAGAGTTGGGACGACTCAATCTTTTCGGAGTCGGCTCAGGCGGGCTTTTGGTCGGCGCTGTCCCTACCGCCGTTGCTGCTCGGGATGTTGGGCACCATGGCCTACGTGGCACCGCTGTTCGGGCCGGACATGCTGCCCAACATCCTGCGGCAACTGATTTCGACCGCGCACAGCGTGTTCTCCCCCAGCGTGGTCAACGAGATCATCGAGCCGACCGTGCGTGACATCGCCAACAACGCCCGTGGCGAGGTGGTGTCGCTGGGTTTCATCATCTCGCTGTGGGCTGGGTCGTCGGCCATCTCGGCGTTCGTCGACTCCGTGGTGGAGGCGCATGACCAGACGCCGTTGCGCCATCCGGTGCGGCAGCGCTTCTTCGCGCTGTTCCTCTACGTCGTGATGCTGGTGGGTGTGGTCGCGACGGCGCCCCTGGTGGTCGCGGGCCCGCGCGCGGTAGAACAACACATCCCGCTGGGCCTGTCCAACGTGCTCCGCTACGGCTATTACCCGGCGCTGATCGTCGGCCTGACGCTCGGCGTGATGCTCCTGTATCGGGTCGCCCTGCCGGAACCATTGCCATCGCACCGGCTGATCCTCGGTGCGATGCTGGCGACCACCGTCTTCGTCACCGCCACGCTGGGCCTGCGGTTCTACTTGAGGTGGATCACCAGCACCGGCTACACGTACGGCGCCCTCTCCACGCCGATCGCATTCCTGTTGTTCGCGTTCTTCGGTGGTTTCGCGATCATGCTCGGCGCCGAACTCAATGCCGCCGTCCAGGAGGAATTCCCCGCACCCAAAACGCACGCCCACCGGCTGCGCACCTGGCTGTTCGCTCGGTCGCCGGCGTTGAAGCGGACCGTGGAAACGCTGGCCAGCCCGATAGCGAATCCCGCAACGCAGCAACGCGATACCGCGGCGGCGGAGCCGCCCGCGTGATCAGCCCTTCTTCATCCGGTCGTAGATCTGCTTGCAGTCCGGGCAGACCGGCGAGCCCGGCTTCGCCGCCTTCGTGACGGGGAACACCTCGCCGCACAGCGCCACGACGTAGTTGCCCATCACCGCGCTCTCGGCGATCTTGTCCTTCTTGACGTAATGAAAAAACTTGGGCGTGTCGCTGCCGGTCCCGTCGTCGACGCGTTCGTCGGTCTCGGTGCGTTCGATCGTCTGGGTCTGCATACCTCACATTGTGCACTGCGCGGCACCGCCCCAAAACCGGCCGAGACGGAATCGGCCAGGTGTGGGACAGTGGAGGAATGAAGCACGGCTCCGACTCGGGGTTCGACGGCAGCTTTGATGACTTTGACGGCACCAAAAGCCGGCCGGTGCTCATCACCGCCGCCGAACCCTCCTATGAGGAGCAGCATCGCGCGCGGGTCCGTAAATACCTGACCCTGATGGCTTTCCGGATTCCGGCGCTCATCCTCGCCGCACTCGCCTACGGCGCCTGGCACAACGGCCTGATTTCTCTGGCGATCGTGGCGGCGTCAATCCCCCTGCCCTGGATGGCCGTGCTGATCGCCAACGACCGGCCGCCGCGCCGCCCCGACGAGCCCCGCCGGTTCGACAATGCCCGCCAGCGCACTCCCCTGTTCCCCCGCGCCGAACGTCCGGCGCTCGAGCCTTCGCGACAACCCCAACCGGGGTGGCCGCCTGACGGGCGGGGCGGAATCGACCACAGCTAGCCGCCGATGGCTCCGGAGTGCCGTCGTCGCGCACTTCTCAGGACATTCTCAGGTCTGCGGCACATTTGTGCACGTCAAGACGTGTGAGATGGGGAACCGCTGGGAACTCTGAAACCTGATCGGTCGTTGAACTCGATGACAGCAAAAGCCGAACGGGAGGTCGTTATGGCGAACGCCAGCACGAGCAGATTTGACGGCGATCTGGATGCTCAAAGCCCCGCGGCGGATCTGGTGCGCGTATATCTGAACGGAATCGGTAAGACGGCGTTGCTCAATGCGGCAGGGGAAGTTGAACTCGCAAAGCGCATCGAAGCCGGGCTCTACGCCGAGCACCTGCTCGAAACGCGTAAGCGCCTCGGGGAGACCCGTAAACGCGATCTAGAGGCCGTGGTACGCGACGGTAAGGCAGCGCGGCGTCACCTGCTGGAAGCGAACCTGCGCCTGGTGGTGTCGCTGGCCAAGCGGTACACAGGTCGCGGCATGCCACTGCTGGACCTGATCCAGGAGGGCAATCTCGGACTGATCCGCGCGATGGAAAAGTTCGACTACACAAAGGGATTCAAGTTCTCGACCTACGCCACGTGGTGGATCCGTCAGGCCATCACCCGCGGTATGGCCGACCAGAGCCGCACCATCCGGCTGCCCGTCCACCTGGTCGAGCAGGTCAACAAGCTGGCGCGGATCAAGCGGGAAATGCACCAGAACCTCGGACGTGAGGCCACCGACGACGAGCTGGCCGCCGAATCGGGCATCCCGGTCGAGAAGATCAACGACCTGCTGGAGCACAGCCGCGATCCGGTAAGCCTGGACATGCCGGTCGGCTCGGAGGAGGAAGCCCCGCTGGGCGACTTCATCGAGGACGCCGAAGCGATGTCGGCCGAGAACGCGGTGATCGCCGAGCTGCTGCATACCGACATTCGCAGCGTGCTGGCCACCCTCGACGAGCGCGAGCACCAGGTGATCCGGTTGCGGTTCGGCCTCGACGACGGCCAGCCCCGCACGCTGGACCAGATCGGCAAGCTGTTCGGGCTGTCCCGCGAGCGGGTCCGCCAAATCGAGCGGGACGTAATGTCCAAACTCCGCAACGGGGAGCGCGCCGACAGGCTACGGTCATACGCGAGCTAACAACTCACTCAAGCTAGTTAGCAGACGGTATGCCCGCCGCGTCAGCGGCGGGCATACTGCTTGCCTGGGAGGCGTTGCACCCATTCATGCAGCTGGCCAAGTAGACTCAGCGTCGATGGAAGGTGCTGAATGAACGACCTGGTTGACACCACCGAGATGTACCTGCGGACCATCTACGACCTCGAAGAAGAGGGCGTGACGCCGCTACGTGCCCGAATCGCCGAACGCCTCGATCAGAGCGGGCCGACTGTCAGCCAAACCGTGTCCCGCATGGAGCGCGACGGGCTACTCCACGTGGCCGACGACCGCCACCTCGAGCTCACCGACAAGGGCCGGGCGCTGGCCGTGGCGGTCATGCGCAAGCATCGCCTCGCCGAACGGTTGCTGGTCGACGTCATCGGGGTGCCCTGGGAAGAAGTGCACGCCGAGGCGTGTCGCTGGGAGCACGTGATGAGCGAAGAGGTCGAGCGGCGATTGGTGAAGGTGCTCAACCACCCGACCACGTCACCGTTCGGCAACCCGATCCCCGGGCTTCTGGACCTGGGCGTGGGCCCCGAGTCCGGTGCCGAGGACGCCAACCTCGTGCGGCTGACCGAACTGCCGCCCGGCTCCCCGGTGGCCGTGGTCGTCCGGCAGTTGACCGAACACGTCCAGGGCGACACCGATCTGATCACCCGCCTCAAGGACGCCGGTGTCGTTCCCAACGCGCGCGTGACCGTCGAGACCGGGCCCGCCGGGGTGACCATCGTCATTCCGGGCCACGAGAACGTCACCCTGCCGCACGAGATGGCCCACGCGGTCAAGGTCGAAAAGGTCTGACGCACGCCGTTGCTTCCCGGCTAGCCAGCCCTGCGGCCGAATGGCCGCGGCGGCGGCAGCCGCACGCCGAACCGTTTGGCCAGCCGGTAGCCGGTGAGCGCGAGGTCCCGGATGTCCTCGGGTCGCAGGCCCGACTGCAGGGCGGTGTCCAGCATGCCCGCCATTCGATGTTCGGGCGAGCAACGCAGCGCCTCCTGCAGCGACACCCCGGCAAGTGGACCGTCGCCGCGGGCATAGGCGCTGAACGCGAGCAGGACCAGCGCCTCGACCCGCCACGGCGGCGGCAACGTGCGCGCCAGTAACGCCCACAACGATTCGACCTCGTCGGCACCCTCGCCGACGGCAAGCGCGTACAGGATGTCGCGCACCTGCGGGTCGCTCAGCGCGCAGCCCAGCGCCGCCAGCTCGGCGTCGGACAGCGATTCGCCGGAGGCGACCCGGGCGGCGGCCGCCATCGCGTTCTCCACGTCGCCGCGGGTGCAGCGGACCGGATGCGCGCGATGCGCCGCCCGGCGCCGGGCGGCCTGCCCCCTGACCGCGCCGGCCAACGTGGCGCTGCGTTGAGGGTCGTCGGGCGCGATGACCGCCTGCAGGTCGGCGCGCCGCGGGTAGAGCCGCCTGCCCTCCAGCACCGCCGCGGCGGCCAGCGGCGACGCCGACGGATCCTCGACGAGGCCACTCGACCCGCAGCCCTCGACACAATGCCAGCGCCCGCCGAGGGCAACGCGGTCCACCACGTGGCTGGCCCACAGCTCAATGTCGTGCCGCGACAAGGACTCTGCGAGCGCCTCACACAGTTGCCGGTACTCCTCGTTGCAGCTGGGACAGTGCGCGCCGTCCGCGGCGACGATCACCGCGATGACGGCCTCGGGCCGGGCCGCCGCAGCGACCTCCGCCAGGTGATCGACCCGGCCGGGCAACTCCTCGGAGAGGTCGACGCGCATCACCGACCCGAGCTGCCCGTCGCCCAAAGACACTAATACCAATGAATTTTCGGGACTGAAGCCGAGAACGGCGGGCAGCGCGGCGATGAGCGCGCCGGGGCGGGAAAGTTCGAAGTCGGGTTGTGGATGCGTGGTCATGAGCACCAACGCTGACGGCCGTCACCGTCAACCGGTGCTCGCGCGCGCCGGCGCAGCAGCGGACCTGTGGACGAACCCGGCACTGTGAGTTGTGCTGCTCTACTGTTTAACCCATGAGCTCGGCGCAAGAGTACGACATGGTGGTCATCGGCTCGGGGCCCGGCGGGCAGAAGGCCGCTATCGCCTCCGCCAAGCTGGGCAAGTCGGTCGCCATCGTCGAACGCGGCCAGATGATCGGCGGCGTGTGCGTCCAGACCGGCACCATCCCGTCAAAGACGTTGCGCGAAGCGGTCCTTTACCTCACCGGGATGAGCCAACGCGAACTCTACGGCGCGAGCTATCGGGTGAAAGAGAAGATCACCCCGGCCGATCTGCTGGCTCGCACCCAGCACGTGATCGGCAGGGAAGTCGACGTGGTGCGCAACCAGCTGATGCGCAACCGCATCGACCTGCTGATCGGCCACGCGCGATTCGTCGACGCACACACCATCGAGGTCGAAGACCCCTCGCGCCGCGAAAAGATAACCATCAGTGGCAAGTACGTCGTCGTCGCCACCGGTACCCGGCCGGCGCGGCCCTCCGGCGTGGAGTTCGACGAAGAACGCGTGCTCGACTCCGACGGGATCCTCGACCTCAAGATGCTGCCCACCTCGATGGTGGTCGTCGGCGCCGGCGTGATCGGCATCGAGTACGCCTCGATGTTCGCCGCGCTGGGCACCAAGGTCACCGTGGTGGAGAAGCGAAACGACATGCTGGACTTCTGCGACCCCGAGGTGGTCGAGGCCCTGAAGTTCCACCTGCGCGACCTGGCGGTGACGTTCCGGTTCGGTGAGGAGGTGACCGCGGTCGACGTCGGCTCGGCGGGCACCGTCACCACCTTGGCCAGCGGCAAGCAGATTCCCGCTGAGACGGTGATGTATTCGGCCGGACGGCAGGGCCAGACCGACCATCTCGACCTGCACAACGCAGAGCTGGAGGCGGACAACCGCGGTCGAATTTTCGTTGACGACAATTTCCAGACAAAGGTGCCCCACATCTACGCCGTCGGGGACGTGATCGGTTTCCCGGCGCTGGCCGCGACCTCGATGGAGCAGGGACGGCTGGCCGCCTACCACGCGTTCGGGGAAGCGTGCGACGGCATCACCGAGCTGCAGCCGATCGGCATTTATTCGATCCCCGAGGTCTCCTACGTCGGCGCCACCGAGGTGGAGCTCACCAAGGACTCGATCCCCTATGAGGTCGGGGTGGCGCGATACCGGGAGCTGGCGCGCGGCCAGATCGCCGGAGACTCCTACGGGATGCTCAAGCTGCTGGTGTCCACCGAGGACCTCAAGCTGCTCGGCGTCCATATCTTCGGCACCAGCGCGACCGAGATGGTGCACATCGGGCAGGCCGTGATGGGGTGCGGGGGCACGGTGGAATACCTGGTGGATGCGGTGTTCAACTACCCCACGTTTTCCGAGGCCTACAAGGTGGCGGCGCTCGACGTGATGAACAAAGTGCGGGCGCTCAACCAGTTCCGCCACTAGCCAGCCGCGCTGGCGATCGCCACTGGCCAGATGGCGGCGACCCGCTGCGCCCGGCTACACCGCGCTGGCGATCGCCACTGGCCAGATGGCGGCGACCCGCTGCGCCCGGCTACACCGCGCTGGC
>NZ_SCRH01000022.1 GCF_004298145.1 Mycobacterium sp.
TCTCGGCCAGATCGCGATTCCCGATGGCGGTCACCGCCGTCAGCGTCATGATGCGCTTGTCGCGCATCGACAACCCCGGCCGCGTCCAGATGCTGCCGAACAGGTGATCGACGGTCAGGTCGAAATACGCGTCGCCCTCGACGTTGGGCATCTCCCAGCCGTAGACCTCGTTCATTTTTTCGAGGCCCTTGCGGCGCAACTCGTCCATTACGCCTCTTTCTCTGTGTGTGGAACCCCGAGGCCCGCGGCCAACCGCTCGTAGGCCAACTGGGCAAACGGCAGATCGACCGACACCGCCTCGCCCAAGGCTAGCGCCAGGCTCAGGTCCTTCTCCCCGAGCCCGCGGGCGTGCACGAAGGACTGATACAGGAAGCTTTCCGGCTCAATGTCTTTCATGTCGTCACGCACCATGATCGCGCCCGGCCCGCTGGTGAGCGCGTCGGTGTGGCGCACCACCCGGCCCAGCGCCTGCAGGTCTAGCCCCGCCGCCTCGGCGAGTTTCATGGCCTCACACGCCGCGGCGTACGAGGTGAACGTCAACATGTTGCGGGCCAGCTTCATTCGGGTGCCCGCACCCGGCTCGCCGGCGTGGATCACCATCGCCGCCCAGTGTTTGAATGCCGGCTTGATCTTTTCGTAGACCTCGCGCTCGGCGCCGACCATGGTGGCGAGCTCACCCTTTGCCGCGGCGCTCGCCCCACCACTGACGGGTGCATCGACGACATGGATGCCTTGTGGTTTGAGTTGGGCGGCAAGCTCGACCGCGGTGGTATCGCTGATGGTCGAGTGGATCGCGATGACCGTCCCGGGCTTGGCGTGCGCCGCCAGCTCGCCGACCACCTCACGCACCTGGGCGTCGTTGAGCACGGTGATGTGGATGATGTCGGCGGCGACTGCGATGTCGGCGACACTGTCGGCCAGGCCGGCGCCCTTCTCGACCAGCGGGGTCATCGCCTCGGTCCGGATGTCGTAAACGGTTATCCCGCCGGGCCATTCGGTCATCTTCGTGGCCATCGGCGCGCCCATGTTGCCCAGGCCGATATATCCCAGCTTCAGCTCTGTCATTTTGCGCCGCTCCGCCTCATCGCTGCGCTCCGCATCGTCGTCGGCGCGCGTCATGACCGTATTATCTGTCCGCCGTCGACATTGAAGATCTGCCCGGTGATCCACGCGGCCTCGTCCGACAGCAGGAAAAGGCACATGCCGACCAGGTCCCCGGGAGTTCCCATGCGCGACAACGGCAGACCCTTGACGATGTCAGCCACCATCTCCTGCGGGGTGGTGGTCCGGTTGGCCTCGGTGTCGATAGGGCCGGGCGCGATCGCGTTGATCCGGATGTTCTGGCCGCCGAGTTCGCGCGAAAGCTGTTGGGTCAGGCCGTTGATGCCGACCTTGGCCAGGCCGTAGTAGTTCGCGTAGAGCCATGCCGCGGTGGAGGATTGGTTGACGATCGCCCCGCCACCGCGCTTAGCCATCTTCTTGTACACGGCACGCGTGCACCACAACGCCCCGTCGAGGTTCACGCTCATGAACTTCTTGTAGTACTCGGGGTCGATGGTGAGCAGGAAGTCCAGCTTCATGCCCCCGAAGATCGCGGCGTTGTTGACCAGGTAGTCGATGCCGCCGAACTCGGCCAGCGTGCGGTCGGCCATCTCCTTGGCCGACACCGGATCGGACACGTCGACCGGAATGCTGACGGCGGTTCCGCCGTCGGCGACGATCTGCTTGGCGACCGCCTCGGCGGCCTCCGCGTTGATGTCGGCGACCACGACCGCCGCACCCTCACGGGCCAGCGCCTCGGCATAGGCCTGCCCGATGCCGCCCCCGGATCCGGTGACGATGCCGACTTTGTTCTCGAATCGCATGCTCTCAGGCTCCTCTAGTTCACTGCTGTCGCAATAGTTTTGGTTTCCAGGTACTCCTCGAAACCGGCCAGGCCCATCTCGCGACCGTTTCCGGACTGCTTGTAACCGCCGAATGGCGCGTCGGCCGAGTACCACACGCCGCCGTTGACATTGATCGTGCCCGCGCGGACCCGTGCGGCAGCCCTGGCGGCCCTGTCCGGATCAGCCCCGAATACGGTGCCCGACAGGCCGTATGGCGAGTCGTTGGCAATGCGCACGGCGTCGTCGTCGCCGTCGTGCGGAATCACCGTCAGGACCGGACCGAAGATCTCCTCGCGCGCGCAGCGCGCTTCGTTGCCCAGCCCCGCGATCACCGTGGGCTCGATGAAGAAGCCGACTTCACGGCCGGCCGGCCGGCCGCCACCGCAGGCGAACGTGCCGCCCTCAGCGATCGCCGAGTCGAGGTAGCCCTGTATCCGGTCCCGCTGGCGCGCCGAAATCACTGGCCCGCAGATGGTTCGGGGATCTGTGGGGTCGCCGGCCTTGATACCGCCCATCGTTGCGGCCGCGATGGAGACGGCTTCGTCATACTTCGCCCGCGGCACCACCAGCCGGGTGGTGATCGCGCAGCCTTGGCCCGCGTGCATGCACACCGAGAATGCCGCCACACTCACCGCACCGCCCAGGTCGGCGTCGTCGAGGACGATGAACGCCGACTTGCCGCCCAGCTCGAGGAAGACCTTCTTGATGGTCGCCGCGCCGTCGGCCATCACGCTGCGGCCGGTGGCCGTCGAGCCGGTGAACGAAACCATGTCCACCCGAGGGTCTTTCGACAGCAACGCGCCTACGCCGTGGTCATCCGAGGTGACGATGTTGATGACACCGGGCGGAAAGTCGGTGTGCTCGGCGATCAGTTCCCCCAGCACGGCGGCGCACCAGGGGGTGTCCGGGGCGGGCTTGAGGACGACGGTGTTGCCGGCGGCCAGCGCGGGCCCGATCTTGGCGAGGTTGATCTGGTGGGGAAAGTTCCACGGGGTGATGGCGCCGACGACGCCGACGGCCTCACGGGCGATGGTGCGCCTGGTGGGGATACCTATCGGCGACGCCTCGCCGAGATCCTGGTTGTATTCGTAGGTTTCGGCGGTATCCGCGGCGAACGCCAGGTCGTTGACCGGTACTTCGAGCTGAGCGATGCTGGTGAGCATTCGGGGTGCGCCGACTTCGGCGATGGTCAGATCGCGCAGCTCTTCGAGGTGCTGCTGCATCGCCTCGCGCAGTTGCCGCACGCAACGCACCCGCAATTCGGTGTTGCGCGACCAGTCCGTCGCGTCGAACGCGCGCCGCGCGGCGTCGATCGCGCGGTCCATGTCGGCAGCGTCGGCGTTGGCGGCGACGCCCAGCACCTCTTCGGTCGCCGGATTGATCGTGGGGAAGGTGCCGGCACTTCCGGCCGACATCGTGCCGTCGATGAAGAGTTCGCTAACGCCGTCGGCCACCAAGGCCATGTCCCGCTCCCGTCTGTGCGCGGCCAACCCGGCACACCAATCTAGTGGACAGTTGTCCGATATCGTCCGATCGAACCATAGCCGCCTGGTCATCAGCGGTGCAAGGGCCGATCCCGGTGGGCGCCCAAAGGGGCCACAAAATCGCAGATTAAGCGATATGTTTCCGGATCGGACTTGCTTCGCGCCGACCCCATCCATTAGCTTGGACATGTGTCCAGCGATGCACTGGCGATCACCAGCGACGCCGACCGCCCGACCGGTCAGCCGCGGCGCAACCGGCGCCAAGAGGAGACGTTCCGCAAGGTACTCGCCGCCGGCATCCAAACGCTGCGCGAAAAGTCCTACGCCGACCTGACCGTGCGCGCGGTGGCGGCCCGCGCCAAGGTCGCGCCGGCGACCGCCTACACCTACTTCTCGTCGAAGAATCATCTGATCGCCGAGGTTTACCTGGACCTGGTGCGGCAGGTCCCCTACTTCACCGACGTCAACGACCCGATGCCCAGCAGGGTGGAACGGGTGTTGCGTCATCTGGCCCTGGTGGTTGCCGACGAGCCCGAAGTCAGCGCCGCCTGCACGACGGCCTTGCTCAGCGGCGGGGCCGACCCCGCGGTGCGTGCCGCTCGCGACCGGATCGGCGTCGAGATCCACCGCCGGATCACGTCCGCGATGGGCCCCGACGCCGACCCCACCACCGTTTCGGCATTGGAGATGTCGTTTTTCGGCGCGCTGGTCCAGGGCGGCAGCGGCGAATTCAGCTACCGCGAGATCGCCGACCGGCTGGCCTACGTGGTGCGGCTGATCCTGACCGGCACCCGAGACACCAGCCAAGAGACAGAGGCAGGAACTTAAGCGATGACCGTCCATGTTGGCGACCACAAGCTGGTCCTCGATCCCTACGACTACGACTTCCACGAGGATCCGTACCCGTACTACAAGCGCCTACGCGACGACGCCCCGCTCTACCGCAATGAGGAACTGAAGTTCTGGGCGCTGTCACGGCATCAGGATGTGCTGCAGGGCTTCCGCAACAGCACCACGCTGTCCAACAAGTACGGTGTCTCGCTGGATCCGGCGTCGCGCGGTCCGCACGCCAGCAAGACGATGAGCTTTCTCGCGATGGACGATCCCGCCCACCTGCGGCTGCGCACCCTGGTCTCGAAAGGCTTCACCCCGCGCCGGATTCGCGAACTCGAACCCCGGGTCACCGAGATCGCGACGCAGCATCTCGACGCCCTGCTGGACAAGGCGAAGAACGGGACGGCCGACTATGTCGAGGAATTCGCCGGCAAGCTGCCCATGGACGTCATCTCCGAGCTGATGGGCGTCCCCGAGCCGGATCGAGATCAGGTCCGGGCCTGGGCCGACGGGGTCATGCACCGCGAGGAGGGAATCACCGACGTGCCGCCGGAGGCCGTGGAGGCCTCGCTCAACCTCATCGTCTACTACCAGGGGATGGTCGCCGAGCGGCGCAAGAAGCTGACCGAGGATCTGACGTCGGCGCTGCTGCAAGCCGAGATCGACGGCGACCGGCTCACCGACGACGAGGTGCTCGGCTTCATGTTCCTCATGGTGATCGCGGGAAACGAGACCACCACCAAACTGCTTGCCAATGCCGCCTTTTGGGCTTACAAGAACCCGGATCAACTGACCCCGGTCTATGACGATCTGTCTCGGGTGCCGCTGTGGGTCGAGGAGACCTTGCGCTACGACACCTCCAGCCAGATCCTGGCCCGCACCGTGTCCGGCGAGCTCACCCTCTACGACACCACCATTCCCGACGGCGACGTCCTACTGTTGTTGCCCGGTTCGGGACAACGTGACGAGCGGGTCTTCGACAACCCCGACGATTATGTGATCGGGCGCGAAATCGGGCCCAAATTATTGAGTTTCGGTAGCGGCGCACACTTCTGCCTGGGTGCGCATCTGGCGCGGATGGAAGCCCGGGTTGCGCTCACCGAGTTGTTCAAGCGAATCCGCGGCTACGAAGTGGACGAGGCCAACGCCGTCCGCGTCCACTCCAGCAATGTCCGCGGATTCGCCCACCTACCCATGAGCGTGGAGGTCCGCTGAATGCCCCGCTTTGACCCGTTGCCCGAACGCCGCCCCGCCATCGTGGCCGGCGCCTCCTCCGGCATCGGAGAGGCCACCGCCATCGAACTCGCGGCCCACGGCTTCCCCGTCGCCCTGGGTGCCCGCCGCGTCGAGAAGCTCGACGACATCGTCGGTAAGATCAACGCCGAAGGCGGCGAAGCGGTCGGATTCCACCTGGACGTCACCGACCCGAACTCGGTGAAATCCTTTGTGACACAGTCGGTCGACGCGCTCGGGGATATCGAGGTGCTGGTGGCCGGCGCGGGCGACACCTACTTCGGCAAGCTCGCCGAGATCACCACCGACGAGTTCGAATCCCAGCTGCAGATCCACCTCGTCGGCGCCAACCGGCTGGCCGCCGCGGTGCTGCCCGGCATGCTCGACCGGCGGCGTGGGGACCTGATCTTCGTCGGATCCGATGTGGCCCTGCGCCAGCGGCCGCACATGGGTGCCTACGGCGCGGCCAAGGCCGCACTCGTCGCGATGGTCAACAATTTCCAGATGGAGCTCGAGGGCACCGGCGTGCGGGCCTCGATCGTGCACCCCGGCCCGACGAAAACGTCGATGGGCTGGAGCCTGCCGGCCGAA
Source organism: Mycobacterium sp. (assembly GCF_004298145.1). Classification (GTDB taxonomy): domain Bacteria; phylum Actinomycetota; class Actinomycetes; order Mycobacteriales; family Mycobacteriaceae; genus Mycobacterium. The sequence goes on from NZ_SCRH01000022.1 coordinate 6,029, forward strand.
AAGATCGGCCCCGCACTGGAAGACTGGGCCAAGTGGGGCCAGGCCCGCCACGACTACTTCTTGCGGGCGTCCGATCTCGCCCGGGCGATCACATTCGTCGCGGAGACACCGCGGGGCGGCTTCGTTGCCAACATGGAGCTTCAGCCCGAGGCGCCGTTGGCCGTGACGAAAGAACGCCAGCAACTCAAGTTGGATGAAGAGGCACTGGATTCATGACTTCGCGAAACGACGATGCGGCGCGAGGTACGAGCGCCGATGTGGGGGCACCTCCCGCTCGGCGGGGGAGAGTGAGCAAATGACTACAGCTATCGTGCCGCGGGTTTCCGGTGGCGAAGAAGAGCACGGCCATCTCGAGGAATTCCGCACCGACCCAATCGGCTTGATGCAGCGGGTGCGCGACGAGTGCGGTGACGTCGGATGGTTTCAACTGGCGGGCAAGCACGTCATCCTGCTGTCCGGTGCGGGGGCCAACGAGTTCTTCTTCCGCGCCGCCGACGAGGACCTGGATCAGGCCGAGGCCTACCCGTTCATGACGCCGATCTTCGGCAAGGGCGTGGTGTTCGACGCCAGCCCGGAGCGGCGCAAGGAGATGCTGCACAATTCGGCGTTGCGCGGCGAGCAGATGAAGGGCCACGCCGCCACCATCGAGGGCGAAGTCAAGAAGATGATCGCGAACTGGGGCGACGAGGGCGAGATCGAGCTGCTCGACTTCTTCGCCGAGCTGACCATCTACACCTCGACGGCCTGCCTGATCGGGTTGAAGTTCCGCGAGCAGCTCGATCACCGGTTCGCGGAGTACTACCACGAACTGGAACGCGGCACCGACCCGCTGTGTTATGTCGACCCGTATCTACCGATCGACAGTTTCCGGCGCCGGGACGAGGCCCGCGTCAAACTCGTTGCGGTGGTGCAGGAGATCATGGATCATCGGCTGGCGAATCCGCCGAAGGACAAGGCCGACCGCGACATGCTCGACGTGCTGGTGTCGATCCGCGACGAGGACGGCACTCCGCGATTCTCCGCCGACGAGGTCACCGGGATGTTCATCTCGTTGATGTTCGCCGGGCACCACACCAGTTCCGGGACCTCGGCATGGACGATGATCGAGCTGATCCGCCACCCCGAGGTGTACGCCGAGGTGCTGGCCGAGCTCGAGGAGCTCTACGCCGACGGCCAGGAGGTGAGTTTCCATGCGCTGCGCTCGATTCCGAAGCTCGACAACGTGGTCAAGGAGACCCTGCGGCTGCACCCGCCGCTGATCATCCTGATGCGGGTCGCCAAGGACGAGTTCGAAGTCGAGGGCTTCCCGATTCACAACGGCGACTACGTCGCCGCATCCCCCGCGATCTCGAACCGCATTCCCGAGGACTTCCCCGACCCCGACGCCTTCAAGCCCGATCGCTACAACAAGCCCGAGCAGGCCGACATCGTCAACCGGTGGACCTGGATTCCGTTCGGCGCGGGACGCCACCGCTGTGTCGGCGCCGCGTTCGCCCAGATGCAGATCAAGGCGATCTTCTCGGTTCTGTTGCGCGAGTACGAATTTGAGATGGCACAACCGCCGGACAGCTATCACAACGATCACTCGAAGATGGTCGTGCAGCTTGCCCGGCCGGCGAAGGTCCGCTACCGCAAGCGCAATGCGTAAGGAGTAAGTCCCAATGGGCTCAAATGGATTCAGAATCGAAGCGGATCTGGATTTGTGTCAGGGCCACGCCATGTGCGAACTGGAGGCGCCCGACTATTTCCGGGTGCCCAAGCGCGGCAAGGTCGAGATCATCGACCCCGAACCGCCCGAAGACGCCCGCGATGAAGTCGAGCGCGCAGTCGAAATGTGCCCAACGCAAGCACTGTTCATCAAAGAGAAAGAAGACTGACCCATGACATCACAGGCGTCACACTCCCGCGACGAACTCGAGGCATGGGTCGACCGCTGGCTGCAGGCCAACAAGGACTGCGAAAAGGCCGGTGACTGGAAGCCGCTGGCGGACTTTTACGCCAACGACGCCACCTACGGCTGGAACATCGGCCCCAAGGAAGACGTGATGTGCGTCGGCGTCGACGAGATCCGCGATATCGCCCTCGGTCTGGAGATGGAGGGCCTGGAGAACTGGGTGTACGAGTACCAGAAGGTGCTCATCGACGAGAAGCAGGGCGAGATCGTCGGATTCTGGAAGCAGATCGTCAACAAGACCGACGGCACCCAGGGCGAGATCTACGGCATCGGCGGCAGCTGGTTTCGCCTCAACGGCGAGCGCCTCATCGAGTGGCAGCGCGACTTCTTCGACTTCGGTCACGTCGCGAAGATGTTCGCGAACCTGATCGAATCCGGCGATCTCAGCCCCGGCATGCAGAAGCGAATCGAGCGCAGCCTGGCCGGCGAGGAGCTGCCGGGCTACTACCCGCTCGGCGAGGCACCGGTCCCGATTTGGTGAGCCCGGATACAACGGAGCCAACCAAGCATTTGATTTGTTGCGCGCGCTATGCTGACGCGACAAGGGTGCCTGTGGCACCCGTCACCTAGCTGGCCGGCATGAAAAGGCCGGTCAGCGCTGATCAATTCAAAGGCGAAATGGGGTCAGGACCATCGTGAAGACAAAAGGCGCACTGATCTGGGAGTTCAACCAGCCCTGGTCCATCGAGGAAATCGAGATCGGCGACCCGCAAGCGCATGAGGTCAAGATCCAGATGGAAGCGGCGGGCATGTGCCACTCCGACCATCACCTGGTCACCGGGGGTATCCCGATGGCCGGTTTCCCGGTGCTCGGCGGTCACGAAGGCGCGGGCATCGTCACCGAGGTCGGCCCCGGCGTGGAAGACATCGCCCCGGGTGATCACGTGGTGCTGTCGTTCATCCCCTCCTGTGGGCAGTGTCCGACCTGTCAGTCCGGCATGCGCAACCTGTGTGATTTGGGCGCGGGGCTACTGGGCGGCGCGGCGGTCAGCGATGGCACGTTCCGCATCCAGGCCCGCGGCCAGAATGTCTTCCCGATGACGCTGCTGGGTACGTTCTCGCCCTACATGGTCGTGCACCGCGCCTCCGTGGTGAAGATCGACCCGTCCGTTCCGTTCGAGGTCGCCGCGCTGGTCGGCTGCGGCGTCACCACCGGCTACGGTTCCTCGGTCCGCACCGCCGATATCCGCCCGGGCCAGGACGTCGCCATCGTCGGCGTCGGTGGGGTCGGCATGGCAGCACTGCAGGGCGCGGCCAACGCCGGCGCCCGCTACATCTTCGCGATCGACCCGGTGGAGTGGAAGCGCGACCAGGCGCTCAAGTTCGGCGCCACCCACGTCTACCCCGACATCTTCGCCGCGATGGCGGGCATCGCCGAGGTCACCTACGGCCTGATGGCCCACAAGGTCGTGGTCACCGTGGGCGAGCTGCAGGGCGCCGACATCGACAACTACCTGAACATCACCCAAAAGGGTGGCACGTGCGTGCTGACCGCCATCGGTAGCCTGCTGGACACCAACGTCACCCTGAATCTGGCGATGCTGACCCTGATGCAGAAGAACCTGCAGGGCACCATCTTCGGTGGCGGCAATCCGCAGTACGACATCCCTCAGCTGCTGTCGATGTACAAGGCCGGCAAGCTGAACCTGGACGACATGATCACCCGCCAGTACAAGCTGGAGCAGATCAACGACGGCTACCAGGACATGCTGGACGGCAAGAACATTCGCGGCGTCATCCGGTTCACCGACGCCGACCGGTAAACAATCGTCATCAGCCGCGTCTATTTCAGTGACCGGCTTCGGCCACCTCATGGCGCCGGGACGAACCGGCGCCATGACGGTGCGCCACCCCGTGGCGATGTCTCCGGTGAACGGGCTGCCGCCGAACCGCACGACTACATGCTGCTGGACTCCTTCCTTGCGCCACAACGCAATCGGCGCACCGATGATCATCGGGTGACGCGTCCCGAGGTGCCGCGTGCGCAACCTAGTGACAGGAGAAGAAATTGACCCAAACCGAGAAATCCCAGGCATCCCCGGCCCTGGCTGCGTCGCAATCCTCGTGGCGGTGCGTGCAGGCGCACGACCGCGAGGGCTGGCTGGCGCTGATGTCCGATGACGTCGTCATCGAGGACCCGATCGGCAAGTCCGTCACCAACCCGGACGGCGCCGGTGTCCGCGGCAAGGAGGCCGTCGGCGCCTTCTTCGACACCAACATCGCGGCCAATCAGCTCTCCATCACCTGTGAGGAGACCTTCCCGTCGAGTTCGCCCGACGAGATCGCCCACATTTTGGTGCTCAACAGCAAGTTCGAGGGCGGCCTCACCAGCTCGGTGCGTGGGGTGTTCACCTATAAGGTCAACGACGCCGGGCTGATCACCAACATGCGTGGCTACTGGAACCTCGAGATGATGCAGTTCGGCAAGGAGGAATGAGCGCCCATGGCGTCGATCTTCACCAAGATCATCAACCGTGAACTTCCCGGCCGCTTCGTCTACGAGGACGACGATGTCGTCGCGTTCCTGACGATCGAGCCGATGACGCAGGGGCACACCCTCGTCGTGCCGCGCACCGAGATCGACAATTGGCAGGACGTCGATGGCGCGGCCTTCGCCCGGGTCATGACCGTGAGTCAACTGATCGGCAAGGCCGTGTGCAAGGCCTTCAGGACCGAACGGTCCGGCCTGATCATCGCCGGATTAGAGGTGCCGCATCTGCACGTGCACGTCTTCCCCACCCGCAGCCTCAGCGACTTCGGCTTCGCCAACGTGGACCGCAATCCGTCACCGGAGTCGCTGGACGAGGCCCAGGCCAAGATCAAGGCCGCCCTGGCTCAATTGGCGTGAACCGCGCGCTGCGCGTGGACGTCGCTGATGCGCGGCAACGTCACCCGGAAGCAGCAGCCCTCGCCGGGCGCGGTGGTCACGCTGACGACGCCGCCGTGCGCCCGCACCAACGACTCGACGATGGATAGACCCAGACCGGTACCGCCGCTGGCCCGCGCCCGCGACGAGTCGGTGCGATAGAACCGTTCGAACACCCGCGACGCGTCCTGTTGGCTCATGCCGGGGCCCTTGTCCGCCACTTCAAGTACCGCGTCGTCGCCGTCGGTGCCGACCCGCACCGTGACGTCGGCGCTTTCCGGGGTGTGCTGCAACGCGTTGGCGATCAGGTTGCTCAACACCTGCCGGATCCGCGGTTCATCACCGAGCACCTCCGGCGTGCCGGGGCCGTCGAGGACCTTCATGGTGATGGTTCGCCGTGGATCGATCGCCTGCGCGTCGTGCACGGCATCGCTGGCCAGTGCCAGCAAGTCCACCCGGTTGTGCTCGAGAGGTCGTTGCACATCGAGGCGGGCCAGCAACAGCAGGTCGTCGACGAGCAGGCCCATCCGGGAGGCCTCGCTTTCGATCCGCGACAACAGCATCGCGACGTCGCGGGCGGCGCCCTGGCGATACAGTTCCGCGAAACCGCGGATGGTGGTCAGCGGGGTGCGCAGCTCGTGGCTGGCGTCGGTGATGAACCGCCGCATCCGGTCCTCGGAGCCGCGGGCCTTTTCCGCTGAGGACTCCGAGGAGGCCAGCGCCTGCTGAATCTGTGCGAGCATCCCGTTGAGCGCGAGCGACAGCCGGCCCACCTCGGTGCGTGGATCGCGTTCTGGGACACGGCGATCCAGCTGACCGGAGGCGATCGCCGCGGCCGTTCGCTCGACCTCGACCAGCGGCCGCAGGCTGCGCTGCACCACCGCGAAGCTGGCGATCCCGACGACGACCAGCACCGCCACTCCGATTCCGAACTGCAGCCAGACCAGCGAGCTGACGGTGTGCCGCAGATCGGACAGGTCGATTGCCACGGTGGTCAGCCCGTGCGGGCCGCGCACCGAGACGGCTCGCCACTGGATGTCCGAGCCGTTCACCGAGGGCAGCGTCGTCGGGTTCGGGCCCACGTCGTTGTTGGCGGGTAGCGCGGGTTCGGCATTGCGGTCGTTGATGGCCGTGAACGGGGTCCCGTCGGTGCTGACGGCGCGCACATAGAACTTCGACGGTGGCCGGGCGGGGTCGGGGCCCTCGTAGGGCGGCGGTGACTCCCGCCGCGGGGCCTGCGCCCAGCCGCGGGACGCGTCGAGCAGCGTCTGGTCGATACGGCTGATCAGGCTGTGCCGCAGGATCGAAGTGACCGCGACGCCGGAAACGGCGAGGCCGCAGGCCACCAGAACCAGGGTGGCGGCGACCAGCCATACCCGGAGTGGCAATTCGCGTCGAGGCTGTGTGCCCATCTGCCCAATTCTTCGCTACCGCTGTTGGCCGAGCGCGTGCTCAGCGCGGTTCCCGCAACACATAACCCACGCCGCGCAGCGTGTGCAGCAGGCGTTTCTCCCCGGTGTCGATCTTGCGACGCAGATACGACACGTAGGACTCGACGACATTGACGTCACCTCCGAAGTCGTATCGCCACACGTGGTCGAGGATCTTCGGCTTACTCAACACCGTGCCCGCGTTGATCACAAAGTAACGCAGCAGCGTGAATTCGGTCGGCGACAGCGACACCGGTTGACCGGCCTTCCACACTTCGTGCGTTTCTTCGTCGAGTTCGATATCGGCGAAAGTCAGTCGGGCGCTGTGTGGTTCGGCGCCACCCTTGCCGGCGCGGCGCAGGATGACCCGCAACCGCGCGACGACCTCTTCGAGGCTGAACGGCTTCGTCACATAGTCGTCGCCACCCAGCGTCAGACCGGCGATCTTGTCCTGCAGGGAATCCCGCGCCGTCAAGAACAACGCGGGCGCATCGATGCCGTCGGCGCGCAACCGTCGCAGCACCCCGAACCCGTCCATGCCCGGCATCATCACGTCGAGGATTACCGCGTCGGGACGGGCTTCGCGCGCCCGGTCCAAAGCCTGGGCGCCGTTGGTCGCGGTGCAGACCTCGAACCCCTGGAACTTCAAACTCACCGAGAGCAGCTCGACGATGTTGACCTCGTCGTCGACCACGAGGATGCGAGCCTCCGGTTTGGTATCACTGGGAGTCGGCGATGTCATCAGGTGCTGCTGTCCCTTGCTTGAAGTCATCTATGGAAAGATAGTGTTTTTCCTGAAAGCTCAGTGTCAACCGTCTGTTAGTAGTCTGCCAGGTGTCAACGTATTGCCTGGGTACAGATCGGCCTTTCCCCGGACGCGTCGCGAATAGACTCGAAGAATGAACCTCGCCAAAAGCATCGTCTCGGCGGCGACCGCTCCCGCGCGGGTGGGGCTGGCCGCGGCCGACGCGGGTCTGGGCGTGGCTAGTGCGGCCGTGGGTGTGGCGAAGCGCGCCTTGGGTGACGGCGGGACTGCCGGCACGAACGCGATGACGTCGATGCTGGGGATCGACGACGCGATCGTGCGTGCCAACCGGCTGGCCAGGCTGCTCGACGACGACGCCCCACTGGGCCGTGCGGTGGCGCCGGACGGTCCGATCGACCGCCTGCTGCGCCCCGGCGGGGTGGTCGACATGCTGACGTCGGAGGGCGGTCTGCTGGACCGCCTAACCGCCGAAGGCGGCGCCTTGCATCGCACCCTGCAGCCCGGCGGCCTGGCCGATCAGCTGGTTGCCGAAGAGGGTTTGATCGAGCGCCTGCTGGCCGAGGACGGGCTGGCCGACCGGCTGCTCAGCGAAGGCGGCCTGATCGACAAGCTGACGGCGAAGCACGGACCGCTGGACCAGCTCGCCGACGTCGCCGACACCCTGGCCCGGCTCACGCCGGGAATGGAGGCGCTCGAGCCCGCCATAGCCACCCTGCAGGACGCCGTCATCGCGCTCACCATGGTGGTCAACCCGCTGAGCAACATCGCCGACCGGATCCCGCTGCCGGGGCGGCGGCGACCGTCGTCGCGGGCGGTGCGCCCAGCGCGCGTGATCGACAGCGACCAGTGACCGATTAGGCTTGGGTCCGGTTTTACCCCGCCTCCATAGCTCAGTGGTAGAGCCGGGTAGAGCGCCACTAGATGGATGCTCAGGCGGCCTGAGCGTCAATAGGACTGGCCGTCGGCGTACCGCTGTCGCCGGTAGTAGCGACCGCTGCCGCGATTCCTTGCCTTGTACGTCGGCAGCTGGCTGTCACAGTTGGGGCAAATGAGCCGCAGATTCTCCCGACGATCGTTGCTTGCGTCTCCAGTGATGTGGTCGACGATCAGCGCCAGGGTCACGCCGTTCCACTTGTCCTCGATGCCACAGATCGCACAACAACCGCCCTGCTGCTCATAGAGGTAGTCGCGGACGTAGTGGCCCTGGTAGGACGTGCGCCCACAGACTCCGGTGTCGAGCCAGGCCTTCAAGAGCAAGCGTCGGCGGTGTGACTGTTGGCATACGTTGGTGCAGAACACCTTTCGCCGACGGCCTTCGAAATCGACGCCGCACCCGAGACAGGTCGTTAACACAAGACGACGCTATCCCTGAGTACCGACAGGAATGGAGCCGCGTGAGAGACTCGAACTCTCGACATCCGCTTTACAAGAGCGACGCTCTACCAGCTGAGCTAACGCGGCCGGGCCTGGCTCGACAAGGCACGACGATTCTACGACAGGGTGATGCCGTCCAAGCTACGCGTCGACTCGAGCCGGCGGTCGCGTCGTCATGTAGGGCGGAAGCTCGCGAACGGAGTGCCTTGGTAAGCGAGCGGTCGTCAGTTCAATCCTGACAGGGGGCTCTCGTTCTCAGGGCTCTCGTTCTCAGTGCCTGTCGAGGCTGGTAGCGGCGATTTCGGCGTCGAACAATCGTGCGGTTGCGACGTTCTAAGCTCGGCGCGAGAGCCTGAAGGGGTGGGCGGCGCCGTGCTGCTCGGGCCCGGCGATGGCGGCGAGCCCGTGGTGCGCATGCGCACCGCCGGCGGCTTCAGTCCCGGTAGGCGTTTAGGTACCTCACGCGACGGCCGCTCAGCGCCGCGGCTCGTTCCGCCGGGGTGACCCGCGGGGTGTCGGCGGGGAGGCGGTCGACGAGGTCGCTGAACCGCACCTTCTCCATGACCGGATCCTGGGTCTCGCCGCGCGCCCGGTAGTTGCGCATGATGACGACCCCGTCGCGCAGCCCCCGGGTGTCCAGCCAGTTCGCGATGCCCGGGTCCTGGGCGCTGACCACGGCCCGGAATGTGCCGGTGTCGTCGATGGCGGCGTCGGCCATGCCGAGGTCGGTCTGGTAGTTGAAGAAGTCCAGCGGGTTGGACCACACGTCCTGGAGCTGGAAGGACCAGTAGGCGGTGTCGGACATCTGCCATTGGACCAGCAGGGCCTCGTCCAGGTCGAGCTCGAAGGAGCCGAGGCCGTAGGTCGTGGAGGGGCTGCCGAGCACGTTGTCGGCCAGTTCCTTGCCGGCGATGTGCGCCATCCGGTTCATGCCCCCGGCGGCCTTCGCGTACATGTCGTACAGCCCTACGCACCAGTTCGCCACGATGTAGCGCACCAGGTCGGCGGCCCGGAACAGCCGCTCGGCCATGGCATCGGGGTCGGCGAAGGAGGTCGGCTCCTCCCCGCCGATCCGCTCGATCCGCAGCTCACCGGGGTCGTCGGCGATCGAGGAGAGGATCCGCCGCACGATCACGAAGTTGAGCCGTGAGTCGGGGTCGAGTTCGATCCACGGACCGTCCTGGGGTTCGGCGCTGATCGGGACCTCGAACCGGCCGTCCGGGCCGGCCAGATCGAGCAGGTCGGTGTTGCTCAGCTCCCGGTGGTCCGGGTGCCCCATGATGGTGTTCTGGACCTGGAACAGGGCCAGCTTCAGCTCGCCGACCCGGCCGGTGAGCCGATAGGTCTGCCGACCGTCGAGCAGCGTCGCGCCATAGCGGAAGTCCTGGCAGTTCCCGCCGAGGGAGAAGAAGTGCGAGTGCCAGCTCTGCTGCCCGTTCAACCGGGGGTGGTCCAGCCGTGGGGCCACGGCCAAGTTGTAGGCCATCGCCCGCGCCTCGACCAGGCTCTGGTAGGCCAGCGCCCGGTTCGCCTCGCTGTCACGGAACCGATCGGTGGCCGCGATCAGGTCACGGCTCTCCCGGCACGCGGCGTCGAACTCGTCCAGTGCATCCTGCAGCCGCTCGCCCATCAGATCTCCTCGGGAACGTCGAAGTACTTCTGGTACGCCTGGAACACCGCGCGCTCCAGCCGGATCTCATCGGCACTGCCCCGGTCGTAGGCGTGGCTGGGCCGCCCGCTGCGCGGGTTGTCGTCCAGGTAGTGCTGCATGGCCGCGCGCCCCTCCTCGGTAAGCTCCAGACCGAACTGCTCGTAGACCCGGGTCACCACCGCCATCGGGTCAGCCACGAAGTCGCGGTACTGGACGTTGCAAAGCCGGTCCGCGGGCACCGTGCCGTCCTCCAGCCAGCCGATCGGTTGGCTCATCATCCCGGCGGCCAGATCGGCGTTGGTGAACTGCGCGAGCGAGTCCCCGACGAACGGCTCGTCGCTGCGCATCCAGTGCAGGGTGCCGATCAGGCTGACCACCGAGGACAGGGCACGGACCGGATCGCGGTGGGTCCAGATGAGCCCGCCGTCGGGATATACCTCGAGGTAGCTCGGCAGGTGGGTGAGGGTGTACGGCGACTTCATCACCCAGGTCGTGCGCGGGTTGCGCCACTGCAGCAGCTTGAGCACCCGCTTCTCGTAGCGGTAGGCCTCGGCCGGGTCCTGGCCCATCATGTACGCGGTGTACGAGGGCACCTGGCCGAACAGGTCGAACCAGGCCGGGGAACGGAAGCTCGTGCAGTGCACGTGGATGCTCTCCGTGGGCAGCCGCCCGCCGAACTCGTGCATCGACTCGATCTCCGGGGCCACGCGGTTCCACTGCGTGGTCAGCCCGTCGGCCCGCTCGATCCGCGGATCGGTGTCGTAGGTGGCCGTCTCCGGAGGCGGGCACGGGAACAGCGCCTCCCAGTTGCGCACCGTGCCGTTGTGCGGATCGGCGGACAACAGGTTCTGCAGCACCGACGTGCCGCTGCGACCCTGACCCACGATCACCAGCGGGCGGACGATCTGCTCGTCCTCGATCTCCGGGTGCCTCTTGTAGGTGTCCTCGATCCTCAGCCGCGCCTGCAGCGTCAGCAGCAAATCCGACCTGGTCATCAGCCGACCCATGAGGTTCAGCCGCGCCTCGTCGTCCAACGACCGGACCAGCACCGAGAACGGCTCGCGCCAGTCGTCGGCGCCGAAATCGTCCAGGCCGGTGGCCGCGACCGCGGCGTCGATCAACGACCGCTCATCGAGCGGGACCACGTGTCGCAGATCGAAGTGGGCACCCTCGGCGTTCATCCGCGCCAGCCACTCCGGGCGCGGTCGCGGAGTCCACCGGCCGCGCCGCGCGCCACCGTCCAATCGAGCCATCGCCGCTCCCATCCCCTGCCGCTTCGCCGAGTCGCGTGCTTGTACTAAGTACGAAAGGCTAATGTACTTAGTACGAGCGCGTCAAGGTCGACCCGAGGCGCCGACGCCAGGAGGACTTCATCAGCAGCACCACCCCGGCCCCACGACGTCGGGGCGCCCGACCGAGCGGGCAGGTCGAGCTCGATCGGGAACGCGTGCTCGACGCCGGCCTGCAACTTGTCGACGACGAGGGCCTGGCCGCCCTGACGATCCGCCGCCTGGCGAGCGATCTCGACGTCGGCACTATGACGATCTACAGCTACGTGCGGGACAAGGACGACCTGCTCGACGGGATCACCCAACGAGCGTTGCGTACGCTGACCATCCCGAGTCCCGGCCCGGACTGGGAACCACGTCTGTCACGAGCGATCGGTGAGCTGTACCGGGTGCTGCGCCAGCACCCGGGAGCGACCCAGATCCTGGCCGACGGGCTCGTCCCCGGACCCACGCTCGACCCGGCGCGGGAGGGCCTGCTGGCCATCCTGCGGATCGCCGGGTTCGCCCCCGGGGACGCGACTCGCCACCTCAACGCCCTGTTCGGCTTCGCGCTCGGCTTCGCCGCCGTCGCCGGCCACCATCCCGAGCCGTCATCGGAGGAGCAGGCACGGATCGCCGCGTTGCCCGCGGACCGCTACCCCTACCTGGTTGAGTCGGCGACAGCCTTCGCCGCCCGTTTCTCCCAGGCGTCCTTCGACAGTGGGCTACAGCTACTCCTGACCGGGCTGCGTTCAGCACTCCCGGCGCATCAAGATTGCTAATAAGCCTCCCCGTAGTTTTCAGCGAAAAAGCAATGACACCGGCGTGCAGCTCGTCGAGCAGCTGTTCGTGCTCGAGCAGGTGCGCGGGTCGTGACCACAAATTGCCCGCAACTTGCCCACAGTTACAGACAACTCGCATGATCACCAGTGATGAACTTGCGCTGCTAGGAAGGGTTTTTACCCTGCCCCGCTGGTCCGTTAGACGAGTTCAATCCTGACAGGGGGCTCTGAACAGGAGCTCCGAACTTACCTATGAAGCCCTTGATGCTTGACGTTTCTCTTCGGGTGATGCGTGACAGTGTTCCGGTTGATCCTTTACAGCGGTTTGAGCTGGCCGCCATGAAAAGCAAGGCCTCGCCGAACGTGAGCATGGGCGGGCAGCAACCAGTTTTGCGCGGACCACGACTCAGAACCGTCGTCCATTGGCGGGGCATTCGCGAGGGCGCCGCCGCCGACCTGTTGCGGTCGATGAGTCATTTGCATGACAGTCCGAAAAGCACTGCACCAGAGGGCCTGTCGGTGCACGACCCTGTTTCTCAGGAGAGACCATTCCCGCTTCGTGACCGGGCAGACTCTGCATTCCAGCGGCGGCCTGGGATACACATTAGTGCGAGCTTGCCGCGGAGTCCGCGAACTAGAAGACGGTGGCATTATGGTGTCTGCCGGTGTCGACGACATGATCTGCTCGGGTGCGCAAGCATGCGCGTCTAAGCTGCGTTATGTCTTCGGTATGGACGCCGACGGCTATCGAGTCGTCCTCGACGTTACGGCGGCCCGACGCGCACCGTGTGCGCCACCGCGCTGTGTGCCGATCGGCACGGATGGCGGCCAGGCGAGGACGTTAAGGAGCTAAATCGTTTCGGGGCCGCTGCCCGCCCTGAAACGGGGCGACCTGCCAGACCACTCGCGGTAAGGTGAACTCCCGGAAATACTCTGTGGCCCATTGCAATCGCATCGTCTACTACTTCGGACTAGCCCTGGCTGTGTCCGGCCTCCCGGCGAGTCTTATGACAAGCAGTATCGGGGTCGTACCTCTCAAAATCGCTGAGGGTCGGGACGGTGTCGCGTGAAGAGATCCTCACGATAAGGCGCGCTGAACCTACATGATTGAGCAGACAGTCCGATCGAGCGTGTCCCGCCCATCGGCAGCCGTCGATGGCACGCAGCGGCTGGACGCACACGCAGATAGCCCCTCAGTCTCACGACGCTATCATCGTCACATCACACCTGGTCAACGCTGAGAATTCCGTACCGACGCCGGTCTTCACCGAGGCTGAATCACTAAGGGCCGTTCGCCGGCGGCCGCAACGGTCCCGCGATTGATCGTTGCGGACTGTTCCCGTCGGACTACAGCCGGCTGCAAACTTTAGTGAGTGAGTTGATGTGCTCGACTACGCTTCGGTAGTGGCAACGACGAGTCCCAACACCAGACCTGACTCGGACGGATGGGCGGGAAATGTGTTGCGGGAGGCGCGCACCGAAGCGGGTCTCACGCAGCGCCAACTAGCCACCAGAGCGCGTGTGGCCTCCGATATCATTGCCCAGATCGAGGCAGGCACCCACCAGCCCACACATCCGATGTTGGCGAAAATACTTGCCGCTCTTGGCCTGTCGTTATCCACACAGTTGGTGCCTATTCCGGCGGGTGGCGGCTTGCCCTCGGTGACAATTTCTCCGGCAACATCTAAGCGCGCGGAGAACAAGGCCAGGACGCGGCTGGCCTTGATGCGTGCCGCTGTGGACCTATTCAAGGAGCAGGGCTTTGATCAGACGACGGTCGAGCAGATCGCTAATCGAGCGGGCTCGTCGTCGCGAACCTTCTTTCGTTACTTCGGCTCAAAGGAAGACGTCGTGTTCGGCGATCAGGCCGATCACCTGCTGCAGCTACGGGACATGCTCGCGGATGCACAGGAGACAGACCGACCGCTGGAGGTCCTCCGTAATGCCCTGATGGAGCAGTTGATAGGGCGGATCAGCTACGAAGATGCAGACCTCGATGCTGCGTGCGTCGAGTTGTGGTCGGCGCCTGGGATCAGGGCGCGATGGGGCGACATTGTTTTCGAATGGGAACAGGTGGTGGCGGAGTTCCTGGCGCGCGAATGGCAACTTGCGCCGGATCATCCAGACTGCCGGATCAACGGGTTGATCTACGTGTCGGTGTTGCGCTCGGCGCTGATCATCGCCGGAACCGGCGGCCGTGAGCGCGCCCGTGTGGCAGCCGAGCGCGGCTTCGATCTGGTGGATACGCAAATAGGAGTCGTCAGAGCCGCAAACGACAAAACAGGCGGTCTCTGCCAAAAAAATTGACATAGCCTGCCATCTCCCCCATATTGTGTGAACGGTCGTTACACCGATCACTGAAATGATGGGGGTCACACGTAATGTCGCGTCGAATCATCCAATGGGCCACCGGAGAAGTCGGGGCGCTCTGCCTGAAGGAGATAATCCGGCGGCCGGAGCTCGAGCTCGCTGGGCTGTACGTCTATAGCGATCAGAAGAAGGGCAAGGACGCCGGCGAGATCGTCGGCGTGGAGCCGACCGGTGTCATCGCCACCGACGACCGGGACGCAATTCTGGCCACCGACGCCGACTGCGTGGTCTATACCCCGCTGGCGGCATCCATGGATCAGCTCGATGACGACATCGTCGCGTTGCTCTCGTCGGGTAAGAACGTGATCACTACCGCCGGGTATTTCGCGCCGGAGTTCCGCGGCACAGCGGTCAAAGGGCGTCTCGAGAGGGCATGCCAAGCTGGCAACGCTTCGCTGCTCGGCACCGGAATCGAGCCGGGCTTTATGTTCGACCGCGTCGCCGCAACGCTCACCGGAATGTGTACGGACATCGAGCACATCAGGCTGGTCGAGATCGTCGACGCGACGGAACACCCCGCGGCGATGATGCTCAAGGACGCGCTCGGCATTGGAAAGCCGCCGGGCGAGGTCACCGCCGATACCCCGTACGGGCAGTACTGGGCAGCGTTCTTCTCTGAGATGGTGACCGCAACGGCGCGACCGCTCGGGCTCACGATCGACCGAATCGAGACCGGGCTCGAGGTAGCGGTGGCCTCGCGCGACCTCGACATCGTGATCGGCCACGTGCCCGCCGGCTCGGTGGTAGGCAACCTGCACACCGCCACGGCGATCGTTGACGGCAAGCCGATGATCCGGGCCGAGATCTACTGGTTCGTCGAACGTGGCGTCGGCGGCTGGCCGGTCCCTGAGGACCGCTACCGCTGGGAGATCGAGATCGAGGGGCGCCCGTCGCTGCGGACCGTACTCGACCCGATGCCGAGCCTCAAACCCGGTGCGCCAGCACTGGACCCGGCGTTCGTGGGGACGGCGGCGACCGTGGTCAACGCGATCTCGGCGGTGTGCGACGCCGCACCGGGGGTGCTGCACGCGCCGGTGTTCGCGCCGTGGTCGCGGAGTGGGTCGTGAGCCCGCGTCCGCTCAAGGTCGACGTCCCCCTCGTCTACAGTCGCCATTCCCCGGTGTGTTCTGTGGTGGACGCCAGCCGTGCAATCCAAGCGAGCGGTGTGGTCGACTCGGTGACGATATGGGATCAGATGACGTTTTTCGCGCCGCCGCGGCTATGGAACCCACAGAGTTCGCCGCTGGCCGCCGTGATTCCGGATATCGATTCGTGGCCAGACCCCTACATTGTGCTGGGGCAGATCGGTGCCGCATGCCCCGGACTGGGCCTCACCACAACCAGCGACGCGGTGCGGCGTGGCCCAGCGGAGCTGACGCAGTCGCTCCTGACGCTCGCGCAGGTCACCGGTTCGCCGACGATGGTGCAAATGGGGGCCGGTGAGCTGAAGCAGACCAAGCCGTTCGGCCACAAACGCACGCAGGGCATCGGCCGGTTTGAAGACACCTTCGAGATCTTTCGCAAGTTCATGGACGACATGGACCCGATCGATCATGACGGAAACTACTGGAAGCTCGAGAACGCCTGGCTGGGTGGAGCCCGCCCGCTGCATCGGCCGGAGCTATGGGCGCTCGGCGCCGGGCCCCGCTTGATCAATGCCACGGCCAAATTCGGCGACGGGTTCTGCACCGCCGCACCCTTTGTGTGGAGCACACCAGAGCAGGCCCACGAGCGGATCAACGCGATCAAGCAGATCATCGAGCGCAACGGCCGCGATCCCGATGAGTTCGGCTTCGGCCTCTGGTGGATTTGTCTGATGCACGAGGATCGCGAGGTCATCGAGCAGGCGATGACCAACGACTACGTGCGCTGGATCGCCACCACCCTTGGCCGTTTCAACCCCGAGGACTGGCAAGCGATCGGCATCGACCCACCGATGGGTACCAGTTGGCATTACGCGACCAAGATGCTCCCGATCACCCTGGACGAGCAGGAGACTGCCGACGTACTCGGCCGCGCCACCGACGACATCGTGCACAACGGGTGGTTTCACGGCAGCCCCACCGAGATGGCTGACCAGATCCAGCCGTTTCTCGAAGCTGGTGTCAATTGGGTGCAGATCGCCGACATGCTGCCGATCACCCGGCCTCTCGAGGAGGCCGCCGAGTGCCTTGGCCGCACCCTCGAGGTCGCCGCCCTCATCAAGCAACGCCCCTAGAAGAAAAACGCCCGGAGATGTCGCGTTTGTCCATATCGAGATCGTCCACCCCGATCCAGAGGCAGCTGCTCAAAACATGCACGGCCGCGGCCACTACCACGAAACCTACAAAAAGCTTGACAACGACCGGCGGTACATCAAAACCGTCGACCTCACCCGGTTGAAGGTCGAATGGCGCTGACCCGGAGCAACCGGGGCAGGGGTTCGGCATCCAGGAAGACTTAAACGTCGGAGTGCTCAACGCGCCCGACGACAGGCGCGCGACGAGTTCCTCCGACCGGCGGGGACAGGATGAGATTGAAGTTTCAGTAGTCGGATAAGCCACCGACTGACTGTGGGCGGTGCGCGGCGTTGCGGCCGGTTGGCGCCACTGAATATTCGGCGCCGCACAGCATTCCGTCGACAGGCGGGTGGACCCGCCCACTCGGCCGCGGCACGAGAGGAACGGTCTCTTCCGGCAGGCGTCCACGGCCCAGCAAGGCCACTTCTGCGACAGCTCCGTCCGCTGGTTCGTTGGCGACACACCGGCTCCGCAGAAGCATCCGGTGGCTTGTTGAAAACCAAGAAATATCAATGGTTTCGAGCAAGACACTACTTGTGGACCGACCACGCACGCGATAAATAGTTGCATAGTCCGCGGGGCTGTGCTGGATGCCGAAGAAATGTCCGGAATGGTCAATTACGTGTCCTCTGCGGCCACCGGGAAATCGGTGGCTGTGACTTAGCGTCGCATCCTATCAAGCACGAAATCAATCGTGTCCGCTACGGCACTCGGCAGGAAGCTGAGCGCCCCCGAGAGTGAACACCAGGTATCGGAAGGCGAGGAGATTGCGTTGGGCTACAAAGTCATTCAATGGGCAACCGGCGAGGTCGGCATGCTCTGTTTGAAGGAGATCTTGCGACGACCGGACCTGGACTTGGTCGGTTTGCGTGTCTACAGCCCCGGTAAAGACGAGCGGGACGCGGGCGAAATCGCTGGGTTGCCGAAAGTTGGCGTTACGGCGACCACCAACATCGACGAGATCTTGACGCTAGACGCCGATTGCGTGATTCACTCACCGCTGTCGCAATCCGTGGCCGAACTCGACGACGATGTCACGGCATTATTGGCGTCGGGAAAGAACGTCATCTCCACCGCCGGGTATTACGCTCCCGAGTTCCGTGGTACCGATGTGGTGGCCAGGATCGAAGACGCCTGCAAAGCTGGTTCCGCGACACTGCTTGGAACGGGTGTGGAACCGGGATTCATGTTCGAGCGGGTCATGCCGACCATCACCGGAATGTGCACCGAAATCGATCGCATCACGTTGACCGAAGTCATCGACGCTGCGAATCATCCTGCGGCCGTGATGATCAGCGAGGCACTCGGTATCGGCAAGCCACTCGACGCGGTCAGCAAGGACACCCCGTTCGGCCAGTATTTCATCAGCTTCTTCTCGGAAATGACCACCGCCGCGGGCCGCGCAATGGGCGTTACGTTCGACAGCCTGGAAAGCGGGTTGGATGTTGCGCCCGCCTCGCGCGATCTCGACATCAAGGTCGGGCGGGTCGCGAAGGGCACGGTCGCCGGCAATAAGTACTGGGTCAAGGGTTTGGTCAATGGTGCGGTCTTCATGACCGTCGAGGTGTACTGGCTTGTCGAGCCAGGCGTCATCGGGTGGCCCGCTCCGGCCGACCGCTACCAGTGGCACATCAACATCGACGGCCGTCCGTCCGTGCGAATGACCCTTGACGCGTTACCACCCGACGGCGAACCGACCGGCAGCTTCGATCCGGGCTTCTATGCCACTATGGCCACCGCGATCAACGCGATCCCGTCCGTATGTGCAGCGGAGCCGGGGATCCTCCACCAACCCGTCTTTGCCCCTTGGCGCCCAAATGCCTAGGTGTGCAAACCATTCAGATTCGAGTCAGGATATAGGAGGAACAACGATGGCTGACAGCCAAGTAGGTACCCCGGCATCTCTCGCTGACCGCGCCGACGAAGCAGCGAACCGGGCGATCGTGCAGAACATCTACGATAGCGCTTCACGGGGTGACCTGCAGCCCATGTGGGACGCCCTCAGTCACGGCGACTTCACTGCCTACGAATACGATTCGCTGCCTTGGGGAGGGGTGCACCGCGGCTACGACGCCAACGTCGCGCTCACCCGCAAAGTCGCGGAATACTTCGACTATTCGACAATTCGCATGCATCACTACTGCGTCGACCGCGAAGTCGTCATCGCGTATGGAAGTTTGATGTGGCGTGGCATCAACGGAACCGAACCCCGCGAGGTGCCTGTCGCTGAGTGCTGGGAGGTCCGGGACGGCCAACCCCGTTCCATCCGGCCATTCTTCTGGGACACAGCGTCCTACGCCACTTAGAAGCGGCCGGCCTCAACGTCGCGGCCGGTTCTCAACAGCGGACCCACTTCGACTAGTGCACGGTGTTGGCGCGGCTGAGAGCACCCGGTGTCGCGCCGGTCCAGCGCTTGTAGGCACGAATGAAGCTGGCCGATTCGGCAAAGCCGATCTCGCGAGCGACATTGTTGACACTCTGCCCTGCGGCGAGTAGCTCCATCGCGGTCACCTTCCGAACGTCATCAACGAGCTCACGAAAGCCGGCACCCTCAGCGGCCAATTGGCGGCGAAGTGTCCGGCTGGTCACGTTGAAATTGGCGCTGACTTCGTCGAGCGATGGGATCCGGCCAGGATCACGCCGGAGCGCAGCACGTACCTTTGCGGCGACATCAGTTCCCTTGGTCGGTAGGTGATGACGCCGCACCAGCTCCTGGCAGCGCTCGGTCCACATCTGCGCGGCAAACGGATCGGACTGTGGCAGAGGCACATCCAATAGCCCGTTGGGGATCCGGATGACGTTGTGCGGCAGTCCGGATTCGACCGGCATCGGAGTGAGAGCGGCGGCCAACTCCTGCCCGGCCAATCGACCCAAGGTGGTCTCGATGGGAACCCGAGCCGACTTTCCCAGCAGCCGATGGATCACGGAAGCCTGCGCCGCCAAATCACGTTCGATCACGAAATTACGGACATCGTGCGGGACTTCGGCGCAGTCCAAAACCAGTCGCGCCTCATGCTTGCCGTAATCAACCCGCGGCCGACTGAATACGAACGATAGCTTCCCGTAGCCGTAGCGGACGCCGATCTGGATGGCGTCACGCAGCGTTGGACTGTTGAGCATCGCGTAGCCCCAGACGCCCAGCATGCCCAGCGTCATGCGGCAGCCCGCCTCTATTCCCAGGCCTGTCGCTGTTTCGGCCCGGCGCAAGACATTCCGGATGATGGTCAGATCGTCTCCGGCAGCGATCTGCAGATCGCTGCGGGACAGGTCATCCAGTGTCAGACCGGTGGAGGACAACGACTGGTGCACCGGCACGCCGTGGTTTACCGCTGTCTCCACTACCGCAAGTGCCGCGAACGGTGCGCGATCGAAGTCCCAGCTTGGTTTCGTAGCTCCCATCGAGACGAGGTTAGCGCGATCGCTCCACAACCTGTCCGGTTCGGTCAATCAAGCGTCCGGGCGGGGTAACAAACAACGCATGTTTGCTCCTAACGTCAGTCGAGTAGCGGAACTGAATCTGGAGAGTGTGATGCAAAGACTGGCTGGGAAGACGGCGGTGGTCACGGGAGCGGGCTCAGGGCTCGGACGTGCGACGGCACAAATCTTTCACCGCGAGGGTGCTCGAGTCGTACTCGGTGACGTGTCCGGAAAGGAGAAAGAGGCAGCAGCGGAACTGGGCGAAAACGCCGTCGCGGTGTCAGTCGACGTGACCCGGCCCGAGCAGGTCAACGCGCTCCTTCAAACTGCGGTCAGCAAATTCGGGGGGCTGGATATCCTCGCGAACTGCGCCGGCATCGACGGTGACCTCACCCCGGCGGCGTCGATCTCGGACGCCAACATGCAACGGGTTGTCGATGTCAACTTCATGGGGCCCTTCTATGCCATGAGGGCGGCCGTACCGCTGCTCTTGGCGCGCGGCGGGGGGTCGATCATCAATGTTGCATCGGCGTCGACGGAGAAAGCATTTCCGATGTTGGCGGCCTACGCGGCAAGCAAGGCGGCGTTGGTCTCGTTGACGCGCTCCTTCGGCGCGGAGCATGCAGCATCGGGCATCCGTGCCAATGTGGTCAGCCCCGGCGTCATCGACACGCCCCTGTCGCGAGCCTTTCCTCCCGGGATGTTCGAGGCGGCGGTGGAGGGCACGCCCATCAAGCGTCCCGCGAGCCCGACCGACATCGCCAATGCGCTGTTGTTCTTGGCCTCAGACGAGTCGGCCTTCGCCACGGCAGGCACGTTCTTCGTCGACGGTGGCATGAGCGTCGCCTGAAATCCAGAAGGGACATCCATTAATGAGCAGTTCATATGCTGACCGTGAAGCGATCCGCGACGTGTCAGCCCGGTACAACATCGCAGCCGACTCCCGCGATTTGGACTCCTTCGCCGACTGTTTCGTTGCCGGAGGCGTTTTCGATCTCGTCGGTCTGGCCCGATTGGAGGGGTACGACGCCCTGAAGAGCATGATCGGCGCGCTTGACTTTCCCACGCTGCACGTGAGCACTGACGCGGTGATCAACACCGACGGCGATAGCGCTACGCAGCGCAGTGCGGTGATGATTTTCGCACGCGAGCCTGACAGCAACACGATGGTGGTGCTCACGACGGGCCGGTACACCGACCGCCTCGTCAGAACTGGTGCGGGTTGGCGTTTCTCGGAACGTATCGTTGAGACCGACAACGCCCTGGGCGCTGCGATAAGTCAGCTGAGTCCGGCGTTCGCTGCAGCCATAGGCACTGTTGCAGGTTAGGTCAACTGCGGCGTCCTCGACGGTTTGAGGTGTTCACACCAGGTCGTCACGTCCCAGGGACATATATTTCACCAGTCCGCGGTTCACTATCGGGACGGGTAGGACGGTAAGCACACCCGCAAGGACTCGGTTCAGAATGCTGGTATGCACGAGGGTCTTTCCCTGGCGGACAGATTCGACACCAATACGCGCTACAAGTTCTGGTGACTGAATCATGAATTTCGGCATTTTCTCGGCGATCGGCGCGATTGTGGCGCCGTCCAGGAAGGCTGTGCGCGTTGTGAACGGGCAGATAACAGTAAACGTGACACCCGTTCGGGCGTATTCGACTGCAAGCGTATTCGTTAAGCGGACCAGGAATGATTTCGCGCCGGCATAGAGCGTTATCCCCGGGAAGGCTGGCCAAAATGCGCCCAGGGACGCGACATTGAGAATAGCGCCGTGACCGCGATCCACCATTGCCGGCAGCAGGCGGTGGGTGAGCTCTGCTGGGCTCAGTGACATGAGTTGGACGAACGCGCGCTGCGATTCCCAGTCGTTGTCGAGATAGCGCCCCTCGAGCGTGACGCCGGCGTTGTTGACGAGGTAGTCGATACGCAGATTCCGGGCCTGTATGGCGTCGACTAACGTCGACGCGCCGTCGGGCTCGGCGAGGTCGCTGCGCAGAGGGATCACAGTTTGTCCCGTCGCCTCGGTGATAGCGGCTGCATGCTGCTCGAGTAGCGGGAGTCGGCGGGCGGCAAGGACCAGGTCGTAACCGTCGCGGGCTAGAAGCCAAGCGATTTCGAGGCCGATGCCTGATGACGCTCCAGTGACCAGTGCTGTCTTCATACCTCGACTCCGACCGCCCGGCTTCTTTGGCGCCAAGCATCCAGAAGCTCAGCGTTCTGGTCGGGGGTACTGCCGTAGAAGGCCAACTCATCGACGCCGGCGTCGCGGAACTGTTGCAGCGTCTTCACGCAGGAGTCTACGGTGCCCAGGGCACAGGTCTGCTGCATCCAGGCGTCGGGGATCAGCGATGCCGGCCCCAATAGTTCCCTGCGGTGAAATGACTGATCGGCCGATGCGACGCCAGCCAATTGTTGGTGCTCAGCGAATTTGGCGAGTAGACCTTCTCCGTCCCAGCCATTGAACGCCGACAGAGCACGGGCGAAGCTGGGCATCTGGAAGTACGTGACGGCGCGCGCGTGCGCGAGTAGGCGGGTTTCGTAATCGTCGAGGTCGGGCGCGGTGACGATCGGGTGGCAGATACGAATTTCGGCGGGGTCCCGGCCGATGCGATCGCATTCCTCGCGGATGAAGCCAACCGTGCGGGCAACTGCCTCGGGGAGCAGATACGGCGTGAGTATGACGCCGTCGAAGGCGCGGGCGGCAGCACGGGCGGCGCGGGGACCGCCCAGTATGCAGCTCCAGATCTCCGGCGGTGGGCCATCGTAGAGGTCGCGCAGGGCGATATCGTCGAAATCGCCTGCGGGGCCGTGATAGCTGACGCTTTCGCCGCGCCAGAGGCGGCGGATGATACCGGCGTAGTCGATCAGATGGTCAAAGCTGACCTGCCCGTAGCTCATGAATTGTGGTTCGGTGCGGCCGAGTCCAAGGATGAAGCGCGGGCCGTAGGCCGCATGCATCGTGGCTCCAAGGGACGCGGTAACGCGTGGGTCCCGCGACGGCACCGCCAGCGCGCCGGTTCCGACCTCGAGACGTGACGTGACGGCAGCTGCTCCACCGAGGAACGCCCCGGCGTCTTTGATGTCGAGACGTTCGGAGATGAACGCTCGGCGGAACCCGAGTTGCTCTGCAACCCGGGCGTCGTTTATGCCTTGGGCAACGCTGCGACCGGTGCGTGGATCGTCGGGAGCCGTGGACTGCATCCGGCCGCAGATCAGATAGGTGCTGATGTCGGCGACAACCGATGACGATGGGTTGCCTACCGCGTGAACGCCGGTCATCCGCGGCCAACCAGTTCGAGGGTGCCGCGAACCTGGCGTTCGTGATCGACACGCCTGGCTACGACGGCGTCCAATCGGTGCCGCGAGTCACCTCCGGCGACCATCGCCAACTCAGCACAGTCGGCGAGTAGCGAAGAAGCCCGATGGTATTGGGCCCGCACCGTCGCCGTATTGAAGTCCTCGAGCTCGGCGTCACGCAACGCCGCGAGCCCACTGCTAGCGCGGCCGTCGTCGACTCCGTCGACGACAAGCCGGTCTGCGAGATCAGCGATGTCGTCGATCTCGCTGATCATCCAGCCAATTTCGTGGTCGCATCGGATGGCGATCGTGGCGAGCATCGAGTCAACCATGCTGAGACAGTTGACGATTCGGGGGTCCTCGCTGATTCCGCTGATCGTCTCCTCGATCTCGGCGCGGATCACCGAGATGAGCTGGCTGCTTGTCGGTAAAGTCATCATGGCGTCGCACCTGCTGTGTTATGCAGTGTCCCAATCAATGTCACCCATCCCTCCACCATGGCCGTCACCATGACGGTCAGATTCGCGGTCTGTAGCGAGCGGTTTCGTCCGGCGACGAGGTCGGCGATCTGCGCCGACAACCGTCGGATCATCGGGCCGAACGGCAGAATGGAGAAGTAGGCCACGGCCAGCGGGTTGATCAGCTCCTCGCCAAGGTGTGACTGGCCCAGATAGGCCCGGCAGAGCTCGGCGGGGTCGCCACGAGTCGGATCGGGTGGACTCAGCCCGGCCAGCGCCAAAAAATAACCAAGGTCTTCGCGTGGATCGCCGATGTGCGCAAATTCCCAGTCAATTGCGCGTGCACATTTCGACGCCGGCTCGATCAGCACATTCGGCGATTGGAAATCACCGTGCACCAACGACAACGGCGCTTCCGGTGGCCGGTTCTGGTCCAGCCAAGTGGTCACGTAACGCAGCAGCGGTGCCGGCTCGACTTGTTCTCGTTCCAGTTGACGCCACTGGTCGATCGCGGAGTCCAGGTAGTCCGACCACGATCTCGGCCGCTCGATCTCCACGGGTAACGCATCGAGATCAGTGCGGTGAATAGCCGCGGCGAGGGCGCAGGTGGCGTCCATAAGCTCGGGCCAGAACGCCTCGTCGGTTTGCTTAAGCAGTGTCATCAGCTGATCGCCATCGACGTAGTTAAGGATCATGCTGGTCGTGCCGAGCTCGGAGCCGTCGCGGTCAAAGTACAAGGGAGCACCGGCGAGATCTCCCGGCAGGTTGCTCAGGGCCGATAAGAGCGCGTACTCGTTGTGCCGGCTGGTCACGATGATTTGGCGGTCGGCTGGCGGGTCGCCCCGCCACACCAGATGCCTTTTCTCAGAGTCCAATACCGCGTCGAACTCGGCCATCAGTCTGCTGTATCCGCCATTGATCGCCGCATAGCGGGTGATCCGTGCGTCGGGATGCCGGGATTGCAGGAAGGCCTCAATGCGCTGCTGTTGTTGGTCGATCACTGGCCGCCGCCTACCTGCACCGGTGACTGTTTCCGCGCTTGCCATGCGGCGATCAGCTTGGCGTTTTGCGCGGGTGTACTGCCATATGTGCAGATCTCGTCCGCGCCGGCGTCACGAAACTCTTGTAACTTGCGAACACAATCGTCAATCGATCCGATTGCAGCTGCGTCGGCCATCCACTCATCCGGCAACATCTTGGAGGGTTCGACGAGCTGCACCCGATGAAAGTTGAGATCGGCCAGCACGCCGTCAATGCCAGTGAACTGGGGATGTTCCCGAAGACGTTGCAGTATTGCGGGATCCCAGTCGTTCAACAACTCATAGGACCGCCCCCAGACCGACGGCTGCAGATATGTCACGGCGCGGGCATGGACTATTTGGCGTGTTTCCTCGTCTGTCAGCTCCGGCGCCGTGGGAAGCTCGACCAAAATCCGTACCGACGCGGGATCGCGATCAGCACGCTCACATGCATCCCTGATAAATCGGGCCGCCCGAGAGACTCCCAGCGGAGTGAGCATGGCAGGCAGCAAGATTCCATCAATGGCCGGAGTCTGTGCCACCATCGACGCCGCACGGGACAGCCCGAAGTTACCCACGATGATGTCCGGTGCGGGCCCCTCGTAGATGTCCTTCAAACCCATCCGGCCCAAATTCCCGGCAGCTCCGTTGTATTCGAACTGTTCGCCAGTCCAAATCCGCTTGACGATGGTGCAGACGTCCGCCAAGGCGTCATAGGACAAGTGACCTCCGTGGCCATAGGCGGGGGCACCGCGACCCAGTCCGAGCGTGAACCGCGCTCCGTAGGCCGCCTGCATCGTCGCGCCGAGCGACGCCAGCAACATCGGATGACGCGATCCCGCGGCGATGATGCCGGTGGCAACACCCAATCTGTGGGTCCTTGCCGCGATACCACCCAGGATGGTTCCCGGCTCCTTCAGCTCTGGGCGCTCGGCGAGGAAAACCCGCCGAAATCCGAGCCGCTCGGCGTCGACACCGTCGCTGATGCCCTGAGCCGGTGTGCGGACCGACGTTTCGTACCGCACCTCATCAGGAAGGTGACTTTTCACCCTCCCGGAGATGACGAACGCGCTCAAATCCTGCGCGACTGCAGACGAACCGGACATGCACGCTCCTTGGTACATTTGTCGTAATATGTACAACGTACCCAGTTCAAATCGCGATTGGCAAGCCAGTACTGAAAGGTGTCCGGTGGTCACAGCACACGCGTCGCAAGCCGAGGAGAAACGCCAGACCGCCACGCTCAGCGAGACGACGCACTCAGCGACAAAGCTGATTCCCGACCCACCCGCGGCCATCATCGCCGCCGCGGCGCGATGCTTCGCCCGCTGGGGAATACAGCGCACTCGCGTGGAAGACATTGCCGTCGAAGTGGGTATCGCCCGCCCACACATCTACCGTTATTTCGCAAGCAAAGACGCAATCGTCCACGCCGTCGTCTTGCGCGAGATCCGGCATCACCATCGCCGGCTGGCCGAGCGTTTTCCCCACAACGGTCCCGCCGCCGACCTCATCATCGGATCACTGGTGAGCGGCATTCGCGACACCGCCAACGATCCGGATCTGCCGTTTCTGGTCGGCGGTGATGCTGCCAACGTGACCGCGCGTTCTCTCACTTCCTCCCCCGAAGTGCTCTCCGAGCTACGCACGCACTGGGTTCCGTTGCTTGAGTACGCCCGCGGACGCGGCGAGCTGCGAGAAGGACTCAATCTGGACAAGGCCGCCCGCTTCTTAGTCCATATCCAGCTGAGCTACCTCGCGTTGCCGGAGATGGCTCCACCGCCGACGGAACTTGAAGACGATCTCCGCCTCTTCATCCTTCCGGCACTTATCGAGGCGAATGAAAAGGAGTGAAAGGCAAGGCTGACGCCACGGTTCAGGCACCGTCCGGGCTGCTGGCGCCGACCTCCATTGTCGGCTCCGGTTGAATCCTGAGCAGCCTGCTCCGGTTGAAAAGTGAGCAGGTTTACGTACTTGAGTCTGCCTGACGATCGGCTTCCACGGAGGGCAGCGACTCGATTGCGGTGTGTT
>NZ_SCRH01000023.1 GCF_004298145.1 Mycobacterium sp.
GCGGCGAATTCCAAATCTTCGACACCGACGACATCACCACCGGCCCCATCTGCAAAATCGAACTCCCCTTCCACATGGGCTGGACCCCACACGGACACTGGATGGACTTCCGCTAACGCGGCGACGAGCCCGGAGCGATACGGTAATCCGCTGCGAACGCGGCGTTTACAACGATGTCGAGGTGGCGAGCTGGTGCTGCCGACGTTAGCGGGTCGGGCTGCGCCGTCGCGCCGACTCGAGGACGTCGACGACGCCTCTGCCACCGTCGATACGAACAACGTCGCCGTTCTTCAGGGCTCGGGTACCAATCCGGGTGTTGATCACACACGGAATTCCGAGTTCGCGCGCGACGATGGCCCCATGGCTGGAGGGCGCACCGACGTCGATGACGGCTCCCGCCGCAAGCATGAACAACGTTCCGTATGACGGGTCCGTCGACTTGCAGACGAGGATCTCACCTTCCTGCAGCTCCGCTGCATTCGGATCGGTGACCACTTTCACCCGGCCCTCGACGACTCCGGGGCTGGCCGCCAGACCCTCGATGCGCACGGTAGAGGTGGTGTCGGCGTGTTTGGCTATCTGGGTGGGTGTGCCCTCCCAGGTCTGCGGGACATCGAATGCCGCGTACGTGTCGCGCCGGGCGCGGCGAAATTCGACCTCCGCGCGGTAGTCGCGTGATACCCCGGCCTTCAGTTCGTCGATCGTCAGGAACGCGACATCGTCTGGGGTATCGATCATTCCGTCGGCGGCCATCGACGGCCCGACGATACGCACGGCGGCGCGCGCGACGTCAATGCCGTGCAAGTAGGTGGCCTTGCCGGTCTCACGCAACGCCCACAGTTTGTCGCTCAGCGACAACACCATCTTGGCGGCCGGACGGCGATGTGGGGGCAGCGCAGCCATCAACTCGGCCGTTGCTGCGCGACGGCGCCTTCCGACCTCCGCGGCGCTGCGCAGCGGAGCCCGGTCCTCGTCCATTGCGCGGTACGAGTCGACTGTTGCGTGCAGTGCGCGCGGATCCTCCCGCCACGCCACACTGGTCACGGCGCCCTCGCCCGGGCAGTGGAACCCGTACTCGGCCAGGAAACCGTCGAGATCTCCGTGGCCGCGGGACACTCCCCATAGCCGGTTCAACATGTTCACCTCTTGCAAGGAGCCCAGGCCGCGGGACAACTCCAGTTCGAGCTCGGGCCTGCCGACGCTCTCCACGAGCGTGCGGACGCGTCCCAGGACGCCCTGAATGAGCATGGTGCCCAAGGTGTGCGGCCGCATCATCGCGGTCATATGGTCGTGCCCCTCGCGGAGTTTCGCCCGAGCGGTGGCGGCGTCGGCGTCCTTGAGTTCGGCGATCGACCGCTGCCACCAACGCTGACTGACCGGCATTTCCCGGTTGATCCGCCCCGCAACGCCCAGCGCCGCGCCCGGCGCCTTCACGGCCACGATCGGGTAGCGCCGCAGCGAGCGCTGGCTGGGAATGCCCTCACGCGGATTGCCGAACAGGTCGCGCTCCATCGCGTCACCCGAGGTGCCCGGCATCGAGTCGGCCAGGCGGCGAACGAGATCGACGTTGACCGAATAACGCCCGCAGATCAGCGACGAGATGCGCCGATCGGAGTCGGCGGCATGCACGACATCGCGTTCGGGAACCACTCCCATGTCAGCAAACGCTCCCAGGGTGCCTCGGTTGACCGGCTCCAGCCAGAACGTCCCGCTGAGCGGGTCGACGACACCGACCAGGTTCTCTTCGGCGTTGATCGTTGTCCAGCAGGTGTTTTCGCCCCCTGGCTGGTGCAGTGGATCTGCAAAGCCCTTGTCGTTCAAGCCATCACCTGCCGGTAGTGTCGCCAGATCGCCCGTTGAGTCACCTCGTCGGTGACGTGCCCGGCGAGATGACCGTCGGCGTCGCGGTATTCGCGGCCCAGCCCACGGCTGAGGTCCAACCATTCCGGATGACGGGCGGTCACCCCTCGTTGGTTGCGTTCATACATCTCGGCATCGTCGGCCAATAGCAGTCCGGCGGGCCCGACTGAGCCCATGGTATTGCGAAAGAGTTTCGAGTTCAGTTCGGCCGCATCGTCGAGTTGTAGGGCGGTGACCAACTGCACCGTACGGTCCACGGCGCACGGCGCGATGACGAATACCTGGATCTCGGCGATGAACAAATTGGGGAAGATCATCGCGTGCGGCGGCCCCTCGAGGATGTACTCGTCGGCTCGCTCACCGTAGGCGTCGTGCATGCGCTGCATGTATTCGGGCATCTGTGCCGGTGTAGCGCTTACCCAGGACAGCGGTCCCGCCTGCCGGAACTGGGGCGCCACCACCAATTCGGTGTGGCCTTGGTCGAGCGCGCGTGCACCCGCCACCGACCGCCCGTCGAACAGCCCGGTCAGTGGCCCTCTTGCCACCGAGAAGATGGAGCCGTGCACAAACGTCGGGTGATACCCGTCAACCTCGTTCTCCACCAGCAGCTTCCAGTTGGCATTGACCTCGTGTTCGAGCCAGCCGCAGTCCAGGCGGACCTTGCCCGTCGGGGACAGCCGCGCGATCTGGTCGAAAACCGCAGTCGCGTCGCCGAGGTGTTCGTCGAGCCCGGGTCCGTCGGCGGCGAAGGATCCGAAGACGAAGCCGTGGATGGAGTCCGCCCGCGCTACGCCGTCTATGTCCACCGTGCCGTCGGAACGGCGTAGCAGGGTGACCGGACGGTGCGCTATCGCGCGGCGGATGGCATCACCCGGTGCCGGGATCTCGCTGTCGTGTCCGACGAAAACCCAGCCGCGATACCAGATGCGTCGCAGCTCTTCGGCGTAAATCTGGGGATCGGTGTAGAGCGAACCGTGTACCCGGCTGTCTTCGATCAGGCCGTCCAGATTGAAATCGGCGATTGTCACAGCTCAGACTTCGCTGTGCAGGAGTGCCGATCTGGGTGAGCGGCGATTCATTGAGTGCTGGAATGCCTGGTCCCACCACATTTCCTGCGCCGAGTTGTAGGCCACCCGGCCCTTCGCGTCCCGCCAGCGGTACAGCGCCTGCCGCAGAATCGAATGGTTCCAGGTGGGCAGTGCGGTCATGGCCATGGCCTCCGCGGTGAGTTCGTGCGTGGCGCCCGTCGTGTCGACCGCAGAGACCTCGAACGCGGACACCATGTGCAGGTACGGGTGTCGCGCGGTGGCGTTGAGGTGTACTGACGCCACCTGCCGCACTTCCCCGTCGACAATCACCCAGGCGTTGTGGAATGTCGGCCGGTCGGCCGGTACGTCGAACACGCCTTCCCAAGACGGATCGGTGCCGGGCGCTTCGTATCCCACCTGGTTGAAAGCAAAGTCGTTGTACCAGACCGGCGTCCAGATGGCAGGAGGGAACACGATCGCGTCGCGGTACTCCGAGCGGACCTGCCCCCAGGACCGGTCGCGCCCGTCGACGCTGTCGAACTCGTAGCGTCGGCCGTCGAGGACCAGCTGACCCATGTTGCGCATCATCTGCTCCGAGCCCCCCTTGGCCCGCTCCCCCGTTGCGCCGTGCGCATCCTCGCCGGGTATCACGTGTCCGCGGGCCAGCAGCGGTGTGACACCCGTCGACTCAACCTCCAGTGCCGTCTTGCCGTCCGGACTGCGGTAAGTGATCCGGAATCGCTTGCCAGGCTCGAGGATGTCGACTCGCAGCCCGTTGGCCATGGTCAACACCCCGTTCTCGAAATCCGGCCATGGCATGGTCATCTGGTAGTCCATGTACGCCATATCGGGCGGGTCGAGATTGTCCAGGCCGCGGAAGACGCACAGGCCGCCCTCCGACATTGAGAAGTACGGCTTGCACTTGACGTAGGCGAAGATGCTGATCTCGTCTTCGGGCACCGTGAAAAGCCAAGCGTAGGTGTAGATCAGGTGTGGGTCGAGCGTTTCACCCGGCTGTCGATTCGGCAGGATGAGATCCGTCATTCGGTCTCGGGTCGGGAACATCTCGCGTCACACCCCCGTTGGCGCCGGGGCGGGTGAGCGGTAAACACGTTGTCCCGCACGCTCGTTCATGGTCCGCATGTAGATGTCGTCGAACCACATTTCCTGATAGGTGTTGTCGCATTCGCGTCCGTCGTCGGAGCGCCAGTGTGCGGTACCGACGCGGATGGCCGCGTTGGGCCACGCGACGGCGTTGCACATCGCCGTTGTCTCACCGTAGAAGTGGAATCGCCGGCCGCCCTCCACCTCGACCTCGACCTCTTGGCGTTGCGCCGAATACAGCACCGGGTGGCTCTCGTGCACCGTGCGGATCACCTTGGTGACCGGCAGGTCCTCGCCGTCGACCATGATCCACGCGAAGTAGTGCGAGGGTTTGGCGGGATCCACGTCGTAGAGGCCCGTCCAGTTGGGATTCGTGCTCGGGGAGACATAACCGGCGGAGTTGAAGATGAGGTCGGGACCGAAGTACATCGGGGTCCAGCCCACCGGTGGCAGCGTCGGGATCTGGGCCCGGCGATGTTTGGACTCGGTGCGAATCTGTCGCCACGACCGGTCCCGCGGGTTGTAACAGTCGACGTCGTAACGCTTTCCACGCAACATTAGTTCGCCGGTCACGTGCATCATCTGTTCGGTGCCGCCGGGTGTCAGCGCCGGATCGCCGTGCAGATCCTCCCCGGGAATGATGTGTCCACGCGCGTACAGCGGGGTCACCGCCTCGGCGATCAAGTCGAAGCTGGCCTCACCATTCGGGCTGGTGTAGGTCAGGCGATTCGTGCGTCCCAATTCCACGAACTCGATGCGCAGGCCATTGTCCGTTGTGAGGGACTTCTCGTCGACGGTGGGCCACGGCATGGTCATCTCGTAGTCCATGTAGGCCATGTCGAGCGGGTCGAAGTTCTGGTCGCCCTGGAAGATCAGGACGCCGCCCTGGCACACCCCGAAGGTGGGCCTGCCCAGGAAGTAGATGTAGGCGCCGATCCGCTCCTCGGGGATGTGCATGCCGTGGTAGTAGGTGTAGAGCATGGCCGGGTCCCAGTTGGCGCCGGCCTTGGGCAGCGCCAGGTATCTGTCGGATTCGGGTGGGTGGGTCGCGTGCGGCACGAGGGTCTCCTTTGCGGAAGTGGTCGGGGGTCGGAAGTTACGAGCGATCGGATTGGGCGTCAGCGGAATTCGACAGCGCCCGGTCCCGGGCCCGCGCCTCCTCGACCGCGTGATTGGCGACGCCCTTTTTGTCCTCGCGGCGGAACAGCTTGATCATCGTCTTCGCGGCGTTCTGGCCCGGCATGCCGCTGATACCCGCGACGGGGTGGGTGCCCGAACCGCTGAGAAACAGTCCGGGGACCGGCGTGCTGTAGCCGGCGAACCCCCAGGCGGGCTTGGCGGGGCCGAACCGGGTGATCACCGGGTCGACGTGATAGACACTTCCGTCGACGGCGTTGAACCGCTCCTCGATGTCGGGCGGCATCAACGACTTTCGAGCGATCTCGAGCTCATCGAGGCCCTCGTAGTAGAACGAGGACTGTTCGATCACGGTGTCGGTGATGGCCTTGCGCGCGGCGTCCCAGCCGGTGTGGGGGTCGAAGGGCACCAGACCGGTCCAGAACCACCAGGTGTCCTTGTCCGGGGGGCCGAGCGACGGGTCGAACGCGGTGGTGCAGTAGCCGAGGCCGGGAACGTGATCGGGCACCTCGCCGCGGATGCAGGCCTTTTGCGCGTCGAGGGTCTCCTGATAGGTGTGGAAGCTGTTCAACGGGACCTTCAGGTTCAGCCCGTCACCGCGCCACTGCTCCATCTTCTTCATCGTGATCTTGCCTTTGAGCACCACATTGACTTTCGCGTCGGCGAACCCGCGGCCGCTGGTCGGGATGTGCGCAACCCGGTTGGCTTGCCTGCGCGGCAGAACGCCCTCGGGCAACAGGCGATTGAGCGTCTGGCTGGGCGAGAACGCGGTCAGCACACCGCGGCGCGCATACAGTTGCTCGTCACCGTTGACCTCGACGCCGACCACCCGCCCCGCCCGGACGACCAACTGGGTTACCTTGGCGCTGGTGCGGATTCGGCCGCCGTTGTCCGCGATCACTTGGGACAGCGCGCGCGGAAACGCGCCGGTGCCGCCTTCGAACATCGACACGCCGTACTTGGACAGGATGCCGAGGTAGATCAACGACCAACCACTGGCGTCGGAGTGGTAGTTCATGAACGGCAGTCCGATCATCAGTGCCGCCCTGATGATGTCAGATTCGAAGCGCTCCTCGACGGTTTCGGCCTGCGTCGCACCTGCCCACCGGATGATCTCGCCGAGCTTGCGGCTGTGCCGTGCGGCCCGCACCAGGAACTTGCGCACCGCGGGGAACTCGGGATGGCGCGGGTTGGTCTGCATGAGCGGTAACCCGATCTCCATGCCCGCGGCGATCACCTCGTACATGTCTAGGTAGGCCTTGGCATCCTGGGGTGAGAAGTACCGCAGCTCGTCGGCGACCTTGCGGGGGTCGCGCCACAGCGCGAGGGAACGGTGGTCGAGCTGCATTTGCACATGGGCCGGATCGGTAACCCGTTGCCGCAGACCGTACTTCGTCGACAACTCGAGGTCGGCGTCGATGGTGGTGGTGCGGAATAGCGAGGCTTGCACCGAACCCTCGTTGACCAGGTGGTCGGGGGCCTCGGGGAAGATCGCGTTGGTGGCCGTCATCCCACCGAAGACCGGTGACGCCTCCAGGACCAGGACGTCGAGGCCGGCCTTGGCCAGATAGGCGGCCGCCACCAGGCCGTTGTGACCCGCACCCGCGACGATGACATCGACGGAGCGCTGTGCCGCGGTCACAGCGCCGCCCCGCTTGCCGCCGCGCCCGCCATTCCCTCGGGGATCGGCTGACCGTTGCGTTCGCGCAGCAGCCGCACCGTCTCGGTGACCAGCGCGAGCGAAGCCGCACTGTCCGCGAAGTTGCCGCTGCCCACGAACGCCGCGTAATTGATGATGTTCAGCCAGTCCAGGCCCGCGTCGATGTAGGGCTGTAGCTGATCGGCGACCTGCTTCGGGGTGCCGCACGCACGGGCCCTGCGAACCACCGACGGGGGCACCTTGTCGATCACCGCCAGTGTGTCCTCGCGGGACCAGTCGGTCGAGATGATGTCGCGAGAGTAGTTGTAGTCGGGGCGGATCGGGTGCTCGATGATTCCCCAGCTGTTGAACACGTTCACGTCGGGAATCAGCGCGATCGAATCGAAGCGCAGCAGCGGATGGTTCACCACCGCCTCGGTCTCGTCGTCACTGGCGCAGATCAGCCCCAGGATCAGGGCGTAGAAACGCAACGCCTCGGGATCGCGGCCCGCTTCCTCGGCCCACCGCTTGATCTGGCGGACCTGAGCCGCGTAGTGATCCGGGTCGCCCGCCGCCGGCAGCATGGTGATCCAGCCGTCGGCGTACTCGGCGGCGATCTTCATTGCGCGACCACCACCCGCGACCAGGATCGGCGGCGCCTTGTCGCCATAGGGCATGGCGGTCATCACCGCCTTATCGAGGCTCCAGATCGGGCCGTCATAGCTGACCGGCCCGTCCGCGTCCATCAGCAACTTCTGGATCTTGATGGATTCTTCGAGGTGGGTGAAGGGCTTGTTGCGAGCCAGGCCGTACGGCTTGAAGTGGCGTATTTCGCCGGCGCCCATCCCGTGGAAGTAGCGGCCCTGGGAGAGGTGGTCCATGGTGAGCACCATCTGCGCATAGTTGGCCGGGCCGCGCCGGATCGCGTCATTGACGGTGATGCCCAGATTGATCCGCTCGCTGTGAGCGGCGGCGTCGGCGCACAGCGCCCACGCGTCGAAGTTCGTGTCGATGTCGAAGACTTCCGAACCCGGCGCGATGTCGGGAGTCCAGATCGACCGCGGAATCGTCATGCCCATCTGATCGGGCCAGATCATGAAGTCGTAGCCCTGAGCTTCGAACATCTGGGCGGCCATCCGATTCATCGTCACGTCGGTCAGCGAGCCGCATGCGCCATACCTGATATCCCTCATTCAGACCCTCCCACTGGGCACGTCTCGTGCTACCGCGACGTGTGAAGCACGTCACGCTGTGGGAATCCGATCACAGTTTGGTTTTCGTTGTCAACACCGTGTCCAGAATCATCAAACCAAGTGTCGACAGTCTGTCCTGGCTAGTCGGACACAGTGTCAGCAGCGCAACGGTAGAGCGCGCCCCAGACGAAACTGGTGAAGCCATCGAGGGATCTCGCGATTTCGGCGTCCGTCGCCCAGTCGGACACCATCGACGCGTTACGCTCCCAGCCCCAGATCAGCCAGTCCGCCGTACCGGCGCTGAGCAGACCGGGATCGATCCAACCCTCACGCTGGCCCCGCTCGATGTGCTCGCGCAGCGCCAATGCGATCGTCTGCAGCAACTGCTCGTACGCCGACTGCAGGCGCGGGTCGGTGGGCGCGCCCTCCGACATCGCCGCAAAGAGCGACCGCCGCACCCTGTGGGCGTCAAGCAACTCGCGTAACACAGATCGCAATTGCTGATTGGAGTTAACCCGTTGCAGGCCAGACCATTTCGCGGTTGCATCTTCGATCTCGGGCCGGGCCGAGTCGAACCAGGCGAGGAGAAGGTCGGCCTTGTCGTCGAAGTAGCTGTAGAAGCGGGTGCGCGGCATCCCCGCCTCGCGGGTCAGTCGCTCGACCGAGATTGTCGAGTAGGCCAGGCCCGTGTCGACGAGCCGTTCGGCAATCGCAATGAGCCGAACGCGCGCCTGCGCACGCAGCTCCCGCACGGGCGCCCGCACGCGGGTGCTCACGCCGCCCCGCGGTAAAGGACGTTCCAATACAGATCCGTCATCACCGTGTGCCAGCGCGCGGCATCGTCGGGGGTCGACGGTGCGACCAGCATCGTCAGACTGCGCTCGGCGG
This sequence comes from Mycobacterium sp., assembly GCF_004298145.1. Taxonomy (GTDB): domain Bacteria; phylum Actinomycetota; class Actinomycetes; order Mycobacteriales; family Mycobacteriaceae; genus Mycobacterium. The sequence goes on from NZ_SCRH01000023.1 coordinate 8,850, forward strand.
CCCAGTTGAGCCAGGTTCCCGTCGCTTCCGGATCCAAACTCGCGTCGATGAATCCGGCCGCCTGGCCGATTTTGATGTGGCGAGCGACCAGGCCCGCGGACTCGCGCATCAGACCGCCCCACTGCTCGCGGATGGCGGCGTTGGTGGCCGCGGCATCGCTCATTGCCCGCATGATGACGCGGTGCTTGACGAAGGCGAGGATGATCCGACGGGTTCCCTCGTGTAGTTCCTCCCGTGACGCGATGCGATCGCGCTCCCACCAGTGCGCGGCGGCGTCGAACAACAACTCCTCGAGCACGTCGGCTGCCAACTCCTGGAGCAGCTCGGTCTTGTCGGTGAAATAGGTATAGAACGTCGAGCGCGACAGCCCCGCCTCCGAGATCAGCCGCTCCACCGTCAGTCCCGCGAATGTCTCACCGTGGTCGAAAAGGGCCTCGATCGCGGTCAGCAACCGGGCCCGCACCACATCGCGCCGCGTCGCGTGCAGCGACCCGATTCCCTCGCCGCCCAGCATGGCCGCCACCACAGCGCCGACCGCCATCCGTCGCTCGCCGGACAGACGCACCTGCGCCGACGAGTTCACCGAATAAGAGCTGTCGGCGGTATCCAGACAACCGGCATCGACGAGCTCTGCGAGCACGGCCTCCGCTGCGCCCACCGTCATGCCGGCGGCCGCGGCCAGTTGCGCCGTCGGCCGCCCGGCGTCCTCTGCGACTGCGAGCAGCATCCGGCCCTGGGCACTCAGCAGGATGATGTCGGCCACGTACCGAAGGTTACTGCGCGCAGTCGTCGCATCGAATGAGGCGCGATGGTCGTCACCCACGGTGTTTCGGTGATCACCATCAACGGTGCCCGCACGCGAGGGAACTCGTTACACGGCGTGTGTATCCGGGGTTAAATTCCGCCGCACGCCGAAGGCCGTGGTCGTCGCAGGCGCCATCGAGGTGAACCTGGCATAGATCGCCGGTGCGCCGAAATCTGCTTCACACACCTTGACGAAATAGAAGTACACACCGTATACATGCGCTCATGGACTACGCGGCCGAGGCAGTGGTGGCGAATCTCGGCGCCGGTACCGACGCACTGACCGCGTCGGACAACCCACTTACCGGCGAGGGCCAATGACGCTGGACCTGCACGCGCCCAACCCGATGCACCGTGTGTCCGGGCCGAATGACGCCTGGTCGACGATCAACACCCGGGAGAACTACCAAGGCGTCATGAGCCCGCTCGGCGCGACGCTATGGCTGCCGATCAGTGATCTGGGCGTCAACGGAACCTTCCACGATCTGGGCGTGCTGCGCCGTGACGAGGTGGTTGTGGGCAAGACCGCGCAGGATTCTTCCTCGACGGTTTTCTACGGCCGCTACACAGCGAGCATCAATTACTTCCGCCGAATCAGCGATCTGATTCCCGGCCAATCGGGCGCGGCATTCGAGGAGCAGATTTTCGGCTCCTCGCGCGAGGACGTCGTACCGGATTCATCGAGCAGACGGCGCTATTTGTTCGTGGCCACAAAAGCGCCGATCACGGCAGTGCTCCTGCCGCGGCGCATTCGTGAGATGTCCCGGAAGATAGATACCTGGTGGCGGCTCGCTACCTCGACCGACGGACTGGCCCGTCCGGTCGACGAACAATTCGCCCAGTCGTTCGAGATGCTCGAGTACGCGATGCGGGTGCACGTTGCCGGAACTTTCGTGGCGCAAGGGGTGTTTGACGCGCTCGCCAAACTGGCCGAGTCCGTCGGTCGGCCGGGGCTGCACCTCGAGTTGTCCACCGGTTATGGCCAGATGGTGGAGACCGAATTCGTTGCGGCACTGCATGATGTCGCAGAGAACAGGTCAACCATGTCGGAATTCCTCGCCGAGTACGGCTTTCGGTGTGCGGGCGAAATCGAGGTGTCCAATCCGTCGTGGCGGGAGCGTCCGGAATTGGTCCAGCGGATGGTGGAGAAGTACAAGGGCGCTCCGCATCGGCCCGATCCCCACGCCCAGGCGGCGGCCCGGGCTAGCGCCCGGCAGCGGGCCGAGCGCGAATTGCTGGCGGCCCTGCCGCGGTGGAAACGCCCCCTGGGCCAACTGCTGCTGAGACTGGGGGCCACCTTCATTCCACTGCGGGAAGAAGGAAAGGCCGCGCTTGCAAAAGCTTTCGACGGTGCGCGAGCTGCCTGCGGCGTCCGCGGTCGTGAACTGGTCGCGGCCGATGTGATCGATGACGTGGACGATGTCTTCTACCTGACCCTCGATGAGATCCGGGGCGCTCCACCGGTGGACGCCCGCGCGTTGGTGACGGCACGGCGCTGTTTGCGTACCGCTTACGAACAGATCGACGTGCCCGACGCTTGGGTGGGTCCTCCCATCGCGGTCAAATTGGGAGAGCATGCCGAAGACCGAACGGCTTCGTTGACGGGTGTGGCCGCAGCGCATGGGGTGGCCGAGGGCCGTGCCCGCGTGCTGGCCAGTGCCGACGATCTCGATGACTTGGAGCCCGACGAGATCCTGGTCTGCCGCACCACCGACCCGTCGTGGGCGTCGGCGTTTCATTTGGCCGCCGGCGCGGTCATCGACATCGGATCAACGTCGTCGCACGGCGCGATCGTGGCGCGTGAAATGGGCATGCCGTGCGTAATAGGTACTGGCAACGGCACCCTCGTGCTGCGCACCGGTGATCTCATCCGCATCGATGGGGGTTCCGGCACGGTCACCATTCTTCAGAAGGCGAAATGAGCGGCAACACTTCGTATTTCATGAATCCACAAGTCGCGGACTCGTTTGGCGCCGTCGGCCCGGACGACGAGGGCATGCACCGCGCCGAGCGCGACAGGGTAAGCGATCCCGCGCTCGTCGAGACGGTATTCTGCGGCTTCAGCATCCCCGAGGCAGACGTGCACTGCCTGAACTACATCTGGCTGCACCCGAATCTGCGGCTGATGAGCGGCGGCGCGTGGGCCTGGCAAGGCTTCAAACGCACCCAGTTGGAAGCCGAGCTGTTCGACATGCGCGACTTCATCCCCGACCGGGCCATCACCGACGACGGCGGTGATCTCCTCGACGTCACCCTGCCCAACGGCTACCGGTACCAGGTGCTCAAGCCCTTCGAAGAGATCCGGATGAGCTACGAGGACCCGAGTCGCGGCAACTCCATGGACGTCTCCGCGACGGCCGTCATGCCGCCGGCGATGCTGCCCTCCAACCGGCATTTCGACCAGGTGATGCGGACGTCGGGCACGCTGACGCTGCGCGGCGAGGAATTCCGGGTGGACGGCTTTTCGGTGCGAGACCGCTCGTGGGGCGAGGCGCGCACCGAGAATCCGACTGGGATGTCCGGAATCCACTGGCTGGTAGCCATTTTCGGAGACGACTATGCCGTTCACGTCACCGGCCTGGAAAACCCCCAGACCGCCCAGTGGCGTGATCGGTTCGCCGAGGACGCAGCGCTGTCTCGGGCGATGAATCGCGGTTGGGTATGGCAGAACGGACGCCTGCACACCGTCACGTCAGCCCACATCGAAACGGACTGGGATTTCACCGGACGTCGTCAGGTCGCCCACCGGGTCGTCGTCATCGACGAGACCGGGACCGAGCACCGGATGCATGGGCAGATCCGCGCAGCGGCGAATTGGCACACCTGGTCCAATGTCCACATGAACGTCGGCCTCGCGCGATGGGAGTGCAACGGACGGGTCGGGCACGGCGACAGCCAGGTGGCGATGTGGACCGATTTCGTACGCGCCGCCTTCGGGAATTCCGCTTGACTGAACCGTCGGAGCGCGGCTACCGAAACTTCCTCAGCCTGGACGCAATCGTTGCCGAGGCGCGAGCGGTAGCGGATGCCGACGGACTCGACGCGGTGTCCATGCGAGCTTTGGCCGACCGACTCGGCTGCACTCCGCGTGCGTTGTACCGGCACGTGTCCGACAAGGAGGAAGTGCTGGAACTGCTGGCGGACCGCGCCCTCGCCGACGTGTCCGTGCCGTCACCCAGGCTTGCGTGGCAGGCCGCGCTCCTGGAGTTCTTCACCGGCATGTACGAGCTGTTGGTGGCCTCGCCGGCGGTCGCGAAGATCATTGCCCAGCAAGCGGTCGCCGGTAGCCAATTTCGCTCGCACGCAGATCATTTGGTGGGAGTCCTGCTCGATGCGGGTTTCCCGCCTGACGTAGCCGTCGAAGCGATAGTTGCGCTCGCGCAGTTCACGTTAGGCGCCTCGCTGCCAGGCACCGGACAGCGGCTACACGACATCTACCGCGCTCGCCTACCCAGCATCGATCAGGAAGCGGTTCCCGCCCTGCCCCTCATAGCGCAGCACTTCGGCAACGACGACGCGGGTGGGCGGTTTCGCACGGCGCTACGACGATTGATCCACGCCTACGAAGGCCTGTGATCGCCATTTTCTGAATTCGTTAGTTCACAACAGGATTCCGTTACTCGACGCACAGCCGATCCTGCCGTCGTGCGTTCGTCCCGTATTCGACGTCGATTCTGGGTGCCCCGAGTCGGGACACTGGTCCGCTCGTCAGATGCAACGGCCCCTGCACTGGTGACGGTCTGGTCGGCGGTCCAAGCACTGGCAGTGCGGGCGTTAGCTGGAGGAGGCACCCACCTTGTCGCCCTGGTCTGCGCGGCCGGCCCGGTCGAATTCGAGTGAATGCCAGTCCGGTAGTGATTGCAGCACGGGCATGAACTTCGCGAAAGTCCAGAGCGTCAGCACCGTGACGGCCGCGGAGACGAGCGCCGCGAAGTGTTTCACTACCGACAGAGTGTCGAAGTTGAGGGCGGCGTAGACGGGCCAGCCCGTCCACAGTTCCCATGCCCCGAATGCGGCAGGAACGATGAAGATCGCCGAAACGGCACCCGTGTTGCCGAACCTCTTGATCAACAGGAACAGCACGACTGCGCCGAGCAGCTCACCGAAATTCGTGAAGACCCACCACAGCGGGAACCCGAAGAGCCGGAAGGGCTGATCGCCGTAGTACTGGTAGACCTTGGCGTTGATGAGTGGGATCTCGATCAGTCCGTTGACAACAACCTGCCACGCTGCCACCGTCCAGAACGTGCGGCGGCTGGCGCCGAGTTTGAGCATCAAATAGAAGACCCAGCACTGGAATCCACCGAACTGGATGTAGAGCAGCACCGCCCACAATGGATAGTCCACCGGGAACGCGGCCTGGGCGAACGCCTGAAAGACGACGGTGTTACCGCGATTGAAATGCAGGTGGCCCAGGACATCCCAGAGCGGCTCGATGGCGTTGCAGAAGATGCCACCGATGCAACAGAACAGCAGCACCGCGGTGCGCTTGAGCATGATTTCCCCGATAGCGGCGATGAGGCAAGCGGCGGCGGTGGCGACGCAGATCCACGTCACCACGGTGCTGGTTGTAGCACCGAGTGCGATCGAAAAGTCGGGCACGGGAACGGGATTGACCCAGGACGTGGTTGCCGTCATGGCAATCGGCTCCTTTGCGTAGACAGGCTCGTTGGCGAGCGTATGTGCGCCGCGTCACACAGCCAGAGTGATACGAGAATATTATCTGCGTATCGTTAGGTCAACAGGTCGATGCCGAAAGCGGCGAGAACTCAGGGCCGCGATAGGACCGGTGGAACGATGAAATCGGCGAAGAACTCGCGTGCGTCACGGGCGACGTTGTCGAACAACTCGTTGCGGGTGGACAGTTGCACCTGCGAAGCCAAAAACCATCGGATGATGCGCTCATCGCTGAGGCGGTCGTTAATCTCGCCGCGCGAACGCCCATAGGCCAGCACGGGATACCAATAATCGCTCTCGGCGGCCATGATCAGCTCGTCGCCCGCCACGATCGAGGAGGTGATCTCGATCATCTCCTTGACGACCACCAACTGCGTCATCTCTTCGGCGCGGTGAATCTCGTACCCGAGCACCAGCGACTCCACCAACACCGCCGCCACCGGACCGTCCAGCGGAATTTTCTCGCGCCGTATGCCATTGGTGATCTCGATCTCCCGTTCGAGGGCCGAGGCAATCAACGCCTCACGACTGGCGAAGTAGCGATACAGGTTGGGCCGCAGCAGCTGAGCCTCGTCGGCGATCTCATCCATCCGCGTGGCCATCACACCGTTGCGGCGGAAACACACGCGCGCGGCACTCAGGACACGCTCGCGCACCTCGTCCGGTGAACGTCGTCGAATCGGATCGGGTTGAGCCACGGCTAACAGTGTGCCAAACGAACTTACCCCGCAGAAGACCCCATTGATACAAAAATCATCCATGCGTATCGTTAGCCTCCGGGTCACCGCCCGTCAAGCGTCACGTGAACCCCGCGTATGCGGCCCGCGCGAACAGGAGAATGCCCGATGTCCGAGTTCAGTCCCTTCGCCGACTTCGACTACCGCACGGTGGTCGGTGCGTTTCGGCCGACGGTGGCGTCGATGCTGCCGACGAAGACCTACCACGGCCTCGGCATGCAGGTTCAGTACATCTACGGATTCCTCCAGGACGATGTCGGCAATTCCTATGTGGTGGAGCGCAAGTTCATGGGCTCCATGACCGGTGGTTGTTACGTGATGTCGACGGAGCACGGCTCTCTCCAGGTCCTGCCGGCCACCAGTCGCAGCGCCCGAGGAGAACTGCGCCGCAGTTCGACTGCCGGCAATCGACGCTGGGCCGAACCCGTGATGCAGCGACTCGCGTCCGGTGTGGCGCCTGCCGATGAGGCTCCCCTGACCATTGATCTCACCGACAGCAATATCACCTGGGACGAGGGTGACATCCTGCATCTGGAAGGCCAGACCGGCGCACTGGGCGTGCAGGCATTCGCCCCGATGCCCGACCAGCCGTGGTTTTATTCGCAAGTCCCCCACCGAGCTGAAGGCACGCTCCTGGGCAGACCGGCGCGCGGAATCGTCGTCCTGGAACAGGGCTTTTGGCCACACGGCATCGAACCGAAGGAGTTCGCGTTCTACGCCGAATTGGAGATCAGCTTCAATGCGTTCGGCAATCTCCTCGACGACGGCGCGATGCAGTGGGGCATGATCGTCAACGGCAAGCGGGGCCTGTCCTGCGCGGTCGTCGTCGAAGACCTCAACGGTGAGGGCACGGTGCTGACCGCCGCCAGCGACCACACCCAGCACTACGTGTTCGACGCGGGTGGCCATATCGACAGCTCGACAATGGAAGCCGACGGTAACGTCTGGGAGTTCCATGGCGACAAGACCGGCTGGATGGACGAATTCGCCAATTCGCGATGGGGTGGCTACGGGTCGCAAGCGGGGTCGACCACCCGTCGCGGTGACGTTCGGGTGCCGACCTTCAGCTACGGGTGGTTCGAGTACTTCGCCGACCGAATTCCTGCCGGCAGCCGTACCAATTGACGACCGTGTCGGACAGCCATTTCACCGATCCTGTAGCGGGATCCAGTGAGCCAGAACGCTTCTGGACCACCACCAATGTCGCCGAGGCCACGCCCGATCTGTTGTCGCCGCTGTGCTGGGACATCTGGAGTGACGGCCTGGAACGTGCCTGGCTGCAATCGATGTTCGACTTCGGTCTTTTGTCCCGCCACGAAACCGCGATGCACATCGATCCCAACAAGCGCTCCACCGCCGCCATTTACGGCCGTCAAGTCGCCAACGTCGCCGTGATCCGCACCGTGATGGGCCGACTTCCCGGCGTCAGCCCCGACGACGTCGAGCGGGACCTTCTTGGCAGCGTCCGTTCGGATCTGCCGCAAGAGCCAGGGGCCGGTCGGCGGCTGCCCGTCATCGCGGTACGTCTGCCGTGGGCAATGCTGCGCACCACCGCCCTGGTCCGTTCCATGCACACCCGCAACCGCCAATGGTGGCGCACCGATGTACTCGGCAATGCCTCCCATACGCCACCGTTACAGCGCCTCCGGGCCTCCAGCGGCAGGTTCGCCGACGCGATGAACCTGCACTCACGCATCCGGTTCCTCGTCCCGGCCGCCGAGGGCGCGGTTGCCTCAATCGCAGCGGCGGCCTCGGCCGACCCAGAACACACGCGAAAGCTGCTGAGCGGCTTCGGTAATGTTGCCGAGACCGCGCTAGCAGACGATATGTGGCGAGTGAGCCGCAACGACTTGACGATCGAGGCCTTCCTGTCCGAGTACGGGTTCCACGGACCGAATGAAGGCAATGTCTACACGAAATCCTGGCGGGAACAGCCCGAACGGGTGCACGCGCTGGCGTCCTCCTACCGCGGCCGCGTCGACGTGCCCCGGCCCCGCGACCGCGAACGCGACGCGATACGCTCCCGGGTCGAGGCAGAAAGCCTTGTCCTGCAAGAACTTCCTCGTCACCGACGACTCGCACTGCGGTTTGCGCTGCGCCGCGCAGCCAACCTGACTCGGAATCTGGAGATGACCAAAGCGTCGTACCTTCGGGCACTCGACGGCGCCCGAGCCGCCGCTCGCGACCTCGGACGGCAACTCGTGGCGCAAGCACTGATCGACGAGGTCGATGACGCGTTCTTTCTCACCATCGGCGAACATCGCGATCTCGCCAACGGGCGACTCTGCGATGTGAAAGAGCTGATTGCGTATCGACGGCTCCAACGCACCCACTACGCGAGTATCGAGCTTCCAGTGAGTTTCACTGGAATGCCGACCGGCATCGCGTCGTCTGCGCCAGCGCGACATGACCAACCCACCGAGGCCGCCAACGGAGTTGCCGGTGGCGGCGGACAGGTCCAGGGTCGAGCACGCGTGGTGCTCGACCCCAATGACGATGTCGATCTGGATTCCGGCGATATCCTGGTGTGCCGATACACCGATCCGAGCTGGGCGCCGCTGTTCGGGACCGCTACTGCCCTGGTCATCGACATCGGGTCGGCGTCAAGTCACGGTGCCGTCGTGGCTCGGGAGCTGGGCATCCCGTACGTGATCGGCACCGGCAACGGCACCGCGATCATCCGCGACGGTGACCAGATCCTTGTCGACGGCGCCACGGCCACCGTGCGGGTGTTGGCCCACGACACACCGACACCACCTCGATGACAACCCAACCAAGCGCCCCGTCCACTCTGCCCTTCGACGACCCAGGAGATCCGCTCGATGGACGCCAACCACCCCACTTTCCCCGAGATCGCCGGATGGAGCGAGACACGCTGGATCGGTACCTGGAGCCCGGAATCGCAGTGCGGCCTGTGGCTGCACGTCGGCCGTTGCCGGGAAGACCTCGAGCTCTGGTGGGTGCAGACGAACGTCTACCTGCCCGGCGAGCGTCTCATCGTGAGCCGGTCCTGGTGCCGTAGCGGGCAGAGTCCTGTCGTGCTCGACGGCAACCTGCGGCTGTGCGCCGACGAAGAATTCCAACGCTTTTCACTCGCGTTCGACGGCGCAGGGGAACTGTGCACCACTGCCGCACTCGCCGAGAAGACCGCGGGCGCAGGAATTGCCGTACCATTTCGCGTCGAGCTGTCGGCCCACGCCGCGGCTCCACCGTTCGATCCGTTCGGCGGTCATGGCAACGGCGAGGCGTGGGCTTCCCGACACACACAGCAGACCTACACCACCACCGGCACAGTGACATTCGAGGGAACTACGCTCAACCTCGACGGAGTCGGCTACATCGACCACTCCAGCGGACCACGGTCGTTCGCCGGCGTGGGCAGCCACGTCTTCGTCAATGCTGTTCTCCCCGAGGTGTCGGTGCACGCCATGGCGGTGCGAGGTCACGATGGACAACTGCAAATGGTGGCCGGCGCGGTGTTCTCCGACGGTTCGGAATCCAAGATCGTCGCGGTCGACATGCCCAATCTCACCGATCTCATCGGCGGACCGCATGCGTTCCCACTCCGGATCGACAGTGTCGACGGCCAGAGCACCACACTGGACGTCGAGATCGTTCACACGCTGCCCGTGACGATCACCGACCGCAACGACAATCTCAATGGTATCGGCTGGGATCTGCCCGATGACACGTTGATCCTCACCGAATGCGTGGCCCGGCTCACCGCCGCCGATGGATCGGTCGGCTACGGTCAGGTCGAGCGCAGTGTGCGCCGCAAAAACTACCTGCGGTGAAAACTCGGGTGGCGCAACGCCACTAAGCGCAGCGGCGAAAGTCCGTGCTAACGGTCGAGGCCCTCGTCGATGAGACGGTCCACGAACCCTTCCAGCCAGGACAAGCCGGCGACCAGTGTGCGGTCATCGCCGACCTTACGGAGGTAGCCGTACTGGGCGCGGTAGTTGGCCCACCGGGATTCGGAGAACTCCGTCATGCGACCGGTAATCGGACCCTCGAATTCGTACTTCTCACCGGCCACGTCATAGACAGCCGCCAGCGGCCACCCGGCGGGATCCAACTCGAACTTGGCAGTGACTGTCGGTGTCATCGCCGCAACCTCCTTGCCGCGGATCACAACACCCGGGGTGAAGCCGTCTTTGCCGTTGACGAGGTGTCCCCACTCAAAGGTGCCGTCATCGAATTTGTTGCAGAACACCTGCCACATGATCTGCAGATCGTTGAAGTAGCCGTACTCTTTCCACTCCAGGCCATGGCGCCAGTAGGCGTTGTCGTACCAGATCGGCCCTTCAACGTTCTTGCCCTGGATGGTGCCCGTCATCCAGTAGCAGGTACTGGTGTAGATCAACGGCTCATGGAACGACGGTACGAAGAACTGCATGCCGTTGCCCACCGACGGCCCTTCGATGGACAGGATATCGCCCTCGTCATAGGCCAGATTGGCGCCGTTCCAGTACAGCGTCATCGGCTGTTCCCCTTCGGGAAGAGTGCCTTTCGGCAGACGCTGGAACACCGGATCCGACCACTTGCGTTCCACGCCGCCGATAACGCGGCGCAGTTCCCCGCGGGCCGAACGACCGGAGTCTTTGTGCACGTTGAGTTCCTGGCTGGGGTCACCGTCCTGCGTCATGATGAATCCGCCGCTAGTCAGGGAACCGACGAACTTCCGCTCGACGCCGTAGGTGAGGCCCTCGTCATCACGCAAGAATCCGTAGAGCCACGTCGCCTGAACGTTCAACCCGTGCAGCGGTTGATCGACCTGCATGTGGGCGGGGTCGGGATCGAACGATCCCACCACCACGCGGTGCCCGAAGTCCCCGAATGTCTGTCGTGCCATGGTGTTTCAACCTTCCCTTCGATTAGTATGCTGCGAGGTCGTTGTTGGCGCGCGCCAGGATCGTGACCGTGCCGTCGGTGCCGTTGACCCGGACCCGGTCGCCGTCGCGCAGCACCGCGGTGGCGTTGCCGACGTTGATGACGCACGGAATGCCCATCTCTCGGGCGATGATCGGGCCGTGGCTGTTGGGCCCACCGATGTCGAGCACCAGGGCGTCGGCCATGCCGAACAATGGTGTCCAACTGGGATTCGTGGTGCGGCACACCAGCACCACACCGGGATCGATATCGTCATCGGCGTCATCGACGACGCACACCACCCCCTCGACGGTGCCCGGGCTGCCGGGGATACCCGAGAGCGCATCGACGTCGGCTACCGGTTCGGCGGTGGCACGCGGAATCGTCTCGGGCACACCGTGGAAGGTCATCGGGATGTCGAACGACAGGTACTCGGCCCGCCGCGCCTTACGGAATTCGACGATCTCCCGGGCTTGTACGGGCGGACGCTGCTCGAGCTCGGCGATGGTGAAGAAGAACACGTCCTCGGGGTGGTCGATGACGCCGCGATCGGCGAGATCGAGCCCGACGCGCCGCGCCGCGGCGCGGCAGCCGTCAATGGCCATGTGATAGGTGCTCTTGGCCAGTTCAAGGTTGCGCACCTGCCTGGCGGCGTGGGCGAAGAGCTGCCTGGCCAGCGATCGTTGCAGCGGCCGGCACGCGGCCAAGATCTGACGTTCCGCATCGATCCGCGCCTCGGTCGCCGCGCGGGAACGGACATCGGGATCAGCACGCTCGGCCAATGCCCGCGCGCGTGGCAGCAGCGCCTCGGGATTCTCGCGCCACGCCCGCGTCCACACCAGCCCTTCGTTCGGGCCGTAATAGCCGTAGCGCTCCACGAAGTCCGCGGCGCTAATCTCTCCGGTGCCCAGGAGGCGCATGTCGCGGCCCAGCGACAGCTCCGTGATGTCGCCGTAACCGGCGAACACAGGTAACGCCAAATCAGGGCGGCCGACCTTGTCGGCCAGACTGACCAGCGCACCCTGCACACCGGTGATGAAAGTCCGCACCCGGATATGCAGTCGCATCGTCTCCCGGAAACGCACGCTGGCATTGCGCAGATCAGCGACGGGGTCAGTGGAACCGTTGCCGTGCAACACTTCCCGCGTCCACCATCGTTTCGTCTCGGCGTTGGATTCGATCAGCTCCACACTGGTGCGGCGATAGCAGCGCGGCAGCCGCCATACCATCGCGGGTACCCGACGATAGGAGTTCCGCTGCGGCGGCAAGCCATCCCGGATGCTGCCGCAGGTGTCGCGCTCGAAATCATCAGGGGAGCCGCCGGGGATCGTGCCCATCCGGGCACGGACGTAATCGACGTTCATCGCATGCCGACCGAAGAACACCGCGCTTTGCCGCATGTTGGGATCCTGCGGCAGGAAAATCTCGGACTTCGCCATGATGCCGAGGTCGTACCAGCCCTCTCGGGTTGCAAGCTCGAAGCTGTCCCACACACTCCAGTCCAACGGGGACAGCACCCCCGGCGTCACTTCACCCGTGTTGGCCAGTGTCCAGAAGCGGCCCGGTTCCGAGGTCCCTCGGACCGGGTCGGTGATCTGCGTCAAGAGAACTCCTCGGCCCCCAGCGGCCACATGGTGCGCATCACAGTGTGATTAACGATACGAGAATATGATGTGTGTATCGTTACGTCAACAGCCTGTCTGGGCGCCGGCTCACCATCTCTGCGCGGCCGGCGGAGGAGTTGGTCGCTCGATGCCATCGAACACGCCATCGGGACTCGCCGCGGCGAAGGGGTATTCGATCTCAAAGATGTCGTGCACCATACGGATCGGGGATCTTGAGTACCGCGGAGAGATCCCGCCTGTCGATCTCATCTTCCGGATATCACAGCGAAGCGCCAGTACCCTAGCGTTGACAATTTGATACGTCGAGTTTCATTATCAGGTGCATGGCAACGACTCCTGCCGCCGTCACGAAGATTCCACGGTCAACCGGTGCCGCCGCCAACCGGACCGCGGTTGCGCAGGAACCACGCCGGCTGGTTCCGGTGAAGTGGTGGGCAGGCCTGGGGGCGGTGATCCTCGTCTTCATCGCATACGTCTTGACCGACTGGGTAACCGGCCCGTTCTTCGAGCGGGTGCCAACCGGTCCGACCGACCCACCGATCTACATGAAGGTGGCGATGGTCTTCTTCCAGGCCGTGTCGATTCCCGTCGGCCTCTGCCTCGTCGGCTGGTTCGTGATACGCCCGATCATCCGGCAGCGCAGGCTGACTCTGGACGGCATGCTGGTTCTCGCCTTTTCGACGCTCTGGTTCCAAGATCCGTTGTCGGCCTAGGGCGGTCACTGGTTCACCTACAACTCGTGGGCGATCAACTACGGCTCATGGGTGCATAGCGTCCCGGGTTGGCTGTCCAACGGAAAGCCCGGCGCGATGGTGGTCGAGCCGATCCTCATCATGCCGGGGCTGTACGTCTATGTTTTCGTCATCACCATGTTCCTCGGTTGCGCGGTCATGCGACGGGCCAAGGCCAAATGGCCACAGATCGGCACACTGGGACTGGTCGTTGCCTGCTTCGTCGCCATGGTCGGCTTCGACATCATCCTCGAGGGCGTGATCTTCATGCCGCCCGGCATTTGGGAATACCCGGGGGGACGCGGCCCCGCGATCTTCACCGGGACCTACCACGCCTTCCCCCTCAACGAAGTGGTCACCGTCTCGGCGACCTTCACCGCTGTTGCCTGCCTGCGGTACTTCCGCAATGACAGAGGGCAGACGTTGGTCGAGCGCGGTGCCGAAAACCTTCGGATGTCCGACCGCACCCAGATGGTCGTGCGCGCGCTTGCGGTGCTGGCCGGCGTGCACGTGGCGTTGTTCCTTACCTACAACGTGCCCAACTACTGGATCGGGACACACTCCAAGGAATGGCAGCGCGATCTGCTCGACCGGTCGTACTTCACCGACGGACTGTGCGGCCAGGATACTGACCGCGCCTGCCCCGGCCCCGGTGTTCCGTTGAGTCGCAACGACAATAGCGGTTCCGGCAAGGGGTCTGGTTACCTCACGCCCGACGGCAAGGCCGTCATACCGCCGAACACCAAACTGCCGGTGCAGTTCCCGTTCAGGTAACCAAACCGGGCCGCGGCAAATTCGAAGCCGCAAGGCGGCCGCTCGCCCTCGCCGCCGACATTCGCGCCGCGTAGGCGATCAGCAGGTCCAGCACGGCAAGACCGATCGCAATGGTCAGCGCCGCAGCCAGCCATCGAACCGGCGCGGAAGCCTGGGCGTTGAGCGCACTGAAGATCGGCCATCCCACCGCGATACTGCCGGCCGCGTCGAACATCATCGGCAGGAACGTCAGATACAGTGTGCGCCAGCCGGTGAACGTGTCCCCGGCGGCCAACAGCAACACGGCCAGCGCCAGCGGCCCGACCGCGTTGATGACGATCCAGTACACCGGGAAGCCTCCGATCAGCATGGGTGCGTGACCGTAGTAGCTGTAGATGCCGCTGGCCAGCACCGGCAGTTCGACGGCGACGTCGACCACCACCAAGACTCCCACCCAGGCCCACAGCCGGCGACGGGTCAGGCCGCGGCGCAGAGCCTGCAGGATCACGTACGGCATTCCACCAAAGAAAACGACGTAAATGCCCAACCCCCACAACGGAACCCGTGCGAAGGTATCGAGCGCGGTCCATTGGCCGGCGACCGGGTGCCACACCAGTCCCAGCACATCGTCGATCGGCTCGTTGAAGTACGACACCGCTCCCCCGGCCAGTAACAACGCCAGGGTGGCCGACCGCGTCCGGACAAGCTCCCGCATCGCGTACCCGATGAATCCGACAACCAGCACGGCCATGGCCACGGTCACCACGAGCTGAGCCGATTGCGGCATCTGCGTGCCGTCGGGAGTCGCCGGCAGATCGAAATGCCCACGGAACCAACTCATCCCTGCTCCTGCAACTCGGGCGCAGCCAACTCCGTGGCTTGCCTCAGCTTCAGCGTATGGGCGTAGATCCAGCGCGCCGAGGCATCGAGTATCGCTAAACCGATTGCGCAGGAGGCGAATGCGCCCGCCCACGTCACCCAGGCGGAGGCGCCGGGTACGTGCAGCGCGTTGTACACGGGCAAACCCACCGCCGCGCTGCAGCCGGCGTCGGTGACCAGCGGCAAGAACAGCACCAGGCCGGTCCGCCAGCCGGTGAAGTAGCTCGGTGCCGCGAACAGAATGGCCGCACACAGGATCGGGCCCGTGGTGTTGATGAACAGCCAATACAACGGAAATCCACCGATGCTCATCGGCACCTCGCCGTACCCGAAGTACGTGTAGAGCCGAAAGTACAAGAGCGGCAACTCGATCAGTAGGTCGGCCACGAAGGTGATCGCGATTCCCGTCCAGAACGCGCGTGGCGTGAAGGTGAGCCTGCGCAGTTCCAGCAGCAGGACATAGGCGATACCGCCGAAGAAGATGATGTACGTGGGCAGCCCCCAGTGCGGTATCGGCCCCATCGTCTCAAAGACCACATCCTGGCCCGGCCTGGGATGGTGCACCAGTCCCAAAATGTCGTCGAGCGGTTCGTTGAGCAAAGCGATCCCGCCACCCGCCAGCAGCACCAACCCCAGCGGCGACCCGGTCCGACGCCACTGGCGCACCGCAAACGCCACGAACCCGACGACCACCACCCAGAGCACGATTTCGGCGATGGTCTGCGGTGTCCGCGGGAACACCATCGGTGGCGGTGTCGGGATGTTGAACTGGGCCATGCTTATCGCACCGTCAACGCGGCAGCCGGCGAAAGCGCCTCCAACAGCTCACGTGCGGCGCGCTCACCGGCCGTGGTGGCCGTGTTGACGTTGCCCGACGAGTTGTAGGAACCGGCGAGGTGAATCCGGCTTTGCAGGTTGCGCGCGGCGTGGAAGCGGCCCAGCGCGCGATACAGCCCGGGGTGGCTGTAGACGAGCACCGGGTACCAGCGGTTGACTCGCACGAACTCGATCGCATCGCCCAAGCCGGGTATTGCCTTCTCCGCGTCGGGCAGCACGTCGGCCAGGATCTGGTCGTCGGTGGCGTCCATGTGGTCGACTGCCCACTGGTTCATCATGAACAGCGACACCAGACCCTTGCCCGCCGGAGCACGCCCCGGCGCCTTGTTGTGCTCGAGAATGACCGCGAAGAGTCCCTCGGACACCGGCCGGGGCACGACGACGAAGGACGCCGGGCATTCCGGAATCCGGTTCAGCCCCAGGTTGATCGACATCGTCGACGTGTAATTCAACTCCCGCAGGAATTTCGCACGTTCGGGATCCAGCTGCGGCACGATATCGGGGACTCGGTTACCCATCGAGCTGACGATGGCACCTGCTCCCCGTTCGGTGTGTTCCGTGCCGTCGGGCTCCGTGAACGTGATCGTCACGCCGTCGGAGTCTTCGACGACCTGAACCACGTCGGTACCCAGGCGCACATCGGGTATCGCCGCGGCCAGCCGTTCGGGAAACGACGAATACCCGTCGCGAAACGCGTACAGCTTGGTGCCCAGCACCTTCTGCCACAAAAAGAAGAACTCGACCACCGAGATGACGCTGGCCGGCACGCCGGCTCCGCCACGTACGGTGGGTTCAATCAGGTAGTCGTACAGCTCGCCGTCGAGACCGCGCCGCCGGCAGTACTGCTCGGGCGTCTCGGTGTCGTAGGCGCCCGCGATAGATAGGTCTTCGTAACTGAGCAGGTTACGCAGCTTGAACGAGTCCGCGGCGAGTCTGGCAACCTTCAGCTTGGAGCGCAGCGAGAGCAGCTTCGTCCGCGCCGCATCCAGGACAAGCCGGTTCGCCCGCAGGTAATGCATCTGATTGCCGCGCATGAAACCCATCAGCGAGTTCGCGGGTATCAACTCATTCGTCATGCCGATGTCGTCGACCAGCCGCATCACGCTGTCGTAGGCGGCCGGCAGGATCGTCGTCCCGGCTTCCATCAGATACCCGTCGCGCTTGATCGAGAGCAGTTGTCCGCCAACGCGATCCCGAGATTCCATCACGACGACCTCGCGGCCGGCCTCGTGTAGCCGCCAGGCCGCCGCCAGGCCCGACGGCCCCGCTCCGATGACATATACCTTCGAGGACTCAGACATGCCGTGCACTGTATCAAACAGAGCGTTTGGTAAAAAGACATTCTGTATGACCCACTGAACAGTGCGTATACTCTCCATGCATGAATGCGTCACCCGCGCGGCCCCTGCAACTGTCCAGGGCCCAGCGCCGCAGCATGCTCGCCCGCCACCTCGTGAGCGTCGTCGAGGAGCTGGTCGAGAACGGGGTGCGCTACTCCGACCTGAGCGTCGAGTCGATCATCACCGCGGGCGGAATCTCGCGGTCCACGTTCTACGTCTACTTCGACGACAAGGGCGATCTCCTTGTGGCCATGGCGCAGGACGTCATCGGTGATCTGCTCGCCGACGGTTCGTCGTGGTGGGACCTGCCCGTCGGCGCGAGACGCGAGGATCTGCGCAAGGCCTTACGGGTGCCGATCGACACCTACAGCAAGCACCGGACGATTTTGGGAACCATAGCCGAGACCGCGGCCTACGACCCGCGAGCGCAGGAACAACAGCAGAACCTGATCGGCCAGGTGGTGAGTGCGCTGACCACCTATATCGGCGACGCGCAGCGTGCCGGCGTGGCCGATGCCGAGCTCGACGCCGCGCGCACGGCGCAGTGGCTGATCTGGATGATCGAACGCGGCCTCTACCAGTTGGTCGGTACCGCCGACGACGAGGAGGTCGAACGTCAGCTCGATTCACTCGTCGAAATCGTGTGGCGCGTCGTATATCTCAGCGGTCGCGATGCCCAGACCCGGCGAGTAAAGGCGCCGGACCCGACGACCAAGCGGAGATCGGCCAAGTAGCTTCAGAAGCCCCGGATGCTACTGTCCGCGCACCGCTTGGGTCCCCGGGCGTGTCGATTGCGCCGCGAAATCAGTGGCCGGTGGCTGGGATGGAAGATGTCGCTGACCGGCATCCCAGCAGGTGCGGCCGGGGCCTCGACCATAGGCCCTGGGTGGTCTCAAAATCTGTTCAGGTTCAACCACTGCGAGCCGACTCAGGAATGACGGCATTCTAAAGTCCGACAAGTACTGGTATAGTGACACTGCATCAGTGTCGAGCGACACTGGCCATCGTCCTGGACAAGGCGGGGCCGGGCGCGATGTCGCCTGACCGGAAGTTGAAAAGGGGTTCGCCTTGGAAGTCCGTACCCTGCAAGAGAATCAACTCGAGACCCGATGTGTGCAATGGGGTGCACACATCCTGTTCGCGATGTTCTTCGTCGGCTGGATCCTTGGCTGCCGCTTCATCCCGTCACCCTCGCCCAGCGACAGTGCGGAAGAGATCGCTCGCCGGTTCGCCGACAACCGGGCCGGCATTCAGGTCGGTGCCACCCTGATGCTGCTGAGCATGGCGTTCTGGGCGGTGTGGGGGTCGGTGGTCGCGTCCTGGACACGGCGCGCCCGAGGCGGTGGCCAAACACTGGCCTATGCCCAGATCGTGTCCATGACGGTCTCCGAAGTGGTCGGGGTGCTCTGCACGGCGTTCTGGGCCATCGCCTCGTTTCGCCCGGGACAGATTGCCCCGCAGATCACTGCCACGCTCAATGACATTGCGTTCATGTTCTTTCTGCTCCCGTGGGGCCCGTTTAGCATGTGGTGTCTCACCGTCGCGATTACCGTGTTCCGCGACCGGCGGATGGATGACTCGGTGCGAGAATTCCCCCGCTGGGTTGGGTACATGAGCCTGCTGACCGCCTTCTTGTTCGCGCCGGCGGCGCTGGTGTTGTTCTTCAAGCACACCGGCTACGGCTATGACGGCCTGCTGGGTATGTGGATTCCACTGTTGATCTTCTTCGTCTGGGTTGAAGCCGTCACGTTCGGACTGAGCGGACGTCTGAAGGCTGAGCGCCGGGAATTGCTGGCCGCCAATGCAAATGACTTACCACCAAGGATGGCGGAGCTGGAGAATGTCTGACACGGCGATCGATCGGTCCTGCGCTTCGGGGGCAATCATCGAGTCGCCCAAGCGCCGCCACACCCCCGGCGAGGCCGGCTTGTGGGTCTTCATCCTGGGTGACCTGAGCATGTTCGCCTTCTTCTTCGGTCAGTTCGTCTTCGCGCGGGGCTCTCAACCCAAACTGTTCGACTCCTCCCGCGCGGAACTGAGCTTGTTCTTTGGCGCGTTTAACACCTGCCTGTTGCTGACGGGATCGCTGTTCGTGGTCTGGATGGTGCAAGCAGTCCGGCGCGGCGAACGGGCCGCCGCGCGCCGCTTCCTCGTCGCCGGATTCGGCACGGGGGTGTGGTTCCTGGTGAACAAGGCACTCGAATGGGGCCATGAGATATCCCGCGGTCTCACGCCGATCAGCAACGACTTCTTCACGTACTTTTTTGCGTTCACCGGTATCCACGCCATCCACGTCACCATCGGACTGAGCGTGCTGACCTATCTTTGGCGCCTCGCCGCCAGATCTGACTTCGGCGAGCGCGACTTGCATACCTTCGAAACCGGTGCTGTCTACTGGCATTTGGTGGATCTGCTGTGGATCGTGTTGTTCGCTCTGCTCTATTTGATGGCGTGATTGGTGAAGCTATGAAAACTTATCTACGCACACCAGCCACCGCAGTGTGGGCTGTGCTTCTCGTGGCGACACTGGCCACCTGGATGCTGGGCGCCGGCCATACCGTAATCGTCGACAGTGCCCGCGTCGCGACCATATTCGTGCTACTGATCGCGTTCGTCAAGGTGGATCTCGTTGGTCGCTACTTCATGGAACTCCAACACGCCCCGCGTCGGCTGGCGTTATTATTCAACGGCTGGACCGTCATCACCTGCGCCGTCGTGATCGCGCTCTATGTGCTGCACTGAACCACATGGGTCTGCTGCACGAATAGGTGACATCTTGACCTGACCTGGCCTACCTGTCACCCGATCGTGCAGCAGACCCTTGTGGTTGTTTACGACATAGCGGAGTGACGTCTGGCCTGTGTAGCCGACACCCCACTGGATAACGCGGTACTTCTGTCCCACCCTGGGCCCTCTGTTAATCGAGATCGCCATTTTTCTTACTTTGACAAGTCACCTATTCGGTGCGGCCGCACCCAACTGGTGTAGTGTCGCTATACCAGCCTAGTGGGACTATAGAATGGCGCGATGGCGAAGTCCAGCACCCCCGGTGCGAACAGTCGACTGCGGCCCAAGTCGCCGGTGCGCGCGAGCCCGCCCTCGTCAGCGTGGGGGAAAGGGCGCGAACTCTTGGTGCAAGCAGCGCGAGAGCTTTTCGCCGAGAAGGGCTATGCGGGTACCAGCACTCGCGAACTTGCAGCGCGAGCCAGCGTTACGGAAGCCATGTTGTTCCGGCACTTTGGCTCCAAGGCGGGTCTCTTCCGCGAGGTGGCCTTTGCCCAGTTCAGCGAGTTTATTGACGAATTCGTCGACGATTGGGAACACCGACCGCATGGTGTTCGCGACCCGGTCGACGAGGCCCGCGACTTCCTCCGAGGCGTCTATGACGTGTTGCACGCTAACCGAGAGATGGTTGAGGCGCTGATCGCTGCCGATAACGGCAACGGGCCGCTAGCGAGCGAAGAGGGCCCCGGGCCATGGTTGGCAGCGATCCTCGAGCGTTTCGAGCCAATCGCGTTGCGGGAGGGCGAAAACCGCCACTGGCGAAAGTTCGACCCTAAGGTGATGACCCGCATACTTTTCGGCATGGGACTTGCTGCATCCGTACTTGATATGAAGCCGGGCAAAGGAGTCAGTTGGCCCGCGGCGGACGACATGATCGAGGAGATGGCACAGCTGATCATTCACGGTGTCGAAGACAGGCCGCGCGGCAAGCGGTAGCGCCCCTTCGACGTACCACGGTGAACGCCTTGCCCTCGCTCCCGCACGCCTAACCCGCCTCCAAAACGCACAACGGTGACTACCTCATTGGCTGCGGCACAGCATCTTTCCCCTCTTGAACCCACGCTCCCGGACACATTACGGCCAACTCAAGACGTCCACAGACTGCCTGCGCGGAACATGCAGGACAGGCCTTGACCTCCGCTACTGCCAACCGTACAGCGTCGCAATACCATGATGCATTGGCGGTGTACCGGCGCCTCCGTGAGCCAAGGAGTCCTCCATGCAGTCAACGAGCCGTGAACTGCTCGAGAGCCATTGCTCATCCGCTGCCGCCCCGCGAAACCGAAACATCGTCTCGCAGCAAATGCTTTTGAATTTTCCCGGCTCCATTGCGCGGAATGCGCGCAAAAACGACTTCGCGCGGAATCTTGTAGTCCGCGATGCGAGCGCTGCAGTGCTGCCGTATCGAGGCGAGGGTGAGTCCGGACCCGTCGGTGGCGGTGATGAACGCCACGACCGTTTCCCCCCATTCCGGGTCCGGCCGACCGATCACCGCCACATCCATCACGTCGGGATGGTCGGCGATGGCTTGCTCGACCTCGGCGGAATAGACGTTGCGACCACCGGTGATGATCACGTCCCGCAAGCGATCGACCAGAAGCATGCCGCCATCGTCGTACACGTGCATCAAATCTCCGGTGTGTAGCCAACCGTCGCGGATCACCTCCGCAGTTGCTGGCGCATTATTCCAGTAGCCCTTGGTGATGGCCTCACCGCGAAACACCAACTCCCCCACCTGCCCTGGTGGCGTGTCGTTGCCGCACCCGTCGACAATCCGCGCCTCGACGAACGGCTGTGCGAGGTGGCCGGAGGACAGCGGTCGAGACCGTACCTGTTCCATGGTCGAGTAGATGCCGGTAGGTCCGGCTTCGGTCTGACCGCATTGTTGGAAGAACGAGACTTGGGGGAACGCGGCCAATAACTGCTCCACTGCCGCTGCCGGCATCGGTGCGGCGCCGAACACGCCGATGCGCCACGACGTCAGGGCGGAGCAGTCGCCGTCATACGAATCGAGGATCTGCTGGAACATGGTCGGGACCGCGAAAAGCACTGTGGCGCGGTACCGTTCCACCATATCCAAAACGGCGCAGGGATCGAATTTCGGTACCACAATGTGGGTTCCACCCAGCAGCGTCGTCGCGTTCATATAGGTCATTCCGCCCGAGTGATACATGGGCGCCAAGTGCAGGTAGCGATCACCGTCGCGCAGGCCCAACGACACAATCTGCGCCATCGCCGCCCACACGGCGCGGTGGTGATCGAGCAACACGCCCTTGGGCTTTCCGGTGGTGCCCGAGGTGTACAGGATGAACGCGTCGTCCTCTTCGACCGCGCGATCCTCGTGTACCGGTGCGCCGTGTCCGCCGGCGAGCAGGTTCGGGTAGTGCGTCGACGGGCCCAGCGAGAGCAACGCGATGGACGCCGCCAGCCGACTCGCGGCCTCGGCAAGCCCGGATTCGGCGGGGTTGAACGCCAACACCGTGCTACCGGAATCCCCCAGGATGTGGGCGAGCTCCGGTGCGGCCAAGCGGGTATTCACCGGGACGACGATCGCACCGAGGCGCGACGCGGCGTGGGACGCGATGATGAATTCCGCGGAGTTCGCCGACAGGATGGCGATTCGGTCGCCTTTGCGCACTCCGAACGCGTCAAACGCACCGGCCGCGTTGGCGATGTCGGTCTCCAGCGCTCGCCATGTCCACCGGCGCTGCGCGGTGATGATCGCCTCGCGGTCACCCACTCGATTGGCATTGCTCAACGCCGTCCCGCCTATGGTCGGCATGCTTGCCCCGCCTCCGTTCTGGCCCGCCGATTATTGAGCCCAGCCATGTCAATATAAGGAGGTGCTGCGGCATGGTCCAGAGGTCCCGGCCGATCGGTGGCACGTGACTCGCAGAAGTTTCGGTGATCCCTGATTGAGTCTCTGGCAAGCCGGTGCGATCGGGGCCCCTGCGGCACCACGTTGCCGGGGTTGCGCCGGGCTCGATGGGCTATCCGCGCACCGCCAAGAAGGCGACGTCGACAACCGCGTGCGCGCGGCTGCGAAACCTGCGATCCCCGATGAGGCCGGCCGTCCACTGGTGGATGGTGCCGACTAGGCCGGCCGCCAACACCTCGCCGATGCGTCGCACCTCAACGTCGGCGCGGGCGTGCCCACGTTCTTGCGCTTGCCGATACCCGGCCTCGAGACACCTGGTCAACTCGTCGCTCGGGTCATGGGCCAACAGCTTGCCGCTTTCCGCCCAACCGGACAGTAGCGCCCGGAACACCGCTGCGTCCGAGCGCAGGACCCGCACCACTTCATCGACGATACGCAGGGCTCGTTGATGCGGGTCGGCCTCGTCGATCGCCGACAGATCGAGCCCCTCCAGGGCCCGGTCCGCCATTGAGCCCCAAAGCTGATCGCGATTTCCGATCAGGTTGAAGACCGTCATCGGGGCGACCCCCGCAAGTGCGGCGACCCGCTCGATGGTGAAGTTCTGGGCCGGATCCTCACGCAATAATTGCAGGCCGGCGTCAAGGATCGCTTCGGTGCGGCGCTGCTTGTTGCGCTCTCGCAGACCCGGCGCGCCCGGGGTGGTCGTCACCATGCGTTCAATACGACCTCGGTAGCCCCAGTGAGTGTTCTGCGACGAAATTGAGGATCATCTCCTTGGACACCGGACCCATATTGAGCATCCGCACCACCCAGAAGTAAGTGGCCAGTTGGTATTCGTAGGTGACCCCGTTGCCGCCGTGCGTGGCCACCGCGGCATCGAGCGCTTCGAGCCCGGCGCTGGCACCCAGATACTTTGCGGTGTTTGCGAGTTCACCGACTTCTGCACCGCCGTCGTAGAGTGCACACGCTCGCGCGGTAACGAGTTCTGCGGCCTGTAGATGCATATGGGCGGCAGCCAGCGGATGCGCCACCGCCTGATGAGCGCCGATCGGCACGTCCCACACGCGCCGCTCGTTGGCGTAGCCGACCGCCTTGTTCAGTGCGTACCGTCCGATCCCCGTGCACAGCGAACTCGTCAGGATCCGCTCGGTGTTCAACCCGGTGAATGCGACCGCCAGCCCCCGCCCCTCGGCCCCGACCAGGTTTTCGGCCGGCACCGCAACGTCATCGAAGAACACCTGATGGCTCTTGTCGGGCTGGTTCATCACCGTCCGGATGGGAGCCCACGATAATCCGGGAGAATCGGTACTCACCATGAGCACCGACAGCCGTCCCCGGCCACCGCTTTCGTCGACGCCGGTGCGCGCCACCACCATCACCCACTGCGCCGATTCCATCCCGGTGATGAATACCTTCTGACCGTTGAGGATGTAACGGTCACCTTCACGGCGTGCCGTGGTCGATATCCGATGTGCGTTGGACCCGGCATCCGGCTCGGTGATGGCAAAGGACAGGCGCGTCTGCCCCGTCGCCACGCCGGGCAGCCAGCGCTCCTTCTGGGCGGAACTGGCGCTGCGATCCAGGACGGTGCCGGTGACGCCGGAGGAGAACAACATCGACTGCATCGGGCAGCCGGCGACCGCAGTCTCGTGCACGACCATATCGAGTTCGGCCAGGCCCAGTCCGCCACCGCCGTGTTCCTCAGGCAGATGAACGCCGAGATAACCGCTGGCCCCCAGATCAGCCCAGAGCTCGCCGCAGTTCCCACCGGTGTCAACCTGCTGCTGGTAGTAGTCGGGCCCATAGTTCGCGACGATGCCATGGACGGCCTCGCGGATAGCCCGTTCCTCATCCGTCGCCTGCAGGACCGTTCCAGTCGATACCGGCATGCCCAGTTCTCCCGCCTCTTGGCCTCGTATTGTCGCATCCAACCGGGACGCCCCAAAAAATCTATATTACTACCTAATTTTAGGTATCTCTATAGATTAAGCCAGGGTTCTCACCCTGGTGGCGAGTCGAGGCATCGGCACCGAAGTCGTTGCTGCCCTTCGTCAAGCGGGACGAACCATCGACCACCAACATGCAACCCCGACACCTCCCCGTGAGATTACGGGTATCGATGGTCAGCCGGATTCAGAGATCGCGGACTGCCGGCAGCACCTCGCGGGCCAGGGTGTCGCGTATCCGGCGTCGATCGTCGGGGTCCTCGGCCGCAATCTGCAGCAGCACGCTTTCCACGCCGGCCTCGCGAAACTCCACGAGCCGGGCCGTGACGGCCGCTGGGTTACCAAGGAGCAGATAGCGATCGGCCAGCGGGCCGAAGTCCTGTTGATACGCCGCACTCACGGTGCCGATGCCGGCGTCGCGGGCCCAGTCGGCATCGGGATCGACTGCCGCCCAGACGAACAGCGCCGCCGAGACGTCACTCGACTTTCGTCCGTGCTCGACTGCGTATCTGCGGGCGGATTGGAGTCCGGCCGCGACCTGATCGGGTTCGACCATGTACGGGAGCCACACATCGGCGAATTGGCCCACCCTACGCAGTGCGCGCTCCTTGCGTCCCCCCAGCCAGATGGGTGGCCCACCGCGTTGCCGCGGCGGCGGATCCAGCCGAACGCCCGATAACGACGAGAAGGCACCCTCGAAATCCACCCGATCTCCCGAGAACAGCCGGCGCACCACGTGCAGGCCTTCCTCGATGCGCCGGAACCGCGTGGCGGGATCGATGCCGGCAGCGGCGAATTCCGGCGGGTATTCCCCGCCGGCTCCGACCCCCAACTCGAAACGACCGCCCGAGATGCGATCGATGGTCGTGGCCATCTTCGCCACCATCGCCGGCGCATACAGCGGCAGCAGCGTGATCGACGACACCAGGCGAATCCTGCCGGTCACGGCGGCCGCGGCGGCCAGCATGGTGAATCCGTTCGGGGTCGGTCCGTGGAAGAACAGATGCTCACCACAGCCGAGCAGGTCGAACCCGAGGTCCTCGGCCGTGCAGGCCTCAGCTACCACGGTGTCAGGGTCACTGACAGTGATACCAACCCGCATGTCAGGCCGGTGTGACCGTGACCGGTAATTCGTAGACGCCGCGGCTGAAGACGTCCCGGACATAGAGGATCGGCCCCGCGGGGCGAATCTCCTTGGTGCGCTGCAAGAATTCCTCCAGCAGGATCTTCATCTCCAATACGGCAATGTGCTTGCCCAGACAGCTGTGTGTACCACGACCAAAACTCAGGTGGCGGTTAGGGTCTCGGGCCAGGTCGAACTTCTCAGGTTCGTCGAATTCGGTCGGATCGAAATTACCGGCGGCCAGCAGCATGCACACTCGCTCGCCGGCGGCGATCGGCTGCCCGTGCATTTCGATGTCTTTGGTCACCGTCCGGACGAAGTGCAGGAACGGCGTCGATATCCGCACCATCTCTTGGATCGCACTGTCCGGAATGTCGTCGGAATGTTCGCGCAGCCAAGCTATTTGCTCGGGGTCACGCATCAGTTGGTGCATGGTATGGCTGAGTGCGGTGCGGGTGCTTTCGGCCGCCCCGCTGGCCAACAGCACAATGTTGCCCAGGATTTCATCCTCGGACATGGTGTCCGCACTATCCGCGTGCACCATCTGGGTCACCACGTCATCCGCGGGCTCCGCCCGCTTTCGCTGCGCAAGCTCACCCGCATACGCCGTCAGGTTGAAGATCGCCTCGATCACGTTCTCGAAAGACGGGGTGATCCGGGTGTCGAAGGGTGCGGCAAACCGGTCGACCCAGTTGAAGAATTGCGGGCGGTCATCGGCAGGCACACCCAAGACATCGCCGAGAGCCTCCATCGGCATGGCATGGGCGACGTCGGTGACGAAGTTGAACGTTCCCTTGGCCAGCGCCTCATCGACCACCGTGCGGGCGTAGCCGCGAAACTTCTCCTCCAGCCGCCTGACCATGGGAAGGGTGAAGGCCCGGCTCGCCACCCGCCGATGGCGGCGATGGTCCGCGCCGTCCTGGGTGAGCATTGCCGGCTTACCCCCGACCGCCGGATCGATGGGGTTGACGGTCCAAATATTGAGATGTCCACGATCGGCAGCAAAGGTTTCCGGATCTCGGTCCACCATCAGGATGTCGTCGTAGCGCGTCAGGACCCGCACCTCTTTGATCAGCAGCGGATCGTCGAAGCGCTGACGGTAGACAGGTTCGAACTCGCGGAGATACGCATACTGGTCCAGCGGCAGGCCATAGGTGTCGGGATTACCGTTGGCGTACACGTCGGCATCCAGGACACCGATGTGCAGGCCAGGGTCGAGCGTGCTAGTCATCCGTTGCGATCCTTTCCATCTAGCCCATCAGGCACCATGAAGTGACCCGCCGAAGCCACGAAAAGCACTATGTAGACCCCCATTTCGGCCACCGGTCAGTACCTTCGACGAATTGACCACGGCGGTACACCAGTTACCTCATCGCCCGCGGGCCGTGTGGAGAGAGTGAACCAGACCACACACCTGTCCGTCAAGCGACAGATGTGTCTCTTGATGAATGGGGCCTCGGCGAGCACCCCGCGGTGGCATGATGGCGCGGTGGTTACCGAAACCGGCGTTGCCCGCGGGCCACGCCGTCGGCCCGAAGAAGTGCGCAGGCTGCTTGTGGAAGCGGCCGAACGGGTCGTGGTCCGCAAGGGTATGTCGGCAAACGCACAGGAGATCGCCATCGAGGCCGGGGTACATCGGTCCGTGCTCTACCGCCACTTCACCGGGGCACAGGAGCTGATCCAACTCGCCGCGTTGGGCCCGTTTCGCGAGTTCCTCGGCCGCATCCAGCTGATGACCGCCCGCGCCGACGAAGCCGAACCCACCCCGCTGTGGGATCTGATGGTCGGATTCCTCGGCGACCTGATGGACATCCTGTCCGACCACCGCGACTTCCTGATGATGGCGATGTCGGAGGCCTCACCGCTGGAGGAGTCCGACCGCGACGAGCTCCGAAGGCACCTCGATGACGTTCTCGACGAGATTGCGGAACTGGCGGCCCGGGCGGGCGCGACGCGACAACTCGATATCGAGCACGTCCGTATCAATACCCGGTTGGCGATCGCCATGAACGTCGGTGTCGCGTCGTTTGGCCGATGGTTACTTCCCGATCCCGGGCCGACCGCCCCCAGAGAAATCCTCATCGAGCAGATGGCCAGCATGCTGCTCTACGGTGTGCGGCAGGTCTCGGACGCGGAAAAGCAACTCGACCGTCGGAGCCCGGGCCGGCGTTGACGGCCGGCCCACACCCACCGGACCCGTCCGGCGGATATTTGAGACGACTCGTTGCAATTAACCATGCGGTTGGGCATGATGACAATGTGGAGCGGCCCCTACGCCGGGGACGCCATTGCCTCCGTGGAGGATCAAGGTGACGACGACAACGAATGGTCGGGTCGCGGACAACACCGATCGGCGGCCGGAAATCCCCGTGCACTCACCGGCCGACGGCCACGTGGTGGGTGCGGTGTCCGACATGACTTCGGCAGAGGTCTTCGCGGTAGCCGCGCGACTCCGCGCCGCACAACCGGAATGGCAGGCTATCGGGTTCCATTCCAGACGTATCTGGCTGGAACGTTTTCGCGACTGGATCCTCGACAACGAGGATGCGTTGCTGCGACAGGTTCAGGCCGAAACCGGAAAAGCGTGGGGCGACCTTCCGCTCGGCGAGATCGTGGCATCGGTCGACGTCCTCAATTACTGGGCCCGCAATGCCGAGAAATTCCTCGCACCGCAGAAGCCACGCCCACACAGCCCGTTGATGTCGACCAAACGCATGCACGTCACGTTCCACCCGCACCAACTCGTCGGCTCGATCACGCCGTGGAACGCACAGCTGGCCATGCAGATGCTCGATATCCCGGCGGCGCTGATGGCCGGCTGCGCTGTGCTCACCAAGGCGTCGGAGGTGACCCCGCTGGGCTGGGCCGCCGCGGTGCGGGGCTGGAAGGACATCGGCGCCCCGGACGTGCTCGACGCGGTCACCGGGGGCGGCGAGGCCGGAGCGGCCGTAGTCGATGCCGTCGACATGGTGCAGTTCACCGGCTCGGTGAGCACCGGACGGCGCATCGGGATCCGCGCCGCCGAACGCATGATCCCGTGTTGCCTGGAACTCGGCGGCAAGGACGCCATGATCGTTCTGGCCGATGCAGACATCGACCGCGCGGCCAAAGCCGCCGTCTGGGGTGGTTTTTACAACGCCGGGCAGATCTGCGTCTCGATCGAGCGGGTATACGTCGAGTCTGTCGTCTACGACAAATTCGTCGACAAGGTGGTCGAACTGACTCGCCGGCTCCGAGTCGGCACGGATGCGCCCGGCGCGTTGTCCTCGGATGTCGGCGCCGTAGCCACCGCCGGTCAGCTTGCCATCATCGAACGGCACGTCACCGATGCGGTGGAGCGCGGCGCGCGGGTCATCACCGGCGGGCGCCGGATTCCGGGCGATGGCCTGTTCTTCGAGCCGACGGTGCTGCTCGACGTCGACGAATCGATGCAATGCATGAGTCAGGAGACGTTCGGGCCGACCCTACCCATAGTGCGGGTCGCGGATGCCGACGAGGCCATTCGTCGGGCCAACGCCTCCGAGTTCGGCCTGGCAGCCAGCGTATTCACCAAGGACCACGCGAAGGGCCGGGAGGTCGCCGGCCGGATCGACTCCGGCTCGGTGAACGTCAACAACGTGATGACCAATGTCTTTCAGCTGCCGGTGCCCTTTGGCGGCAGGCGCAACTCCGGCCTCGGCTCCCGGCACGGTGCAGCCGACGGAATTCGCAAGTACTGCTGGCGGAAGTCGGTCATCGAAGAGCGGTTCAACCTGCCGGCCGAGATCTACTGGTATCCGACCAAGGCCAGGAATGTCCGGCTCATGACCCGGGCCGCACGATTCCTGTCGACCAACACCTGGAAACGGCGCCTCAAGCTCGGCTGACCAGCCCTACCCGGAGGAACGAAAAGAAGTGCGGCCCAGCATCCTCGCAGAGGCCTCGACAGCCGGTCCGCGGACGGACACGACGCTATGCCACGTCTTCCAACACACCGCATCGCGCGTGCCCGATCGGGTCGCGCTCCGCACGTTGCACGGCGCGCGTGAGGTGACCTGGAGGGAATACGCGGCGAAGGTTCGGCAAGTGGCCGCCGGGCTGGCCGACCTCGGCGTCACGCACGGCGAAGCCATCGCGATCATGAGCAGCAACCGGATCGAATTCCACTTCATCGACACCGCGATCATGCATCTGGGTGCGGTGCCGGTGTCGATCTACAACACGTTGCCGCCCAAGGATATCGCGTACATCCTGCAGAATTCCGGTGCGCGGACCGTGTTCGCCGAGAACGCGTTCTTACCTGCGCTTCGCCAGGTCGACCACCATGGCGCCACGTTGGACCACATCATCGCCATCGACGAAACCACTGAAGACGCCATATCGCTGAACGACTTGATGCATGGCGCACCCGACTTCGACCTGGACGCAGCTCTGCGGCGCCTGGAGCCCGAGGACCTCGCCACCATCAGCTACACCTCCGGCACGACCGGTGCGCCGAAAGGCGTAGAGCTGAGCCATCGTTCGATCCTGCGAAGCATCCAAGCCATCAATGAGGTGTACGGATCGATCGACGGAGCACGCATGGTGTCGTTCCTGCCGATGGCCCACGTCGCCGAGCGCATGTTTTCGCACTGGCGGGGCATCGTCGGTGGATTCACCGTGACGCCCTGCCCGCATCCCAGCGAAGTCGCGCCGTATCTGCTGGATGTGCGCCCGCAGTATGTCTTTTCGCCGCCGCGCCTCTTCGAGAAGCTGCGCGGCGCCATCGAGGTGTATTTCGCCGCCGAACGCGATCCGCGACGCCAGGCCCTCATCGCGGAGGGCCTGCGCATCGGCGCCGAGAAGGTTGACCTCGAACAGTCCGACCGCCCGGCGGACGAGCGCCTCAGCGCGCGTTATCAAGAGCTTCGCGCCGAAATCTTTGCCCCAGCACTAGAACTCGTCGGGCTCGACCAGGTCGTCGTTGCCCTCACGGGATCGGCGCCGGTACCCCCGGACCTGGTCCGGTTCTTCCTGATACTGGGGCTTGCGGTGTACGAGGGCTGGGGCATGTCCGAGGTCACCGCGTTCGGAGCGTTCAATCGCCCCGGCGACACCCGCGTCGCCACGGTCGGATACCCGTTGCGCGGAGCCGAGATTCGCCTTGCCGCCGACGGTGAGATCCTATTCCGCAGCCCATGGTTGATGTCGGGATACCGTGGTCGGCCGGACCTGACGGCCGAGACGATCGACAGCGACGGCTGGTTGCACACCGGCGACATCGGTGCGCTGGTGGACGGGCGACTGTCGATCGTCGACCGAAAGAAGGAACTGATCATCAGCGCCTTCGGCAAGAACATGTCACCATCGAACATCGAGTTCGCGGTCAAGAGCGCCAGCCCGCTGATCGCGCAGGTCTGCGTTGTCGGCGACGCCCGGCCCTACATCACGGCACTCATCGTCATCGACAGTGTCGTGGCGGCGACCGTCACCGACGCGGTAACCGGTCTGCACGAGAACCCGCGGATCATCGCGGCGGTCGACGCCGCGGTGAGCACTGCGAATCGGACCTTGTCCCGGGTCGAGCAGATCAAGAGGTATCGGATCATGGAGCGCGAGTGGCTGCCCGGCGGCGATGAACTCAGTCCGACGATGAAGCTCAAGCGCCGCCAGATCGCCGAAAAGCACCGGGACACCATCGAATCTCTGTATTCCTGACCAAGCCCTCATCGGCGCGAGCGTTCTCCAGCAGGCCCTATGACAACCCGCCATCTTTGCGAGACGATCACTAGCATGGGCATAACGAACCAGTCAGCCGACCAGATCCGCACACGGCGCCGCTCGACGGACCTGCGGGCGATGGTGGTGGAGGCCGCCGAGTATTCGTTCAGCCAACTCGGCTACAAGGGCGCCACCATGGCCGGCATTGCGGCCCGAGCCGGGGTCACCCGATCGGTACTGACCCGTCACTTCGCCACCAAGGCAGAGCTGTTCACCGAGGTGATGACCAAGCCACTGCTGCAGTTCATCGACGAGTGGACCCGGCGGTGGACCGATAGGCTCGACGGTCAGCCCACCGAGCCCGAACTGGTCTATGAGTTCGTCTCCGACCTCTACCGCAACAGTCGCGCCCACGTGGGGGCGCTCCGGCTGTTGATGTTCTCCGACGAACACCTTGAACCCGCGGTGCGACAACAGGTCTGGCAGAACCTCAACCATGGGCTAGGCGCGGTGCTGGACATCGCACACCGCGAGATCGGGTCGCACGGATATCCAACGCGCGACGTCGACGTGACCGTCCGGGCGATCATCAGCATGGTGTTGGGCTATGTGACCTTGGATCCTGCGCTGTTGCGGACGGCCACCTCCGACGAGGACCACGTCGTCACACACCTGGCTTCGCTGATCCTGTACGGCCTCGCGCTGCGACCTGGCGAGCTAAGGGACAACATTGTCCCTTGACAGCGGGCGTCATCGCACTCCACACTGAGTTCGCGTCGGCGCGCCGGCGCGGCTCGCTGATGATTCATTCAGTAAGGAGTGCGACATGACGACCGGCATGGTTTCGGATCACACTGCGACGGAAGGGCCGAGCGGCGATACGCCCGTGGGCGCAAGGCCGGCCCGGCGGGAGTCGATCGCCAAGGGCGTCCTCAATCCGCAATACCCGATGTCGTATTGGCAGATCGCCTTTTCGAACGACATCGCCAAGGAATCGGTCATTCCACTGCGGGTTCTCGAACGCGACGTGGTCTTGTGGCGCGATTCGGGAGGAGTGCTGCACTGCGCGGCCGCCCACTGCGTCCATTTGGGCGCCAACCTCGGGTACGGGGGCGAAGTGGTCGCTGACACCTTGCGCTGCCCCTTTCACGCCTGGCGCTACAACGCCGACGGGAAGGTCGTGCACGTCCCGGGCCTCACCGAGGCGCCGAAGACCAAAGCGTGTCTGCCCACGTATCGGGTGATCGAGCGCTACGGCACCGTCTTCTTGTGGAACGGGCCCGAGCCGCCCGACCACGAACTGCCAGACTTCCTCGCCGACGAGGGCATTGCAGAGGACTCGATCGTCTTCGAGCACGTCCGCTACAAGCTGCCCTTCCCGGCCAAGTGGTTCGTCGAGAATCTGCCCGATTCGGCACATTTCGCCGGCCTGCACCGGCTGGGATCGTGGGGCAACACCGAGATCCTGTCCAAGTCGGACACCAGGCTCGAATACATCTGCCACTTCTACGGCCGAGCGCCCTACGTCGGCTGGGAAGACCTCAAACGCAGCTACCGGCGCGGCGAAATGTGGGGAGTATCCGACGCGGCCGGCGGCGACTTCCATGCCACGACCTACGGCGGCGGCCTGCACCTGATCGACCTGACGGCGTCGCCGCCGGAGCTGGCGGAAAGCCGCTCCAAAGTGACCGCGCGCCTGCCGCGGGCCATCATCGCGCTCACCGAGAAGGTCAACGATCTCAGCGACAGCGCGCGGCTGATCCTCAGCTTCACACCCGTCGATGCCGACAGCCACATCGTCTACCTGACGATGATCACACCAAAGATCAAGAACCCGGCGCTGCGCCTGATCGGTCGCCCGATCGTGCGGTCGTTGCTGGTGCGGCGCAACTGGTTTGCCATCATGCAAGACACCTCGTTGATGATGTACCGGCAGGAGCCCGAACAGCCGGCGTACAACCGGTTTGACCGCGGACTGGTCAAGTTCCGCCGGTTCTGCGACAGCCGCCTCCTCGACCGCAGCCTGTGGGCAGGTGACAACGTGCACAGCTCTGGCGCCCGGGCGGGCTGCGCGTGGCCGGACGACCCCACCCGGACGGCAAGCGGCGACGCTTCGGTGGGCGGTGCTTTGTGAATCGCGAGCTGATCGGCAAGGTCGCCATCCCGTTGGCGGTGAGCTTCACGGGTTGGCGGCTGTACCGCCGGCACCGGCGCCGTCAACTGGTGCTGATGCCCAAGGGAATCAACGCGGCGAACGGAATCACGATGCGCAGCACCATCAAGGCGGCGCGGCCGACCACGGTGGCCCGCTGAGTGCCAACCACTTTCGGGGCCGCACGCAAACCCGCGCCCGTTCCAATACCTGAGCGGAACCGTGCGGTTCCCCCGAGATCGTGGAGGGGTTTCTAAGCCGCTTCGGGCTTCGGTTGCTGTTCCCTGATCTCGTCGTTGACGGGTGGCCCGTCGGCGGCCCCGCGGCCTCACAACACTTCCCACTCGAACAACGACAAGAATGGCTCCGCAGCGGTGTTATCGAAACACGACCCCACCCGGCCCATCGACTGACGAATACCGGGTCTGGCGCACAAGCTGCGGAACTCGTTGGCGGTGTAGGTGCTGCCACGGTCGCTATGGAAAATGACCGCGCAGCTTACTAGCAAGATTGTGTTGGGAGATAAGGGAACAACTCGTGCAGACAGCTACGTGCCGAGCGTAGCCGGCGGGCCTCGGAAGAGGCCCGAGCAGTGTCTGGGCGACCACCAAGGTGACCAACTCAGCGTCGTCGAGACGAGCGGTGATCCCGACGCGACGAAGTCAAGGAGCTGCGTTCACAGCGGGCGGGTACAAAAAGCAGCATTGTCTGACACCTCATCAACCCCTTGTTACGCTGGGGTGATCGTGACGGGCAGCTGGTATACGCCGCGCGAGAACGCATCTCGGACATAGCTGATATCCCCCACCTGGGTGATGTCTTTCGTGCGCTGCAAAAGTTCTTCGAGCAGGATCTTCATCTCCAGTGCGGCAACGTGCTTGCCCAGGCACTGATGGGGGCCGCGGCCAAAGCTGACATGTGGATTCTTTTCGCGGGCCAGATCGAACGTGTTGGGGTCGTCGAAGGCGCGCTCGTCGAAGTTGCCTGCGGTGAACAACATCAGCATGATGTCGCCTTCTTTGATGTGTTGGCCGTGCAGCTCGTGGTCGGTGGTTGCGGTGCGCACCAGATGGGTGAACGGGGTCGCGATGCGCACGAACTCTTGAATCGCGGTGTTAGGGATGTCGTGAGCGTGCTGACGCAGCCAGGCCATCTGCGCCGGATTACGCATCAGCTCGTGCATGCCGTGTGAAATCGCGTTGCGGGTGCTCTCAGCGGCCCCGCTGGCCAGCAACGCGACGTTGCCCATCAGCTCATCCTCCGAAATAACCTCGGCCCCGGCCTGCACCAACTGGGTGATCACGTCGTCACCGGCCTCGCGCCGCTTGATCTCAGCCAATTCGACGGCATAGCCGAGCAGGTCAAAGATCGCCTGCAACACGTACTCGAACGACGGGGTGATGCGCGTGTCAAACGGCGCGGCGAAAGTGTCCACCCAGCCGAAGAACTTGGCCCGGTCCCCCGGCGGCACCCCCAACACATCGCCGAGGGCCTCCATCGGCATCGCATACGCGATGTCGTCCACGAAGTTGAAGGTGCCCTTCTCCAGTGCCGCATCGACAGCATTGGCTGCATACCGGCGGAACTTGTCCTCCAACTGCTTGACCATGTACGGCGTGAACGCCTTACTCATCACCCCACGCTGGGTGCGATGCTTGGCCCCGTCCATCGTCAGCATGGCCGGCTTACCGCCGACACTCGGATCCAGCGGGCTGAACTTCCACATCAGCACGCCGCCGCGATCGGCCGCGTATAGCTCCGAATTCTTGTCCATGGCCCAGATGTCGGCGTTGCGGCTGACGACCCAGGCTCGCTCGATGAGCATCGGATCGTTGAATTCGTAGAGATAGCACGGTTGCTCGTCACGTAGGTAGGCGTACTGCTCCAGCGGCAGCCCGAATGTGGTCGGGTCGCCGTTGGCGTAGGTGTCCGCATCCAAGACGCGGATGTCGGGCTTTGCTGTGGTCATCGTTGACCCCTTGGCATTCAGTAGGACCCAGTAGGACTCAGTGGGACTCAGTGGGACTCAGTAGGATCGAGGCAGCCCCAGCGTGTGCTCGGCGACATAGTTCAGCACCATCTCGTGAGACACCGGCGCGAATTTGATCATCCGTGCCAGCCAGTACATATCGGTCAAGCCGTATTCGAGTGCGACGCCGTTGCCGCCGTGCACCTGGATGGCGTGGTCGAGGCAATTCACACCGGCCTCGGCGGCAGCGTATTTCGCCATGTTGGCCACTTCGCCGACGCCGGGATCCCCGACGTCGTACATCATGCAAGCCTTTTGGACGAACAGACGCGCGGCCTCGAGTTCGATCTTCGCCTTGGCAAGCGGGTGAGCAACGGCCTGGTGGGCACCGATCGGCACCCCCCACACGTTGCGTTCCCGGGCGTAGCGCACCGCCTTGTCGAGGGCGTAACGGCCGATGCCGATGGTCTGGATCGCGCCGAGGATCCGCTCGGGGTTGAGCCCGTCGAACACCGCGCGCAGGCCCTCGTGCTCGTTGCCGATGAGCCGGTCAGCGCCCAGGGTGACGCCGTCAAAGAACAGTGTCCACTGCTGGTCGGGAACGTCTACCGCAGTCGGGATATGTTGGCGGGTCAACCCTTCGGCGTAGGGATCGACGACGAAAAGCGACAGCAGTCCCCGCCCGTCCGGCCGGTGGCCGGTGCGCGCGACCACCACGATCTGGTCGGCGCTCTCGACCCCGGAGATGAACGTCTTCGTTCCGCGCAGGACCCACTGGTCCCCCACTTTTTCCGCAACGGTGCTGATGTTGTGGGAGTTCGACCCCGCGTCGGGTTCGGTGATCGCAAACGAGAACCGCAGTGTGCCGGTGGCGATGCCCTCCAACCAGGCGTCTTTCTGCTGGGTGGTGCCGTACTTGGCGATCAACTGACCGCAAATCGCCTGGGAGAAGACCAGCGGCACCATGGGGCAGCCCGCGGCGGCCAGTTCCTCGGCCACGATCATGAGCGTCCACAGGCTCTGCCCGCCGCCACCGTACTCCGTCGGCAGGCATACGCCGAGGAATCCGCTGTCGCCCAGGGCTTTCCACAGTTCCTGCGCGGACCCGCCACCGCGCACCTGCTCCATGAAATATGAGTGTCCGAAGCTCTGCGCGATCTGGGCCACGCTGTCGCGCAGCATCTTCTCTTCGTCGGAAGGTACCAGCCGCATTACCGGTTCGGTGCCGAGAACGTCCTGGGTGATGCCTGTCATGTGTGCCTCTCTAATGTCTGTTGTTCATCTTGTTGCCGTATGGATTTGGTGAGCCGCAGCCCGAGTCGTTCGAAGTCCCACACCCGCTCGTCGAGCGGTCGGTCGCGCAACTTGTATTTCATGATTCGGCCGACGGCCGTGCGCGGAAGCTCGTCGAGGAACTCGACGTAGCGCGGTATCGCGTAGGACGGCACCCGCTCGCAAAAGAACGCGAACAGTTCCTCGGGGGCGATGGTCGCCCCTTCGGCGAGCACGATGCACGCCTTGACGTCGTCCTCCGTCAGTTCGGACGCCACGGCATGCACGGCGACGTCGACCACCTTCGGATGCGCGCCGATCGCCGTTTCGAGCTGCATGCTGGAGATGTTCTCCCCGCGCCGGCGCAGCGCGTCCTTCTTGCGGTCGATGAACTCCAGTTGTCCGCTGGGCAGGAGCCGACCGAAATCGCCTGTGTGATACCACAAGTCGCGGAAGGCGTCGAGGGTGGCTTCCGGTTGGTTCCAGTAACCGTCGAACATGACAAACCGCTCTTTCGGCCGGACCGCGATCTCGCCGACTTCGCCAGGCGTGACCGCCCGGTCTTCGTCGTCGAGCAGTCCGAGTTCCAGGTCCTCGGCGGGTGTCCCGCAGCCAGCGGGATCACGCATGCTTGACAGGGGTGTGCAGGTGATCGGCATGCACTCGGTCTGGCCGTACAGCTGCGCATGCGGCTCGATCCCGAAGCGGTCACGAAACGCCCGCTGCGCCTGGGGCGGAAACGGAGCGACGACCATCGTCCTGAGTCGGTGCGCCCGATCGGCGGCGCCGGGGGGCGTCGCCAGCAGCGCATTGCCCATGGCCCCGACGGCGAAGGCGATCGTCGCCTGCGTCTCGGCTGCGCGGTTGAGGAAATTCCTTGCGCTGAAGGCGGGATCGATCACCGCTGACGTCGCGTACACCAGCCCACCGATGACGGTGCTGAACATCGCGGCCGCGTGGAACATCGGCAGTGTGGTGAACAGCACGTCCCGCTCGGTCATCTCCACACCGCGGCCCACCGCCCGGGCAGCGCGCTGGTAGTAGCCGTGACTGAGCAGGCAGCCCTTGGGCAACCCGGTGGTGCCCGAGGTGTACATGATCGTCATGGTGGCGGCCGGATCCACGCTGACGGCGGGAGGTGTCGCGGTGTCCCGTGCGAATTCCGCATAGCCGGTCTGCGCGATGCCACCCACTCCGGCCCCGTCATGGTCGCCGTCGAGTAACACGCACAGACGAAGCTCGGGCAGTTCGTCTGCGACGGGGGTGAGCGCGGCGGCACCGTCGGTGTCGACGACGATCACCGACGCCTGCGATTGGTTGAGTTGATAGCGAAGGAATTCGCCCTTCAAGGCCGCGTTGAGCGGGACCTGGATTGCGCCGAGCTTGGCCAGCCCGAAGAACAGCTCGACCACTTCCGGCCGGTTGGGGGTGAGCAGCGCCACCCGGTCACCGGCTTGCACGCCGTGGCGGTGCAACGCCGCCGCGACCGTGTCCGAGCGGGCGTCGAGTTCCGCGAACGTGTACCCGCGGCCGCTGACGGTCAGGTAGAGCCGATCGGGCAGCCCCACGGCGCGGACGCGCAGCAACTCGCCAAGCGAGAGCACCTTCCGCGATTCGCGGGCAACGGGTTTCGTAACCGACATCAACTGTGGTACTCCACGTCCCGATTCCTCCTCAACACCGTGAACATACGCGATAGTTTATATTCCCATATAATTTAGGTTACCATCTAACTATGGCGATCGAGAGAAGGCAAGAAGAACCCACTGGCGACGACCACGACGTGCGAGTTGAGCGTCGCGACACAACCGCGGTGGCGCAACTCAACCGTCCTGAGCACGGCAACTCGGTGCAGGGCACCCTGATGCGCGATCTGCTGCTTGCGTTCGAGACCGCCGATGCTGACGACAGTGTCCGGGCGATCGTGACAATCGGCGTGGGATCTACCTATTGCGTGGGCGCGGATCGGGATGTACTGGGTCGCCTCAACTCCGAGGGAGGAATCAATTTTCACGAGCACGGCTACCAGGGCGCGCTCGGCGGAGATTGGGGGATGCCACAGCCCTCCGCGGTGCAACGTCGCTCCGATACCCTCGGGTTCGGGCGTTGGGTCATGCGCATCCTCGACGTCACCACGCCGACCATCGCGGCAATCAACGGAGGAGTCGCCGGCGGCGGCCTGGCTCTTGCGCTGTTGCATGACATCCGGATCGCGTCGAAGACGGCCAAGTTCGCTCCCGCCTTCGTCCCGCTGGGTGTTTCTCCTGAGATGGGCGTGAGCTGGCTGCTGCCCCGGATCGTTGGCTGGCCCAAGGCATTCGATCTGCTTACCCGAGTTCGCCCGATCGAGGCTGACGAAGCCCTTGAGATCGGGCTCGTTGAGGCAGTGGTCGAGCCGCACGAGCTGCTCGACGCCGCACTGGCCCGTGCGGCGCACTTCGCCCAGCTTCCGAAGGTCTCGGTCCGGATGATGAAGCGACTCTTGCGTCAATCGACCGAATCCACACTCGAGAGCCAACTCGAGCGCGAATGGCATAATCAGACACGCCTTTTCGGCTTTGCCGACGCCAGCGCGGCGGCAAAGGCCTACCTTGAAAGCTTTTGAGACTGGCATGAGCGAACCGGACTTTGCCATTCCCGAGAACGGGCGGGAGCGTGGGAAACGGGTACGAACTCAACGCATTATCAGCGCGGCGCGGGATCTTATTCACGAACGGCCCGACGAGAGCCCCACCATCCCCGAGGTCGCCGCGCGCGCCGGCGTGGCTCCGATGACCATCTTCAACCTGATCGGAACCCGCGACGATCTATGGGCCGCGCTCGCCAACGAGTCACTAGCCGATTGGCCCGTCATCGCCGCTGAGGTAGCGAACCCGCATCAGCGTGCCCGCAAGATCGTCGACGAGGTCATGCGCATCATCGGCGCAGAAGCTCCGGTCTGGCGTGCGCTGATCTCGGGGTGGCGCGACAGCGGTCGCGTGCTGGAGCGCGAACCCAGCACCGCGCTCGTCGCATGCCTACAGCAGGCGGCCGATGAAGGCCACATTGCGGGCGGTGTCGACGTGCGGCGGCTTGGAGCGATGATCTTCAGCGGGCTGGTCGGCATCGTGCACCAATGGGCCGCCGGCCTCATCGGCGACCGCGCGATGCGCAGACGCGCCCGCGACCTCGTCGACATCGCGTTCGCCGCCGGCCGCCCCGACAACACCTCGCCGAACTGGGAGCTGAGCTAACCCAGCGGGTGCGCTCAGTTCACCGCCGCCGGCGTCAGCGGCGATTCCTGAGAGCGCATGGACAATGACGAATATGTAATGCACTAGCCCCGACTGGTGAGCACGGTGATCGCGGAATCGTCAGCGGGACTGGGCTTTTCTCGCCATGGCGGCGCACACGGATGACGTGTGCGCCAAGCTCGGCGAGCACCATGGCCGCGAAGGTACCCGGGCACCGACATGGATCCTCCTCCGGCTGATCGAGCGTTCACGTTGAATCTGGACACCGGGATGTGCCAGCGCGGTCTCGTTGCGTTATGCGTTCCAAACCGCTTTTCCCGCCAGACCTTAACAGTCATCAGCGCGATCTGTGAACGTACGTTCTTCAGGCGCCGCCCAAATGCCGTACGACAGGATCGGGAACACGTTCGACGCAGAGGAATAGACTTGCGATCGGATGTGAGACCAAACGTGCGAAAAACGCGATCGCTTGGGAACAACCCAAAGTCAAGCCATCAGCCGACGGTCAGACAGCAGGAAGGGAGCCCGAATATGAACGCGCGACGTCCGTGGGTGACCGCGCCTACTGGATCGATGATTCCCACCGAGCCGGCCGAGTGGATCAACTGGTTCGTTGCCTCGGCCGACCCGGAACGGCTCACGGAGTTCGTCGGCCAGGCCGTCGACACCGCGACGACGGGCGTACCCGAGATTGCGTGTGATCCCGCGCTGCGAAGTGATCTGCTGGCAATGGCGTCCGACAGCTTGAACTCGTTTCTCGAGCTTCTTGCCACCGGCGGATCGGAGTCCGCCCACATTCCGTCGGCGGGAGTCGCGTTCGCGCGGACGCTGGCGCGGCGCGGGCTCGATGTGGCGGTGCTGCTGAAGGTCTACCGCCTTGGGCAGTCATTCTTCTGGCACGTCACGATGGACGAATCCGAACGCTTCATCGCCGACCCGGGTTTGCGCAACCGGGTGCTCACCCTGATGTGGGAGCGGCTGAACCTCTGGCTTGAATTTCTCCTCGACGAATTATCATCGGCCTACGACGAGGAGCGCAGGCGCTGGCTGCAGGGGGCATCCGCTCGACGATCGGAAACTGTACGGACCATCGTGGCCGGGGGCGAGGTCGACTCCGACCGGGCCAGTAGACAACTCGGCTTTGAGCTGCGACGCTGCCACATCGCGATGATCCTGTGGGCGGACGCGGCCGCACCCCAGGAAGAGGTGATCGGCAGGCTCGAACGGGTCGCGCAGACGGCAGCGCGCGCGCTGGGATCATCGTTAGCGCTGACGGTGCCGGCCGGATCGAGGGAAATCTATGCGTGGATCGGGTTGGTCGACGCGCTCGATGCCCACGAGGTCGGACATGCGTTACCCATAACGGGGCATGATCGTGTGGCGATCGGCCGGAGCGGTCGCGACGTGATTGGATTTCGCCAGAGCCATCTCGAGGCGCTGGCCGCGCGGCGTATCGGGCTGGCCGATCCGCGGCGGCCGGCGTGCACGCGCTATGACGACGTGGAGGTCGTCTCGCTGTTGTCTCACGATGAGCGGGCGATGCGGGCGCTCATCGCTCACGAGTTGGGCGGGCTGGCCGCCGATGGACCGGGACTCGATGCGCTGCGCGCCACCGCACTGACGTATTTGCGCTCGGGCAGCGCCAGCGCCGCGGCCCGCGAGCTCGGAACTCACAAGAACACCATTCGCCACCGGATTGAGCGCATCGAGCAACTGCTCGGTCACCCGATCGACGAACACCGGCTTCAGCTGCAGCTTGCGTTGATGCTCGCCGAGGTCTTCGGCACGACCTAAGCGAGACCGCGGAGCACATTCGGGGTGTTCAAATTGTCCCGCTGGACACAAGACACGTGGCACGCGCGGCGCCACCATCAGGGTATGGACTCCGAAACCGACGTCGCACCAGTGGTCTTCAACCCGCTCGACCCGCGGCTGGTGGAGGATCCCTACCCCATCTACCGCGAAGTGCGTGAGGCCGATCCAGTGCACTTTGAGGAGATGTTCGGTTGGTGGTTCGTGATGAGCCACCCGGAGGCGGTGACCACGCTGCGCGAACCCGGCGGAGACCTGCGGTTCGTGGAGTTCCAGCACGCCCGAATGGGCCGCGACGTCACCGACGAGCCCTACTGCCGGGGACTGCGTGACTTCGCGTTGATGAAAGGCGGCGAGGAGCACAAACGGGTTCGCCGGAGCTTCAACAAGCTCTTCACCCCCGCACGGGTCAACGGCATGCGCGACCAGATGCTCGCCACCGCCCATGACCTGCTGGACCGTTTCCCGGATCAGGGCACGACCGACCTCATGGACGCGTTCGCCATGCCGCTGCCGCTGTCGATCATCAGCCGGATGCTGGACGTCTCCGCGGAGGACGAGCACAACATCGACGGCCTGCTCAGGCATTTCAAGCTGGCGATCCAGTTCCTGCCCATGACCGACGAACAGCTGGCCCAGGCCAACGCCAGCATCGGTGGGTTGACCGAGTACTTCGCAGACATGATCGTCGAGCGTCGCCAGAACATGGGCGACGATCTGCTCAGCATGCTCATCGAGGAAGCCGATGCGGGTGACCTGACAGAGGATGAGCTGATCGCAAACGCCTGGGGACTGTACGGCGGCGGCCACGAGACCACGGCCAACACGATGTGCACCGCGATCCTGACGTTGCTGCAGCACCCCGACCAACTCCAACAGCTACGAAACGATTTGTCGTTGGTGCCGCAGACGGTCGACGAGGTGCTGCGGTACTGCGGCCCGACGCAGGCAACCCACCGGATCTTCGACCACGAGATGCAGCTGGGCGGTCGAACCATTCCAGCCGACACGCCGATCGTGGTGTACCTGGCAGCCGCCAACCATGACGAATCGTGGTGCCCGCACGCTGACCGGTTCGACATCACCCGCACCGAACCCAAAAATCACCTGACGTTCAGCGAAGGTCCGCACAAGTGCGTGGGCCGCCACCTGGCACAGGCGACGCTCGAGGTCGCGCTCGAGGCCCTCGTCGGCCGCCTGGAAGGGCTTCGGCTGGCAGGCGAGGTCGATTGGGACAGAGAGAATCTGCCCTTCCGTGCCCCCACCGGACTCATGATCGGTTGGGACCGCGTGCTGGAGCGGTCGGCATGACCTTCGACGTCCTGAGTCCCGAGGTGTACGCCAAAGGCGACCCCGCGCAGAACGGGCTGCCGCTGGACGCGATGGACCGCATGCGCGAGCAAGCACCCTGCTATCGGCACCGGTTGGACGACCCGATGATGGTCGACGAGATCTGGGTACTCACCCGCGAAGAGGACATCCAACAGGTTTCCCGCGACCCGGCCGCATTCTCGTCCAGGCGCGGCCTCACCGCGCGGTTGTGGACACCGTTCGAGGTCGAATTGGGTGGCAAACCCGCCATGATCGGCTTGGACGGGGAAGACCACGTGCGCAATCGGCGCGTGGTGAGCAAGGCGTTTACCCCTAATGTCGTCAAACGCTTCGAAGCCGAGTTCCGGGTGATGTGTCGGCGGATTGTCCAAAAAGCCTTGGCGAAAGGGACATTCAACTTCGTCGAGGAGATCGCGGTGGAGATGCCGCTCAACGCGATCTGTGAGCTGATGGGAGTTCCGGAAAAGGATCGGCGGACGTTCTTGTCCTGGGTGAACGCGTATGCGGTGCCGACCGATCCCGACTACGCTCCCTCGCCGGAGGCGGCGCTGGGGGCAGTCGCCGGAATCTGGCAGTACGCACTCGAACTCGCCGAGCACCGACGAACGCAACCCGGCGAGGACTTGATGTCGAAGATTGTGCAGGCACGCGACGAGGACACGCTTGATGATGAGGAACTGCAGGGGTTCGTGCTGCTACTCGCCGGCGGAGGGGGCGACACCACCCGTAATGCGTTCTCGCACGGGCTACATGCTCTGATCCGCAAGCCGGAGCAGATGGCCTGGCTGCGCGAACGCGCCGACGACATCCCGGCAAGCGCCATCCAGGAAATCGTCCGATGGGCGACGCCGGTCATCCACATCGGTCGGACGGCGACGACGGACACCGAGATCGCCGGGCAGCCCATCACGGCCGGCGATCGGGTCG
Source organism: Mycobacterium sp. (assembly GCF_004298145.1). Taxonomy (GTDB): domain Bacteria; phylum Actinomycetota; class Actinomycetes; order Mycobacteriales; family Mycobacteriaceae; genus Mycobacterium. Next base: position 53,209 of record NZ_SCRH01000023.1, read on the forward strand.
CGATGCTGCTGCCGGGCGCCAATTTCGACCCTGCGGTGATCGACGACCCGCGTACGTTCGACCTGTCCCGCGATCCCAACCGCCATCTCTCGTTCGGGATGGGACCACACGCCTGCATCGGTAGACACATCGCCGCGCTGGAGATCAAATTGCTGTTCGAAGAATTGCTCCGCGAGACATCGACGATCGAAATGATCGGTGAAATCGGTTATGTCCGCGATAATTTCCTACGCGGCGTCCACAGCCTCCCGGTGAAGATCAGCTAGCAACCTACGGAAGAGAGAAGCCAACATGACCGCAGTCTCGTCGAGCACCCAGGCGGCACCGATGCTACCCCTCATCCCTTCCGACGAGGACCGGATGCTGCGCGAGACCGTGTTCGCGATCGCATCCGAATTCGGGCCAACCTACTACAAGAAGGTCAACGACCAAGGCCGGTCCCCGGTCGAACTGTGGAATGCGTTGGGAACACAAGGGTTTCTCGGTGTTCACCTGCCCGAGGAATACGGCGGTGCGGGACAAGGGCTGCTGCAGTTGACAGCTGTGCTCGAGGAGACAGCGGCCGCGGGCTGCCCCCTGCTGCGGTTGCTGGTCTCCCCCGGCATCATCGGCACCATCCTCAACCGTCATGCCACGCCGGAGCAGAAAGATCGGTGGTTGCGCGGAATCGCTTCGGCGCAAATGCGTTTCTCGTTCGGGCTCACCGAGCCCGGAGCGGGATCCAACTCGCACAACATCTCCACGACCGCGCGCAAAGAGGGGGACAGATACGTCGTCAACGGTCAGAAGTACTACATCTCCGGGGTCGACGAGTGCGATGAGCTTCTGCTCGTGACCAAGACCGGCACCGACCACAAGGGCAGGGCACGGCTCACACTGCTCATGGTGGATCCGCGCAGTCCCGGATTGACCATGCAGCCGATCGAAACCGCCCTCGAGGAACCGGAGAAGCAATTCACGCTGTTCTTCGACAATGTCGCGGTGCCGGCCGATCGCCTGATCGGACAGGAGGGCCGCGGGCTGCAGGCAGCGTTCGACGGTCTGAATCCGGAACGAATTCTCTCCGCAGCCGTCTCGATCGGCATCGGCCGTTACGCACTGGACAAAGCCGCCGCATACGCGCGCACCCGCACGGTGTGGGACGCTCCGATCGGTGCGCACCAGGCAATCGCGCACCCGCTGGCCGAGGGAAAGATCAAATTGGAGTCGGCGGCGTTGATGACCCAGCGCGCGGCGGCGCTCTACGACGCGGGGCTTGCCGCCGGCGAGGCCAGCAACATCGCCAAGCTCACCGCCGCCGAAGCCGGCGTGTTCTGTCTAGACCACGCCATCCAGACCCACGGCGGCAACGGTGTCGCGCGCGAATACAACCTCACCAACTATTGGTTCCTCGCCCGGCTGCTGCTCATCGCACCCGTCTCGCGTGAGATGGTCCTCAACTTCGTCGCCGAACATTCACTCGGCCTGCCACGCTCGTACTGAGGGGTCAGGTACGACTCAACCGCCGACCGTAACAACGGTGCGCGTTGTTAACGACTCGGTCACTCCATACTTCGAACAACCATCGCTGATCGCTGTGCAGGACCGGTGGCACATTGGGCCGGCGCACCGTCTTACTCCTTCGATCGATATGAGCGCCGAGTGTAGATCGTCGCTGGCGAATCGGCCGAAGTTGCGGCCGCGAGGGCACGCGCTCGGCAAGTCGCGCCCCTCGGTCACAGTGGGGAATCACTGTTACAAACCGTTAACGCACGTTAACTACATTCGTGAGTCTCGTACATACCGTTCATGCTCTGTCGCACCATCAGCAATCCTGATACCGTATCTCCGAAAGAACTATCGTTCGCATATAATCTTATTGTCCATCGCGGGAAGCGAACAAAGATGCTGCTTTCGAAAGCAGCGGGGATCGTTCGGCTGAGCGCGCCGCGACAGGTCTGATCGAGCCCACCGTCGACACTGCGCCCGGGGCAGGCATTCGTCGCGGGACCGGCGATACTCAGCCAGCCGGCAGTGAAGAAAGGACGCCACTATGACCGAGACTCTCACCACGGAGTGGGGGCCGCTGGCCTTCCCCATCCGGACCGACGACCCCGGCCCGGAGAAGCCACCGTGGAAGGACAACGCCTACCTCGCGTTCTGGGATGCGACCAACGGCATCAACGGTGTGGTCCACGCCTCGACATCGCCGAACGCGGAGGGGCGCAGGGTGCGCGCGAGCATCGCCATTGGCCGCGTCAGCGCCGAGGTCGCCGAAGATCCCGCGGCGGGTTCATACAAGACGTCATCCATCTACTTCGACCTCGATGGCCGGATCACCGTGCGGTCCAAAGATCTCTCCGCCGACCTGCGACTCGCCCCGCGCGGTGTCGCGGCGGACTACACGGCCGGCAAGATCATTCCCGAGCTTGTCCCCGGCGAACCGCTGCAGCATTTCCAGCAGGCGGCGATCGTCACCGGAACCGTGACGGTCTGCGGAACCGAGTCCGTCGTCGACGGCGTTGGTTTGCGTGACCGCACGTGGGGCTACCGCGACGAGTCGGCAATGTTTCCCGAGTACATCGGCGTCATCGCGGACCTGGACGGCGAGTTGCTGACCGTGATGAAGTTCGCCCACGCCGACGGCACCACCCGAGCGGAAGGGTTCCTGCTCGGCGACCGGGCCCGCGCGGTGACCGACCTGTCCCAGATCGCCCGTGACGCCTCGGGGCTGTTCGCGGCCGCCGAGATCACCATCGAGGGTGGTGAGCGCGTGACGCTTCGGGCGACGCGCCGCACCGGCGGGTTCTGGGTCCCGATGGGATGGGAGCGCGTCGGTCCGACGATGAGTGCCTACGACGAGTTCCTCGAGCTCACAACCGGAACCGGCGGCGTGGGGCGGGGGTTGGTCGAGCAGGGGATCGTCCGAAGGCTCGCATAGCCGCCGGTCGGACGGTCACATGCCGAGCGCGCCGAAAGCGTCGAGGTCGGCGCAGGCCTGCGCCGAGCGCTCGATGTTGGCGAGGCTGATCTCGCGCTTCTGCATCTGCGGCTGCATCTTGTTGGCGCCAATAGTGCCCAGCCACATGAACATTGCGTGCGGGACCATCTGGCGGTAGCGCAGCCAGAGTGTCTCGGAGTCGGGCACGTCGGTAGCGCCGCGCTCGCGGAGACGCTCGCGGTAGAGCTCCACGAGGTCGCGTTCCCATGCGCGTCGGTGTTCGATGGTCAGGTTGCCGATCAGCGCGTAGGCGATGTCCTGGGCTCCGAAGCCGTGCAGCATGCATTGCCAGTCGAACAGGCCGACTCGTCCGTCACCGGTGAGATACCAGTTACCGGCGTGCACATCGCTATGCACGATGGTGCGCGGACCGTCGGCCGAGATTTGTCTGCTGCGAAGCAGCGCTCCGATGAAATCGTGTTTGCGCAAATAGATCTCACGCGGCATGACATGCTCGGAGCGGTCGAATCCGACGACTGCGTTGCGGTCCATCATCATCAGCTTGTTGATTCGAAGCTGCCATGAGTACGGGTCCATCAGCCAGCCGAAGCGGCGCGCCAGGCCGGGCCGGTCCCAGTAGGCGGCGTGCAGTGTCGCAAGCAGGTCGATGGCGTCCTCGGCCTGCTCTCTACTGAAGTGACGGGTGAGGATCGTATCGGTTTTGGCGCCCCGGGTCCGTGTCACGTCGTCGATGATGAACAGCGAACGGTTGGACCTGGGATCCCAGGCCGCGTAGAAACCGGTCGGCGCCTCGATGTTGAGTTCGCGCCGGATCGCGCTGTAAAACGCGTGCTCGGAGGGCAGCAGGTTGGCGGTGGTCGTGACCAGCCGGGTCAATAGCGTGGGGGAAGACTTGGTGAACAGGTGAGTGGGCAGGCCCGCCGCTCCACCCGCCGCGTTGTAGGTCACCTCGAGGGTTCGGCGGGCGGATGTGCCATCGTTCTTCGAGCCCAGGGTGAATCCTTCCACCCGGGCACCCGGCGTCCCCGCGCACAACGCGGCGGTGAGCCATTCGGTGGTCAGCGCCGACGGCGACGGTGGCACCTGGTCGAGTGTGGTCGGTCGCGGCCGGGTGATCTTCTCGTAGACGATGGCGGCCGACGTCCTGGCCACGGCGGACCCGATCTCGGTGACGGCGGCGATCGAGGGCATGCGCTGTCTCCTACCGTTCGTTGATTGCACCGACCGTACGGCGGGCGCGAACGATCGTACGCCCCGATGGTGCCATAAGACCATCGGTTTATCGCCGTACCGACCATGAATTCGGTGAAATATCCGAACGACCGTTCGCAGACAGCCGGGATGGCTTTCGAAGGCGGGTGCTGGGCGTCGAAGCGATCCGGGGCTCAGCGCGCCGTATTCACGGCCAGGTGAGTGCCGCCGTGGTTGGCGGCTGGCTCGGTTCGCGGGTCGTGGTAGGCGCCGGCGTTGATGTTCTTGATGGTGTAGACGGTCATGACCGCCAGCCAGACGAAGAAGATGCCGACCGGAATGTAGAGCGCCATGACGCCGTTCCAGGCGAACACGCCGTGTTTGAAGAATGCCATCATGCCGGCCGGCATGAACAGGATGAAGACCCACAGGCTCAGGTACGCGACCCAGCGCGGATAGACCGGGGCCCCACTGTCATCGAGTAATACCGCGAGCGCGACCGCGAGCACCCACACCGAGAACGGCGGCCAGGTGAAAAGGAACAGGAAGTAGGCGATGTCGTTGGCGAACTGCATGAATTCGGGTGAGTAGGTGTCGGGACGAAATGTCACGATTGCCCAGAACATGCTCATCAGCACGACCACGGTGGTTCCGACCGCCACGCACATCAGTTGCACGTAGGTCAGGATCGGATAATTGCCCTCTTTGCGCCGTGTTTGCGCGGCGACCGTCACTCCCCAGGGCGCAACGAGCGACATGCTGATGATGGTGATCAGCGCACCAAGGCGAATGCGGGTCCCGTGGTCGGCGACCTTCGCCGCGACCATTTGCGCGGAGTCGCTGGGAGCGATGAGCGGCGGGATGAATCGCCCGAGCAATACCGCTCCGATGATGAACAGCACGGTCAGCAGCGGACCTGACCACACACAGATGAGCTGGGCACGACGGTTCATTGGGGCCTCCCTAACGAATGATCAGTTGCCTGTTCAACGGCTTAATACCGCGCATGCACTCACCCCGGGCGCACCGTAGACGTGGGTGAATCCGACGGCGGGGTTACCCGGAACCTGACGCGGTCCCGCATCGCCGCGCAGTTGCAGGGTGATTTCATGGATCTGTCGCAGACCCGATGCTCCGACCGGTTCGCCGTTGGCGATGCAGCCGCCGTCGGTGTTGACCGGAAGCCGGCCGCCGATGTCGGTCTCGCCGTCGTGCAGCAGGCGCTCCTGTTCTCCGTGCTCGCACAGTCCGGCCTCGGCAAGATGGATGATCTCCGCGCCGGATTCAGTGTCTTGAATCTGCACGACCTGTACATCTCCGGGACCGATACCGGCCTGTGCGAATGCCGCGCGGGCGGCGTCGGTCGTCGTTTCGACGCCGGACTGGATGGGAAGGGAGGGACTGAACACCGTGAATGCGCCGAATTGACGGGTCCGCTGCGCCACTGAGCGCAGCCAAATCGGTAGTTTGGTAATTGTTTTCGCCCGCTCGCGAGACGCGAGCACCACCGCGGCCGCTCCGGCGCCGGGCGCGCAGAACATGAACTGGGTCAGCGGCGGGCAGACCACCGGTGCTGCCGCCACGTCGTCGGCCGAGAGCGCGGTGCGCCGCCAGGCCGTCGGGGTCAGCGACCCGTTGCGGAACGCCTTCGCGGCGACCAGCGCGAGCGACCGGTCCGTGATGCCGTGGTCGTGCATGTAACGCCGAATCTTCATGGCGAAGTACTGCGGGGCGACCATGAGGCCGTTGTGCCCGTACCACTCCCCCAGACCCCAATCTTGCGGGTCGAGGTCGAAGGCACCGCGTGGGTGTTTGTCGAAGCCCACCGCCAGGGCCACATCGGCTTCCCCCGATGTGATCATCGCGCTTGCGGTAGTCAGCGCGCTTCCGCCGGTCGCACATCCGTTGAAGACGTTGATGAACGGAAGCCCGGTGAGCCCCAAGGCGGAAACAGACGCGTCGGCGTTGCCGGCCGACATTGACCCGCCGACGGCGACCTGGACATCGGCCCACTGCAGGCCCGCGTCTTGAAGCGCCGCGCGGGCGGCCTCGACGCCCAGGCGCAGACCCGTCGAATCCTCGTGTCGGCCAAAGGATGTCTTTCCGACACCGACGATGGCTACGTCGCAAGTCACGGCTGTCCCTCCGCCGGCTCGAACGCGAAGGTGGTGCGATCGGGGTGGCCGGGCAACTCGACGAATGTGAGCTTCATCGGCAGTCCGATCCGCAACCGGGCGGGGTCGGACTCGGTGAGCCGTGCCTCCACCCGGAGTTGGCCGGGCAGTTCGACATACCCGACCCCGAACGGTTCGAACGAGTCGGTGGCCAGGAACGGCGGCTTTGGGGCGAACGTCTGCACTGTCCAGGTCCACAAGACACCGTGCGGCCCCACCGGTTCACGCGCGACCGACTGCGACGCGCACCGCGGGCAGGACGACTGTTCGGGAAAGGTTATTTCGGAGCATGATTCGCATCGGGATGCGATCAGCCTCGGCTCGTCATCCAGCGTGCAGAAAAGATCGGATTCAAACGGTGCGCGCGAGGCCACTGCCGCTTCTGGGGCCGTTTCTGGCGCAGACGCATCGGCGCGGGTCATAGCACAGGATCTCCTTCGTCGGCCGCACCGCGTGTTGCGTGCGGTTACGCACATAACATGCAGCGGCCCCGACGGTAGCACTTTTATGTGCGCTCACGCACATAAATTTGTAGAATCCGCGGGATGACTGTCGACGCATCGTCAAAGCAGCGGGTTGCGGATTCGCGACGTCCGGCGCGCACGCAGCGCGAACGGGTCGCCGAATCGACTCGGCGGCTTCTCCCGGCCGCCGTCGAGTTGTTCGCCGAGCAAGGATATGACCGCACGACTGCGGCGCAGATCGGTGAACGAGCCGGCTACAGCCGGGCGATGGTTCGCCGCCGGTACGGCTCCAAAGAAGGACTTCTTCAGGTTCTCTTCGATATTGAACTGCGCCAAAGGGTTACACCCCCGGTCGACCCGGATCGCACCGGACTCGGGCAGATCTTGTTGCAAGTTGACCAGTTCATTGCGTTCGTCGAAAGCGACGAGATGGTGGCGCGGGCCTTCTTCGTGCTGGCCTTCGAGACCGGCGCACAACGCCTGGCGCTGCGCGCTGCTTTTCGGGAATGGTTCGCCGACTACGAGGCCAACATGAAGCAGTCACTGCGGGTAGGCAAGCGCGACAAAACGATCCGCCAAGATCTCGACATCGATCACGAGGCCCAGCAATTCGTCTCGCAATGTCTCGGCCTGGCATTCCGTTGGACCCTGGACTGGGAGGGGTACGACTTTCTGGCCGACGCACGCGCGTGGCGGGCCGCACTCGCCGAGCGTTACCGACCGTGAGCCGGTGCGCTCAGGATACGATAACGATCGTTAAACGCCAATGATGTGCGCGGGAAGGCCGGTGAAAGTTGAAACTTGGGGTGACACTTCCTAGTCGAGTGGGGTCGATGGCCGACGTTGCACACCTCGCCGCCATGGCCGATACCGCGGGTTTCGATGCGCAGTGGTCGTACGAGGTTCTTCGTAACCCTCTCCTGGTTGCGGCCGCTGCGGCGATGGCCACCGAACGCTCACGCGTGGGCACCGGCATCATCGGCGCCTTCGCCCGCAGTCCCTTCGACCTTGCCAACTCGGCGCTGGACCTTGACGACATGTCTCGAGGGCGAATGACGCTTGGTATCGGCACGGGTGCTCCCGAGGCGCTGCGCGCCTTCCACAACAGCAACGGGGATGCGCCAATCGCTCGGATGCGAGAGTACATCGATGTACTGCGTCGATCCTGGGACTACCTGGCCACGGGACACGGGCGAAGGTTCGAGGGTGAGCATTTTCGGTTTTCCCCCCCACCGGTAAACCCCTGGGGGGAAAGGGAACTGATCCGACCGCAAGTTCCGGTGTACCTCGCGGCCATGGGGCCGCAGATGATCCGGTTGTGCGGTAGCCGCGCCGACGGCTGGATCGGATACTTCTACACCCCGGAGCTACTCGACTCCTTCGTACGGACGAATCTGGAGAAAGGTGCTGCCAAAGCTGGGCGGACCAAGGCCGACGTGGAGATCTGCGTCGAAATGGTCTGCTCGATATCGACCGATCGCCGATTAGCGTTCGCGCGCGCCCGCAGGCAAGTCGGGTTCTATGCGGTGCACCCAATCACCAATGCGCTGTTAGCCGGCTACGGATTGCTCGACGAAGTCGAAGACTTACGCGCCAGGTTCAAAGTTGAGGGGCCAGAAGCTTTCGCGCATACCAGCGATCGCTTGGTCGACAAACTTTCCATCACGGGCACCCCCGAAGAGGCCAGGCACAAGCTTCAGGAGTACCACGGGCACGTCGATCTGATGCTCCTGCACACCCCCTACGTACCACCGTTGACCATGCAAGATGCGACCGACGCATTTTCCGGCATCGTGGAAACCTTGGCGCCCGATAAGACTGATTCACTGCGGCACTGATTCGTGTCAGCGATTCCGGCTTTCGTAACACTCCACTGTCAGAGGCCAACCCGGCTAAACCGCGACGAAGCGCCGGCGAGGTGCACGCAGCTGGCTCACCAGCTCCGCCGCGGCACGCTCGCCCGACACCGTAGCGGTGCACATGTTCGATGACGAACGGAACACCCCGGCCAGCTGGATACGCGAGCTGATAGCCGCCTGCCGGGCCTGGAACTGCCCGAGCTCCTTGTATAGCCCCGGTCTGCTGTAGACGATCACCTCGTTCCACCGGGCGATTCGCGTGTAGTCCACCGTGTCGCTCAGGCCGGGGATCACTTTCTCCATCCGACGCAGGATTTGGGTGCGGATGGTGTCGTCATCCTCGTCGATGATCTGTTCGGCGAATTCGGTCATCGTCAGGATGTCGAGCAGACCGTGGCCCTCCGGTGCGCGGCCCGGCGCCTTGTTGTGCTCGCAGGTGAAGCCCATCAAGTCGGGATCAACGGGTTCCGGAATGTTGATCACGGAAGCCGCGATGCCCTTGGGCTTACGGGTGACGCCGGTGTTCATCACGACGCACTTGGTGTACCGCAGGCTGCGCAGGAAGGCCTCCGAGGCCGCAGCGAAATGGCCGGGTGCCAGATCGGGGATGGTATCGCCACGGGCGGTGATCACCGCGCCCGCACCGGATTCGGTGTGGGTGACGCCGTCCGCGCCCGTCCAGGTGACCCTCACCCCGTCGGCGTCCTCCCGGATCTCCTGTACCGTGGCGCCCAACCGGATGTCCATGCCCTCGGACAGACGGTCGACGTAGGTCGAATATCCCTCGCGGAAGGCATAGAGCTTGCTGCCGAGGATGTTGTAGAGCATGAAGAACAGCTCGAGGTTGGAGATGGCGTCGCCGCGCACACCCAGCACGCCGCGCACCGTCGAATTGATGACGTAGTCGTAAACCTCCCCGGACAGCCCGAGATGCAATGAGCAGTATTCGCGCGGCGTCATCGTGTCGAATGCTGAAGCGCGAGAGAGGTCTTCGTAGTTCAGGAGCTTGCTGGCGCGGGTCGCGTCGACCCCGAATCGGGCCATCAGCGCCTTGGACTTCAGCGACACCAGCGGCGTCTTGAGGACGTCGAGAAACAGATGGTCCGAGCGCAGGTTGTGGATGGTGTTGTCGCGCGCGAAGCCGATGATCGACCCGGCCGGAATCAGGTCTGGACCGCTACCGATCTCATGGGCGAGCTTGACCACCGGCTCGTAGGCGCTCGGCAAAATGGTGGCGCCTTCCTCCATGAGGTACCCCTGTTCGCGGTGGGTGTGGATCATGCCGCCGGTGCGGTCGCGTTTCTCGAAAATGACAGCCGGAATGCCTTGGGCCCGAAGCCGGTACGCTGCGGTGAGGCCGGACGGTCCGGCACCGACGATGAAGACCGGTCCGTGATCCGCGAGTCCGTTCTCGGCGTTGGCTGTCATCTCTTCGCTCTCTTTCTCTCGGATTTTGTGCTGACCACCAGTGAGGGCAGTACGAAGTCGGTGACGAGCGCCCTCTCGGCCTTGGCGTCAAGGTCCTCGCGCAGGATCAACATCAAATAGACCCCACGCAGCCACTCGACTACCCGGTCGTCGCTGACCTCAGGCCGGATCTCGCCGCGCACGCGGGCCCGCCGCAACATCGGGCCGAGCACGTCTAAAACGATGCCCTGCATGGAGGATTCATGGCCGGTGATCAATCGGTGCAGGGAAACGGTCGTGGTGGTGTCCAGCAGGTGGCCCAATTCCGCATCGGAGCGCGCGGCGTCCACCGTGGCGATCGAGGTCTCCAGCAACAGCTCGTCGAAGGGGGCGTCGCGGTCGGCGATCGGCCTGATGCCCTCCCCCAGTTCGCGCAGCCTGGTGACGATGGCGGCTTCGGTGATCTCGCGACGGGTCAGGCCGAGCCGGTAGACGCCCGTGCGCCCGATACCCGATTCCTTGGCGATGTCCTGCATCGTGGTCCGGTCCACGCCATAACGGGCGAAGCAGCGGCGGGCGGCAACGATCACCCGATCCAGCAGTGCGGGTTCCCCATTGTCGGTGAGCATGGCGACCATCTAACCGCCTCCGGTCGCGGCGCTGCCCTGGGCATGTTTGAGCTGATTCAAATACTGGTTGGGGCACAGCGGCTTTCCGGGCTGACCACAGTAAATGCTGCCCTGCTGATACGACGGCAGCACCGGGATGCTGTTCACGCCGCCGGTCATCCCCACCCAGTCGTTGGGTATCTGGTAGGCCGCCAAGGTGGTGAAACCCGCCCATCCGCACACCGCCAGGGTGGACAACAGCGTCTTGGCCCCGGCCCCCACGGTCAACGCGTCGACGTCGCGGTCCACCGCGCAACGACCGTTCGCATCGCGTCCGTCGCGCAGCCAGGTGAACATCAAGCAATAGGACGAAATGAACAGCAACTCAGTCAGCGGTAACCGATGGGTGGTGCCGGCCCACAGGGTCAAAGCGTTCGGTGAAGACACGTAGGTGTAGACACCGGTTCGGTTCCATACGGTCGCCAGGCATCCGAAGACCACCATGAAAGTCAGTAGCACGACGGCGTACAGCACGACCGAGGGCAGTCGCCGGAACTGCCCGCGCAACCAGTCCAGGTAGGCGCATCCCACGATGGCGGCGCCCACTCCCAGCCAGATGTAGGCCGGCATGCACCAGCCCAGACTCCACGCCCATCGATCGGCCTGCGGCGCCGCGAACCCCGGGAACTGCCCGGCCCAGGTGCCCAGGTTGAGCGAATGAGCGTTCATCGCCCACGTGGGGTTGAACATCTGGCACAGAACGTCGAGAACCGACGCGAACAGTCCGCCGAGAAACAGCTTTCCGTCCAGGGTGACGGTCCGCCGACGGTACGCCGGCCGCAGCAGTGTGCACCAGAGCAGTCCTGCGAACACCGAAAGGCTGATCACCTCGGTCAGCCGAATGACCCAGCCGAACGCGTACGGATCGGGCCCGGGGTCGACGGGCGTGGCCTGCGGGGACAGCAACCACCTGGTCCAGCAGGTCACCGCGAGCCCCACCAGCGCAAGGCCCAAAGCGGCCCAAAGCCAGACCTTTCCGGATGGTCGCGCACGCTCGGCGGCCGTCGCGTCCGCGCGCAGGACGACAACATCCGCATCGACGCCGGCGCTCATCCCTGGAACATAGCACATGGAACAATTGCCGTTCCGCGTTCCAATGTCGTACATTGGCCGCGATGAGTAGCCAAACCGCACCGATCGTCGAGCAGCCCAACCTTCTGCACATGGTCAGCTCCCCTGGCACCTTCTTTTCGACGGGCAACGTCGCCGAGGCGGCCCCCGGCGTGCACACGCCGCTGGGCTGGAGCATCTGGGGCGGCCTGACCGAACGGGTGCTTTCCGAGGTCGTCGTTTCCCTCGGCGCGTGGCCCCGCCCGCCCGACGTGTCCGATGTCAACAGACGGTTCGGCTGCATCTTCTATGGGCGATACGCCGCGAACGTCAACACGTTTCGCGCCTTCGGCGATCGGATGCCCGGCACCTCGGGCGATGCGGTGGAGATCCAATTCTTCGGGGCCAAGATGTCGCAAGAGCGCAATCGCCCCGCGCCACAACGGTATCCGGTGGTCGCGGCGAAGATGCCGTGGAACGTGATCCAGACCCCGCGCCAGGTCGCCGCTTATCGAGCCGACAACTACACCTGGTGGACCGAGAACATCTGCGATCGTCCCCCCGTCGGGGTGAGCGAGGGCCTGGCCGTGCTCTCCCAGGGCAGCCAACGCTACGTCCCGGTGATGCGCGCGCACTGCATCGTCACGCTCCTGGCCCAGGCCTTCTACGACCAACTCGCCAAGCTGTGCACCGCCGCCGGAATGGACAGCGAGGAAAGGACTTTGGTGAGCGGGTACGGCGGCATGGAGGAGTCGGCCGTGGTCGCCGACGTGCGCGAGCTGGCGAGCGGGCGCCTCACCGAGAAGGAGTTCGTGCGCCGGCACGGCTACCACGGCCGCGGCGAGGGCGACGTGTCGAGCCGCTCCTGGCGCGAAGACCTCACCCCGATCCGGGCGTTAGCCCAGTCGTACCGCAAGTCTGGAGCCGATCCCCTCGCCAACGCGGCGTCGACGCGCACGTCGAGAAAATCCGCCGAACGGGAACTGCGAGCACGCCTCCCGTGGTCGCGCCGCCCGCTGGTGGCGCCGACGCTCGCGCTGACGCGACGGTTCGTGCTCGGACGCGAAGTCGGCAAAGCCGGATTCCTGTTGGCCATGGACGGGATGCGCGCCGGCGCCCGGGCGATCGGCGCATCGCTGGTCGCCGATGGTGTTCTCGACAATGCCGAGGACGTGTTCTTCCTGACCCTCGATGAGCTGATCACCGATCCACGTGCCGACCGCGGTGACGTCATCGCCGAGCGCCGCGCTCTTTATACCCGTTACCGCGGCTTGGATCTGCCGCCCACCTGGCAGGGTAACCCCACACCTCGACCTCTGGACGGTGACGACGAACCGTGCGAACGCGTCGACGTCGTCTCCGGCATGGGTGTCAGCCCCGGAATTGTCGAGGGCACGGTGCGGGTCATCCACGACGCCGACAGCGACCAGGCCGATGATATCGAACCGGGCGACGTTCTGGTGTGCCGCATCACCGACCCGTCATGGGCCCCACTGCTCTCGGTGGCCGCGGCGGTCGTCATCGACATCGGTGGGTCATTATCCCACGGAGCCATCGTCGCGCGTGAGCTCGGAATCCCTTGTGTCATCAATACTGTGGACGGCAGCCGAAAACTGCGCACGGGAGACCGAGTGACCGTCGACGGCGGTGCGGGATCGGTACGGGTGCAGCTACGGTAGTCTGCGGCGAGCGATCTCTTTCGCAGCGGCGTGGTCGACGCCGAAGCCGCGCAACATCATCTCCGCGCCCCGCGACTCTGTCCTCGGCCCCGGCGGGAGCCGCCCGGCCAGGATCGCGCGAATCGCGGCCAACGCGGCGCCCACGATCGAGGTCAGGGCCAGGTTCAGATCGTCGATCGCGAATCGACCGGATTTGCGGCCGCGGGACAGGGTCTCCATCGCCCAGGGTGTCACCGCGTCCTCGAAAATCGCATTGACGCGATCGAGCTCGACGAGAACCCCGGCCAATTCGGGCTCGTCCCGGCTGAATCGCAGGAAACGCCGGTAAGACGCCGACGCCGCCTCGGCGGGATCGGTGAATTCGAGGGCATCCGCGCCGATCCTTGCCGCAAGTCCGGCAAGCACGTCGGCCACCACCGCCTGGATGAGCGCGTCCTTGGACTCGAAATACGTGTAGAAGGTGCCGAAGCCGAGGTCGGCGTGATCGGTGACATCGCCAATTCGAAGGTCTGACACTCCGTTCTTGGCGATCAGCTGGTGGGCCGCGGCCAAGAGCCGTTGCCGGGCTTCGGCCTTACGCCGATCGCGGCGTCCCATCGGGGCAGGAGACACGGTCACGACAGCAGTATCGCATCCGATTCCTATCTCAATCTTGATTTTGTAATCGAGTTCGATGAGGATCGCAGATATGACGGAAACGACCCTGCCTGCCGAAGCCGACTACGTGATCATCGGAGCTGGACACAATGGACTGACCGCCGCGTGTTATCTCGCCCGCGCCGGGCACCGCGTGGCAGTCCTGGAGGCGTCGCCCACCGTGGGCGGCATGACCTCGACCAACGCCACCCTTTCCAAGGCGCCGGGCCACTACTTCAATGAGGGCGCGATCCAGTTGACCGGGATTTTTCAGCTCTCCGGGGTGGCCGAAGATCTCGAATTGCACAAGTACGGCTTGCAGCGAATCTCCGTGGACCCGGCGCACATCCAGTTGGCCCCGGACGGAAGCTCGCTGGCCATCTGGAAGGACGCCAGTCGCACCGCCGACGAACTGCGCCGCTTTTCGCCCAAGGACGCGCGCGCCTGGCTGGACATGTCCAATGCGCTGGACCCGATCATGGACGTTGTCGTCGCCTACATGAAGTCGCATCCGACGCGGCCGTTCAACCGCGAGATGGGCCGCTCGCTGCTCGGCGCCGCCCGTCACATCAAGCAGGTGTCGGGCTTGTGGAACATGATCACCGCGTCGCACACCGAATTCCTTGACGAGACCTTCGAAACGGAGCTCCCCAAGGGTGCATTGGCGGCCATGGCCGCCTTTTCGCAGATGCGCCTTGACGCGACCGCGTGGGCGATGATCTATCTCGGTGTCGTGCAAAAGGTTGAGAACGCGATGCCGGTCGGCGGCACCGGAGCCTTGCCCGCCGCGTTGCATCGCTGCCTCACCGCACTGGGCGGCACGGTGCACACCAACAGCAGGGTGCAGCAACTCGCCGTGTCCAACGACCGGGTGACCGGCGTACAGCTGGAATCCGGGCAATTCGTCTCGGCGCGCAACGGGGTTCTGACCACCTGCAACCCCGTCGTCACGCTCAATGAACTGTTGCCCGCGGGCACGCTGGACACCAAATTGTCGGTGCGCGCCAGAGACATTCCGATTCGCAAGACGCACGCCACGTCGCTCAAGATCAACGTGGCCCTCGAGGGCCACGTCACGATGAAGAAGCACGAGGATTGGCGCGGCGACGGCCTGGACCTGCGCAAGTACCTCATCGCGTGGCACACCCTGAAAGAACAGGACGACGCCTGGAACGCCGTGGTTCGCGGCCAGTGGCCCGACCCGGTGCCGGTGAGCTGCGCCATCATCCCGTCTGCGGTCGATCCCACGCAGGCCCCCGAGGGCCGCGACAACCTGTGGCTGTGGTCGGGTGTCATCCCGGTGACGCCCGAAGAGCCGTGGGAGGACGTGCGCGACAAGGTCGGCGACGCCGTATTGCGGGACTCCGCACAGTATTACGAGGGACTCGACAGGCTCGAGATCGACCGGGCCGTGCTGGGTGGTCCTGACCTGGAGGCGAGGTTCAACGCCCCGGCGGGCAACGTCTATCACGTCGACCCGCTGATTACGCGATTCGGGCCGCTGAAGCCCGCAGCCGGGCTGGGCGGCTATCGCACGCCGGTCAAGGGCCTCTACCTCAGCGGGGCCGGCACCCATCCCGTCGGCGGGGTGTGCGCGCTGCCCGGCAAGCTCGCCGCGCAGACGGCGATTCGCGACCACAAGAGGCGGTGACGGCACCGCCGCCTACTCGAACGGAATCGCGAAGTACTCCTGATAGCGGGCGAAGGCGATCCGGTCGCGGGAGTTCATCTCGTCGCTGCCCAGGTTGACCTTGTGCGCCGGCCGCGCGCCCCTGGGGTGAGCGTCGACATAGTCTTGCATCCCGGCGCGGCCGGCATCGGTCAATTCGAGGCCGAACGCGCCATACATGGCGGCGATCGCGGCGATCGGATCGTCGACCAGATCGGCGTAGAACGTGTGATAGAGCCTGTCTTTGGGGATCGCCCCCGCTTCGATCTGGTCGATGACGGCGTTGAAGCGGCCGGCGGACAGGTCGGGATTGGTGACGTAGTCGAAGGCTCCGAATTGGAATGGATGGTCGGTTCGCCCCCATTGGACGGTTCCCAGCAGGCTGACGGCCGACGCCAGCGCCCTGGTCGGGTCGCGGTGCGGCCACACGAACCGCGCATCCGGGTAGACCTCGAGCATCTCGGGCATGCGGTCGAGATGCATGGGATCCTTCAGGATCCAGTGTGTCCGCGGGTTGCGCCACTGCAGCAGTTTCAGGACGCGCTTGTGATACCCCAGGGCGATGCGGACGTCTTGACCGGCCAGCCACAACTGGTAGCTGGGGACTTGGCCGAGGCTGTCGAACCAGGTCGAGGAGCGGAAGCCGAATCCGAGGATCTGACAACACTCCATCGGTAGCCTGCCGCCGAATTCATGCAGGGAAACCATCGTGGGCGTCACGCGGTTCCATTGGTCGATCAATTGATGCCCGAGCTCGATCCGGGGATCGGTCTCGTAGGTGGCCGCCTCCGGCGGCGGACAGGGAAAGATGATCTCCCAGTGTTTGGGCGCGCAATTGTCGGGGTGGGCGTCCAGGATGTTGGCCAGCATCGTGGTTCCCGAACGGCCTTGCCCGATCACGAAGATGGGTGCGCTGACGACCTCGTCGTCGATCTCGGGGTGGCGGGTGTACCAATCCTCGATCTGTAGCCGCCCCTCCAGTAGTTGCAGAATTTCGGATCGGGTCCGGAGCCGGCCCATCAGGTTGAGATCGGCCTCCTCCTCCATTGCCTTACAGAGGATTTCGAATGGCTCACGCCAGGCATCGTCGCCGAAATCGGACAACCCGGTGCTGCGCTGGGCTGCCGAAATCAGCGACTCCGGGTCCAACGGGACCACCGCGCTGATATTCATGTGCGCGCCCTCTTCGTTGATCCGCTGGACCCATTCGGGACGGGGCGGCGGCTCCCACAGCGCGGTACGTTCGGTCATGATGCTCCCTCGGTGGCGAATCGCAGTTGGAACGTCTCTAGGCGTTCCCGAAGTTGTTGGGCCCGTTGTTCTTCAGTGACGCGCGGAACGTCAATGGGCAGTGCGGATTCAAGTTCGGATATGGGCACCAGGCGACCCTCGGCGGTGGGCTCGACCCCACCGCGCATACCCTGCCAGCGGTTGACGACCAGCAGATGCTCAAAGCCGCAGGGATCCAGCCAATTCGCCACGCCGGGATCTTCGTGAGACACGACGTAGGTGATGCTGCCATCCGGATTCGGCGTCGACTGGCCGTTGTTCAGGCAGCTCTGACGCTTCCAGTAGTCGATGGTGCGAAACCAGTAGTCATGCAACACGATATTGCGGTACGGGGCGTCACCATCCCCGATGGTGAATACGAACGCATGGGACTCGTCGACCTGCAGCCGGGCGAACATGATCATCTGCGACACCAGTCCTCCTACCCAGCCCGTACCGAACAACGGTGACACGGAGTTGGGTTCCATCCCGGCGAACACGCTGATGAACCAGTGCATCGCCGGCACGTCCTCGATCATCGTGGCCGCGGCCCGGTTGGCCACCTGGTCCTCGGTCCAGGGCCCGGCGGTCGGCGGATCGATGCGGCGGACGGTCCAGCTGCTGGGCACTTGCCGCCAGTCAGAACGGCATTCCCGGTTGAACAGATACAAGGCACCGGGCGGCACCTGCACATGGTTCGGATCGCCGTTGGCGGCTTCGGGGCCGACCGTGAGCCGGTAGCGACCGTCCTCGGCGACATTGATCTGCAAGAGATCCAAGCTTCCCAAGGTCATCGTGAGCGACGGGTTGCCCAGAATCGTGAGCGGGATATTCGCCGGAACCGGATCGAACCGTTGGCCCTCGATCTCATAGTGCGCGCCATAGGTGACCGGGGTCAGCACGTAATGCTGATCCGGCCCGTCGCCTCCGGAGCCCCTCGAGCCCGGCACGTCGACGCCGAACCATCGGTGTGGCGGGCAGTAGTGCATCCCCAGGACGATCGGGTGGTTGGGGTCGCCCACCACGGCCTTCAGGCAGTAGTTGAAGGCGAACTCCTCGATCAGCTCGTCGAACCGCGGCCCCCATGCCTCTTGCGGGGCGCCGCGCCCGGCAAGGGTTTTCCACCGCATGGCGACCAACTCACGCGCCTGGGCGACGACCGGAGATGCCAAGGCGTGCATGGCAAGTGCCTCGCCGTCACGCTGCTCAGTGGTGGCAAGCGGATTGTTTGCGGCGGTGGGAAACATGGCATCAAGCTATCAATAAAGAGACATAGTGTCCATTAACTTCTGGAAGAAGCTAAACTTGCCAAGTGTCAACGCGCAAGGTTTCCAGCGGCCGGACTCGCCGCAACGGCGTTACTCGGGACGTCATCGATGCGACGGTGCGATGCCTTTCGGCCGGGGAGAGCGTGACCGGCCTGGGCATCCAACGCATCTGCGAGGAGGCCGGTGTCGCCAGGTCGGCGTTCTACAAGAACTTCGCCGATAAAACCGATCTGCTGCGCAGGGTCGTCGCCGACGCGACGGCCGACCTGTTCGACACTGCCCGCGCCTGGGCCGCGGGCAGCGGCGGCAGGGAATCCATGGTCGCCGCACACTGGAACACCGTGCGGGTCTGGCGCGAGCACGCACCGCTGTTGCGGGCGTATTTCGAAGCCGCCGCGTACCATCCCGAACTCGCCGCAATCTGGGACGACCGGATGAAGGCCGTCGTCACCGTCATGAAGGAACGGATCAGCAACGGCCAACGGGATGGCTCGGTGCCCGACGACCTCGATGCCCAGACGGTCGCCGAATTCATCGTCTACGGGTTCGAGCGGCTCACCGCACAGCACATCGCCACCGCCCCCGCGTCGGCCGATAAAGCATTCGCGCGCTCGATCTCGGAGGTCGGGTGGCGGCTGATCTACGGGTCCGCCACCTCCAGCCAATAGACGCGTTGTCCACCGACTAGCTCGGCAGCGAGTCCCGAGCGCCCCCTCGCTCTCGACCCACGGCCGCGCGAACGATGGTTTCAGCCTCTGGCGCCGGCAGCCCGAGTGACGCCAGCACGTGGCGAGCGAAAGCCTCGTGCGCGTGGGTACCGTGGCGACCGCCGAGGATTTCCCGGATCAGCGCGAAGGCGCCGCCGATGACCGCGGTAAGCAAAACCTCGATATCCGCGACAATAAAACGGCCGCTTTGGATTCCGCGCTCGACGGCAATGCGGGCGTAGGGTTGCACGGCGTCACCGAAGAGCGCTTCAGAGTGGCCGATGTTGACGATCAGCCGGGCGAAGTCGGGCTCATCGTAGGCGAGCCGGATGACTCGAAGATTAGCCAGTGCGACGACCTCGGCGGGGTCGGTGTCATCCTCCACATTGGTGATGATCGCCGACGTCAGATCGGAGAGACTTTCGGTGATCACCGCCTCGAGGAGTTCCTCCTTGGACTGAAAGTAGTTGTAGAACGAACCCAGCGCCACGTCGGCCTCTTCGGTGATGTCCTGGATGCGCAGGCCGGCCACGCCTTTGGCCGCGATCAGCGTTCGACCGGCATCGAGCAGCAGGCGGCGGGTACGCAGCCGCGCACGGTCGGCTCGCGTCGTGGCCTTGCCTTCGGTTTCAGGCTTCACACCGGGATTATTACCCAATGAATCATGATTCATCCTTGAAAGTATATTCATTTGAGTGCTAGCTTAGGCCCATCTGTGCTGAATTGGCTCACGAGTTAGGGAGCGGCAATGGTGACGACGATCTTGGCAACAATTCCGCAGCCTCCGGTCGATGCGGTGATGCCCAAGACGGCGGAAACGATCTTCAACATCTTCATCTTCATCCCGCTGGGTATCGCGTTGGCTCTGGCGTTGCGCAAGCTCTTCAAAGGGCAGGGACCGCTGCTGTTGTACTGCATCCTCGGCGGGGCGCTGGCGGCCAGCTTCGAGCCGGTGGTCGACGTGCTCGGCTTGGTGTTCTTGAAGGAGCAGGGTGCGCTGGGCACGTTCACGATCCTCGATCGCACGATGCCGCTTTATATCTGCTTCGTCTACCCCTGGTACGTCGGGGGTCTGGGCTATCTGGCTTACAAGCTGTTCAAACGCGGTGTCACGATGCGTGACCTGTTTTTGCTGTGGGCATCCGACTTTCTCGTCGATATCTTCCTGGAAAGCCCCGGCATCCTCGCGGGAACCTACCTGTATTACGGCCATCAGCCGTTCAACCTCTGGGGATTTCCGCTGTGGTGGGGATTCGTCAATCCGGTGATGCCAATGGTGGCCGGCGCGTTGATCTTCCACATCCGGCCGCATCTGAACACGACGTGGAAGCTGCTCGCGGTCATACCCTGCGTCCCGATGGCCGACGGCATTGCCAACGGCGCCACAGCGTGGCCGATGTGGGCGGCGCTCAACCAGCCTGACGTGTCCTACGTATGGACTTACCTGGCGTCCTTCGTCACGCTCGGGCTGGCGCTGTTCTCGGTATGGATCATCGGCCTGTCCGTTGTCGGTCGCGGCGACCTGCCGCACCCGGAGTCGGAGACGTTGTGGCAGAAGCTCAAAGCGATCTCGGCGCCGTCATCGAGGACTTCCGTCCCAAGCCCCGTCAACGCCTAGGAGCGAGCATGGCATTTGCCACACATCCCGCCGAAACCGACCTGCTGCTGCCGCTGCCGGCGGATGGCGAGCAGTGGGATCCGCATCTGGTCCACACCCACTACTTCGGCTTCTGCATTCCCGAAGCGGCGATCGGCGCGTTCCTCTACGTGCGCTACCAGCCGGCGTTCCCTCTGTCGCAAGGCGGGGTCTGCATCTTCCAGGGCACCGACAACGTCGAGTACACCGACATGGCTTTCTTCGATTACGAGGTCACGATGCCGTGGCCGCGAGTCGAGGGCAACACGATCACGACCGACAACGGGCTGACCATCGACTTCCTGGAGCCGGGCCGTACCGCACGGATCACTTACCGCAGCAGTGACGGGGGCACCGCCATCGACGTCCTCGCCGAGGCGGTCACGCCACTGCTGGCCCGCGGACATGTCATGCCGGGCGAGGAGGACCACCTCGACGCGGCGCGCGAGCCGGGCGGCACCGAGCAGTTCATGCATATGACCGGCGAGTTGCGCCTCGACGGCACAGCCTATCCGGTCGACTGTTACGCCCCGCGCGACCGCTCCTGGCGCCAGATCCGGGTGGAACGTCGCGGCGCGGTCCCGTTCCCGCCCGTCGGCTGGTCACCGATGTACTTCGGCCCCGATCTCATCTTCAACCAGGTCAGCTTCGAGCCACTCGACACCGATCCCGCCTGGGCCGGGCTCTACGACGTCGGCGATCGCCCATCGCATCACTTCGCCTGGATTCAGCGTGGCGAAGAGACCCGGGCGATCAAGTGGGTGCGCCGCAACGTCTTGGAGTACCACCCCCGCATCCATCTGCCGACCCGCCAGGAGATCACCGCCGAGGACGAAAACGGGGAGGTGTACCGGTTCCAGGGTGAGGTGATCGCGTGCGCGCCGTTGCCGGCCTGGCCTAACGCCTCGTTTCACGACAGCGTGTACCGCTGGACCGACGAACAGGGCCGAACCACTCACGCGACGTACCAAGAAGTCTGGTTCGACAAATACCAGCAGATGATGAAGCGCCGGGCATTGGCAGTCTCGCAACCGTGAGACCAGCGGTGCAGATGTCTCTCATCGGCACATTGACGCAACGGAGCAAAAGATGGCCCTGAAGAACATCATCGACACGGAATTGGCCGCCAAGCGGATTGTCGATTGGCTCGCATCGAAATGGCCTGAAGCACAAGACATCACCGTGACCGATGTGAATGTCCCGGGCGCCGGCGGACTTTCCAATGAGACGGTTCTGTTCACCGCCAACTGGCGTGCTGCCGACGGTGAGCAGACCCGGGGCATGGTCGCCCGCGTGCAGCCCGACGGCCCCGGGGTGTTTCCCGACTACAACCTGGCCAAGGAAGCCGCTGTCATCAAGTCGCTCGCCGAGCAGTCGCCGGTCCCAGTGCCCGAGGTGTACTTCTTCGAAGAAGACCCGTCGGTCTTCGGCGCCCCGTTCCTGGTGATGCAGCGAATCGACGGGCGCATCCCGGCCGACGACCCGCCGTTCACCGCCGCGGGGTGGGTGCTGGACCTCACGCCGGGCCAGCGACGTCAGATGTGGCACAACAGCATTGATGTGCTGGCTCAGATCCACGGCGTCGACTGGCGTGCGCTGGGGCTGGAGTTTCTCGATTCACCCCAGAACCACAGCGGCCTCGACGCGGGCCTGGCCCACTGGAAACGCACCTTCGACTGGGCGGCCGAGGGTGAGCCCAATCCGACACTCGAAGCGGCCCTGCGCTGGTTGGACGAGCACCGTCCGCAGCACGATGAACCCAAGGTCCTCAATTGGGGCGATGCGCGAGTGGGCAACATGATCTTCCCCGACGACCTTGCCCCGGCGGGTGTGCTCGACTGGGAGATGGTGACGCTGGCCAGTCGCGAACAAGACCTCGGCTGGTGGCTGTTCCTGATGCGCCACCACACCGAGGGCGTCGGCCTCCCGCTGCCGGCTGGTATCCCGGACCACGCCGAAACCATCGACTATTACGAGCAGAAGACGGGACACAAACTGCGCGATCTCGAATACTACGAGATCCTCGGTGGCACCCGGCTTTCCATCCTGATGGTCCGCGCCGCGCATATGATGATCGGGGCAGGACTGCTGCCACCGGACTCGCCTATGGCACAAAGCAATCCGGCCAGCCAGCTGGTCGCGAAGCTGCTTGGCCTGCCGGCGCCCACCGGAGCCACCACCAGCTTTATCGGGAATAGAGGCCAGTAACATGGACGCTCAGGCAACATTTCAGTGATTCTGCGCGTTCAGCGGCACCGTCTGAGTGCTGCTGCTCGCGATCACTGCGAAACCAGCCGCACCTACGTTTCCGAGCCCAGTTCGGGGTTGTGTGAGACTCACCGTCTCAATAGACTGGCTGCTCATCAGAGAACCGGGCAGTACTCGACAGGCAGTGAACCCTTCACTCCCGCCGGGAAGCGCTCAGACGATGCTCACCGCTAGCGGAGGTGGATTGCGCAGCGTGGCCGCGGTTCTTCAGTGGGTGCTGCCGGAAGCGGGAGGGAAAGCTCGATGTCCATCGTGAAAAAGGCCGCGACCATCGTGTCGGCCGCTGTGGCGACCGCTCTCTGTGTTGCCGCACCTGCGAGTGCCGACCCGGGCTTCGATCCCTGCCGCGCCAGCGTTCCTCTCCTCTGCCGCATATTTCCGGTGATGCCTGACCTCGATCACGACATCGACCTCAGCCAAGATCCCGACGCTTGGACCAGCGGCCAAGGACCCACCAACCAGCCGGGCGGCACTCAGCCGGGTGCCGACCTCAACGGTTGAGCGGAGCTACCTGCCCTGCCACCGGGGTGGTCGCTTCTCGGCGAACGCCAGCGCGCCTTCCTTGGCGTCGGCCGATTCCCGTACCCGGCCGGTGATTTCGCGCTGCCATTCAAACGCGGGGAGATCGGTCCAATTGCTTTGGTGCGCCAGAATTTTCTTCGTCGCCTTGACAGCCAGCGGGCCGTTGGCGGCGATCTTCGCCGCGATGTCGCGGGCCGCCGCCAACGCCTGGCCCGGTTCGGCCAGCACGGCGACAAGTCCGTGACGCTCCGCGTCTTGAGCGCTGATCGGCTCGCCCGTCAACGCGGTCAGCATCGCCAGCGAGTACGGCAGCGCCTTCGGCAGCCTGAGCAGGCCGCCCGCGGCCGCCACCAGGCCTCGTTTGACCTCTGGCAAACCGAATTTGGCCGCCGTGCTCGCTACCACGATGTCGGCGCTCAAGGCCAGCTCGCAGCCGCCGGCCAGTGCCCAACCCTCCACTGCGGCGATCAGGGGTTTGGTCGGCGGGCTTTCGGTGAGCCCGGCAAAGCCGCGACCCGCGATGGATGGTGACTCGCCGCGCAGAAAGGCCTTGAGATCCATTCCCGCACAGAATGTTCCGTCAGCACCCGTCAGGATGGCCGCCGTGAGGTCGTCACGGGATTCCAAGTCGTCGATCGCCGCGGCGATACCGGTGGCGACCGAGCTGTCGATCGCGTTCTTGGCTTGCGGCCGGTTGATCGTGATGACCATGACCCGATCCGCCGTGTCGACCAGGACGGTGTCAGTCATTGTGTGCCTCCTGAAGTTTCGCTGGCATCACTGCCGGCTAAGCCGAAATACTCTCCCACAGCTCAATTTCGCCTTCTTGTCGCACCCGCGCCCCGAGCCGGCGGCAGTAGGCGAATTCCGACTGATCGGCGTCTCGCAGTGCCCACAACTTGCTGGTGTAGCGATGCAAGCCGTACTCCGCGGTGATGCCCACCGCCCCGTGCAGTTGGTGCGATGTCCGTGCCACCAGGGTCGCCGCGGTGGCCGCGCCGATGCGTGCCGCGGACACCGCGCCGGACCGTTGCAGCTCTGGTGTGCGGGCATCCGTGCACGCCGTCGTCGCCCGGTCCAGCGCCGACTGGGCGAACCTGGTACGCACCGCCATCTGCGCCAGCGTGCTCGATACCGCCGGAATCTTCACCAACGGCGCACCGAACTGCTCGCGTTCCATCACGTACTTACGGGTGAGCTCGTACGCCCCCCAGGCAGTGCCCAGCAGTGCGGCCGACCGGGCGAGCGCCAGTCGGTCGATGACTCGCGCAGCGCCAGGTCCGCCCGGTACGTGTGCGACGGGGGCGCCGTCAAGGCTCACCCGTGCGTCGGGTAGGTCGGCGATGTCGTGGCTGGGCTCGACGGTGACCGACTCCCCCGCCAGCGGGACGGTCATCACCGACGATCCGGTCACGATCACCAGCCCGCTAGCCTGGTCGGCGAAGGGCACTTGAATCAGGTTGGTGTTGAGCGTTTTTGACGGAACATCCAGGTCGGGAGCCACGACGATGGTGTCGAAACTTTCGCCGCCCGTTGCCGCGCCCACGGCGTACGCCGTCGTCGACGCCTCGACGATCGGGGTGCTCAGCCCGGCGCGTGCCAGCTCCCGAACGACGACCACCAGGTCGGCCAGGCTGCCGCCGGAGCCCCCTTTGTCCTCGGGCATGCCGATTCCGGCGAGGCCCAGTTCGCAGACCTGGCCCCACACCGAGTCCGTATCCCCGGCGTCGGCGGCGAGGTTCCTGATGAGGTCCGTCAATTCGCGGGCGAATTCACTCACGGCTTGGTCTCGCTCTTCGTGACGATCGAAAGCAGCACATCCGAGGCGCCTCCCCGGAGGGTGAACCCGGGCGAGGCCAAAAGCGCTTCCGCCAGCGGGTCGGTGCGCGAGGTCGGCAGGCCTACCCGCCGGGCGAATTCGATGACGTCGTTCTCGAACTCCGTGCCGAGATACTTCAAGCTCGCCGCCTCCACGACAGGTGCGCGACCGGCATCCAGGGCGTTGGCGATCTCCCAGCATTGTCGCCGCAGCGTGGCCAGGCGGGCCACCAGCGCGCCGAGTTCCACGTCGTGGCGGTCGTCGGAGGTACGGCGCAGGTGGTCGAGCGTTTCGACCAGGAGTGGATACGTGCTCAACACCCGCTCTGGACCGCCGCGTTCGAACGACAGTTGCTCGACCACCTGACGCCAACCGTTTCCCTCGGTCCCGAGCAGACGATTCTGTGGGATGAAGACGTCGGTGAAAGTGACCTCGTTGAAATGGTGCTCCCCCGACATGTCAACTATCGGTGACACCTCGATCCCCGGCGTGGACATGTCCACGATGAATTCCGACAGGCCCTCGTGCTTTTTGCCGGTTGAATCCGTGCGAGCCAGCAGATAGGCGTGCGTAGCGCGATGCGCAACGCTGGTCCATATCTTGTGGCCGCTGACCGACCAGCCCCCCTCGACCTTCTTCGCCGCCGTCCGCACGGCGGCGAGGTCCGATCCCGCTTCCGGCTCGCTCATACCCAGGCAGAAGAGGAACTCGGCGCTGATGATGCCCGGCAACAACTCCTTCTGCAGCTCATGGCTGCCGTGACGCAAAATCGCCGGGCCGATCTGCCGATCGGCGATCCAATGGGCGGCGACCGGCGCCCCGGCGCGCAGGAGCTCCTCGGTGACAACCAGCCGCGACCGGGCGTCCAGGCCGCCACCCCCGAATTCCACCGGCCACGTGATACCGATGAGTCCCCGCGCCCCAAGCTCGCGGGAGAATTCGAGATCAAAGGAGCGCAACCAGCAGTCGCTGCGCGGCGTGTAGCGGCCCGCGGACAGCCACGAACCGGTCAACTCACGCACCTGTTGGCGCAGCGCGCCGAGCCGATGTGCCGCATCGGCATCAGCAGGTAGGTCAGTGTCAGTCACAGAGGCAGTCGTCGTCATGCCCGCGGGCCCGTCTCCGAAAGGCGCACGGACGTCACACTATCATTTTGAGTCTTCACGTCTCAAATCAGTCGGCCAACGTTGACTACACCGCGCCACCAGCTACCCTAAACCTTAATTCGATAGGTAAACGTGACGCTCTAGGCGTCTTGGGCAAGACAGAACGGGACAAGGATGTCTGAAGATCGCCTCGAATACCTGGTGTCGACCGACTGGCTCGCCAAACGTCTGGACGATCCGGATATCCGAATTTTCGACTGCACCGGCAGTGTTGGAACGACCGACTTCCTGAACCATGGACGCGAAATGCACTACGCGCACCACCATATCCCGGGTGCCGCATACCTCGATATCGCAAACCCCCGTGGGGTGCTCGCCGATCCGGGCGCAACCCTGCCGTTCACCTGGCCGTCCTCTGAACGCCTCGCAGAGGCGATCGGCGGTCTGGGCATCTCCGTAACCAGCCGGGTTGTGGTCTACGCAGGCCCGAACGCGGGCACGCCGAATCCCGCTGCGGTAGGACAGACCTGGGCCACCCGGGCCTGGTGGCTGCTGCATCACGCCGGCGTTGACGTCGCACTACTCGATGGCGGTTGGCAGAAGTGGCTCGACGAGGGACGACCAGTGTCCACCCAACCCATCGACTACGAACCGACCACCTTTGTCGTCAGTCCAGACGCCAGGCGCGGGTTGGCTACCAAGGAGGACGTTCTTGACGCCGTTCACAATGGCTCCTGCGCCATCGTCGATGCATTGAGCCCGAAGTCTTATAACGGAGAAGAAGACAAGCAGTACGGCACCTTCGGCACGCGCCGAGGACATATCACGGACGCCGTCAACATTTATTTTGCGTCCCTGGTCGATGCCGACAGTGGATGCTTCATCGATAGCGACCGGCTGCGGGATCAATTGTGCGCCAGTGGTCTTCGCAATCAGGGCAAAGTCATCACCTATTGCGGAGCCGGAATTGGCGCCACCATGACCGGATTCGCCTTGAAGTTGTGCGGGCGCGACGACGTCGCGGTCTATGACGCGAGCATGATGGAATGGAACGGCGATCCGAACCTGCCGATGACCGACCCCTCAGCGGCATAAAGCGTGAACCCGCCCAACAGGTTTCCGCTACCGCACGCCTCGACCGACCTCAACGGCCAAGTGGCGTTGGTGACGGGCGCCACCGCTGGACTCGGTCGCCGCTTCGCCGCGGTACTCGCGGCCGCCGGTGCCGCTGTCGTGGTCGCCGGCCGCCGGCTCGAGCGCCTGCAGCAGGTCGCCGACGAGATCACCGAACGCGGTCACCGTTGCGCACCGGTGGCGATCGATGTGTCACACTCCACTGGGCTGAGCGACGCGGTGGACCGTGCCGAAAAAGCCTTCGGCCCCATCACGATTCTGGTCAACAATGCCGGTATCCCGGACGCGCAACGGGCGCACCGCATGTCGCTGGAACTGATCGACGCGGTCATCGACACGAACCTGCGCGGGCCGTTCGTGCTGACGTGCGAGGTGGCCCGGCGACTGATCGCCGCGGGGCTACCGGGACGAATCATCAATCTCTCGTCGATGGGCGCCTACCAGTACCAAGGCGATGGAGCCGCGCTGTACTCGATCACCAAAGCGGCCATCAACCGGATGACCGAAGCCCTCGCGGTCGAGTGGGTCCGCTACGGCATCAACGTCAACGCGATCGCACCCGGTGCGTTCATGACCGAGATGATGGAAGGCCGGATCGCGCGCGTCGGCGACTTCACAGACGACCTGCCCCGCAAGCGCATCGGGGATCCCGCCCAACTCGACAGCACACTGCTCTACCTCGCCGCACCGGCATCGGACTTCGTCACGGGCACCATCGTCAAAGTCGACGACGGGCAGTTCCCCCGCTGAGATTTCCCCTGGGACGCGGCGAATCCTCAGATCCGTTGTGCGTCAACCGCTATTCCGTTCCGACGCCGCGAGCGGCTGGTGGATAACGACGCGGCCCGAGGTGCCGTCGACGGTGATTTGTGCACCGTCCGGAATATCGCGCGTGCCGTGTTTGGAGTTGATCACGCAAGTGACACCGAGTTCACGAGCGACGATCGCACCGTGGCTCATCACCCCGCCGGTATCGATCACCAACGCCTCGGCCAGCATGAACAACGGTGTCCAGCTGGGGTCTGTGGTGGGACACACCAGAATGTCCCCTTCTTCGAGGTCGGCATCGTCGGGATCGAAGACCACCCGCGCGGTACCGGTAACCTCGCCACCGCAGACACCGATACCGGAGAGTTCACTGACCGCGAGCCGATCCCCATCGACGGTCGGCGACGCCTCCGTCGCCTCAGGATTGCCGATCCAGCGGTCCGGCACATCCAGGCGCTGGAAGCCGTCGTGGTCGGCCCTGCGCGCGAGAACCAGTCCGCGCAGCGCCTCCGCAGGACGGTTCGGCGCATCGCTCACCAGTTCGTCGTACGTCAGGAAGAAAACGTCTTCGAGATCTGCCAGCTGGCCGGTGGCGGACAACTGATTTCCGATAATGCGCGCGGCGCAACGGGCCGCGTCGACGCAATGTAGGAAGCCGGCTTTGCCGACTTCGCGGATCGGGATGTATTCAGCCGCCAGCCGCAGTACAAGTCGAGCACGAATCTTGTTGACGGCATTGAGGTTTGCCAAGATCTCTCGTTCCGCAGCGAGGCGTATCTGCTGCTGACGCCGCCATACCTGGTCAGGGTGCGGTGCTTCACGACAACGGTAACGATTGGCCAGCAACCACAGTGGTGTCTGATCTTCGCGCCAAACACGACTGGGCAGGTTGCCTTCGCTCGGGCCGTGATAACCATGCCGGGCAACGAATTCCGTCATGGGCAGCTCACCATTGGCCAAGCTCCACAGGTCGGCGATGACTTCGGTCTCGTCGACGCCCCCGTATCCCGTCATCAGTTCGGCCGCCCGGTCGCGATTACCGAACGCGGATAGCGCGAGCAGCTCGACCTGCTCACCGAGCGCCTGACCCACCAGCGACAGGGTAGTGTGCATGGTCCCGATGGTTACGAAGTTCTCGGCGGCCTCGCGCAGCAGTCGCTGGGCTCCCGCGATGGTCGTGGGCGGGGAGTCCACCGCACTACGCCGCCACCAGGCGCGAATGTCCTCGCGGTGCGGGCGGATGTGCTTGCGGTGCCGGTAGGCACTCGAGACGGTGCTCACCAGAATCACCGGGTAGCGCAGCTTCGCCCGCAGCCGAGACGTCGCGGATTGTCCAGCCCCGACGGTGCCTCGGGGTTCGCCGAACATCTGTTGTACGACCGTATCGCCGTCCGTCCCGGGCATTCGCTGGCCGAGGCGGTGAAACGTGTTGAGGTTCCCCGCCGGCAGTCCGTAAAACGCGGCGCTGATGCGCTGATCCGAGCTGGCCGGTGGCGGAACTTCGGCACGAGTGAGCACGCCGAGTTCGCCGAAGCCGCGGCGTACCGCCGTCTCCATCGCAAACTGCCAGAAGGTCCAGCTGAGCGGGGTCTGGACGCCCTGAATCGCCTCGGAGAAGTTGACCCTTGACCATGCGGTCTGCGCACCGGACCGGCTGTGTACCGGACTGTTGGTTACGGCCACCTGAAACCCGCTTCCCGTTCGCACCGATCGAACACAGTGTTCGCATGACTGTACATGGCGTCCGACCGGCAGCACCCCCGGTTATACAAACAGTGCTTGATTAACCGCACCGGACGTCAGTACGCTCCGCACATGACCATCCGGCACGGCGACCTTGCGCTGGAATTCGACGGTGACGTGGCCGAGATCGTGTGGGCGGCACCGGAGCTCAACCTGTTCACCCCTGAGGTGGCCGACGCATACGATGCCGTGTTGGACGACCTTCCCGACGGGGTGCGCGCACTGATCCTGCGGGCCGACGGCAAGGTTTTCTGCGCCGGAGTGCAGGCGCAGCAGTTCACCACGATGGACGCCGCGGCCGGCGCGGAGTTCAGCCGCCGCCTGCTGGGCCTCGTGCAACGGATCGAGCGGCTTCCGCTTCCCACAGTTGCCGTCGTCCACGGGCTGAACCTCACCATCGGCCTCGAACTGACGTTGGCATGCGATTTCATCTGGGCCGCCGAGGAAGCCAGCATGGGATTGGTCGAGGCCCGGGTGGGCATCACGCCCGCCGCCGGCGGCACTCAGCGTCTGGTGGCACGGGCGGGGCTTTCCCACGCCAGGGAAATGGTGATCACGGGGCGGACCTATGCGGCGTCAGTGCTGCATGACTGGGGGGTCGTCGACAACGTTCTGCCGAGGGCACAGCTGCTGGCGGGAGCCCGCGAATTCGCCGCCGAACTCGCGGCGGGCCCCACGGTCGCCACCGGAATCGCCAAGCAGATCATTGCGCTCGCCCGTGACCGCGGCGTCGGGGCCGCCGACGCCGCCACCCCCGAACTGGCCGGACCTGTGCTGAGCAGTGAAGACGCGGCGATCGGTGTCGAGACGCTGCTCGCGCATGGGCCGGGCGCTAAGCCCGCTTTTCGCGGCCGTTAGCGCCGGATCCATCCTCGGCCTGGGCGGCTGGCAACCACCTTGCCTGGCGCACCTTCACCGCCGCGTCGATCGCGTCCAGGATGCTGGTCGTGACGAGGTCGAAGATCTCGTCGGAGGACAAGCCGCTCTCCGACATCGCTTTGGCCAGCGCCGGGTATTTGTCGCCGTCGATATCGTGCTGATCCTCGGGCGAATAACCCTGTGTGTCATGCAAAGCGCTGCCGATGGCGAACAGCTCGAGCGCGTCCAGCAGGGGCATGACCGCCGCACTCGGCACCCCCTCTGCCATGAGCCGTTCCGCCGAGGTGTCCAACATGCGGGCACCCATCCCCAGGGATCGCTTGGACACGATCAGGGGGACCAGCCCCGGATGCTCGAGCAGTGCGTTGCGCAGGTTGCGGGCGTTCTGGGACATCCAATGCCGCCAGTTGTCGTCGGACGCTTCGGGCGTACGAACGTTGCTCAGCGCCAATTCCGCTGCCCCGACAAGGATTTCGTCTTTATTTTCGAAATGATGGTACAGCGATGCGCCGTTGACACCGAGCGCGTCGGCCAAGCGGCGAATGCTCAGACCCGCCAGCCCGTCCTGGTCGATGATGGTGAGCGCCGTCTCGAGAACCTTGCGCCGCGAGATCAGCGCAACTTTGGGCCTTACCATGCCGTTCGCCTCCCGAGAATGTGTGGTCCCAGGCTAACCAAACACCGCCGCCAGGGTGGGAAGACACTCACAAGACGCTCACTGGGCTGAGACGGTCGGGGTCGGCGAACCGTATCGCTTCTTCAAATCGGCCTTGGGGAGCTTGCCGGTCACATTGCGTTCGAACGGCTCCACCGCCAAGAACTCCGTGGGCACCTTATACCTGGCCAGGCGTCCGCTGCAGTGCTCGGCGAGCGCGCCGCGATCAAGATCGGCACCCGGATTCAGCACGATCAGCGCCCTTCCGACCTCGCCCCAGCGCTCGTCGACGATGGGGATGACGGCCGCGTCGGCGACATCGGGATGCTCATGCAACACCCGCTCGACCTCGGCGGGATAAACGTTTTCGCCGCCGGATTTGTACATGTCCTTGAAACGGTCGACCATCGTCAGGAAACCGTCTTCGTCGCGCTTGACGGCATCCCCGGTGCGGAACCAATCCCCCGCGAAAGCCGCGTCGGCGGCGCGCTCGCGACGCCAATAGCCGGCCGTCACTGCCGGTCCGTTGGCCCACAACTCCCCCGCCTCGCCATCCTCGACATCGTGACCGTCCGGCCCAACAATGCGAATGTTGGTGTACTGCACGGGATCGCCGCACGAGCCGAATTTCGTCAGGGAGTCCGATGGCCTCACCACACTGACGATGGGACCCATCTCGGTGGCGCCGTATCCGGGGCTCAGCGGCCAACCCCGGTCGTGAAAGGCCTTGGTCACCTCGTAGTTCAAGAACCCACCACCGACCTGACCGTGCCGCATGTGGCTGAAGTCGGCCTCGGCAAACGCCGGAACGCGGGCCATCACCTGATACATCACCGGCGCTCCGGAGAAGTGGGTGAACCCGTTTGCGGGGTCGGAGAGCAAGCGCACGGTCTCGGCCGGGTCGAACGACGGCAGCACGGCGACCGTGCCGCCCAGCGCGAGGATCGGGTTCGTCATGCTGTTGAGACCCGCGGCGTGAAAGAACGGCAGCACCGCCAGGTAGCGACTGCGCGAAGTCAGTTCGTAAGGGTCCAGTGAGTTCAGCATCTGGTAGTGCAACATCCGGTGCGTACAGATCGCCGCCTTGGGCCGTCCGGTGGTACCGGAGGTATAGATCAACTGGACCGGGTCGGTGACGTCGACGATCGGCGCCGCACTACGGGGCGCCCCGCAGTCGGCGGCGGCAACGATGTCATACGCGGCATTCTCAACCCCGAATGACGCCAATCGGGGCACCCGCGCCGCGGCACCGATTTTTGTCGCCATCTCGGCCCAGGCCGCGTCGTGGACGAGCGCAGCGGGTTCAGAGTCGACACAGCAGAACTCGAGTTCAGGCTGCGCGAGACGGAAGTTCAGCGGAACCAGCATCGCGCCGATTCGCATGCACGCGAACTGCAGAATCAATACCCACGGGTGGTTGGCCGCCAGCACCGCGACTCTGTCACCGCGACCGACGCCGAGGTCGTCAGCGAGTGCTCCGGCCAAGCCGGCGACGCGACGCTCGAGCTCACGCCACGTCTCCAGTTCGCCGGTGCGCACGTCCTCGATTGCCGGCTCATCGGGCCGACGACGCGAGTGATACTGCACGACGTCGGTTGCATAGTGCTCCACGCTCATCGCCGGCCCCTTTACGGTTTCACTAGTGGCGACGGTCATCACCCCGGTGGCCGATCGCGTCGGCGCTGCGGTGTGCCCATCATAACCATATGGTGTTTGGTAGAGCACTCGCTCGGCCGTTCGTCCAGTCAAAATCTCGGCACCCGCCGCGGGCACCCGGGCGACGTTGCTGTACCAAACGCTGTTTGGTATTGTGGCGATCGTCGCCGTCCGGATCGGGAGAGCCGCTGTGGATCAGTTCGACCATCACTCGCAAGACTTCGCCGAGCACTGGCGCGACATCTATGCCGGTATGCGCCAACACTGCCCCGTGGCACACAGTGATCGGCACGACGGCTTTTCGATCCTGACCCGTTACGACGACATCAAGAAGGTGCTGGCCGACCCCGACACCTTCGTCTGCGGCCGCGATTTGTCCTTCGGTGACGAGGTTGTCGGCGGGGGCGTGACGGTGCCCACCAACCCGGTCCGCATGGGCATGATGGAGATGGATCCGCCGGTATCCCAGGCCTACCGGAAACTGCTGGCACCACTGTTGTCGCGCAAGGCAATTGACACCTATCACCCACGGATGCAGGAGATCGTGTCCTGGACCATCGATCGTGTCATCGAATCCGGAAGCGTCGATTTCGTTGACGAGATCGCCAACCCGCTGCCCGCGCTGGTCTCCCTTGACTACTTCGGGCTGTCGCTGGACAAGTGGGAACAGTACGCGACGACGCTGCACAAGGCCGTGTATCGCGAGAAGGGTTCGGTGCGCGACCTGATGGCGCTCGTGGACGATGTGCGGTCCACCGTGGCCGAGCGCCGGGCGACGGCCGGCGAGCGTGGCGATCTGGTCGACGCGCTGCTCACCGGCAAGGTCGATGACCAGCCGCTCGACGACGAGATGGTCACTGAGCTGTTGTTCATGTTGCTCAACGGCGGCATCGACACCTCGACCGCGCTGATCGCGCACATGTTCGGCTACCTGGCCGCACATCCGAGTGAGCGCCAAGCGCTGATCGCCGACCCGGCCCGGATCCCCTCGGCCATCGACGAGATGTTGCGGTACTTTCCACCGGGCACCGGGGTGGCCCGCACGGTCATCAAAGACGTCGAGATCGAGGGCCACCGCTTCGCGCCGGGTGACCGGGTGTATTGCGCGATCGGCGCGGCCAACCTCGACCCCGCGGTCTTTCCGCACCCCGACGAGGTGCGCTTGGACCGCGAAAACAGCAGCAAGCACCTGTCTTTCGGCTTTGGTGTGCACCGCTGCCTGGGAGTGTTCTTGGCACCGATGGAGCTGACCGTGTTGCTCGGCGAGGTGCTTCGGCGGATACCCGACTACGTCATCGACCGCGAGGGCGTCCGCCAGTACCCGACGATCCCTCTGGTCAATGGTTATCTGGCGATGCCGGCCACGTTCACCCCGGGACCGCGGGTGCTGACCGGATTCGCCGACGCGCTACCGATCCGGCTGGAACCGGCGACCACGTCGTGAGCCGGGGCTCGGTCAATCACCGTCCAGATAGCCCGCACGGGTCCGATCGAGGAAGGTCTGCCGCGCGGCCGAGGCGTCCCCGAGCATGTTGAGCTCGAAGGTATAGCTGAGCTCTTGCCGATAGAGGGTGCGTAGGTCGCGGGCGGCGGTATTGTTCAGCGACTGTTTCATCGCGCGCACCACCCGCGGCGTCTTGGCCGCGATCGTCGCGGCGACCTCCCGGGCCCTGTCCACCGCGGCCGCCGCGGTGGGCTCCACGTGGTAGACGCTGCCATAGGCGTGCAGCTCGGCGATGTCGAAGGGTTCGCAGGTGAACATCGCGGTGCGCATCCGCTTCTCCGGGAGCAGGCCGAGCGCCTGTACCCCACCGGTGGTGGCTCCGTTGTCGACCTCGGCGAGAACGAATTTCGTTGCGGCACTGCCGATCAGCACGTCACAGGTGCCAGCCAGCAACACCCCCACCCCCACACAGTAGCCGTGCACGCAGCCGATCACCGGTACCGCGCACTCGGCGATCGCCAAGCTGGAGTCTTGGGAACCCCTGGCCTGTCCGAGGATTCCCCCAAACCCCGGCAGGGTCTGCACCTCCTTGAGATCACCGCCGGCGCAGAACCCGTTGCCATCGGCACGCAGCACCACGACGCGTACCTCCTCGCGGTGCTCATAGCTGCGCAGCAGTTCGGTGAGCCGCGCCAGGTCCGCGATGGTGTAGGCGTTGGCGGGCGGGTGGTGTACCACCAGCTCGGCGACGCCGCCAGAATTGATCGTCTCCGTTATGGACACGCCGGCTCTTTGAGCACCGTGGCCGAAGCGGACAGCAGCTCGCGTGCCTGGTTCACGATCCGGGTGACCAACTCCGCGACGGTGGGAATGTCGTGGATCGCGGCGGACACCTGCCCGGCGACGAGGAGGCCGCGCTCTACGTCGCCGTCACGCTGGGCGACCCGTATCTGTTCCTCTTCCCAGGCCTGGAATTCCTCGGGCGACAGGGTTTCCCGGGCCTTATCCAGCGCGGCGATCGCGTCGTTCCGCAGACCGCGGATCGGCGCGTAAATGCCGCCGTAAACGACGTCCTCCCACTCTTTGGCGTCGACGATCCGCTGCTTGTAGGCCTGGTGCCATTGATGCTCCCGGGTGGCGATGAACCGCGTGCCCATGGCCGCTGCGGCACCACCCATTGCCAGCACCGCGGCCAGCCCGCGCCCATCGCAGATGCCTCCGGAGACCACCACGGGGATATCGAGGGCGCCAATCACCTGCGGCGCCAACACCATTGTGTGCACACCCTTGGCGTGGGTATGCCCACCCATCTCGTAGCCGGAGGCGATAATGACGTTGGCGCCGTACTCGGCGGCCTTCATGGCATGGCGAAGTGAACCCACCTTGGCCATGTGTACCAGGCCGGATTCGCGGATGGCGGAACCGAACTCGCCGGCGAAGCCGGCAGACGTCACGATCGCGCGCAACTGCTCGCCCGCCTTGCCGCCGTCACGCTTGACCGATATCGCCTCGTCGATACAGGTCCGGCTCACCAGCAGCAGCTCTCCATCGGGGGTGCGACCGACCGGCACGTTGACAGCGAACGGCCGGTCGGTGCTCGACGCGACGTACTCGATCGCGCCGCGAAACCCCTTGCGCAGAAATTCCTCTGAGGTGTTGACGATGCTCGGGCAACTCACCGTGCCCAGCCCGCCGGCCGCCGATACGGCGGCGGCCAGGTGCGTCGTCGGCGAGGGACCCATGCCGTCCTGCATCACCGGGTGCTCGACACCGACGAGCTCGGAGAATCGACGCCACATCAGACTCACTGTTGCCTCCCGGGCCTTCTGGTCACGAAAATCACCGACCGCCCTCGTCGCGGCCTACGGACACGGTCTTGGGATGCGGCATCGGGTGGCGCACATCGGGGGCTTCGTCGGGTACCTGCTCGCGCACCCATGCCGCCGCGCGCAGGTAGGCATCGATCAGCCGATCCTCGGCGTCGTAGTCAAAGCGCGCAGGATACAACGGATAGTCCGCGGGCGTCACCGGGTTGGCGGTAAGCCACTCGACCGCTTCGACCATCGCCACCTGGGCGGGAACCACCTGCCGGTAGCCGAGTTCGCGCTTGGCCTTGTTGTTGTCAAGCAGAATGTGCGGATCACCGCCCGGCGGCAACAGCTCGATGAGCGCCGACGGCGCCATCTCCCGCGGTACGCCGACGAATTCCAGTTGGGCTCCCATGATGTCGATGACGGCCTCGGCCCACTGCCGAACGGTGAATTGGTCATCGTCGGCGGCGTTGTAGGCCTGGCCGTTGGCCATCTCGGGATGGTCGACCGCGGCGAGTACTACCTCGGCGGCGTTACGGCCCGCACACCGCGAGATAATCCATAGCCCGTTGTCCGGCAATACCATCCGACGTCTGCCGTCACGCACCCGGCGCATTACCGACCATTCCCAGGGCACCAGGTTGCGCGGTCCGTAGATCGCCGGGTAGCGAATCACCGTGCCTCGGTACGCGCCGGATTCGGCGCGGCCGAGCACGGCGCGTTCGGCGGCGCGAATCAGTTTGGCGAACTTAGGCACCGGCTCGGTGCCGTCGGACAGTGGCCCGTCTTCGCGGGCATTGACCGCCATGCCGTAGGGATGAACTTTCGCGGCCTGCAAACAGCCCCGGTAGGCGGGCACCCCGCCGATACTGATCAGTTGGCCGCACCGGCCGGCGAATACCTCGGCGATCGTGGCGACCCGACCGTACATGGCCAGGACGACGTCGTATTGGGCGTCACCAATGGCCTCGGTCAGCGTCTCCGGGAAATGCGGGTCCGCGTGGATGTGCGGGACATCCGGCAGGCCGTCGGGTTCGTGCACGCCGCGATGCAGCATCGTCACGTCGTGTCCGCGCCGCAGCAGGCCCTCCAGCACCGGGACACCCGTGGACCCACTGCCACCGATGACTAGCGTCTTCATCGTCTCACCATTTGCAGTCGATTAACCAAACAATAATTGGTTCTTGCCATCAAACCATATCGCGGACCCGGTCAGCCAGCAGATCGCTTTGCGCCCGCCAGTGCTGGGAGCGCGGCCGCAATGCGGTCGACTACCAACCGTGCCGAGTGCACGCACCCGCTCTGCCCCGCCGTTGCCCATTCCCGCACGCCGTCGCCGACGTTGAAGAGGTTGGGAATCGGTGTGGTTTGCGGAAGGTCGCGACCCGCGATCGCCCGCTGGGCGGGCCAATCCTCACCGGCACAGATTTGTATCGACAAGATCTTCGCGGTCTCGAAACCCGGAAAATGCTCGGCCAGATCGGCTTTCAACATCTCGATCTCGACGGCCTCATCGAATGGGCCAGTGGCCGGATGCGGCGTGCCGGCGCCGGCGTACAGATGCCATCCCCGTGGCGCCATCTCGGGGCATGTCTCGGTCAGATTGGCTGCGTAGGCCAGCCGGCGCGTCGGACCGAAGAACACCACTCCCGGCACCGTTGTCAGCGGCCGTCTGCTGGCGAAGTTCACCGTGATCAAGGTGCTCGGCGCCGATTGCGCCCTGATCCGTTCGGCGTAGCCGGCAGGCAGGTTCTCCTCACCGCACATCCGCACCGTCGCCACCGGGCCGGCATTGCTGACCACGACGCCGACGGACACCGACACGTCGCGGCCCTCGCGGCGCACGACCGCACCGGTGACCCGACCGGTGTCGTCAAATGTCAGCCGGGTGACCTCGCTGTTCAGCCACAGCTTGCCGCCGGTGCGCTGGAACTGGTCCGCCAGCGCACGCCACGGCCCGATGCTGCCCTCGGGGTGCATGGCGTAGGTGTCCAGAGCTTTGGGTTTGGTGAGGTAGTCGAACAGCAACGCGGCCTCGACGTCGGCGGGCTCGGCCGCGAACAGCGCGCTGGTCAAGTTGCGCAGCAAGCCACGCAGGAATGGACCCCTCCGCGCCGTCACGTCGGCGAGCGTGCGCCCAGGCGAAGGCCGCATCCGAGGGAACCGCCGCGCGGAACCACCCAGCAGTGCCACCGCGGTCTTCACTATGGCGCCGGCCGGCCCGTTCATCACCGGCACGTCGCGCTTACCCAAGCGCAGCACCAGCGGCTGCGCAGGCAAGCGCGTTCCCATCGATACACCCAGTTCGTCGAAGAGCCTGCCGTTCTCACCACCGGTCTCGATGATCAGCGCTCCGGTGTTGACCCGGAATCCCTCGATGTCAATCGTGGAGGCACGTCCCCCGACGCGATCGCGACCTTCCGCCAGTAGCGTCCGGTAGCCAAGACGGTTGAGGCGCGCCGCCGCTGCCATTCCCCCCGCGCCCGCACCGACTACCAATACGTCGAACACCTCGCCACCGCTTTGGGAGACGATGTCCTCCACGCCGTTTAAAGCCTGGCCGGCGCCGTTGCCCCTCACTTGATCACCGCACCCGCATCGATGGGCAGCGAAATCCCGGTGATGTAGCGGGCCTCGTCGCTGGCCAGAAATAGCACCGCATTGCTCACATCGCCTGGTTCGATCCACGGCACCGGCAGCGCGTTCATCTCACCGGCAGGCACCGCGAACTTCTCCCTGGTCGGATGCGGGTCATCCGGCAGGAACACGCGATAGGTCGCCTCGTTCATGATCATGCCGGTATCGACATTCGTCGGGTGGATACTGTTGACCCGAATGTTCAGCGGCGCCAGTTCGAGGGCCAGCGTTTTCATCAGCCCGACCACTCCGTGCTTGGCCGCGACATAATGCCCGATTCCGGGCTGACCGATGAGCCCGGCAATGCTGCTGGTCAGCACGATCGATCCGCCGTTACCGCCGGCGATCAGATGCGGTACCGCCGCTTTGGTGGTGCGCCACACCCCGGACAGATTGATGTCGATCACCTGCGACCAGGTCTCCTCGGACAGCTCGAAAGACGCACCGACCGAAAGGATCCCGGCGTTGGCTATCACAATATCGAGTCGCCCAAGCTGGGCCACTCCGTCGTTCACCGCGGAGATGAGCGCCTCCCCGTCGCGGACGTCGACCTCGCGGGTCACCACGCTCTGACCGAGTTCCTTGACCTGACGGGCGGTCTCCTCGAGATCCTCGGGAGTCGATAGCGGATAGGGCACAGACTCGATCTGACGGCAGATGTCGAGCGCGATAATGTCAGCGCCCTCCTTGGCAAGCCGCAACGCATGGCTGCGCCCCTGTCCGCGCGCCGCACCGGTGATCAACGCAACCTTGCCAGCTACCCGTCCGGTCATGTGTTTCTCCTATAGGCGGATCGGAATGTGTTGGCGCTTATACTTTTTCAAAAGTCAGAGGAACGCGGTCCGGGCAGTTTGCGATGCCGGGCGCCCACCTGAGATCGGCCGGATCTCCATCGAATCTCAGATTCGTGATGCGCGCCAGCAGCTCTTCGAACGCAATCGTGATCTCGAGTCGTGCCAAGTGCATGCCTACGCAGCGGTGGATGCCGAGGCCGAAGCCGGCGTTGCCGCCGCGCGGTGGGTCGAACTGCAGCTGGTCGGCGTTGGGAAACTTCTCTTCGTCGCGGTTGGCCGAATCGAAACGCACCAACACCCGATCCCCCTTGCTCATTGGGCAACCGCCAACCTCGGTGTCGCGGGTGACGGTCCGACCGAAGGTGGCCACCGGGGATGCGTGCCGGATGAACTCGTCCATGTCGTTGCGCACCCACCGCGGATCCCGCACCCGCGCTTCAAGTTCGGGCTGCAGCGCAACCTGCATGGCGATGGTGCCGATCGCCGAACGAGTGGTGTCCAGCCCGCCGAGGAACAGCACGCAGATGGCGCCGAGCGCTTGCTGGGGCTCCAGCGGCTTGCCGTCGACGATCCCGGTGACAAGGGACCGCAGGATGCCGTCTTCCTCCGGCGGATTCTCGGTGGCCGCGGCCAGGTATTCGGCGGCGAGCATCCCGAGGTTCATGAAGTCTTCTTCGGTGCCGTCTTCGGTGACCGCGAAGACCACTTTTTTTGCCCGTTCCATCTTCGCCATGTCGGTCTCGTTGAAGACCACCGACGCCAGCACCCGCGAGACGAAGGGGCCTGCGAAGTCACCGAGCAGTTCAACCTTCCCCTTGTCGATGAACGTGTCGATGAGCTCGCGGGCAATGCTGCGCATCTCGTGTTCGAACGTCAGGGCGTACTTCCGTGAGAGGTACGGGTTGAGCAACTTGCGAAAACCTGTGTGCAGCGGCGGATCCGCATCAAGCGGGCCCAGACCGATAGGGGTGGGCGCGGGTGAGCCTCCCTGCGACGAGAACGTCTCGGAATCCTCGAGAACGTGGCGGACGTCAGCGTATCGCGTGACCATCCACATCGGACCGGTGAGCTCGGTCTCGGTGCGTACGACCGGGCAGTGCTCACGAGCGTGGGCGAAAGCGTCGTACTTCCAGTTCTCGTGTTCGGCATCGAACAGGTCGAAAGTGGGGAGCAGCGCGGCGAGGTTGCGATCAACAGCGGACGAGGTCATCGAGACGGCTCCGAAAGTCAGGCGGACGGTACTCAAACAGTGT
Organism: Mycobacterium sp.; assembly: GCF_004298145.1. Taxonomy (GTDB): domain Bacteria; phylum Actinomycetota; class Actinomycetes; order Mycobacteriales; family Mycobacteriaceae; genus Mycobacterium. Next base: position 94,316 of record NZ_SCRH01000023.1, read on the forward strand.
TAGGTATTTAATTGGCCAGCATGCCATATGAAGTGGATCACGTCCAACATGCGATGCGCCGTGGCTGGCGGCGTCGTGTCAGCCTTGAACGACGGGATCGAGCTTGAGCGGCAGCGCGGCCTCGACCATGATGATTTCCCATTCGATTCGCGCGTGTTCGTCCCATTCGCGGCGGGACTTGATGCGCGCACGATCGGGGAACCCGTGGTGAATTCCCTGCGGATCATGGCTGACCAGACCAGCTTTGAGCGAACGTCCCAACGATTTGCCACCGTGGATCAAGGCGATCTCGTCGTAGTCGGCGTTGCGGTGAAACCACGGAATGCGCTCGACGCCGTGGACCGACTCGAACGGGCGCGGGAGCAGGTTGATGATGTTGATGCCGTCCGCGACCAGAAAGCAATGCATCGACGGCGGCAGGTGCAGGCTGTCGGACATGATCACGTTCCAGTCGCCGATGTTGAACGCGAACGGAAAGTAATCGCCCTTCCAGCCCACAACGTCGCACGGGTGATGGTCGACGTAGATCGACGAGTATTCGTTGTCGTATTTGACCCTGATCTCGTATTCGTCACTGTCCGAGGGGGCGGCGGTGGGTTCGGGCACCCGGATCACGTCGGGATCGAAGGGGGCGTGACGGCCGAGTCCGACATAGGTGGGTGCGCGTAGCTCACCAACCGTCTCGATGCCGAACAACATGGTCTCGCCGCCATCGACGACGAAGCGGTGGGTGATCGCCTTGGGGATGACGACGTAATCGCCTTGCCCGTAACCGATTGGACCGAATTCCGTCTCGACGGTGCCCGATCCACGATGGACGAACCAGCACTCGTCGCCGTCGACGTTGCGCCGATAGAACGGCATCGGCTCAGCCCGCCGGGACAACCAGATGGTCGCATCGGCGTTGTAGTACAGGCGCTGTGGATTGCCGCGCGAATCGGTCAGGTCCTCCGGCTTGATGTCACCGAGCAGCACGCTGGTCGATCGGAACCGCCCCTCGGTGCGGAACACCGTCGGGTCATTGGTCCGGTACAAGACGGCCTCGCGACCGTCGAACCCCCGGCGCGTGAGCTCGTCGTCCTTCAGGAGTTCGCCGTTGCCGCCGGCGGTGGGCAGATCGCGGTGGGCCTGCCTACTCGTCTTACCCCTGCTGAGCTGGATCAAGGTGCGCATGGACATGCTGTCCAGCATAAGACATCGTCAAGCATTTGACGATCGTTATTTGGTTTATGGGGGCTTCCCGAGACACACCTCCGTTGAGCACCGCGCGGCGCCGCCACAACAAACAAACTTTGTTTGGTATCTTGGCCGGGTGGTCGACCTTCCGCCACCAGGGCCCGCGCCGGCCGGTGCGCCGCCGCTGACCGGCGTGCGTGTGCTGGACGTGAGCGCACTGGGCCCGGGCCCGTTCTGCTCGATGCTGCTTGCCGACTTCGGGGCCGACGTGGTCGCCGTCGAACGACCGGGCACCCCGCACCCTTTCGATCCGGCCCGATCCCTGTCGCGGGGCAAACGCTCCGCCGTGGTCGACATGCGCGCACCACGCGGCCCGGAGGTTATCGCCCGGCTCGCCGACGCCGCCGACGTCCTGTTGGAGAGCAATCGTCCCGGCACCCTGGAGCGACGTGGCCTGGGCCCGGATGTGTTGTGCGAGCGCAATCCGCGGCTCGTCTACACCCGGCTGACCGGGTGGGGTCAAGATGGGCCCTACCGGGACAGGGCCGGACACGACATCAACTACGCCGCGATCGCGGGCACCCTCGGCGTGATCGGCGACGAACACCCGGTGCCGCCGTTGGCCATGCTGGGCGATCTGGCGGGTGGTTCGCTCTTCGCCGCGCTGGGAATAGTGATGGCGCTCTACGAGCGCACCATCACCGGACGGGGCCAAGTCATCGACGCGGCGATCACCGACGGCTCGGCGCTGCTCAACCTGACCAACATCGCCGAGTTCAACGCCGGGATCTGGGCCGGCCGTGGCCGGCACATCTTGTCCGGCACCGCCCCGTTCTACGGTCCCTACGCCTGCGCCGACGGTCGGTTCTTCGCCGTGGGCGCCATCGAACCGAAGTTCTATGCCAACTTCCTGAGCGCTCTCGGCGTCGATGACATTGAGCTGTCCGAACAGCTCAACACGGCGCAGTGGACCGAACTGCGCGCCAGGATCGCAGCCGCTTTCGCGACCAAACCGCGCGTTCACTGGACGTCGGTGTTTGCCGACGTCGACGGTTGCGGGGCGCCGGTTCTCGAACTCGATGAGCTCGCGCAGGACCCGCACCTGCGGACCCGCTCCACGATCGTCACCGAGCCGGACGGCTCTGTGACCGCCAACCCCGCACCGCGGCTCTCACGCACCCCGGGCCGAAGGGGGCCGGCACCGAAATCGAGGGGTGCGGACACCCGGGATGTACTGCGTGAGGCCGGTTTTGATGACGACGAAGTCAATTCCCTGATCGCCGACGAGACTATCGCCGGTTCCGGCTGAGGGGCGCGCCCCCCATTCACTCCAGTGTGATGGCGTGTTCCGGGCAGCTCAGTATCGCCTCGTCGATATCCGCCTTGTCCGCGTCATCGACATGGTCGCGCAGCACCACTCCGAAACCGCTGTCGTCCATCTCGAAATAATCCGGCGCGATGAGCACGCAACGGCCATGCCCCTGGCACTTGTCCGGGTCAATGCTCAGCCGAGACAATATCCTTCACCCCTTTCGATTCTTGCCCCGACGGCCGAGTCGACGCCGCCAGTCGTGCGCGCCGGTGAGTCGCACCAGCAGAGCCTGCAGTCGACTCATCCGCGGTAGATACGGATACCAGTGCGGTTCGGATTTCAGCGTGAACCGCTCGGTCACGATGGCCTGCTGCCGGCAGAATTTGAGAAGCCCAGCGGCCCCGCCGTTTCGACCACCGACGCCCGAGGATTTCCAGCCCCCCATCGGCAGGGTGATCAACATGGTCGCGGTCAGCACGCTGTTGATGTTGACGGCGCCGGTTTCCAGCCGACGGGCGACCCGGTCGGCTCGCTCCTTGTTTGCGCTGAAGACGCTGGCGGCCAACCCGTAAGGCGAATCGTTGGCCAGCCGGATGGCCTCGTCTTCGTCGCGGACTCGCATCACCGGCAACGTCGGACCGAACGTCTCCTCCCGCATGCACGCCATCGAATGGTCCACACCGGTCAGCACCGTCGGCTCGAAGAACATCCCGGTATCGGCGCGCCTACCGCCGGTGAGGGCGCGGGCACCGGCCTGCAGTGCGCCGGTGACGTGCCGCTCGACGACGTCCAACTGGTTCGCGGTGGCCATCGCCCCGATCTCGGTTTCGAAGCTGCCATCGCGGTCCATGCCCTGACGCAGGGCCACGACTTTGGCGGTCAGCTTGTCCACGAATTCGTCGTAGACCTTGTCCTGCACGTAGATTCGCTCCACCGAGACACAGATCTGCCCGGAGTTCCACAGGCCGCCCCATACCGCGCCGCTGGTTGCGCGGTCGATGTCGGCATCGTCGAGCACGATCATGGCGTCCTTGCCGCCGAGCTCCAGGCTGCATGGGATGAGCCGCTCCCCCGCCCGAGCCGCGATCTTGCGTCCGGTGGCCGTCGACCCGGTGAACTGGATCATGTCCACCTCGTCGACCACCGCGGCCCCGACCCCACCACCGCCGGTCACGCAGGCGATCACCGGCGGTCCATTGACCTCCTCCAACCAGCCGCGGGTCACCTCGGCCCAGGTCAACGGGGTGACCTCGGATGGCTTGAACATGACCGCGGCGCCGGCCATCAGAGCCGGGATGCCATCAATGGTGGAGGTGGCCAGCGGCCCATTCCACGGGGTGATGATGCCGACGAGTTGGTGCGGCCGATGGAAGACGCGCAGGTTCTTGGTCAGCGCCATCGCTCCCGACCGCTCGACCGTGCGGTCGGCGAGGAACCCCGCGGCGTGCTTGGTGAAGTAATTCACCGTGTCGACGAAAACGGCGGTCTCGACCTGGGCATCACCCCAGGACTTGCCGGTTTCCTCCTGCATGATGCCGATCAGCCGCTTCTCGTTGTCGAGCACCCAGTCCAGCAGGCGCAAGAGGTGTTTGGCTCTGCCGTCGGGCCCCAGGTCTTCCCACGCCGGCTGGGCGGCACGCAGCCGCGCAGCGATGTCGTGCACCTGCCCCGGCGTCATATCGGGCACCGTGCCGACCACTCGTCCGTCCGCGGGGCACCGAACGGTGCGGAACCCCTGATGCGTGTCGCTAACGGCCACATCGGTCTGCGTCGTCATTGACGGTCCTTTCGCTGGACTGCGGCGGGATCAGCCTAACAGTGTTTGGTACATATTGGTGGGGCGTATCCGGCCGAACCGCCCATCGAGCGACCCTCTAGCCTGACTGGATGAGCCTGCCGCGACACGAGGGCCGCGATCTTGCGCCGATGACGGCCGACCGGATTCTGTATGCGGAGGATCTGGCCGTCGGGGACTGGATGGAGTTGGGCCCCGTCGAAGTCACCCGTGACGAAATCATCGATTTCGCACGGCGTTTCGATCCGCTACCCATCCACGTCGACGGGACGGACTCCCCGTTCGGCGACGTGATCGCCAGCGGCATGCACACCCTGTCGCTGTTCGCCAGCATCTCGTCACCGAGGTTCATGGCCCGGACAGCCTTGGTGGCCGGCAAGGGATTCGATCGAATGCGACTGCCGAATCCCGTGCGTCCCGGTTCGGTACTCACCGGGTCGTTGCAGGTCGTCGAGGTCAGGATGGGCCCGCGGAAGGCCGACGTGCACTGCCTCTACGAGATGGTGGATCAGAACGGCGACCTGGTGATGACGATGGTGGGAATCCAGGTCGTCCGCCGCCGCCACCCCCTCGACTGACTTAGCAGCGAAGTCGGGTCGTGTCGGATTGGTCGCCATCAACTGGATCGCCACGTCAGAGATGGGCATCAACTGCTTAATCAGTTCCTCGACCCTGCTCGCATCACGAGGAGAGAAGCGACTGATCTCATCGGAGGTGCGACGGATGTCCCGCCAGAAGGCGATCGACCCTCTGGGCCGAGCGCGATGTAGGGCGGGTCGATATCAATCTCGTGATAGCCGTGTCGCGCCAGTTCGAGATCGCGCGGAACTGTCGAGGCGCGAAGGGAGATCACATCGTCGGCGCATGGGCTGAACGAAAACTCCGGCTGTTCCGGTATCAAGGCCTCTGTGGTGGTGCACCCACCGACTACGTCGCGGCACTCGAGCACAAGGACGTCGAGCCGGCTTGTGCCAGATAGTTGACGCAACGGCGCGAACGAACGTGCGTTAACCTCTCGTGATGAGGTCAAGAGCACACCCTCAACCGAGGCTGCGGGGATGACGTCGCCACTGTCCGGCGCCGGGGCACCGGTTCCCCACTGGACCGACATCGATTGGGCCCCGTCGACCGCCAGTCGCCCGATCAACGGCCTACGGGTGAACTATCTTGACTACGGGACCGGGCCCGTTCTCGTCCTGTTGCATGGCATGTCCGCCAGTTTGCAGTGGTGGCTGGAGAACATTCCGGCACTGGCCCAGCACCACCGGGTCATCGCCGTCGACCTACCAGGTTTCGGTCGATCCGAGCAATTGCCAGCGCCCGCCGAAATGGCCACCCACGCGCGCACGGTGCTCGAGCTACTGGATCAACTCGACGTCCAATCAGCTACGGTGGCGGGGCATTCCATGGGCGGGCTGGTCGCAATCGCGATGTTCAGCGCCGATCCGCGGCTGGTGCGAAGCCTGATCCTGGTTGACGCGGGCGGTGTGCCCATGTCGGAGCGACGCCTGGCCGTCATCCTCGTAGCACTGCGCATCTGCACCGCCGTCTTGCGACGAGGCTTCGTTCGTCGCGCCCTGACAACCAAGGCGTGGGTCCGGCGGCTTGCCCTTTTTGCGGCCTTCCGTGATCCCCGCGTCATGTCGCCGGCCCTGGCGGCCCAGACCATGCCCCTTTTCGGCGGCCCGGGCTCCGCCGACGCCGTCGCCGCCGCCGGTCGCGCCGTCAACGCGACGGTCCCGGAATCGATCACCTGCCCGGTGCTGCTGGTGTGGGGCGAGCACGACGCCATCGTGCCGCCCCGGTGCGCCCACGAAATGCATGAAAAGTTGCCCGACTCCGAACTCGCCGTCTTCGCCGCCGCGGGACACAGCCCAATGGTCGAGTTCCCGGACCAGTTCAACGATTTGGCGTTGAAGTTCATCGCTTCACACGACGGCGAGCGCACGGATGTGCGACGGCGCACCGATGACGGGACGCCATCCCTCGGCGCATAGCGTCACAGATCGTCGCCGGTGGGCTCCGCGCCCGCTGCCACCAGTAGCCCCGCGCGGACGGCGCGGTAAAGCAGTTCCGGCACCGACCGTCCGGCCAGCAGGGAATCGACAAGGCCGATATCCTTGGCCAACAATTCAGCGCCGCGTGCGCGACCGGCACTGTGTATGGGAAAGGCGCTGCGGCAGCCGCCGTCGACGAACATTTGGATGGTCCGGCTCGATCCCGTCGACGACGCGATCGCCGTCATCGACTGCGCCACGTCAAGCCCGAGTTCGCCGCACAATTCGATCGCCTGCGCGGTGATCGACACCTGGGCGGCGAACAGGTAGTTGTTGACAAATTTGAGCACCTCGCCGGCGCCAAGCTCGCCAACGTGCATCACCTGGGCGCCAAAGGATTCGAAGACCGGCCGCGCCTTTTCAACAGCCGTGACCTCGCCGCCAACCATGACCGTCAGCTCACCAGCTGCAGCACGCGCCCGGCCGCCGGAAACGGGTGCGTCGATGACGGCAACACCCTGAGCGCTCGCGTCGGCACCGATGCTGATGCACGTCTGCGGATCGACCGTACTATGCACGGCCAGAACCGATCCCGGCCGCATGTGCCCAACCACGGCCGCGGCAACCTCGTGGACGTCAGCGTCCGTGCCGACGCAGACACCGAGGAGCTCGCTGCGATCCGCAAGGTCCGATAAAGAGTTTGCGCTGACGGCACCGCGTGAGATGAGCGCTTCCGCCTGTTCGGGACGGCGGGCAAACACGGCGAGATCGTGCCCGGCATCGAGAATTCGTTGGGCCATCGGTTCACCCTGGTCGCCGAGTCCGACGAATCCCACCCGCATGGCGACGGTATTACCGATCCGCGGTGGCGGTCATCGGGACGGTCAGCAGCCCCCGACCCTCCCCGCCGTTGTACCGCAGCGCGTAATAATCGGTCACCTCGAAGTCGGCGAACTCGGCCACGAACTCTTCGAGGCCGACCCGCGCGGCCAGCTTGCCCAGGTGCGAACCAACGCATCGGTGTGGTCCACCGCCAAAACCCAAGTGCCTGTTGGGGAAGCGGTCGAGCACCACGTCGCCCGGGTCGCTGAATACGCTCTCGTCATGGTTGGCCGACCCCAGACCGAACATCACCCGCTCTCCCTTGGCGATCGGGCATCCCCCCAACGTCGTGTCTTTCGCCGCAGCGCGGTTCATGTGCGGCACCGGCGTGACGTACCGGATGAATTCCTCAATCGCGGTGCCCATCAGCGCGGGATCCTTGCGCAGCCGCGCCCGGTCTTCGGGGTGCCCGGCCAACCACACGATTGCGCCGGCCATCACCGCGCCAGTGGTGTGCAAACCACCGAAAGTGGCCTGCAGCAGGAGACTCTGCTGTTCCTCCAGGGTCAGCCGGCGGCCCTCGACCCGGCCGTGCACGATCGCGGAGATGATGTCCTCGCGTGGGTCCTCGGCGGCCCGCTGCTGCAAGGTCTTAGCCAGGTGTCCGAAGAACTCGGTCGACAGGCGGAGTCCCTCCTCATCGTCGCGGACACCAGCCGCCAGCACCCCGGTCCAGTGATCCAACTTATCGAGATCGGCCAGGTCGTAGCCGATGACGCGCAGCGCAACGCGTTTCGCATACGGTTCGCAGTAGTCGGCGCAAGCGTCGAAGTGGTCCCGGCCGGAGACCTTGGCAAGCCATTCCCTGGCCAGCTTGCGCATCCACGGCATATGCTTTCTCACCACCTGGGGCGCGAGCTGAGGTTCCAGGATTCGGCGATATTCGCGATGCAACGGCGGGTCGACCTCTCCGGGCAACAGCGATATGTTCTGCCGCGGAATGTTGACGCCTTCGGTGGTGGTGAACGTCTCGCAATCGTTGAGCACCGTCCTGACGTCGTCGTACCGGCTGACGAACCAGAAGCCGCCGTAGCGATCGCTGTGGATGACGGGACACTGCGACCGCAGCCGCCGCCATAGGTCGTGGGGCGCCACCACGATCCGCGAGTCACGGTGGTCGTACTGCAGATGATCCCAGCCGTCCGGCCGGGTCGAGGTCTTGCACACATCGGACATCGAATTTCCTTAGGAACTGGCGTCGGTCGACCGGTGGGGTCAACGGTTCAGGTAGCCGGCGTCCACTGGGAAGGTCACCCCGGTCACGTAGCGCGCCTCGTCGGACGCCAGGTAGACGATCGCGTTGCTGACGTCGATCGGCTCGATCAACTCAACGGGCATGGGGTTCTGATAGTTTGGCCCGCCCGCTATCTCAGGGTTCGCCACCGCCCAGGCGCCGTACTGCTCATTGGCCACCATCGGAGTGTTCACACCGGTCGGGTGGACCGTATTCACCCGAATCATGTGTTTGGCCAATTGTGATGCGTACAGGCGCATCAACCCGACGACGCCGTGTTTGGCGGCGACGTAGGCCGCCTGTCCGGGATAGGTGTTCAGGCCGATACTGCTCAATCCCGCGGCTGAACTCGTAATGATGATGGCGCCACCGGTACCGCGCTCGATCATTCCCGGCACCACCACATCCAGCGTGTGCCAGACACCGGTCAGCATGGTGTCGATTGCGTCATACCAGGCTTGTTCGCGATCCCCGGGCTCGATCACCGGCATGATGCCAGCATTGGGCAGCACGATGTCGATCTTGCCAAACTCGCGAATTCCGCCGTCGTGCGCCAACTGGACGTCTTCACGGCGGCGGACGTCGCCGACGCTCGTGATGATCGAGCCGCCGGCCGCGGTCACCAACCTTTCGGTCTCGGCGAGATCGTCTTTGCTGGCCATCGGGTAGAACACCGACTCGATCTGGTCGCAGATGTCCATCGCGACAATGGCTGCGCCCTCTTCGGCCAGCCGTAGCGCGTGCGAGCGGCCCTGCCCCCGGGCCGCACCGGTGATGAACGCAACCTTGCCGTCGAATCTGCCCACGTATGCTCGCTTTCCGATGTGTCAGGCTCCCGGTAGGGCGGCAGCGACCACCCGCCGAGGTATCTCGTAAAGAGATGCGCCGCACCGTGACCGTAAGGCGCGATGCTCCGCAATGTCCATGATCAAATCAGCGAAACGGAACGTGACCGTACTGGTCATCTGTTGATGGGACGACTCCCCTTTACGCGGCCAGTCGATCCCAGACGATCCCACTCAGCTCGCGGAGCGCCGGGCTGTCGGCCAACCTGTCCTTCCGCCACACCGCGTAGGTGGCCAGGCGGATATCGTCATCGAACGGCAGCATCACCACCGATTCGTCCGCGAACACTTTTCGCGTAGCACCGAAGTCGCAACCGCAGATGGTGAAGGCCTGGCCGGCGGCCACCATCGGGACCAGGTCGGCCTGGTTGTTCGACGAGATGGCGATCCGGCCGTGCACTCCGTTGTTATTCAACAGCTCGTCGGTGACCCGATAGACGAACGGAGCTGCCGACTCGCGTAACGACACGTAATGCAGGTGGGCAAGCTCCGAAATTCGCACGCTGGTGCGGTGGTCGAAGCCGATGCCGCGACCCACGACGACGGCTACATGTTGATCTTCTACGTGCACCGCGACCAGGCCGCGGTCGGTTACCCGGCCGTGTACGAAGGCGAGGTCGATCTCGCCGCGAACGACCGCTCGCAGGAGCGGCGCGGTGCTGGCTGGTTCATGCTTGATGCGCACGCGGGGGACGACAGCATTGACGAGCTCGATGAATGTCGAGCGGAGCCAGGGCGATACTTCCGGGGCCATCCCAACGGTGGCAAAGCGCGTCGCGGGTTGCGCCGCTTCCGAGGCCGTCGCGCGGAGCGCCTCGAACTTGTCGACCAACTCGACGGCCAACGGCAGGATCCGCGCGCCGACCTCAGTAAGCGACACCTGGTGGTAGCCGCGGACGAACAGCGCGTCACCCAGTTCACGTTCGAGATCTCTTATCCGCCGGCTCAGCGGTGAGGTGGCCATATGGAGTCGTTCAGCTGCTCGCGAGAAGCTCAGCTCCTCGGCCACCGCAACGAAGTACCGCAGATGGTGGATCTCCACCTACCTAGGATGTCGCCTGCCGACCACCGTGTCCATCATCAGATGACCAGATTGATCACGCGAGTCATTTGCACCCGCCTGGACGTGAACGTTTCTTCACGGGTGCGCATTGGTCACGAAGCGGTGACCGCATCGGTCCTCTGCCGTTTCTGCCGAGGGACGCGCTGTTGGTGACAACGTAATCTAAAGCCCATAGAATTCGGGGCGCCATGACCGTCAACCATGCGAACACCTACTGGCGCATATGCGAAGCCCTCTGTGGCTACGTCGCCACCGTCGAGGACGGCGTGCTGGTCGATAGCCTGCCGCCCGGGTCTGACGCCGTTCGCCGCAAGCGCGCAGCTTCTCGGCGCCCCGATATACACGTATACTGTGGTCGTGTCGATTCCCGCTTCTTCCCCGCTGACTTTCGAGGCGATCATCGCCGAGGCGACTCGGCTCATCCAGGAAGAAGGATTCGAGGCGCTCACCATGCGCGGGCTCGCTGCACGCTGCGACGTGACCGCGATGAGCCTGTACCGGCACGTACAAACCAAAGAGGAGCTGCTGGTCATACTGGCCAATCGGCTGCTCGACCACCTGGACGTGCCCGAGGTTGACAGCGAGGACTGGCGAGGCGAAGTTGCCGCGGTGTTCAGTGCGCTACACCGAATGTGGCTGGCGCACCCGGAGTTCGCGCAGATCATCGCCGCCCAGCCGGCCGATGGCAAGGTCGCATTTCGGTGGATGGAACGAGTGTTCGCGGCACTGGAGCGGGCGGGACTGTCGGATCCGCAGATCGTCGCCGCCTACGACACACTCGCCTCCTACACCGCCGGCTTCAACCAGCAGCACACGGGCCGCCGGTCCTCTGCGGCGGCCTCGACCCGACTGGCCGGGCTACGCAACATCGAAGCCGCCGAATTCCCGCATGTGGCCGCCTTAGCCGAGCTGCTCACCACGCGCGATGCCGCAGGCGGCTTTGACGAAGGCCTCACTCTGATCCTCGACGGAATTGCCAAGCAGGCCGCCAGCGAACCCCGAGCACCGCGCCGCAAGTAGTTGGCGCAGCGGCGATCAGACCGTGCGGGCCAGTGCGGTATTGCGTGACTTGAGCCGCCCCGCAATGTCGAACGTCCGAGACACCGCCGTCGCGCCATCTTCCAGGTCGAGGATCGAAGGCATCATGTCGATCGCGCTGATCCACGTGGCGCCGGCGTCGACGAACGCCTGAAGTTGGTCGGAAACCCTGGCCGGGGTGCCCCTGATCCACGCCCGATCCGACATGGCCGGGGTGACTCGTGACAGGATGTCGGACACCTCGGCGTCGGTCAGACTGTGCGGCTTCAGGTGCAGCGCATAATGCCATTCCCGAGGCATCGGTGGTTCGATTCCCGCGGCATCCCAGTCGGTCATCACCACCCGGCCGACGACGGCGGTGAACCAGGCCACCATCGGGTTGCTGAGCTTGGCCTCGATCAGGTTCTCATCGTCGTGCGCCAGATACGCGCAGTACAAACCGAATCCGAATTGTTGCGGGTCGCGGCCCTTGCGTTCGAGCTGGTCCTTCATCGAGGTCACCATCTGGTGCCAACGCTCCGGGCTGTAGGCGACGAATGGCGCCAACGTCGCGAAGCCATCGCAGTACGAGGTGGCGTAGTCCATCAACTTAGGACCGCCGCCCAGCCCCCATATCTGAGGCCGATAGTTGCGCGCTCCCCCCAAGCAGGCGTCGCGCAACTGCCAGTATTTGCCGTCGAAGTCGAAAGGTTCGGAGCCGTGCTCCCAAAACAGGTGGGATAGCCGCAGCACATCTTCGAGCTTGTCCCAGCCCTCCGCGCGTTTCCAGCCAAAAGGCTTGCACTGCTTGACCTCTCCGGAGCCCAAGTGGAACTGGGCACGGCCCTGCGTCAGGTTGGCGAGGGTGAGCATCGTCTGCATCAGTTCGGCCGGCCCACGCCGCACCGCATCGGTGCTCAACACCGTGCCCAGCCCGGGCGCGACGACACTGGCCGCCGAGAGCATCGCGACGAAATCCGGGTAGGAGTCCAGATCCGGCACCACGGACGCCATCGGGGCGTTGCCGACGTTCCAGAGCTGGGGAGGGAACATGCTTGACAGCTGATCCCAACCCTGCATGTAGTCGACGACACCGCTGGTTTGGTAGGCCCGGGCGGCATCAAGGAACGCCGAAGCGGGCAGGTGGCGGTCGACCAGGATAGGGATCGCGATGTCGACGCCCTGGTCGGTCATTCACGACTCCCGGTTGTGGGTCTTGACACCGACCGGACTATACACGTATACCTGTGACGTGACAAGGCTTCTCGGATCGATTGCCGACTGGCCAAAGACATGTCAATCAGGTCGCAGGAGGGACGCGGGATGGTCTGGTCGGAAGTCATCAACCTTGCGGACGACAGCTTTCATCCGCGAAATGCGGATCCGTGGTGGAACGAGGCGTCCTACATCTCTTTCCGGGTTCCAGAACGCGACCTCATGGGCTTGCTGTATTTCTATTTCCGGCCGAACCAGGACACCGCGATGGGCGGCCCGCTGATCTGGGATCCCACCGGCCGGACGATGAATACGATTGCCCACAACGGCTGGAGCTGGCACATGGGCATCCCCGAGGGGGCCGACATGTTCGACTTCAAGCTCGAAAACGGCTTCGGCTGCCAAACCATCATCGCCCAGCAAGAACATCGCTATACGTACGAATCCCCGGGATGCGAATTCGAATTGACGTTCACCGCGTCGTACCCGCCTCACTACCTGAAACTCGACAAGCAGAAAAATGACGTCGACGCAGGCATGTTCGATTTCGTCCGCGACGTTGAGGGTGAGATCACCACCGGTCACTATGAGCACTTCGGCCGGATGAACGGAACGCTGATCATCGAGGGCGAGTCGATCGACGTGCGCGACGGAGTGGTCTTTCGTGACCACACCTGGGGGCCGCGCAAGATTCTCGCGAACATGCATCGCCTGCGCGGCGGCTACTCCTTGGGAATGGCCGACGACCGCAACGCCTTCAACACCTTCGCCACATGCGACATTCCCTGGGAGGACGACCCTCTCGATGGCGTCAAGGACAAGATCACGGCGGGCTTCCACGTCAAGGACGGTGTCCCCGCGACCATTGTCTCGGGCACTCGTCAACGCATCAACGCGCCCGATGGCTGGCCCTTGGGCGAGATCATCGATGCCACTGATGAATTGGGCCGTACCCTGCACGCCGAAGGTCGCATCGTCTCCGGGCTGGACTGGCCGGGACTGTGGGGAGACCTGGCCGCCTACTGGTGCTACGAACGCTGGGAGTGGGACGGTAACAACGCCGTCTGCGGCGAACTGCAGGACTGGACCTATGCGCGTCACTTCCGAAAGTGGTTACGAGACAAAGCGCTGCAAAGCTCCGGCCAGGCCTAGCGATGGGTGTACCGACTCAGCGCGATCTGGCGCAGACCCGCGAGACCCTGCTCAAATGGCTGGATATCCGAGTCCGAGGTGCCTCCGAGATCGAACTGAGCGCCGTGACCAACCCGTCCGGAGCCGGCTTCACCAACGAAACCCTGTTCTTCGACGCCTCCTGGACAGGCGGCGGCCACCGCAATCGGCACTCGCTGGCCCTGCGGGTCAAGGCCACCGACTTCAACTTCCTCTACCGCGCACCGGATTTCTTTGAACCCCAGTATCGATTGATGACCGCCCTGGGCGAATGTGACGATATCCCAGTGCCACGCGTCCACTGGTATGAGGAAGATGAAGAATGGCTGGGCGCACCGTTTTTCGTCATGGATCGGATCGCAGGTGAAGTGCAGCCCGACATGCCGCCCTACTGGCAGGCGGGCTGGCTGCACGACGCCACCCCAGACCAGCAAACCGCGCTGTGGCGGTCTGCGGTGGACACGGTGGCAGCGGTCAACACCCTGGATTGGCGCGCTGCCGGGCTGGACTTCCTCACCGAGATGTATCCGGCGGGTCTCGACGGGCGGTTACGGTACTACGACGAAGCGTTGCAGTGGGCCGCGGAGGACGAACCCAATCCCATTGCTGAGGCGGGACGCCAATGGCTGGCGGCCAACCGTCCCGCCGGCCCCGAGCCGCTGGCCCTCAGCTGGGGCGATGCCCGGTTGGGAAACCTCATCTTTCGGGACTTCCGCACAGTCGGCGTGATCGACTGGGAGATGGCGTCCATCGGTCATCCGCTCCAAGACCTCGGCTGGTGGTTCCTCGTCGAGAAGGCGCTACTCGGGGACGCTCACACCGGCGCGCCGGGCGACCCGTGCGGGCTGCCCGGATTCCTCTCGAAGGTCGACACCGTGTCGCTGTGGGGCGAAAAGACCGGCATCGGAGTGGATGACTTCGCGTTCTACGAAACGTTCGCGGCGTTCCGCCTGGCCGTCCACCTCCAGCGGATGGGGACGCTCTTCAAGACGTTCGGCGTGATCGCCCCCGACTCCCCGTGGCCGGTGAACAATATCGGCACCCAGGCGCTCGCCCCGTTGATCGGAATCGACCATCCACCACCGGAACCCATGCCCACCCTGCCATCCTGACTGTGGGCCGATCTCCAGGAGCGTCCGATGAGCCACCATGTGCCCGATATCGCCCACACGACGATGCCAGCCGCCGCGCAAATGCTCTTCACGGTGGTCACCGGCGTACCGATGTTGATCGTGCTGGTCATCGCCATCGACCATGTGCGCCGGGGCAAGGGCCCCCTGCTGCTGTTCTGCTTCATCGGCGGCGCGCTGGCCGCGCTGTTCGAACCGGTGGCCGACGTCCTGAGTTGCCTATACTTTCCCGTGCTCGGGCAGCAGAGCGCCTTCACCGCGCTCGGCCGCCCGATCCCCTGGGCCCTGGTGTTCGCCTACCCGTGGTTCGTCGGCGGCCAGGGCTACCTGTCGTACTGGGTCTTCTCCAAGGGAGTTCCGGCAGTCCGTATTTGGCAGCTCTGGGGCGTGTTCGCGGTCAGCAATGTGCTGGTCGAAACGCCGGGTGTGCTCACCGGCTTTCACGCCTATTACGGAAACCAGCCACTGAACTTCTGGGGCTTTCCGTTGTGGCAGGCTGCCGTTCAGTCGATCATGCCGATGGCCGCCGGCGGGCTGATCTTCGCGCTGCGTGGCAGGCTGGGCAGCGGCTGGAAGCTGGCGGCCATCATCCCGCTGTTGCCGATGGCCGACGGGATGGTCAACGCCGGTCTGGCTCTTCCGATCTGGCTCACCCTCGGTTCCGATGCCCCGCTCTGGGCCACCTACCTCGGCGCCGCGGTGACGATCGGCATCGCCGCCTATGCCGTCTGGCTGTTGACCGAACTGCTGTCCCGAACGCCGGTGCCGTCCGACGTCAACGCCGCCTGAATGGTCTTCAGGCACCGGGCTCGGCAGATACGGGATCATGCGATGCTGCCCACGCGCGGGCCAGCGCGGCGTTCTGGCCGGGGGTCGAACCGTAGGTGACCAGTTCGTCGGCACCGGCGTCGCGGATGCGGTGTATTTGCGCGACACAATCGCCGACCGACCCGATCGCGCAACTTGCGGTGATCCACTGTTCGGGAATGAGGCCTATCGCCGTAACCGGACGCCAGCAGATTTCGCGGTCGCTGGAGTCATCGCCGTCGCCTCTATTGCGGCTTTAGCCTGATCTTCGAGTTGTCCCAGCTGATCATCGGTCCGGCCGGCTCCATGCGCAGGTAGACCTGTTCGGCGTAGCTGCGGAGAACAACGTCGGGGACACGGTCCCACGGCGGCTGGAAATCGGCGTACTTCTCGTCGAGTAATTCAGCAACTCTTTCGGATTCCGGGCCTGCGTCCAGCTTGACTGCGCGAGCCGGGAATTCAACGGCAGCCAGATCCACCCAGGCTTTGCCCGCCTCGACAAGGACACAACATCGGTCGTCGTGACGAATGCGCTTCATCTTGGCCGACGACGGCGGCGTCCTGACATAAAAACAGCCATCTGTCCAGACGAACCAGATTGGCAATGTGACCGGCCATCCATCGCGGCGCACCGTGGTGATCATCGCAGTGTGCGCGTTTGTCAGCAACGCCTCCCGCTCGGAGTCGGTCAACTGTAGGCCCATTACTGTCCTTTCGATTCGTCGAGGCGCAAATCCCAGATGCTGGTGACGGTTTCGATGGCATCGGTGTTGTCACCCGGCGCCAGTTCAATGCGTTCGAAGGCTTGAGTAATGACTACCAGATGAGCGGGTTCAGAGCCTCAGCCGTCGGGCGAGAACGCGCTCAGTACCGCACGCAGCCCGGCGCGGAATTGCGCGGCATCGGTTCCGGGCCTGGGCGAGCCAACCGAGTTCTCGGCGATCTGGAACAGGGCGAAGCCCAGCGTGTAGGTCGACAGCGTGCGGTGCACGGTCAGCGCGTCCCGTCCCGAGAAGCCGGCGGCGTCGAGCAGCGCCAGCACCTCTGAGAACAGCTTTGTCTGGGCGTCGCTGGCCACCGGAAGCCCCGCGATCAATTGCGTGACGTTGCCGTGCCGTACCAGCCTGTCGTGGACCTCGGCAAAACACGCGCCGAGTTGATCGCGCCAACCGGTGCCACGATCGATCGGCGGTAGGTCGGCCAGCAACACGTCGGGCAGCATGTTGACGATTTCCCGCTTGCCGGCGGCGTAGTTGTAGAGCGTCATCTGGGCCACGCCGAGGCGCTCCGCCAGCCGCGCGATGGTGAGCGCGCCGGCGCCCTCGGTGTCGACCAGTTCGAATGCGGCCGCAGCGATGCTGTCGTGTGTCAACAACCGGGTGCGAGCCATGGTCGTGCATTTTGTCACGAATCTCCTGGAAAGAATTCGCAACGAATGCCCCAAATTTCCTGGAAAGGGTTCCCCGGAACCGGCGGCGCGAGTAACTTTCGAAGTCAATACGTACAACGCACGTATTGACTCGAGGAAGGGCGACATGACAGTTCACGACACGGTCGATCTGGGACGCTGGGGGCCGTTGGCGACGCCGATACATCACGACGTGGCGCCCGTCGACGATGACGGCACGCCCTGGCGCGACTACGCGCTGTTCTGCTGGTGGGACCCGGCCTCGGACGTCTACGTGATGACCCATCACATGTCCTCCCCGGACCTCGCCTTCCCCGGGCGGACCCGCGTGTCGGCGTGGGCCGGCGGCAAGGCGTTCGAACTCATCGAGACCCCTCGCCAAGGCACCCACCAAAGTGAACACATCACGGTCGATCTCGACGGTCGCCTGATCGTTGACCATCCCGAGTTGCAACTGAACGCGACCGTGGACCCGAAGTACCAACCGATCGACCTGCACGCCCTCAACGCGTTGCCGTCGAACAAAGCGGGACGCCCGCTGCATCACTACGAGCAGCCGCAACGCGCGACCGGAACTATCGCGGTACGCGGCGAACAACGCTCATTCGACGGCGTCGGGCTACGGGATCGCACTTG
Source organism: Mycobacterium sp. (assembly GCF_004298145.1). Taxonomy (GTDB): domain Bacteria; phylum Actinomycetota; class Actinomycetes; order Mycobacteriales; family Mycobacteriaceae; genus Mycobacterium. Next base: position 112,003 of record NZ_SCRH01000023.1, read on the forward strand.
GGGCTACCGCAGCGAGTCGTCACAGTGGGACGAATACCAGTACCTGATGGCCGAGCTCGGCGACGAGTTCCTGGTCTTCTGGAAGCTCAAGGGCCTGGTCGGCCCGCAGATCGACCTCGCCTTCCGTCTCACCCCGGACGGTCAACACCGGCTGGATCGATTCTCCTTCGCGCGCAACGGATCCGGACTGCTCAATGACGTCGAGACGGTGCTGCCGAGCGGCCCCGTCCGCATCGAGATCGCCGACCGGCCGGTGGGATTCTGGGTTCCGCAGGGCGGACGCCAGACCGGGCCGACGTTTTCCGCGTACGACGAGTTCGTGAATCTGCGGCTCAGCGACGGGCGCCACGGCGCCGGCCTGGCCACCTACGGCATTCTGCGGAAACTGGTCTGAGTATGGCCATCGTCGGAGGGGTCAGCGCCGAGAGAATCCGGACCAGGGCGGCGGGGTGGATCGCCGAACGCTTCGAAGGAGCCTCCGTCGCCGAAGTGACCACCCCGGTCGGCAACGGCCGGTCCACCGACACCTTCCTCGTCGACCTCGACGACGGCGAGCGTTTCGTCATCCGCGTCGAGCCCAGCGCCTTTCGCGTCGTCTACGAATACGACCTGGCAAGGGAGGCGTTGATCATGGACGCCTTGGCCCGCAAGACCGACATACCGGTGCCCAAAGTGTTGTTCTCCGAACCGGATCCAGCGATCCTCGGCAGTCCCTTCCTCGTCATCGAGCGTCGCGAGGGCCGCATCCCGGGTGACGAGCCGCCGTTCCCCGCCGACCCAAACAGCTGGGTGCATTCGCTGTCCGACTTAGAGCGAACCGTGATGGCCGACGACGCGCTGCGCACGCTGGCCGCCGTTCACGCCGTGGACTGGCGCGCCCTGGGACTGGAATCGTTGAACCGACCCACACTGGGGGCCGACGCGCTGGCTCAGCACGTCGCTTGGTGGCGGGCATTTTTCGATTGGGGGTCTGCCGGTAAGGTGTGTCCCACCATCGAGGAGACGTTCGCCTGGCTATCCCAACACTGGCCCGCCGATCCCGGTCCGACCGTATTGTCCTGGGGTGATGCACGACTCGGGAATCTGATGTTCGAGGGTCCCCGCGTGTCGGCCGTCCTGGATTGGGAACTGGCCACGCTGGCGCCCGCGGGCTGTGACCTCGGTTGGTGGTTGTTCTGCGACCGGCACCACAGCGAGGGTGTCGGCGCGCCGTGGCCGGCCGGCCTGCCCGGCCGCGACGAAACCCTGGCCCGCTACGCGTCTTTTCGCGGCCACGCGATTCCGCACGCCAGGTGGTTCGAGGTCTATGGTGGCCTGAGGTTCGCGGTACTGATGAACAGGGCGGGCAACATGCTCATCGAGGCGGGCGCCCTGCCCGCTGACCACACCATGGCCGTCAACAACCCGGCGACTCAGCTACTGGCCCGGATGATCGGCGTCACCGCTCCAGAAGGACAGGCCACCAGCTTCCTGGACCCGGCGTCGACGTAACGGCACGGGCAATGTGATCAATTGGCGGTGACAGCGGCGGTCTGCTCGGCTTCCTGGTGCGGGATCGCATATTTCACCAGGCACACAGAGACCGCGAAGATCCACCCGCCGAAGATCGTTAGGCCGAGCCACCACGCCAGCAGGCCGTTCCAGGCGATGACGCCCGTCTTCGCAAGGCAGTTCAGGCCCCCGGGCAAGAAGCAGAATGCCGCCCATAGGCTGAAATAGGCCAACCAGCGCGGAAACACCGGGTTTTCGCGTCGATCTTGAAATATGGCCACCGCCAATATGACTGCCTGCAGCATCCCGGTCCAGGGCAGCGCGATGAACATGATCGACGCAAGATCGTGGATGCGGTAGGTGAAGCCGGGATCGATCTGGGGACGGAAAGCCGCGGCCTCCCACATGATGCAGGGCACATAGAACTCGACGAGCAACATCACGCCCAGCAGCGCCTGGCTCAACGCCAGCGGTGCGGATGGTCCTTCGATGCGGCGCATCTGAACCGCGATGGCGGCGGACCAGGGCGCCAACAACGTCACGCCGGCGCAGGCGATGATGATGCCGATCCGTATCCGTGCGCCGCGTTCGACATAGATCGCGACGATCTCCTCGAGCGTCTTGTTGGGGCCCGGCGGCGGCACGAACCCGGCGATCACCCACATGCCGAGCAGCAGGATGACCATGCTGACGATTCCGCCCCAGGCCATCCACCGCTGATTGACGGTACTCATGTCGTTCACTGCGCGCTCACCCCCGTGGAAGTCGGCCGCCGAACGCCGACCCGGTCATAGACGTCCTGCGGGATCGCCTCCCGCGACTTGTAGATGTTGAACCGGCAATGCCCGGTGATGCGGCCGTCCTCGATACCCGGTTCGACGAGCAGGAAGTAGGGGCCGTCGTGTTCGAGGACGTACTTGTTGGTACCGGGGCAATGCATGCAATACACGGGCATCGCGTCGACTCCGAAGCTTTCGACGCCCGGGCCCTTGACCATGGGCAGGTTCTTCGGCGCGGCATAGGCGCCTTCCTCGATCAGCCGGCCACCGCTGCCGCAGGGCTTGGTATCGAAGCAGAAGCCGCCCTCGTCCTCGTGCAGTTCGTATTTCATGCCGTGTTGATGAAACAGCGTCGCCAGCCACTGCACTTGGTCCCGGTACGGCATGGTGTCGATCTGATCGAGCACCTGGCCCATCGTAGGCAGGTTGTAGCACTGCTCGACGGAATCCCAGCAGTGTTGCACCCCATAGTTTTCCAGGATCCAGCCGGTCTGCGCAGTGATCAGGTCGCGCCCGAAGTGGTGCCCGGGGTACCACTCCGTCTTCGACAGCATCAGGTGGCGGCGTGCGCGAGAGAGATCGCCGGCATCGAGTGCGCGTACCGCGAGCGCATGGGCCTGGAAACGCATGTCCTCGCGCTCGTCCTCGTCGAACAGCAATGCCCCGGACACGTCGAAGGCGGCTTTGATCCGCGCGACGTCACGGCGCACCCCGAGACGTTCGAATACCTCCGTCGGGACGGCGAGGGGATTTTTGTAGATGGTGAGCCGCAACGGTTCCCCGTCGCGCCCGTCTGCGAACACGAACGGCGGATAGCCGAGCCATTCGCAGCAGAGGCGCTCGATCTCGGTGCTCACGATCCGCAGGTCCGGGGCGTCGGGGATGGCGTCGGCCCGGTTCGCCGCCCAGTTCGGGGAGACGAGCACGATCTTCTCGGCGTCCTCCTCGAATGCCGCGAGTTCGGCGCCGTCCATGCGAAAGATCATTGCCAGCGATTGGACGGCTTCCCGGGAGACGCCGTTGCGGAACCACTCGGCCCACGGTCGGACAATTGTGCGCAGCGAGTCGGGCACCGAACGTTGCAGCGCGTCAGCGCCGAACTCACGCTGGATGTAGCCCAGCGTCAGGGTGTTCCAGAGCAGATAAATGTCGCGGGTGGAGAAGTGGAGGTCCACTGATTGCGCAGCGATCTCACGCGCCGCCGTCGTATCTCCGCGGTCCAGGGCCGCCGCGGCGCGATCACCGGGCGCGGTCGCCAGTTGCTGCAGTTCATCGTCGGCGAACACCAGATCTGTCATCGCTACTCTCCTAGCTGGCTGTTTGATTCTTCTGTGGCTCGCACGATTCCCTTGAGCAGGCCCGCAATGCCCTGTCGCAGAATCAGTTCCAAGACAAACCCGAGACCTGGGATCGGTAAGGACGGGGTGGATCGCACGGTGTAGGTGATGCGGGTTCCCGCGGCGGCCCGCGCCAGTTCGACCGTGCCGGTGTGGTCGCGGACCGGCAGACCGGAGCGCAGCCGGTAGCCGAACCGCGTCGGCCGCTCGAACACGGTGACCTCTTCGGTCTGCGTCGGCCCGATCAGGCCCATGCGCCGCAGGGCGCCCACGCCGTTGGGCTCCTTGTCGCCGGGCACCACCAGCTCACTGATCCGCAGCGGCGAGATGTTCTTGTAATTCGCATGATCGGTGAGCGCGTCAAAACCGTCTCGATGGGCGCGGAAGTATTTCGGGTCAAGGTGAATTCGATCATCGGTGCGCCCCCTCCAGGTCGACCACCATGCCCGCGGCTTGGTGGCCCGCTTGCAGTTCGTCGAGGCCGAAGGCCTGCACGGGGCCCAGCGGGCCGTGGCCGTGGACCTCTCCCCCGGCGGCGCGCTGAGCGGCCCACGCGGTGAGATCGGCGGTGACGTCGTAGACGCTGGGCCCCCGCAGCGTGACCTCGGAAAGTACATGTCCCGCACGGGAGTACGCGATGGCGACCACGTGGGTCCCGGCCCGCGCGCGAGCCGCGGCCTCGGGCCCGCTCGGCGACGCGCACTCGACTATGCGATTGAGGGCGCCGACTATTCGCCCGGCACCGGGAATGGAAGCCAACCTGCCGACCTGAGCAACCACGGGAGTCGCGGCGCCGAGGCCACCCTGGTAAACGTCGACGGTGTCCAATTCCGGGTAGGCCTGGGGCAAGGTGATCGCCTCCGACGACCCCAGCATCATCGATGGCACCGAACGCCCCGCGACCGACCAGGCACGGGTACGGGCGCCGCACCGCTCCGTTACCATTTCTCCCCCGCGCCAACCGAAGCTGGGAGCCGTCAGCACACCGGCGGCGGAGGTGACGGTGCCTTTGCTGAGTTCGCCGCGCCCCGGACCGGTCAGGAAGTAGCCGATCTCGAGCGCGCCGACCGGACCGCGGGCGCTACCCGAGGCGTGCTCCACCGCGAGCGCACCCGCCAGGTTTCCGGGCGCGTAGTTGAATCCCATCGCAGTGATAAGCGCCCCGGCGGCCGTGCGCGCCGCGGGGCTTTCGAACACGCGCCGCACAAACGGCGCCTCGCCGGTGGTGTCGACGTAGTGAGCACCGCACTTGATCGCCGCGTCAAGCGCGACGTCGCCCACCTTGATGAATGGACCGACGGTGGTCACCAGCACGTCACCGGGATGCAACAGCGCGTGCAGGGTGCGCGGTTCGTCCAGTCGGACAACCGCCGTCGCGCAGGTGCCGCCGAGTTCGTCGGCAAGGGTATCGAGCGCGGCGGGTGAGCGTCCGGTCAGTACCGTTTCGACGTCTGACTTGGCGAGCCGCTCAGCGATGAGGCGGCCGGTGTAGCCGGTCGCTCCGAGCAGGACGATGCGGGTCATCAGATCGACGCGGCCATCAGCCCGCCGTCGACCGTGTAGGCAATACCCGTAACCCACGCGGCATCGTCGGAAGCTAAGTGCAGCACGATTTTTGCGATGTCTTCCGGCTGACCGAGACGGCCCTGCTTCTGCTCGAAATAGCCATGGGCCGACGCGCCCGTCGCGGCCTCGAAGCCGGCGATCAGAGCGTCGGAAAACGGTGTCTCGGTGAACGCCGGACACACGCAATTGACGCGAATGCCCGCGGGCCGAAGTTCGGCGGCCGCGGTCTTGGTCATGTTGATGATGCCGGCCTTCGTGGCGCCGTAGCCGCCGAGCAAGGGAGCGCCGTTCAGCCCCGCTGTCGACGCCGTCGAGATGATGACGCCACCGCCGGGCATCCGCGCGGCGGCGGCCTTGATGCCGTGAAACGTGCCTTTGAGATTGACCGCGATCATGCGGTCGAAATCGTCGGTGGCCAGCGCGGCCAACGGACCAAGGACGCAGATGCCGGCATTGTTGACCATCACGTCAAGCGAGCCGAACTCCGAGATCGCCAGTCGCACAGCGGCTTCGACCTGTGGCTCCTCCGCCACGTCGCAGCCGATCCAACGGGCGTGCTCGCCGGCCTCGGCGGCCACGGCTTCCGCGCCCGCGCTGTCGATATCGGCTACTACCACCGAGGCGCCGAGCGCGGCGAAACCTCGCACGATGGACCTACCGATCCCGCTGGCGCCCCCGGTGACAACCACTGAGCGTCCACCTGCCATGAAACAACCTCCCGCCGGAATTAAATCCGTATGTTATACGAAAACTAGCCCGATTCGTATAGGATTTAAAAAATCCGCTCACCGAAGCTGACCGGTTTCCGCTCGAGGAAAGGACCGCAATCCATGCCGACGTCTGCCGTCCTCGCCGATACAACGGCCGATTTGACTCCCGCGTGGTTCACCGCCGCGCTGCGCACCGGCGGTGCGCTCGGACCGGACGCCGCTGTTGAGAAGGTGGACGCGGTGTTGTACGGAACCGGCCAACTCGGGCTTGTCGCCCGCGCCGAGCTCGACTACGTGGGTACCGCCGACGGGGCGCCGAAGTCGGTCATCGTCAAGTTGCCCTCGGCGGACGCGGGCAGTCGCCAGCTGGGAGTCGGCGTCGGCGCCTACGAGGCGGAGGTGCGGTTCTACCAGGAGATCGGGCCTCGCTCGAGCATCAGCGTGCCCCGCCTGCACTGGGGGTCGTTCGAGCCTGGAACGGGCCGGGTGACATTGGTGCTCGAGGACCTCTCGCAGGACTGGCAGGTCGGCGACGCGGTGGCGGGAGGCACTGTGCGCCAGGCCGAGGTCGCACTGGATCAGATCGCGCTCCTACATGCCGAACTGTGGGATGATCCCGGTCTGCGCGGGCTTGACTGGCTCGCCTCGCCGGCCCGAACTCAACTGCTTTTCGATGGCGTGCCCGCCGCACTACCCGAGTTTCGCGAGCGGTTCGCAGACCGGCTCGAACCGCATCAGTTCGCCGCCGTCGAAAGACTGGCGCCTAAAGGCGCCCATTACCCGGCCCGGGCCTGGCACGGACCGATGGTCGTCACCCATGGTGACTTCCGACTCGACAACGTCATGTTCCGCGGCGATGCGACCGGCATGCAGGCGATGGTGATCGATTGGCAGGCAGTGCGATTGGCGCCACCAATGATTGACCCCGCGATATGGCTGTCCAGCTGCCTATCGGTCGAGGACCGCCGCAACAACCAGGATGCGCTGTTGCGTCGGCACCATGACCGTCTGCGACAGGGCGGCGTCGACGACTTTTCGTTCGATGACTGCGTACGCAACCTGCAAGTGTGTTCGCTCTACATTTTCCTGCTCAGCGTGGGGGTCTCGGTAACCCTCGCGCGGTCCGACCGAGGCGACGAAATGTTCGCCGGCATGGTGGCTCGGGCAGCCGATTTCGTCACCGATCTGGGCGCCGAAAACGTCCTCGACTAGGAGAAACCACATGGCAACCAACGACATTGAGCCACAACTGGCGCCGGTCGCCGACGACATGAGCGCATTTATCATCGCCGGCGCGGTGACGTCCCAGCAGGAAGAATCCGAATACGACACCGTGTCACGCACCCCGGCCCAGGGAATCCAAGACGGGGTCGACGCCGAGCGCATCGGCTATCGCCGCGTCTGGCTCTCGGAGCGCATCGATATCAAGTGGTCCGACGTGATCCTGTCGGGTGTGGCGGCGCGCACGAGCCGGCTGGAGGTCGGCACCGGCGTGATCGATCCAACGACGCGCCATCCCTGGACAGCCGCGGCGTTCGGCGCCACCATGCAGGCCTGCTACGGCGAACGCTTCATCATGGGGCTCGGCCGGGGAGACAACGGGTACTTTCGCGGCACCGGCATCTCGATGGCCACCTTCGAGCAGATGCACGACTACGTCGACATTCTGCGTCAACTGTGGGCGGGCAAACATGTCTCCTACGACGGCCCCGTCGGCACCTTCGAGGATCTGTCGTTCGCCGAGAGCTACCACGGCAACCCGCCGCCGATCTGGTTCGGTGGATTCTGCGCCCCCGCAGGAGCGCGCTTCACAGCCGCCAAGGCCGACGGCGTCATTCTGATCCCCATGATGAATCCGTCCGCCGTCGCTGAGGCCAAGGAGCGGATTGTGAAAGCCTGCGAGCGAGTTGGGCGGGACCCCAACGAGATTCGGGTCGCGGCGCTGGTAGTCACCGCGCCCGATCTCGACGACTTCGAGACCCGCGCGATCGCTCACGGACGAATGGTCACCTACCTGCAGTACCCGGGCTATGGCGAACAGCTTTGCACCGCAAACGGATGGGACCTTGGCTTACTCGACAAGATCCGCAACCACAAGCGCTTCGAGAACATCACCCAGGTCGCCGACCGGGAGTTCCAGCGCCACGAGATGCTGGACGTCGCGAGCGTCATTCCCGACGAGTACATGTGGGACTGCAGCGCGATCGGCACCGTCGACGAATGCGTGACCAACTTGCGTAGATTCATCGACGCGGGTGCCGACGAGATCGTCACTTACGGTTCGACGCCGGCGCAGAACGCCGGATTGGTGGCAGCCTGGCGTGACCGCGCGCGCTGAGGATCCCGGCAGCACCCGGCCGGCCCGACGGCCAGGCCGGCCTCCCCTGCTGTCTCGAGATCGGCTGGCGCGTGCGGCATTCGAACTCGTCGACCGGGAGGGCGTGGAGGCGCTGACAATCGGTCGCCTCGCCCGGGAGCTCGGTGTCGGATCGATGACGATCTACGGGTACGCAGCGTCCAAGGACGCCATCGTGGCCATGCTGCCCGATCTACTGCTGGAGGACGTGCCACCCATCGACATGCGCAAGTCCTGGCAGAACGCGCTCGAAGAGGTCTTCGTCTCCGTTTACCGCAACTTCCTCAACCACCGCCACGTCACCCAGGCGATCGCCGAGTCGCCGGTGTTCGGTCCGGCGCAGGCCCGGATCATCGAGGGCGCGCTGGTGCGGCTGGAACGCGCCGGGTTCAGCGATCGCGACGCGTTCGAATTGCAACGCACACTTTCGACCTACACGCTCGGTTTCGCGATGTTTGCCGTCGCCGAAGCGCAGGCGGGTGCCCACCGCCCGCGCGTGACGTGGACTCACGACCTGGGCGAGGGCGAGTACCCGCACGTCGCAAGGGTTTCGGAGCTCTTCGGCGCGGAAGTAAACGAGCACCAGTATCTTGCGGGGCTGCGTCGAATCTTGCGCGCCTGATCCGTCGGGGTCCGCACGGCCTCCGGTCACCGTGCGGGCCCGAAAAGATGATGCTAGAAAGTGGAACTGATGGACAACCGGTACTTTCCGTTGGTCGTTGCGGTCGTCATGCTCGCGCTCGGCCTGACGCTGACGATCGACGACTTCCGACGAGCCGCCACGCTGCGGCGGCCGGTGGCGGTTGCGCTCGCCTGTCAGGCTGTGGTGCTCCCGGCCCTCTGCCTGCTGATCGCCGAAGTGTTTGACCTTCCGGCTAACCTGGCGGTCGGGCTGATGCTGATGGCCGCGACGCCCGGCGGGACGACCGCGAACATCCTGAGCCACCTGTTCAATGGCGACCTGGCACTCAACCTCACGTTGACCGCGATCAATGCGGTGCTCTCGATCGTCGCAATACCCGCGATACTCGCGGTTTCGATGACCTGGTTCCTCGGAGACGGACGGTTCGTTCCCCTGCAGTGGGACAAGTTCCTTGGGGTGTTCGGGCTCGTGCTCGTCCCCACCTCGATCGGCGTTGCCATCCGCCACCAGTTTCCTAAGCTCGCCCGGCGGCTGCAAACCCCGATCCGGGTGCTCGCGGCGACGCTGTTGGTGCTCATCATCGCCGCGACCCTGATTAAATCCTGGGGAACGCTTTCGCAGTACTTGGGCGTGCTGAGCGGCGCCGTTGCGACGTTCTGCGTAGCGAGCCTGACCGTTGGCTATCTGGCACCGCGCCTGATGCACCTTGCGGGACGGCAGGCCATCGCCATGAGCCTCGAGATCGGCATGCACAACGGCGTATTGGCGATGGGTTTGGCACTCAGTCCGCAGCTACTCAACAACGCCGAAATGGCTATCCCAGCGGCGGTATACGGCCTCATCGCGCTATTTATTGCCCTGGCATTCCTTTTCACCGTCCGCAGACTGGACCCTTCGTTTCGCGATCCCGACCCGCGCCGCAGCGCCCCGACCGAACAGCCCGCGCGGTTCAAGGACCCGCAAGAAGACCCCGCGTAGACCCACCGGTTCCAGCTACGGATTCGCCGCGCCGCCGCCAGGGTCGTTTTCTGTTTGGGCCGGTTCACCGAGCACGGCGTGGGCGAGGCGCTCGATTTCGGCGCGCACGCCCGCGAGGTCATTGGGCCGGGCCCAGCTTCTGATCAGGACACCGAGGATGTACGACATCGCCAGTCGAGCGCGCACTGCCGGATTGTCGACACCGGTCTCGGCCAGCACTTGCTCGAGGTGCTCGACGACCGTGTCCTGCACTTTGGCCAGTGCGTCGGTGCGGCCGCTGCGGGTCGCAATGATCCAGTATTCGAACCACGCGGTCGCCAAACCTGGTTGTTCGGCGAAGATTCCGAAGTATGCCTCGAACAGTGCCCAGTAGCGGTCGGTGACATTGGCGTCGACGTCCCTGGCGCCGTCGATGGCGGCGACAAGGTCCTCGGCGAAAGCCCCCATGGCGGCATCGACGATGTCCTCCATGGACCCGAAGTAGTAGTAGATCAGGCCCTGGTTGAGTCCGCTTTCGCGGGCCACCGCGCGGGTGGTGCATTGCCCCGGGCCGTCGCGCACAAGAATTCGTTGGGCCGCTGCGATTATCTCGCCGCGCTTTGCCAGCTGCTTCGGCGACAAGGTCTCCGGGAGGTCAGCCATAACCCCGAATTTTAGGCAAACACTTGACAGTGCATTCGCAGTGTCAATATTTTTAGGCGCCCGAGTAAAAATCCTAGTCGCCAAAGGAGGCGCAGGATGAGTGGATTGTCCGGCCGGGTGGCTATCGTCACCGGATCGAGCCGGGGGGTGGGCCGCGGTGAGGCGCTGGCCCTGGCGAAAGAGGGCGCCGCCGTCGCACTGGTCGCGACCACCATGGCGGGGGTCCAGAAGGTTGCGGGCGAGATCGAGGAGATCGGCGGGACTGCGCTGCCCGTCGAATGCGATGTCAGCATCCGGACACAGGTCGATGCCGCGGTGGCTGCCACGTTGGATCGGTTCGGTCGCATCGACATTCTGGTCAACAACACCCAGCGGATCCCGGTCGACCATCCCTTCGAGACCTGGACCGAGGCCGAGCTACGCGAAACCTGGGAGTCCGGCTTTCTGGGCACCTGGAATTTTATGCAGGCTTGTTTCGGCCCCATGAAGCAACGCGGGTACGGCCGAATCATCAACACCTGCTCGATGGTTGGCTATCTGAACTGGCCCGGCTTCAGCGCGTACGCCGCGACCAAGGAGGGCGTCCGGGCGCTAACGCGAACGGTATCCCAGGAGTGGGGCCGGTACGGCATCACCGTCAACGTGATCTCACCCGCTGTAGCCTCCGACGCGCTGGACATGCTCTACCCCGAAGGCGAGATCCGCGACGCCCTGCTGGCGCGGTTTCCCATGCGGAGATTCGGCGATCCGGAGGCCGACATCGGCCGCACCGTGGCCTATCTCGCAGGCCCGGACGCCTCTTACGTCACCGGTTGCACGCTGAACGTCGATGGCGGAATGGGAGTGGTGGTCTAGCCATGCTGGAGAATCAATGGCTGCTGAATGAGGCCAGAAAGATGGCCGGGCTCGATGACTACGGTGACATGCGGTTCGCCGAGGGCATGGGCGTCTTGGTCAAGTCGATCAACGACGAGGCAGACTTGACGCCGGCTTACGAGGAAGCGCTCAAGGAAGAACTACTGCGAGTGCTGGTGAACCGGTTGCGGATGAATCAAGACCTTCATGCCCACCCGGAGATCCTCGACGAGGAGGTACTACCGCCCGTCTACATCACCAGCATGCCCCGCACCGGTTCCACCAAACTCCATCGAATGCTGGCCGCCACAGGCGATTTCAACGCTCTTAAGTACTGGCAATCGTTGAACTTCGCGCCCTTTCCGGACGCCGCCCCGGACTGTCCCGATCCGCGCATCGAGGCGGGTTACCGCCATCTGGCGCATGTCAGCGCCCAGGCTCCTGGCTTCCAGCGGGCGCACCCGATGTACGCCGAGGAAGCCGAAGAGGAACTCAGCCTGCTCGATGCCGGCTTCAACAGTCTTTACACCTGGGCAGCATTGCTCGACGTCCCGACTTACATTGAGTACGTGCTGCAGTCGTCGCCGTTGGCGGCGTTCGAGGATATGCGCAGAACCATCCAGTACATCCAATGGCAGCACTACCGGGGATTGGGCAGGCGCTGGGTGTTCAAGACCCCGTCGATGTTCGGCTTCGAGGGCGCCTACTCGGCGGTCTTCGCGGGCACAGACTTCGTCGTCACCCATCGTCACCCACTGAAGACGGTGGCCTCCATGTGCAACCTGATGTGTGGCAGCCGGTCGAAATACAGCGACGCCGACTTCACCGCCGTCGCCGGTCAGACAATGATTCACAACTTCGCCGAGGCGCAGAAGGGTCATCTGGCCTGGCGGGCGGCCTATCCGGAGCTCAAAAGCTTCGACCTGCGATTCAGCGACATCGTGGACGACGAAATCGGGGTCACCAAAATGGTTTACAACTTCCTCGGCATGGAGCTGACCGACCGGGCGATCACCAAGATTGAAGACTGGCTCGCGATGGATGCGGGACGCAACCACCAGCCGTGCCGAGACACCCTGGCCGACTACAACGTCGAGGCGTCCTTCGTCAAAACCTCATTCACACCGTACATCGACCGTTACGGCGAATATCTCTAGCAGAGAAAAGGATTGAGAATGGCAGAGCAGGCACGAGCGGACGCGATCGCCAGCGCCGACAAACAGTGGCGCAGGTATACCGAACCGCTGCTTGAGCTCGGCGGACAGGTCGCCGAGATGTGGCCCGAGGTCGACGACGACCCGCAACTGCGCGCGGAGCTGCTGTGGTTCCTGTACTCCGAGATCGGCGCCGGGTTCATGACCGTCGCCTGGGGCAACGACCACCATCCTGACTTCTTCCCCTGCTGGGGCCAGGTGTTCAACAACGGCGGCAACATCAACCCGGACGGCGTCTACTACTTGTCCCCGATCGACGACGCCGGCGTCTATAAACTCGCCGGCTTCCGCGGCACCCTTCGCGTCGTCGACCTGCAACTCGGCGACGGCTCGGTGTTCGCGTGGGGAAAGCTCAACGACGAGTGCAGCTTCGGGCCGACACTGGCGAACTTCGACCTCGACGATAATGCGACGATCGATGAAAACGGCTGGTTCGAGGTCATTTTGAGCCAAGAACGCCCCGCGGGCTGGACCGGTGATTGGTGGAAACTGCCCCCGAAGACCAATTACCTCCTAGTGCGCCAATTCGCCTACGACTGGATCAATGAGGTCGACGCGAGGATCGCCATCGACCGCCTCGACACACCCGCCGCGAAACCCCGCAGGACGGCCGAGGAGATCCAGGGGATGCTGGACCGTGTCCCCGAGTTCATGTACGCGTCTCTGAGAACCCTCGACGTGCCGATCCACGCCGAATCCGGACTCGGCTCACCGGGATTGGTGAACAACCTGGTCAAGATCGACTACGCGCCCGACCAGGCCGGCCGTGCCGGCCAGTGGTACATCGCAGGCCGCTTCGACTTACAGCCCGACGAGGCGCTGATCCTCGAAATCGCTCCCGGCGAATGCCGGTATTGGAACCTGCAACTCGCCAACGAGGTGACCAATACCCTCGACTTCTACAACCGGCTCATCGGAATCAACGGATCCCAGGCGGAACCCGACGCGGCAGGCGTGTTCCGTGTTGTGGTCTCCGATCGGGACCCCGGGGTGTGGAACTGGCTGGACACCGTCGGTCACCGCAAGGGGTTCCTATGGGGGCGCATGGACCGCACCAACGACTACGAGCCCAAGGCGAAGCTGGTCAAGTTCGCCAACGTGCGCGCCGAACTAGGGCCCGACGTTCGCCACGTAACACCCGCACAGCGAGAGGCTGAGATCCGTAAGCGCCGAATGGGAGCACAACTGCGCCGGCGGTGGTAGGGATGCGGCGCCTATGCTGAAGCCTTGGAGAACAGCATGATTCGTCGGAACTTCAGCGATCGATGCCGTCGGGCTGGAACAACGACGGCACAACGAAAGTCAGGAGCAGCTTCTTCAGCGCGGCTTCGTCGAGGTCGTCGCGCGGGGTGAGCCAGGTCATTTGCCCTTGCAGCCAGTCGACGATGGCATCGTCGGTGGCATCCGTGCGGAGACGTCCGGCGGACCGCGCACGCTCCAGTGTCGGGCCCAGGCAGCGTTTGACATACGTATGCATCGGCGACCCCGAGCCGGACAGGATGACGTTCAGCCGGGTGCGGGAGAGTGCCTCAGCGAGGTAAGCGAATTCAGTGTCGTCGCGGCCGGCGACCACGCAGGCAACGACCGCGTTCACCAGTGCCTGTTCGGGGCTCTTGGTGCTGACGCGGGTCCGCTTGAGGATCTCGTCGGAGAACTCGCGACATCGCTCGAGGAGCGCGAGTTCGAACAGCTGTTCCTTGCTGGCGACATACCGATACAGGTATTGACGCGGGATACCGGCAGCGGCGGCGATGTCTTCCATCCGCGTGCGGTGAATACCGTAGCGAGCGAACGCCTCTCGTGCGGCTGAGACGACCGCGCTAAGCGCCTCTTCGTTGCTGGTGCGGCTTTCGCCGAAGTCGAGCACAGCGCAATGTTAACACATGATGATTGACAAGATTCGATTCTTGTCATACGTTCCGACGAGTCAGCTCGTCGCTGCAGTGAGGAGAATCATGCGGCATGTGAAATACGGCGTTGCCCCGGTGCAGTTTCCTCCGGTCGCGGGACACCGGCAGGCCGTCCAGGCATACGACCAGGCGGGGCTCGACTTTCTCACCTATTGGGATCAGCACTGCCTGACAATCCCGCGCTCGATCTGGACTCCGGATTTGGCGCCCGCGGCAGAGTTGTTCCATATCGACGCGTGGCTCGAGCCCTGGCCGCAGCTCACCGAGACCGCCATCGTCACCGAAAATATCCGGATGGGGCTTTCGGCAAGCGACGTGTCCCGCCGCAGCCCGGATGTGCTCGCGCAATTGGCATTAACGCTCGATCACTACAGTGAGGGCCGCTTCTTCCTCGCGCTCGGTGCGGGCGAAAACAAGCAGAACACGCCCTACGGCATCACCCGCGACCGCCCGTTCGGACGGCTCGAGGAGGTCCTGAAGCTGTTGAAGCTGTGGTTTTCGACCGACGAGCCAGTCGATTTCGAGGGGAAATTCTGGCAGGTCGTCAACGGCGGTATCTCGACTCCGGCATACACGCCGGGCGGCCCCGACCTGCTCGTCGCCGGCGGCCCGGGGAAGGCGATGACGTACGCCGCGCAACTCGCCGATGGCTGGTGCTCATATTTCCCCGGATCGAGCGCGGAGGAATATGTCGAACAGGTCGCCGAATTCAACCGCCTTGCCGAGGAGGTCGACCGCGACCCGTCGACGTTGACCAAATTGATGCTGTTCGGCGTCGTACTTGGCGATGACGACGCCCACGTGGAAGAGCTCGTCAACAACCCGGTGATCCGCTGGGACTCGGCCGCCCTCGTCCCCGGACCGCAGGCATGGGCGCGACACGGGCAGGTAAACCCTTTAGGGGAGGACTTCGCCTACGTCCGAGACCTGCTACCGATGGAGGTCAGCAGGGAGGAAGCGTTGAAGGCGATCGACAAGGTCTCACCGGAAATGGTTCGCAACATGCGGTTTTCGGGCACGCCGAGGGAAGTGGCGAAGATGATCCAGCCGTTCATCGAGGCCGGATGCACACACGTCATGATCGGCGATTACGGCGCCCTCGTCACATCGGGCGACATGGGCTCCGCGGTCAGCGGCGCCCGCCGGCTGGCCGAGACCTTCGACGCCTTACGCGAGCTGAACGGCCAACCCGTCGCGAGCGTCGTTTAGTTCGCGCGCTCGTCGGCCTGGCCGCGGACGGGGTCAGCCGACCGCGCGGAAGAAGTCGAGCAAAGCGTCGGTGGTCTCCACCGGACGTTCCTGCTGTGTCCAGTGCCCACAGCCTTTCAATACGACGTTGCCATGCAATTCGGGAACGGTCTCGGGATAGAGGTCGATCGCCTCACGGCCCCAGATCGTCGCCACGTCGCGATCGCCGCCGATGAACAGTGCGGGCACCGACACCGGCTGGCCCACGAACGGCGCCAATAACTCCCAGTCAAGGTCCAGGCACGCGTAATAGTTGGTACCCCAGATCCCGGTGCGCTCGAATTCGTCGGCATAAAAATCGAGGTCCTTCTCATCGATCCATGCGGGCAATGATTCGGGCGAAATCAGAAGATCGCCCATCGCGACACCGGGCGCCATGCACACCCCTGCCTCTCGAAGAAACGGCACGATCGCCTCGGGGGGCAATGACAAGAAGTCCGCTCCGGCAGCCTCTGGCGGTAGCGGAACCGATCCCGAAAAGCTGTACAGGGCACCACGTAGCCAAGTCCGCGGGTCGCGTTCGATATCGGGCCGCCCGCCGGTTGGATCCGACAGGTACGCATGATAAAAGCGCTTGCCCGGCCCGGCGATCTCGGCGCCGACGGCGCTGGGCCGCCGCTCTCCGAGCGGATCGCCGGGCAGCCCCATCAGTCCACGGCCGCCGAACGCGACGCTCATCGCGGCGACGGCGCGGAAGACATCGGGCCGTGTCCACGCAGCCGTCCACGCGATCGGTGCTCCCCAATCGTGCCCCACAACGATGGCCTGTTCCTCCCCCAGCGCGTGGACCAGCCCGACCAGATCGGCGACCAGTTCGGTGATCCGATAGTCGTGCACAGCAAGCGGTTTCGAGCTTCGACCGTAGCCACGCATGTCCGGCGCGGCCACCCGGTAGCCCGCCTCCGCAAGCGGAGCCAGTTGGTGGCGCCAGGAATACCAGGATTCGGGAAACCCGTGCACAAGCACCACCAGCGGGCCCCGTCCCTGTATTACGACGTGGATGCGCTGGCTGTTAGCCCACACGATCCGCGATTCGCGGCCATCCACGCCGACGGTCGTGGCGTACGTTCCCATTTGCTCTTCCACCGGAATCCTTTGTTCGACGACGTGCTGGCGGGCGATGCTACGACACGATTGATGTTAACGACCGCTAACGGGAATATGCGCGCCGCCAGCCTCTTGCTGGGACCCAGTAAAATAATCTGCGCCAACCAGCGCCTGGAGCATCTCGGTGTTGGCACCCGGGGAGCGCTGGACTCGGATTCAACTAAAGCCTATAGTTTTTGCTGACAGCGCCCAGGCCGTTCGACACGCGCAGTGAAAGAGACGACCAACCAGCCCATTTGGCGCCAAACGATTGAGTGGAGGCGATAAGTAATGAAGGTGCGCCTTGAACGCAGCAAGTGTGCTGGACATGCTCAGTGTTACGCGGTCGACCCGGACCTCTTCCCGATCGACGACGAGGGTTACTCGATTCTGCAGGAGCACACCGTCGAGCCCGGCGACGAGCAGGCCACTCGCGAGGGCGTGAACGCCTGTCCTGAGCTGGCGCTGATCCTCGAAGAGGACTAGCAGTCGCGGACACCGCCATCCACGGCTGAGACCGCTCGACGATCAGCGCTCGCCGCTGGCCATGAGATCCCTGCGGATGATCTCCCTCATGATTTCGTTTGTGCCGCCATAGATTCGCTGAATCCGCGCGTCGATGAGGGCCTTCGCGAACGGGTATTCCGGTGCGTAACCGTAGTCGCCGTGTAGTCGGAGGCCTCCGTCGATCACGCGGCCCTGCAGTTCGGTCGCCCAGTATTTGGCCTTGGCCGCATCCACCGCGGTAAGTTCGCGGCGGTTATAGGCGCGCACGCAGCGATCCAAATATGCCCGGCATACCTCGATGGCCGTTTTCAGTTCGGCCAGAACAAATCCCGGCGACTGGAGATCACCCACTCGTTGGCCGGCTTCGGGCTGCCGGCTGACGTATGCCATGGTCCAGTCGAAGACCGCCTCCGCGGAAGACTGGGCGGCAATCGCAATCCCCAGCCGCTCCAGCGGCAGGCTTTGCATCAGGTAGGAGAACCCCGCCCCCGCCTCACCAAGCAAGTTCTCCGGACCGAGGCGCACGTCGTCGAAGATCTGTTCCGCGGTGTCTTGAGCATGCAGCCCAACCTTGTCCAGCTTGCGACCGCGGCGGAATCCCGGGGTGCCGTCTTCGACCACGAACAAACTGAAGCCACGGGAGCCGGCACTCGGATCGGTCTTGGCGAACACGATGACGAGGTCACAAAGGATGCCGCTGGTGATGAAGGTTTTGGAACCGTTCAAGACCCAACCGCGACCGTCTCTTTTTGCGGTGGCCTGGATGCCGCGCAGATCGCTGCCCGCCCCGGGCTCGGTCATCGCGATGGCTCCGATGATCTCGCCAGTGACGAATCCGGGAAGCCACCTTTCACGTTGGTCCGCATCGGCGTGGCGCAGAAGATAATTCATCGCGATGTCGTCGTTCGTGGAGAAGCCCGACTGCAGTGCCGAGGCGCCGACGCGGGCGATCTCCTGCTGGATCACCACCCGGTATCGATAGTCCTGTTCGCCCGGGCCGCCGAATTCCTTGGGCGCCGCCAACCCCAAAAGTCCATGTTTGCCTGCGGCCCGCCAGGTCTCGCGGCCGATCAGTCGGTCGGCATCCCACTGCGGCATCTTCGGGACCACATGGTCATCCACGAACTCACGTACCGACGCACGAAACATTTCGTGATCCTGGTCGAACAGGTCGCTGTCCATGACACCTCCGCAAGCCAACAGTAACCTTGATGTCATAGATTACTGCCCGCAAGCGGCTCTCGTGCGGCAGGGCCGCGTGCCGGCGGTTTCAGCTCGGCCCCGGTCGCCGACACCGCCACGTCGGGCGGGGTTCACGAGGCACCTCTTCAGGCCTTTTTCATATAATCCGCATAATCTCGTGGTCACCTGCGCGGCCGCAGCGGCTCATCGGGTGTAAATCAGCTGACATTTCTTGATTGACGTCTTATACCTATTGTCGTAAGTTTAACGCCGATGGCGATGTAGTCGAGCTCACAACAAACTGCAGCCGGAGTATGACGGCCTCGCCCATCAACCACATCACGGCTCCGACATATAGGGCTTTTCGCCGCCGGGGCCGCAGCGCAGAACCGAAGGACGACAAAGGAAAACTATGAAACTCGAAGGCAAGGTTGCCTTGATCACCGGGGCGGGGTCTGGCCTTGGCCGGCAGGCGGCGCAGCTCTTCAGCGCGGAGGGCGCCAGAATCGCGATCATCGACATCGACGCCGACCGGGCCGAACAGACGTCGAAGTTGGTCGAGCAACAGGGCGGCGAGGCAATCGCGATCACCGCCGACGTCGCCGCCAAGGATCGGATCACCGGCGCGGTCAACGCGGCTGTCGACCATTTCGGCAGGCTCGACATCGCATGGGCCAACGCGGGGATCGTGTCCCGCGGTGGCGCCGCGGCCCTCGGCGTCGAAGAGGCCGTGGAATTCGAGGATATGACCGAGGCCGATTGGCAGCACGTGCTCGGTGTCAACCTGAGCGGCGTCATCTACACGGCTCAGGCCGCGGTCCCCCACCTGAAGGCCAATGGTGGCGGCACCATTCTGGCCACGTCCTCGGCGGCGTCGCTGGTCGCCTACCCGAAGATCGCCTTGTACTGCGCGACCAAAGCCGGCGTTAACGGCTTGGTGCGGGCCCTGAGCCTGGATCTGGGCCGCTTCGGCATCCGTGTCAACGCGATCGCACCCACCCACGGAATGTCACCCAACTTCTTGATGCCTCCCGGCTCGCCGGTGGTCGGCCAGTCGTACGAAGAGGTCGCCGGTCCGTGGAACCCCACCGTTTCGCCAATACCGCTCAAACTCCCCCGGCCGCCGTCGCTGCTCGATAACGCCAAGCTGGCGTTGTTCTTGGTTTCCGACGACTCGGCCTACCTCTCCGGAGCCACCATTGGCGCCACCGATGGGGGCACGCTTGCCCGCGTGGGGATGTGGTTCCCCGAGGACCTCAACCCCGAGACGGTTCCCGACCCGAACTGAGCCGGCACCGAACATGACTGAGAAGGAATGGAGCGTAGAGACATGACCACAGCAATGGATCGGGTGCCGCCGGAGCTCGTGACGGACTTCGACGTTTACGATCCCGCCCTGGCCAGCCCGGTGGACGTGTTCCAGCAAGAGGTGGCCAAGTTGGCCGCCAAGGGGCCGGTGGTGTACTCGCCGGCTTACGGTGGGCATTGGGTGGTGACCGGGTACAAAGAGGTCCATCAGGTTCTGACGGACTCCGAAACGTTCTCCAGCTACCCGAACAACCTGGTCACACCAGTTGATTTCGGCAAGTTCATTCCGCTGGAGCTCGACCCGCCGGAGCACTCTGCCTACCGCCAGGTGCTGCAGCCGTTGTTCAGTCCGCAGCGCATGAAGAAGCTGTCGGACGACGTCCGCGGCGTGGTCAACCAGTTGATCGATGGGTTCGCCGCAACGGGCCGTGCCGAATTCATCTCCGAATTCGCCCACGAGCTGCCCGCCAGGGTCTTCCTGGCTTTGATGGACTGGCCGTTGGAAGACGCCCCGTTGTTCACCGAGGCAACAGATGTCGTGCTGTTCGGTAAACCGGGTGGTACTCCGGAGGAGTCCGACCAGGCCCGCATCGAAGCCGGTTTGACCGTCGCAGCCTACTTCCAGAAGGTGATCGAGGACCGGCGGAGCAATCCGCGAGACGATGCGACGTCCACGTTGATCAATACCGAGGTCGCACTGCCCGACGGAACCCGACTGCTTGCCGACCAAGAGCTCATCTTGATGTTCTACCTACTGCTGATGGGTGGCCTGCACACCGTGCAGGGCTCACTGGCTTGGGCCATCGTGCATCTGATCGACAACCCCTCCCAGCGCGACCTCATCATCGCCGACCCAGCCGTGATTCCCAAGGCCGTGGAGGAGATTCTGCGCATCGAAGCGGCCGTGGCCGCTGGCCGCAGCGCGGCCCGAGACACCGAGCTCGGCGGAGTCAACATCGCCGCGGGAGACCAGCTGCTGTTGATGCTGTGTTCGGCGAACCGCGACTTGCAGACGTTTTCCGCGCCTGCCGACTTCGACATCAACCGCTCCCCCAACCGACACTTGTCATTCGGCGCCGGAGTGCACCGCTGCCTGGGATCTCACCTCGCCCGCATCGAATTGACCATGGCGCTCGAGGAATTGCACCGCCGTATCCCGGATTACCAGCTGGTGGAGTCCGACCCTCCAGTTTTCCACTCGACTCAGGTGCGTGGCTGCCTTCGGATGCCAATCACCTTCACACCGGAGAAATGAGCAGACCCATGACGACATCGCTTCCCCGCAAGGACCGGATCCTTCACGCGTTGGAGCTGTTGCGCAACGAGACCACCGACAAGTTCGACGACATTGTCGATTTCGCCGCCCGCGAGTTCACCGATCCGGTACTGGCCCAGCAGGAGCGCGATTTCATCTTCGGGTGTGTCCCGTCGATCGTGGCGCACGGCTCCGAAATCGCCCGCCCGTTTGACTTCATGACGGTGCAGATGCCGCGCAACAATTTGATCGTGGTGCGCCAAAAAGACGGCGGTGTGAAGGCTTTCGTGAACCTGTGCCGGCACCGGGGGGGCTTGTTGGAGGACCAGGAGAAGGGCCGCTGCCGGTTCTTCTCCTGCCCCTATCACCGCTGGTCCTACGACCCAGACGGATCGTTGCGCACGGTCACCCGCGAGGCCACCTTCGGGGAGATCGACCATAAGGAACACAGCCTGATCGAGGTGCCCTGCGAGGAGCGGCACGGATTCATCTGGGTGGTCGACAACGCGCACGCCTCGATCGATGTCGCTGACTGGCTCGGCCCCGACATGGACACCATCCTGGCCG
>NZ_SCRH01000075.1 GCF_004298145.1 Mycobacterium sp.
TCAGCAAAGTAGGCCATTTCAGCAGGAAGCTTAACAAGACATTCACGGACACAGCACTTCAGTAAATCTTCAGCCAGCGTTGCCACATCGTCCAAATCAGCAAACGCCATTTCAGGCTCCACCATCCAGAACTCTGCTAAGTGTCGCGATGTATGAGATTGTTCGGCTCTGAATGTAGGACCAAAGGTATAAACCCGACCCAAAGCTTGTGCCATTGCTTCTGCCTCAAGTTGTCCAGATACGGTCAAATAAGCAGGTCTATCAAAGAAGTCAGCACCAGCTTGACCTTCGGCCAAGGATGACACTCGGAAACGCTCACCAGCGCCCTCAGCGTCTGTTCCAGAGATAATAGGCGTGGCAATCCATAGGAACTGTTGAGATTCCAGATAATCATGGATAGCTCGCATCAGACAATGTCGTAAGCGAGCAATCGCACCAAACTGCGTCACTCTTGAACGTAAGTATGGTAACGACCTTAGAAACTCGGGTGAGTGCGCCTTCGGTTGTAATGGGTAGGTGCTGGGATCCAAGACGGTTCCAGCAATTTCAATCGAGGTTGCTTGCAATTCAATAGTTTGACCAGAACCAATGGAGGCAACGACCGTTCCTTTTACAAGAACCGAGTAACCAGCACCAAGCGAACGTAAGGTAGGTTGTGCTTCCATTAAAGCCGAAGAAATGACGACTTGTAAGGTTTCGTGACTGGAACCATCACTCAAGACAAGAAAGCCGACCTTCTTTCCAATGCGAGCAGACCGTAGCCATCCGCCGACACTGACTTGGCGACCGATGTAAGTTTCTGGTGAAGTGAATAGAGAGATAGTACGAGTGAGTTCAAAAGCTGACATGATGAATTCCTTGGGTTAGAAAAAATGAATACGAAAAGGCGACTGGAGTGAAAACTTCAGTTAAGGTCAATTTCGATTCAAATTACCAAGGAAGGTGAACATATGGCGAACTCGTTAAGAGGATTGTTAGTTACTGACAAGGTAACATCCTTTAAGATGAATGTCAACCTTGTTTTTATGATAGCCGATTTTAATTTTTATTCGCCATTATTACTAAAACTATAACCACCCCCAAAAAATGGAAATCGGTCGAAAACGGCCTTTTTAGAATCCCCTAAGCACTAATGGCGAGCAACACCCCCGTTTGTAACGCTGTTTCCTTCGACACAGCAACCGTCGAAAACGGCCCTTAAAAACGCCATCCGTCTCGTCTTCCTAGATTTCAAAAATAAAGCTAAATCAGGTTGCCGTTCCAAACGGCCCACATGTAAACGAAAACCCACTTAAACGGGTAACCCATCCCTAAGACACCACTTAAACGGTAGCACGCCAAATAACACTGCCATACAGACAAATTATGAGGCTAAGGCGTAATCACAAAGTAAATAGGCAAGACAACTAAAACCTGCCAGTGAAAGACACGCTATCTGCAACAGTGAGCCACTATGGCAAAACTAAAATGACAAGATAGTTCAATAAAACTCCTTAACTCCATTAACCAAGAAAGACAACTATTTTGACTTATCCTTCTTACTGTTGTACATTAACCATCATCCATCAGCAAAAGGAGAAAGGTATGAGCCAAAAGGCAGGACTTGGAATTCACAAAATTGACGGCAAAGCTCACTTTGAGTACAAAGGATACAAAACGGCAAAGCTCACTTTGAGTGCAAAGGATACAAAGTTGTCTAATAACAATATCTTGTAAATTATAAAATACATACTATAATAGATAAAAATACAACGAACAAAAGCATATAAGTCTATTCATTATGGCAGAACTCATTCGATCAACGAAGCATCACACGAAATTCGCGAATACGCATAAACAGGAATCTGTTGTTGCATTCATTGCAGAATATCGTCGTGTCATGAAGTTGATGCTGGACGAGATTTGGGCAAACGGTTATGATGGTTTTAACCTAGCCAATAAAACCTATAACTTACCGCTCTTTTTAGGTGCGTGTCTGAAGCATTTCACTTACACCAAGATTGAGGACAAGCTTCAAAGCATGGCGGAAGAGCGTGGGGTCCACGTCAAGCTGCAATCCAGTGCTTTTCGTTCTCAGAGGTGTTTTGAATGTGGATGGGTGCAAAAGAAAAACAGAAAAGGGAAAAGCTTTTGTTGTGCTTTTTGTGGTAGAGAATCAGATTCTGACATCAATGCTGCAGAGAACCACACGATTGAACTACCCTCCCTGCGCTTCTTAGTAGGATCTGGAATAAATAGAAAAGGCTTCTTCTGGATGCCGGATGGACTTTACAACAGAGATGCTCAGGAGATTAGAGTCCCTGACACCTTTCAAAATGATATTCTTTATGAAAAATCATAACTCTTCGGGCGTGAACTAAATGGCAAGGTTCACATTCTTGATGAACACTGGCAAAAACAGTTTGGAGACAACTTCCTCTCTGTGGAAGAAGCGATCCAGATTATTGAAAACTACCACAAGTATCAAGACAATCTTGACCGCTACTAAGCAACATTGGTCATTGTAATAACATCATCCTTGTGGTAAAGTAGACACACTTTCAAAGTTCATGGACTACTATACTCATGTTTAGCATCTTTCGTAAACGAGAAACCGCTGAACAAGCCTACTCTCGCGGAAAGCAAGGGGGGTATCAATTGCGAAGCGATGAGCAGAACATCACGTTTCAGAAAACACAAGACTACGAACAGTCGCGCTTCCTCGGTGTTCCAATGATCGCCATTTCTAACGAGTGGGACAATCCTGTCATCGGGTTTGGCAAGCGCATGGAACTCTTTGGTAAAAGTTACATTCTGGTTATTCAGGACTATGTAACCAATGAAGAGAAAATTTGTAATGGTATTCATTTGCCATACAACGCACAACGCCTTGAAACTATCCTTTCTCTTGATCCTAATCAACTAATTGGTTTGCTTTATGGTTCTTATGGTCATCAAGAATCGCATAAGCGTGAAAGCGATGACTTTTGGGGGCGTGATAAAATTATTGCCGCTTTAGATAAGAATGATTTTTGGACAAAGGCAAATAATTATCTCGACGATCACCGCAAAGATAAGGTAACGGAGTGACAACTATGGCTAACAAGGACAATACAACAGATTATCAAAAAGCAAAGGTTCTCGGCCTTACCAAACCTTGTGAAACTGAGGATAGTGAACCACATCATCCTA
>NZ_SCRH01000024.1 GCF_004298145.1 Mycobacterium sp.
AAGTCGATCGACCGCTGGCTGGAAGAGGACCCGGGCGACCAGCCGCTGGATCGCCACGTCATCGAGACACACTTCTTGGGGCCCAACAGCACGCTGCTGCGCCAGCCGGATCACTTCCAGTTGCTGACGTTTCGGCCGCACCCCAGCGACCCGACCCGGTCCCGGATGGAGCAACGGCTGATCGTGCCGCCGCTGGAGCGCTCCGGCATGAACGAAGAGCACTGGACCAAGTTGTGGGACAAGAACTGGGAGATTCTGTTGGCGGTGTTGCACAACGAGGATTTCCCGCTGCTGCGCAATTCGCAGCGCGGGATGGCCAGCGCCGATGCCGGCGATATGTTGCTGGGCCGCAACGAAACCGCCAACCAGGTGTTTCGCCGGGAGACCAAGAAACTGCTCGCTGCGGGCCAGGTGGAACACCGGGAGGGACGATGACAGAACCGAATGCGCAGCAGGAGGTAGTGGCCGAGGGCGTCCCACCCGATCTGGTCGAGCTGGTGGAGTTGCACAGCCGCGCGACGATCGAGGGCGACAACAAACAGGTTCTCGATGACTTCCGGCCCGACCGCATCGGGCAGTTGGTCCGCTCAGCGAAGTTGCCGCCAAACCTGGTGTCGTCGCGGCTGCTGCACATCGCGCCGGAGGACGGCGGGGTGATCGCGGCGCTGACCCGCTACACGGCCGCCGATGGCACCGACACACTGCTGCGTGCCCGCTGGATCAAGATTCCCAAAGGCTGGGTGGTCACCGAAGTCCGCAATATTCCGGACACCCCGCCTCCGATGGACACCGGACCGGCCGAGGATGGCCTGGACACCGGGTACTGGGAAGGCCTGCGGGACGGTGAATTACGCATCCCCCGATGCGACGGGTGCGCGAACTGGGTCTGGCCGTCGCGGCCGATGTGTCCGCGCTGCCACTGTTTCGCGATCACCTGGACGCCCGTCGACCTCACCGGGACGGTCTTCTCCTGGACACGCACCTGGCAGCCGTTCACGCCGGAGTTCTCCGGGCACCTACCATTCGTCACCATCCTCGCCGAGTTGCCGCAGACCGGCAATCGCCGACTACTCGGTGTGCTGCTCGACGCCGACGGAATTGACCCCAAGATCGGACAAGGCGTCCGTGGCGAGATCGAGCCGGCACGCACACCGGACGGCTGGCCGGTGCTGCGGTGGCGGTTGGCGTGACACCCGCGACCGCGACATCCGCGACAAGGAAGGCCTCGCGACAATGAGCACACCACGATGAGCGCAAACCGGACAATTCGCGGCAACGCCGCCGTGGTGGGTATCGGCAGCACCCCTTACCTCAAGCGGGGCACCAGCGTTGACTCGGCGCTGACCCTCATCTTGAAGGCGATCCTGGCGGCCTGCGCCGACGCCGGCATGGATCCCCGGCAGGTGGACGGGTTCGCGTCGTATGCCCACGACCGCTCGGAGGGCCTGGTGGTCGGCGCGTCGCTCGGCGTGCATGAGATTCGCTGGTCGACGATGGTGTGGGGCGGCGGCGGAGGCGGGGTCGCGGCCGCCGTCAACGCGGCCGCAGCCGCGGTGGTCAGCGGGCAAGCCGAATGCGTCGCCGTGTACCGCGGCATCACCGAGGCCGACGACGGCCGCGGCAGCTACGGCAAGGACCACTACCCGCCGTTGCTGAGCGCACACGGCATCCTGGCGCCGGCGCAGAACTGCGCGCTGCGGACCCAGCGGATGCTGGAGGCCGACGGCGTGCCGCGGTCGGCGATGGAGGCGTTGGTGCTGGCGTCGTATCAGCACGCCCAGCGCAATCCCGATGCGGTGGCCTATGGCAAGCCGCTGGACCAAGACACCTACGAGACCTCGCGATGGGTCGCCGAACCGCTGCACCTGTATGACTGCTCGCGGGAAAACGACGCGGCCAGTGCACTTCTGGTGGTGCCCGCCGAACGCGCCCGCGACTTCGCGTCCACCCCGGCGTACTTGCTGGCCGGGGTGCAGGGTTCGGGCCCGGGTTGGAGCGAATCAATCGAGAACGAGGAAAACTACTCCAGCGCCGGATTCCATCCCGCCCTGGTGGCCCGGCTTTGGGAGTCGGCGAACGTCAAAGCCGGCGACATCGACGTCGTGCAGGTCTATGAGAACTTCAGCGGACCGGCCGTGGCATCTCTCATCGACTTCGGTCTGTGTCCGCCCGGCGCCGCGGCGGGCGAGTTCATGACCGTGCCCAACTTGCTGGCGCCCGACGGCAAGCTGCCGATCAACACCGCCGGCGGCAACATCGCCGAAGGATTCGTCCACGGCATCGGAATGGTCGTCGAGGCGGTACGCCAAATCCGCGGGTCCTCATCCAATCAGGTCCGCGGCGCCGAGCTGTCGCTGCTGCTCGGCGGCCCGGCGGCGCCCCTGGTCAGCGCCACCCTGTTCGGCTCCGAAGCGACCCTGTAAGGAGAGCAACGCACCATGGGTTTGATCGAGGTGGACGAACCGCGGGAGAACATCCTGCTGCTACGGCTCAACCGGCCCGAGGCCCTCAACGCCATGAACGCCGAACTGATCGAGGCGCTGCACGGCGTGCTGCACGACATCCGCGACGACTCGCGCATCCGCGCCGTCGTGCTCACCGGCGCCGGCCGGGTCTTCTGCGCCGGCCTGGACCTGCGCGGTTACGGGACCGTGCCGGGATCTCCGCAGGACGGGGAAGGACGCGCGCAGGCGGGGCTGCGGGTGCAAAAGCACATCGCCGATCTCGCCGACACCCTGCGCCGGGTCCGGGCGCCGATCATCGCCGCGGTCAACGGCGCGGCCGCGGGGGGCGGCATGGCGCTGGCGTTGCTGTGCGACATCCGGGTCGCCGGGGCTTCCGCGGTATTCCATCCGTCGTTCATCAAGCGTGGCCTCAGCAACTGCGATATCGGGGTCAGCTGGCTGCTGCCGCGGATGATCGGGTTCTCCCGCGCCGCGGACCTGCTGTTGACCGGGGCGTCGCTGGACGCGCCGGAGGCTGAACGGATCGGCGTGGTATCTGCCGTCGTGCCCGACGACACGCTGCTCGACGCCGCGCTGGACCGGGCATCGGCGATCGCGGCGCATAGCCCGTTCGGGGTGTGGATGACCAAAGACGTGTTGTGGGCGAACATGGAGACGCCGAGCCTGCGGGGCGGGGTGGAACTGGAGAACCGCACCCAGATTCTCGCCGCGTCGACGAAGGACCACGCCGAGGCCGTGACGGCTTTCCTGGAGAAGCGCCCGGCGGTGTACCGGAACCGCTGACGGCGGGCTTTAAAGTTTTAGTGTCAAGGATCCGCCGCTACCGGGAAAAGAGTTCCGATGACGACCAGCATCGCCGCTGTGCCCCAACATCTCGTCACCGATTTCGACGTCTACGATCCGGCGTTGGCGGGCGAGGTCGATCTGCTCAACGAGAAGGTCGCGGAGCTCGCCGCCCAGGGCCCGGTGGTCTACTCCACCGCCTACGGGGGGCACTGGATCGTGACCGGGTACCGCGAGGTGCACGCTGTGTTGTGCGATCCGTACACGTACTCGAGCTATCCGAACAATCTAGTCGACGCCGCCGACGGCAAGTTCCTCCCGTTGGAGCTGGATCCCCCGGAGCACACGGCGTTTCGCCACGTGCTGCTGCCGCTGTTCAGCCCCACCCGCATGAAGGCCCTCGAACAGGACATCAGGTCGCTGGTGGGCCGGCTGATCGACGGCTTCGCGGGCCGTGGTTCGGCAGAGTTCATCGCCGAGTTCGCCCACGAGCTACCGACCTCGGTGTTCCTGTCGCTGATGGGGTGGCCCCTTGCGGACGCACCGGTGTTCTCCGAGGCCACGGATATCGCGGTCTTCGGCAAGGCGGGCGCGACGGAGGACGCGAACGCTCTCGCGCGCCAGCAGGCGGCTCAACAGATGTACGCCTACTTCGGGCAGGTGCTAGCGGATCGGCGGTCGAGCCCAGACCTCGAGGACGTCACCACCAGCATCATCAACACTCCCGTTGAGACCGAGAATGGACCGCGACACCTCTCCGATGAGGAGCTGTGCCGAATGTTTTTCCTGCTGCTCATCGCCGGGCTGCACACCGTGCAGGGCACTCTCGCCTGGAGTGTCATCCACCTGTCGAATCACCCGCAGGTGCGGCAGCGGCTCATCGACGATCCGGGCCTGCTGCCCGGGGCCGTCGAGGAGATGCTGCGGTTCGAAGCGGCGGTGTCTATGGGCAGGCACATCACCCGCGACACCGAGTTGGGCGGAGTCGGGCTGAAAGCCGGCGATCAGTTGCTCGTCAGCCTTGCCGCGGCCAACCGCGACAGCCGGGAGTTCACCGACCCGGACACAGTGCGCATCGACCGGACCCCTAACCGGCACTTGTCTTTTGGCTCGGGCCCGCATCGCTGTCTCGGTTCCCACCTGGCCCGGATGGAAATCTCGATTGCGCTGGAGGCGCTGCACCGGCGGATCCCGGATTACCGTGTCGACCCTGACAAGCCGACCATTTCGCATGCGTCTCAGGTCCGCGGTGTTCTCCAGTTGCCCATTCTCTTCACCCCCGAAGCCTCGTGATTCGATCGTCAGGTAGAAGTGAGTCGTGAGCGGTACCGTCGCTGATGCCCTGACCTGGTGGGCTCGTAGCAAACCGAACCTGGTCGCCGTTGACTTCGACGGGGACGCGGTCAGCTACCGCGAGTTGGACACCTGGGCCGACGGTGTGGCCGCCGACATTCACGCCGCAGGAGTGGCGCCGGGCGACCGCATCTCGATCGTGGGGGCCAACAGCCTCGAGTGGTGCGTGGCCGCGTTGGCCGGGTTCAAGGTCGGCGCGATCGTGGCGCCGTTCAACCAACGCATGGTCGCGCCAGAGTTGGCGGTGCTCGTCGGCGACTGTGAACCCAAGATCGTGTTCTGCGACGAGAGCACCCGCGCGCGGATCGACGAGGTGCACGCCGCGAACCCCGGTTTCACCGTGCGGTCCCTCGAGGGTGACGTACGGCCACTTCGCCACAGTGCCCACCCGCCAATTCGGAGCAGAGCGGCCGACCTGGCCGAACCGACCGCGATTGTCTACACCAGCGGGACCACGGGCACCCCGAAGGGTGTGATATTCACCCACGGCACCATCGCCGGGGAAATGCACGAGTGGCATCTCTTGGAGCCGATCGAGTCCAACGGACTGCGGCAATTGATGGTGTTGCCGCTGTTCAGCGCGGCCGGTCTCATCTGGGGCATCTGCCGGGTGATTCTGCACGGCGGCACGCTGCTGCTGCAGCCCCGCTTCGACCCCGGGCATGCACTCGAAGTGCTCACCACCCAGCACGTCACCACGTTTGTCGGGCCGCCGATCCTCTTCGAACAGATCGCCGCCCAGCCCGGCTTCGTTGACGCGGAACTCAGCTCGATCACCACCTCCCACGTCGGCGGCGCCCGCGTCCCCGTCGAGCTGGTCAAGAAGTGGCACGCCAAAGGCGTTGTGCTGCGGCAGATCTACGGTCAGACCGAGATCGGCGGGTCGGCCACCGCGATGCCTCATGACGAAGCGCTCCTGCGCCCCGAACAATGCGGGTGGGGCGGTATCTTCACCAAGGTTCGGGTGGTCGACGAAAACGACGAGGACGTGCCCGCTGGGACGCGGGGGCAGATATTGCTGCGCGGCCCCGGGATGATGCCCGGCTACTGGTGCAACGAGCAGGCCACCAAAGCCGCGCTCAAGGGCGGCTGGCTGCACACCGGCGACATCGGTGTCCTCGATGAGCGTGGCTACCTCACCTTCGTCGACCGGCAGAAGGACATGATCATCTCGGGCGGGCTCAATATCGCCCCGATGGAAATCGAGATCGTGCTGCAGGAGATGCCCGGCGTCGAGGAGGTCGCGGTGATCAGCGTCCCCGACCCCAAGTTCGGCGAGACCCCCGCGGCGCTGATCTACACCGACACCACGATCTCGGCAGGCGATGTCGTCGCTTGGTGTAACCAACGGCTCGCGGACTACAAGGTGCCGCGCTACGTCGTTTTCACCGACGCACCGCTGCCACGGATGGCCAGCGGCAAGATCGCCAAACGCGAGCTGCGCGCCACCTACGCCGACATTCCCGAGACGCACCCGAAAGTCCGCTGATGAAAACCGGCATCTCGGCCGCCTATAAAGAGGCGGGACCAGCCCAGGAGTCGCCTTGGGTGTCGTTGTGCCGCAACACCTTCTTCGGCACCCCACCCGCGGAAAGATCAGTGGCCGGAGGTTGCGCGGCTCGCGGCTGACCGGATCCGCCCGGGTTGTGGGCCGCCCGCCCAGACCCCGATCTCTTCACCGGAGATGCGGCCGGCCTGCTCGGACACCAGGAAGGACACCGTGGCGGCGATGTCCTCGGGCGCGATCGGCGGCCAGGCTTGCATCAGAGCGGTGGCGTCGTCCCCGCCAGCGCGCGTCATCTCGGTATCCACGAAGCCGGGAAGGACCGAGTTGACGGTGATTCCCTTGTCGACCACTTCCGCGGCGAGTGTGCGCACGAACCCCATCACACCGGCCTTGGCGGCGGAGTACGCAGCCATTCCCGGGATGATCGTTCGCTCGGCGACCGGGCTGCCGAGCAGTACGACGCGCCCGTAACCCGCTTCGTACATGGCGGGCAGCGCGTAATGGGTGCAGTAGAAGGCTCCGCTGAGGTTGACACCGATCACCCGGTCCCAGTCTGCGGGATCTTGCTTGCGCACGGACCTGTGGATGTGGAGCCCGGCGTTGTTCACCAGGACCAGGGGAGGGCCCCACCGTTTTGTGGTTTCGGCGACGAGGTTCGCGGCGGCGGTGGCGTCGCTGATGTCAGCCTGCAGCGCGGCGGCGGTCCCGCCGGCGGCGTCGATCTCCTTGGCGAGTCGCTCGGCGTCTTCGGCGCTGCTGGCGTAGTTGATCGCGACGCAGAATCCGTCCGCCGCCAGCCTGCGGGCAATCGCGGCGCCGATCCCGCGGGCCGCCCCGGTGATCAGGGCGACACGCCGGTCATCGCGCCCGGGGGCTGGGATGCCAGCTTCACTCAACGTCGTGCTCCTTAGCGTTCCGGGAGACGAACGGACCGTCTCGTAGGTGTCGGCGCTGGCCACGTAATCTAAACGTATTAGGATATAGCCGGCGCGGCAAGGAGCGCATCAGCGGATGAGCGTTAAAGACAAAGTAGTCGTCGTCACGGGCGGTAGCCGTGGCCTGGGCAAGGCCATGGTCCGGGCTTTCGCGGCCGAAGGCGCCCATGTCGTCGTCGCGAGCCGCAAACTCGACAATTGCACGACGCTGGCCGACGAGATCAGCGCCGAGTTCGGCGTGGATGCCCTGCCGGTGGCCTGCAACGTCAGCAGCTGGGCGCAGTGCGACGAGCTGGTGCAGCGCGTGCACGAAGCCTTCGGTCGCGCAGACGTCCTGATCAACAACGCGGGTCTGTCGCCCCTGTATCCCAGCCTCGACCAGGTGTCGGAGGCGCTGTTCGACAAGGTGATCGGGGTGAATCTCAAGGGACCGTTCCGGCTCTGCGCGACGTTCGGGACGCGGATGGCGGCCGGAGAAGGCGGCTCGATCATCAACATCAGCTCGGTGGAGGCCATCCGGCCCCGGACGCACGCGCTTCCCTACGCGGCCGCCAAGGCCGGACTGAACAATCTCACGGAGGGCCTTGCTCAGGCGCTGGGGCCCAAGGTCCGAGTGAACGCCATCCAGTGCGGGCCGTTCCTCACCGACATCGCCGCCAGCTGGGATCCGCAGCGGCGGGCAGAGTTCGAGGCGGACTTGGCGCTACGGCGCTGTGGCGAGCCCGAAGAGGTGATCGGCGCCGCCATGTTCTTCGCCACCGACAAGTCGTCGTATGCCACTGGCGCGATCCTGCGGCTGGACGGCGGGCGCCCGTGATGTTTGCGAGTTCGGCGCGATTTTTGGCGCTCAGCGATGATTATCGCGCCGAAATCGTTGGGGAAGGGCGGCGTTGGCGTTGACCACAAATACCTACGCCGATAAGGTTTGTGTGCGGATCCGCGCACGACGACGGAGGTTGCCGGATGACGACCAGCATTGCCGAGGTTCCCGAACGCCTTCGGGTGGACTTCGACGTTCACGACACTGCTCTGGAGGGCGTCGTGGACAGAGTGAACGAAAAGGTGGCCGAGGTGGCCGCGCGCGGCCCGGTTGTCTACTCGACCGCTCATGGTGGCCACTGGTTCGTCACCGGGTATGAGGAAGTGCAGGAGGTGTTGCGAAACAGCGAGCTCTTCTCCGCGCAGAAGACCAGCCTGCTCAGCTCCCTCGGCGGCAGGATCCTGCCAAGTGAATACGACCCGCCCGAGCACACAGCGTACCGGCAAGCCCTGCAACCGCTGTTCAGCCCTTCTCGGATGAAGGCGCTCGAGTCCGACATCCGGGTGCTGACCAACCGGCTGCTGGACGGCTTCGCCACCCGCGGCGAGTGCGAGTTCGTCGCCGACTTCGCCCACGCGCTTCCGACGTCGGTGTTCCTCAAACTCATGGGCTGGCCCGAGGCGGACGAGCCGCTGTTCAACGAGGCGACCGACATCGCGGTGCGGGGCGTACCGGGGGGCACGGACGAGGAGAACGCCGCCGCGATCGGTGCGGCGGCGCTGAAGATCACCGGCTATTTCGCCAATGTGGTGGCCGACCGCCGGTCGCGCACGGACGTCGGTGACGACATCACCGCGACCGTCGTCAACACGCCGATCCAGATCGACGGTGAGACCCGGGCGCTGAGCGACGACGAACTGTGCCGGATGTTCTTTCTGCTGTGCATCGCCGGGCTGCACACGGTTCAAGGCACCCTCGGATGGAGTATGCTGCACCTTTCCCAGCGGCCCGAGCAACGGCAGCGCCTGATCGATGACCCGGGGCTGCTGCCCAGCGCCGTGGAGGAGTTGCTCCGCTTTGAGGCCGCAGTCTCGACGGGGCGGGTGGCCAAGCGCGACACCGAACTGGGTGGGGTGCAGCTCAAGGCCGGTGACCAGCTGCTCTGCATGCTGGCCGGCGCGAACCGCGACGTCCGAGAGTTCCCCAACCCGGCCGAGTTACAGCTCGACCGGACGCCGAACCGGCACCTCTCGTTCGGCTCCGGGGCGCATCGCTGCCTCGGTTCCCACTTGGCTCGCATCGAAGTGCGGGTGGCGCTGGAGGAGATCCACCGCCGGATTCCCGACTACCGGCTCAACCCGGAGAAGCCGACGATCTGGCATGCCAGTCAGGTTCGTGGGGTGGTAGAGATGCCGTTGCTGTTCACGCCGGAAAGCGCCTGACGCGGGCCCTTCGCCGATAGCACACGCGAGTCTCCCTTCACAACAGAGTCCCCACTAGCGACCGTTCCTGATCTACCGTCTACCCCGAGCGCTCGGGAGTGAACAGGATCGGCATCCTGATCACCCCTCGAACCTGACTGGGATGCCAGATGGGCGGGTCGGCGGGATCAAGGCGGTAGTCGGGAATCCGGCGGTGGATCTCCTCTACGGCGATGGCCAGCTCAATTCGGGCAAGATGTGACCCCAGGCAGCGATGCGGCCCGGATCCAAAAGAGAGATGGCGGTTGGGCCGCCGCTCGATGTCGACCGCTGCCGGATTACTGAATTCGCGTTCGTCCCGGTTTCCCCTCGCAAGGCTGAGCAGCAACTGATCACCGGCCTTGATGGGTACATCTGCCAGAACGGTGTCACGGGTGGCGCGGCGCCCCGGTGACACGGCCCCTTCGATGCGAAGTATCTCCTCCACGGCGGACGGGAGGAGGCTGGGGTCGTCGATCAGTTTCTGCCGCTGGTCGGGATGCTGGGACAGGTGCAGAATCGACCATGCGAGCGAACCCTGCACGGTGTGCAGGCCGGCGACCAGCAGCAGGTGGAACATGTTGGACAGTTCGACGTCGGTGAACGTGCGTGTCTCGCCGTTGATCTCCACCGGTGTGCGCACGATGACGCTGGTGACATCACTGCCGACTTCGGTGCGGCCCTTGCGCTCTTCGACCACCCGGGTGAAGTAGTCCAGCATGCTCTGCAGGGCTTCCTCCTTGGCCCTGCCGGAGGCTTCCTCCCCGAGCTCGGGCCGGCCCTTGACGAATATGTCGGTGGCCTCGGTGAACAGCGGAGCGTCGCTCATCGGCAGGTCCATGAGTCCGAGAAACACCCGCGCTGGAAGGTCATGGGCGAACTCCGAAACGAACTCCGCGGAGCCGCGTCCCGCGAACCCGTCGATCAGCTCGTTCGTGGTGCTTCGGATGATCTTCTCGAGCGCCTTCATCCGGTTCGGATTGAAAAGCGGCTGCAGCGCGTGCCGATACGCCGTGTGCTCCGGCGGGTCGAGCTCAAGCGGCAGCGTCCTTCCGCCGCCGGCGCCGTGCGGCATGATGTCGTTCGGCCAGCTGGAGAAGAGATCTGGATCGCGCATCACCTCTTGAATCTCGTCGTAACCGGTGACTACCCAGTGGCCGCCATGGGCGGTGGAGAAGACCACCGGCCCGATCGCCGCGAGCTTGGCAACCTCGTCCTGGAATTGGTCGACCGGATTGGTGAGTTCCGGATTGAAGACGTCGAAATCCACTCGCAGGTGATCGGGGACTTCGGTGGTGCGTGGCGGCATCGCCTAACCTTACAACACTAGGTAATTCCGTTCGAACGGTACAACAACGCGAGTATGTTTGACGGCGCGGCCAGTACGACCATAAAGTACCGAAACTTATGACGCTAGGTAAATCCCGGTCGGCACCCGCGCCGGGCTCGGCAACTGACGTCAACTCCGGAGCAACGACCTTCGGCGTGGCCATCCCGTTCTTCGACCACCAGCTGGGCTACGACGCGATCACGAACTTCGCCGTGAGTGCGCACGACCTCGGGTTCGACGGGTTGTGGTTATCGGATCACCTCGTGGTGGGCCCTCCGCCGCAACATTCTCGAACCTGGTTTGACGCGCCGACTCTGCTGGCCGGGCTGGCCAGGGTCGTGCCGAACATGGCACTGGGCACCGACGTCTTGATCGCCGCTTATCGTCATCCCGTCGTCGTGGCGAAGGCGCTCGCCACCCTCGACATCGTCAGCGGTGGGCGGCTGGTCGTCGGGGTGGGCAGCGGGCATTCCGAGGAAGAGTACGCAGTGGTCGGGGCGGACTTCCAGAATCGAGGTACGGTCACCGACGAGTTCGTCCAGGTCTGGAAGCAGATCTGGACGCCGGGACCTGCCGTGTTCCGCGGCCGGCACATCACCCTCGATGAACCCGAATTGCTGCCGCAACCGATCCAACGGCCGCATCCGCCGATCTGGATCGGAGGGGACAGCCGACCCGCGATCCGGCGCGCCGCCCGCTACGGTGACGGATGGCATCCGCTTGCGTTGTACCCGCAGGCCTACGCGGAGGGTGTCGCGGAGCTTCGGCGACAGTGCGAACGGTTCGGCACCGAGTTGCCAACGCTGTCCTACAGCGGGTTTTTCGGGGATATCGGCGCGCGTCCAGTCGAAGAAACAACGCGCCAGCCGCTGACCGGGGGCGTCCAACAAGTCATCGACGACATTGGCCGATTCGACGAGATCGGCGTGCGCAACATCGTCTTTCGGCTCGGCTCTGCCGAGCACTCAAATGCACAGAACCTCGACCAGTTAGCGCTCGTGGCCCAGGAAATCCTGCCGGCTGTGCGCGCCTAGTGTCCTGAGTCATTAATTCGAGTGCAGTAGTCGGCGATGCTGGCGAGGATTTGGTCGGACACGGCGCCTTCGCCCACAACCTCCTCAAGATCGGCACCCTCGCAGCATGAAACGACCACTCCGCACCGCCGGCCGCGCCTGATCGACAGCGTCGGCTCTAAGCTTTCACGCCGGAAAGCGCCGTACGCGCGGGCGCCCCCGCACCCGGTGTCATGTCTCTAACCTTCAGGTATTAGATTAATGGGTGGGTTACTTGGGCGCACCAGTTATCGCCCAACATTTCGGGGAAGTGAGTTGACTATTGGGCGCGGCTAGCGAGTCTGAGGGCAGCTTTTCGCTGCCTTACGCATCAACCGACCTCACCGGTCAGGTCGCCCTGGTGACGGGGGCGAGTGCGGGGCTGGGCCGCCGATTCGCGTCGACCCTGGCAGCCGCCGGCGCACACGTCGTGGCCGCCGGACGCCGCACCGAGTTGCTCAAGGAACTTGCCGACGAGATCGCCGCGGCCGGCCGCCGGTGCGAGCCCGTCACCCTGGACGTGACCGACGTTGCCGCCTGCGATGCCGTATTCGACCGCGCCGAGGCCGTGTGCGGCCCGGTGACGATTTTGGTGAACAACGCGGGCATCCCCGACGCCAAGCGCGCGCACAAGATGCCGATCGAGCTGATCGACGCCGTCATCGCCACGAACCTGCGGGGCCCGTTCCAGCTGTCCACTGCAATGGCACGCCGACTCATCAAAGCAGGGCTGGGAGGCCGGATCGTCAACATCTCGTCGATCGCGGCGTTCAACTACTCGCCCGGCTCCGCTGCTGCGCTCTACGCCACCACTAAGGCGGCCATCAACCGGATGACCGAAGTGCTCGCGGTGGAGTGGCTGAAATACGGAATCAACGTTAACGCGATCGCCCCCGGATCATTCTGGTCGGAGATGCACGAAGGGTTGGTCGCGCGGGTCGGCGACGTGACACAGCACATGCCGCGCAAGCGAATTGGCGACCCTGCGCAACTGGACAGCACGCTGCTATATCTGGTGGCGCCGTCGTCCGAACTGGTCACCGGGACGGTGGTGAGGGTCGATGACGGGCAAGGCGGACGCTGAGGATCGGTTGTGAGCATTGCGCAATCCCTAGAAGGTCAGGTCGCGTTGATCACCGGGGTAAGCAAGAACATCGGGTTTGCCACCGCGACAGCATTCGCCCGTGCAGGTGCCGACCTCGTCGTCAGCAGCAGCACCGAAGACACGCTGCAGCAGGCCGCGGACACGCTGAGAGAACAGACCGGTAGACGCGTACTCGCCGTGGTGGCCGACGCACGGGACCCCGCCGCCATGGCTGATCTCGGCAATGAAGGTCTATCAATGTTTGGCTGCGTCGACGTGGTGATGAACAATGCGTTGTTGGTTGCGAAAAGCCCTTTGCAGCAAACGGACTCGGGTCGGTCCGTCCTCGACGCGCCGATCGAACTGTGGGCCGACGGTATCGACGGCTATCTGCACGGCCCGCTGGCGCTGCTTCGCACCTTGGTGCCGGTGATGCGTGAAAGCGGTCGAGGATCGATCATCAATGTGTTGAGCACCGCGGCGTTTCGGGTCGTTGACGGTTTGGGGGTCTATGGCGTGACGAAGGCCGCCATGTGGTCGTTGACCCAATATCTGGCCGCGGAGTTGGCGCCGGACGTCAGAGTGAACGCGATTTGCCCGGGGACTGTCAGCGCGAGCGGTGAGGTGGAGCTCGCCGGGCATCGACCGCTTCTTGCAAAAGTCCCCATGCGCCGGATGGGCTCCGCCGCGGAGTGCGCGAGTGCTGCGCTGTTCTTGGCGTCGGACGCGTCGTCCTACATCACCGGACAGGTCATCGGAGTCGACGGCGGCAGGGTCGCGCTCAGCTGAGGGCGCCCAGCGACACCGGAAACGACGACATGGGGCGACCGACGAGGGTGGGGTGTCAGGTCGGGGCGGTGGTGCCCATGGCGATGTTCGGATCGCGGGAGATGAGCCGGCCCAGGGCGAAGCGGCCTTCCAACCGGGCGATCGGCGCAGCCAGGCAGTGGTGTATTCCGAACCCGAACCCGATGTGCCGATCGGGGTTACGTTGAAGGTCCAGCCCGGTCGGGTTCGGGAAAGACGCCGGGGTCCCGGTTGGCTGCCGCTTGGATCAGGTAGACGCCGCAGCCGCATTGCCCACAGCGCAAGCGCGCGGGCTACATCCAGCGCTTGCAGTCGGCGCAACGAGGAAGTTCAAAGACACCTTCCTCCAACGCTTCCCAATAGCGGTCGTCGGCGCCGATGCCCCCGGTGATCCACTGGTTGCGGAAGCTGTATTGCACGGTCGGTCAGCTGAACAGCGTGGCGGTCGGCGCGTCGAGGTTGATGGTCTTCAACTCGTAATAGGCCTGTATCGCCTCGGGTCCGGTATCGCGGCCGATGCCGGAATTCTTCACCCCACCAAAAGGCGCTTCGGTGTTGTAGACAAAGGCATTGACGCTGAACGTGCCGGTGCGCACTCGACGCGCGACGGCGGCGGCCCGCTCGGGGTCGGTGGTGAACACCGCGCCGTGCAGGCCGTAGTCGGAATCGTTGGCGATCGCGACGGCCTCGTCGAGGTCGTCATAACGCAGGACCGACACGACGGGGCCGAAGATCTCCTCACGGCAAATGCGCATGGAGTTGTTGCCGCCGGTGAACACGGTGGGCTGAACGTAGAAACCTTTGTCCAGGCCGGTGGGAATCCCACCGCCGGTGGCGATCACGGCACCTTCGCTCTTGCCGGCATCGATGTAGGACAGCACGCGTTCGCGCTGCCGCGCCGAGACCAGCGGCCCCATCGTCGTGGCGGGGTCGAACGGATCGCCCACGACGAACGATTCGGCCGTTGCCACCAGGGCCGCGGTGAACTCGTCGTGGCGACTTGCCGGCAGCAGCACCCGGCTGTAGGCGGCGCACACCTGCCCGGTATTGAAAAAGCAGCCCATGGCCAGGCCAGCCATGGTCGACGCGACGTCGGCGTCGTCGAGAACGATCGCCGCCGACTTGCCGCCCAGCTCGAGCTGTACCCGCTTGAAGCTGCCGCCGCACTCCCGGCCGATGTCGCGTCCGGCGGCGGTGGACCCGGTGAAGCTGACCTTGTCGACCCCCGGATGAGCCACCAGAGCGGCTCCGGTTTCCCGGTTTCCGGTGATCAGGTTGAAAACCCCTGCGGGCAAGCCCGCCCGGACGAATGCCTCGGCGATGAAGAACGCGTCAAGCGGGGTCTCCGGGGCCGGCTTGTAGACCACGCTGCACCCGGTCACCAGGGCCGGGATGATCTTGGAAATTGCCATGTTGAACGGCCCATTCCACGGCGCGATCGACGCGACCACGCCCACCGGCTCCTTGATCACCGCGGCGGCGCACGTCTGGGTCTGCCTGACTTCGCTGACCGAATCGGCCTGCGCGGTCTGCAGAAAGTAGCGTCCGGTGTCCAGCGCGGCCGGGATCTGGACCCCGGCGATGCTGGTCGGCAAGCCCATTTGCGAGGTCACGAGCCGGCTGATCTCATCGATGCGCGAGCCGAGCAGCTGCAGCGCGCGCTCAAGTACCCCGGCCCGCTCTGCTACGGTCATCGCCCGCCAGGCTCCCTGGTCGAACGCACTGCGTGCGGCGCGCACCGCAGCGTCGACGTCCTCGGCGCTCGCATCGGGTACTTGTCCGATGGCCTCTTCGGTGGACGGAGACACCACCGTGATCCATGCCTTCGATGCGGGTTTGCGCCACTCGCCACCCACGAGCAATTCCTCATGCATGTTCACGTCGTCCCTTTCCGCAGCCTTCTACTCCGGATCACGCCGTGCTGAGTGGCACGGTTCAGCACTGAGATGCCGGCATCATACCTATCTAATTCGATTTCGTTGTGCTAGAACGAGATTGGTTCGTACAGGTTCGGTTAGGCCGTCTGCTTCTCAGGGGTGAATCGAGTATGCAATTCCAGCACGCCCCGCACCTGCGCGGTGTTCGATACCGACGGTCGATCGGGATCCGGCTCGATGTCGGGCACCCGGCGCAGCAGTTCCTCGAAGGCAATGC
Source organism: Mycobacterium sp. (assembly GCF_004298145.1). Lineage (GTDB taxonomy): Bacteria > Actinomycetota > Actinomycetes > Mycobacteriales > Mycobacteriaceae > Mycobacterium. Next base: position 15,691 of record NZ_SCRH01000024.1, read on the forward strand.
GCAACACATTGCGCGCCAGATGGGAGCCCAGGCACCGATGCGGTCCGGTGCCGAACGACATGTGCCGGTTCGGTGAGCGAGTCACCTGCATGTCGCGCGGGTTGTCGAACTCCCGCTCGTCCTGGTTGGCGCCGGCGAGGACCACCAGCAGCTGGTCGCCCGCCCGGAGCTGCACACCGCCCAGCTCGGTGTCGTGCACCGCGCTGCGCCCGGCCGAGACGGCCGCCTCCATCCGCAGCACCTCCTCCACCGCGGCGGGAATCAGGCTGGGGTCCGCGGCCAGTGCGGCCCGCTGGTCCGGGTGCGCGCCCAGATGCATGATGCCCCAGGCCAAGGACCCCTGGGTGGTGTGCAGGCCGGCGATGAGCAGCAGCATGAAGATGTTGCACAGCTCGTCGTCGGTAAGCTGTCGCACCTCACCGTCGATCTCGATGTCGCTGTCGATGATCGACGCCGTCACGTCGGATGTGTCCGGGTGGGCGCGGTGCTCGGCGACCACGGCCGCGAAATAGCTCATCATCCTGCCGGCCGCTTCGGCCCGCGCGGCGATGGACTCCTCCTCGCTGGCGCCGGGAATGCCGTGCAGCGTCGTGTCGGTGGCCTGGGTGAACATCGGGGCGTCCCGCAGCGGCCAGCCCATCAGCGCCAGGAATACCCGGGCCGGCAGCTCGTGGGCGAATTCGCCGATGAACTCGGCCGACCCCCGAGCGGCGAACCCGTCGATCAGCTCGGTGACGATGTCGCGGATCCGTGGCTCCAGCGCGTTCATCCGGGTCGGGTTGAACAGCGGCTGCAGCGCATGCCGGTACACCGTGTGCACGGGCGGGTCGTACTCGAGCGGGATGAATTTGCCGAAGCCGTGCGGTACCAAGTTGTTCGGATAGCTGGAAAACCGGGCCGCGTCGCGCAGCACCTCGGTGATCTCCTGGTACCGGGTGACGATCCAATGCCCGCCGTAGCGGGGGGAATAGACCACCGGGCCGACGGCGGCGATGTCGCGGAGCTTCTCGTTGAACACGTCCACGGGTGCGGCGAGCGCGGGGTCGTAAACGTCGAAGTCGACGACGAGATCTGCCGGGACTGTGTTGGTGGTAGTGGTCATAACCGAGCTGACTCCTGCCGTACCCATTGTTGCGCACCAAAGGGCTGCCCTGGTGGCCCGCCTAAAGTGTCCGCGCCGTCGTGCGCGCTGCTGACCGATCACCGCTCGGGGGAGCGGTCAATGCCCATAACTTATGGGCATAGGTAAACTGTGTCAAGCGTCACTGTTGGTTTCTTGCCCAGCGGGTCTGCGGTTTCGCCGCGATCGCCTGGGAGTATCGAAGTTGCGACGGTCTTTGTTTGTCCGGACGGATGGTGTAAACCTAGTGATAATAGGTAATGCAGTACACACGTAGGCATGGCGAATCGTGAGGAGGGCGCGACGGTGACAAAGGCTTTGGCGGCTTTGACGGCGCCAGACGAACGTATCTGGAAGCTGCTCGACCACCTGCGAAACGGCACCACCGAGGAATTCGACCGAGTGGTCGCGATGCAGCCCAGCGAATACACCGATCCAGCCGTTGCGGCGCGGGAACGCGAATTGGTGTTTGGCAGGGTGCCCTCGATCGTGTGCCACGGCTCCGAGATACCGCACCCAGGCGACTTCCTGACCATGCAGATGCCACGCAACAGGGTCATCGTGGTGCGCCAGACCGACGGCAGCGTGAAGTCTCTGGTCAACCACTGCCGACATCGGGGCGCCCTCCTTGAGGAGCAGGAGCGAGGTAGCTGCCGGTTGTTCTCTTGCGGATACCATCGCTGGTCTTACAACCCGGACGGCTCGCTACGCGCGATAACCCGTGACAATACGTTCGGTGACGTGGACCGTGCCGAGCACGGCCTCATCGAGTTGCCGACTGAGGAACGCCACGGGCTGGTATGGATGGTCGACGAGGCCACCGCGTCCATCGACGTCGCCGCCTGGCTGGGCGAGGCCGTCGACGAGATGTTGGCCGGCTACCGAATTGATCGACTCATCACTTTCCGGAGTGGGGGCTATGACGAGCCGGTCAACTGGAAAATCATGCAGGACGCCTTCATCGACAACTATCACATCCAATATGCGCACCCTAATTCTGCGGGAAAGCACGTATACACCAACGTGCAAACCGTCGAGGACTACGGCCGTCACGCCCGCATGACCACCCCCCGCAAGTCGATCGACCGGGTGCTGGACGATAATCCGTCGATCGAACTTCTGACCAAACACATCATCGACGGCCATTTCCTGTTGCCCAACAGCACTCTGCTTCGCCAGACCACACACTTCGAGTTGCTGACATTCCGCCCCCATCCCACCGAGGCGGGCCGCTGCCGGATGGACATGCGCATGCTGGTGCCCACCGTCGAGGATTCGGGGATGGATAGTGAGCGGTGGCAACGGCTTTGGGAGAAGAACTGGAACATCCTGCAAGCCGTGCTCTATGACGAGGATTTTCCGCTGCTGCGGGGATCACAGGCCGCCATGGAAAGCGCGAACGCGGGGCCGATGCTGCTGGGGCGAAACGAGTTGGTGAACCACATATTCCGCCGAGAGTTGCATAAGCTCACCTCGTGACTTCGACGAACGCTGATCAGTCGCACGACCACAACGCTGCGCCGCGGCCCTCGGTCACCTACGACTTGAGCGGTACCACGGTGGTTGTCACCGGTGGAAATGACGGCATTGGTGCGGCGCTTGCTCGAGGTGCGGGGCTGGCCGGGGCCTCGGTGGCGATCTGGGCCCGAAACGATGCCCGCAACCAGGCCATGGTGGCTTCACTGCGCGCCGAGGGCATCGAGGGCTGGTCGGTGGTCTGTGACGTCGCCTCCGAAGCCGATGTCGAACGGGCGATGAGCGCCACCCTGGAACGGTTCGGTGGTGTCGACAGCCTGTTCGCCAACGCCGGCATCGCCGACTTCGCCCCGTATGTCGACACGCCTTTGGCCGATTGGCAGCGCGTCCTGCGAACCAACCTGGACGGCAGCTTCCTGACCACTCGTGCCGCCGCCCGGCACATGATCGACAGCGGGAGTGGATCCATCGTGGTGGTGTCATCGATGGTGGCGCGTTACGGTGCCGCACGCCAGGCCGCATACGCCGTGACCAAGACTGGTTTGGTCGGTCTGGGCCGGACCCTGGCCGTGGAACTCGCCCGCTACGGTATTCGGGTGAACATCCTGGTGCCGGGGTGGACGATCACCGCGATGAACGAGTCGCTACGCGCCGACCCGAGGTTCATGAAGGCCGCTACCGCGCGAATTCCGGTGCGCCGCTGGGCAGCCGCCGATGATTACCTGGCTATCGCGCCCTTTCTCGCGCATACCGGACTGACGTACCACACCGGCAACGAGGTGGTTGTCGACGGCGCATACAGCGTCTTCTGAGCGCCGAAAGCGCCGTTGCAACAGTGAAAGGTGGAATCGGCGGTGTCGACGACCGATAGTGTGCTCGACCTGTTTCGCCTCACCGGGCGCGTCGCGGTGGTCACCGGGGCGGGAAGTGGTCTGGGTGCCGGATTCGCCCGTGCGCTGGCCGAAGCCGGGGCCGACGTCGTTATCGCGGGCCGCCGGTTGGGGCACTTGCAGTCAACCGCGCACAGTGTCCGCGCGGTGGGGCGTGAATGTCTGGCCGTTCCTACTGATGTCACACGTCCCGAGGATTGTGCGGCTCTGGTCGATGCGGCTGTCGATCAATTCGGTCGGGTCGACGTGCTGGTGAACAACGCCGGTGTTTCCCACGTGACACCCGCATCGCGGGAAAAACCCGAGGATTTCACCTCCGTGGTGGAGGTGAATCTATTCGGCGCCTACTGGGTTGCGCAGGAGTGTGCCCGGGTGATGGGCAACGGTTCGAGCATCATCAACGTCTCCAGCATGCTTGGGCTGATCAAATCCCAACTTCCGCAAGCTGCTTACGCGGCCAGCAAAGCGGGCCTCATCGGCTTGACCAGGGATCTGTCCCACCAGTGGGCAGGCCGAAAAGGCATCCGCGTCAACGCCATCGCACCGGGATTCGTCGAGACCGACATGATCAGCGATATGTCGCCCGAAAACTTGGACCGCTTTCTGTCGGGTAGCTCGTTGGGCAGAGTCGCCACCCAGCGTGAGATCGATGCCGTAGTGGTCTTTTTGGCCAGCCCCGCATCGAGCTACATCACCGGCTCGACCATTGCCGTCGACGGGGGCACCTCGGGGCATTGACGGTGTGCCCGGGCGCGTCAAGGGCGGTGAGCCGACGCCGGCTGAGGTTGCCGAGCGAGTGAGTGCCATGCTCGCGGACGACCTGCGCACCGTGCGGCGCGATGTCCGTGGGCTCAGTGCTGTCGCTTGTATTGCTCGACGACTGGCTTTTTCCGTCGGATCGGCGCCGACCCGGAAAGAGCCGTCAAATCGAGGAAGCGGTGCAGATGCTTCTCTACGGAGTCACCGGCCGCTGATCGGCCGCGTGCGGCATAAACGCCGGCAGAACAAAGCGTTTCAGCATTTCCCGGGTGCCGGGCTCGTCGGCGCCGGCAACATCCCGGCGTCCGACCATAGTGAACTGCACGAGTGCCAGCCACTTGCCGACGGCCAAAGCATCGATGTCCGGGCCGATTTGGCCGCGTTGAATTGCTTGCCGAAGCACAGGCTCCCACATCTCGGCGGTCAGCTCGGCTAGAAGCGCGGATCCGTTGATGATCGGGGATGTCACGCCTAGGTATTCGGGACCGACCAGGATGCGGACGATCGGATCCCGGCGCCCGTGGTCGACGAGATACAACAGCCCCTCGACGAGCTGTTCGGCGAACGACTCGAACCCAAAGATGTAATTGCGGGCCCGATCGAACAGCATCCGGGTGCGCCGCTCGATCAACGCGGCCAGCAAGTTGTCGCGGTCGCCGAAATAACGGTAGACGGTTGGCCGGGAGACGCCGGCCTGCTTGCCGATGTCGTCCATCGTGGTTTTCGAGACGCCGTAATACGCAATGACCTTCTCGGCCGCGGCCAAGATCTGCTGGCGCGCCTCGGCCGCGTCCGTGCTGAGAACGCTGCTGTTGGTGTGCCGACCAGTCCTGCCGCGCCGGGGGTGACTCAGCGAGGATCCCCGGTGCGACAGCACGCCCGCGTCGGGGCCGGCTTCACCGGGCACGGGCAAATCGCTGACCGATGTCACGATATTCTTCTCGGACGGCCCGTTTGTCGATCTTCCCACTGGGTTGCCGGGGCAGGGGTTCGGACCGTAGCACTACGTATCGCGGTACTTTGTAGTCGGACAGCTGTCGTTCGCAGTGTGCGACGACCGTAGCCTCGTCCAGCTCCGTGGCTTGGGGTGCCACCGTGATGATCGCAGCGGGGGTCTCGCCGAAGCGGGGGTCGGAGGCGGCGATGACGGCGACTTCGGCGACACCGTCAAGATCGGCTATCACCGTCTCCAGCTCCACCGGCGAAATGTTGATGCCGCCGGAAATGATGATGTCCTTGAGGCGGTCGACAAAGGCGACGCGACCGTCGGCGTCGCGTACGCCCAGATCGCCGCTATGCAGCCAACCGTCGCGAATCGCGTCCGAGGTGGACTGCGGGTCCTCCCAGTAACCCGGGGTGACCCCGGGTCCTCGTACCACGATCTCGCCCGGCTGACCGGGTGCCGCCAGCGACCCGTCGTCGGCCATCACCGTGACGTCGGTGAAGATCGAGCCGACGCCGCAGGAATCGGGGTGGGCCAGCGCGTCGGACATGTGCGTCGCGGTTGCGACCCCTCCGGCCTCGGTCATCCCGTAGATCTGGCGCAGCAACACCCCTTTGTCGGCCCAGCGCCTCAGCAGGTCCGCCGGCACAGCGGCGCCGCCGACGATCGCGGTCTGCAGCGAGCTGAGGTCGGCATCAACGAATTCTTCGGCGCGCGAGAGAGACTCGAAGATGAGTGGAACCCCGAACAACGCATTGACCCGATGCTGCTGGATCAGGTTAACCGCGCGAGACGGATTGAGTTCCGCTTCGACGACGAGTGTTCCCCCCAGCACAGCCGTGATCAGCACTCCGTACACCAGGCCCGGGGTGAAGGCCAGTGGCACCAGCAGGAGGGACACCGTGCCCGGGCGAAAACCCTCTTCGGTCAATGTGCGCTCCAGCACGATGGCCATCAGGGTGCCGCTGGTGAGGATGACTCCCTTCGACAGGCCGGTCGAGCCGCTGGTGAAGATCACTGCGATTGGCTCCTCGGCGGCCCGGTCGATGCGGAAATCGTCGGGTTGGCCGGTTCGTTCGGCGTTCACTGTGTCGAACGACAGCACGGCGAAGTCACGGCCGGACTCGCGCGCTTCGTGCGCGACGGTGGTGGTGGAGGGCGCGGCGATCATCAGGCTCAACCCGGCGTCGTCGGCGATCTTGCGGATTTCGGCGGGTTTCAGGCGCGCATTGAACGGCACCAGCACCGCCCCGGCCTTCATGATCGCCAACGCCGCTACCGGCCACTGCAGTGCGTTGGGAGCAAACAGTCCGATCCGGTCTCCCGGCTTTACACCATCGTCGACCAGTCGCCGCGCCAGCCGCCCGGACCAATCGTGCAACTGTCGGTAGCTCAGCTGGTCCTCGGCAAGGACGACCGCGGGCTGGTCGCCCTTGGTTCGTGCCCACCAATGCAGGGCGGAGCCGACTGTCGCCGCCATCTTCCTCCTCGATTCCTGGTGCGTCAGACCGTAGCTGCCGGCCCGAACACCGTCGAGCTGAAAAGCGGGGCCATCGGGCCACCGACCAGTAACGAAACATCGGCACCGGCAACCGGATTGGGCGATCCACCCCGGATCTGACACACCGCTTCGGCGACCAGGCCGATGCCATGCACGAAACCCTCGGCGCGCAGGCCTTCCCAGTGCGCCGCGTCGAGGCCATCGGGGGAGGGTCCGGTAAGGCCAACCCACGGCGGTGTCTCGGGGATGTTGCGAACGCTGGTCACCCGCCAGCTGCCGTCGGTGAATTGCACCCAATTGCTGCGCAGTTCGAACCATTCGTCATCGAGTTGGGGGTAGCGGATAACGGCGTCGTAGTGCCCTGGCCCGGCTTCGGTGACGCTGCGAACCTCGGCACCCTTGAGCTGGGTGGGAGTGTCGGCCGAAGCGATCAGCTGACCGATGCGGTCGGGTAGGAAATCGGCCAGGACCGCGTCGTTGTCGCCCGCGGCAACGGCCTTGCCGTGCGCGTCCACGGTGTTGAGGAGGTCGTCCGGAAGGGTGTCAGTCATGTGTGGTCACCGATTTGGTAGCGCACGTCAGTGCGGTCGTGTTGGAAGCTGGCGAGTCGACAGGCGTTGACCATCTCTGTGTTGTCGGAGTCGACGTGGATGATCACCCCGGACATTTCGGCCTCGTGGGCCAGCGCCGCCGCTCCGTCGACCAGCCGCCCTAGCTGCGGCACGTCGGCACTCGGTGCGGCGAAGGCCGATGTGATGCTGGCGCAGCGGCCGAACTCCTCGGACGAGGCCGCGCGCAAATCCAGTGTCACCACTCCGACAATCCGTCCGCCCTCCCGCAGTGCGTAGTTACGACCGTTTCCGCGAAGAGCCGGCAACCAGCCCAGGTCAGCTTGCACAGCGTCATCGAGCGGCTCCAGAACCGGTGCGGCGGTGGCACCTTCGACCGCGTCGGTCGAGCGGATGAGCTTCCAGACCCGCCGGGTGTGCGGGATCAAAAACCGATTGGACAGCCTGCCGGCCGCGGGGTGGGCGCCTTGTGCCCACGCGGTCACAGTGTGCGCGCCCGTGTCCAGCCAGCCGCCGGGGCGGGCCGTGTCCAAGCCGATCCTTTCCAACAGCAGTGTCATGATCCCGATTGAACGCAGCCGCGGGTCGATCACGGCGCTTGCGGTCGCCGACCCGTCCGACGCGGACTCCAAACGGACCAATCCGGCGATCCGCTCGGGCTGCTCGGGCTCACCCATCGCGGTGGCATGGGGAAGCATCCAGATCACAAGATGGTGCACCGACGAATCGGGTTGCGACATCGCATCGTTGACATCGCCGAAATCAATCCTGGTGTATTCGGGTTCGGCGTCATAGTCCGCGGCCCGGACCAACAAGTCGGACAGTTCGGCCGATTCGTCGGGACTGAGATCAGTCCGCCACTCGTACTTGATCATCGAACGATCACGACGCGGTGTCGCCTTCGGCGAGTAGCCTTTTGGTCTCGCGACGGAACACCTGGTTGGCGGTTTCGTTGCGGCCCAACAGCATATCGCCGGCGTCGGCGCTGGCCATCCCGCGCTGCGAATTGCGCAGCAGTGGGAAATCCTCGTTGTGCAACACGGCAAGGAGAATCTCCCAGTTTTTCTCCCATAACCGATTCCAGTGGGCCTCATCGAATCCGGACTTCGGCTGGGGGGTCACGATCAGCCGTTGCTCCATCCGGGACCGGGTCGGGTCGCTGGGGTGCGGCCGAAACGTCAGCAGCTGGAAGTGATCCGGCTGGCGCAGCAGCGTGCTGTTGGGCCCCAAGAAGTGTGTCTCGATGACGTGGCGATCCAGCGGCTGGTCGCCCGGGTCCTCTTCCAGCCAGCGGTCGATCGACTT
>NZ_SCRH01000025.1 GCF_004298145.1 Mycobacterium sp.
CACCGGTTAGCGGCCTGATCAAGCTCGCGGTAGGTCATCGACCGGCCCTCGACGCTGACCGCCACCGCCTCCGGGATCCGGGCCACCTGTTCGGCGAACAACACCGGAATCGACGGCGCCGAGACGACCGGCCGCATCAACACCGCCCGATTACCCAGCACCGCCAACCGGACACGCTCGGACTCATCAAGCACATCGATCGACGACAACGTGCGGTTGGCGTCGGCGGTCATGGCCACCAACACCCGCCCCAGACGCTGCGCGAGATCGCGGACATCGGAGTTTGAAAAAAACTGCCTAGAACCCACCGTGCTGAGGAAAAGCTGCTCGCCGTCTCTGAAAAAGACCAGGCCGAATTCGACGGGGCCGGCGTGGGTCAGTGTTCCTGATACCGGAGCACCGGCGAGATCCGCCATATGGGTGGCCGGAATGAAATTGACGACCACCCTGTTCGACGCCTGTCCAGAGCCACGAAGACGCGCTTTATAATCAATCGAATGCACGGGGAACCGCTGATGCTGCAGCGCTTCCCGCATACATGTGTCGACATTTTTGCAAAACTCGGCGACTGTGAGGTCAGGCGAAGTTTTCAACGTCAGTGGCACAAAGCCGGAAATCATTCCGGCTACCATCTGGGTCTCTGCGCGTACTCGCCTGCTCACCGGAAAGTCGAGTACGACCTCCAAACTCTCGGTGTCGAACGCGCGCACCAGAAGCGCACACGCTGCGGTGATCACCGACGATCGACGCACCCCGAAGGTATGGGACAGCGCCTGGACGCCGGCCACTGCTGAACGGTCCAATTGAACGGGTTCAGAAGGTTCACCTGGATCACCGCCGCCGTCGTCGGCGATGGGCGCCAACCGATAACGCGCCTGGCTTTCCGGTGGAATGTTCTTGATCCAGTAAGCCCGGTCATCGAGATAATCAGTTGACGCTTCGTATTCATATTCGCAATCGATCAGATCCTTCAGCGATCCGAAAAAAGCGGGCGAGGCCGACGCGCCGGAAGCAATTGCGTTATAAATATACGCTATTCGGTGACAAACAAGAGTAATCCCGATTCCGTCCACCACTATGTGGTGGCAGCATGCGAACAAATAGAATTCATCCACCCGTGTCTGCATCAACGCGAATTTGAACAGCGGGCCGGAAAGGGGCATCAGGGTGCGTTGGATCGACGATGCCAGCCGGTAGGCACCCTGTGCGGGATCCTGCGAGCCGGTCAGGTCATAGCGAGCAAGCTCGACGTCCGGGTAATCAACCGGCTTCTGGAAGACCCTGCCGTCCAGCTCGAAAAACCCGGCTCTGAGCGGTTCGGCTTCGCGCACCGCCTGGATGATCGACCGCTGAAGCAAAGCAGGCTCGATCGCGCCGTCGATTCGGATCAGCTCGCCCAGCTGCCACGTCGCGCCGAAGTTGCCCGTTTTCTGTGCAAGCCAGATGTCCAGCTGTCCCCGCGTCAGCGGGAAGGCCCGGTCATCGAGTTCCATCCGACTACCCACCTGCTAAGTGCCTACTTATCAGCTGGGCGGGTCGCTACCAGCCTCACGCCCAAACTTTTCGACCAGTGAAACCGTTCGGAACCTTCGACTGGCTACCATGCCGCGGAGCGTATGGCCCCTTAAGCAGGCGTCGTCGGAATTCACGCCCAAGTCGAGTGGTGAGCGCGGGCAGATAGAGTAGCGCGCCGCGGAACTGCAGGATCCGCCGTCCACCCCCCGCAGGCCGGCATGACGGGCGTGGGCATCGGCAAAGTTCTGGGCGGGACTGCCAGCGCGGTTCAGTAACTGATGTGCGCTTCGCAGAAACCCGCTGGCCAAGGCTGCTCCCGATGTGACCCGCAGTGATGTTTGCGCTCGTAGCTTACCGCGCCGGCCAGGTGCGGGCCACCCTGAAATGATGAAGCATCCGGTGCTCGTTAGCCACGCTAGCGAACACCGCCTCGACTTATCCGGCGTTAGCCAGCAAAGGCGAACGTAAATGCCGAACGATTCCCTGGGTGCTCAGCGCCGTTGTCATTACTCGGCGCCCCGTAAAGATGCGCCCGATGCTGTGCGCACTCGTTATTTGCGAACAATGGCCGGACGTCTGCGAATTGCAAACCGAATCAGCTAACTCGCGCGACGCGGTGAGAAAAGCAGGAGCCACGGGTCCGCCGGCAACAAAATGCAGAGCAGCCGGCAATGCTCATTCCATCGGCGGCACCTGTAACTGCGCGAGTCAGCCGAAGGCAGCGGCCTCCGGGTCGAACTGAATGATCTTTGCGCGCGTTGGACTTACCCTTCGGGCATGAAGCCCTCGGCGCACACTGCCGTCACCCCTGCTATCCGGGTCGACGGACTGACCAAACGGTTTGGCCGCGTCGCGGCGGTCGAGGGTCTGACTATGAGCGTCGCGCCCGGCGAGATCTTCGGCTTCCTGGGGCCCAACGGTGCCGGCAAGTCGACGACGATTCGCCTGCTGCTCGGATTGATTCGCCCGACCGCGGGGACTGCGAGGATATTCGGTTGCCCCGCGGATGACGTCCGTCGGTCCCATCGTCACATCGCATACGTGCCTGCCGATGTTGCGCTGTGGCCGCGCCTGACGGGCGCGGAAATCCTTGAGCTGCTTGGCTCTGTCGGCCCCGGTGTAGACGCGGCCTATCGCAACGAATTGGTCGAGCGTTTCGATCTCGAGCTGGACAAGCCGGCCAGAACCTATTCGACGGGCAACCGGCAGAAGGTGGCACTTGTCGCCGCATTCGCGACACGGGCGCCGCTTCTCGTGCTCGACGAGCCGACAAGCGGTGTGGATCCCTTGATGGAAAGGGCATTTCGCGGCTGTGTCGCCGAAGCCCGCGAGCGGGGCCAGACGGTGTTCCTCAGCTCGCATCAGCTGGCCGAGGTAGAAGCCGTGTGCGATCGGGTAGCGATTCTGCGTGCTGGGCGACTCGTCGAAGTCAACAGCATCGGCGATCTACGCCGATTGCGTCGGACCGTAGTCGAGGTGTCCTATCGCGGCACTCGACCTGCCCTGGGTGATGTTGGCACCGTGTCCAGCGTCGAACAGCTGGACGGTGAACGCTTGCGCTTCAATCTGACTGGACCGCCGGCGGCCGCGATTCGAGCGCTCGCCGCGGCCGACATCACCGCGCTCACGATGCACGAACCGACTCTCGAGGAGATCTTTCTCGACTACTACGGAGAAGCTGCGCGATGACAGCGGCCACGGTGCCGGGTTCACCGGGATCCGCCGGCGCGCAACTCGCGCCGGGGCAGGCCGTGAGCCGGCTTGCCGTGCGCCAGCTCCGCCGAAGCGCTGCGGTGGTCGCCTTGATCTGCGGAATCATGTCGGCGTTGGTCGCCTTCCAGTACCAGCCGATCGGCGCCTTGCTGGATGAATCAGGGCTGCGCGTACTTGCCGAGAATCCCGCCATCAGGATCTTGTCGGGCCCACCGGTGGCTCTGGACAATCCCGGCGGTTTCGCCGTGTGGCGCACCGGCACAGCCATTTCGGTGCTCGCGAGCGGATGGATCACGCTTGCCGCCACACGTATCACCCGCGGCGAGGAGGATGACCGGCGGTGGGATCTGCTCCTCGCGGGACGCCTACGGATGCTCGACGTGGTTGCCCGATGCCTAGCCGCGCTTGTTGGTTACTCGACGCTGATCGGTGTGGCGGTCGCGGCGGGACTGCTGGCGGCGCACACCCAACCGACTGGCGCAGTGCTCTATGCAATCGGAATCGCCGGTATCGCCGCAACCTTCGCAACGACAGCTCTGCTCGCCGGACAAATCATGCCGAGCCGGTCCGGGGCCACGAGCCTTACGGTTGCCACTCTGGGCGCCAGCCTGATGCTGCGCATGATCTCCGACGGCTCGCATCAATTGGCATGGTGGGCTTGGATGACGCCGTTCGGGCTTGCCGCCCGCTCGGCGCCATACGCCGAAAACCGCCTTGTCCCGCTGATCGTGCTGGGTGCGTTTCCGGTAGTGCTGGCCGGAGCGACCCTCTTCGCGGCAAGCCGCCGCGATTTGGGTGCCGGGGTGGTGACGGTGCCGGTCAGCCGTCCTCCACGGACTCGATTGTTGCGGTCGATCGGCGGGTTTGCCTTTCGCCGGAGCGTCCGGACCACGCTAGGTTGGGCCACGGGTATCGCCGCGTACTTCTTTCTGGTCGGCCTGTTGCTCCCCTCCATTCTCGAGTTGTTTCAGGCGAACCCGCGCATCGCTAAACCTGCCGCGCCCACCGGGATGAGCGGTCATGAATTGGTGAACGTCGGCGCTGCGGTTCTCTTCGGCATGCTCGCGGTTGCCACAGGGCTGTACGCGGCAGTGCGTCTCGCCGTGATGGTCACCGACGAGAAGGCCGGTCGATTGACCTTGTTGTTCGCCCAGACTATTTCACGCGGACGTCTGATTTCGGCCGAGATCATGGTCACCGCCGGTGGGGTCGTAATCCTGCATTGCTCGGCTGCATTCGGCATTTGGGGCGGCGCCGAAATCGCCGGCGCCCCAATGCAGTTGAGCGATTCGGTTGCGGGCGCGCTGAATTCCGTTCCGGTGGCGTTACTCGCAGCCGGGGCGGCCGCGGTGGGGGTCGGGTGGTTGCCATCCGCTCCCGCCGCAATCGGCGCACTGCCGGTTGTGGGCGGGTTCCTGGTGAACGTGATCACGAAGTCCACGAACGCGCCCAGCTGGGTTGCCGACGTGTCGCCGTGGACGCACCTCGCCGCCGTACCCGACGCACCGCCCAATTTTGCGGCCACCGCCATTCTCCTGCTCGTCGGCGCCATCCTGACCGCGCTCGGAGTGTATGGATACGTCCAGCGCGATTTGGCAGCCTGATCAATCCGATCAGGGTCAGTTTCCTATCTGGGCATCGTCTGATCTGTCGAAATAAGAACGCATGTTGCGGGCCTCGTTGAGCTGCCGGGGAATCGCTCAACCACCCTGGAATGAGTAACCGATTTTGTCCAAAACCTGATGGAAAGACGGATCGCGGCCACACCGCTCCATTGCGGAGGTGCCTTTTCTTACCGACGCACGGCGGCCAGTCGATGGACCGGTAATTCGTCCGTCGAACGACCATTCGTTGGAAATCGCCCACTCAATACCCGGCAGTGCCTTTCCGCCCGACGGGGAAACGCGGTCACGCCGGGCAGGCTGGTCGGGCCCTTCGAATGTGGGGTGAGGGTGCTCCGTCGCGTGAGCGACGGCTTGTCGGGCGGTTATTGCACTCGGTGCCGGGCAGCCGTGCAGCGAACCCGGCGTCCACACGGTCCGTCCTACGGATGACGTCGATCGAGAACCTTTGACCGAGGCGCGCGTTGACTTGCTGGCCTACGATGACCCGGGGCGGGTAAACCCCAATCAGAAGGCGGCTCAAGCTTCCGGCTCGCAAGCGAGGGAAATCCCGATAGGAGGGAAACCCAGATGGGATTCATACCCGGTTTCAACGAAATGAAGGAGTCTGTCGAGGAATCTATCGACCTCCTCAGGCGTGCCATCGCGGCACTGGAAAAGCTTGCGGCAGAACAGGAGCGCGCCAATGATCTGTACGCCGAAGCGAATCAGGTCGGCCCCGCGCGAGCTCAGAACGTGACCAAGCTGTCGCGATGATCCTTCCGGGCGCATTCCTGTGCGGCGCCGAGAATAACGGCAGGGCCGAGGTCGCGAGTTCGTCGGATTCGGCGGCCCGTCGCGCCGGGACGCGCGGCACCTGCTAGCGGAGAACAACTCCTTCGAAATGCGCGCCCTCGCGACTTCGTGCGCCGCCGCGCGATCGGCGCCGGCTGCTACTCGAATGTGTAGCTTGAAGTCGGAGGTACCATCGCGTCCTACGCGATTTCGCGGCGGACGTTTGGGTATGTCTACCTCGCCCCTGATAATTCGTGTAGCAACGCTCGGGAGGTGAAGTGAGCGGACTCGAGAACCTCGACTTCTTCACCGACGAGTCGCTCGTCGATGACCCTTACGATTACTACGATGCGCTCCGGCATTGTCCGATACGACGTGAGCCAGCACATGGCGTCGTGATGGTGTCGGGGTATGACGAAGCCGTCGTCGTGCAACGCGGCGCCGACGAGGCCCTCTCGGTGTGCAATATCGTCAGCGGGCCGTGGTCGGGGCTTCCCATCGAAGCCGGCAGCGATGACATCGCGGATCTGATCGAGCGACACCGCCAGAGGATGACGTTCGGCGAATACTTCATCACGTTCGATCCTCCGAAGCACACCGCACACCGCTCGTTGCTGAGCCGGTTGTTCACGCCGAAGCAGCTGAAGAACAACGAGGAATTCCTGTGGCGTCTTGCCGATGAACAACTCAACCGCTTCGTCGCGGATGGCAAGTGCGAGATCGTCATTGACTACAATTTTCCGTTCACGCTCGACGCGATCACCAACCTGCTGGACGTACCGGAGGCCGACCGTGAGCGATTCCGCCGCGCGGCGATCGCCAGCAGGCTCGAAGGAGAACGCAGCGGCTTCGTCGGCGTGAAAGAGGAGTGGTTCGTCGAGTACATCGAGGAACGGCGGCGCGAGCCGCGCGACGACATCCTCACCGAGCTTGCGCTGGCGAAGTTCCCCGACGGGACGACGCCCGACCCTCTTGACGTCGCCCGCGTCGCCACCTTCATGTTCGCCGCAGGCCACGGCACCACGATCGACCTGTTGAGCCTCGCGATGTTGATGCTGGCCGAGCGACCGGATTTGCAAGAGCAACTGCGCGAGGACAATTCGATGATTCCCGCCTTCATCGAGGAGATGCTGCGCTTTGAAAGCCCGATCAAATCGAACTTCCGGATGGCGCGGCGTACCACCAGGATCGGCGACGTCGATGTGCCGGCCGGCACCAGCTTGCTCGTGATGAACGGTGCTGCCAACCGCGATCCACGACGGTTCGACGAGCCCAACAAATTCCGCCTCGGACGCCCGAACATATTGCAGCACATCGCATTCGGCCGTGGCATTCACACCTGTCCGGGTGCCCCGATCGCCCGCGCCGAGGTACGGGTGAGTCTAGAACGAATCCTCAACCGGATGGCCGACATTCGGCTGTCGGACACCGAGCACGGTCTGGCGGGCGCTCGTCGGCTCAAATGGGACCGCACATTCCTGTTCAGGCGCCTCAAGGAATTACACCTCGAATTCACGCCCGTTCAGTAGCCGTTCGATCGACAAAGCCGCCGGGTAAGCCGCGGCCTCAGCGCGCCTGGCCTTGCGACGCAAGGAAACCCGCGACGCCGCGGACCATCGCGTCGGCGTATTTCTGCCGGCCCTCCGCGGACTGCATCAGCGCCGAGTCCGCGGGATTCTTCATGTTGCCGCACTCGACGAGAACCGACGGGTACTGCGCCAGGTTCAGGCCGGCCAGATCCGAGCGCCCATACAGGCCGTTCTGCCCGATGTAGTTGGCCGGCGGGATCCCCGAGGCCTGCATCTGGTCGCGCATGATGCGGGCGTACTGCACCGAGGGTCCGGCCTGCGCCTGGTTGAGCGGTGGCGCCGAGTAGTTGACGTGGAACCCGCGGCCGGACGGCGGGCCGCCGTCGGCGTGGATGGACAGGATCGCGTTGGGATGCAGCGCGTTGGCCGTGCCGGCGCGCTCATCGACGCATGGCCCCAGACCGGTGTCGTTGGCGCGGGCCAGGGCGGTCCGGACTCCCAGCGCGGTCAACTCGGCGCGCACCCGCAGCGCCGTGTCCCAGGTGAAGGTGTGCTCCGGATAGCCGGCGGTGGTGGCCGTCCCGCTGGCCTGGCAGTCCTTGGTGCCGCCGCGGCCGGTGGGCACCTGCCGGTTGATGGACGCGTCATTGGAGCCGTTGTGGCCCGGATCGATGAAAACCACCATGCCGGCGATGTTGGAGGGGGCCCCCCACGCGGCCGGGGTGATCGCCGTCGACGCGGCAACGAGCACACCAACCGCCAATTTGATCCCGACACGTCCGCTCAGTCGTAGGTCCACGGCGCAAAGGTAACGTCGCGCGGTTTACGCTGGGTGTTCCGAATCGCCGGAGACTCACGAGCGAAATCAAGTCGAGACCAAGATGCGAGGGGATTGTCATGCAACCCGGAGGCGATATGTCGGCGCTGCTGGCCCAGGCGCAGCAGATGCAGCAAAAGCTCATGGAAGCCCAGCAGCAACTGGCGAACGCTGAGGTGCATGGTCAAGCCGGTGGGGGTTTGGTCAAGGTTGTCGTCAAGGGCAGCGGCGAGGTGGTCGCCGTGAAAATCGATCCCTCCGTCGTCGACCCGTCGGACGTCGAGACCCTGCAGGACTTGATCGTCGGCGCTATGGCCGACGCGTCCAAGCAGGTCACCCGGATGGCGCAGGAGCGGCTGGGGTCGCTGGCCGGCGGGTTCGGCCCGCCGCCGGGGCAACCGCCCGCGCCGGCGCCGGGCCTTTAGACTCCGCCCCCGACATGTTCGAAGGACCCGTCCAGGATTTGATCGACGAGCTGGGCAAGCTACCGGGCATCGGGCCCAAAAGCGCCCAGCGCATCGCCTTTCACCTGTTGTCGGTTGAACCGCCGGATATCGACCGGCTGACCGCGGTGCTGGCGAAGGTCCGCGACGGTGTGCGGTTCTGTGCGGTGTGCGGCAACGTCTCCGACAACGAGCGCTGCCGGATCTGCGCGGATCCCCGACGGGACGGCTCGCAGGTGTGCGTCGTCGAGGAGCCGAAGGACGTGCAGGCCGTCGAGCGCACCCGCGAATTCCGCGGCCGCTATCACGTGCTGGGCGGTGCGCTCGATCCGCTGTCCGGGGTGGGGCCCGATCAGCTGCGGATCCGCGAGCTGCTGAGCCGGATCGGGGAGCGGGTCGACGACGTCGACATCACCGAGGTGATCATCGCCACCGACCCGAACACCGAAGGCGAGGCGACGGCCACCTACCTGGTTCGGATGTTGCGCGACATCCCCGGGCTGACCGTGACACGGATCGCCTCCGGGCTGCCCATGGGTGGTGACCTGGAATTCGCCGACGAGCTGACGCTCGGCCGCGCGCTCACCGGCCGCCGGGCCATGGTCTGAGGCACCGGTCACCTGGTCACCACGGCGAAGTTGTCGCTGGTCTTCCACGCCGCCTCGAACGTCGCCAACGGAACCTGCTCGTCGCGGCCGGCCTCGATGCCGCTGTCGTTGAGGTGCGCCATGTGGGCCCCGGTGTCGATGCCGGTGACGACGACGAAGTGGTTTTCCCGGCTCCGGTCGCCGGAGTCGTTCCAGATGGTGTGGTCGTTGAGGCCGACGATCACCTTCTGACCGCGATCCAGATCCTGCGCCAGCGCATCGGTGGTGGAGCGCACCGCGTCGGCGCGGATGCCGTAGTGCGCCAGCAACACCGGCACGTCCTGGTTGCGGGTCTTGCCCGCCGGCCGGTAGATCGGTCCCGGGTGGCTCACGCTGGGGATGCTTGCCGCCGCGGTGGTGACGTCGTCCTCGCCGGGCAGCCGGCCGGTGATCTGCCCGACCACGTCGGCCACCGCCATCTCCGCGCAGTCGTAGTCCTGTTGCTGGTAGCGCCAGTAGCCGGCGGCGGCGGCCGGGTCGCCGTGCATGCCGTCGCGGATGGCGTGGGCCGCGCCGGCGAAGGTGATCGCCACCGCGGCGGCGGCGCCCAGTATCGCCGCGAGTTTGGTACGGGTGTGTGGCATGGAGGAAGGCTGAGCGATCGCCCTAGAAGGATCCTTGGAATCCGGGCGCAGCTGCCCTCTAGCGCGCCGCCAGCCGCTCGCGGCGCAACAAGTCCACTTCCGGCATCGGCAGCGGGGACAGCTCACCGACCACCGTGCTCAGCAGCAGGTCGGCCAGTTGCGGGTTGCGGGCCAGGCATGGCCCGTGCATGTAGGTCGCGATCACGCTGCCCTGGACCACGCCGTCGAAACCGTCCCCGGACCGGTTGCCGGCGCCCTTGACCACCGCGCCCAGCGGCGACGCCGACGGGCCCAGCACCGTGCCGCCGCGGTGGTTCTCAAAGCCGGTGAGACGCTCGGTCAAGCCGGCCAGCAGCGGCTTGGTCGCCAGCTCGCCGATGGTGCGCGCATCCTGCGGTGACGTCGTCGCGTCCAGCATGCCCACGCCGTCGACGCGTTCCCCGGCCGACGTCTCATACCAGTGCCCGAGCACCTGAACGGCCGCGCAGATCGCCAGCACCGGGGTGCCCCGTTCCGCGGCGCGCTGCAGGCCCGGGTACTTGATCAAATGTCGCGTGGCCAGCCGCTGCGCGTAGTCCTCGGCCCCGCCCAGCGTGTAGAGGTCCAGCGACTCGGGCACCGGGTCGGCCAGGGTGATCTCGACGATCTCGGCGGCGATGCCGCGCAACCGCAGCCGTTGGCGCAACACCAGCGCGTTGCCGCCGTCGCCGTAGGTGCCCATCACGTCGGGCAGGACCAGCCCGATCCGCACCTTGGACAAAGATCCAGCGTCAGCCATGGCGCGCCAGTGCCCGTTGCAGCTGGAGGAACGCGGTGTAGTTGGCGACGACCTCGACCCGCCCCGGCGGGCAGGACGCGATCGCGGCGACGGTGTCGTGCACCAAGGTGTGTTCGACGCCCGCGTAGCCGAGGCGCACCGCCAGGTCGGTGCCCCGCTCCCCGGCGGCCACGACGGCCGTGTGTTCGAAGTGCTCGAATCGCACGTCCCACAACCACGACAGGTCCTCCCCGTCGGGCACCTGCCCGTTGACCGAGATGACCACCCCGGCCGCGCGCTTGTCCACCATCGACAGCGCCTCCTGCCAGCCGGCAGGATTCTTGGCCAGCAGCATCCGCACCTCGTGCTCGCCGAGACGGACGGTCCGATAGCGCCCCGCGACCTCGTCGACCGCCGAGACGGCCGCGACCGCCGACGCCGGATCCGCGCCCAGCGCGGCCGCAGCGGCCACGGCCTGGGCGGCGTTGCCGCGATTCACCGCGCCCGGCAGCTTCAACCGCATCGGCAGGGACAGCCCGTCGGGCCCGTACAGCGTCTCGTTGTCGAACCACCATTGCGGGCTGGGCCGCTTGAAGTCGGCACCCGTGGAGTACCAGTGTCCGTGCTCGCGCACGATGATCTCACCGCTGCGCGGGCAGCTGACCGAGTCGTTCGCCCACGAACCCCCGGCGGCCACCCACACCACGTGGGGGCTGTCGTAGGCCGCCGACGTCATCAGCACGTCGTCGCAGTTGGCCACGACGATCGCATTCGGGTGCCGGGCCAGGCCCGCGCGCAGGGTTCGTTCGATGACGTTGATCTCGCCGACCCGGTCCAGCTGGTCGCGCGACAGGTTGAGAAGCACGACGACGCTGGGCTCGACGGCGTCGGAAACGTGCGGGACGTGCATTTCGTCGACTTCGAGGGCGGCCAGGGACGCTTGACGTTCGCCGGCCAGCGCGGCCACCAGGCCGGCGTCCATGTTGGCGCCCTCGGCGTTGGTGGCGACCGGGCCCAGCGTTTCGAGCGCGGCCGACGTCATCCGGGTGGTGGTCGATTTGCCATTGGTGCCGGTGACGATGACGGTGCGCCGGCCGGCGGCGAGCTGCCGGAGAACCGAGCGGTCCAGTGTCATCGCGATCAGGCCGCCGATCATGGCCCCGGCCCCGCGGCCGGTCACCCGGGATGCCCAGCGCGCGCTCGCTCCCGCGGCGAGGGCCAGACGGGCACGGGTGGTGATCACGCGGGTGAGTTTAAGGGGAGCGGGTCGCCCGCATCGATTCACGGGCGATCGCAAGCGCGGCGCCGTGCGCCGGGCGCAGCGGGTCGCCCGCATCGATTCAAGCGCCGACACGGCGCGCAACGACCCGAGGATGTCGGTCGGCCGTGCCATCCTCACTTTATGAGCGCGGTGTGCTGGGGTCGGCCGGCCAGCGAGCCGGACGCGGGTTGGGCCGTCGTCGACGTCGAGACCTCGGGCTTCCGGCCGGGTCAGGCACGAATCATCAGCCTTGCGGTGCTCGGGCTGGACGCCGACGGCGGGGTCGAGCAATCGGTGGTGAGCCTGCTCAACCCCGGGGTCGATCCCGGTCCCACCCACGTGCACGGCCTGACCGCCGCCATGCTGGAAGACCAACCGCAGTTCGCCGACATCGTCGGAGACGTGATGGAAGTGCTGCGCGGCCGCACGCTGGTGGCCCACAACGTGGCGTTCGACTACGCCTTTCTCGCCGCCGAGGCCGAACTCGCCGAGATCGAACTTCCCGTCGACAGCGTGATGTGCACGGTCGAGCTGGCGCGGCGGTTGGACCTCGGCATCGACAACCTGCGGTTGGAGACACTGGCGGCGCATTGGAGCGTGACCCAGGAGCGCCCCCACGACGCCTTCGACGACGCAATGGTGCTGACCGGCGTTCTGGCCTCGGCGCTCAAGCTCGCCCGCGAAGGCGACATCTGGCTGCCGGTACATCCGGTGACCCGGCGCCGCTGGCCGAACGGCCGGGTCACCCACGACGAGCTACGCCCGTTGAAGGTGCTGGCGTCCCGGATGCCCTGCCCGTATCTCAACCCGGGCCCCTACGTGGGCGGCCGGCCACTTGTCCAGGGCATGCGGGTGGCGCTGGCCGCCGAGGTCGGCCGCACCCATGAGGAACTCGTCGAGCGGATCCTGCATGCCGGGCTGGCCTACAGTGACGCCGTCGACCGGGAGACCTCGCTGGTGGTCTGCAACGACCCCGCCCCCGAGCAGGGCAAGGGCTATCTGGCCCGGCAGTTGGGGGTGCCGGTGATCTCCGATGACCAGTTCATGGACTGCGTCGGCGCCGTCATCGGCGGCACCAGCATGGACGAATTCACCGACACCACCAACGTGGACCCGCAGCTCGCGCTCTTCTGATCAGGCGCGAGCGGCGCGGTTGACCGCCGACACGACGGCACGCAGCGACGCGGCGGTGATGGACGGCGCGATGCCGACGCCCCACACCGTCTGCCCGGACACCGACGCCTCCACATAGGCGGCGGCCTGCGCGTCGTCACCGGAACTCATCGCGTGCTCGGAGTAATCCAGGACGGCCACGTCGAAGCCCACACCGCCCAGCGCGTGGACGAACGCGGCCAGCGGGCCGTTGCCGGCCCCGCTGATCTCGGTCTCCACCCCGTTGATCTTGACCGTCGCGGCGATGCGGGTGACGCCGCTGTCTTCCTCCGAGGCGTCGACGCGCTGTTTCACCCGCTCCAGCGGCCACGCCGGGGCCAGATACTCCTCGGAGAAGGCATCCCACATCTCCTTCGGAGAGACCTCGCCGCCCTCGCCGTCGGTGATCTTCTGCACCACCTGGGAGAACTCGATCTGCAGCCGTCGCGGCAGGGCTAGGCCGTGATCGGCCTTCATGATGTAGGCCACTCCGCCCTTGCCGGACTGCGAGTTGACCCGGATCACGGCCTCATAGGTGCGCCCGACGTCCTTGGGGTCGATCGGCAGATACGGCACCTGCCAGAGCATGTCCTCGACGTCGGTGTCCGCGGCGTCAGCGTCGACCTTCATCTGGTCCAGGCCCTTGTTGATGGCGTCCTGATGGCTACCGGAGAACGCGGTGTAAACCAGGTCCCCGCCGTAGGGGTGACGCTCGGGGACAGGCAGCTGGTTGCAGTACTCCACCGTGCGGCGGATCTCGTCGATATTGGAGAAGTCGATCTGCGGGTCCACGCCGCGCGAGAACAGGTTCAGCCCCAGCGTCACCAGGCAGACGTTGCCGGTGCGCTCGCCGTTGCCGAACAGGCAGCCCTCGATGCGGTCAGCGCCCGCCTGGTAGCCCAATTCCGCTGCGGCGACGGCGGTTCCGCGGTCGTTGTGCGGGTGCAGGCTCAGGATGACGGATTCCCGGTTGGCCAGGTTGCGGCTCATCCACTCGATCGAATCGGCGTAGACGTTGGGCGTGGCCATCTCCACGGTGGCGGGCAGGTTGAAGATGATCGGGTTTTCCGGTGTGGGCCCGATGATTTCGCCGACGGCGTCGCACACCTGCTTGGCGTACTCCAGCTCGGTTCCGGTGTAGGACTCCGGCGAATACTCGAAGCGCCACCGCGTGCCCGGGTACTTGGCGGCCTCGTCGACGCACTTGCGGGCGCCTTCGGTCGCGATGTCCCGCACCGCGGCCTCCTCGGCGCGAAACACGACGCGGCGCTGCAGGATTGACGTCGAGTTGTAGAAGTGCACGATGGCCTGCGGTGCGCCTTGGCACGCCTCGAACGTGCGCTCGATCAGCTCCGGCCGGCACTGGGTCAGCACCTGGATGGTGACGTCGTCGGGGATGGCGCCGTCGGTGATGATCTCGCGAACGAAGTCGAAGTCGGTCTGGCTGGCCGACGGGAACCCGACCTCGATCTCCTTGTAGCCCATGCGAACCAGCAGATCGAACATGCGGCGCTTACGGGTGGGGCTCATCGGGTCGATCAGCGCCTGGTTGCCGTCGCGCAGATCCACCGCGCACCACAGCGGCGCGCTGGTGATGACCCGGTCGGGCCAACTGCGATCGGCGAGCCGGATCGGCTGGACCTCGTCGGCGAAGGGCCGGTATCGGTTGACCGGCATCGACGAGCCTCGCTGGGGGTTCCACGCGGGCTGCCCGGGACCCGGTGGGCCCGCAGGTTTGACGATGCTGCGTGTCGAGCTGAATGCGTCGGGATTGGAAGTCACGGTAATTGCTCCGGGGATATTCAGAAGGAACCTCAGACCGGCGCATCGCGAACACCCGCGACGGGAAGCCGGTCTGGATCAGACCCCGTCGCGGCGTCCGAGGAGGAGCACCCGCTGCACGCCCTGAACTTTACCGCGATTAGTGCCGTGGTGAAAATTGCGCCGGGATCCCGTTGAAACCGCAGGCCGGGGTGCCGAGTATCGCGACGTAAATCACCATGGGCCGGCACGTATTCTGTTGTGGACTTTATCCCCGAAATTTCAATGCCCAGGGCCGGAGAGGCAGGAAGAAACGTGGCGCTCGTCGTGCAGAAGTACGGCGGATCCTCGGTGGCCAACGCCGATCGGATCCGGCGCGTGGCCGAGCGCATCGTCGCGACCAAGAAGCAAGGGAACGACGTCGTCGTGGTCGTTTCCGCCATGGGCGACACCACCGACGACCTGATGGATCTGGCCCAACAGGTGTGTCCGGCCCCGCCGCCGCGCGAACTCGACATGCTGTTGACCGCCGGTGAGCGCATCTCCAACGCGTTGGTGGCGATGGCGATCGAATCGCTGGGTGCGCAGGCGCGCTCGTTCACCGGTTCGCAGGCCGGCGTCATCACCACCGGCACCCACGGCAACGCCAAAATCATCGAGGTCACGCCCGGACGGCTGCAGACCGCGCTCGACGAGGGACGCATCGTGTTGGTGGCCGGCTTCCAAGGCGTCAGCCAGGACACCCGGGACGTCACCACCCTGGGGCGCGGCGGCTCGGACACCACCGCGGTGGCGCTGGCCTCGGCGCTGCGCGCCGACGTGTGCGAGATCTACACCGACGTCGACGGCATCTTCAGCGCCGACCCGAGGATCGTGCACAACGCCCGCAAGCTGGACACGGTGACCTTCGAAGAAATGCTCGAGATGGCGGCTTGCGGCGCCAAGGTTTTGATGCTGCGCTGCGTGGAATACGCACGCCGCTACAACATTCCGGTGCATGTCCGATCCTCGTATTCGGAAAACCCAGGCACCCTCGTCGTCGGATCGATCAAGGACATAGCCATGGAAGACCCCATCCTGACCGGAGTCGCGCACGACCGCAGCGAGGCCAAGGTGACCGTCGTCGGCATCCCCGACATCCCCGGATATGCGGCTCGCGTCTTCCGGGCGCTCGCCGATGCCGACGTGAACATCGACATGGTGTTGCAGAACGTCTCCAAGGTCGAGGACGGCAAGACCGACATCACCTTCACCTGCTCGCGTGACAGCGGCCCCACCGCGGTGGCCAAGCTCGACGCGCTCAAGGACGAGATCGGGTTCAGCCAATTGCTCTACGACGACCACATCGGCAAGGTGTCGCTGATCGGGGCCGGCATGCGCAGCCATCCCGGGGTCACCGCCACCTTCTGTGAGTCCCTGGCCGAGGTGGGCGTCAACATCGAGCTGATCTCCACCTCCGAGATCCGCATCTCGGTGCTGTGCCGCGACACCGAACTAGATAAGGCCGTCGTGGCGTTGCACGAGGCGTTCGGGCTCGGCGGCGAGGAGTCGGCGACGGTGTATGCGGGGACGGGTAGATAAATGGTTGCCCATCGGGTGTCAATAGGGGTGGTAGGCGCTACCGGCCAGGTCGGCCAGGTGATGCGCAGGTTGCTCGACGAGCGGGATTTCCCGGCGACCTCGGTGCGGTTCTTCGCGTCGTCGCGCTCGC
Source organism: Mycobacterium sp. (assembly GCF_004298145.1). Taxonomy (GTDB): domain Bacteria; phylum Actinomycetota; class Actinomycetes; order Mycobacteriales; family Mycobacteriaceae; genus Mycobacterium. The sequence goes on from NZ_SCRH01000025.1 coordinate 16,287, forward strand.
AGGGCCGCAAGCTGACCTTCCGCGGCCAGGAGATCGAAGTCGAAGACGCCGCGACGGCCGACCCGGCGGGCCTCGACATCGCGTTGTTCTCGGCCGGTAAGACGATGTCGCTGGTGCAGGCGCCGCGCTTCGCCGCCGCCGGGGTGACGGTGATCGACAACTCGTCGGCCTGGCGCAAGGACCCCGACGTGCCGCTGGTGGTGTCCGAGGTGAACTTCGAGCGGGACGCGCACCAGCGTCCCAAGGGCATCATCGCCAACCCGAACTGCACCACCATGGCCGCGATGCCGGTGCTCAAGGTGCTGCACGAGGAGGCCGGTCTGGTCCGCCTGGTGGTGTCGAGCTATCAGGCGGTATCGGGCAGCGGGGTCGCCGGGGTGGAGGAGTTGTCCACGCAGGCGCGCGCCGTCATCGACGGTGTGGAGCAGCTGGTACAGGACGGCAGCGCGGCGCAGTTCCCGGCGCCCAAGACCTATGTGGCGCCGATCGCCTTCAACGTGGTGCCGCTGGCCGGATCGCTGGTGGACGACGGCTCCGGCGAGACCGACGAGGACCAGAAGCTGCGCCATGAGAGCCGCAAGATCCTCGGCATCCCCGACCTGGCGGTGAGCGGCACGTGCGTGCGGGTGCCGGTGTTCACCGGGCACTCGCTGTCGATCAACGCCGAATTCGCCCGGCCGCTGTCGCCCGAGCGTGCCCGCGAGCTGCTCGCCGGCGCGCCGGGCGTCAAGGTGGTCGACGTGCCGACCCCGTTGGCGGCCGCCGGCGCCGACGAATCCCTGGTCGGCCGGATCCGGCACGACCCGGGGGTGCCCGACGGGCGCGGCCTGGCCCTGTTCGTCTCGGGAGACAATCTGCGCAAGGGGGCGGCGCTGAACACCATCCAGATCGCCGAGCTGCTGGCCGCCCAGCTGTGACCCGCGGGTGAGCACCACCCACACTCGCCTGGTCATACGGTGCTCTCTGTTCGCCGTGTCGGCAGTGTGTCTGGTTGTGCCACAATGGGTTTGGAGCATCGCGCGCGCCGATCCGCCGGCCCCGGCTCCCGAGCCGATCCTGCAGCCGCTGGCGCCCGGTGAGGTGTTGCGGATCGGTCCGACCGCCGGAACCGGCACTCCGACAGGGGATTACGGCATCGGCGCGACCGATCTCTGTGAATTCGTGGAATTCCCCACCGAACTGCTGCAGGTCTGCGGCGACAGCTTCGCCGGTCAAGGCGTCGGCTTCGGCGGCTGGTATGCACCGGTGGCGCTGCACGTCGACACCGCGTCCATCGATGACCCCGCCGGGGTGCGCTACACCGGTGTCACCGGGATCAGCAATCCGCTGCTGGCCGACCCCACCCCGCCGGACGCCTCGCAGCTGCCCGCCGGAGTGGTGCAGATCAACCGGCGCAACTACCTGATGGTGACGACGACGAAGGACCTGGAGCCGCAGAGCTCCCGGCTGGTGACCGCCGAACCGGCACGCGGGGGCTGGCCGACGATTCCGGGCTCCAAGCGGCCGGCCTCGTATCAAGGCGGCTCGCAGACGCAGATCAGCGGATATTACGACCCGATCCCGACCCCGGATTCGCCCAGCGGGTGGGTGTACATCGCGGCCGACAGTTTCACCCGTCGAGACCCGGTCGTCCTGTACCGCGCCACACCGCAAACGTTCACCGACCGGTCCCGGTGGCAGGGCTGGGCGGCCGGCCCGCAAGGGGGCTGGGGCAAGCCTCCGACGCCGCTGTGGCCGGACGCAGTGGGCGAGATGTGCGTCCGGCAGATCGACGGCAAAGCCGTGCTGTCCTACTTCAATGCCGTCACGGGCAACATGGAGGTCCGGGTGGCCGACGACCCGACGTCGCTGGGTGACGCGCCGGTCACCACCGTCGTGCAGCACGACGAGTGGCCGGACCCCGCGGAAAGCCTTCCGCCGCCCTACGACAACCGGCTCGCGCAACCGTATGGCGGCTACATCTCGCCCGGCTCCACGATTGACGAGCTGCGAATCTTCGTGAGCCAGTGGGACACTCGCGCGCGGGTGGCCGCACCGTATCGGGTCATCCAGTTCGCGGTCAACCCGTTCAAGCCCGACTCGGAGCCTTAATTTCGCTGTGCGTCCTCCGTCCGCAATGGATCCGAGACGGCCACCCCCGTTCAAACCCGAGCGGCTGATAACGGGGCGCGGCCGGACCGGTATCGCCGCGGGCTTTTCACCCGCTGAGCGGCGGCTTTAGTTCACAGCTGCTACATACGCAGCGCATAGCGCCAACCATTGTTAACGCCTTCATCATTTGTCTCATGAGTGAAACATCTGAAACCCCCACTGCGCGCACTTCCACCGCAACTGCTCCGGCCGCGGCAACGGCAGCGGCCTACCGGGCCCCACGGGTCTTCCAAGTCGCCGCATGGGTCGCGATCGTCGCGGGGATCGTGTTCATCGTCGCGGTCATCTTCTTCACCGGCTTCATCCTTGGCCACCGCGGCGGCCATCACGGCCACCACCACAAGCACCACCACCCCGCGATGATGCATCACCGCGGCCCCGGTGGGCCCGGCGGAACGGGTGACGTCGCCCCGGGCGGACCGAACGCCCCGGGCGCCACCACCGCGCCTGCGACTCCGTCGCCCGCGCGGCCCAGCGGCATGGCCCCGGGCCAACTCCCCGCGTCGGTCGTCCACTCGGCGGCGGCCTCGCACGCAGCGCCCGGGCAGGCCCCGAGCATCATCGTGCTGACCAACTAGAACCCACTACCCACGAGTGGCCCGGCGCACTCCTGGAGCGCCGGGCCACCTGTCTTTCCCGATAACCGCCGCGTCTCGATTCACAGCAATTTTGTCGCCGGGGCCTGTTAAGGACATGGCGTGCGGGGCAATATGGCATGGCATGAGCGACACACCCGAACCGCAAGCCGAGCCGACGCCAGCCGCCCCAGTCACTCCGCCACCGCCGCCACCCCCACAGCGGGCGAAGCCGCCGCGGCTCTACATGGCGGCGGCCTGGGTGGTGATCGTCGCGGGCATCGTGTTCATCATTTCGTCGGTGTTCTTCGTCAGCGCCTTCGTGTGGAAGCACCACTACTACTGCCACCATCACCACGGCATGTTCCGCCCGGGCGGACCCGGCGGCCCCGGACCCGGCAACGGACCCTGGCAGTACGGCGGCCCCGGCCCGGGCTACGGACCCTGGCAATACGGCGGCCCCGGCGGTCCCGGCCCGTGGTACGGCGGTCCCGGTGGTCCTGGACCCGACAATGGGCCGTGGGGACCCGCGCCCGGTGGTCCCGGATTGATCGTTCCGATGCCCCCCGGTGGTCCGGGCGGCCCCGGCGGTCCGGTCTCTGGCCCCGGTGTCAGCGGCCCCGGTCAGCCGACAGCCGTCAGCCCCGCCCCCAGCACGCCCGCGCCGCGCCCTTAGGTCACGCCGGGGCGCCTGGCATGATCGCTGCATGACCATGCGGGTCACGCAGGTTTACCGCGCCGTCCTGACCATCGGCTTCGCGTGGGCGGGCACGATCGCGCCCCCGGTCGCGGCCGCGCACCCGTCGGAGCCGGGCGTGGTGAACTACGCCGTCCTCGGCAAGGGGTCGGTCGGCAACATCGTCGGCGGACCCATGGGGTGGGAGGCGGTGTTCACCCGGCCGGTGCAAGGCGGCTGGGTGGAACTCCCGGAGTGCAACAACTGGGCGGACATCGGCCTGCCCGAGGTGTACGACGACCCCGACCTGGCGTCGTTCAACGGAGCCGTCACCCAGACGTCGGCGACCGATCAGACGCATCTGGTCAAGCAGGCGGTCGGGGTGTTCGCCACCAACGACGCCGCGGCGGGGGCATTTCATCGGGTGGTGGATCGAACGGTCGGATGTTCGGGGCAGACGACCGCGATACACCTGGACAACGGCAGCACGCAGGTGTGGTCGTTCGACGGCGGGCCGGCCGGTCCGGCCGACGAGAGTTGGGCGAAGCAGGAGGCGGGCTCCGATCGGCGTTGCTTCGATCAAACCAGGCTGCGTGAAAACGTGTTGCTGCAGGCGAAAGTGTGTCAGTCCGGCAACGCCGGGCCCGCCGTGAATGTGCTGGCCGGGGCGATGCAGAACGCGCTGGGTCAATAGTCGAGCGATTGGGTATCCGTCTTTGCCGTCCGCCCACTACCCGGGGAAAGGGAATATGTCGGGGGCGTCTGATAGATGAAGCACTCAGACGAAGTAGTGCTGGATATCGTTCGATTAGCTGCGCAGGGAAGCGGTCCGCAGGTGCATGTTGAGCCTGGGTCGGGCCCGAAGGGATCGTGATATGACGTTCGCGCCGAGCACTGCGGCGGACTCGCGGTTGACCGGTGCCGGCCCTGCCCCGGAGCTGAAGATCGCCGAACTGACCGACTCGGCGGCCGTCGCGCAATACATCGCCGACGGCTGTCTGGTGGGCGCCCCGCTGCGGCGGGTGGGTCTGGAACTTGAGGCCCATTGCCACGACCCGGCCGACCCGCAGCGCAGACCCGGCTGGGACGAAATCGCCGCGGTGCTCGACGCGCTGCCCGCCCTACCGGGCGGCAGCAGGATCACCGTGGAACCGGGGGGCGCCGTCGAACTTTCCGGCCCGCCGGCCGACGGCGTGCTACCCGCGATCGACGCGATGCGGCGGGACCAGGCCGTGCTGCAGCCGGCGTTCGCCGAGGCCGGGCTGGGCCTGGTCTTCCTCGGCGCTGACCCGCTGCGACCGCCCAAGCGCATCAACCCCGGCTCCCGGTACCGCGCCATGGAACAGTTCTTCGCCACCAGCCACTCCGGGGAGGCGGGCGCGGCGATGATGACGTCCACCGCGTCGATTCAGGTCAACGTGGACGCCGGGCCGCGCGAAGACTGGGCGGCGCGGGTGCGGCTGGCGCATGCCTTGGGGCCCACCATGATTGCGATCACAGCCAACTCGCCGATGCTGCACGGCGACTTCACCGGCTGGGTGTCCAGCCGGCAGCGGGTGTGGGGGCAGATGGATTCGGCGCGCTGCGGCCCCATCCTGGGTGCCAGCGGCGACGACCCGGGCACCGACTGGGCGCGCTACGCGCTCAAGGCTCCGGTGATGCTGGTGCACACCCCGGACGCCGAGGCGGTCACGCATTGGGTGCCGTTTGCCGACTGGGTCGACGGCCGGGTGTTGCTCGGTGATCGCCGCCCCAGTGTCGCCGACCTGGAATACCACCTGACCACCTTGTTCCCGCCGGTCCGGCCCCGGCAGTGGCTGGAGATCCGTTATCTGGACACCGTCCCGGACGCGTTGTGGCCCGCCGTCGTGTTCACCCTGGTGGCCCTGCTCGATGACCCGGTCGCCGCCGACACCGCGGCCGAGGCGGTCGAACCGGTGGCCACCGCCTGGGACGTCGCGGCGCGGCTGGGGCTGCGTGACCGGCGGCTTCACGCGGCCGCCAATGCGTGCGTCGCCATCGCCGCCGAGAAGGCGCCGGCCGAACTCGGCGACGCGATGCAGCGATTGGTCCGCCTCGTCGAACAGGGCCGGTGTCCGGGCGACGATTTCGCCGACCAGGTGATCGAGCATGGCGTCGCCGCTGAGGTTTCGAGGCTGGCGCGATCGGCGCAAGGGGGACTGTGACTACTCCTGATGATTCCGACCCGCTGCGCCCGGCTGCGCCGCGCTTGCGGTCGTTATGCCGGGAGGGGATTGCCGACCAGTTGGCGCGGACGCGGACGCGGACGTTGCGGCTGGTCGACTTCGACGATGCCGAACTATGCCGGCAGTACGACCCGCTGATGAGCCCGTTGGTGTGGGATCTGGCGCATATCGGCCAGCAGGAAGAGCTCTGGCTGTTGCGGGGCGGCGATCCCGCCCGGCCTTCGATGTTGTCGCCGGCCGTCGAGGGGCTCTACGACGCCTTCGTGCACTCCCGCGCCAGCCGCGTCGACCTGCCGCTGCTGTCACCGGACGAAGCGCGGGTCTACTGCCGGACCGTGCGGTCCGCCACGCTCGATGCCCTGGACGCGTTGCCCGACGACCCCGCCGGAGACGAGGCGGCCTTCGCGTACGCGATGGTGGTCAGCCACGAAAACCAGCACGACGAAACCATGCTGCAGGCGTTGAATCTGCGCAGCGGCGCACCGCTACTGCGGGACGTTTCGGTGCTGCCACCCGCCCGGCCGGGGCTGGCCGGCACCTCGGTGCTGGTGCCCGGCGGTGAATTTACGCTCGGCGTGGACCCCGCGAGCGAACCCTTCTCGCTGGACAATGAACGCCCGGGTCACGTCGTCGATCTGCCCGCGTTCCGGATCGGCCGGGTTCCGGTCACCAACGGCGAATGGCAGCACTTCGTCGACGACGGCGGCTACGACCAGCCGCGGTGGTGGTCGGAGCGCGGCTGGCAGCATCGCCACGCCGCCGGCCTGACCGCGCCAAAGTTCTGGAATTCCGACGGCGCCACCCGCACCCGATTCGGCCATGTCGAAGACATCCCCGCCGACGAACCCGTCCAGCACGTCAGCTATTTCGAGGCCGAGGCGTACGCGGCCTGGGCCGGCGCGAGACTGCCCACGGAGATGGAGTGGGAGAAGGCCTGCGCGTGGGACCCGTCCGCCGGCACCCGGCGCGCATATCCCTGGGGCGCTCAGGAGCCGTGCGAGGCGCTGGCCAACCTGGGCGGCACCGCGTTGCGGCCGGCGCCCGTCGGCGCCTACCCCGCCGGCGCTTCGGCGTGCGGGGCCGAGCAGATGCTCGGCGATGTCTGGGAGTGGACGGCCTCCCCGCTGCGGCCCTGGCCGGGCTTCGTCCCGATGCTCTACGAGCGCTATTCGCAACCGTTCTTCGATGGTGATTACCGGGTGTTGCGCGGCGGATCGTGGGCCGTGGAGCCGGGCATCCTGCGGCCGAGTTTCCGCAATTGGGATCACCCCTACCGGCGCCAGATCTTCTCCGGTGTCCGGTTGGCGTGGGACGTTTCCGATGCCGGGGACCGCGCCTGATGTGCCGGCACCTGGGGTGGCTCGGGGTCGACGTCACGGTCTCCTCGCTGGTGCTCGACCCGCCGTTCGGCCTGCGGGTGCAGTCCTATGCGCCGCGCCGACAAAAACACTGCCTGCTCAACGCGGACGGTTGGGGCGTCGGGTTTTTCGATGCCTCCCCCGATGGCGCGGTACCGCGCCGGTGGCGGAGCCGGGCGCCGCTCTGGGGTGACGTATCGTTCGAGTCCGTCGCGCCGGCGCTGCGCAGCCACTGCGTGGTCGCCGCGGTGCGCTCGGCGACCGTGGGCATGCCGATCGAAATCAGTGCGACGGCGCCGTTCACCGACGGGCAGTGGTTGTTGTCGCACAACGGAGTTGTGGAGCGGGCCGTGTTGCCGGCGACGTCACGGGCCGAATCGGTCTGCGACAGCGCCGTACTGGCGGCCACCATCTTCGAGCGCGGCCTCGACGCGCTGGGCGACACGATCGCCGAGATCGCGGCAGCCGACCCTGGTGCCCGGCTGAACATATTGGCCGCCAACGGATCTCGTATGCTGGCGACGGCCTGGGGTGACACGCTGTCCATCTTGCGTCGTGCCGACGGCGTGGTGTTGGCCAGTGAACCCTATGACAACGACTCCGACTGGGAGGACGTGCCGGACCGCCACCTCGTCGAAGTGACCGCCGACGGTGTCACGCTGACGCCGCTGGATCATCCGAAAGGGCCTTGATGACGCTGTCGCTGTCCAACCACCTCGCCGCCGACTCTGCGTACCACGCGTTACGCCGCGACGTGTTCGACGGTCTACAAAGGACGCCGAAGTCGTTGCCGCCCAAGTGGTTCTATGATGCCGTGGGCAGCGACCTGTTCGACCAGATCACCCGGTTGCCCGAGTACTACCCGACCCGCGCCGAGGCGGAGATCCTGCGTGCGCGGGCGGCCGAAATCGCGTCGACCAGCGACGCCGACACCCTGGTGGAATTGGGCAGCGGGACATCGGAGAAGACGCGGGTGCTGCTCGACGCCCTGCGTCAACGGGGTTCGCTGCGCCGGTTCGTCCCGTTCGACGTCGACGCCAGCATCCTGTCGACGGCGGCCACGGCCATTCAGCAGGAATACTCGGGGGTCGAGATTAAAGCCGTCTGTGGCGATTTCGAAGAACACCTGACCGAGATCCCGGTGGGCGGGCGACGGCTGTTCGTGTTCTTGGGCTCGACGATCGGCAACCTCACGCCCGGACCGCGGACGGACTTCCTCACCGCGCTGTCCGCCCAGATGAGACCCGGCGACAGCCTGCTGCTGGGTACCGACTTGGTTAAGGATACCGAGCGGCTGGTGCGCGCCTACGACGACACCGCCGGGGTGACGGCGGCGTTCAACCGCAACGTGCTCGCCGTGGTAAACCGGGAATTGGACGCGGATTTCGACGTCGATTCCTTCGAGCACGTGGCGCGGTGGAACGCGTCGGAGGAACGCATCGAGATGTGGTTGCGGGCCGACCGTCGCCAGCGGGTGCACGTCGGTGCGCTCGGGCTGACCGCGGACTTCGAGGCCGGTGAGGAGATGCTCACCGAGGTGTCGTGCAAGTTCCACGCACAGAAGGTGACTGCCGAATTGGCCGCTGTCGGATTGCGCCGCACGCGATGGTGGACCGACGGCGCAGGTGACTTCGGGTTGTCGTTGGCCGTGAAGTGACCGTCGGCGGATCGCTGGCCGACCAGTGGCGGTCGGCCCGGCCCCCGGCGGCCGGCCTGCACCTGGACAGCGCCGCCTGTTCGCGGCAGAGCCTCGCGGTGATCGAGGCCACCGCGCAGCATGCTCGCAACGAGTCCGAACTCGGCGGGTATGTCGCGGCCGAGGCGGCCACCCCGGTGCTCGACGCCGGACGTGCCGCGTTCGCCGCGCTGACCGGGATGACCGACGCCGAGGTGGTCTTCACCACCGGCTCGCTCAATGCCCTGGACCTGTTGCTGGGCAGTTGGCCGGCCGCAGCGGCGGACCGAAGGACGGTGGCGTGCCTGCCCGGCGAATACGGCCCCAACCTGGCCATGCTGGCCGCCCACGGATTCGACCGCCGGCTGCTGCCGACCCTGGACGACGGCCGGGTCGCGCTTGACGACGCCGCGCTGGCCCTCGACACCGACCCGCCGGACCTGGTGCACCTGACCGCGGTGGCCAGCCATAGCGGTGTGGTGCAACCGGTTTCGATGATCGCCCAACTCTGCCGCGAGCTCGGGCTGCCGCTGGTCGTCGACGCGGCGCAGGCGCTGGGCCAGGTGGACTGCGCGGCCGGGGCCGATGCCACCTATTCCTCGTCGCGCAAGTGGATCGCCGGGCCGCGCGGTGTCGGGGCGCTCGCGGTGCGCCGGGACCTGATGGAAGGCCTGCACCCGAGGCTGCCGGCGCCACCGTGGGCATCGGGGGCGTCGACGGTGGCCCAGCAGCTTGAATTCGGCGAAGCCAATGTCGCTGCGCGCGTGGGGTTTTCGCTGGCGCTGGGGGAGCACCTGGCGTACGGGCCGGCGGCCGTCTGTGCACGTCTGGCCGAGCTCGGCGGCCTGAGCCGAACGGTACTGGCCGACGTGGCCGGGTGGGTGGTGATCGAGGAAGTCGAAGAACCCAGCGCCATCACGACTTTGGCCCCGACCGACGGCGCCGACGCGCAGGCGGTGCGGGCCTGGCTGCTCGCCGAACGACGGATCCTGACCACGTTCGTCGGCGTGCAGCGGGCGCCGCTGGAGCTGTCGCAGCCACTGCTGCGGATCTCACCGCACCTGGACACCACAGCCGACGACCTGGAGACCTTCGCCGAGGCGCTCATCGCCGCGACGGCGGCGACCGCGACCGGCTAGCTCGCCTTGTGCGCGGTCAGCAGGTAGGCCGGCATCTTCATCCTGCCCTTCTCGTCGCGATCGTGTTGCGGACCGTCGGGGATGGGCGGGATGTTCGCGTGGATGTAGGCCGGCCGGACCTCGTCGATCTCCCAGTACTTGCCCACCGCGGCGCGCAGCTCGTCCTCGTCGACTTCGTTGGGCTTGGTTTCCCACTCCCCGGGGAAGGCGCCCTTGGCGAAGACCAACACGAAGTACCCGGCACCCGGGGCCGCCGCGCGATGTATCGCGCTCAGGTAGCCGTCGCGGCCCTCCACCGGCAGCGAATGAAACAGCGTGCTGTCGACAACGGTGGAGAACCGCCCGTCATAGCCGCGCAGCGACGTGATGTCGCCCTGCACGAAGCTGGCCGTGGTCAGGCCGCGATCGGCCGCCGCTGCGGTGGCCGTCGCGATCGCGGTGGGGGTGAGGTCGATACCGACCACGGTGTAACCCTGGGCGGCCAGCGTCAGTGACAGCTCGGCGACACCGCAGCCCGCATCCAGCACGTCGCTGCGGAACCTGCCGGCCGCGATCAGTGCGGCCAGCTCCGGCTGTGGCTCACCGATATTCCATGGCGGCGGACCCTCGAACTCGCCCTGCTCGCGATATGCGCTGTCCCAGTCCACAATTTGATCAGGCGTCATGGTTTCCAACGTACCCGCCGTCAGGACTCCCAGGTGTGCACCGGCTCGTTGGCATGCATGTGCTCGCAGTAGCGGCGCAGCATCTCGGCCAGCGCTGCGGGCCGGCTCATGCCGCCGTCTTGCAGAGCCCGCACGGTGGAAACCTGCCAGCTGGCGCCGTTGCGGCCCGCGCGGGCGCGGCCCTCGATGACCCCCAGGAAGCGGTCGCGCACCTCGGCATCGACGCCCCAGCGCCGCAATCCCTCGTCGGCGATCGGCAGCAACGTGTCCAGCACCAGTTCGCGCGCCGTCACCTCCCTCATCCCGGAGCCCACGCCGGGCCAGTGCAGCCGGGCGTCGATGCCGTAGCGGGCCGCGGCCAAAAAGTTGGCCTCGGCCACCGAGAAATCCATGCCGGCCCACAACGGCTTGTCCGCTTCGGACAAGCTGCGCAGCGTGCCGTAGAAGAAGGACGAATTCGCCAGCATGTCAACGACTGTCGGACCGGCCGGTAACACCCGGTTCTCCAGCCGCAGATGTGGGCGCCCGTCGACCACGTCGTACACCGGACGGTTCCAGCGGTACACGGTGCCGTTGTGCAGACGCAGTTCGGACAGTTGTGGGGTGCGTCCGGCGGCCAGCTCGGCGACCGGGTCTTCCTCGGACACCTCGGGTAACAGGGATCCGAAGTAGCGGATGTTCTCGTGATACAAGTCGAGGACCGAAGTGATCCACCGTTCGCCGAACCACACTCGCGGCCGCACGCCTTGGGTTTTCAGCTCCTCCGGCCTGGTATCGGTGGACTGCGTGAACAGCTCGATGCGGGTTTCCGCCCAGAGCTGGTGGGAGAAGAAGTAGGGCGAGTTGGCGCCCAGTGCCAGCTGCGGGCCGGCCATGATTTGCGCGGCGTTCCAGTTGGCGGCGAACGTCTCCGGGGCCAGCTGCAGGTGCAATTGCATGCTGGTGCAGGCGGATTCGGGTGCGATCGTCGCGGCGTGCCAGGTCAGCGGTTCGGGCCCGGAAATGTCGATGGGAAGGTCTTCGCCACGGGCGGTGAAGATCGAGTCGTTGAGGGCGGCGTAGCGCGTCGACTCGCTCATCCAGTCGTGGTCCAGGTGTTCGGGCATCAGCGTGGGCAGGATGCCGATCATGACGATGTGCGCACCGTCGGCGGCGCCGGCCTTGATCTCGGCGTCGTTCAGGCTGGCCCGCACCTCGGCCTCGAGATCCAGGCCGGTGTGTCCGGGCAGTGCGTGCGGCGGAACATTGAATTCAATGTTGTAGGCGCCTAATTCGGTCTGGTATGCCGGATCTCCGATGGCGTCCAGGACGTGGCGGTTGGTCATGGCCGGCTGGTAGTCGGCGTCGACCAGGTTGCACTCGATCTCCATGCCGGTGAGCGACTGTTCCGAATCGAAGCACGACTGGGCGAGCATCGTCTCGAACACGTTCAGACACAGCTGAACCTTGCGCCGGTATTCCCGGCGATGTGCGCCGTCGTACGTGGTGCGCTTGACCTCTTCGCCCACAACGCAGATGCAACAGGGTTACCGCCCGTAACGCAAGCTCTCCAGCGTCACGGTTGCGGCCGCGCGCGCGGGGCGGGTAGACCATGATGGACTTTTGCCGTAAAAGTGTCAGAGCTCACGGGTGGAGGAGAGCAGTTGGCCGAGTTCGCGGAGTGCGCCGAATTTATCGCCGCCATCGACCAGGGAACCACCAGCACCCGCTGCATGATCTTCGATCACGAGGGTGCCGAAGTGGCCCGCCACCAACTCGAGCACGAACAGATCCTGCCCCGGCCGGGCTGGGTCGAGCACGACCCGGTCGAGATCTGGGAGCGGACCTCCTCGGTGCTCACGTCGGTGCTCAACCGCGCCAATCTGACGTCGAAAAACATTGCCGCGCTTGGCATCACAAATCAGCGCGAGACGACACTGGTCTGGAACCGCAAAACCGGGCGGCCCTATTACAATGCGATCGTCTGGCAGGACACCCGTACCGACCGGATCGCGTCGGCGGCCGAACACGACGGCCGGGGCCAGGTGATCCGCCGCAAGGCGGGGCTGCCCCCGGCGACGTACTTCTCCGGCGCAAAACTGCAATGGATTTTGGAGAACGTCGACGGGGTGCGCGCCGCCGCCGAGCGTGGCGACGCGCTGTTCGGCACCGCCGACACCTGGGTGTTGTGGAATCTGACCGGAGGACCGCGGGGTGGCGTGCACGTTACCGACGTGACCAACGCCAGCCGGACCATGCTGATGAACCTGCAGACCCTCGACTGGGACGACGAGCTGCTGTCGTTCTTCTCCATCCCCCGCGCGATGCTGCCCAAGATCGGGCCGTCGTCGTCGCGGCAGCCCTACGGTGTGACGGTCCCCACCGGCCCTGCGGGGGGAGAGATAGCGATCACCGGCGTGCTCGGTGACCAGCATGCGGCGATGGTGGGCCAGGTGTGTCTGGCCGAGGGGGAGGCCAAAAACACCTACGGCACCGGAAACTTCCTGCTGCTCAACACCGGTGAGACGATCGTGCGCTCCGAGAACGGGCTGCTGACCACCGTCTGCTACCAGTTCGGGGACGCCAAACCCGTTTACGCGCTTGAGGGTTCGATCGCGGTGACCGGTGCGGCCGTGCAGTGGCTGCGCGATCAGCTGGGCATCATCAGCGGGGCCGCGCAAAGCGAATCGCTGGCGCGCCAGGTCGACGACAACGGCGGGGTCTATTTCGTCCCGGCGTTCTCCGGGTTGTTCGCGCCCTACTGGCGAGCCGATGCGCGCGGCGCGATCGTCGGGCTGTCCCGGTTCAACACCAACGCGCACCTGGCGCGGGCCACCCTGGAGGCGATCTGCTACCAGAGTCGCGACGTGGTGGACGCGATGGCAGCGGATTCCGGTGTGCGCCTTGATGTTTTGAAGGTCGACGGCGGTATCACCGGCAACGACCTGTGCATGCAGATCCAGGCTGACGTGCTGGGCGTGGACGTGGTCCGGCCGGTGGTCGCCGAGACGACCGCGCTGGGCGCCGCGTACGCGGCGGGTCTGGCCGCGGGGTTCTGGGCCGATCCCGCTGACCTGCGTGCCAACTGGCAAGAGGGCAAGCGTTGGACACCGGTCTGGAACGACGAGCAGCGCGCCGCGGGTTATGCGGGCTGGCGCAAAGCCGTGCAGCGGACCTTGGATTGGGTCCCCATAACCTGAAGTGACCTGCGGCTAATGGCGAAATCAGTCTTCGCCGAGAATGCCGTAGATCTCGCGGCGCGCGTTGTTGAGAATGTCGATGATGCGCTGCTGCTGCTCGGCGGAAACGGTATGGGCGGACTGCCCGACGGCACCGAACAACTGGCCCACGGCCGCCCTGAGGTTCAGGTGGCCCGGATCGGCGCCTTCGGTGATCTCGTCCCACGGCGGGGTCTCGATCTTCTCGGCCGCCCCGCGGCCCTCGTCGGTCAGCTCGAAAAGCTTCTTGCTGCCGGAGGTTTCGCTCGCGGTGATCAGGCCTTCGTCGTCGAGCAGCTGCAGGGTCGGGTACACCGAGCCGGGGCTCGGCTTCCACAGCCCGTCGCTGCGTTCGGCGATCTGCTGAATCATCTCGTAGCCGTGCATCGGCCGCTCGGCCAGCAGCGTCAGGATGGCCGCTCGCACGTCACCGCGCCTGCCGCGGCCCGGGCCTCCACCGCGGCGCCAGCCGCCGCGCCGACCACCGGGACCGAAGCCGAAGCCCGGGCCGAACCCGGGGCCGAAGCCGAAGCCAGGCCCGAAGCCCGGCCCGAACCCGGGACCGAAGCCCGACGGGCCTTCGTGGCCGCCACCGGCGTGGTCGCGCAGATGTTCGCGGAAATCCCGGCGGGCCTGGCGTCGTGCCTCGTGCAGGGCGCGCCGGTCAACGGGGCCGGGGCCAAGGCCGAATCCGAAACCGGGCCGGCCGGCGAATGGTCCCTCGGGGGGAGTGAATGGGTTGCTCATTTTCTGTCCTTACGTTCGTGGGATGCGCACCGTTCGTACGCTCCGGAATATCACGATATATCGTGAACTAACGCGATGCAACGAGATATGTTGAGAAATATCGCATAGATCGCTGACCTGCGGAAACTCTGACCCCACCCAACCGCTCGGCGCGGTGCGGCGGTTTGCGTAGGGCAGACGGCGGGTAGGAACTGAGGGATGGACCCTGACAACGACGTGACGGTCGATAGGGGTGCCGCCCCGTTCGGGAGCCCCGATGGTGGCCCGCGCCGGAACACGCGGCCGTGGGTCAACTGGGGGTTGGCGCTGGCGACGGTGCCCGCCGCCGCGATCGTCATGCTTTTCGCGCTCGGTGCCGTGATGGGCACCGCCGGCTGCAGTGACCGCAGCTGTCCCAACCTGGGCCACGGCGGGATCGATTTCGGCGTCGCGTTCTACGGGGCACCCGCGGTCGCGGTCGTCGTCATCGTCATCTCGTTTTTCACCGCCAAATACCGCGCCGGCATCGCGGTCCCGCTTTTCGGATGGGCGCTGCTGATTGCCGACGTCGTCCTCATGGCCGCGAGCGTCGCCGGCTAGCAGCAGCCCTCAGTGAGGCGGTGCGAAACCGCCCGGTGAACCGCCGTATCCCGACCCCGGACCGGGCCGCCCCGATTCCGGCCACGGGACGGGGTGTTGCGGCACCGCCCCCGGTGGCATGGTGGGCCAGCGCGGGGCGGGCACAGGCGGGCGCAGCCGGGCCAGCTCGCGGCGGTGCCGTTCGGCTAGGACGGCGGCCAGTACCAGTTCCGGCGGGGCGCCGGGCGGCGGTGGCGGCGCAATGCGGGACACCACGTCACCGGCGATTCGGTAAGCCATCTGCACGCGCAGCTGGCGGTCGAGCTGCGGTGCCCTGGAAAGGAATTGACGCGCGACCTCGGCTTGACCGGCGGACAGTCCCGACAGCTGCAACGACGATGCCCACCAGGCCAGCGCCGGAGGCATCGCAGGGGGTGGCCCCAGCCGGGGTCCGCGTTCGTTGACCACCACCGTGCCGGCGAAGATGTCGCCGATCCGTTTGGCCTTGGGCGACAATATGCTGCAGATGACGGCGGGGCTCCCGAAGAGCATCCAGATCTCCACCAGCGAGGCCAGGGCGCGAAATAACGCCTGGCGGAAGCGTTCTGGGCCGCCGTCGTCGGACACGACGCGCAGGCCCAACGCGATCTTGCCGACCGAGCGTCCCCGCGTCGCCGTTTCGAGGATCAACGGGTAGCCGACAATTGCCAGCACCGTAAATATAAGCAGGATGGCGTTACTCAGCGCGCTGTCGAACTGAGTCTGGGTGGCGGCCCACAACAGCGATCCGAGAAATAAGAAGACAACCATGACGGCGATATCGATCAGCGCGCTCAACGCCCGCACCGGCAGCTGGGCGATCTGCACGTCCAGCACCACTGCGTCCCCGGTCACCACCTTCGACATAACTTCGAACGGTACAGGTGCCCGCGGGGCGATTAGGCTGCCCAGGGTGGACGTCGATGCATTCGTGCTGGCCCATCGCGGTACGTGGGACCGCCTCGACCGATTGATCGGGCGGCGCCGGTCGCTGAGCGGCGCGGAAATCGACGAGCTTGTCGAGCTTTACCAGCGGGCGTCCACTCACCTGTCGATACTGCGTTCGGCGTCGTCGGATTCGATGCTGGTCGGCCGGCTCTCGAGTCTGGTCGCGCGGGCGCGTTCCGCGGTGACCGGCGCTCACGCCCCGCTGAGCAGTACGTTCGTCCGGTTCTGGACGGTGTCTTTCCCGGTCGTTGCGTACCGCACCTGGCGGTGGTGGGTGGCCACGGCGGCGGCGTTCTTCGCCGTGGTCGTGGTCATCGCGCTGTGGGTCGCCGGCAGTCCGGAGGTGCAGTCAGCCCTCGGAACGCCCAGTGGCATCGAGCAATTGGTCAATCACGATGTCGAGTCGTACTACAGCGAGCATCCCGCCGCCGCGTTCGCGCTGCAGATCTGGGTGAACAATTCCTGGGTTTCCGCTCAGTGCATCGCAATGTCCGTGCTGCTGGGGCTGCCCATTCCCTTTGTGCTGTTTCATAACGCCGCCAATCTGGGTGTGATCGCCGGCCTGATGTTCTCGGCCGGCAAGGGCGGCGTGCTGCTGGGATTGCTTGCCCCCCATGGACTCCTGGAGCTCACGGCCGTATTCCTCGCGGGGGCAACGGGAATGCGGTTGGGGTGGTCGGTGATCTCGCCCGGAGACCGCCCCCGGGGGCAGGTGCTGGCCGAACAGGGCCGCGCCGTCGTATCGGTGGCCGTGGGCCTGGTGGCCGTGCTCCTGATCTCCGGGTTGATCGAAGCGGTGGTGACGCCGTCGCCGTTGCCGACCTTCGTACGGGTCGCCATCGGTATCGTCGCCGAGGTGGCGTTCCTGTCCTACATCGCCTACTTCGGCCGCCGGGGCGTCAAAGCCGGGGAAAGCGGCGACATCGAAGACGCGCCGGATGTGATACCCACCGGCTGAGTTCCGCGAGACTCCAACTGCCGACGGCCTTATTCGGGAAATGCGTACGTAGTTGCAGTTTCGCGGTGCAGATTACAGGCGTCCGGTCGCTTTCATCGCCAGATAGTGGTCGGCGAGGGCGGGCGCCAGCTCGGCGGGCGCGGCGTCGACGACTTCCACCCCGGCGCGGCGCAGCCGCGTGGCGATGGCACCGCGGTCGTTGCGGGATCGTTCGGCTGCCGCCGCGTCGTACACCGCCGCGGCATCCGAGCGCCCGGCGGCCATCTGGTCGACCCGAGGGTCGGAGACCGCGGCCAGCAGCAGGTGATGTTTGGTCGCCAGCTGCGGCAGCACCGGCAGCAGACCCTCGTCGAGGGCGGTCGGATTGAGGTCTGTCAGCAGCACCACCAGTGAGCGCCGGTGGGCACGCAGCGTGATGGCGGAAGCCATTGCCCGCCAGTCAGATTCGACGAGCGTGGGCTGCAGGGGAGCCATCGCGTCGACCAGCTGCGCAAGTAGTTCGGTGCGCGCGGCGCCGAAGACGCCGGCCCGGCTCACCCGGTCGTGGGCGAGGAAGTCGACATTGTCTCCCGCCCGCGAGGCGAGTGCGGCCAGCAGCAGCGCGGCATCCATCGACCAATCCAGCCGCGGCCAGCCCGCGGGATCGGAGGCGGCCGGATCGACCCCGACCCGGCCCGCCGCGGTGCGACCCGTGTCGAGCACGATCACCACGCGCCGGTCGCGTTCCGGGCGCCAGGTTCGCACCACCACATCGGCGCGACGCGCGGTGGCGCGCCAATCGATCGAGCGCACGTCGTCACCGACGACATATTCTCGCAGCGAATCGAATTCGGTCCCCTGCCCGCGCACCAGCGTGGGCAGCAGGCCGCCGATCTCGCGCAGCTTGGCGAGCCGCGACGGCAGATGCTTGCGCGACAGGAATGGCGGCAGCACCCGCAGCTGCCCCGGTACCGATTGCGAACCCTGCCGTCCCGCCAAACCCAGCGGGCCGATCGATCGGGCGGTGACCACCGTGGCCCGCTGGTCGCCGCGGCGCACCGGTTCCAGCCGAGTCGCGACGTGCTGATCCTGGCCGGCGGGGATGTTCACCGGGTGGATGCGCGGCTGCGCGCGGGCGCTGGGCGGCCAGGCGTCGCGGATCTGGCCGCGGAACCGCCGACGGCCGTCGTTGTGGATCAACAGCGCAGAATCCACCTGCTCCCCGAGCCGGGCGGAGCGATCCGGAGAACGGACGTAGCGCAGGCCGGAGGTGGCGGCCGCCAATCCGGCATCGACGGCGACCGCGACGGCCAGCGCCGCCAGCAGGGCCACGAAAGCCGTTGCCGGCCAGGGCGACACCGCGATGGGCAGGGTGCAGATCAGCGCGACCAACCCGGTGCGTCCGGTCAGGACCACTAGCGGGGCACCGGAACCGACGCCAGAATCCCGTCGAGCACACCGTCGGGCGTGGCCCCTTCGAGTTCGGCTTCGGGTCGAAGCATCACCCGGTGCCGCAGCGTCGGGCGGGCCATGGCCTTCACGTCGTCTGGTGTGACGTAGTTGCGGCCCGACAGCCAGGACCAGGAGCGCGCCGTGGCCAACAGGGCGGTCGCGCCGCGGGGGGACACACCGAGCTGCAGCGCGGGCGAGGAGCGGGTGGCCCCGACGATGTCGACGATGTAGCCCAGAATCTCGTCGGCGACCAGCACGTGTTGGACGGCGTCGCGGCCGGCGGCCAGGTCGGCCGGCCCGGCTACCGGCTTGATCGCCGACAGATCGCGGGGGTCGAAGCCGTGCGCGTGCCGATGCAGGATGGCGATCTCGGCGTCCCGCGGCGGCAGCGCCACGTTCAGCTTGAGTAAAAAGCGATCCAGTTGGGCCTCGGGCAACTGGTAGGTGCCCTCGTATTCGACCGGATTCTGGGTCGCGGCAACGATGAAGGGGTCCGGCAGCGGCTGGGGTTCACCCTCCACGCTGACCTGGCGCTCTTCCATCGCCTCGAGCAGTGCGGCCTGGGTCTTGGGTGGGGTCCGGTTGATCTCGTCGGCCAGCAGCAGGTTGGTGAACACCGGACCGGGCCGGAACATGAACGCGGCGGTGCGCGCGTCGTACACCAGGGAACCCGTCACGTCGCCGGGCATCAGGTCGGGGGTGAACTGCACCCGCTTGAACTCCAGCTGTAGCGCCGCGGACAGCGCCCGGACCAGCAGTGTCTTCGCCACTCCCGGAACGCCTTCCAGCAGCACATGGCCGCGGCACAGCAGCGCGATCACCAGGCCGCTGATCACGCCCTCCTGTCCGACGACGGCCTTGGCGAGCTCGGCGCGCAACGCCAACAGCGCGTCACGTGCCGATTCAGTGGTGGGGGATTCGGCTGCCGCCGGCGGGGAAGGTTGCGTGGGTCGTGTCACGGGTGTGCGACCAGCCTTTCGATTTCGTCGAGCGCACGGGCAAGTTGTAAGAGGTCGTTGTCGGTCGTCGGAGGCGGACCGAACAGATGGTAGGAGACGAACCCGGCGTCGGACCCGATGCGCTGGGCCACCGTGGAAACCACCACCGCCGGTGCGGCGCCGGCGCCCAGGCCGAGCCGCGGTAGCAGCCGCGTCACCGTGGCCGTGCGCAGCGCGTCGGCGGCGCGATCGCGTGCCCGACGGGACCGATACAGCCGGCCGCGCCCCTCGACGGTCTCCGAGGCGCGCACCACCACGGGTAACTCCTCGGCCACCAACGGCCCGGGCCTGCGGCCCTTCCACGCGGCGACCAGCAGCACCACCAGCGCCAGCTGCCACACGGCCCAGATCACGTTCTGCGGAATCAGCTCGAAAAGCGAAGCCTTGGAGGCGGATTCACCCTCGACGTAATGAGGTGCGTACCAGACGAGCCGGGGCCGGTCCCCGGCCAGGTTCATCGCCAGCGCGGCGTTGCCCGCTTGCAGCAGGCCGCCGTTGGTCATGAAATCGGTGCTGCCGACCGCGGTGATGGTCCGCCCGCCAGCACGGAAGCGGATCAGCACGCCGTCGTAGCAGCGGGACATCGCCCGGCCATCCTTGGCCGCATAGGCGCTGCTCGAACCGAACCGAACCGAACCGGACCGGACCGCCTCGCGCAGAGTGCAATTCGGGTCGGTGTCAAAGCCGCTGGTACCCGATACGCCCACGCCCGGCAGCAGCGCCTCGCGGGCCCGCATCGTCGGTTCCACCAGCAGCAGATCCGATGGGATCTTCGCCAGCCGGTCGGCCGCCGTGTCGGTGAGGTACTGGCTTTGTACCACCAGGATCAGCGCGTCGGGGCGCGCCGCATGCTCGACGTCACCGATGCTGTTGGCCACGACGACGTCGACTCCAGCGTCGCGTAGCAACTCCACCAGCGCGTGGGCACCGTCGGGCCCGGTCGACGCCGGATCCATCCGCGCACCGGGCCGCGGTGCACTCAGGTAGGCATCGATCCCGGCGATGACGGCGAGCACCAGCAGCGTGACGAGCACCCAGCGCCAGGAGCGCCGATTTCGTGGCGCGGTTTCCGGGCGGGCGGCGGCGATCGTCGCCATCAGCGCACCTGCGCCCACGAGTCGGGTACGGCGGGCCGGCCGGGCTCCGCCGGGACGCCCTCCCAGCGGGATCGCAGGTGGTCGTCCAGGTCGGCGATCATCCGGTAGGCGGCCTGGGTTCCGGGCAGCTCACCGTAGGTGACGTCGTTGAAAGCCGTTGCCGCTTCGATCAATTCGCCGGCCAGGTGAGGCAACGCGGCGCCGGCGTCGCGGGCCAGCTCGTTGGCCGTACGGCCGGGAGCCGCCGCCAGCACGCCGGTCTCCTCGAGCTGGCGGGCGACGGCGCGCAGCCGGTGTCGTATCGCGGCCGCCCAATCACCGTCGGCCGCGCAGTTTTCCGCCGTGGCGCGGTGCTGGGCGGCGGTCAGTTGTGCGGTTTCGAATAACAGATGGTCAGCGCCGCGGCGGGTGCGCATGGTGCGCCGCGCGATGTGGACGGCAACTACCACGGCGGTCGCCAGCAGAATGAAAAGCACTGTCGCGGTGAACCATCCACCCGGCACCGAGGACGTCTTCTGCAGCAGCCGGTAAATCAGGTCGTTGAGCCAGTCGAGGAATTGGTCCCCCGCCGATCCCTTCGAATAGATCGGCTTGTTGAGTTCGTCCTGCGCGGCGCGGTGCGCGGCATCGCGGTCGATGTCGATGGAAGGCATGCTCAGCTAGTCCTCGCTCAGCCGTTACAGGGGCCGCGTCAGCCAGAGGTGGTCGGTGGACGCGGCCGCGTAGGGCCCCTGGGCGGCTCCGGTCTGTAGTACCAGGTCGAACGCCTCGGCGCGCATCCGGCGGTCGGTGTACAGCAGGACGATGACGCCGGCGTTGAACGGCGCGGTGATGATCTCGCCGATCGCCACCCCGACGGACAGGACCGCGGTGCTGGCCAGGAAAGCCGTGCCGGAGGAGGTGATCTGGAAAAGCTGGCCGACGATGCTGAACGGCACCGCGACGGCGTTCGCGACGATGGCGGCCACCAGGAAGGTGAGCGTCCGGATGCCCAGCACCCGCCAGAATCCGTTGTGGACAAGCTTGAACGATCGGGCGATCGCGTCGAGGACGGGCAGCCGCTCCAGCACGATCAGCACCGGGGCGAACAGCACCACCGTGTACAGGTACACCAGCAGCGCGACGACGACCAGCACCAGCGGGACGCCCAGCACCACGGCCGCCGCGCCATTACCGATCGCCGCCAGCACCCCGACGATCACCGCGACCAGGCCGGCCAGCGCGGCCACCACGACGGCCTCCAGCAGGGCCAGGCCGAGCAAGGCCAGTAGCCGCCCGCGGATCTTGGCCCAGGTTTCACCGATGGTGATCGGCGATCCGAAGACCGCCCGCCCGACGATGACGGTGAGCATTCCGGACAACAGCATGCCGCCCAGCCAGCCCACCAGGATGCCGGTCCCCACCGACGCCGACCACGCGCCCAGGACCCCCACGGTCAGCCCGTCGGATTGATCGGTGGTGAACCTGTCGCGGGCGGCCCACGGTCCCAAGAAGGCGGCCTTGGTGATGATCTGCATGGCCACTACGACGATCGCAGTCAGACCCAAGGTCGCTTTCGGATTGGCGCGGACGTAGCCGACCGCGCCGTTGAAGATGTCGCCGAGGGTCAGCGGCCGCAGCGGGATGATCCCGGGTTTGACCGTTCCGTATCCCGGCGGAGGGCCGAAGGCGGGTGGCGGCCCGTAGCCGGGCGGCCCGTAGCGGGGTGGCGGCCCGTAGCCGGGCGGGACCCCGTAGCCCGGTGGGGGCGGGTAACCCGGCGGGGCCCCGTAGCCGGGCGGTGGGGGGCCGTGCGCCGGGGGCGGCCCGTAGGCCTGGGGCGGACCGTATTCAGGTGGGGGGCCGTACGCCGATGGGGGCCCGACCGGATAACCAGGCGGCGGCGCGCTCACCGAACCCCGGGGCCTTTGCAGCCGGGCGCGTCGTGCGTCATGGGCTCCATCCTGTCGGCGGTCGTGGCATTTCACAACGTTGACCCCGCACCCGGCGCGTAGCGTCTCAGGCATGGCGGAACTCAAATCCCGGCTTCGGGCGGACCTGACCGCGGCGATGAAGGCCCGGGACAAGCTGCGAACGGCCACCCTGCGCATGCTGCTGGCCGCGATCCAAACCGAGGAAGTCTCCGGTAAGCAGGCCAAAGACCTCACCAACGAGGAAGTCATCAAGGTGCTGGCCAAGGAATCCCGCAAACGCGGCGAAGCCGCGGAGATCTACACGCAGAACGGGCGCGGAGAACTCGCCGCCAACGAGCACGCCGAGGCGCGGATCATCGACGAGTACCTGCCCACCCCGCTCACCGAGGCGGAGGTGGCCGACGTCGCCGACACCGCGATCGCGCAGGTCGCCGAGGAAATCGGCGAGCGGCCGGGCATGAGGCAGATGGGCATGGTGATGAAGGCCGCGACCGCGATCGCGGCAGGCAAGGTCGACGGCGCCCGCTTGTCGGCCGCCGTCAAAGAGCGCCTTTGACCGCTGTCCGGTTGATGTTCCCTGACCGGTTCGGCGGTGTCGTTTGCCACCGGTGCAGCCGGGTACCCGACTGCGCATGACCAATTTTGGCTACACTTTGATGACCGAACAGAGTGGACCCAAAGAGCTTGTGCAGTACGCCATTTCGGCCGAGCAGCGTGGTTTCGACTTTCACGTGTGCAGTGACCACTTTTCGCCGTGGCTCACCTCGCAGGGACACGCGCCCAACGCGTGGGCGGTTCTGGGTGCGGTGGCACAGGCCACCGAACGGGTAGACCTCTTTTCCTATGTGACGTGCCCGACGATGCGGTATCACCCGGCCGTCGTCGCCCAGCAGGCAGCCACCGTGCAGATCCTGTCCGACGGCCGGTTCACCCTGGGCCTGGGCAGCGGCGAGAACCTCAACGAGCACGTCGTCGGCAAGGGCTGGCCTACCATTTCCCGTCGGCAAGACATGCTGCGTGAGGCGATCAAGATCATCCGGGAACTGTTCGGCGGGCAGCTGGTGGACTTCACCGGCGACTATTTCCGGGTCGACTCCGCGCGGTTGTGGGACGTGCCCGACATCCCGGTCGGCATCGGGGTGGCCATCGGCGGCACCAAGGCGATCGAGAAATTCGCCAAGCTCGCCGACCATCTGATCGCAACGGAGCCCGAGGCGGAACTCGTCCACGGCTGGCACGGCGCCCGCCAAGCCGCCAACCTCGCCGGCGGCGGGCGGGTGATCGGCCAGATACCGGTGTCCTGGGATCCGGACCGGGACACCGCCGTCAAGCGCGCGCACGACCAGTTCCGCTGGTTCGCCGGCGGCTGGAAGGTGAACGCCGACCTACCGACCCCGGCCGGCTTCGCCGGTGCGACCCAATTCGTACGTCCCGAAGACGTGGCGGACACCATTCCCTGTGGTCCTGACCTCGATGCGATTGTCGAGGGCGTCCGGGCTTACTGGGAAGCCGGGTTCACCGACATCGCGCTCGTCCAGATCGGCGGAGAAACCCAGGAGCGGTTCCTCAAAGAGGCCGCCGAGCCTTTGCTTGGGGCGCTGCGCGAGGCGGCAAACTGACCTCCGCGCGCAGCGAGGGCGGTGGAGCACGTGCAACGTTGCGGAGAGCGATGGCCTCGCAAACTGTTGCCGCACAGCCGTTTCGCGTGGGCCTGCGTTACGGCGACGCGGCCCGGGGAGGCACTCGACGACTGCGAGCCCTTGGACCCGAGAAGACCGGTTGTTCGCAGGAAGGAAGACGACGATGTCAAAAGAATTGCAAGGAAAGAAAATAGCGTTTCTAGCGGCCGACGGTGTGGAAAAGGTGGAGCTCGAACAGCCGCGCGCGGCGCTGCGGGACGCCGGCGCCCACGTCGAGGTGCTGTCGCTGAAGGACGGCGAAATTCAGGCGCGTAACCACGATCTCGAGCCGGCCGGGACCTTCGCCGTCGACCGGAAAGTATCCGAGGCGTCGGTGGACGAATTCGACGCCCTGGTGCTCCCCGGTGGCACCGTGAACCCGGACAAGCTGCGCATGGACAGCTCCGCCGTTTCCTTCGTCCGTGATTTCGTCAGGTCGGGGAAACCGGTGGCCGCCATTTGTCATGGGCCCTGGACACTGGCGGAAGCCGGTGTGGCAGTGGGCCGGACGCTGACGTCCTATCCCAGCATCCGCACCGATCTGCGCAATGCGGGCGCCCACGTGGTAGACGAGGAGGTCGTCGTCGACGGCAATTTGATCTCCAGCCGGTCGCCATCGGACCTCCCGGCATTCTGTGCGGCGATCCTCAGGCAGTTCGCTCATGTGACGGCCGGTTAGCCGCGACGATTTTTCGGCCGGCCGGTTTGAATGGGCGGGTTTGCGGGCATTATCCACGCCAAGCCGTGATCAGCGGCGATCCGTGTGAGGGTTCTCGAAAGGCCACCAGTGACGACCGCGTATCCCGAGCCCGCAGTCTTGCCCACCCACAACGTGTATCAGCCACAACAGGATTCCAGACTGCTGGTGGACGTGATGCACGATACCGGTCTGATCCCGGGACGGCGGGTTCTGGACCTCTGCACCGGCAGCGGCTTCGTCGCGATCGCGGCTGCGGAGATGGGCTGCGCCGATGCGACGGCCTTCGACATCTGCCCGCAGGCCGTACGCTGCGCCCGGGAGAACGCCGCGGCTGCCGGCGTACGGGTCGACGTTCGCGAGGGCTCGTGGATAGCCGCAGTGGAGCGCGCGCCGTTCGACGTTGTGGTGTCGAATCCGCCCTACGTGCCGACGCCGCCCTGCGCCGAGGTGGAACAGATCTGCCCGACGGTCGGACCGCCGTGGGCCTGGAACGCCGGCCCAGACGGCCGCCTGATCCTCGACCCGCTGTGCGAGTCGGCACCGAAGCTGTTGCGCGACGGTGGATCCCTGCTGCTGGTGCACTCGGCACTCGCCGGTGTTCAGCAGTCGCTGGATTCCCTCAAGTGGGCGGGTATGGATGCGGAAGTGATTGCCTCGAAATGGATTCCGTTTGGTCCGGTGATGTCATCACGGGCGAGCTGGTTGGAAGGTGTCGGCCTGATACCGCGCGGGCGCCGGGAAGAGGAGTTGATTGTGATTCGGGCGGAAAAGCGATGAGCCCCACCCGGGTTCAGGTGGTTCCCAACGGGCCGGTGCTGGTGTCGGGTCCGGTGCGGATCGAGATGCCCGGCGGCGAGGTCGTCGAGTCCGACCGATTCATGGTGGCGATCTGCACCTGCCGGCGCAGCGGCAGATACCCCTTGTGCGATACCAGCCATCGCAGGTGCCGGCGCCTCAACACGACGACCGCTACTGCGGAGGCTGCCGCAACGACGGCTGATCCTGCTTCCACGACGCCATAATCGTTTCCGCCAAGCGGTTTTCGACCGCGGCATGTGCGCGGATCCCGAAAACGACGTCCCGCTCGAGCTGCGGCTCTCGCGCCACGAGATCGCCGACCACATCGCCGCGCACGACGTGCTCGTGGACAGCGTCGGCCTCGACGTGCTCGCTGTAGAAACCGATGCAGGCCGCCGGCGCCTGCATCCGCTGCAGGGCCTGCACCATACGTTGGGATCCCGGTGGTGAAGTGATCTCGGTCGACGCAAAGTGTCCAATCGCGGCGCCGCGCAACGAGCGGTGCAGTCCGAACAGCGACATGAGATTGACCACCGCCAGCGATTCGGCGGGTACCGCATCGACGTAACCCCAATACGTCGCATCCAGCCCGGCCGCCACCAGTAGGTCGGCGAACAGTTGCTGGTGCAGTCGCGGGCCCTGCCCGGCCCCGTACTCGTCGAACTCGACAGCCACGAAGGCCGCTTTGGCGGTGCCCATCAGGCGCGGAATGGCCCACGCGTGCGGATCACCCTCCTTGAGGTGATACAGCGAGCGATGTACGAAATATTCGCGCATCTGCTGCCATGTTCCGGTGTCACGCAGATAATATGACGGGCCGGTGCCGTCGACGGGTTCGACCGAAATCGCTTCCATTTCGGCGGCCGCCGTCTGATCGGGATCGATGGGCCCGACATCGCGGCGCACGCCGGCCAAAAACACGCGTTCCAGTTCGGCGCGCAGCGCCAGCAGGGCGGGATCCCACTCCCACGCGGGGTCCACGTCGGCGAAGCCGCGGTAGTGCAGCTCGTAGCACATGGACAGCGCCAGCTGCAGATCCAGGCCGTACGGATCGGAATCACGCACGGATGTGCCGATGCGCGCGAAGTGGTCGACCGACGGCGGCCCCGCCAGCGCGCAACGAACGGCGGCCGACAGCG
The DNA here is from genome assembly GCF_004298145.1 of Mycobacterium sp. GTDB lineage: Bacteria > Actinomycetota > Actinomycetes > Mycobacteriales > Mycobacteriaceae > Mycobacterium. The sequence goes on from NZ_SCRH01000025.1 coordinate 42,935, forward strand.
GCCCGTGCGCGGCGGGTAGCGCGGGTTCAGTCATGGTCGAGGTGCGGGTCACGCCGGTGACTACCCGTAACCGGGGCCGGGTAAACGGTGCCGCAACACTTTCCGGCGTCCACTAATCGGATTCTGTCGGCAATCGGAAGGTGATGTCGACGGTGGTGCCGGTGGCGGCGGTCTCGAGCTCCGTCGAATGGCTGAGCGCCCTGATCAGCGGTAGGCCGCGACCACCGTTGACCGGGTTGGGGTCCGGCGTTTTCCACGAACCGAAATCAGTGATCCGGGCGTGTACTTCGCCGTCGCCAAGGCCGATTTCGACCACCATGGTCCCGGCGACGAATCCCCGGTACGCGTGCTCGACGCAATTGGTGCAGGCTTCGTTGACGACCAGCACGATGCCGGCGGCCAACTCATCCGTTATGTGGGCGGCGTGCAGCCAGGCCGCCAGCCGGTGCCGGATGCGCACCAATTGCTCTGCGGTGGCGTCGCTTTCGATACGTAGCGGTGTCTGGTGGTGGCGGTAGATCACCATCGCCACATCGTCGTCATACCCCGCTTCCGGCGCCAGCTCACGAAGCATCGCGTCGGCGACGGTGTCCAACGGCAATGTCATCGTCTGCGCCAGAACGTCTGCCGCGCGGGCGATTCCATCGTCGATCGACTCATGTTTGCGTTCCACCAGCCCGTCGGTGAACAGCATGAGGGTCGAGCCGGGTGCCAGTATCCGGGTGGTCTGCGGGCGCGGTTCATCCCGGCGGACCGCCAGCGGTACCGATGCGGCATCGGTCAACAGCGTCGTCGTCCCGGGCTCGGGTCCGGTGAGCACGGCCGGCATGTGGCCGGCATTGCTGTACTGCAGGACCCCGGTTTCAGTGTCCAGGATCGCGAGAAACACTGTGGTGCAATAGGCATTTGGGATGAGCGATGCCACCGAGTCGAGCTGATCGAGCAGCGCCGCGGGCTCGGCGCCATTGATCACGCCGTTGATCAACAGTGCTCGCGCGGAGCTGCGTAGCTGCCCCATGATCGCGGCCGCCGGCAGGCCCCGACCCACGCAGTCGCCGACGACGATGCCGATGCGGTGATCGCCGATCGGCAGCACGTCATACCAGTCACCGCCGATCTCCAAGGGCAGCACCGCGGGTTCGTAGCGCACCGTGAAGCCCCGTGGGGGCTGGACCGATGGCAGCATGGCACGCTGCAACGTGAGCGACGTCTCGCGTGCGTTCTCGAACTGACGGACGTGCTGCATTGCCAGGCTGAGATGGCTGATCAGCACGGTGACCAGCAGGCGGTCTTCCGCGCTGACCCAGCGAGGTGTGCGGAGCTCCAGCCACAACGCCAGGTCCCCGGTACCGGAGAGCACCGCGACCAATCCCTGTGTCTTACCGGGATGATCGGGCGACTCAACGGTTTTCGCCGTCAGCGGCAGTTGTTGACGCGCGTCGGAGAAGGTACGGCGCAACCACGAATCGAGCTTGCGCCACGACGCCGCCGAGGGTTCGCCCGCCGCGTGGACCGTCGGGTCGCCCTCGCCGCTGGGCCACGAGACTGCCACCACGCGTTGCACATCGATCGCCGTGCGGCACTCGTCGAGCGTGATCGACAGCAACTCGTCCACGCTCCTGGCCACCGCCACCGCCGTGGCCAGGCGCAGCACCGCGCTCTCCCGCGCCGCAAACGCGCGTTCCGCGGTGATGTCTCGAATCGTCCCGACGTAGGCGTCGCGGTCGCTGCCGGATTCCTTGACCGCGTTGATGCTCACCTTCACCCAGGCGAGATGGCCGTCGCCGTGGCGGATCGGCGCTTCGTAGTCGGCCCTGCCATGGTTCGTCACTTGGCCGATTTGTTCGGCCGCGGTCTTCGTGTCGACCAGCCACGGGTGCGGCCATCGGTAGGGCAAACCCTCACTGGGAAACCCGATGATCTCGATGAAGGCGCTGTTGATTTCGACCACGGAGCCCTCGTGATCGGCGACGAAAAATCCTTCCTGCAGCGAATTCACCAGCGCGTTGCGGAATTTGTCGCGGTCGGCCAGCCCCTCGGCGCGAGCCCGCTGTTCGGCGTAGCGCTTGTTGCCGTCGATGAAGCCGCGCATGGCCACGTCAAGGGGGACCAGCAGCTGCAGCAGGAACTCCAGCGCGATCGGCGCATCGACGCGCACGTCTTGCGCGATTTCAAAAACCAGCCGGACGTGGTTCTCCACGATTTCGAGCAGGCTGATTCGTTCCTGCAGAGCCGTCCGACCGAGCTCGTAACCGATCGCCAGGCTGGCCTCGTCGCGGGTGTCCAGATAGGCCTGCAACGCGGCGGCGTACTGCGCGTGGAATCCGTCGTTCTCGCTCATGTCAACGCCCCCCTGTGACGTGCGGTCAACACCATCGCATCGTCGGATTCCTTGGCGTGCTTCTCGAGGAGTTCCTCAGCGATAGCCATTGCGGGGGCCGAGAAGTCGATGTGGTCCAGGTAATCTTCGGCGATTCCATCGGTTCTCATCACCAGTAGGTCGCCGGGGCGAATCGAAACTACCTGCGCGGGCCTGATTTCCGGTATGCGGTAGCCGACGATGCCTGCGGTGAGACGTGCACTGGAGCGGATGGTGGTCCCGGTCGGTGCCTTGGCCACCAGATCGGCGGAGACGTTGCCGACACCGGTCCAAGTCAGCGTGTTGGCGGCAAAATCCACCCGCGCCAACGTCATTGCGACTCCTCTGGTGCCGGTCAACACGCGGTGGCAGAGCTGAACCAAAACCTCCACCCGCTCGGAACAGGCGCGGGTGACCGCATCGATAGCACGCAGCGCGGCTTCGGCGGCGGCGGGCCCGTGACCCAGGCCATCCACGACACCGAACAGCACGGCCTCGCCGTCGATGTCGATGGCGAGGCCACGATCGCCGGAGGTGTACTCGCTGGGCAACGGGCGGCCCGCCCTCGCCCACTCGATGGGTCCGAAGCGGCCACCCTCATGCACGGGGAGGGACCCATTTCCACATTTCGATGACGGTTCCCTGGCCGACCGTGGACTCGACGACCAACCGGTCCATCAAACGGCGGGCACCCGGCAGGCCCATCCCCAACCCGCGGCCGGTCGAATATCCGTCCTCCATCGCGCGTTCGATGTCGGCGATCCCGGGCCCCTGATCCTCGGCGCGCACCACCAGGGCCTTGCGGCCCTCCCGGTCGGCCACCCCGACGCGGACGGCGCCGCGACCAGCGTAGCTGGTGATGTTGCGTGCGATTTCGGAGATCGCCGTGGCGATCATCGTGACGTCGGTAAGGGAGAATCCCAGGTCAAGGGCGAGGTGGTGTCCGGCTTTGCGGGCGTCGACGATGTCGTCGGGATTGTCGATGGCGACGACGATATCAGTCGCCACCATCGCGCCCGATCGTCGGTTTCCGCTGCGCCAGTTGGCGATTCAGGAGGGAGAGGCCCTCCTCGAGGTCCAGCGCGGTGTTCATGTCGTCGAACGCCAGACCAAGCTGGACCATCGCGAAGGCCACCTCCGGCTGCAGGCCGACGATCACCGTGTCCGCGCCGCGCAGCCGCGTCATGTGCGCGATGGTGCGCAGCGACCGGGCCGCAAAGGAATCCATCACGTCGATGGCGGTGACGTCCACGATGATGCCCTGGGCGCGGAACCGGCTGACGCGCTCCATGAGGTCGTAGCGCAGCCGTTCGGCGTCGGAGTCGGACAGCGCGGCCTGCACCGACGCGATGAGGATCGAACCCTGTTTCAGGATCGGTACTGGCATGCGGCGCTCGCGTTCCTAATCGTCACCCGGTCTGCTCGCCGGTACGAGTTACCTCGTAACCCAGCAGCCGCTCGGCTTCCTCGATGCCCCCCTGCAGGTCACCGACGGCATTCATCTTCGACAAGTCCAGGCCGATCGTCACCAGCGTCAGCGCAATCTCTGAGGACAGGCCCGTGATGATCACGCTGGCACCCATCAACCCCGACGCGTCGACGGTCTGCACCAGGTGGTTGGCCACCGTCGAGTCGATGGTCGGCACACCGGTGATGTCGATGACCACCACTTTCGCGCGATTGGCGCGGATGGCCCGCAACAGCTGTTCGGTGACCTGCCGAGCCCGCTGACTGTCCAGCACGCCGATGATCGGCAGGATCAGCAGCTGCTCACGCACCTGCAGCACCGGCGTCGACAGCTCCCGGATCGCCTCCTGCTGCTGGCGGATGATGCGCTCGCGTTCCTGCACGAAGCTGACCGCCACGGTGTTGGCGATCCGGTTGGCGGCCGGCTCGTAGGCGTCCAGCACCCGGTTGAGCATCTCGAATTCGGTCTGATACTTCTCGAACAACGAGCGCGCCAGCACGTCGCGGAGCAGCAGGACGATGCCGATGACCTCGTCGGTTTCCACGCCTCGCGGAATGATGCGTTCGGAGAGGTCACGCGCATAGGCCTGCAGTGCCTCGACGCTACCGGTCTCGAGCACCTCGACGTAGTTGTCGTAGACGGCCGTCGCTTCGGAAAAGAGCTCCTCGGGGGTCATCGCGGTGAGCAGCTCGGCATCGGTGATGCGGCGTGCCCACTCCTCCCGCAAAATGGTCCGATTCTGCCGTAGATGCTGAACTAGCTGTGGTAACAGCCCCTCGCTGGAAATGCCGACGACTTGCGCTGTGGTGCCGGTACTGTTGAAATCCGACGGCGAATTTGACATATGGCCTCCTCGGGCCTCCCGAGTACACGTCACGCCCTGCGGTCTGCAGTTCCCTTTTGCGAGACTAGCCTGGGTTGTCGCGGGGCACGTGTGGAGGGCATATTCTTCTCGCAGTTCGTAACGCAGGCTAGGGTTGAACCACGCCACGGCCCAGGACAAAGGATTGCCATTGTCAGCTCCTGATTCGATTACCACGTTGGTTGAGGACCACGATGGCGTTTCCGTGGTCAGTGTCAGCGGCGAAATCGATTTGGTCACGGCTCCTGCCCTGGAACAGGCCATCGGTGCGGTCGTTGCGGAGAGTCCCACGTCACTGGTCATCGATCTCTCGGCGGTGGAGTTCCTCGGTTCGGTCGGGCTGAAGATCCTGGCTGCCACGTATGAGAAATTGGGCAAAGACACCGGGTTTGGCGTGGTCGCGCGCGGCCCGGCCACCCGGCGGCCGATTCACCTGACCGGTCTGGACAAGACGTTCCCGCTGTATCCGACGCTCGACGATGCGTTGACCGCGGTGCGGGACGGCAAACTCAACGGATAGCAATTCACCCGCGACGCCCGGCGCGATGATCACCGCTATGGACGTCGATCATCCGCAAGACGACCAACGGTGGGATCGCCGTGAGCGCGGCGAAACCGAAGTGCAACGGCTGGACCGCAATTGGAACAGCCTGCTGCAGGAGCTGCGCGTGGTTCAGACCGGGGTGCAGCTGCTGACCGGTTTCCTGCTGACGCTGCCGTTTCAGCAGCGTTTCGATGTGCTCGGACACCACATGCGCGATGTCTATCTGGCCACGGTGGCGTGTTCAGTGTGCTCTACGGTGTTGCTGATCGCCCCGGTTGCCATGCACCGGATACTTTTCCGGCGTCATCGGCTCCAAGTTCTCGTGTCCGCCGCTCACCGCTGTGCCTATGCCGGCCTGGGCTTGCTCGGCCTGGCGCTGATCGGCATGACCATCATCATTTTCGCCGCGGTCGCCGGGCGCAATGTGGGGCTGGTCGCCGGAGCGTGCGCGCTGCCGCTGTTCGCGTTCTTCTGGGTCGTGCTGCCCCTGACGCTGCGCACTCGCGGCCGCTGACACGCACTTGCGCTCAGCGGCCGGGCGCGAGCGCCGCGATGCGGGTTGATCCCAACTGGTCGAGCAGGCCTTGCGGATCGGTGAAGATCGGGGCGGCCCCGGCCTCCTGCAACTCCGCGCGGGCGATGCCGCCGCTTAGCAGCCCGATGCACGGCACCGCCGCACCCGCCGCGGCGTGTGCGTCCCATACGGCGTCCCCGACGAACACTGCGTGCTCGGCATCGACCCCGGCCCGGTCCAGCGCGACCCGCACGATGCCCGGTTCGGGTTTGGCGGTGTCGACATCGCGGGACGACGTCGTCTCGGAGATGACGTCGTCACAATCGAGCACCGTGCGCAAGACCTCCAATTCGTCCTCGGGTGCCGAGCTGGCGAGCACGACCTGCAGCCCCAGGTCCGCGACGCGGTGTAGCAATGCGCGCGCTCCGGGCAACGGTTTTAGCAGCGCGGTGATCTCCCGGTAGTACTGGCTGTGCTGGTCGCTGAGCCGCTCCTGCACGTCGGCCGGCGCGTCATCGGACAGCGTTCGCACCAGCTTCGAGCCGTCCATGCCGATACAGCGGTGGATTTGCCACGACGGCACCACGATGCCCTCAGCGTCGAACGCGCGCCGCCATGCGTGGACGTGCAGGTAGTTGGAATCCACCAGGGTTCCGTCGACGTCGAACAGGACGGCGGGCGTGCCGCCACGCGCTGTCAGCGGAGACTCCCGGCGCGAGTGCCGGGACAGGTGCCCCTGTGCGATCGCGAAGTCATGTCCGGGGCATACCCACGCCGGGTCCGGCTGACACCGCTTTGGCCCGGTCGGCGGGTGCGCGTCGTGGTGATCCGCTAAAGCGGCGTCGTCTTTTGTGAGCGTCTTTCGTGTGAATAGCGCTGGCACACAATCGTTCTCACGAGAAATAGCGCCGGATTACCGCAAGGGCCGCGCGGCCGGTCACGCCCGGCGGCGGGGGAGACCCCCGACACGTAAGCGGATCGCGTAGGGCAGCCGAAATTTCTTTCTCGGATCCGTGTAGGGCGTGCGTGAACGGGGTATTGCCTGCGCCACGGGTGAGTACAGGAAAGTGCGTCAACCCGTTCCAGATCAGGAAGGAAACCCCGATGGCGACCACCACTGACTACGACGCACGCCGTGTATCCGACAACGACACCCAGGACAAGTCCTCGCTTCGCGAGCTGGCGCCGACCCTGCAGGGGGCCGGCTCCGTCGTGGTCGACGAGGACGCCAATGATGTGCACTTCTTCGAACTGCCCGGCGCCGACCTGTCCGGGGAAGAGCTGACGGTGACCGTGATTCCCCAGCGGGCCGACGAGTTCACCTGCTCGAGTTGCTTTTTGGTGCAGCACCGGAGCCGGTTGTGCCGCACCAGTTCCGGCCTTCCGGTCTGCGCCGACTGCGCGTGATACCGCAACGGTTCACCGGATGGTGACCCTCGGTCGTGCCGTGGCGCTGCCTCGCGCCTGCGCCGAAATGTCACAGGCTTGAACTAGATTCATCGGACAAGTCTGCGTCGGCGCGAACGGCACGTTGAGGAGTCATGGAGAAGGTTCTCGGGTCGCTCCTCTTGCTGGGGTTGGCTCTCCCTTGGTATTTCACGCAGAAGGCCACCGGCAGCCCGCCGGCGGGATTTCTGGCCGGACTCGGCGGCCTCGTGGTGGCGGTCGCCGTCCTGTGGTGGCTTTCGGTGCAGCGGGACCGCCATCAGGCCGACGCACATCGCCGGCGCGACCTGAAATACGCGAGATCCGGCCTGCGGGCCATCGATCGAATGTCGGGTGCCGAATTCGAGGAATTCGTTGCAGCGCAGCTCCGCATCGCCGGATACAGCGTCACGCCGACGGCGAGCACCGGCGACTACGGAGTGGATCTCATCGCCAAGAAAGACGGCGCGCGCATGGCGGTGCAATGCAAGAGGCTGGCCAAGGCCGTCGGTGTTGCCGCGGTGCAACAGGTCGTTTCCGGGGCGCTACACCACGGCTGCAAGCGGACGGTCGTGGTGACCAACCAGACGTTCACGAAGGCGGCCCGCCAATTGGCCACCACGCACCATTGCCGTCTGGTGGGGCGCACGCAATTGCGGAGCTGGACCCGGGTCGCGCCCCTTCCCGCGCGTGGTGCCCGGCGCACGCCTGGGGTCGCGCCTCACGCCGGGCAGCAGCGGCTGGAACCGGAGTTGGAAGCCTAGGAGTGGGCAGTGGGGGCGCGAGATACCCGGGGCCACAGCAAGTTCGGGCAGGCACATGGCGTCCACAGCGTTGCGCGCGGGTTACATCACCGCGCAGTTGCGCCTTCGATCACCCTGCGCGCTATGCCCCGCAGCGGGGTGTCCATGCTCTGATGCAGTTTTACCAGGGTTGCGCGGGCGACGTCAGGTGGTAGCGTCCGGCGCACCGGCCTGACTTGGGAGCGACAATGGCGGCAACCGAAGACAAGTGGATCTGGCCGGCGGCCATGGCCATCCCCAAGGAGGGCTATTTCGAGCTTGAACGCGGTCGCTACGGGCCGGTTTATCCCCGCACCCCAGCCTGCTACGGCTTTTCGATCATCGCCAAGGTCAAGGAAGGCCGGGAAGAAGCGGTTCGCGCCTACGGCAAGCAGATCGAAGAAGCCATCAAGGCCGATCCCGAAGTGCTGGCCCCGCTGCGGCTGCACTACTTACGTTGGCAGCTCTTCGACGTCGGGTCGGGGCTGCACTTCCAGTACCAAGGCATCTTCGACACCGACTTCGACAAGTACACCGAGGACGCGGTGCAGCTGTTCAGCCAGACCGGGATCACCACGGTCTTCACCAACCTCGAGGGTTTCCCCGAAGACTGGCGCGAAAACCCTGGCGCCTTCGTCGAGTTCGTTCGCGAGCACCAGTGCCCGAGCTTTTTGGAGTACGGGGAATACCCCTATGTCACGGCTGACGAGATCAAGAAGGCGCTGCGGCTGAAGGCGGCGTTCGGCACCATGCTGGATCAGATGCAATGACGCCCATCGGAGCGTGCAGATGCTTGAGCTCGACGACATCCAGCACATCCTGCTGACGCGTACGCCGGCCCTGACCGGACGTTACGAGTTTCTCTCTTTCGACGGTCCGGTGGTCGGTCGGGCATGGCTGTCCGAAATGGTCGATGTCGTGGAGTCCGCCGCGTCGGTGCGAGACGCCATGGACGATACCAACCGCTGGGTCACGCTGGGTTTCACCTGGAACGGCCTTCGGGCGCTAGGTGTGCCCGAGGAGGCTCTCGTAAGCTTTCCCGAGGAGTTCCGGCAGGGCATGGCCGCCAGGGCGGACATTCTCGGCGACACGGGGCACAACCACCCCGATAACTGGGTCGGAGGGTTGGCCGGCGACGACCTGCACGCGATCGCGATCCTGTTCGCTCGTGACGACGCCGAGCACGCCCGCGCCACCCAGGCCCACGATGACCTGGTGAGCAGGTGCGCAGGCGTGCGCAGGCTGTCGCATCTGGATCTGAACGCGACACCCCCGTTCGACTATGCCCACGACCATTTCGGTTTTCGGGATCGCTTGTCGCAGCCGGTGATAGAAGGGTCCGGCGAGGAACCCACACCCGGCTCGGGCCAACCGCTCAAGGCCGGGGAGTTCATCCTCGGCTATCCCGACGAGATCGGCCCGGTGGCCCATCTGCCCCAGCCGGCCGTACTGGCGCGCAACGGCACCTATGCGGCGTACCGACGACTACACGAGCACGTGGCGTTGTTCCGCGACTACATCCGTTCGCAGGCCCGTGCGCCCGGCGACGAGGAGTTGTTGGCGGCGAAGTTCATGGGCCGATGGCGCAGCGGCGCTCCTTTGGTCCTCGCGCCCGACAGGGATGACCCGGAGCTGGGCGAGGACTCTATGCGCAACAACGACTTCAACTACAAGGAGATGGACCCACACGGATACGCGTGTCCTCTGGGCGCGCACGCCCGACGGCTCAACCCGCGCGACACCGCGCCCAACATGAACCGGCGACGAATGATCCGCCGCGGCGCCACCTACGGGCCGGCGCTTCCTGAGGGTGCGCCCGAGGACGGGGTAGACCGCGGGATCGCCGCGTTCATCATCTGTGCCAGCCTGATCCGGCAGTTCGAATTCGCCCAGAACGTATGGATCAATGACCGCACGTTCCATGAGCTGGGCAACGAGCACGACCCGATCTGTGGAACACAGGACGGCACAATGGAATTCAAGATACCGAAGCGGCCAATCCGTCGAGTCCTCAAGGGGCTCCCTGCGTTCACGACGCTCACCGGTGGGGCGTACTTCTTCCTGCCAGGCATCAACGCCATGCGATACCTCGCCACGCTCGACAAATAACCGGGGAACGATCATGACCGCACTGCCTGCCGCACGCAGCTACAACCAAACCCACCTGGCGCGCCCGCGCACGGGCGGACGACGAATCAGCATCTACTGGACGTGGAGCTATCCGTGGGAATCCCAACGCGCCCTTCAAGCGTTGGACAACCGTTTTTCGACGATGACCGAAGTGCGCAGAGCGGCCTGGCCCCACTACGAGGGACCGGAATGGGATCAGGCGCACTTCTTGCAGGGCATCGCCGGCACCTTGGAGCTTTTCCACCGTTCGACGCTGGCGTTCCAGCAGCTGGCGACCGAACTGACGGGCCATCCGGTCGCGGTGTTCCAGCGCATCGACCAGGCCGGCTACCGGCTGCCGATCGACGAACGGATACTGGCCGACACCGACACCCTGATGGTGTTCGGGCTCGACCATCTCGTCGGCGAAGCCGAAGCAGAGACCGCAGAAATCTCCGCCATTCGCGAATGGCTGAAACGAGAAGGCACCTGCCTCTTGCTGGCGCCCCACCACGACGTCGGCTTCACCGACGACATGGCCCAGCGCCAGATCGAATACCTGCACCATGGAGATCCGCTGGTGCCACGACAACAACGATTCACCGCATACACGCGCTCGCTGATGAAGGCGCTCGACATTCCCGTGCACAACACGTGGGGACTGCGTCCCGCCCTGGTGGAGGGAACTAACCAGATCGCACCGCTCACCGGCTTTCGCGACCTGGATACGCCGGGGCTGCTGAACAACGTCACCACGCTGAACTTTCACCCACATCTGCCGCACTACGAGCTCACCGCTGCCGAAAGCGATCTGCTGCGCGTGCTGGGCAGGCAACGTGTCGACCCGCACCGGCCACATCCCTTTACCGAGGCGGGCAACAGCGAATTCAACGCGTTGATCTGGATGCCGCCGGCCGCCGACCGGGGCGGTGACATCGTGCTCGTCGACTCCACAAATTTCACGACGCTGTTCGGCGGAACTGACAGCCTCAAAAGCTTTTGGCGCAACCTGGCGACGATGAAACGGTAGAGCTGCTACGACATGGGTCGGGGTGGCGGGATTCGAACCCACGGCCTCTTCGTCCCGAACGAAGCGCGCTACCAAGCTGCGCCACACCCCGCTTGAAGCTCCGACAGCCTATCGCACCGGGCCGGCTGGCCAAACCGCGGTGCGCCCGGTCATGTCCACGAGCAAGAACGCTCGAACTCGACGAGCGCCTCGGCCGGGCCGGTCGGATCAAGTCCCTGCGCCGCCACCCACTCGTCGCTGAAGTAGGTGTCGCGGTAGCGGTCGCCGCTATCGGCGAGCAGCGTCACCACCGAACCGCTGCGGCCGTCGGCGACCATCTCGGCGAGCAGGCCGAACGCACCCCACAGGTTGGTGCCCGTCGACGGCCCCACCCGGCGTCCCAACACGGCGCTGACGTGGCGAGCGGCCGCGATCGACGCCGCGTCCGGGACGGCCACCATGCGGTCGACCACGCCGGGGAGAAACGACGGCTCGACCCGCGGCCGGCCGATGCCCTCGATCCGCGACGAGGTCGGCATCACTAAGTCGTTCGGGTCGTCCCGACCTTGCGCGTAGGCGGGGAAGAAAGCGGAGTTCTCCGGGTCGACGACGCACAACTGGGTGACGTGGCGCCGATAGCGGATGTAACGCCCGATCGTGGCGCTGGTTCCGCCGGTGCCGGCGCCGACCACGATCCATTCCGGGACGGGGAAGCGCTCCTCGCGCATCTGCTCGAAGATCGACTCGGCGATGTTGTTGTTGCCCCGCCAGTCCGTGGCGCGTTCGGCGTTGGTGAACTGGTCCAGGTAATGCCCGCCGGTTTCCCGGGCGACACGCTCGGCCTCGGCATACACCTCGCTGGAGCTCTGCACGAAATGGCAACGGCCGCCGTGGTCTTCGATGAGTGCCACTTTTGATGCGCTCGTCGCTGCCGGCATCACCGCGACGAACGGCAGCCCCAGCAGCGCCGCGAAATAGGCCTCGGACACCGCCGTCGAACCCGAGGACGCCTCGACCACCGTGGTGCCCTCGTCGATCCAGCCGTTGCACAGGGCATAGAGAAACAACGAGCGGGCCAACCGGTGCTTGAGGCTGCCGGTGATGTGGGTGGTCTCGTCCTTGAGGTACAGCGCTATTTGGACTTGGAGGTCGTCCGGCCAGGCCGACGGCAGCGGATAGCGCAGCAGGTGGGTGTCGGCGCTGCGGCGGGCGTCGGCGTGGATCAGCCGGATCGCGTTGTCGGTCCAGCAACGTGAGCGGCTGCGGACCGCGATCCGGGTCCGGTCGGTCAACGCGCCGAAACTGTTGGCTGCGAACGGCTCAGGTCACTGGCCGCGTCGCGGTCGCCTATCGGGGAGGAGATCAACGTCAGCATGGTTGCCTCGGGCCTGCAGCAGAACCGCACCGGCGCGAACGGTGAGGTGCCCATCCCCGCGGACACGTGCAACCGCATGTGTGCGCCCCAACGGGACGGCCCCTTCGCGCGTGAGCGATCCAGACCGCAGTTGGTCACCAGCGCGCCGTAGTACGGCAAGCACACCTGCCCGCCGTGGGTGTGTCCGGCCATCACCAGTTGATAGCCGTCGGCGGCGAAACGGTCCAACACCCTGGGTTCCGGGGAATGGGTCAGCCCCAGCCTCAGGTTGGCGGCCGGGCTGGCCGGGCCGGCGATGGTGTCGTAGCGGTCCCGGTCGATGTGCGGGTCGTCCACGCCCGCGGCGGCGATGTGCAGACCCGCCACTTCGAACTCGCGCCGAGTGTGGGTGAGATCGAGCCAGCCGCGCTCGGTGAACACCGCCCGCAGGTCCTGCCAGGGCAGCGGTTCACCGCGGACCCGGTGTGACGGATTGGTCACGTAGTTCAGCGGGTTTTTCAGCCGCGGCCCGAAGTAGTCGTTGCTGCCGAACACGAAGACGCCCGGCCGCGACAGCAGGTCCCCCAGGGCCTGGATGACCGCGGGGACGGCCTTCGGGTGGGCCAGGTTGTCGCCGGTGTTGACCACCAGGTCGGGTTCCCAGCCGGCCAGCTCCCGCAGCCACGCCTGTTTGCGGCGCTGGCCGGGAGTCATGTGGAGATCACTGATATGCAGCACGCGCAGCGGTGTAGAGCCGGGGCTCAACACCGGCATGGTGATCTCGCGCAGGACGAACGCGTTGCGCTCGATGATCGCGGCATAACCGAGGCCGGCGACGCTCGAACCGAGCGCCGCGGCACCGGCACGTATCAGGACGGGCACAGCTCGGCGACGATGCGGGCCGCGAGGCGCCCCGGGGAGGAGCCGGGCAATCGGGACTTGAGCATCAGCCATGGTGGCAGCTTACTGTCGGTCGCGGACCGGCAGCGTATCTCGTGTGTCACGGCGCCTGGCCGTACGACGATGCGGCCCGCGAAGCCGGGGTGCGCAGGAGTGCGGCAATCACGCCTGGCCGTACGACGATGCGGCCCGCGAAGCCGGGGTGCGCAGGAGTGCGGCAATCACGCCTGGCCGTACGACGATGCGGCCCGCGAAGCCGGGGTGCGCAGGAGTGCGGCAATCAGGCCTAGGGCGGCGGCTGGCCGGGCGCCGGCGGCGGTGGCGCCAGCAGCGGAATGGTGATCGGCGGCAGCCCCGGGATCTCGACGACCTGCGAGCCGACCGGCACCGGCGCACCTTCGGGCGGCGGGGGCGGGGCGGGCGGTATGCCGTTGCTGACCTGGATGGTGATGATCGACCCCGGAATCGTCGCGCCGCTCGGCGTCGTTCCGACCACCTCGCCCTGCTTCGCGCTGCTGTTGACGAAATTGTTTTGGTCGGCGACCTGGAAGCCCGCCTCCTTGATGCGCTGGCGTGCCGCCTCGATATCCAGGCCCGCCACGCTCGGTACCCGCGACCCGGGTGAGCCGTCGACGTAGCGCGGGTCGGTGGGCGGCAGTTGCACCGGCCCGAAACTGGTGGCGATCGGCTTCATCGCGGTGAACCACGTGCGCGCGGGCTCGTTACCGCCGTACAGGTCGCCCTCGCCGCAGTGGCGCAACGGGGATGAGCACAAATCCGTGGGGTTGGTGGAGTCGTCGTAGATGTAGTTGGCCGCCGCGTAGTGGTTGGTGAAGCCCACAAAGCCCGAGGAGCGGTGGGCCTCGGTGGTGCCCGTCTTACCGGACATCGGCAGGTCCCAGCCGGCCGCGCCGGCCGAACCGGCCGCCGTGCCACCGCCCAGGGCGTCCTTGCTCATCGCGTTGGCCAGGGTGTTGGCGAGACCCTCGGGGACGACCCGGTCGCAGGTCTCGGTGGTCACGGCGACTTCGTTGCCCTTGCGGTCCACCAGCTTGTCGATCGGGTTCGGCGGGCACCAGGTGCCGCCCGAGGCGAGTGTGGCCGCGACGTTGGACAGCTCGAGCGCGTTTACCTCGATCGGGCCCAGGGTGAACGAGCCGATGTTCTGCCGTTTGACGAAGTCGGCCAGGCTTTCGTTGCTGTCGGGGTTGTAGTCGCGGGCGGTGCCGGGGTCGGCGTAGGACCGCAGCCCGAGTTTGATCGCCATGTCCACCGTGCGCGTCACGCCGACCTGCTGGATCAGCTTGGCGAACGCGGTGTTGGGCGAGGTGGCCAACGCGTCGGTGACGTTCATCGACCCGCGGTAGTTGCCGGCGTTGATCACGCACCAGTTGTCCTTCGGGCAGCCCTTGGCCCCGCCGCTACCCATGCCCTTCGCCTGGAAGCGCCCCGGCACCTCGAGGGTGGCGTTGATGCCCATCCCCATGTCCAGGGCCGCGGCCGTGGTGAAGATCTTGAAGACGGATCCTGCGCCGTCGCCGACCAGCGAGAAGGGTTGCGGGCGCATGGTTTGACCGGCGTCGACATCCAGCCCGTAGGTGCGGTTGCTGGCCATCGCCACCACCTTGTGCGACGTCTTGCCGGGCTGGATCACGCTCATCACGCTCGAGATGCCCGGCAGCGTCGGGCTGGCGAACTTGTCGATGGCCGACTTGACCGGGATCTGCACGTCCGGGTCCAGCGTGGTGCGGATCAGATAGCCGCCCCGGGCCACCTGTTCCTTACTGATCCCGGCCCGCGACAGGTACTCCTGCACGTAGTCGCAGAAGAACGCCCGATCGCCCGCCGCGATGCAGCCGCGGGGCAGCTCGTTGGGCTGCGGCAGGACACCCAGCGGCGCGGCCTTGGCGGTTTGCAGCGCGTCGGCCTCCTGCGGGATGTTCTGGATCATGGTGTCCAGCACCAAGTTCCGTCGCGCCAGAGCACCCTCGGGGTTGGTGTACGGGTTGAGCGCGCTGGTCGACTGCACCATGCCCGCCAGCAGCGCCGCCTGCTGCCAGTTCAGGTCGGAGGCGTTGATGCCGAAGTAGGTCTGGGCCGCGTCCTGTACGCCGAACGAGTTGTTGCCGAACGAGACCAGGTTCAGATACCGGGTCAAGATCTCGGGCTTGGTGAAGGTCTTGTCCAGCGTCAGCGCCATCCGGATCTCGCGCAGCTTGCGCGCCGGGGTGGTTTCCACCGCCGCGCGCTTCTCCGCGTCCGTCTTCGCGGTGACCAGCAGCTGGTAGTTCTTGATGTACTGCTGCTCGATGGTCGAACCGCCCCGCGTGTCCACGTCACCACGGGCATAGCCCGCCAGGCCGGTCAGCGTGCCCTTCCAGTCCACCCCGTTGTGGTCGGCGAAACGCTTGTCCTCGATGGAGACGATCGCCAGCTTCATCGTGTTGGCGATCTTGTCGCTGGGCACCTCGAACCGGCGCTGCGAATACAGCCACGCGATGGTGTTGCCCTTGGTGTCGACCATCGTCGTCACGGCCGGTACCTCGCCCTCGAGCAGCTGCGCGGAGCCGTTGGCGACCACTTCCGAGGCCCGATTGGACACCAGGCCTATCCCACCGGCGACGGGAAAGAGGAGGGCCGTGGCGACGACACTGGCCAACGCAC
The DNA here is from genome assembly GCF_004298145.1 of Mycobacterium sp. Taxonomy (GTDB): domain Bacteria; phylum Actinomycetota; class Actinomycetes; order Mycobacteriales; family Mycobacteriaceae; genus Mycobacterium. The sequence continues at coordinate 58,925 of NZ_SCRH01000025.1, forward strand.
AGAACCCCGCGAGCTTCAGAATCGTGAGCGCGGCCGGGGGGCGATCTGACATGGCTACTACAGTAGCGGCCTCCAGTCACGCCGCCACGCTGCAAGTTCACCCAGAAATTGCGGCAATCGCGGCCTGGGGCCTGCCTTGAGAATTTGCGGTTGCGTCACAGGTCAAACGGGTAACACAGTGTGCAAGATCACTTCCTCGCCCATGTTTTTGGACGAGACGGGACGGTCGTCCCAAAAAAAGCGTTATCGGACTGTTGCGCAATTGGCACCTGACCACCTAACTTAGACACAAGGTGAGATTCAGATAACACCGAAGTACATATGAGGCGTAGGTCGCAAGGCGGGATCTGCACCCAGGAGGGCGGCCGTGACGGGCGGCCGGTAGGGAAGGGATCAGTTCGTGTCACCAATACGGCCGGCGGCGCGCAGGACAAACATTGCAGCCGCACAAGGGGTACTCCGCAGCGTCGATGCTGAAGAACGGATCGCTTGGGTTTCGAGGGCTCTGTGTCGCACGACCGATCCCGACGAACTGTTTGTCCGCGGCGCGGCCCAGCGCAAGGCGGCAGTGATCTGCCGGCACTGCCCGGTGATGCAGGAGTGCGCGGCAGACGCGCTGGACAACAAGGTCGAGTTCGGGGTGTGGGGCGGCATGACGGAGCGGCAACGCCGCGCGCTGCTCAAGCAGCACCCCGAGGTGGTGTCCTGGGCGGACTTCTTCGACAAGAGCAGAACCCGCACCGCCGGCTGATCCCTGGCCGGAGCGCAAGCGCTCACCCCGCTGTCAGGGTGCGGCCTAAGCGACCGAAGTGATCTGGTCGGCGAGGGCACGCAAAGCTTCCAAATCTGAAACGTCAAAGGGCAGCGACGGAACGCCGACGACCGGCACGTGCGGGTTGGCCCCGGTGAATCGGGAAAGCAATCTGACTTCCCGCTTGGCGGTTTGCGCGCGGTCAGCATGAATTCGCAACACGGCTGCGGCCAGCGACGCGACCTCGGAGTCGGTCTCTTGCTCCAGCATTTCGGTTCCGTCGATCGCGCGCTCGGCCGGCAGAGAGCACAACGTCGGATGCGTGCGGTTCAAGACCAGCCCGGCGAGCGGCATCCCTTCCTGCGACAGCCGGTCGACGAAGAAGGACGCCTCGCGCAGCGCATCGGGCTCGGCCGCCGACACGACAACGAATTGCGTGCCACGCCTTTTCAGCAGCGCATAAGTGCGATCGGCCTTCTCCCGGAAGCCACCGAATGTGGCATCCAGTGACTGCACGAAGGCCGCGGCGTCGCCGAGCATCTGTGAGCCCAGGATCGTGGACAGCGCCTTCATGGCCAAACCCATTGCGCCGGTGACCAACCGGCCGATACCCCGGCCAGGCGCCAGCAGCAGCCGCCACAGGCGGCTATCCATGAAGCTGCCCAGTCGCTTGGGGGCGTCCAGGAAGTCCAGCGCATTGCGCGACGGCGGGGTGTCGACGACCACCAGGTCCCAGCGATCCTCGGCCAGCAGCTGACCCAACTTCTCCATCGCCATGTACTCCTGCGTGCCGGCGAGCGAACTGGCGACGGTCTGATAGAACTGGTTGTCCAGAATCGCTTGTGCGCGACCGGGTCCGGAGTACTGGACCACCATCTCGTCGAAGGTGCGACGCATGTCGAGCATCATCGCGTGCAGCTCGCCGGAGACCTCCGGCGCCAGTGGGACTCGCTGCGGCGTGTTGCCGAGGTCGTTGACCCCCAGCGCCTGGGCCAGCCGCTTGGCCGGGTCGATCGTCAAGACGCAGACGTTGCGGCCGTATTCGGCGGCGCGCAGGGCGATCGCGGCCGCGGTAGTGGTCTTGCCCACGCCACCCGCGCCGCAGCACACCACCACCCGGTTGGCTGTGTCGGCCAGGATAGCGCCCATATCAAGATGTTTCGGTGTGACGCTCATCGAACTCCCTGCTGCGCAAGTGATTCCGATAGCTCGTAGAGGCTACCGAGGTCGACGCCGTCGGAAATGGCGGGAAGTTCCAGCCGCGGGACTCTCAACGCATCGAGCTGTTGCGCGATCTCGGTGCGCGTGGCGATCACCGTCGCGTGCTCGATGGTCTCTGTCAGAAGACCAGCGAAGTCATTGTCGTTCAACGTGATTCCAGACATTTCCAACCCGGCTCGTACCGAATCCGCGTCGACATCCCCCTCGGCGGCCTTCGCCAGATCCGCCGGCTGCAGGTGGGAGGGAATGTTGCGGTTCACAATCACACTGCCGATCGGCAGCTGCATCTCGGCGAGCTCCTCGATGGCTTCCAGGGTCTCCTGGACGGGCAGTGCCTCCAGCAGGGTGACCAGGTGAATGGCGGTCTGATCGGAGTGCAGCAGCTTCACCACGCCGTCGGCCTGCGAGTGCACCGGGCCGCCCTTGGCCAGATCGGACACGGCCTTGGTGACATCGAGAAAACGCGCGATCCGTCCCGTCGGAGGGGCGTCGACGACGATCGCGTCGTAAACCGGGAGCCGATTCTTGTCGACGCGTATCACCGTCTCTTTGATCTTGCCGGTGAGCAGCACGTCACGCAGACCGGGCGCGATGGTCGTCGCGAACTCGATCGCACCGATGCGGCGCATCGCGCGGCCCGCGATGCCCAGGTTGTAAAACATGTCGAGGTATTCCAGGAACGCGGCCTCGATGTCGATCGCCAGGGCGTTGACCTGACCGCCGCGTTCGGCGGTCGCGATCTTCACCTCTTGATAGGGCAGGGGCGGTACGTCGAAGAGTTGCGCAATCCCTTGGCGGCCCTCGACTTCCACGAGGAGGACCTTGCGGCCGCCGGCCGCCAGCGTCAGCGCCAGCGCGGCCGCAACCGTCGACTTACCCGTACCGCCTTTGCCGGTCACAAGATGCAAGCGGGCCTTCGTCAAGCGCGCCGGCCAGCCGACGGCGCTACCGCCGCTCGATGTGGTTGCCACCTTCGCATGCTAGCCCGGCCGGGCTGGCCGGAGCGGTTCACCTCCGACCGATAAGCTCGGCGCATGAGCCAACTGACCACATGGGAGTACGTCACCGTCCCGCTGCTGACGCACGCCACCAAACAAATCCTCGACCAGTGGGGCGCCGACGGCTGGGAGCTGGTGTCCGTGCTGAACGGGCCAACCGGCGAGCAGCACGTCGCCTACCTGAAACGCCCTAAGTAACCGAGGTCGGTCCGATGAGTGCCCAGCCCTCCTGGAAGGCCCGGCTCTCCGAGCTCGGTCTCGCGCTGCCGGAGGTGGTCGCGCCGCTGGCCTCCTATGTGCCGGCGGTGCGCACCGGCGACCTGGTCTACACCGCGGGCCAGCTGCCGATGCAGGCCGGGAAGCTGACGGGCACCGGCAAGCTCGGAGCCGAGGTCAGCCCGGACGAGGGCAAGGCGCTGGCGCGAATCTGCGCCCTCAATGCGCTGGCGGCGGTCGACTCGCTGGTGGGTATCGACTCGGTGACCCGGGTCGTGAAGGTTGTCGGGTTCGTCGCATCCGCTCCCGGTTTCAATGGCCAACCGAGCGTCATCAACGGGGCCTCCGACCTGCTCGCCGAGGTGTTCGGCGACCGGGGCGCGCATGCGCGTTCGGCGGTCGGCGTATCTGAGCTGCCATTGGACGCGCCGGTGGAGGTGGAGCTGATCGTGGAGGTCGGCTGACGTCCGTGACCGAGGTTGCTGGGCTGACCCATCCCGCCTACGGCAGGTTGCGGGCGGTCACCGACACCGTCTCGGTCCTGTTGGCCGACAACCCCGGTCTGCTGACGCTCGAAGGCACCAACACCTGGGTGCTGCGCGGCCCGCGGAGCGACGAGCTGGTCATCGTGGATCCCGGGCCCGACGACGACGAGCACATCGCGCGGATCGCCGCGCTGGGCCGCATCAGTTTGGTGCTGATCAGCCACCGGCACGGCGATCACACCGACGGCATCGACAAGCTGGTCGAGCGGACCGGCGCGACGGTCCGGTCGGCGGGCAGTGGCTTTCTGCGCGGTCTTGGCGGTGAGCTGGTCGACGGCGAGGTGATCGACGCGGCCGGGCTCAAGATCAAGGTCATGGCCACCCCCGGCCACACCGCCGATTCGCTGTCCTTCGTGCTCGACGATGCCGTGCTGACCGCCGATACGGTGCTGGGCCGCGGCACCACCGTCATGGACTCCGAAGACGGCAGCCTGACCGACTACCTGGAATCGTTGCGCCGGCTGCGTGGACTTGGCCATCGCACCGTGTTGCCCGGGCACGGGCCGGACCTGCCCGACCTAGACGCCATCGCGCGGGGATACCTTGCGCACCGGCATGAGCGGCTGGAGCAGGTGCGATCCGCGTTGCGGGAGCTCGGCGAGGACGTAGGTGCTCGCCAGATCGTCGAGCACGTCTACGTCGACGTCGACGAGAAGCTGTGGGACGCCGCCGAATGGTCGGTTCAGGTGCAGCTGAATCACCTGCGCGGCTAGCGCCCCCGGCGGGGGACGCTACCGCGCTCGCGGTTGGATTCTCGCTCGGTCGCGCCCGCGCTTCGCGCGCGGTTGGATTCTCGCTCGGTCGCGCCCGCGCTTCGCGCGCGCTTACCTCGCTCGGCGCGCGAGCCTTTCGGAGTCCGAGATCAGCACGCTCTTGCCCTCCAGGCGGATCCAGCCGCGGTGGGCGAAATCGGCCAGCGCCTTGTTCACCGTCTCCCGGGAAGCCCCGACCAGCTGCGCGATCTCTTCTTGCGTCAGGTCGTGGGTGACCCGCATGGCGCCACCCTCTTGGGTGCCGAACCGCTGGGCGAGCTGCAGCAGCTGCTTGGCCACCCGGCCCGGCACGTCGGTGAAGATGAGGTCGGCCAGGTTGTTGTTGGTGCGGCGGAGCCGTCGGGCCAGCACCCGCAACAACTGCTCGGCGATCTCGGGACGATCGGCGATCCACGCGCGCAGCGCGTCTCGGTCCATCGACACCGCACGCACCTCGGTGATGGTGGTGGCGCTGGAAGTTCGCGGACCCGGGTCGAAGATCGATAACTCGCCGAACATGTCCGACGGGCCCATGATCGTCAGCAGGTTCTCGCGTCCATCGGGCGAGCGGCGACCGATCTTCACCTTCCCCGCGACGATGATGTAGAGCCGATCCCCCGGTTCCCCCTCGGCGAAGACTGTGTGTCCGCGGGGGAAGTCGACGGGTTGCAGCTGCTTGGTCAGTGCTGTGACCGCGCCGGGCTCAACACCTTGGAAGATTCCGGCCCTTGCCAGGATCTCGTCCACGTTGCCTCTTCAACTTTCCCAGAAAATTAATGTGATACGGGCAGGCTAATCCTTTGCTCGCGTGACGAGTCTAAAGGAACGCCATTGTGTCTAACGTGCCAACGCTACACAGGATTGGCGTGTCGAGGTGCCCTAAATTGCGGATCGACGTGCGAATGGCCGTGGATTCGCGTCGGTAGCGTCATCTCATCGCGGTCAACGAAGCCGATTACGAATGACGGCGCGGCGTGCCGCGGTCCGCCGTCGCGCCCGGTCAACGCGGGACCGGGCAGCTGCCGGGCCTCGCGCCGATGCAGGTATTCGAGCGCCTCCGGCATGCCCTCGGAGGCCAGCGTGCGCATATCGACGCCGCCCGCACGCTCGAGAAAGTCGTCGACATCGGCCACCGCCATCGGGTCACGGGTGAGCTCGGATTCGAGCCACCCCAGACCCAGCGCCGCCAGCATCAGCAACGCCGGAACACCGGCCACCAGCAACCATGACACACGAAGAGTAAACATGGCCTTGAATCAACACGAGGTCTCGGCGAGATCACGAAATCAGTACTCTGTCGTAGGTGACAGTGGCAAAGTCGTCCGGGCGCTCGAAATCAACGTCGGCCCAGCCCGGCGGCGTCGACGCCCGGCGCTGGTCGCAGGAATCCCGAGTCGGCTTGGTGCGACGGGCGCGGCGCATGAATCGCGCACTGGCACAGGCGTTTCCGGATGCGCACTGCGAGCTGGATTTCACCACGCCGCTGGAGCTGACGGTCGCCACGATCCTGTCGGCGCAGAGCACCGATAAACGGGTCAATCTCACGACGCCGGCTTTGTTCAAGCGGTACCCGTCGGCGCTGGATTACGCCCAGGCGGACCGCGACGAACTGGAGAGCCTGATCCGTCCGACCGGCTTCTTCCGTAATAAGGCGTCCTCGCTGATCGGGCTGGGCCAAGCCCTGGTCGAACGGTTCGACGGGGAGGTGCCCTCGACCATGGCCGAGCTGGTCACGCTGCCCGGGGTGGGCCGCAAGACCGCCAACGTGATCCTGGGAAACGCCTTCGGGATCCCCGGCATCACCGTCGACACCCATTTCGCCCGGCTCGTGCACAGGTGGCACTGGACCACGGAGAAGGACCCGGTCAAAATCGAGCACTCCGTCGGCGAGCTCATCGAGCGCAGTGACTGGACCATGTTGAGCCACCGGGTGATCTTCCACGGCCGCCGGGTGTGCCACGCGCGCAAACCCGCGTGCGGCGTCTGCCTGATCGCCAAAGACTGCCCTTCCTTCGGCCTCGGTCCCACCGAACCGTTGTTGGCCGCGGCCCTGGTGCGGGGTCCGGAGACCGAGCACCTGCTCGCGTTGGCCGGGCTGTAAGCCGCGCCGGAACCGACTCGCACAGGGGCCGCAATGTCGATGCTGACCCGGAAGGTTCGCTGGCACATCGCGATTCTGGCGGTGGTGGTGGCGCTGATTGTGGCGCTGGTGGCCGAACTGCGTGACCATTCCGCCACGACGGGGACGCCGTCGACCGAACAGGCGACCGATCAGACAATGGCCGACCGGGAACACCGCGACGCCGATACCGCCGCCGCGTTGGCGGGTCCGCGGCAACGCGCCGGCCTGCCGCCGTGTCCCGGCGCCGGAAGCGGTCCCGGCCCCGAGGCGCTGCGCGGTGTGACGGCGGAGTGCGCCGCCGACGGTTCGGTTGTCGATGTCGCCCGAGCGGTTGCCGGACGCCGGGTGGTCCTCAACCTGTGGGCATATTGGTGCGCGCCGTGCGCCGCCGAACTGCCCGCGATGGCCGAGTATCAACGACGGGTCGGTTCAGACGTGACGGTGGTGACGGTCCATCAGGACGAGAACGAGACCGCCGCCCTGCTGCGGCTGGCCGAGCTCGGTGTTCGGCTGCCGACCTTGCAGGACGGTCGTCGCCGCGTCGCGGCCGCGCTGCGGGTGGTAAATGTGATGCCCGCGACGGTGGTTCTGCGGCCGGACGGTAGCGTTGCCCAGACGCTGCCGCGAGCTTTCAACACTGCCGACGAGATCGCGGCCGCGATCGGAACCGACAGGGGATAAGCGGAAAAATTGAACCGACTGGAGGGGCCGTGAGTGCTGGGGGTTCGCCCCTGCGGAATGGGGACCCCGGCCCCGCGCGCGGGACCGTTCCGCTGACGCCTGACACCTGCCCGTCCTGGCTGCGTCCGCTGGTCGACAACGTCGATGACATTCCCGACGCGGCCCGGCGCCGGCTGCCGGCCGACGTGCTGGCGATGATCACCACCACGGCCGCGTCGGCGGTCACCGCCCTGCGCGAAGCCGCTGTCCTGGTGCTGTTCTCCGGCCCGCAATCGGGCCCACCCGACGGCGGTCTCCCCGACGATGCCGACCTGTTGGTCACCGTGCGGGCGTCGACCTTGCGCCACCACGCCGGCCAGGCGGCGTTTCCCGGTGGCGCCGCCGATCCCACCGACGACGGCCCGGTGGCCACCGCCCTGCGCGAGGCCCGCGAGGAAACCGGAATCGACGTCAGCAGGCTTCATCCCCTGGCCACCATGGAGCGGATTTTCATCGCGCCCTCGCAGTTTCACGTCGTCCCGGTCCTGGCGTACTCACCGGATCCCGGCTCGGTCGCCGTCGTCAACGAGGCCGAAACGGCGATCGTGGCGCGAGTTCCGGTGCGCGCCTTCATCAACCCGGAAAACCGGTTGATGGTGTACCGCGGCGACCTCGGCCGCCGGTGGGCCGGCCCGGCTTTTCTGCTGAACGAGATGCTGGTCTGGGGATTCACCGGCCAGGTGATCTCCGCGTTGCTCGACGTCGCCGGCTGGGCACAGCCCTGGGACACGGACGACGAGCGGGAGTTGGACGCGGCGATGGCCCTGGTCGGTGCACGGGGTGAGCCGACCCGATGAACATGAATTCGATGACCCCGTCGCAGTGGTTGGACATCGCCGTGCTGGCGGTCGCCTTCATCGCGGCGGTCTCGGGCTGGCGGTCGGGCGCGCTGGGTTCGCTGCTCTCGTTCGTGGGGGTGTTGCTCGGCGCGATCGCCGGGGTGTTGCTGGCGCCCCACATCGTCAGCCACATCGCCGCGCCGCGCGCCAAGTTGTTTGCGGCACTGTTTTTGATCCTCGCGCTGGTCGTCATCGGTGAGGTCGCCGGCGTGGTGTTGGGACGCGCCGTCCGGAGCGCGATCCGCAGCCGCTCCATCCGAACGGTCGACTCGGTCATCGGGGTGGGAGTTCAGCTTGTCGTCGTGCTGACGGCGGCGTGGTTGTTGGCGACGCCGCTGACACAGTCGAAGGATCAGCCCGAGCTGGCCGCCGCGGTCCGGGGTTCGCGAATCTTGGCTCAGGTCAACGAGGTAGCGCCGCCGTGGCTCAAGACGGTGCCCAAGCGGCTTTCCGCGCTGCTGAACACCTCCGGGCTGCCCGCGGTGTTGGAGCCGTTCAGCCGCACCCCGGTCATTCCGGTCGCCTCACCAGACCCCGAGCTGGCCAGAAATCCCGTGGTGCAGGCCACCGCTCCGAGCGTCGTCAAGGTGCGCAGCCTGGCCCCCAGCTGCCAGAAGGTGTTGGAGGGCAGTGGATTCGTGATCGCACCCGACCGGGTGATGACCAATGCGCATGTGGTTGCCGGCTCCAACAGCGTTCAGATCTACGCCAGCGGCAATCCCCTCGACGCCACCGTGGTGTCCTACGATCCATCGGTCGACATCGCGATCCTGGCGGTCCCCAACTTGCCGCCGCCCCCTTTGCCTTTCGCGCAGACCGAGGCGAAAACAGGTGCCAGTGTCGTCGTGCTGGGTTATCCCGGCGGGGGCAACTTCACCGCGACCCCGGCCAGGATCCGGGAGCTGATCAAATTGAGCGGCCCCGACATCTACCGCGACCCGGCGCCGGTCACCCGCGACGTCTACACCATCAGAGCCGGTGTGGAGCAAGGTAATTCGGGCGGACCGTTGATCGACCTCGACGGTAACGTGCTCGGTGTGGTGTTCGGCGCGGCCGTCGACGACCCCGACACCGGCTTCGTGCTGACCGCCGAGGAGGTGGCCGGTCAGCTCGCTAAAATCGGTGACACGCAAATGGTGGGCACCGGGTCCTGCGTCAGTTGAGCCTGGCTCGGGACCCGTGCACCTGCTCGAGGAATCTCGTCAGATTCCCGTTGACTTCCTCAGGTGCCTCTTCGTGGCTGAAATGCCCTGCACCCGAGATGGATACGTAGCGCCCCTGCGGGGCATAACGTTGCGTCCGATCGACCGGGTCCGCGAGCACGTAGGGATCCGCCTCACCGCGTAGGTGCAGCAGCGGCACACTGAGCTGCTGGCACATCGACCGCATGAACCGACGGCCCTCGTCGCGCAGCTGGCTGCGCGCCGCCCAGCGCTGGTATTCCAGTGCGCAGTGCGCGGCCCCAGGGATCTGAATCGCCGTCCTCAGATGGCCGATGGTCTCGGAAAAATCCTCGGATGCAAGCCATTTGGCGCAGCTACGGCTGCGGACCAGGCGTTCGATCTCGGCCCCGTTGTCTCGGATCAACAGGCGTTCGGGCCACAACGGCACTTGGTATTGCAGCAACGTCTGCAACAGCGCATAACCCTGGTCGCGTCGCGTCAACGTGGATCGTCGCAACGCCGCGGGGTGCGGCGAGCTGATCAGCGCGATGGCCGACACCAGCCGCGAATGCAGCAGCGCGGTGGCCCAGCAGGCCAACCCGCCGTCGGCGTGACCGACCAGAGTCGCCGAGGAGTGTCCGAGCGCACGGATGAGCCCGGCCGTGTCGCCGGCCAGTGTCCAGCCGTCGTAGCCGCGGGGCGGCTTGTCGCTGCCGCCGTAGCCGCGCAGGTCGACCGCGACCACCCGCGCGCCGGTCAGCCCGCGCAGCTGATGACGCCAGGACCACCAAAACGATCCGAATCCGTGCAGCAGCATCACCAACGGTCGCGCCGTCGGCGGCAGGCCGCCGGCGTCGCCGGGAGGAAGGGCCTCGACGACGTGAAAGCGGATGCCGTTGGCGTGCACATCCAGATGGCGCCACGGCCCGTCGATGCGGGTTACCGACGGATCCGGCGGCGCCATCTACCAGCCCGAGGGATCGTGGGCGGCGCCGTTTGCCGGCTTGGCGTGCCTGCCGTGGTGCTCGGTGAGTTGCTTGGCCCCGAATTCCGGGCCGGCGGCTTTGTCATGGCCCGGCGTCAGCGCGGTGCGGGTCTCCTTGACCGATTCGATGGTCTCGCGCGGCCCTCGGATCCGGCGCACCTTGAGGTAGCCCAGCAGGCCCAGCAGGGCGCCGACCGCCACCATGATCCCGAAGACGATCAGGTATGCCACCCACCGCCACAGCCAGGTGTCGAGCAGTTCGGCGACGAAGAAGAAGAAAAAGAAGGTGGAGTAAAACAGCACCACCAGCGCGGCGATGAAGAAAACGCTACCGGTGAGGCCCTTTTTGACGTCCCGGGTAATTTCGGCGCGGGCGAGTTCGACTTCGGCGCGCACCAACGTGGAGACCTGAGCCGTCGCGTCCTTGATCAGGTGACCGATCGACGGCTCGGCGGGGCTGGCATGTGGGTCGGTCAACGGAATCGTGGTCAGTGTGCTGGGCACACCGTTCTTGCCATCGGCTTTGCTCACAGACCGTCCTCTTTCGTCATCGCCCGGCTCGTTGTCGTCGCGTTTTATGTTGCCATGTGGCGCCTGGACAGGAGAAGCCAGACGAGGCCAGCCGAACATTGCGACCATCCACCGACCAGTTCGGTTCGGACAGAAAGCGGTCGGGCCTGGGACGCGCCGCCGCAGCGACCAAGCCTTCCAGGCCGATTACACTCGGCCAAGCCGGTCGCGATGTCCGGCCGACCGATGGGAGTGGGGCTGTGCGGAGGGCGCACCGGTGCTTCTTGGTAGCGATGGTTGCCCTGCTCGTGGCCGCGCTGGGTTCGCATGGCCACGCCGCCGCCGCTGATGTCAGGATCCCGCTGGGGGGTGGTGCGGGCATCGTCATCAACGGCGACACCATGTGCACCCTGACCACCATCGGTGGCGATGCCGCCGGCGAGCTCATCGGTTTCACCTCCGCGCATTGCGGGGGCCCGGGCGCTCAAGTTGCCGCCGAGGGCGCGGAAAACGCGGGTGTATTGGGCACCATGGTCGCCGGTAACGACAACCTCGACTACGCGGTGATCAAGTTCGATCCGGCAAAAGTGACACCGGTGGCCAACTTCAACGGTTTTGTGATCAGCGGCATCGGTCCGGACCCGGCCTTCGGCGAGATCGCCTGCAAACAGGGCCGCACAACGGGCAATTCGTGCGGCGTCACCTGGGGAATGGGTCAGACCCCGGGCACCATCGTGATGCAGGTCTGTGGCCAACCGGGCGACTCCGGCGCACCGGTGACCGTGAACAACGAGTTGGTCGGGATGATCCACGGAGCGTTCAGCGACAACCTGCCGACCTGCATCGTCAAGTACATCCCGTTGCACACCCCGGCGGTGGTGGTGTCGTTCAACGCGGTTCTGGCCGACATCAACGCCAAGCACCGGTCCGGTACCGGGTTCGCCCCGTTGCCCGGCTGAACCACACCGGCTAATCCGCCGCCCTGATCGCGTCGAACACGCCGGGGTCGAGCAGCGTCGAAGTGTCGCCCAATTCCCGGTTTTCGGCGATGTCACGCAACAGCCTGCGCATGATTTTGCCGCTGCGGGTCTTGGGTAGCTCGGGCACCACGTGCACCTCGCGCGGACGGGCGATAGGGGAGATTTCCCGGGCCACCTCGACGCGCAGGTCGTCGACGATCCCGTCGTGCACTTCGAAATCGGCGCACAAGACGACGAACGCGCAGATGGCCTGACCGGTTGTCTCGTCGGTCGCGCCGACCACCGCCGCCTCGGCCACCGCGACGTGGCCGACCAACGCCGACTCCACCTCGGCGGTCGAGAGCCGATGCCCCGACACGTTCATCACGTCGTCGATGCGGCCCACCACCCAGATGGCGCCGTCGGCGTCGTAATAGGCGCTGTCACCGGCGAAATACCAGCCTTGCTCGGCGAACCTGGACCAGTAGGTCTCGACGTAACGTTGCGGATCGCCCCAAATGCCGCGCAGCATCGACGGCCACGGCTGGTCCAACACCAGGTAGCCGGTGGCGTGCTCGCCCTTGTCGTTGCCCGGTGGCAGCTCGTCGCCGTGGTCGTCGACGATCTTCGCCGAGACACCCGGCAGCGGCGTCATCGCCGAACCCGGTTTGGCCGCAGCGACTCCGGGCAACGGGGAGATCATCGTGGCGCCCGTCTCGGTCTGCCACCAGGTGTCGACGATCGGAAGGCGCTCGGCGCCGATCACCTTTCGATACCAGCGCCACGCCTCGGGGTTGATCGGCTCGCCCACCGAACCCAGCAGCCGCAGGCTGGACAGGTCGTGCGCGTCGGGAATCTCGCGGCCCCACTTCATGAACGTGCGGATCAGCGTGGGCGCGGTGTAATAGATTGTCACACCGTATTTTTCGATGATCTCGAAATGGCGATGCTGGGTCGGGGTGTCGGGCGTGCCTTCGTAGAGCACCTCGGTGACCCCGTTGGACAGTGGGCCGTAGACACCGTAGGTGTGTCCGGTGACCCAGCCGATGTCGGCCGTGCACCAGAACACGTCGCTTTCGGCCTTGGTGTCGAACACGTAGTAGTGCGTGTAGGAGGCGTGCGTGAGATATCCGCCGCTGGTGTGCACGATGCCCTTGGGCCGGCCGGTGGTTCCCGACGTGTACAGCAGGAACAACGGCTGCTCGGCGTCGAACGGCTGCGGGGTGTGTTCGGGGGAGGCTGCGTCGACGACGTCGTGCCACCACTGATCGCGGTCGTCATTCCAGGCAACGTCAATTCCGGTGCGCCGCACCACCAGAACGTGCTCGATGGGGCTGTTCGGGTCCGAGACCGCCTCGTCGGCGGCTTCTTTGAGGGGTGCGGGCTTGCCGCGGCGGTACTGCCCGTCGCTGGTGATCAACAGCTTGGCGTCCGCGTCGGCGATGCGGGCTTGCAGCGCTTTGGCGGTGAAGCCGGCGAATACGACGCTGTGCATGATGCCGAGCCGCGCGCAGGCCAACATCGCGATCACCGCCTCGGGGATCAGCGGCAGGTAGATCGCGACCCGGTCACCGGCCACCAGACCGAGCCCGGTCAGCGCGTTGGCGGCCCTGCACACTTGCGCTTGCAGATCGGAATAGGTCAGGCTGCGGTGATCGCCGACGGGTTCGCCCTCCCAGTGGATGGCGACCCGATCCCCGTGGCCGGCCTCCACATGGCGGTCCACGCAGTTGTAAGCGACGTTGAGCTTGCCGTCGGCGAACCACTTGGCGAACGGTGCGCCGGACCAGTCCAGCACCTCGGTGAACGGCTTCGCCCAGGACAGCCGATTGGCCTGCTTGGCCCAAAAGGCCAGCCGGTCCTGCTCGGCTTCGCGGTACAGCTCCTCGCCCGCGTTGGCCTGCTCGGCGAATTGCGCCGACGGGGGGTACGACGAGGGGCCCGCAGAGTTGGTGGCGGTCACTGGCTTCTCTCCTGTGTCGAGACTGCGCCGATCGGTGGCCGTCGTCGCGCTCATTGGCCGACTGTGAGCCTAACCGTGTGCGCCGTAGCTGTGCGAGCGGTAGCCGTGCGCTCGAATCCGGGGTCAAGCGTGCCCTCATGGCGGATAATGACCGATGTGCCGGGTCATGGGCGGAGCATCCACCGACTGGTCCCCAGCTTTGCCGCGGCCGCAACGAGTTACGCCGCCGCCACAGTGCTGGGGTGGCCCGCGTCGGCCATGCCGGCCGACACCCTCGACGCGCCGACACCGTGCTGGTCGGACCAGATCGCCGTGACCGCCTCACGCACCGAGGCCGCGGTGGGGCACCGCGCGGTGACCCTGATCTTCACCCTCGCCGGCGGCGCGGAGCCCTGCACACTCGCCGGATACGCCGGGGTCGACTCGGGCGCCGGCGGCGCCCTCATCCATGCGCGGCCCACCCCGCGCGGATACATGGGTGGGCTACCGGACGGCGTCAACGTCCCGCCCGCCGTCATCCTGTCCATCTCGACCCAGGGCCAGGCGATCGTGGAGGGCATCGCCGTCGACGCCGAAGGTCGGCCGTGCCCCACCTATACGGACTTGCTCGTCAATCCGCCCGACACCACCAACGTGGTGATGGTGTCGGCCACCATTGAGGCCTGCGAGTTGCAGGTGCACCCGGTCACCGCCGTTTGAGAAACGTCAGGAGTCGACGTTCCCCAAGCAGTAGAGGCGGGGGAGCCCGTCGACGGCCGCGCGAGCGCTCCCGACGCGACTTCAGGCCCTAGGGTCGGGTGTCATGCGCCGGATGCGGACCCCGTTGGCCATACTGGCCCCGCTTGCCGTCGCAATGCTCACGATCGCTTCGCTGGTGGGTTGTGGCGGCGGTGTCCTCAGCCCGGATCTGGTGGTGGTCAACGGCGGGGAACCACCGAACCCGCTGATCCCGACCGGCACCAACGACAGTCAGGGCGGCCGGATCCTCGACCGGCTCTTCGCCGGGCTGATGTCCTACGACGCCGCCGGCCATCCGTCGCCCGAGGTCGCCCGGTCGATCGACACAGGCGACAATGTCAACTATCGGGTCATCCTCAAACCCGGCTGGACGTTCACCGACGGGTCCCCGGTGACGGCCCATTCGTTCGTCGACGCCTGGAACTACGGGGCCTTGAGCACCAATGCCCAACTGCAGCAAAGCTTCTTCAGCCCGATAGCGGGATTCGACGCGGTCGCCGGCCTTACCCGCGACGGCAAGCCGACGGCAACCACCATGTCGGGGCTGCGGGTGGTCAACGACGACGAATTCACCGTTCGGTTGAAGGCACCGACCATCGACTTCAGGTTGCGGTTGGGCCACAGCGCCTTCTATCCGTTGCCGGAGGCCGCCTTTCGCGACATGAGCGCGTTCGGCCAACACCCGATCGGCAACGGCCCGTACCAACTCGCCGAGGGACCGGACGGGCCGGCGTGGGAGCACAACGTCCGAATCGACTTGCGGCCCAACCCCGGTTACCGCGGCAACCGCAGGCCACACAACAAGGGGTTGAGATTCGAGTTCTACGCCAACCTGGACACCGCCTACGCCGACCTGCTCTCGGGCAACCTCGACGTGCTGGACACCATCCCGCCCAGCGCCCTGCCGATCTACAAGCGCGACCTCGGCGACAAGGTCACCAGCGGAGCGGCCGCGATCAACCAAAGCCTCGACACCCCGCTGCGGCTGCCGCATTTCGGCGGCGAGGAAGGCCGGCTGCGCCGCCTGGCACTGTCGGCGGCCATCAACCGGCCGCAGATCTCCCGACAGATCTTCGTCGACACCCGCAGTCCCGCACGCGATTTCACCGCCTCATCGCTGCCGGGGTTCGACCCGAACATCGCCGGCAGCGACGCGTTGGACTTCAATCCCGACCAGGCGCGGCAACTCTGGGCGCAGGCCGATGCGATCTCGGCGTGGAGCGGGCGCTACGCGATCGCCTACAACGCCGATGCGGGACACCAGGACTGGGTGGACGCCGTGGCCAACAGCATCAAGAACGTGCTGGGCATCGACGCCGTCGGCGCGCCGCAGCCCACCTTCGCGGGCTTTCGCACCCAGATCACCAGCCGCAGCATCGCCACCGCGTTTCGCGCCGGATGGCAAGGCGACTACCCGTCCATGATCGAATTTCTCGCCCCGCTGTTCGCCACCGGCGCGGGATCCAACGACGTCGGCTACTCCAGCCGGCAGTTCGACGCCGCACTGGCGACCGCCGAAGCCGCACCCGACTTGGCGCAGGCCACCGTGCTGGCCAACGACGCCCAACGAATCCTCTTCCACGACATGCCCGTTGTTCCGCTGTGGAACTACATCAGCGTGGTCGGATGGTCGCCCGAGGTCAGCAATGTCACGGTCACCTGGAACGGGCTGCCCGACTACGAGAACATCGTCAAGGCTTGACATGGGTTGGTATATCGCGCGCCGGATCGCCGTCATGGTGCCCGTATTCGTCGGCGCCACGTTGCTGATCTACGGCATGGTGTTCCTGTTGCCCGGCGACCCGTTGGCCGCGATCGCCGGCGACCGCCCGCTGACGCCGGCCGTCGCCGCGCAGCTGCGCACCCGCTACCACCTCGACGATCCGTTCATCGTGCAGTACCTGCGTTACCTCGGCGGAGTTCTGCACGGTGATCTGGGCCGCGCCTATTCCGGGCTGCCGGTCAGTGACGTTCTCGCACATGCGTTTCCGGTCACCCTGCGGCTGTCGTTGATCGCCCTGGCCGTCGAGGCGGTGCTGGGAATCGGATTCGGGGTGATCGCGGGCCTGCGTGCGGGTGGCCTTTTCGATTCCACGGTGCTGATCACCGGCCTGGTCATCATCGCGATCCCCATCTTCGTGCTGGGCTTCCTGGCGCAGTTCGTGTTCGGTGTCCGGCTGGGCATCGCCCCGGTGACGGTGGGGCAACGAGCCACCTTCGCGCGCCTGCTGTTACCCGGAATCGTGCTGGGCTCGGTGTCATTCGCCTATGTGGTGCGGTTGACCCGATCCGCGGTGGCCGCCAACGCACACGCCGACTATGTGCGCACCGCCACCGCCAAAGGATTGTCACGGCCCCGCGTGGTGACGGTGCACATCCTGCGTAACTCGCTGATCCCGGTGGTGACGTTTCTGGGAGCGGATCTGGGGGCGCTGATGGGCGGGGCCATCGTGACCGAAGGCATCTTCAACATTCACGGTATCGGCGGCGTGCTCTATCAAGCTGTCACCCGGCAAGAGGCGCCCACCGTGGTCTCGATCGTGACCGTGCTGGTGCTGATCTACCTGCTCACCAATCTGCTGGTGGACCTGCTGTACGCCGCGCTGGACCCCCGGATCCGCTATGGGTGACCGGATCTTCGCGCGGGGCGGATTCTGGCGCGACACGTGGCGGCGGTTGCATCGCCGCCCGAAGTTCATCGGTGCGGCGGTGTTGATCACGTTCGTCGTGGCCGTCGCGATGTTTCCGGGGCTGTTCACCGGGGTGGACCCGGCCTACGCCGATCCCAGCCAGAGCCTGCTGCCCGCGTCGCGCGCGCACTGGTTTGGCACCGACCTGCAGGGCCACGACGTGTACGCCCGCACGGTGTACGGCGCGCGGGCGTCGGTCACGGTGGGCCTGGGAGCCGCCGTGATCGTGTTCGTCGTCGGCGGTGCGTTGGGCGCGTTGGCCGGCTTCTACGGCGGCTGGATCGACACGGTGGTCTCCCGTGTCACCGACGTGTTCTTCGGGCTGCCGTTGCTGCTTGCCGCCATCGTCTTGATGCAGGTCATGCGCCATCGCACGGTCTGGACGGTGATCGCGATCCTCGCGTTGTTCGGCTGGCCGCAGGTGGCCAGGATCGCGCGTGGTGCCGTGCTCGCGGTGCGCGCCAGTGACTACGTGCTCGCCGCTAAAGCGTTGGGGATGAGCAGGTTTCAAATCCTGCTCCGGCACGCGCTACCCAACGCCCTGGGCCCGGTCATCGCGGTGGCCACCATTGCCCTCGGCCTTTTCATCGTCACCGAGGCGACGCTGTCCTACCTCGGTGTCGGATTGCCGACGTCGGTAGTGTCGTGGGGTGGCGATATCAACCTCGCCCAGACCCGGCTGCGGGCGGGCTCACCCATTCTGTTCTATCCGGCCGGCGCCCTGGCGATCACCGTGCTGGCCTTCATGATGATGGGTGACGCGCTCCGCGATGCCCTGGATCCGGCGTCGAGGGCGTGGCGGGCATGAGCGCAACCGCCTCGCCACTGCTGTCGGTGGACGGCCTCGAGGTCGCTTTCGGCGATCAGGCCGCGGTTTGTGGTTTGGACCTGTCCGTGCTGCCCGGGCAGACCGTCGCGGTCGTGGGCGAATCGGGATCGGGGAAATCCACCACCGCCGCCGCGATCCTCGGGCTTCTTCCCCCCGGCGGACGAATTACCGGCGGCCGCGTCGTGTTCGACGGTGTCGACATCTCGGCCGCCGGCCACCGAGCGATGCGCTCGATCCGCGGCCGCGAGATCGGCTACATTCCGCAGGACCCGATGACCAACCTGAACCCAGTGTGGAAAGTCGGCTTTCAGATCCGGGAAGCGTTGCGGGCCAACACCTCCGACCGCCGCACCCGACAGCGTGCCGTGGAGCTGCTCGCCGCGGCGGGGATGCCGGACCCGGCGAAACAAGCGCGCCGCTACCCCCATCAGCTGTCCGGCGGCATGTGCCAACGTGCGCTGATCGCGATCGGGCTGGCGGGCCGGCCGCGGCTGTTGATCGCCGACGAGCCGACGTCCGCGCTGGACGTCACTGTGCAGCGCCACGTGCTCGACCATCTGCAGCGGCTCACTACCGACCTCGGCACCGCGCTGCTGCTGATCACCCACGATCTGGCGCTGGCCGCCGAGCGGGCCGAGTCGGTCGTCGTCGTCCATCGCGGGGTCGTCGTGGAATCCGGTGCGGCACGTTCGATCTTGCGAAGCCCGCAACACGAGTACACCCGGCGGCTGGTGGCCGCGGCGCCGGCGGTGACGGTCCGGGGCGCCGCGCGGACCCGCCCGCGGATCGGGGGGCGAGCCGAACAGACCGAGGGCTCCGCCGAGATTCTCGTCGCCGCCGAACTGACCAAGGTCTACCGGGAGTCCCATGGGGCGCCATGGCGGCGCGGCGAATTTCGCGCCGTCGACGCGGTGTCCTTTCGCCTGAGCCGCGCGCGCACGCTGGCGATCGCCGGGGAGTCGGGATCGGGGAAGTCGACCCTGGCGCGGATGGTGCTCGGTCTCTTACCACCCACTTCGGGCACCGTGGTTTTCGACGGCACCCGGATCGACGACGCGATGCCCCGGGCCACGCAGCTGGCTTTCCGTCGCCGGGTGCAGCCCGTGTTTCAAAATCCGTACAGCAGCCTGGACCCCATGTACTCGGTGTTCCGTGCCATCGAGGAACCGTTGCGGATCCACCGGGCCGGTGACCGCCGGCAGCGCGCACAAGCGGTGCACGACCTCGTCGACCAGGTGGCGCTGCCCTCGTCGGTGTTGGACCGGTTGCCCCGCGAACTGTCGGGTGGGCAGCGACAGCGGGTGGCGATCGCCCGGGCGCTGGCGTTGCGGCCCGAGGTGCTGGTCTGCGACGAGGCGGTGTCGGCACTCGACGTCCTGGTTCAGGCGCAGATACTGGAACTGCTGGCCGATCTGCAGGCCGAACTGGGCCTGGCGTACCTGTTCATCAGCCACGACCTCGCGGTGATCCGGCAGATCGCCGACGACGTCTTGGTCATGCGCGCGGGCCGCGTGGTGGAGCACGCGCCCACCGAGGAGCTGTTCATTCATCCCGAGCACGACTACACCCGGCAGCTGTTGGACGCCATCCCGCACGCGCCGGAATCCGACGGAGATAGATTGTCAAGCTGTGACGGCTGACCCCCTTGCCCCCCTGACAGAACTGCCCGGCGTCGCGGAGGCGAGCGAAAGCGCCCGCGACGCGCTGGGTCGCGCCCACCGCCACCGGGCCAACTTGCGCGGCTGGCCCGTGACCGCCACCGAGGCGTCGCTGCGCGCGGCCCGCGCGTCGTCCGTCCTCGACGGCGGTCCCGTCCGACTGGAGGACCTCGCGGACGCCGGCACGATCAGCGATCCGGTGTTCGCGGGGGCACTGCGGGTGGCCCAGGCGCTCGAAGGTGGCGAAGGCCCCATCGTCGGCATCTGGCGGCGAGCGCCCCTGCAGGCGCTGGCCCGTCTGCACATGCTGGCCGCGGCTGGCCAGGTCGACGACGAGCATCTGGGTCGCCCGCGCGCCGATGCCGGCGTGGGGCCCAGGCTGGAGTTGTTGGCGGAGTTGGTGAACGGCCGCACCCAGGCGCCCACCCCGGTGATCGCGGCGGTCCTGCACGGCGAGTTGTTGACGCTCAAGCCGTTCGGCAGCTCGGACGGCGTGGTCGCGCGCGCGGTGTCGAGGTTGGTGACCATCGCCGGCGGGCTGGACCCGCACGGGCTGGGTGTGCCCGAGGTCAGTTGGATGCGTCAACCCGCGGCGTATCGCGACGCGGCACAGGGCTTCGCCGACGGCACCCAAGAGGGTGTGCGGGCCTGGCTGGTGCTGTGTTGCGGAGCGATGCAGGCCGGCGCGAAAGAGGCGTTGGCGATCGCCGACTCGATGTCGAATCGGTAGCTGAAGCAGTGGTCGAAAGACCGGGAATCGACACCGGAAATCGGCCGGAAAAGTGTAGAGCGGGCGACGTTCCGAATGTTCGGTCCGCCGCCCGCTAGCACGGGACTCGGTTACCAAGCGTGCATTTCGGGGCTGCGTGGGTTGGCCTCGGCGATCTTGCGACGCTTCTGGTTGCAGCCCCACCCAAAGGGCCGTCGACACTTCCGCACTTCGCAATTACGCAGGCTCGCAACACTTCTGCCATTTTCGCGGCTATGACTCCGCGTGGGTGCCGAGCACCGTGCTGGGCGCCCGGATCAGGAGATCGAACCTTCTCTTCCGGATCGACCTAGGCCTCACCGGGCTTCCGTGGTTCCTTTGTACTACTAGACCCTTAGCACAGCAAGGCCCAATTTTGCCAAGCCGTCTTGGATCCCGCGCCTAATGCGTTTGCTGTCGGCGGCTATGACCTGGTCGTCGCCATCTGGCCTAGAAGGCGTAGCGGCGCAGCAACGAGTAGGTGACCGCGCCGGCGGCCAGCGCGCTGATGCTCACCGCGGCGGTCGTGGCGATGGCAGCGCCGGACGGCGCGGGGATGCGGTCCCGCAAGGACACCGGGCGGGAGAACGACATCAGGGGCCAGCCGCGTTCGAGGGCTTCCCTACGCAACCCGCGGTCGGGATTGACCACGCTGGGGTGGCCGACCGACTCGAGCATCGGCAGGTCGGTGATCGAGTCGGAGTAGGCGTAGCAGTGTTCCAGCGGATAGCCCTCGCGAGCGGCCAGCTCGCGGATCGCTTGGACCTTGCCCTCGCCGTAGCAGTAGAACGCGATCTCGCCGGTGTACCGGCCGTCCTCGACGACCATGCGGGTCGCCATCGCGTGGGTGGCGCCCAGGGCCCGGGCGATGGGCGCGACGATTTCCTCGCCGGAGGCCGACACGACCACGACGTCACGCCCGCACAATTTGTGGGCCGCGATCAGATCGGCGGCTTCGGCGAACACCAGCGGGGTCACGATGTCGTGGAGTGTCTCGTTGACGATCGACTTGACCTGTTCCACGTCCCAGCCGGTGCACATGTTGGTCATGTGGGCACGCATCCGATCCATCTGGTCATGATCGGCACCGGAGAGCAAATAGATGAACTGGGCGTAGCTGGACTTGAGCACGGCGCGGCGATTGAGCAGGCCCTGAGCGAAAAACGGTTTGCTGAACGCCAGTGTGCTGGACTTGGCGATGACCGTCTTGTCCAGATCGAAGAAGGCCGCCGTGCGGGCATGGGAAGCGGTGCTTGCCGCTGATTGCCCCGCGGCTGACTGCTCCGCGGCCGGGTCGAAGACGGTCACGGACCCAGCATAGGTCGGCGGTGTCGTCGGGCCGCGGTCCCGCGCCGGAAATGGCCGCTCAGGGAGTACCGCGGGTCAATCGAGCAGCGTTTTCGCGGCTCAAGGTCATTTTTCAGTAAATGATCTATTGCGTTATTGCGGACTGTCATGTGTATAGTAAGCATTACTCGGCCTGAGCCGAGGGTGTATCAGCCCGACCCCCCGGGGCTGATACACGACGACCCTCGCCTCCTCCCCCCCTGGCGGGGGTCGTCCCTTTTCTGGGGTCTTTTCGAGTCGGTTCTTCGCGCTTTCGGGCGCTCGGACCGGCTCTCGATGCGTTGCGGGGACTTCGTCCGTCGTCGCTGGCGCAACGCCGCCGCGCGCGGTTTGTGCACACTCGCGTCTCTATCCCCAATTCCGCGTTTGGGACTGGTGTGCCAAGGTTGCGGCCCCGCACAGTGAGCTGATGACTGGCACCTCTGCAGCCGACGCCCCCAATCGTGCGGTGGGTTCCGCGGGTGTGTTGGCCATTCTGGCGGAGACCGAGCTGCGCGCCGAGTTGGACCGGGTGGCGGCCGCGGCCGGTGTTCGAGTGGTGCATGCCGGCGACGGCTCGCCGGTGAGCCGCAAGACCTGGGCGGCGGCCGCAGCCGTCGTACTGGATGCGTCGGCGGCGGCGCGGTGCGAACGGTGGGCGCTGCCGCGCCGCGATCACGTGACAGTGCTGACGGTGGCCGAGCCCGAGACGACGACGTGGGCGGCTGCCATCAGCGTCGGCGCCGAACATGTGCTGCGGTTGCCGGGGCAAGCGGCCGACCTGGTCGGTGAACTCGCCGAAGCCGCCGAGTCGTCGCGCGACGACGGGTCGCGCGGGCACGCCCTCGCCGTCATCGGAGGCTGCGGCGGCGCCGGCGCCTCTTTGCTCGCGGTCGCCCTGGCGCGGGCCGCCACCGATGCGCTGCTGGTGGACCTCGACCCGTGGGGCGGCGGTATCGAGTTGTTGCTCGGTGGTGAAAACACCCCGGGGCTGCGCTGGCCGGACCTTGCGCTGCAGGGTGGACGGCTCACCTGGTCGGCGGTGCGCGATGCGCTGCCACGACACCGCGGAATCAGCGTCCTGTCCGGAACCCGCCGCGGTTACGAGGTGGGTGCCGGGCCGGTGCACGCCATCGTCGACGCCGGCCGCCGGGGGGCGGTCAGCGTGATCTGCGACCTGCCCCGTCGTTTCACCGATGCCACCCAGGCCGCCCTGAACGCCGCCGACCTTGTCGTCGTCGTCAGCCGCTGTGATGTGCGCGCGTGCGCGGCGACCGGGGCGATGGCGCCGGTCTTGGCCGCCATCAATCCCAACGTGGGGCTGGTGGTGCGGGGTCCGTCGCCGGGCGGATTGCGGTCGGCAGAGATCGCCGAGATTGCCGGTTTGCCACTGCTGGCGGCGATCAAAGCGCAGCCGCGGCTCGGCGAGCAGGTCGAACGCGGCGGCCTGCGGTTGGGGCGGCGGTCCCCGCTCGCGGTGGCGGCCCGCGAGGTGCTGGGTGTGCTGCCGCCCACCGGCGCACGGTCCCGGCCGGGGCGGAACGGGCGGGCCGCATGAGCGGTTCGCTGATCGAGCGCGTCCGCGAGCGTCTGGCCGGCGAAGCCGGACCGCTGGGGGCTTCCGTGGTGGCCGCCGCGATCCGGGCCGAGTCCGGCGGGATGCTCGGTGACACCGAGGTGCTGGCCAATCTCCGCGTGCTGCAGACCGAACTCACCGGTGCCGGCATCCTCGAACCGCTGCTCTGCGCGGCCGGCACGAGCGACGTCTTGGTCACGGCACCCGACACGGTGTGGGTCGACGACGGCAACGGACTACGGCGCACAGAGATTCGCTTTCCCGACGAGCCAGCGGTGCGGCGGTTGGCGCAGCGGCTGGCGCTGGCCGCCGGCCGGCGCCTGGACGACGCGCAACCCTGGGTAGACGGCGAGCTGACCGGAATCGGCGCCGGGGGGTTTGCGGTGCGGCTGCACGCGGTGCTGCCACCGGTGGCCGCCGCGGGCACCTGCCTGTCGCTGCGGGTGCTGCGGCCGGCCAGCCAGGATCTGGCGGCCCTGATAGCCGCGGGTGCGATCGGGCCGGCGGCCGCCGCCCTGGTCGCCGACATCATCGCCGCCCGGCTGGCGTTCCTGGTCAGCGGTGGAACCGGCGCGGGCAAGACGACTTTGCTCGCAGCGATGCTGGGCGCCGTACCGCCCGCCGAACGGATCGTCTGCGTCGAGGATGCCGCTGAATTGGCGCCTCGGCACCCGCATCTGGTGAAGCTCGTCGCCCGGTGCGCCAACATCGAGGGCGTCGGTGAAGTCCCGGTGCGCCAACTGGTCCGGCAGGCGTTGCGGATGCGGCCTGACCGCATCGTCGTGGGCGAGGTCAGGGGCGCCGAAGTGGTGGACCTGCTCGCCGCGCTGAACACCGGGCACGACGGGGGTGCGGGTACCGTGCACGCCAACAACCCCGGCGAGGTTCCCGCCCGTCTCGAGGCACTGGGTGCACTCGGCGGTCTCGGTCGTGCCGCGCTGCACAGCCAACTCGCCGCGGCCGTGCAGGTGCTGCTGCACGTCGAGCGCGACCGCACCGGTCGGCGGCGGCTCAGTGAGATCGCCGTGCTGCAACCGGTTCGAGGACAGGTCCGGGCGGTCACGGTGTGGCATGCGGATCGGGGGATGACCGGCGACGCCCCGCAACTGCAGCGCGTCCTGCAAAGCCGGATGCCGGCGTGAACGGCCCGTTGGTCGGCGCGCTGCTGTTGTCGCTCGCGCTTGTCGTCGGTCTGCCCTCGCCCCGGCGCCGACTCGGTCCGGTGGTGTCACCAAGACGGCGGCTCCCGGCGAACGGGCTTCGTGGGGCGGGATGTATCGCTGCGGGTCTCGGCTGCGCCGCCGTGGTCTTGCTGCCGCTGACAACCATTCTGTGCATCGTGGTCGTGGGCGCGACCGTGAGTCTGCGTTATCGCCGTCGGCGCCGCATCCGGCGCGCCGCCCAAGAGGGCCGCGCGCTGGAAACCGCGCTCGATGTGCTCGTCGGTGAACTGCGGGCCGGTTCCCATCCGGTGCGCGCATTCGGCGTCGCCGCCGACGAGACCGACGGCGCGGCCGCGGGGTCGCTGCGGGCGGTGGCGGCGCGGGCCCGGTTGGGCGCCGATGTCGCGGCCGGACTGGCCGCCGCGTCCCGCTCCTCGGCGCTACCCGCGCATTGGCAGCGGCTTGCGCTGTGCTGGCGGTTGGCCAGTGACAATGGGTTGGGGATAGCCACCCTGATGCGCGCCGCCCAGCGCGATATCGCTGAGCGGCAACGGTTCTCGGCGCGCATCTCATCGAGCCTGGCCGGTGCGCGCGCAACCGCGACGATACTTTCCGCTTTGCCGATGCTCGGCATCCTGCTGGGCCAGCTGATCGGAGCCCGGCCGCTGGCCTTCTTGCTGGGCGGGCAGGCGGGCGGGGTGCTCTTGCTCGTCGGCGCAACGTTGGCGTGCGGCGGTCTGTTGTGGTCGGACCGCATCGTCGATCGGGTGGCGTCGTGAATCGCGCCGGTGACGATGCAGAGCGTGGCGATGGGGAGGAGCGGCGCATGATGCGCGCCGGTGACGATGCAGAGCGTGGCGATGAGGAGGAGCGGCGCATGATGCGCGCCGGTGACGATGCAGAGCGTGGCGATGAGGAGGAGCGGCGCATGACGGTCGTGGCGGTGCTGCTGGCCTTGGCACTGTGGATCGGTCCCGGTCCGTCGCTGCCGCGAAGACGTGCCGGGATGTCGGTGCGCGGTGGTCGGCCGCGGGGGCCGGCGTCGGGGCGAACGGATGGCCCGGATCCGCTGGCGGTCGCGTCGTGTCTCGACGTGCTGGCCGTGTGCCTGGGGGCGGGCATGGCGGTGTCGACCGCGGCGGCCGCCGCCGCCCCGTCCGCGCCGCCGCACCTGGCCCGCGTCCTGCGCCGGGCCGCCGACCTGCTGGCGCTCGGCGCCGACCCCGCTGTCGCATGGGCGATTCCGTCGGACCCACCCGCAAACCCGGCCGACGCGCCGATCGATGCGCTGCTGCGGTTGGCCCGGCGTTCGGCGTCCTCGGGCGCGGCGCTCGCCGGTGGCGTCGCCGAGTTGGCCGACCAGTCTCGCCACGACGCCGCGCACACGGCCACCGCCGCCGCCGAGCGGGCGGGGGTTCTGATCGCCGGGCCGCTGGGCCTGTGCTTCTTGCCGGCGTTCGTGTGCCTGGGCATCGTCCCAGTGGTGGCCGGTTTGGCCGGTGATGTGCTGCAGTCGGGCCTGCTGTGAAACGAAAGGAAGTCCTTGATGATCAACATGTTTCGCGAATTCGCCGCACGAGTGGCCGTGTTGGCCCTCGACGAGTCGGGCATGTCGACGGTCGAGTACGCCATCGGCACCATCGCGGCGGCGGCCTTCGGCGCGGTGCTGTACGCCGTGGTCACCGGCGATTCCATCGTGTCGGCACTGACCAACATCATCGGCCGTGCGCTCAACACCAAGGTGTAGCCGGCAGTGCCGGTGCGAGCACCGTTGAGGCGGCACTGGGCATCGCCTCGCTCGTGGTGGTGCTCGTGCTGTGCCTGGCCGGTGTCAGCGCGGTTTCGATGCAGGTGCGCTGCATCGACGCCGCCCGCGAGGCCGCTAGGCTGGCTGCCCGCGGCGACGAACGCTCCGGCGTGGCCGCCGCCGTCCGACTCGCGCCCGCGGGTGCGCGAGTCGACCTGCACCGCGACGGTGAATTCCTGGTGGCCACCGTTGTCGCGCATTCGAAGTTATTGCCCGCCATGGATATTGTCGCGAAAGCGGTCGCTGCGGCCGAGCCGTCATGATGATCGAGGCTCGGCCACACTGGTCGCGGCCTGGATGGTCGTGGTGCTGCTCTGGGCGACCGGTCTCGCTGCCTACCTGGGCTCGGCGGTGGTGGCGCGTCACCGCGCACAGGCGGTGGCCGACCTGGCCGCCTTGGCCGCGGCGGCCCGGCTGGCGTCCGGTTCCGACGCGGCCTGCAATAGGGCTGCGGCCCTTGCCCGCGAGATGCGGGTCAACGACATCCGCTGTGTGGTCGACGGTCTCGATGTCGTCGTCACGGCGGGGGTGGCGGTCGTCGTCGCCGGCACGGCGCGGGCCTCCGCGCGGGCGGGACCGGCGGTCGGAGCGGGCAACTAAGGCGCTTGCGGCAGTCCCGCGGCGACCAGTTCGTCATCGGTGGGCAGTCGCAGGGAGACCAGCCCGGCGTACGTGTCCGGCTCGAGTTCCAGCCGGTTCACGGTGATGTGGACCGGCACCCAATCCCCGTCGTGTCCGGGCATGCGCAGCACCCGACTGGTGGCGCCCCCATCGAATTCCCGTGTCATGGTGGACATCACGTCCTTGTCATCTGGATGGACCCGCGGCTTTCCCGTCTCACTGCTGCGCCAGTCGTAAAAGGTGCAGGGCTCGTCGAGCCATTTCAGCAGGGTCCAGTTGTTGAGGTCGATCAGCGCGCGGTGCACCCCGGCCTGGGCGAGCCCGCTGAGGATCCGTTGCGCCAGATCATCGGTCGACACCGCCGGGCCCTTCAGCTCGGACTGCCAATTGATCGCCCGCGCCACCAGGTGCTCCCGACCGTCGGGCCCCGGCTCCAGAATCGTGCGTGCGACGAAACCTATTCGGATGGACTTTCCGCGCCAGTCGGTGAGATCCCAAGTGCTGCACAATGTTTGGTCCGGCTTGGCCTTGACCGCCATGGCGAGCACTTTGGCTTCGTTCGGGTTGAGTTCACGGGATGGAAGATCCTCGGCGAAGGCCCTGCCGAAGGTGACTTCCACCTCGGGGTTCTTGCCGCTGTTGATCAGCGATTCGCGGGTGTCGGTGGCCACGCCCAGGGTCAGGTCCCACTTCAGTGGCCCCGGAATCGGGCGCTCGGGCGGGTCGACGTCGGAGGGTCCGGTCCAGACATGCACGCCGTGGATGAAACCGTCGGACATCACCACCGGTTCGGTGCGAATGATGCGATCACGCTTGGGCGTGATGCTGGTCAGGGCCTGGCCGGTCTGCACCGACTCGGCGATCGCCGTTCGAACCGCCGCGAGATAGGGGCTGCGGCGCAGGAAGGTGGTGATCGGGACGAGATTTTTGAGTTGGCGCCCCTGCGCCACAACGGTGGGATCACCTCCGAGCGTCTCCACGAGCAACCAGTCGTGGGCCATGCGGCTGATTTTACGGCGACGGGATCCGGCTGCGGGAGCGGGTGAACCGACGGGCGGCTTCGCCGGCCCGCACCGGTTTGCTCAGCGTGATTCTCGCGCCAGCTCTGCGAGCACGAGTCGCAGCACCAGCACCGCGCCCGCCTTGTCGAGCGGGTCGTTGCCGTTGCCGCACTTGGGCGACTGCACGCAGGACGGGCATCCCCGGGGGCATTCGCATGCCTCGATGGCGGCGGCCGTCGCGGCGAGCCAGGTGCGGGCCTGGCGAAACCCCCGTTCGGCGAATCCCGCGCCACCCGGATATCCGTCGTAGACGAAAACACTGGGCAGCCCTTCGGGACCGGGACCCACCGCGGTGGACAAGCCGCCGATGTCCCCGCGGTCGCAGCTGGCGACCAACGGCAGCAGCCCGATCGCCGCATGCTCGGCTGCATGCAAGGACCCGGGAATCCGTGGTCCGTCAATCCCCTTGTGCAGCAACGCATCCTCGGTGACGGTGTACATCACCGCGGTGGTGGACAGCGTGTGCTCTCCCATGTCCAATTCGATGAAGTCGATCACCTCCCCGGAGAGCCGGCGGCGCAGATATCCCACCACCCGGTGCGTGACCCGGACGGGGACCAGGCCCAGCGTGACCGGCCCGAAGGCCAAGCGCTCACCGGTGCCGGTGAGCGCGATGTCGGTGATTTCACGTGCGAATGTCGCATAACCGGGATCCTCGGCGTGGACGAAGGCGATGCCCTCCTCGGTGTCCAGGGAGTCCACCACGTAGCTGTCGCCCTGATGCAGATACACCGCTCCGGGGTGCACCGAAACCGGCGCCTGGCCCACGCCGACGCTGCCCAGCAGCCGCCCGGTATCGCCCTGGACGATGACGATCTGGCCGCCCGCCGAGCCCCGGATGTCCACCGCGGCATGCGGTTCGAGGCCCGGCACCGGGAAGTACTTTCCACTTCGCCGCCGCAGCAACCCGTCATCGACCAGGCCGTCCGCCACTTCGGTGGCGTCGAGTTCGCGCACCTCGGCCTCGTCCAGCGGCAGTTCGGTTGCCGCGCAGAGCAGTTGCGGGCCCAGAATGTAGGGGTTGCCCGGGTCGATGACGACCCGCTCGACCGGCTTGTCCAGCAGCGCGGCGGGGTTGTGCACCAGATACGTATCCAGCGGGTCGTCACGGGCGATCAGCACCACCAGCGCCCCCTGGCCGCGCCGCCCGGACCGGCCGGCCTGCTGCCAGAACGAGGCGACGGTGCCGGGAAAGCCGGCGAGCACCACCGCGTCCAGCCCGGCGATGTCCACCCCCAACTCGAGCGCATTGGTGGTGGCCAGGCCTCGCAGCCGGCCCTCGGCCAGGGCGCGCTCCAGCGCGGTGCGGTCCTCGGCGAGATAGCCGGCCCGATACGAGGCCACCGTTCGGGAAAGCTCCGGAGCGATGTCGTCCAACCTTGCCTGTGCGCCCAGTGCGGTCAATTCCGCTGCGCGGCGCGACCGTACGAAGGTCAGGGTCTGGGCTCCCTCGGCGATCAGGTCGGCCATGACGCGCGCCGCCTCCGCACCCGCCGAACGGCGCACCGGTGCGCCGTTCTCGCCGAGCAGGTCGGCCCGTAGCGCGGGCTCCCACAAGGCCACGGTCCGCGCCCCTTGGGGTGAACCGTCTTTGGTGACTTCCTGAACCGGAAGCCCGATGAGCTCGGCGGCCGTCGCACCCGGGGAATCGGTTGTCGCGCTGGCGAAGATCACCGTCGGCGAACTCGAATAGCGGGCGCACAACCGCAGCAAGCGCCGCAGCACCATCGCCACATTGGAGCCGAACACCCCACGGTAGTAATGACATTCGTCGACGACCACGAATCGAAGACCACGCAACAGGACGGCCCAGCGGGCATGGTTGCGCAGTATCGACAAATGGATCATGTCGGGGTTGGAGAACAACCAGCGGGAGCGTTCGCGGGCGAATCGGCGCACTTCGGCGGGGCTGTCGCCGTCGTAGGCGGTGGGTGCGATGTCATGCAGCCGCGGAATCGCCGCGGTCAGTGCGTGCGCGGCACGCAACTGGTCGTGGCCCAGGGCCTTGGTCGGCGACAGGTAAAGCACCCGGGCGCGCGGATCGGTCGCCAACGCGTTGAGGACGGGAAGTTGATAGGCCAGTGACTTGCCCGACGCGGTGCCGGTGCTCACCACCACGTGACGGCCCGCGTGGGCCAAGTCCGCGGCCGCGAACTGATGCGACCACGGTGAGTCGATCCCCCGGTCGGCGAACGCCTTGACCACGTCGGGTTCGGCCCACGCCGGCCAATCGTGCGGCCGGCCGCTACGCGGCGGCAGCTCGGCGACGTGGCGGAGCGGGTGCTCGTCCGTCGCGGTTCCGGCGAGCGCGGCGGCGAGCAGCTCACTGCCGAAACTCGCCATCTCACCCCGCTCGGCATCGCTCATCGAATCGCTCTTCGAATCGGGCAAACACACAAGTCTGTCGCCGACGCGATGAACATGGTTGACTATTTGCGGTCGCAGCTTCTGTGTTCGTGTCAAACTTTCGCAGGATCGACGTTGCGGCCGCGGTTCCTGCGAGGTTAATCGGTCGGGTGAAGTTCCGGCGACTCAGCGAGGTATGGCGGTCGTACCAGGCCCGGGGCATCGAAAGGCGATGCCCCGCACCCAGAAGAAAAGGAAAGATCGAGAAATGCCACAGGGAACTGTGAAGTGGTTCAACGCGGAGAAGGGCTTCGGGTTCATTGCCCCGGAAGACGGTTCCGCGGATGTGTTTGTCCACTACACGGAGATCCAGGGTTCGGGCTTCCGCACCCTCGAAGAAAACCAGAAGGTCGAGTTCGAAATCGGCCACAGCCCTAAGGGCCCCCAGGCCACCGGAGTCCGCTCCCTGTAGAGAAGAGCAGACCTGAAACGGATACCCCCCGTGCCGTCCCGCCCAGCGGGCCCAGCCGGGGGGTTTCCTCTTTTTATCGGCTTTCATTGCGCCACCCGGGTGCACGCCGCCGCCGCGCCGGTTGCCTCAAGGCGTGGATGGGCGGGAGGGCCTACTGTCGGATGACGTGAGCCAGCTTTCCTTCTTTACAGCGGAGTCGGTGCCGCCCGCGGTCCCCGATCTTTCCGGGGTGCTGGCGGCGTCGGGGCAGATCGTCACCGTTGGCGGTCCGGAGGCCCACGGCGCCCGTCTGTCGGTGGTCGTCGACCACGTATGGCGGGCCGCCGCGCTGGCGGACATGATGCGCGAGGCGGGGCTGGTGGCTGAGATCAGCCGGACCGACGAAGACACCCCGCTGGTGCGGACCGCGGTGGATGCCTCGCTGAGCACGCTGGCGGCCGAATGGACCCGCGGCGCGGTCAAGACCGTGCCACCGCGCTGGCTGCCCGGGCCGCGCGAGCTGCGGGCGTGGACGCTGGCGGCCGGCAACCCGGAGGGCGAGCATTACCTGCTGGCGCTGGACCCGCACGCGCCGGACACTCACTCGCCGCTGGCGTCGGCTTTGATGCGCGTCGGGATCGCCCCGACCTTGATCGGCACCCGCGGCGGTCGGCCGGCGCTTCGGATCAGCGGCCGCCGGAGGCTATCGCGCCTGGTAGAGAACGTGGGAGAGGCGCCCGACAGCGCCGAGGCGCTGTCCCGGTGGCCGCGGGTTTAGCCGGGGGGCAACGGACGAATTTGCCCCGCGTTCTCGAGCGTCGGTTTGCGTAGGCCCGCCCGAGGGTGCGAAATTGTCAGGTGCCGCAGGGCGAAGGAACAGTCGCGTACCTGAATTTCACCGGAATTTTCGAAGTCGACCTGTCATTCTTCCTGCAGGTGGTCTCGCAGGGGGGACCAATCAGGGATGGAGCGTAAGGGCAGTTGGCTGACCCGAAACTGAAGGACAGCGCCGGCGGCGGCCACGGTAGCCGCCGGCGACTCGTGATTGTCGAGTCGCCTACCAAGGCGCGCAAACTGGCCGGCTACCTGGGCTCCAGCTACATCGTCGAGTCGTCGCGCGGCCATATCCGCGACCTGCCCCGGGCGGCGGCCGACGTGCCGGCGAAATTCAAGTCCGAGCCGTGGGCCCGGCTCGGTGTCAACGTCGACGCGGACTTCGAACCGCTCTACATCATCAGCCCGGAGAAGAAGAGCACCGTCAGCGAGCTCAAGGGCCTGCTCAAAGACGTCGACGAGCTCTATCTGGCCACGGATGGTGACCGCGAGGGTGAAGCCATCGCCTGGCACCTGCTGGAAACGCTCAAGCCCAACATTCCGGTCAAGCGGATGGTGTTCCACGAGATCACCGAGCCGGCGATCCTGGAGGCGGCCGAAAATCCGCGCGACCTCGACATCGATCTGGTCGACGCGCAGGAGACCCGCCGCATCCTGGACCGCCTGTACGGGTACGAGGTCAGCCCGGTGCTGTGGAAGAAGGTCGCGCCCAAGCTGTCGGCGGGCCGGGTCCAGTCGGTGGCCACCCGGATCATCGTGCAGCGCGAACGCGACCGTATGGCGTTCCGTAGCGCGTCCTACTGGGACATCGTGGCGCAGCTGGACGCCAGCGTGTCGGACCCGCAGGCGTCGCCGCCCACCTTCACCGCCCGCTTGACCAACGTCGACGGCCTGCGGGTGGCCGCGGGCCGCGATTTCGACTCGCTGGGGCAGCTGCGCAAGGCCGACGAGGTCACCATCCTCGACGAAGCAAGCGCGACGCAGTTGGCCGCCGGGCTGCGCGGCGCCCACCTGTCCGTCGCGTCGGTGGAGGAAAAGCCGTACACGCGGCGGCCGTACGCGCCGTTCATGACGTCGACGCTGCAGCAGGAAGCCGGCCGCAAGTTGCGGTTCTCGTCGGAGCGCACCATGAGCATCGCCCAGCGGCTCTACGAAAACGGCTACATCACCTATATGCGCACCGACTCGACCACGCTGTCGCAGTCGGCGATCAGCGCCGCGCGCACCCAGGCGCGTCAGCTCTACGGCGAGGAGTACGTCTCGCCGTCCCCGCGTCAGTACACCCGCAAGGTGAAGAACGCCCAGGAGGCGCACGAGGCGATCCGGCCCGCCGGCGAGACGTTCGCCACGCCGGACGCGGTGCGCCGCGAGCTCGACGGCGACGAATTCCGGCTCTATGAGCTGATCTGGCAGCGCACGGTGGCCTCGCAGATGGCCGACGCGCGCGGCACCACGCTGAGCCTGCGGATCGGCGGCACGGCCGGCGGGCCGGCCGGAGAACGGCAAGTGCTGTTCTCGGCCAGCGGCCGCACCATCACGTTCGCGGGCTTCCTGAAGGCCTACGTGGAGACGGTGGACGAGTTGGCCGGCGGCGAGGCCGACGACGCCGAGAGCCGGCTGCCGCAGCTGACCCAGGGCCAGCGGCTGGACGCCATCGAACTCAGGCCCGACGGCCACGCCACCAACCCGCCGGCGCGCTACACCGAGGCGTCGTTGGTCAAGGCGCTCGAGGAGC
Organism: Mycobacterium sp.; assembly: GCF_004298145.1. GTDB lineage: Bacteria > Actinomycetota > Actinomycetes > Mycobacteriales > Mycobacteriaceae > Mycobacterium. Next base: position 92,252 of record NZ_SCRH01000025.1, read on the forward strand.
TGGGCATCGGCCGCCCGTCGACGTATTCGTCGATCATCAAGACCATCCAGGACCGTGGCTACGTGCACAAGAAGGGCAGCGCCCTGGTGCCCTCCTGGGTCGCGTTCGCCGTAACCGGTTTGCTGGAACAGCATTTCGGCCGGCTCGTCGACTACGACTTCACCGCCGCGATGGAAGACGAGCTCGATGCGATCGCCTCGGGTCAGGAGCGGCGCACCGACTGGCTCAACAACTTCTACTTCGGCGGCGAGCACGGGGTGGCCGACTCGGTGGCCCGCTCCGGTGGCCTGAAGAAGCTCGTCGGCGTCAACCTGGAAGGCATTGACGCTCGAGAAGTCAACTCCATCAGGCTCTTTGACGACGAGCAGGGGCGTCCCGTCTACGTCCGGGTGGGCAAGAACGGGCCGTACCTGGAGCGCATGGTGACCGGCGACGACGGCGAGCGCACGCCGCAACGGGCCAACCTCAACGACTCGCTGACCCCCGACGAGCTGACCCTGGAGCTGGCCGAGCAGCTGTTCGCTACGCCGCAAGAGGGACGCACGCTGGGGGTGGACCCGGCAACGGGCCACGAGATCGTCGCCAAGGACGGCCGGTACGGGCCATACGTTTCCGAGGTCCTGCCGGAGCCGCCGCCCGGGGACGACGGCGGCAGCGCCGCCCCGGCGAAGAAGGGCAAGAAGCCCACCGGTCCCAAGCCCCGCACCGGTTCGCTGTTGCGCACCATGGACTTGCAGACAGTCACACTCGAGGATGCGCTGCGGCTGCTCTCCCTGCCCCGGGTGGTCGGTGTCGACCCCGGCTCCGGCGAGGAGATCACCGCGCAGAACGGCCGCTACGGCCCATACCTGAAGCGCGGCACCGATTCTCGCTCGCTGGCGACCGAGGAGCAGATGTTCGACATCACCCTCGAGGAGGCGTTGAAGGTCTACGCCGAGCCCAAACGCCGCGGCCGTCAAGGCGCTGCCGCGCCGCCGCTGCGTGAGCTGGGCGCCGATCCGGCGACGGGCAAGCCGATGGTGATCAAGGACGGCCGCTTCGGTCCGTACGTCACCGACGGCGAGACGAACGCGAGCCTGCGCAAGGGCGACGACGTGCTATCGATCACCGACGAGCGTGCCGCCGAACTGCTGGCCGACCGCCGGGCTCGCGGTCCGGCGAAGCGTCCCGCCAAGAAGGCCGCCCGCAAGGCCCCGGCCAAGAAGTCGGCGGCAAAAAGGACCGCCAAACGCAGCTAGCTGCGTACCTCGCTGGAAACCTCTTGGGATTCAACGTCTTCCGGGGCGGCCAGCGTCACCGGCCGGGCCAGCTGGGTCGGCGCCCTGCGGCCGCGCAGCTCGACCACCTCGCCGACATCCCAGCACAGTGCTTCGGCGTCCAGCGCGCCGCTGACCGCGATCGCCGACGCGAGCACGTGGCCGGGCTCGAGTTTGGCCAGCTCGGTCAGCCGGGCGGCCTCGTTGACCGGGTCGCCGATCACCGTGTACTCGAAGCGGGCCTGCGCGCCGATGTGGCCCGCGATGGCCCGACCGGACGACACCCCGATGCCGAACTCCGCCGAACCGATCACCGGGAGCAACTCGTCGTGCAATTCCCGCGCGGCGGCCAGCGCACCGCCGGGTGAGTCGGGGTGTTCGATCGGCGCGCCGAAGATGGCCAGCGCGGCGTCACCCTGGAATTTGTTGACGAAACCACCATGGCGGCCAACGGTTTCCACCACCACCCGGAAGAACTCGTTGAGCAGGTGGACCACCTCGGCGGGCGGCCGGGTCGAGGCCAGCTGGGTGGAGCCGACCAGGTCCACGAACAGCACCGCGACGTCGCGCTCCTGGCCGCCCAGCTCGGTGCCGCGCTCCAACGCCCGGCGGGCCACGTCTTCCCCGACGTAGCGACCGAACAGGTCACGCAGCCGCTGCCGCTCGGACAGGTCACGCACCATGTCGTTGAACCCGGCCTGCAGCAGGCCCAGCTCGCTGGCGTCGTAGATCTGCATGTGCGCGTTGTAGTTTCCGCGCTGCACCTCAGAGAGCGCCCAGCGCAGCTGGCGCAGCGGGTCGGCGATCGACATCGCCACCAGCAGCGTGCTCACCAGGCCGATGCCCAGTGCCGCCACCGCCAGCAACAGGATCGGGGTGAACAGCTTCTCCGGCGTGGCGTGCAGCAGGGAGGTTTTGTCGGCCACCACCGCCAGCACGATCGCCAGCACCGGCACGGCGGTGGACAGCATCCAGGTCAGGATCTGCCGCAGGATGACGCCCGGCGCCTTGACGTTCTCGGGTACCCCGCTGCGCAGGGCGGCGACGGCCACCGGCCGCAGCACCCGCTCGGACTGCAGGTAGCCGATGATCGCGGTGGCCGCCGCGCCCAGGCCGGTGGCGACGGCCACCACGGGCGCGGCGAACCGGGCCACCGACCAGCTGGCGATGATGAACACCACGCCCCCGATGCACCAGATCACCATGCTGATCAGCGTGCGGTAGAACGGCATCCGCAGCGCGCGGCTGCGGGCCAGTTCGGTGGCGGCCGGGTCGGTCTCGGCCAGCAGATTGTCGCGGCGCTGCCACCGGAAGACCGGCACCAGCAGCTTCAGGCTCACCGCCGAGGCGGCCAGGAAGAGCACGACCAGGGCGCTGGCGAAAATCGCCAGGTTCAGCACCGGCAGGTCCTGTAGTTGGATGCGGTCCTCGGGCGGCAGGGCGTAACGCAGGAAGCCGAGCACGAACAGCGCGCCGATGATGTCGGCCTGCACCATGCTCAGCGTGAACAGCGGCCACGGCGTACGCACCACCCAGCGGACGAATGCGCTGATCCGCCCCGGTAGTGCCGTCGCCGTTGTCACCAACCCACCGTATCGGGCGGCGGTGACCTCCCGGAAACTTAATACCGATCTCGGGCGGCGCTGACGACCGCGAAGATCACGGAATGGTCCCGGTACGGTAGCCGATCGGTATCTGTCGGCCCCGCTGTCTACTGTTACCGATGATGTCCGGGGTGTTCGCGCGGCTGGTGGGCCAAGACACGGTGACGGCGGAGCTGCTTGCCGCCGCGATGGCCTCCCGTGGTGACCCAGCCCACAGCGATGCGGGCGCCGGGACTATGACACACGCCTGGCTGATCACCGGTCCGCCGGGTTCGGGGCGTTCGGTGGCGGCGCTGTGCTTCGCGGCCGCGCTGCAATGCACCTCTGCCGTTGACGGCGGGGGCCCGGGATGCGGGCGCTGCCACGCGTGCACGACGACCATGGCCGGCACCCACGCCGACGTGCGCCGGGTGATTCCGGAAGGCCTGTCCATCGGCGTGGACGAGATGCGCGCGATCGTGCAGATCGCATCGCGGCGCCCGGCCACCGGCCACCGGCAGATCGTGGTGATCGAAGACGCCGACCGGCTGACCGAAGGGGCCGCCAACGCGCTGCTGAAGGTCGTCGAGGAACCGCCGCCGTCGACGGTGTTCCTGCTGTGCGCGCCGTCGGTGGACCCCGAGGACATCGCCATCACGTTGCGGTCCCGGTGCCGGCACGTCGCGCTGGTGACCCCGCCGACCGAGGCGATCGCGCGCGTTCTGGTCGACAGCGACGGCTTGACTCCCGAAACCGCGGCCTGGGCGGCGTCGGTCAGCGGTGGCCACGTGGGCCGGGCGCGCCGGCTGGCCACCGACCCGGAGGCCCGGGCTCGCCGGGAGCGGTCGCTCACGCTGGTGCGCGACGCCGCGACCCCGGCGCGGGCCTACGCCGCCGCCGAAGAGTTGGTGGCCGCCGCCGAAGCCGAGGCCGTGGTGCTGACCGCGGACCGCGCCGTGGCCGAGACCGAGGAGCTGCGCACGGCCCTCGGCGCCGGCGGCACCGGCAAGGGCACCGCGGGAGCGATGCGCGGCGCGGCCGGGGCGATCAAAGACCTTGAGCGGCGGCAGAAGTCGCGTCAGACCCGGGCCTCGCGTGATGCGCTGGACCGGGCGCTGATCGACTTGGCGACCTATTTCCGGGATGCGCTCATGGCCTCCGCCTCGGGCGGGTCACCCGGGGCGGTGCGGGCCAACCATCCGGATATGGCCGACCGGGTCGCCGCGCTGGCCGCCCATGCGCCGCCCGATCGGCTGCTGCGCTGTATCGAGGCGGTCCTCGAGTGCCGAGAGGCGCTGGCGATCAACGTCAAGCCCAAGTTCGCCGTCGACGCCATGGTCGCCACGATCGGTCAGGAACTGCGCGTCCAGGAACCGCGCGACTGATTTCGTGGTGCCCGCCCGCCTGCCGTAGACTCGTGCCGCCCGGCGCGAGGGTATGCCGCCTTAGCTCAGTCGGTAGAGCGATTCACTCGTAATGAATAGGTCGGGGGTTCGATTCCCCCAGGCGGCTCCATATTTTTGGTCAGCACATCTTCCGGCTCAGGCCGGGGCCAGAAACCCCACCGGACCCGACGCGATGCACAACGCCAGCGCGGCGGTGTTGGCCCGCACGGTGATCGCGTCCCCGGCGCCGGGCAGGCGCGCGAACACCCGGTTGAGTCCCGGATGCACCGGCACTTTGACCTCGGGCCCCTGCGTCATCGACAACGTCATCGATCCGTCGCTGTTGGCCAGGTAGTTCAGTTCGACGGTCCAGTCGGCGGGCAGCAGGGGCCCGTCGAGGACCAGGCGCGCCGGTTTGTCCGGTTGCGCGAAATAGCCGCACCGCGGCGTCGGTCCCGGCGCGATGGTACGAACCCAGGTCACCCGCGCCTTGACTAACTGGCCGGAGCTGTCCAGCATGCGCAATTGCGTTGTCGCGGGCGCGAATTCGGGTCTATCCCGCAGCAGTGCGAACATGTGGCTGGCCAGGTTCTCCGGCGCGGCCACCCGTTGCAGCACCAGCGGATCGGCCTCCTGATCCAGCAGCGGTGCATCCGAGGCCGCATGGGCCGCGGCCAGAGAGGCCCGGGCGTTTCGCAGATAGGGCTGGGCCGGGTTGTCGCGCCAGCTGGTCAAAAACGTCGCCGTCGAGTACAGGCTGCTGGCGACGAACAACACCGCCAAACCGACGGTCGCCGCGGTGCGTTTCGGCGAAGGGCCGAGCCAGCGCGGCGCGGTTTGCCGGTTCGGGGCGCTCAGCGCCACCGCGGCCAGCAGCGTCAGCACGACGACGAGATCCGGGAAATAGCGCAGCGTCTGCGCGAGTTCCAGCGCGGTCTGCTTCGACGAGCGCATCAGATAGATCGGCACCTGGCAGGCCACGGCGTAGCCGGCGGCGGTCAGCCAGATCGGCCCGATGCGTTCCTTGCGAACCAGCGACACCGCCAGCGCGCCGGCCAGCGCCAGAGCGCCCAGCGCCAGCACCGACGGCGGGGGTATCGCCCACGGTGAGGCCGGCGCCCAGCGGTCCCAGTGCCACGGCCCGCCGGCCAGCCCCGGCACGATGCCGTGCGTGATCGATCGCACCAGCAGACGCCCCGTCATCGACAGGTCGGAACTCCACCGCTGCTGATTGACCACGGCCAGATAGAGCGCCACCCAGGCGGCGGTGAGCGCCAGCGCCGCGATCCACAACCGCGCCCCGGCCCGCCACACCGTCGCCAGCGCCGACCGCAGGCTCCCGTCACCGCGCGCGTGGCACAGCAGCGCTGCCACCGCGAACGCGACGAACGGGATCACCGCGGCCTTCTCGAAGAACAGCAGCCCACCGAAGTAGACCAGCACCCCGGTCACCGCGTAGCGCCGATTGCCCGTGCGCACCAGCAGAATGGCGTCGGCGCACACCCACGCCAGCGCCGCCAGCATCGGCAGCGAGTTGAGCGCCGCCGCCCACCAGGCGAATCCGGGCACGGCCAGCGGGGTGAACAACGCGAACGTGAGCGGGATCAGCAGCACCGGTCGCCAGCCGAGGATGACGTACAGCGCGCGCAACAACGCCAACGACGCCAGCAGTTGCAGCACTACCAGGCTGATCGCCGGCCAGGTCCAATCCAGCGGCGCCAGCCGGATGATGGTGCCCGCCAGCAGGAATGCCCCCGGCATGACGTGCCCGTCGTGATCGTGGAACAGATACGACGGCGCCAGCAGATTGTGCGTGCCGGCCTTGCCGATCAGAATCAGGTCGTCCCAATAGAAGTAGCCACCGAACGCCAGCGCCGCGCGCACCGCCAGCTGTACCGCGATGAGCGCGGCGGCCACGGACGCTATGTATGGTGGGCCGGTGCGTGCACTGGTTACCGGGGCGGCCGGATTCATCGGCTCGACGCTAGTCGACCGTCTGTTGGCCGACGGCCATGCGGTGGTGGGGCTGGACAACTTCGCGTCCGGCCGCGCGAGCAACCTCGAGCACCTGGCGGGTAACCCGGCGCATGTCTTCGTCGAGGCCGACATCGTGACCGCCGATCTGGAGGCCATCCTCGACGAGCATCGTCCGGAGGTGGTGTTTCACCTCGCCGCCCAGATCGACGTGCGGCATTCGGTGGCCGACCCGCAGTTCGACGCCTCGGTCAACGTCATCGGCACGGTGCGCCTGGCGGAAGCCTCGCGCAGGGCGGGGGTGCGCAAGGTCGTGCACACCTCCTCGGGCGGATCCATTTACGGCATCCCGCCGCGGTACCCGACCAGTGAGGACGCCCCCACCGATCCTGCTTCGCCCTATGCCGCCGGGAAGGTGGCCGGCGAGATCTACCTGAACACCTTCCGCCACCTGTACGGCCTGGACTGCTCGCACATTGCGCCGGCCAACGTCTACGGGCCCCGTCAGGATCCGCACGGTGAAGCCGGTGTGGTGGCGATCTTCGCCCAGGCGCTGCTATCGGGTAAGCCCACCAAGGTTTTCGGCGACGGCAGCAACACCCGCGACTACGTTTTCGTCGACGACGTGGTGGACGCGTTCGTCAAGGCGTCCGGGGATGCCGGCGGCGGGCAGCGCTTCAACATCGGCACCGGGGTCGAAACCTCGGACCGGCAACTGCATTCGGCGGTGGCGGCCGCCGTCGGGGGGCCCGACGACCCGGAGTTTGCGCCACCGCGTCTCGGTGACCTCAAGCGGTCCTGCCTCGACATCGGTTCAGCCGCAAAGGTTTTGGGCTGGCGCCCGAAGGTCGAGCTGGTCGATGGTGTGCGCCGCACGGTGGACTACTTCCGGCATCTGAGCTGATGCCGTTCGGCGCGTGAGCGGACGCTACTCGGGCGCCTGCGCGGAATCCATCGCGACCGCCCGTGCCAGGCGCGCGTAGCGCAGCTCTAAGTCCTTGAACCGCATGTACGTACTGAGCGTGGTGAAACAGAACGCCATGACCAGTGCGTAGAGCATCAGGTCGGTGCCGCGGCGTACCCCGAACCACTGCGCCACGACGGTGGTGTCGTCGGGGCGCAGTACGGCGTAGACGCCGGCCAGCACGAACACCACATAGCCGACCTTGACCCAGGCCCGCGACCGCGCGTTGCGGCGCGACCGCAGCAGATAGACCAGCAACGCGATGATCGATCCGATCAGCAGCACCTGGATCCAGTTCATCGTCCGGCCCTTTCATCTCGGCTCATTTTGGAACCCGACCGCGCAGGAACCCGTCGAAAATGATGTTGACGCCGTTGAGCAAGGGCTGCCCCTTCGATCTCGAGTATTCGGTGTAGAGCACCTCGACCGGTTCCTCGGCGACGCGCCAATGGTTTTCGTCGATCAACATGACGAACTCGTTGGCGTGGCTCATGCCGCTCATCGTGATGTCCAGCCCGTCGGCGACCTTCTTGTTGAACACCCGCAGCCCATTGTTGGTGTCGGTCAGGCCGAGCCGGCGACCGCGCCGGCTCAACCGCGCGGCGGTCTGCAGCACGATCCGTTTCACCAGCGGAGGCCGGGCGACCCGCTGGGCGCCGAACCGGGTCCCGATGACCACGTCGACGTCCCCGGCGAGCAGCCTGTCGACCATCGCGGCCAGGTCTTTGACACGATGCTGGCCGTCGGCGTCGAACGTGGCGAAGATTTCGGCCCCGGGCTGCTTGCGGGCGTACTCGACGCCGGTCTGGATGGCCGCGCCCTGCCCGAGGTTGATGGGATGCCGAACCAGGTGGGCTCCAGCCCGCCGGGCGATCTCACCGGTGCCGTCGGCGCTGCCGTCGTCCACGCAGACGACGTGGTCGAATACCGAGCGCACATCGGCTATCACCTCGGCGATGACAGCTGCTTCGTTGAAGGCGGGAATGACGACCCAGACGCCCGAATATTGCGTTTCCGTACCCATCTAAGCCCACAAGGTACACGCTGGTGCAGGCCAGATCAGCGCGTTGCGCGTCCGGCACGCGACAGCGCCACCAGATGGACACCGATTCCCACCAGCGGTCCGCACAACAAGCCGACCACGGTTCGGGTCTGCAGGGACAGCGGCAGCAACAGCAGCAAACCCGACGCGACCGTGGCGCCCACCCAACCCAGCGAGTAGGCACGGTGCAGCGCGGCGGCCACCGTGGCGGCGCCGGTCAGCGTCAGCATGGCGATCGCGATCGCGGCCCCGGTCAGCCACGCCAGCAGGGCGCTGCTGGCGTGGTACTGCGGCCCGAAGGCGACCCGCAACAGCCAGGGGCCCACCGCGCCCGCGGCCAGCACCCCGACCGCACCGATCGCCGCGACGATCCCGGCCGGGGCGATCAGCGCACGAACCCGGTCGCTACGTTCGTCGACGAAATGCGCGATCAGGTTGCCCTGCATGGCCGTCAGCGGCACCAGCAGTGGCGCACGGGTCAACGTGACGGCCAGGATGATCACCCCGCCCTCGGCGCCGAGCTCGGCGCTGGTCAGCTTCAGCAGCACCGGAAAACCCATCACCAGGATGGCGCTGGCGCCGGCCGCGGTGATCGAATGCGCGGCGCCCCGCAGGAAGGTCGCGGTGCCGCCCGGGGTGAGCAGGCGGGCGGCGGCCCGGGTGGCGGGCGAGGCGAACAGCAAGATCAGCCAGGCGACCGCGCCCCCGACCGTCGCCCATAGGAAGCCGGTCAGATGCCAGCCGAGCACCACGGTGGCCGCGGCGATCGTGACCCGGATGACCGCGTCGGTCACCATCAGCGCCCCGTATTGAGTCCACTGGTTGATGCCGGCGAGCATGCCCAGCAGGGTGGTGTGCACACAGAAGCCGGCCAGCCCCACGCTGAGCAGTGCCACCGACAGCCAGCGCGCCTCGACGAATACCCGTGCGCTCCACAACGGTGCGGTCGCGGCGATCACGACGGCCGCGGTCACGCCGATCAGAATGGCGACCCGCAGCGGGTGGGTGCGCTTGGCCGGGGCGACGTCGAGGTAGGGCCCCCCAACGGAGCAAGCGCGGACCTCGCGGGTGGTTTCTTGGAGCAGGCCGAATGCGGCCCCGCTGACCAGTCCGAAGGCGCCCCAGAACACCCCGAACACCGAGAAGCCACTCGGCGCCAGGTCGCGGGCCGCCAGATAGATCACCCCGTAGCCACACACTGCGGTGACGGCGGTGGCGGTGCCGACCCGGGCCATGCTGCCGCGCGCCACCGGCCCCTGTGAGGCACTGATTTCGGTCATCGGGGCAGCGCTTTCAGCGGACCGCGCCGATGTATCGCCACAACTTGAAAATAGTAAGTGTCCGTACCGCTCGCCCGGCGTCGCGATCAGGTTCGCTAATGTGAGCGGCTGTCGGAAAGGACCCATGGCCGCCTACCGCGTCTTCGGCATCTCCCTGTTGCTCTCGGTGGCGGCCCTTGCGCTGGGGTATGCGCACGGCGGGCTCGAGGGCCTTTTTCTGCTGCTGGTGTTGGCCGTCCTCGAGGTGTCGCTGTCGTTCGACAACGCCATCATCAACGCCACGATCCTGAAGCGGATGAGCCCCTTTTGGCGGCAGATGTTTTTGACCGTCGGGATCGTCATCGCGGTGTTCGGGATGCGCCTGTTGTTCCCGTTGCTCATCGTGTGGGTGACCGCGGGGATAGGGCCCGTTCACGCGATGGAACTGGCGCTGCATCCGCCGCCGCACGGCGCGCTGGAGTTTCCGGACGGCTCGCCGAGTTACGAGAAAATGATCGCCTCCGCCCATCCGCAGATTGCGGCGTTCGGCGGGATGTTTCTGCTGATGCTGTTCCTGGATTTCATCTTCCACGACCGAGATATCAAGTGGCTCGAGTGGATTGAGGTCCCCTTCGCCCGCATCGGGCGGCTTGGTCAGGTGCCGGTGGTGGTGGCCGGCGGCGCGCTGGTGCTGGTCGGCTCGCGCTTGACGCATTCGGTCGACGAGCGCGCCACCGTGCTGACCGCCGGAATGCTGGGCATGGTGACGTACCTGGTGGTCAACGGTTTGAGCCGCGCGTTTCGGCCGGCCGGCGTCGAGGACATGACGGCCGGTGAGGCGGTCGGCAGGGCCGGTTTCACCCTGTTCCTTTATCTCGAGGTTCTCGATGCCGCGTTCTCGTTCGACGGGGTCACCGGGGCCTTCGCGATCACGTCGGACCCGATCATCATCGCGCTGGGGCTGGGCCTGGTGGGCTCGATGTTCGTCCGGTCGATCACCATCTATCTGGTCGAGCAGGAAACCCTGGACCGGTACGTGTACCTGGAGCACGGCGCGCACTGGGCGATCGGTGCGCTGGCCGTGATCATGCTGGGATCCATCGACCCGCGGTTGCAGGTCCCCGAGGCGCTCACCGCCTCGGTGGGGATGATCTTCATCGGGGCGGCGCTGGGCTGGAGCCTGCTGCGCAACCGGCGCAACACCCGCTCGGGCTAGTGGTGATCGCAAGGGCGGCGTAGCCGGGCGCAGCGGGTCGCCACCATCGGGCTAGTGCCCCTCGGCCTTGAACCGCTCCACCGAGCGCTGAATCTCGGCCTCGGCTTCCGCGCGGCCCACCCAGTCCGCCGCCTTGACGAATTTGCCCGGCTCCAGGTCCTTGTAGTGGACGAAGAAGTGCTTGATCACGTCCAGCTCGAATTCCTGCACGTCGCCGATGTCCTGGATGTGATCCCAGCGGTGGTCGCCGGCCGGCACGCACAAAACCTTGTCGTCGCCGCCTTTTTCGTCGGTCATCCGGAACATGCCCACCGGACGGGCCTCGACGATCACCCCGGGAAACACCGATTGCGGCAACAGCACCATCGCGTCCAGCGGGTCGCCGTCCTCGCCGAGGGTGTCCTCGATGAAGCCGTAGTCGGTCGGGTAGCCCATCGCGGTGTACAGGTAGCGGTCCAGACGTAAGCGTCCGGTCTCGTGATCGACCTCGTATTTGTTCCGCTGGCCCTTCAGGATCTCGATGGTTACGTCGAATTCCACCGCGTCGGCTCCTTGTCTGTTTGGGAAGGCGTCTGTTCAGGAAGGCATCTGTTGGGGACGGTGTCTGCTTGGGGAAGGTGTCTGCTTTGGGCAGGCCAATTTTGCTCTGCTACACCCTAGTCGAGTCCGTCGCCGCCGATTCGGCAGAATGGTTGGAGACAGTCAGGAGAGTGATGGCCCGTACTCGCTGGCAAAAATCCATCCCAGTGTTCATCGGGTTGGGCGTGCTGGCGTTCGTCGCTGCCGTGGTGGTGGCGGCAACGTTTTTCACCACGACCGGGCACGGCGCGGGTAGTGCGCGCGCCCCGATCCCGCCTCCGCACGCGCCCACGGTCAAGCCCGGCATGGTCCCGGTGAGCGACACCGCCGAGTTACCCAGCGGACCCGGCGTGAGCGCCGCGCTGGCGCCGGTGGTAGGTGACCCCAACCTGGGCCGGTTGGGTGGCCGGATCACCGATGCCATCACCGGAAAAGAGCTGTGGCAGGTGGCGGACGCCATGCCGTTGGTGCCGGCGTCGACCAACAAGGTGTTGACCGCGGCCGCCGCCCTGCTGACGTTGGACCGGCAGGCCCGGATCAGCACACGGGTGGTGGCCGGCAGCCAGAACGCCCAGGGTCCCGTCGTGCTGGTGGGCGCCGGCGATCCGGTGCTGTCCGCGGTGCCGCCCGGGCAGGACACCTGGTACCGGGGCGCGGCCCGCATCAGCGACCTCGTCGAACAGATCCGGCGCAGCGGGGTGACCCCGACCGCGGTGCAGGTGGACACCTCGGCGTTCAGCGGGCCGACGATGGCGCAGGGCTGGGATCCCGCCGACGTCGACAATGGCGACATCGCGCCGATCGAGTCGGTGATGATCGACGCCGGACGCATCCAGCCCACCACGGTCAACTCCAGACGGTCCCGGACGCCGGCGCTGGATGCCGGCCGCGAACTGGCCAAGGCGCTGGGCCTGGATCCCGCCGCCGTGACGATCACGGCGGCGCCGTCCGGAGCGCGCCAGCTGGCCGTCGTGCAGTCAGCGCCGTTGGTCCAGCGCCTGTCCGAGATGATGGACCACTCCGACAACGTGCTGGCCGAATGCATCGCCCGCGAGGTGGCGGCCGCGATCAACCGGCCGCGCAGCTTCGCCGGCGCGGCCGACGCGGTGACCAACCGGTTGAGCACCGCACACGTCGACACCGCGGGCGCAGCGCTGCTGGATTCCAGTGGGCTTTCGATCGACGACCGGCTGACGGCCAAGACGCTCGACGGGGTGCTGCAGGCCGCCGCCGGGCCGGACCAGCCCTCGCTGCGGGCGCTGCTGGATCTGCTTCCGATCGCCGCCGGTAGCGGGACGCTGGGCGACCGGTTCATCGACGCCTCGACCAGCCAGGGCCCCGCCGGCTGGTTGCGGGCCAAGACCGGCTCACTGACCAACATCAACGCACTGGCCGGGGTGCTCACCGACCGCAGCGGCCGGGTGCTCACCTTCGCGTTCGTCTCCAACGACGCGGGCCCGAACGGCCGCAACGCGATGGACGCGCTGGCGACCCGGCTCTGGTTCTGCGGGTGCTCATGACGCCGGCGCCGGAGCTGACTCTGGGCACCGCGGTCGACTGGCAATTCGCGGCCACGGTCGGCCGGCGGCTTGCCCGGCCGGGCCCGCCGTCCAGCGACTACACCCGGCGCCAGGTGATCGACGAACTCGTGGGCGCGGCAGCCAAGGCCGAACCCCTGGTCCGTGACGTCACCGGCCTGGTCACCAATGGCGCCGTGCCCGCCGCCCGCATCGTCGACCGCCCGGAGTGGATCGCCGCCGCGACCGAGTCGATGCGGGTGATGATGAACGGCGCCGAGAAGCCGCGCGGATTTGTCACGGGCCGGGTCACCGGCGCGCAGACCGGCGCCGTGCTGGCGTATGTCTCCTCGGGGATTCTCGGCCAATACGACCCGTTCGCCACCGACCAGGGGGCCCGGACCGGCTGCCTGCTGCTGGTGTATCCGAACGTCATCGCCGTCGAGCGGCAGCTTCGGATCGAGCCGTCCGATTTCCGGCTGTGGGTCTGCGTGCACGAGGTCACCCACCGGGTTCAGTTCACCGCCAACCCGTGGCTGCCCGATTACATGTCGCAGGCGCTGGGCCTGCTCACCCGCGATACCGGCGACGACCTGGGGGAGATGGTGGGCCGGCTCGCCGACTACGCGCGCAATCGCGGCAATCCGGCGTCGGAAGCCGACGCCAACTCGGCGGGGATTCTCGGTCTGGTGCGTGCGGTGCAGTCCGAGCCCCAGCGGCGGGCCCTGGATCAGTTGCTCGTGCTGGGCACGCTGCTGGAGGGCCACGCCGACCACGTCATGGATGCCGTCGGCCCGATGGTGGTGCCGTCGGTGGCCACCATCCGCCGCCGCTTCGACGAGCGCCGCCACCGCAAGCAACCGCCCCTGCAGCGCTTGCTGCGCGCACTGCTGGGACTCGACGCCAAGCTCAGCCAGTACACCCGCGGCAAGGCGTTCGTCGACCACGTGGTGGGCCAGGTGGGAATGGCGCGATTCAACACCATCTGGGCGGGCCCCGAAACCCTTCCGCTACCCATCGAAATCGAAGAACCCCAGCGATGGATCGACAGGGTGCTGTAGGCCGGCTGCGCGCGGCGGTCGAGGCGTTCATCAAGGCGCATCTGACCGCCGTCGACCAATGGTGCGTGGCGCTCTCCGGTGGCCCGGATTCGTTGGCGCTCACGGCGGTGGCGGCCCAGCTGCGGCCGACGACGGCGGTGGTGGTGGACCACGGCCTGCAACCCGACTCGGCCGACGTCGCCGAAACCGCCCGGGCGCGCGCCGTCGCGCTGGGATGTGTAGGGGCGCAAGTGGTTCGGGTGCAGGTGGGCACGGAAGGCGGTCCCGAAGCGGCGGCGCGCACTGCCCGCTACGCCGCGCTGGCCGCCTACCACGACGGCCCGGTGCTGTTGGGCCACACGCTCGACGACCAGGCAGAGACGGTGCTGTTGGGGCTGGGCCGGGGTTCCGGCGTGCGCTCGATTGCCGGGATGCGGCCCTACGATCCGCCCTGGTGCCGGCCGTTGTTGCAGGTGAGGCGCGCCGTGACGCACGACGCATGCCGGGAGCTGGGACTGACGGCGTGGCAGGATCCGCACAACAGCGACCGCCGCTTCACCCGGACCCGGCTGCGTACCGAGGTGTTGCCGTTGCTGGAGGACGTGCTCGGCGGGGGCGTCGCCGAGGCGCTGGCCCGCACCGCGACCGCGTTACGGGAGGACTCCGAGTTGATCGACACGCTGGCCGCACGGGCGTTGCCCGAGGCCAAGGCGGGGTCGGGGCTGCGGGCCCCGGCGCTGGCGACGCTGGACGCCCCCGTTCGGCGCCGCGTGATCCGGGCCTGGCTGCTGGCGGGCGGCGCAACGGGGCTGACCGACAAGCAGATTCGGGGCGTGGACACCCTTGTCACCGCCTGGCGTGGCCAGGGCGGGGTGGCGGTGGGCTCGGCCCAGCCTGATGAGCGGTTATTCGCGGGTCGTCGCGACGGCGTTTTGACGCTGTGGCGCGAACCGGTCGGAAAGCCGGTCCTTTAGACGCAATACCCGGGCCGCCGTTGGTTATTCGCCCGCCGGCGTGGCACTCTGTGGTCGTGGCCCAGATCTCCTCGGCGATCACCCCCGCTCAGCCCGCGGAGCTCTACCCCGGGGATATCAAGTCTGTCCTGCTGACGGCGGAGCAAATTCAGGCGCGAATCGCCGAACTCGGCCGGGAAGTCGGGGAGAGCTACCGCGCCGCCGCCGCCGAGACCGGCCAGGACCTGCTGCTGATCACCGTGCTGAAGGGCGCTGTGATCTTTGTCACCGACCTGGCCCGTGCGATCCCGGTGCCAACCCAATTCGAATTCATGGCCGTCAGCTCGTACGGGTCGTCGACGTCCTCGTCAGGTGTGGTGCGGATCCTCAAGGACCTGGACCGCGATATCCAGGGCCGCGATGTGCTGATCGTCGAGGACGTCGTCGACTCGGGTCTGACGCTGTCCTGGCTGCTGCGCAACCTCACCACGCGGCATCCGCGGTCGCTGCGGGTGTGCACGCTGTTGCGCAAGCCCGACGCGAAGGGTGCCCACGTCGACATCGCCTACGTGGGCTTCGACATTCCCAATGACTTCGTCGTGGGTTACGGCCTCGATTACGACGAGCGCTACCGCGACCTGTCCTACATCGGCACCCTGGACCCCCGGGTCTACCAGCAATAGTTCGGGCCCCGATTCGTCGGGCTCAGTCCAGCTCCCACACCGCGGTGACCGAGAAGTTCACGGTCTGCTGGCCGGGTTCCAGCGGGACCATGGAAGGCATGGCCCGCGGCGCCCCGACCGGTGGCGCGTTGCCGGTGGCCTCCGAGATGGACAACACCCTGCCCAGCCGGAGCCCGGACAACTGGGCGTACTGCTCGGCGCGGCTCTTGGCGTCGTTGAACGCCCGCGACCGGGCATCCTTGACCAGCTGCGAATCGTCGGCGATGGAATAGCGGACCGACTTGATCCGGGTGGCGTCTCCGCCCGTGCCGACGATGAGGGCCAGCAGCCGCGACGCGGCATCGGGCGGGTGGATCTTGACGGCGACGGCGTTGGTGGCGCGGTACCCGGTGATGGCGGCCGTGCCGTTGGGCTCGGGGTTGTTGTATTGCGGCGCCACGGTGACCTCGGTGGTGCTGATGTCCTTGTGGTCGATGCCGGCGCCCACCAGCGCATTGATGACCGCCTGTTGACGGTCGTTGGTCTGGTTCATCGCGGCGGTGACGTCGGGTGCCGTGAATTCGATACCGACGTCGGCGGTCAGGGTGTCCGGGACGCCCTGAACCTGACCGGTACCCAAAACCGTTACCTGCCGGGGGTTTGCCCCGGGCTGCGACGGACTGTGCTCGTCGCACGCCGACGCCGTGGCGATGGTGAGGCCCGCCGCGGCCACCGCAGTAGATCGGCGGACAAAGCTTGAGGCGTTCGTTGCGACCGGCATGGGTGGCACCCTAACCGCTGAGACACCGTCTGTGTTGTGGATTTCTGTGCCGGTGCGCCGCGGCGGGATCGACGCTGTGGGGCGGTGACGCCGGCGTTGGCCCTGTTGGCAATGCGAATGCTGCTGTGTAACAGACTGTTTGACACCAGGCACCATGATGACGAGCACGGTGGTCATCAACCCCCGGCGGGAGGGTGATGCGAAGATCGAGCCGGCTCGGGGGCGCGTCAAAAGGGTGGATCGTCGGGCAAGGGCTGCAGGGCCGGTACGTCGGGCACCCAATCCGGCGGCAATTCCTCCGGTTCCCGGGGATCGTTCACCCAGGTGCAGTACGGGCTGGTGCTCGGTGTTCCCTTGAACAGGAAAAGCATGTCGCGCGTGTGGTTTCGGAATTTGCGTGCCGCAATCTCGTCTTTGCGGTCCTGTTCCAGCTGGCGCCGGGCTTCGTTGATCGGCCGTAGCTCGCGATTGTGTTTGCGCGCCTGTGTGATTCGTGCGCTACGTTGTTGCGATCGGCTTCGTCGTTTGGGCACCGGCGCCTCGCACGCCGGACCGCACGGCTGGGGAAACAGATCGGCGCCCGCGGGGGAGGTTCGATACGTCCTGCCGGTCGGCGAAGTCCAGATCACGGTGCCGTCAGCCAATTGTTCATCGTGCCATCCGCCGAATGTCTTCAGCCGATGATGTTGGCGGCACAGGTATTTGAGATTCTCCGCTATGGTCCGTCCACCGGCCGCCGGATCCTGGTGGTTGAACGGAACGGTGTGGTCGAGATCGCAGACCACCGCCGGCCGGCTGCACCCGGGGAAGCGGCAGGTGAGATCGCGGCACCGGACGGCCCGCTCCAGCGCCGCCGACGGTTGGTAGCGCAGCGCCTCGACCGGACTCGTCACCGGATTGGCGACGAGTAACGATGCGGCGGCGGCCAATTGGCGCACCTGTTCGGCGTCGATGACGCCGTAGCCCTCCAGATAGCCCGGTCCAGCGCCATCGGCATAGACGCTTTGCTCGCCGGCCACCACGTTGATGATCACCTGCGCCCCGGCTCGATCACGATCGGGGTTGTGGTCGCCCGTTCGGGCGGGGCATTCGGGTTGCCCACAGGCGCACGCCAAACCGCGGTTCTCCGCCAGCGCGGCCAACGCGTCGGCGCGGCGCTGGTCCATCGTCCGCGGGTCGGCGGGGCACACCTGCTTGGCGAGCTGGGAGAGTCGGCGGTCGAAGGCGGTCGCGGCCGTCGCGGCGACCGAGCCATTGATCTCGGCCATCCCGTTGTCTGAGGCGGTGATCGCGATGTGGCGTTCGTTTTCGGCCTCAAGCCGGCGTTCGCGGGCGGCGTCGGGGTCGCTGGCCCGTACGGAGGCATCGACCGCATTGACGATCCGCTGCCTCGACCAGCCGTGCCAGTTACCGATGCGCGCGGCGAGCGACTGGTCGATCTTGGCGATCAGCTCCGCATTGGTGACCGGGTCGGTGCGGGTGATGATCAGGCGCACGGTGCGCCAGTCCGTTCTCCCCTCGGCCAGCAGGGCCGCAATCCTGGGCAGCCGGGTATCGAGCGCTTCCGCATGCGACACCAAAAGCTCGCGCCCATCGGGGACAGATTCATCGCGGCGGCGACCTCGGCGGCGGTCTGCTCGAAGCCGTCGATCGCCGCGTACTCCTGGTCGCGCCGCTGCGCGGTGGCCACACGATGCCGGAGCAAGGCCGCTACCGCCGCCAGGCGGCGAGCCACCAGCACCGATTCCTCCCGATGCGTGGACTCGATCACCCCCACCAGGGCGGTGGGATCCGACAGCGTCTCGAACATATGTTCGATCATAGCTGAGCCCTACGACACGACAACTTTTTCAGGGCGTGACGAGAACCTTGCAGTGCCGCTCCGGGTCGGCGAGGTCGTCGAACGCCGCGCCGACGGCATCCAGGCCCACCTCGCCGGTGATCAGCGGGCTGACGCCGATGTCGCCCTCCGCCAGCGCGCGCAACGAGTCGCCGAACTCCTCGGGGGTGTAGGCGAGCACGAATTGCACGTTGATCTCTTTGGCGATCGCGAAAAAGGGGTGCACGGTGTCGGGTTGCATGCACACCCCCGCGACCACCAGGCGGGTGCCGGGGCGCGCCCGAAGCAGCACGTCGTCGATGATGCCGGGCACGCCGACGGCCTCGAACACCACGGCGGGCTTGACGCTGTCGAAGGGCGACCCTTGCGCCGGATCCAACGTCTGGTGGGCTCCCATCGCGGTGGCCAGCTCGCGCCGCTTGGGTGAAAAGTCCGATGCCACAATGGTTTCGACCCCCTTCGACCGAAGGGCGGCGATGATGGCGATCCCGATCGGGCCACAGCCCAGCACCAGGGCCGTCTCGCCGGGGAAGATGTTGGACTTGTTGACGGCGTGCAATCCCACCGCCATGGGTTCGGTCAGGGCGGCGTGTTTGAAGTCCAGGCCGTTGGGGATGGGCAGCAACAGCGCCGCCGACAGCAGCATCCGTTCGGAGTAGCCGCCAATTGTGCTGTTGCTGTATACGATCGGCTCGACGCCCTTGGTGGACAGCAGCACCGGCAGCGAGGTGACCAGGGTGCCCGGTGGATGGGTCTCGGTGTCGGGACCGGCTTCGAGTACCTCGGCGCTGAATTCGTGACCCATGAAGACGTCGTGGTTCAGGTCGATGTGCATGCCCCCCGTGCCACCCGCCGCCCGATCGCTCATCTCGAGCACCTGGGCGCCGTGGGCGGCGAAATGCAAATCGGAGCCGCAAATCCCGCACGCCCGCACGCCGACAAGCACCTGGCCGGCTTCGGGTATCGGGTCGGGCACGTCGTCTCGGTAGACCATGCGACCGTCTCGCAACACCGAGGCGCGCATCAGTGCACCGCATCTTTCTGTTCATCCACGTGCTCGGTGATGGCTTTGACCACGGCCTCGCCCGCCCGGCCGATCAATTGGTCACGCTTGCCTCTGGCCCAGTCGTGGGATGCGCGAGACGCTTCGAGTTGCCGCTTGAAGTGCGGAATCACCTTGCGCGCCATCAGGTCATAGCAGTGATACGTCGCCTCCGGGGAGGCCCAGTCATGGCCGAGCATCAGCAGGGTTCCGAAGCCACCGGAGCGGTCGAGCAAGTCTTCGATATGGGCGATGGCGTCCTCGGGCGTGCCGATGCAGCAATTCCCCTTGGCCGCATAGTCCGCGACGAACTCGTGCGGCGTCTGGGTGCCTTCAACGGTGTTGGCCAGCGGGACGAACCCGGCGGCGCCGAAGTAATTCGCGAAATCCTGTAGCCCGTAGGTGCAATCGTCGATGGCCTGCTCACGGCTGTCGGCGATGTGCATGATGCTCAGGACGCGCCAGTCGCCGCGGTCCGGCTCGTCGCGGCCGGCTTTGGCGGCCTGTTCGCGGACCACGTCCCAGGTGGTCTCCAGCGCCGCGTAGCCGCCGGGCACCGACATCGACAGCGATAGCAGTGAGGTGCCAAGCGCACCGGCCAACCGCGGACCCGACGGTGAAATCATTGCCGCGGTGGAGATTTCGGGGTAAGGCCAAGTGTAGGGCCGGATATGCAATTGCGCGTCGCGCAGCGTGAACCAATCGGAGTGACGGTCGATTCGTTCGGTGGGTGCGGCGCGGAACAGCGCCAGGATGGCATCGAGGGATTCCTGCATCATCCGTCGCTGCTCGACGGGGTCGATGCCCATCATGTAGGCATCAGAGGGCAGTGCGCCGGGCCCGGCGCCGAACATGACCCGGCCGCGGGTCAGGTGATCCAGCAGTACCCATCGATCGGCCACCATCAGCGGATGGTGATAGGGCAGTGACACCACTCCCGTGCCCAGCCGGATGTGTTTGGTCCGCTCGGCCGCCGCGGCGATGAAAACCTCCGGGCAGGCGATCAGCTCGTAGCCGCCGGAGTGGTGCTCGCCGAACCACGCTTCGTCGAACCCGAGCCGATCCAGTGCCACGACGCGTTCCATGTCGTATTCCAGTGCCACCGTCGGTGATTGACCGACAGGGTGAAACGGTGTGATAAAGACACCGAAACGCAGGGGCACGCTCATCGAAGCTCCAATCCGTTGACGAATTCCAGTAGGGCCGCATTCACCTCGCCGGGGCGCTCCTGCTGCAGCCAATGCCCGGCGCCGTCGATCATCACCTGCCGGTACGGTCCGGAGATCGCCTCTGAAGCGCGGTCGGCGCGGGTGAAAGACAGGACGGGATCGGCCGTCCCGCCGATGAACAGACACGGCACCGGGATCTTGGCGCCGTCGAGTTCGGGGGTGGTCTCCCAGTTGCGGTCGAAGTTGCGATACCAGTTCAGGCCGCCGGTGAAGCCGGTCCGCGAGAACTCGGCGATGTAGTGGTCGAGCTCGTCCTGGCTTATCCACTCCGGCAGCCCGTCGGGTTCGGGAAGGCGTTCGAGGAAACCCTCCGGTCCCGGGGCCACCATCCGCAGGTCCGCGGTCTTGTCGCCGGATGTCCGTAAACCGCCCATCATGCGTCGCATCACCTGTGCGGGATCGGCATTCAATTCGGCGTCGGCGACGCCGGGCTCCTGGAAGTACAGGATGTAGAAAAAATTCTCGCCGAACATCTTGCGCCACGCCTGGGTGGGTGCCAGGTGTGGGCGGGGCGTCACCGGCACGCTGAGCGCGGCGACGGCCGCGACCCGGTCCGGGTGCAGCAGCGGAGCATTCCACACCACGGCGGCGCCCCAGTCGTGCCCGATCCACACGGCCCGCTCGGCACCGACGTCGTCGAGCAGACCGACCAGGTCGGCCGTCAACTGGTGAATGTCGTACGCCTCGACGGCATCCGGACGATCCGAACCGCCGTAGCCGCGCTGATCGGGCGCCAGCACGTGATAGCCGGCTTCGGCGAGGACGTCTATCTGGTGGCGCCAGGAGTAGGCCAGTTCGGGAAAGCCGTGGGCCAAGATCACGACGGGTGCGCCGCGATCGCCCGCTTCGCTAACCCGTAGCCGCACACCGTTGGTATCTACTAACCGTTGGGTTGGGGGCACCGTCTCACCAAAGCACAACGGTTGCGGACTGAGAAGGGCCTGGGCCCGACGGCTTGTACGAATAGCATCCGCTTGGGCACCAAAAGGCCCGAACCCCGGAATACTCGAGTTCATGCGGTTGGACCATGTCGTGCTCTGGACGAACAATTCGCGGCTCTCGATGGATTTCTACACGCGCGTGGTCGGGCTGGAGCCGGTCCGGTTTGCCGAATTCGAGGCCGGCGACGCGCCTTTCCCGAGCGTGCGGATCTGTGCGGACTCGATCATCGATTTGGTGCCATCGGAAAACGTTTCGGGTACCGAAACCTTGACCCGGGTCGAAGGCAGCGCCGGCCACCGGGTCAACCATGTCTGCCTCGCACTGTCCAAGGCCGAGTACGACGCGCTGGACCGGCGCCTGCAAGCCGAAGGCGTGGATACCAGCGCGCGATTGAACCGGAGCTTCGGCGCGCGGGGTTGGGCGCCGCAGGGATTCTATTTCGCCGATCCCGACGGCAACGTGGTCGAGGCGCGCTACTACGACTAGGCCGCAGGGTGCCGAGTCGGGAACCGCCGGTCGTTAACTGGGCAGGACGTGGTGACCCGCTGCGCCCCGGCTCTGCCGGAGCTGGCGATCACCACAGGGCTCGATGGTGGTGACCCGCTGCGCCCCGGCTCTGCCGGAGCTGGCGATCACCACAGGGCTCGATGGTGG